>CAVWDY010000015.1:0-296546 GCA_963753875.1 uncultured Alphaproteobacteria bacterium | reverse complement strand
CACAGCTGATCGACAACGGCGAAGATCACGAACTGAATCGAATCAACGCCCTGGACTTTTCCAGGCGTGCCGGTTTCGACGAAGAGCGGGTGATTTCCGGGTTCCTGCACGCCTCCCGGCTCGGCTTGTTCGATCTTACCTGGAACGTGCTCTGCCCCGGCTGCAGCGGCGTGCTCGATGCGCACGACACGCTGAAATCGCTCCGCCACGACGACTACCATTGCGGATTATGCGCCTGCGGCTACGAGCCCTCCGTCGACGAGCAGGTCGAGGTTGCCTTTACCGTCAGTCCCAAGGTGAGGCGGATTGCCGCGCACGATCCCAACACGCTGCCGCTGTGGGAATACTACAAGCAGATTTTCTGGAGTTCGGGCATCGATCTCGACGAAGGTTCCTTCGCTTCGCTGTCCGAGGAGGTGACGCTCGATGCGCTGGAGCTGCCCGCCGGCGAAAGGGCGGTGCTGTCGCTGCAGCTACCGCCGCAATTTATCATCGCTTTCGAGCCGGTGACGCATTCGGCGCATTTCATCGACGTTCAGGGCGAACCAACCAAGGAACGGCAGCAGCTCGCGCTGATCTACAACAAGGCGCACCCGCCGACCGGGTCCATCACATTGCGTCCGGGCCCGTTGCGGCTTTCGCTCGACAACCAGTCCGGCATGCGGACGCTGCCCACCGTCTTTGTCGCGGCCGACGCGCTCCATGACCTGCTCGGCAAGCGCAGGCCGTTCCTCACCGCCAAGCGGATGCTGTCCAACCAGACTTTCCGCGATGTGTTCAAGGCCGACAATCTCACTATCGACCAGCGCCTCAAGATTACCTCGCTGACCTTCCTGTTCACCGATCTCAAGGGATCGACCGCGCTGTACGAGCGGGTCGGCGATCTCGCCGCGTTCGATCTGGTGCGCGCGCATTTCCGGGCATTGTTGGAAATCATCGCATCCGAGAAGGGCGCCGTCGTGAAGACCATCGGCGACGCCGTGATGGCGACCTTCGTCAGGCCTGAACACGCGATTGTCGCGGGCCTGCGGATGCGCGCGGCCATGGATGCGCTTAATGCCGAGCGCGGCACCGACGATCTGGTGGTCAAGATCGGCATTCACGAGGGCCCATGCCTCGCCGTCATGCTCAATGAGCGGCAGGATTATTTCGGCCAGACCGTCAACATCGCAGCCCGGGTTCAGGGCCTGGCGACTTCGCAGGCGATTCACGTCACCGGGCCGGTGATCGATGCGCCCGCCGTGGCCGCCATCCTGGATCGGGAGGCGATTACGCCGATCCAGAAGCAGGCTGCGCTGCGGGGCATCGCCGACAGGATCGTGGTCTACGAGATCCCCTGAGCGACAGCCCCTGAGATTGACTATTCGTAATGCTGGCGCGCTGTCGGCGCCGATTGCGCGCGTCGAATTTCCAGCCCATATATTGACGGCAGCCGCCGATGCGGCGGCCAAGCCATCTCTCGATTTCGGCAGGAAATGATGCTCGACGGACTACGCCAATTCATCGCCGACGTAATTTCTCCCACCGCGCACGAGCATCGGACATTCGACGATACCGGGTATCGCCTGGCCGCGACGGCGTTGCTGATTCACGTCATTTCGCTCGACGGCAAACCATCCGAAGTCGAGAAGCGCAAACTTCACAGCCTGATCGAAAGCCGCTTCGGGCTTGATCCGGGAACGGCGGACCAATTGATAGCGTCGGCGATGCTGGTCGAGGGCGAGGCGGTCGATCTCTATCATTTCACCAGCGTCATCATGCGTTCGGTGAATGAGGCAGGCCGATTGCGCATTGTCGAAATGATGTGGGAGCTGGTCTACGCCGACGGCCAGGTCAGTGAGTTCGAGGACAACGTGGTCTGGCGTGCCGCCGATCTGCTTGGGGTGTCTTCCCGAGACCGGATCGACCTCAAGCACCGTGTCGCCGTCAGGCAGCCCGCACCGGTGGCGGGCAATTAGGACCTGTGGGCGCGGCACTCCGGCACGCTAACGTTCGGCCGCCTCAAGCCCCTGACTGCGCCCCACAAGAAAAATTTTTAATGTGCCCGTGTGGCGTTGCAGCGGAGCGCGTTTGGCCTTTAAAAGCCGCTGTTCAATTCTGCCCCATTGTGGGCCGGAAGACGCCTAAATGCTTGCAGGCGGCTTGCATCCCGCCTAAGGCCTATGCTCTCTTCGAAAGAAATGGCCGCCATATAGTGCAATTTACGAGCATTGAATCGTGACTGAGCGGGTGACGCTGATTACCGGTGCCTCGGCTGGAATAGGTACCGAACTGGCGCGTGTTTTCGCCTCCAAGGGCCACCGCTTAGCGTTGGTGGCGCGACGCGCGGATCGCCTGACGGCGTTGGCTGCCGAAATCACCGCCGCCGGGGGTGGCGCCCCAATCGTGATTGCCTGCGATCTCGAACAACCCGACACCGGTGACAAGATTGCCGCCGCCCTGGCTGCCGAAGGGGTGGAAGTCGAGTTCGTCGTCAACAATGCCGGGTTCGGCTTGTTCGGCCATGCAATCGAACTGGATCGCGCGGAGCAACTTGGCATTATTGCGCTTAACATCCGCGCGATGACCGATTTGTCGTTGCGGTTTTCCGACCATCTGATCCGGCACCGCGGCGGCGTCCTCAACGTAGGATCCATCGCGGGCTTCCTGCCGGGGCCAGGAATGGCCGTGTACTACGCCTCCAAGGCCTATGTCGTGTCATTTACCGAAGCGTTGCGCGCGGAGCTCGGCCCCCGCGGCGTGCGCGTGACCGTGCTTTGTCCCGGTCCGGTGCCGTCGGAATTTCAGATCCGGGCGGGGTTCGAGCCCGGATTTGATTCCGCTGTTCTCAATGTTTCCGCCGCCGATGTCGCCAAGCACGCCTATCAGGGGTTGATGGCCAATAAGCGGGCGGTGCTGCCTGGCCTCGGCATCAAGATTGTGCCGCTGCTGCTGCGGCTGTTTCCGCGCGGGTTTGTCCTGGCGGCTGTCGCCCGCTTTCAGCTGCGAAAGCGCCGATAGGCGCATCCGAAAAGCCTATTTTGGCCCGTCGTTTGCTTATCGACGAATATGAACTCACCCGAAATTAACAGTCACTTGGGTATGATTCCGGCGTAATGGCCGCGAAAAGAAAGGTCGATGACATCTCACGCCGTTAACATCAGCGCCGGAACCGCATGGCAGTTCCCGGCCGGAGTCGAGCCAGCTGTGGACGGGCCCTTGGCGGCCACCGGATCCCTTCTGCCGGTACTGATCGTCCTGCATCAGGAAGCCTCGACCCCGGGCCGCATCGGCAACGCGTTGCGGGTGCTCGGACATCCCTTGGACGTCAGGCGTCCACGCTTTGGCGATGCGCTGCCGGAAACGCTGGACGGTCATGCCGGCGCCGTGATTTTCGGTGGCCCGATGAGCGCGAACGATTCCGATGATTTCGTTCGCCGGGAGATCGAGTGGATCGCGGTCCCGCTCCGGGAGCAGCGGCCATTCCTGGGGATTTGCCTCGGCGCGCAGATGCTCGCCATGCAACTCGGCGCCCGCGTCGCGCCGCATCCGCAAGGCCGCGCGGAGATCGGGTACTACCCGATCCGCCCCACGCTCGCCGGGCTCAGGATTTGCCCGCATTGGCCCGACCATGTCTATCACTGGCACCGCGAAGGATTCGAGCTTCCCTCCGGCGCCGAATTGCTGGCGGAAGGGGGCGATTTCCCGGTGCAGGCGTTCCGATCGGGACATTCCTTCGGCTTCCAGTTTCATCCCGATGTGACCTACGCGATGATGCATCGCTGGACCACGCGGGGCCACGCGCGTCTCGAATTGCCGGGTGCGCGCCCGCGCCAGCAGCATTTCGCCGATCGCGCGCTCTATGATGTCGCCGAGCGCGACTGGCTGAAGCGGTTCCTCGATGGCTGGCTGAGCCGTAGGCCGGCTTCGGTCATGGCAGAGGCCGCGGAATAGCGCGCCTCCCCCGTGCGAGGTTCTCAAGATCCCTTCCAACAAGATCTTTTCAACTTGCAGGTATGATATACCCCGATTTATCGATAATCCGAAAAACCGCTTGCCATGGGGCGATTTTGGGATTCGAGTTAGGGGATGATTTGCGCCGGCTTTTTGTCTCCCGTTGATCGCGCCGACCTGACCGCCCTGGCGCGGGATGGATCGGCGGCGCATCGATTGGCGCGGCGCGCCAATGCGCTGGTGCTTTTGGATTCCGGCTGGAGTTGCGAAAAGGTCGCCGGGGCCTTGCTGCTGGACGACGACACGATCCGCCGGTGGCACGGCTTGTTCATCGCGAATGGCCTCGAAGGGCTGACGCGTTTCGAGGCCGGTGGCAGCGCCTGCCAGATGAACGGCGAGCAACAGGAAAACCTGAAGGCCTGGGTCGCAGCGGCGTTGCCGCGCTCGACGCGCCAGATCGGCGCCTGGATCGAGCAGGAATTCGGCCACGTCTATGCGGGCCGCTCGGGACTGATCGCGCTATTGCATCGCCTGGGGCTCGAATATCACAAGCCGAAAGTCATCCCGCGCAAGCTCGACGAGGAAAAGCAGAAGACTTTCATCGCGAGCTATGAAAAAGTCTTGAACTCGCTGCCCGACGACGAGGCCGTGCTGTTCGCCGACGCGGTGCATCCGACCCATGCCGCGCGGCCCGCCGGTTGCTGGGCGCCGAGCCAGGAGACTCTCGCGATCGAGCAGACGAGTGGGCGCCAGCGCATCAATATCCATGGCGCGGTCGATCTCGAGACCGGTCAAACCCGAATGATCGAGGTCGAAACCGTCGACGCCGCCTCGACGATCAGGCTTCTGGAATTGATCGAGGCGTTCTATCCGATGCTGGTCCTCATCCATGTCTTTCTCGACAACGCACGCTATCATCACGCGAAGATGGTGCGGGAATGGCTCGCTCAGCCGGGGCGGCGAATAAAGCTGCACTTCATCCCGCCCTATTGCCCGCATCTGAACCCGATCGAGCGGCTATGGGGCGTGATGCACAAGCATGTCACGCACAATAAATCCTACCCGACTTGCGCCCAATTCGCCGATGCCACGCTCGGTTTCCTGCGTGAAAAAGTTCCTCGGAATTGGGCGGACATCTGTGATTCGGTCACCGACAATTTCCGTATCGTCAACCCCAGCGATTTTCGGGTTGTGACGTGAACGGAGTATATAAGCGATAGCCTGCGTCCTCCGAAGGCAAAGGTCACACGTTCGAATCGTGTCGGGTGCGCCACTTCGGTATATGCCACTGTCGTCAAATACCGCCGATTTTGCGCTTTCATTCCGATCCAATAGCATTTCGTTGCGCCAGAGTTGGGCGCTTACGCCGCTGACCTTCGTCCGCGCGTCCGCGGCGGCGCGATCAGCGCTTCTGCCGGAATGTTCCACTCGCGGTGCAGTTTCCAGGCCATTCTCATCGTGAGGGGACGCTTCTTGGTTAGGATGTCGGATGCGCGCTGCCGCGAGCCGAGCAGGCGGCCAAGATCGGCTTGGGTATAGCCGCCCGTTTCCATGCGGTAACGGATCGCCTCAATCGTCTCGGGCGGCTCGATCGGCCAGCGCTTGCGCTCGTAGTCCTCGACGATCAATGCGAGAAGATCGAAGCGATCCGCTTCCGGTGTGCCCGGTTTCGGTTCGTTTTCGAAGTACCGCTCGATCTCTTTGAGAGCCTCATCGTATTCGGTTTCGGTACGAATTGGACGGATCATTTTTTTCGCCATGACACGGTCTCCGGATCGATGCGGTCGTATTCAGCATGGGTACCGATGAACTTCACGAGCACGCGCCCGAACGCAAACGATATGTGGACGATCAACCGGTATTTGTTGCCGCCGAGATCAAAGATGACCCGGTTGTCGCCCACGAAATCGACGGTACCGCCGAACTGCCGCTTTATCTCGGCTAGATTAGCCCATTGTGCTTTGGCGGCAATCGCGAACCATGAACGGATCGGTCCCTCCGCATGCGGGTGACGCGCCCAGAATTCCTTCAGCGTCCGACGGGCGATCACCTGCATCGGAAAATCATATCATGTCACCAGTCTGGGGACAACCTTGGCCGGTAGAGATGGCAGCGCACCTGCTCCAACTTCGTAGGTCTACCGGCAGCAAGGTCGTGCTGCGAGTGGCAAGAGCGAAACATTGCGTGCCGCATCATAGCGCCACGGCGAAGCAATATTGCCCATCTTCGTCGGCCGTGGCGCGCCACTGTACGATTTTGCACGCTGCGGCGACCTCGGGATGCCTGGTCGCACGCGATGGAGTTCCTTCGCCCGCCCATATGGACGATGCGCCACCCGAGGGGGCGCAGCCAGCTCCTCGACTTCGACGTCTCCCCACCTTATATTGTGGCCATGACAAAGCTCCTCGATGAAGCAGTGGAGGCCGTACGTCGTCTGCCGTCGGACGATCAGGATGACATCGCGCGCGCCATCATCCAGCTTGCGGGCTCCGATCTTGCTGCGGCGGTTGTCCTGTCGCCCGAAGAGCGCGAGGCGATTGCCCGCTCCAAGGCCGCCGCCGACCGGGGTGAATTCGCAACCGAAGAACAGGTTCGGGCCGTCTGGGCCAAGCATGGCCTATGAGGCTGCGCTATACGCTTCCCGCGCTTGCCGACCTTGCATCGATTCTGGATTACATCGCCGATCGCTCCCCGCAGGGAGCCGCACGCATCCATACCCGAATTCGCGCCGTCACCGACCTACTCCTGCGGTATCCGCTGGCTGGCGCGGTGACCGAGGATCCGGCAAGATTTGGGCCCAGCGGCGAAGAATTGGATGCTGCATCATAGCGCCACGGCGAAACAATATTGCCCATCTTCGTCGACCGTGGCGCGCAATTTCTTAAAATGCATTGTCGGCGCCCGATCCCGCCGAATTCACGCTTGAGTAGGTTGTCCACCGTAGACGAGGTCAACCAGACCGCAGCCAGTCCTTCGCCGTCAGGCGATCGAGAGCGGCGTAGTAGGAGCTGTTCGACTCCGCGCCTGGGTCGGGTCCGCGGAGAAGGTCGTTCACATGGCCGATAAACACCGAGCCTACGGCATGAATGGATTCATGCCGGTCGAGACCTTCGGAGATGAGGCGTTGCACCGTACGCCTCACCGGAGTCTCGTCGCCAAGCGCGATCTGGTTCTCCACCACAACATGGACGACTGAATGTGCCATCGTGTTCGGCACGTGAATGCGTGCGCGCCGGTGGTAGTCATGAACGAGCTGAATCTGCGCTTGCTCATCGATCGAGCGCCATTGTCCGGGATCGGGCGGCCTGAGGGGATCGTAGTGCTTCATCAAGTTGCACCGGAATCTGCGGTCTTTGCCGCATTGAACCAAGGACATCGCGACAAAATTGACGAATCCGACGAATTCGTCGTTCCCGCATTTTGCCAGGTCTTCGGCGTGGTGTCTCCGAGAAGCGGCGATCATTACCAGGAACTTCTTTGCATGGCCGCATTGCCTCCCATGCGGCGAACGAGTATTCCCCATTTTTATCGGCCATGGGGCGCCACTTTGCCACAACTCAGATTAAAACTGCGAACCGCGCGTCTTCGCCGGTATAATCAGCCGGCTTGGTTCCGCCGGCCGGCAACTTCGCAGTCTTGTAAAATGCGATCGTAAAAATGCATCGATCATGATGCTGGCGCCTGTTCTCACTCCGCATGGTTCGCTGACCCTCAGGCAGACGGAGGAGGCGCTTGCGTTGGAGTCCGAGCAGTATTCTCGGCTTGAGGAAGCGTTTTTGAGGGGCTCGGGGCATGGATTGTTGTGCCTGGGCGCCGATGAAGTGAGGACAGCTCTGCCCCCGGTGCTGTCATACTGGCGAGAGTTCGGAGTTCGCTACATAACGGCACTTTGCGCCCTTCCCGATATTGGAGAGCGGGTTACCAAGCCGCCAGTGTCCATTCCAGCAGACGGCGAGTTGGACAGGATAGCGGCGGCCGTTCCGCCCATGACTGGCGCAGAATACCTGACCGTGGCCGTCCTTGCCGATCTTTGGCAAGGCATGGACGCAGCCTTTGATGCCGAGCTGGCTGATGCCGGCCTCTCCGTGCAGGAGTTCCTGAAAGCCCGACATCCAGCCTGGAACCTGGTTGGGCGCGTGCATTTCAATCTCGCGGAGAACAGGAAGGACGAGGCTGCTCCGTTCGCCTTTCTGGTGACCTACACGACACGGCTTTCGGCTGAAGCCAAAGCCCAGCATGTGCCTCTCGGCAAGGCTTTGCAGGAATATGCCGGTGCGAGAAACCGCGAGCGCCTGCTGTCCCTGCTGCTGCCCATCCAACGGGCCGCCGAGCATTGCGGCTGGTTGAAGGCGATGGTCGACGCGGGCGAGATCTTTCACCCGCTGCGCTGGAGCCCACAACAAGCACTTCAATTTCTGAAGGACGTGCCCGCGCTCGAAAGCGCCGGGGTGGCGGTGCGGATGCCGGCGGGTTGGCGCCTGAACCGCCCCGCACGCCCGCAGGTGAAAGCAACGATCGGGGGACGTGCACCGTCACTGATGGGGATGGAGTCGTTGCTCGACTTCCGGATGGACGTGACGCTCGACGGCGAAAAACTCTCGGTGGCCGAAATCAAGCGGCTCCTGGCGCATTCCGACGGGTTGGTCATGATACGCGGCAAGTGGGTCGAGGTCGACCATGAACGTCTGCGCCGGACAATCGATGAATTCGAAGCGATCGAGCGTCGCGCCGCCAGCAATGGTCTGTCGTTCGGCGATGCGATGCGCATGCTGGCCGGGGCTGGCATCGCCCAGAATGACCCCGGCGGAAAAGCGGATATCGACTGGAGCCAGACTGTGGCCGGTCCGTGGCTGGCGGAGACGTTGGCGGCTTTGCGCAGCCCGGATGGGCTCGCCCGGATTGATCCCGGGAAGTTCCTTCAAGGTACATTGCGGCCCTATCAACTGGCGGGCGTGCAATGGCTTTATTTGCTAACCCAACTCAGGCTCGGGGCCTGCCTCGCCGACGACATGGGGCTCGGCAAGACCATACAGGTCTTGTCGCTGCTGCTGGTGCTGAAGAACGAGGCGGGAGATGGGCGAAAGCCGTGTCTTCTCGTGGCTCCGGCATCCCTGCTCGCCAATTGGGCTTCTGAGATTGCCCGGTTTGCGCCGAGCCTCAAAGCGTGCGTGGCCCATCCATCGGCGGCGCCGGCCGAGAAGCTGAGCGCGGACGATGCGGGTAGTCCGGCAGGTGCAGCCATGCTCGCAGATGTTGACCTGGTCATCACGAGCTACGGCTTTCTGACGCGCTCGCCGTGGCTGGCGACCGCGCCGTGGCGATTGGTCGTGCTTGACGAGGCGCAGGCTATCAAAAATCCGGCCGCCAAGCAGACCAAAATGGTCAAACAACTCCGGGCCGATACGCGCATTGCGCTGACCGGCACGCCCATCGAGAACCGGGTCGGCGACCTGTGGTCGATCTTCGACTTCATCAATCCCGGTCTGTTGGGATCGTCGACGCAGTTTTCGTCCTTTGTCAAACGTCTTGCCGATCGACCGCATAGCCCCTACGGACCGCTCCGCGATCTGGTGCGCCCCTATATCTTGCGGCGTCTGAAAACCGACAAGAGCATCATTGCCGATTTGCCCGACAAGACCGAGGTGAAGGCCTTTTGTTCCTTGAGCCGCAAGCAGGCAGCGCTCTACCAGCAGGCGGTGGAAGAGCTGGCGCGCCAGCTCGAAGACGTCGATGGACTGCGGCGAAGAGGCATTGTCCTCGCCTTTCTGATGCGGCTGAAGCAGATCTGCAACCATCCTTCGCAGTGGCTCGGCGACGGCGCATGGGCCGAGGAGGACAGCGGCAAATTCGCGCGCCTGCGCGACATCGCGGAGGTGGTTGCCGCGCGGCAGGAGAAGGCGTTGATCTTCACTCAGTTCAAGGAGACGACGGCCCCGCTGATGGCGTTTCTTGGCTCCGTGTTCGGGCGGGCCGGCCTCGTCCTCCACGGCGAGACAGCGGTCAAGAGGCGCAAGGAACTTGTGCGCCAGTTCCAGGAGGACGAAAACGTGCCGTTCTTCGTGCTCTCTCTCAAGGCGGGGGGCGCCGGGCTCAATCTCACCGCGGCCTCGCATGTCGTCCATTTCGACAGGTGGTGGAATCCGGCAGTGGAAAACCAGGCTACGGACAGAGCTTTCCGAATCGGGCAAACTAAGAATGTTCTCGTGCATAAATTCGTTTGCCGCGGCACCGTGGAGGACAAGATCGACCAGATGATCGAGTCGAAGAAGCAACTTGCGGGGGATCTGCTGGGCGGCGGGTCTGACGTGGCGTTGACCGAGATGAAGGATGAAGAACTACTGAACCTCGTGGCTCTCGATTTGAGCGCCGCGATGAAGGAGGGGTGATGGATGAGCTATTTTGAATGGCGCCCTTATATACCGGTGGCCGAGAGGCGGCTGCAGGCGAAACGCGAACTGGCCAGGCTCAGGAAACCAGGGCAATCCGTGGCCCCCGTGACGATCGAGGGCCGCACGATTGCCAAGACTTTCTGGGGCAAGTCGTGGTGCACCAACCTCGAGCGCTATAGCGACTACGCCAGCCGCGTGCCGCGCGGCCGAACCTATGTCCGCAACGGCTCCGTCCTCGATCTGCAAATCGCGAAGGGCGAGGTGGTAGCCATGGTCGCCGGTTCGTCGCTCTACAAAATCAAGATCACCATTGCACCCGTTGAGGCGGGCCGCTGGAAGGGCATTTGTCGGGATTGCGCGGGAGGGATCGATTCCTTGGTTGAACTCCTGCAAGGCCGCTTGGCCAAGGGCATCATGGACCGGGTCTGTCGGGAGGGTGACGGTCTGTTTCCGTCGCCGGAGGAGATCAAGCTGTCCTGCAGCTGTCCGGACTGGGCAGACATGTGCAAACACGTCGCCGCGGCGCTCTACGGCGTTGGCGCCAGACTTGACGAAAAGCCTCAACTTCTGTTTGTGCTGCGCGGCGTGGATGAAAATGAATTGCTCGCCAATGCCGGACAAGATCTGGGGCTAAAAGCGGCAACGCCCAGCGCGGCGAAGATACTCGACGACAGCGATATCACGGCGCTGTTCGGGCTGGAGATGGCCGATTCCGCCGATTCTGCTATTGCCATTCCGACCGCCCCAAAGCGGCGCCAAGGTTCGGGGACGTTGAGAGAAGGGAAGAAGACGCCCGCCGTGAAAAAGGCGGCGGCGGCAAAGAAAAGCAAACCGCCTCATGCCGCTCGGACTAAGTCCTCCGGACGGAAAAAGACAACTCCGTCCGGTACAAGGCATGGAGGCGCACGACCCCGGTCTCAGCGTTCGGCTTAACACGTCCTGTCAGCGTTGCCAGTCCCCGACCAATGTCCGCGCTGACAACAGAACCGACTCCTGGCGTGCGCCCTCGCGCGTCGGCATAGCGGCTGTACCGAAATTACATTGCAATTTCGGTAATATGGAAGTTCACCGTTTTATTCTGACGGGTGCGCCAGAAATTCATCGACATTCAGGGCTTCCGGGCTGACGCTGTGTCGCCGGCGCTTTGCCGCTTCCAGGTTCCGAAGCCAGGCGCCCGCCCATACCCATCGCGCCGCCGAAGGTGCACGACCAACGAAAGCGAAGTCCAGATGAGCGAGCGACTTGAGACGCTGAAAAAGGCGCGCGAGCGCATGACCGAGGACCGCGACGCTTTTGCGAAAATCCTCGCCGCTCCCTTCGACCGTGACAAGGCCGAGCGGGCGCGGGCCAAATTCGTCGAGACCCAGGTGCTGATCGACGCCCTCGATCGCGCCATCGCGGGCGAGCAAACGAGTTAAGCCGCCGCACCCGCGCCGCGCAAGCTACGTCTGACAGCACGCCGCCGTACCAGCCGCGGGCTCATACCGGTCGCGCAGCCGCAGCCAGGCCATCGGGTAAGGCAAGCCTTCTTCGTGGCGGCCGAGCGGGGTCAGGTCGAGATAGTGGTAGGCGGCGTTCATCATGTCGAGGCCGCGCGCGAAGCATGAATAGGTGTGAAAGATGGTTCCGGCTTCGTCGCGGTAAAACACGCTGATCCCCGGCGCCTCCTCGACGCCGAAGTTCGAGGTGCCGAAATTATAGACCTTGACGCCCGACTTGATTTCGTCCGGCCTGAACGAGACCGCATAGTCGTAGTTGAAATCGTTGTCCGCCGAAGAAAACCAGTTGAAGGTCCAGCCCATCCGCGCCTTGAACGCGTCAAGCTTTTGTAACGGCGCGTGCGAAATCGCGATCAATGTGGTGTCGCGGGCGGCGAGGTGCGGGATCATGTGGTCGAATTGGTCGGCCCAGAACGAGCAGCTCTTGCAGCCCTCGTTCCAGTCGGGCGCGAACATGAAATGCTGTACCACAAGCTGGCTGCGCCCTTTGAACAGATCGGCCAGCGTCTGCTTTCCGCCCGGCCCATCGAAAACATAGTTCTTGTCGACCCTGACCCATGGCAGCGCGCGGCGCTCCTCGCTCAGCCGGTCGCGGGCGCGGGTAAATTCCTTTTCATGCGCCATATGGGCTTTGCGGGCTTCGATCCATTCCTCCCGGGAGACGATCTTGTGCGGCTGCATGGCAAACTCCTGTGCGATGGGCTTTTCAGGCGGTAAATTGTTCGAGCTTGTCGAGCGCGCCGATCCACCCGCGCTCGTGGCCGTCGCGCGCGGCCTGATCGAACAGCTGCTCATGAACGAGGGTGAGCAGCGTGCCGTCACCGTCGGGTTTCAGCGAAACCGTCACCAGCGATTCGCGCTCCGGGGTCGAATGCCAGGCCCAGCTGAACACCAGCCGCTGGTTCGGCACCACCTCGCGGTAGACGCCGCCGACTTCGTAATATTCGGCATCGGTAGCGAAGCTGACGCGAAAGCGGCCACCGACCCGCGCGTCGATTTCCGCCCGAAACGAATTAGCGTTGGCGTCGGACCGTCCGAACCAGCGGATTATTTTTTCCGGGTCGGTCCACGCCGCGTAAACTTTCTCAGGCGACGCATTGAGACGACGCTTGAAGGAGAGGCTTGGTCTGGTGGAGAGCCCGGCATCGCCGGCAACATTTGATTTGGGGGCCATTTTTCTTCCTCCACAAAAGCGGCGAGGCGGTCGAGGTTTTCCGACCAGAAGCGCTGGTAGCGGTTCAGCCAGTCCATCGCCTGCTCCATCGGCCCGGCGGTCAACCGGCACGCCACGGTACGGCCGGTCTTCGCCCGCGCGATCAGGCCCGCGTCCGACAGCACGTCGAGATGCTTCATGATCGCGGGCAGCGACATTGCAAATGGCTGCGCCAGGTCGCTCACGGAGATGCCGTCCTGCTTGCCGAGCCGCGCCAGCAGCGCCCGCCGGGTTGGGTCCGCGAGTGCGGCAAAGGTGCGGTCCAGGGTCCGATCTCTATACTTAACCATATAGTTTAGTATAGAGGCGGCCGGCCGGGTGTCAAGCGCGTCTCGCCGGGCACGCGCATCGGTGCGCCCAAAGGAACCCAAAAGTCCGCTGCAAGGCGGCCTCACGCGCGCCGCCTGTGGTTAACAGCGTCAGAACGCGGCCAGCAAAGTTGGCTGAAAAAATTAAACCGCGCCGCAATTTCGCATCGGTATGATCCGGCCTCGACAACCGCCGTCCACGTCCAATCATCGATCGCCGAACAAAAACACGCCGCAGGGGGACAATCATGCGCAGGTTACTGCTGAGCTCAGTGGTTTTCATTCTCTCGCTCGTTCCAAATCTCGCAGGCGCGGGTCCTCTCTCGGTTCAAGCCGAGCCGGCCCTTGCCGTATCGCAAGGCTTTGAAACTTATCGCGGGTACGTTTTCGACCTGTCCGAAAATTCGGAACGCAAGGATGGTACCGCCATCGCGGACGCGTTCCGACGTCAGCTTGACGCCGTCGAGAACGCTGGCTTCAGTCCGAAGGTGCTGCAGTTTTTTCACTCGGTGCCGATTATCGCCAGCGAGATGACCTGCCTGGACGAGGGGGCCGGGATCGCTTGTTATGGCCCCGTCTCACCCGACAGAAACCAGCGTTTGTCCAGCACCTTCACGACCTGGGATGAAGGAAAGCTGCGCTGGAGCAATCCGAATTTCGTCGATTTGGCCGCCGATGCGGGACCTGGCGTCATCATGGTGCGTCCGGTCATGCTGAAGCATGCCGAAGACCCCGTCCTGCTTCACGAGTTTCTCCACGCCTACCACGCAAAGCTGATGCCGCAGGGGTTCGATAACCTGGGCATCAGGGCTTACCACGCCGACGCCATGAGCAAGCAAGTCTTCGGCAAAGAAGAATATGCCATGAAGAATCACAAGGAATTCTTTGCCGTGACCGCGAGCATATTCCTTGCGGGAAAGGAATCCATGCATGAGCCCAAAACGCGGGCGCAACTGAAAGAGAAGCTGCCCAAATACTACAAATATCTTGTTGAGCTCTTCGGATTCGACCCGGACCCCTCCAGCGTCACTCCGGTGGCCAGCACATCGAGCCCGCCGCCGCAATCTGCAGATGCGGCGCCGTCCGGCGGAACCTGACCTCACCTCCTCAGCGCCCGGGATTCCCGGGCGCTGGCGACGCCGGCCTATTCCACCTTTATCCCGGCGTATTTGACGACCCTCTCCCATTTTTCGGTCTCGGCCGCGATCATCGCGCCGAAGGCCTCCGGCGAGCCGATCAGCGGCTCGCCGCCGAGTTCGGTCAGGCGCGCCTTGACGTCGGGTTCGGCCAGCACCGCATTGATCTCGCGGTTCAGTTTCTCGATGATCTCCGGTGGAGTCTTGATCGGCGCGCCCATGCCGAACAGCGCGCTCGCCTCATAGCCTGGAACGGTCTCCGCGACAGTCGGCACGTCAGGCAATTGCGGCGACCGCACCACCGTCGTCACCGCCAGCGCACGCAACGCGCCGCCGCGGATATGCCCGATGATGGAAGGCATATTGTCGAAGATCAACTGGACGCGGTTGCCCAGCATGTCCGTGATCGCAGGCGCCGAGCCCCGATAGGGTACATGCAACATCTTCGCGCCCGACATGGCCATGAACATCTCGCCGGACAGATGCACGGACGTGCCGTTGCCCGATGACGCCAGGTTCACCTTGCCGGGATTGGCCTTCACATAGGCGATGAACTCGGCGACGGTCTTCGCCGGTACTTCCTTCGCAACTGTCATCACGTTCGGGACGCGATTGAAGGAGGCGACCGGCGCGATGTCGCGGATGAAATTGAAATTGAGGTTGGTGTAGAGCGTGGCGTTGATGTAATTGGCCGGATTGACCAGCAGCACCGTGTAACCGTCAGGGTCGGCCTTGACCACGGTCTCGGTGCCGATGTTGTTGCCGGCCCCTGGCTTGTTCTCGATGACGAATTGCTGGCCCAGCCGCTCCGACAGCCGCTGCCCGATCAGGCGGGCGATGATATCGGTCGAGCCGCCGGCCGGATATCCGACAACGAACCGGACCGGCCGCGTTGGATAATCCAGCGCAAAGGCATCACCAATCGGTGAGGCGAGGGCGCATAAGCCAACTGCAACCAGGCCAATTGCGGTGCGGCGTAACGCCATGCGTCTTCTCCCTGCGATGCCGAACCCGCCTCAAACGGTTCGATCTCGTTGAACTAACGACGGCCGGCGTTGTAACAAACAAACCGCGGCGCGGCCAGCTTGGCCCGTATGTCTTGAGCCACGACGAAAGGATCGCTTATGCCGGTTAAAGTCGACGCGCTCGATCATATCGTGATCAACGTATCCGACGTGGCGCGCTCCGCCGAATGGTATCGAAAGATTCTCGGCATGGAGATCAGGATTTTCGACCCCGGCCAGGGCAAGACAGTCAGGACATCGCTGATCTTCGGCAACCAGAAAATCAATGTGCGGCCGCGCGACGCCGACAAGGTCGAGTGGTTCACCGCCGACCATGAGACCGCCGGCAGCGACGACCTGTGTTTTCTCACGTCAAGTACGCCGGAGCAGGTGGTGGCGCATCTCAAGGCGTGCGGCGTGGCGATCGAGGAAGGCCCGGTGGCTAAACAAGGCGCCCGGGGCACGCTGCGGTCGGTCTATTGCCGGGATCCCGACGGCAGTTTGATCGAGATTTCATCGTATACGGGCGATCCGGCCTAGGACGCCGGCGTCATAGCGAGGAGTGTAAGCCTCGCTTCGCAAATCCTGTCATTGGGCGCGCATTCGCGCGACCCGTTGGCTCGCAATGACGTGGAAAGCGATTAGAACGATCCGTCAATAGACCCCAAGGGTCACCGGGCGGAATGTCTCCAGCAAATGCGGGTCGAGCTTGCCCTTCATCTGCTCCATGATCGCAAAGGCCTTGGCGTGCGTATACGGCAGCCGGTAGGGCCGATTTTCCACCAGCGCCGAGTATATGTCGACGATCGATGTCAGCCGCACGATGTCGCTGATCTGATCGCCACGCAGGCCATCGGGATAGCCGGTGCCATCCAGAAATTCGTGATGGTGCAGCACCACGTCCAGCATCTCCGGCGGGAAGCTGCCCTGGGCTGCGAGCGCGTCATAGCCGAGGCGCGGATGTTTGCGGACCTCGCTCATTTCCTCCTCGGTGAGGGTACCTGGCTTGTCCAGAATGGCCACGGGGAGGAACGCCTTGCCGACGTCGTGCAGAAGTGCCGCGCGCGTCAGGCGGCGCTGGTCGTCCTCGCGCATGCCGAGATGTTGCGAAAACGCAACGGCAAAGCCGGTCACAAACAGGCAGTGGCGATAGCTGTCCGTGTGATGGCAACCGACGGCGGTCAGCCATTCACGCAACGAAGAGTGCTTGATGGCTTTGAGGATCTTGTTTTCAGCCGCCACGACGTCGCTGAATTTCAGCGGAACTCCTGCCGGAAGCTTGTTGAATATCTTGACCATCACCTCGTGCGCCGCGGCGACGCCCCGGTTCAGGGTCTTGCCGCGATCGGTCGCATCGAATCCATGGCTGTCCGGAAAGGCGGCGTGGATGCGTTGCAGAATGCCCTCGGCATCGAACGGCCGCGATATCGTGTCGGTCGCGCCCAGGGCCCAGGCCTGCATCGACCCGTGGTGCAGGGCGTCGGCGAGAACAAACAGCCGCGGCATCGCGCGGTAGGCTTCACGACGCAGCTTGTTTCGAACCCGCTGCACGCTTTCGGCGGAGCGCAGATTGATATCGACCACGACCCCCGAGATATGATCGGCCGGGGTGTCGGGAAGATCCGATGTCGAGACGGTATCCACCTCGCTCACGGATTGCAGGATATTCGCCAGTTCGCGGCTTTGATCGGTGTTGTCGGACGCCAGCAGCAGCCGGCGTTTGGACGACGATGGGTTGGCTTGAGCTGACATAGACCCTCGTTGACGGCTGCAGGTGGCCCGGCAGCAAGCTACCAACAACACATTCCCCGAGGCTTAAGAGAGATTGTGAATGCCCGCCTTTTTCTGAAGATAAAATTTGAACGAGTGGCGGGGCGCCGGCCCCGAGGCATGGAAAACCGGGCACAAAAAATCCGCCGGAGGGGGCCCCTCCGGCGGATTGTTGGTGCCGGCTTGCTTGCGGCCTTAGGCCTTCATCGCCGCCTTTACCGCCTCTGCCGTGATCGGCAGCGAGCGGACGCGGGCGCCGGAGGCGTTGAAGATCGCATTCGCGAGCGCGGGCGCGATCACCGTCACCGCCGGTTCGCCAACGCCGGTGGCGTGTTCGCCATTGGCAATGACGCTGACAGCGACTTCCGGCGTCTGACTCATCCGCAACGGCGTGTAGGTATCGAAGTTGGTCTGTTCGATACCGCCATTCTTCAACGTCGCCTTTTCGTACATCGCGAGCGAAAGTCCCCACAACGCCGCGCCCTCGACCTGGGCACGGATGTTGTCAGGATGCACCTGCGTGCCGACGTCGGTGGCCACGGTCAGTTTCTTGACCTTGACTTCGCCGCTTGGCGCAACGGCAACATGGGCCACGCACGCGGTCCAGCTTGCGGTGGCCCTTTCCTGCGACGAAACGCAGGCAACGCCCATGGCTTCGCCCTTCGGCAGTTGCTTGGTGCCGTAGCCGGCCAAGCCCATAGCCGCGAGCAGGGTGTTGCGCAGGCGTTGCGCGCCACCGGCATTGGCGCCCTTGCCGTCGAGCATGTCGATCCGGAACTGCGCGGGATCCTTGCCGGCGGCATGGGCGAGTTCGTCGACCATGCTTTCGACCGCCCAGAAGGTCCAGCCCGGTGCGACCGACCGCAACTGACCCGACGGGGTGGCGGTATGCGCCATCTCGTTGAGGATGGCGCGGACATTGTGGTTGGGTACGGAGTAGAAGAAATCCGCACCATTCACCGTGAACGCATCGAGCGCGCCCTTCTTGTCGACCGAAGGCGACAGGAAGTCAGGGATGCCCCAGCGTTTGGTCGGCCAGGCGCTGACCACGTCGTGGTTCATCGCGACCAGCTTGCCGTCGCCGTCAAGACCGGCCTTGATCTTCTGGAACGTCAGCGGACGCGAGAAGTCCATGGTCATGTCGTTTTCGCGCGAGTAGATGATCTTGACCGGCTTGCCGACGGCCTTGGCCGCCTGCACCGCCGGTATCATCATGTCGCCTTCGAGACGCCGGCCAAAGCCGCCGCCCAGCCACATCTGGTGTAGCACGACAAATTTGGGATCGACCCCGGCGGCGCCCGCCGCGATCGCGCCGGAGCGCGTCGCAAACTGGTTGCCGGAATAGATATGCCAGATATCGCCTTGCTGCTGCGCCGTGGCGGTCATCGGCTCCATCGGCGCATGGATGTTGATGTTGGTGGTGTATTCCGCTTCCAGCACCTTCGCCGCCGTGCCGAAGGCCGCAGCCGTATCGCCGTCCTTGACGAAGAACAGGCCGGAGTCGTCAAGCCCCTGCAACCGCTTGGCTTCGGTGAGCAGGGATTCGCTCGACAGCTTGGCGTTGGGTCCGCCGTCATAGGTGACCTTGAGCGCATCAGCCGCCTTGCGGGCGCCCGCATAGGTGTTGGCCACTGCCACCACCCAGCCGGTCGTCGTGGTGGTCTTGTCGTCGAGGACGACCGCCTTGATGAAGCCAGGCACCTTCTTGGCTTCGCCGTCGTCGATTGACTTGACCGTCGCGCCATACCGAACTGGAGGCGTGACAACCTTGCCGTAAACCATGCCCGGCAGCATGACGTCGATGCCGAATTTGGCGGTACCGTTGGTCTTCGACGGAATATCGAGCTGCGGAACCGAAACGCCGATCATGGTGTACTGATCGGCCGTCTTCAGCTTGATCGCCTTGAGCTCGTCGGCGGTAAAGGTCTTGGTGATCTTGCCGCTCTTGACGATGTCCGCGAACGTCATCGACTTCTTCGACTTCGGGTGGGAAACCACGGAGTCCCTGACGATCAGCTCATCTTTGAAGTATGGCGGCAGGCCCATCGCCGAGGCCGCAGCCTCGGTCAACGCCATGCGCCCCGCGGCACCCGCGCGGCTCATCGCATCGAAGTTCATCATCGTGCTCCAGCTGCCGCCGGTAACCTGCGCGCCGAGCACGGGGTCGTTGAACTTCGGATCGTTGGACGCGAGCTGAACCCGCATGTCTTTCCAGTTCGCACCGAGCTCTTCGCAAATGATCTGCGCCATGGTCGAAGCAATGTGCTGGCCCATGTCGGCCTTGCCGCATGTCACCGTGACAATTCCGTCCGGCGCGATCGAATACCAGACGCTGGGATCGAAGCTGCTGGTTGCGGCGAACGCTTCATCGGCACCGAGAAGGCCTGGAACGGCGGAATAGCCGAGCACGAGACCGGCGGCGGCGGAGCCGACGAGGAACGTGCGGCGGCTCAGATCGGCGGGCTCGCCAGCGATCTTGTCTAGTGTGATTTTCACGTGCGTATTCATGTTGCCCTCCGCTCGGTTCCGGCGTTCGAAGCGGTGCGCATTTCGGAAGCCGCGCGCATGATCGCCTTCTGAATGCGCGAGTAGGTCATGCAGCGGCAGAGATTGCCGTCCATGTGCGCCACCACTTCTTCCTTGGTCGGGTTGGAATTCTTCGCGAGCAGCGACGCTGCCTGCATGATCTGCCCGGACTGGCAGTAGCCGCATTGCGGAACCTGCTCCGCGATCCATGCCTTCTGCAACGGATGGTCGCCCTTGGTGCTGAGGCCTTCGATGGTGGTGATTTTCTTGCCGACGGCATCGCCTACCTGTGTCTGGCAGGATCGCACGGCTTCACCGTTGACGTGAACGGTGCAGGCGCCACACAGGCCGGCGCCGCAGCCGAATTTGGTGCCGGTCATCTGCAATTGCTCGCGGATGACCCAGAGCAGCGGCGTATCGTTCGCCGCTTCGACGGACATATTCCGTCCGTTGATGTTAAGGTTAGGCATGGTTTCTTCCCCTCTCGGTGCATGAAGCCGCTTACGGCGACAACTCACTTAATTTTGTAACGGCTGGCACCCACCGGGCCGATGCCAGGGATACGCAGCATGATAGCGATCCATTCGCGAGGCAATCCAATTTGGAATGGGTCGAAGAAAAAAATTCCAAAACCAGCGTTGTGCGCTGCGGCAATGATGGTGTCATATTGCAATGCCGTACTGGTGGAGTGGCGCTCCAGGCCTGAACCGCGATGCCGGCTTGCCGGGCAGGCGTTTCCCCCAGGCAAAGAGACCACGATAGAATAGGCCGCGACAGGAGCTTTCTATGGTAGGCGGATTGGCATCAGAGTTTTCCAGCTCCACCGCAAATAACTTCGTGCAACTCTCAAAGTAGATGGATGATCCGTGGGACACGATATCAAGCTGACGGCTTCGGACAATTTTCAATTGGGCGGTTACCGCGCCGACCCCGCCACCGCGCCCAAGGCGGCGGTGGTGGTGATCCAGGAAATCTTTGGCGTCAACCACCACATTCGCGCGGTCTGCGATCGCCTGGCGGGCGAGGGCTATGTCGCCATTGCGCCCGCGATTTTCGACCGCGTCGAGCGGAATTTCCAGTCCGGCTATTCGCCGGATGAGGTTGCGGTGGCGCGCAAGTTCATCGCCAATCCCGATTGGGCGGCGATGCTGCGCGACAGCCAGGCCGCCATCGATGCCGTCAGGAATGTCGGCCCGGTCGGGATCATCGGTTTCTGTCTTGGCGGCAGCATCGCTTATGCCGCCGCCACGAAGCTGTCAGGCCTGTCCGCGGCGATCGGCTATTACGGGGGCGCCATCGTTCGCTTCGCCGACGACAAGCCGAAAGTACCGACCCAGCTGCATTTCGGCGAGAAGGACGCCGGTATTCCGCTCGGCGATGTCGAGACCATCCGCGCCAAGCGGCCCGATGTCGAGGTCTACATCTATCCGGGCGCGCAGCACGGCTTTCACTGCGACGAACGCGCAAGCTACGACAAGACAAGCGCGGATATCGCCTGGCCGCGCAGCATGAGTTTCTTGGCCAAGCATTTGAAGTGACGCGTAGCGTCATTCCGGGATGGTCCGAAGGACCAGACCTCAGATGCGCAATTGCGCATCGGGGAATCTCGAGATCCCCGATGTGCAATTGCACATCTGAGGTTCGCTCGTTTCACTCCCGCCACGGGATGACGAAACACTTCGTGTTTCGTCAAAACCAGCGCTCGCCGACGAGCACGGTATCGCCGGGGCTGAGCGGTGTGCCGAGCGGCACCACGGCGCGGCTCAAGCCCGCATTGTCGGTGTGGGTCAGCGTCACGCGGTCGCGCTGGGCACGGGGCGAGAAGCCGCCGGCAATCGCCACCGCGCTTTCGACGCTCATATTGGGCACATAGGGGTATTGGCCGGGCGCGGCGACTTCGCCGAGGATGAAGAACGGCCGGTAGGCTTCGACTTCCACCGCGACCGAGGGGTCGCGGATATAGCCGCTGCGCAATTTGCCTGATATCTCCGCGGCCAGTCCCGCCGGCGTCCGTCCGCGCGCCGGCACCGCGCCGATCAGCGGCATGGTGATGGAGCCGCCGGCATCGATCGCGTAGGTATTGGTGAGGCCTTCCTGACCGTAGACCACGACCCGCAGTCTGTCGCCGGCATCTAGCCTGTAGGCTGTATCATGGGCCACCGGCATGGGTGCGGCCGCATAGGCCGCCTGGGCCGGCGCGTAAGTGCTCCGCGCCGCAAAGCTGGGGCGACGCGCGCCGATGGCGCCACCGGAATCCGCCACGGCGGATCGTGACGGGACGGCGGCTGCGGGAGTTGAATAGGACGGCCCGCCGTAAGCCATGGTGTCGAGTTCGCTCTGCGGCTGCGCCGTCGCCATCGGCCCGGTCGTCTGCATGCAGCCCGACAGGGCGAGCGCGGTCATAGCGGCAATGATCGACAGTCGAAACGCGCGCGCAACCCGCACCGGAGCCATCCCCTCTAGCGAGACAGCCCCAGTCTTGCACCGGTTATGGTTAACAAATCGTTTTTTCTGTCAGATACAAAAGGGCGATGTGGGGGCCGAAAGCCCGCCGCCCATTAGTATGGGTTCAGAAGTTCTCTTCGTCAGTGCGGCGAGTCCGTCAAGAGAACTTCGGATTCGGGACACTAGATGCGAAGCAATCAGGCCGTGACGCCTGCGCCGATCGGGCACGACACCCCGGTTCCGCCAAGCCCGCAATAGCCGGCCGGGTTCTTGGCCAGATATTGCTGATGATAGTCTTCGGCGAAATAGAATTCGCCCGATGGCGCGATCTCGGTGGTGATGGTGCCGAGCCCCTTTGCCGCCAGTGCCTTTTGATAGGCGGCCTTCGATGCATCCGCGGCTTTGCGTTGTGCGTCGCTGAATGTGTAGATCGCCGAACGATACTGGGTGCCGACGTCGTTGCCCTGCCGCATGCCCTGGGTCGGGTTATGGTTCTCCCAAAACGTCTTCAAGAGTTGATCGTACGAAATCCGTTCCGGATCGAACGCCACCAGGACCGCTTCGGTGTGACCCGTGCGGCCCGAGCATACCTCTTCATAGGTGGGGTTCCTGGTGTGGCCGCCCGCATATCCCACCGCGGTGGTGTAGATGCCGTCGCCGAGTTCCCAGAATTTGCGCTCCGCGCCCCAGAAACAGCCGAGCCCGAACACCGCCTGCTCAAGGCCCGCGGGATAGGGCGGCTGCAATTGATGACCGTTCACGAAATGCCGGGCAGCTGTCGGAATCGGATTGGCGCGGCCGGGCAGTGCCTCGGCAGCGCTCGGCAATGCGTTGGTTTTGCGCATGAACAACATGGGTTACCTCCCTGCGGGATGCATTCGACCTGAGGGCGACAATACGTGCCTTTAAATATATGCCTTTACGCGGATTGCGGCAGCCCCGTTACGCGGCAGCCTCGAAGAGAAATCTGCCGGAGCCGAAATCCGGTCAGTTCCTCGAATAGCCGATCAACGGCTTGCGCGGCCGGAACAGCAGCATCAGCAGAATTCCCAATACGCCCATGACGGCAAAAACCGGCTGGTCCAGGACTACCCGGACGACGCTGTTCCACAGCCAGGGTGCCTTGCCCTCCACCCAGGCGTGGAACGCCTGCTGGCTGGATTGATGGACATCATTCCAGAATTGACCGAAACGGGTGAAACGCAAGGTGTTGTCGGCGACAAAGCGCGCCCCGTCATAGACCATGAAGACAAATCCGCCGGCCAACAGCAGTAGCCCCACAAGGCGGAAAAAACCGCGGATCATGCGTCACCTTATACCTCTCGCGCCCGAAAGCGCAGTCAGCCATTAACGGTGCAGCGAAGGAAATTCAACCTCATCAGCACCTTATCGGTCCTCTCGCGACCGGCTTCCGGGCCCCCAAGGGGCCGTTAGGCGTTGACGCTGCATGGCCTGCCCTCTATAAGACCGGCAATGGCGGCGGGCGCAATCCCGCCGCCGCTGTTCTTTGAGCATCGCCGCCGATATCTGAGTATAGGCCTCTGCGCAGATGCTTCGAGAGCGGCATTCTCTTTAGAACACCCGAAAAACACATCAGCGTCGATCACGCGAACCGTCGGTAAGCTCACGCCCGCCCGCGATCGGTCACTGTCGAAGGACATTTGAGAACATGGCCAATACTACTTCCGCCAAGAAGGCGACGCGCAAGATTGCCCGCCGCACCATTATCAACAAATCCCGCCGAACCCAGATGCGCGGCTCGGTTCGAACCGTCGAAGAGGCGATCGAGCGTGGCGACCGCGCCGCAGCATTGAAGGCGATGGCGCACGCGGAGCCCGAACTCATGAAGGCAGCGCAGCGCAACATCATTCACAAGAACAATGCGAGCCGAAAGGTCTCGCGGCTCGCGCATCAGATCGCCAAGCTGGCGAAATAAGTCGATCCAGATAGAATTGATCGAAAAGCCCGGCTGTGCCGGGCTTTTTTTGTTTTGTCGCCCGCATGTGCCGGCCAACGAAATTTTCGCGCCCCGGGTTTTTACGGTCTCTATGCCGGGCGGCGGACTCAGCGCGTTGGTGGTGGCGACCGGGAAATCGATCGCGGGTGTTGATGGGCGATACTTTCGAAATAGCAACTGCGATTGCGCGGCAGCTTCGAGCGGTACGGAAGGGTTACCCTTGTTCGACGAGCAAAAAAAAACGCGCTTGCGTAGTCACTTATCGGCATAGTGGCGAAGAGTTGTTCGAAAATTCGCTTCGGCCTCATTCAAACGTAAACGATTTATGAATTTATTTTGGGCAGCCGCGGGAAATATGACAGCGCCTCGGTATTTCGAATCTTCGCACAGATTCAAAACCTTGCGGCTTTGCAGGAAAATCGCCGGCTGATTTGGCGAGCGCCAAGTCGCGCCGGCGGTGAATCATTTTCGTTGCGGGAAACAAGGCATGCTGTATCTCTTATAGCGTTCGCAGC
Organism: uncultured Alphaproteobacteria bacterium; assembly: GCA_963753875.1. GTDB lineage: Bacteria > Pseudomonadota > Alphaproteobacteria > Rhizobiales > Xanthobacteraceae > Bradyrhizobium. The sequence goes on along the minus strand of CAVWDY010000015.1, from coordinate 271,851 downwards.
GCCCACGGCTCTTGAGACCAGCGCGGATTAAGGTTCGGGGCGGACGTGCAAATCGGCGGCGGTGTGCGCGTTGGCGACGCTTTCCAAGCGATTGTCGGATTGAAACCCATAGCGATATGGGTGTCGGGGTTCTGTGTCGAAATTTCTCAGGCGAGACGCACGCGTCTCGTTTGCTCTGAACAAGAGAAATACGCATGGGCCGGCCGACCGCATCGAAGGCGAAGCACGCGAGCGGGGTTAAAGTGAGCGGGCGGAGAGAAATGGCGTAACGGCTGGACAAATTGTGTTTCAGGCGGCGCCGATCGAATTTGAATACATCTGGAATGACGACTTGCCGTGGGCGATTCACGGTAAGAGGGGGAGGTCGTATGTCTTACGAAAGCATCGCAGTTTTTAATCTAGCGCCATTTTCGAACGATAGCGTATTAGATGCCGAGGATACTGCCTGCACGCGGCCTCCGGCGCGAGTTCCGGACAGACCGCTGAGTACGCGCTAGCCTCGCGAACGCTTCCTTTCAGCCGATGATCTACCTGACGGCGTTCCGCCGAACGGCTGGTCTGTGGCTGAAAGAGGAGGCCTCGCTTGAGGCCAGCCCGTGCGGGCCATCCGCACGGCAGCTTCACTGTCAACAAAACTCCTTCAGAGAAGTCCTCAGGCAATGACAAACATGGAACAGGATCGTTGGTCGCGTGTGAAAGGCAGGTTGCGGTCGAGCGTTGGAGAAGATGTCTACACAAGCTGGTTCGCCCGCATGGACCTGGAAGGCGTTCAGCAGGAAAGCGTCCACCTTTCGGTTCCCACGCGGTTTCTCAAGAGCTGGATCCAGGCGCATTACGCCGAGCGCGTGCTTTCCTGCTGGCAAGCCGAGATGCCGGAAGTGCACCGGATCGACCTCACCGTGCGCACGGCCATGCGATGTGCGGCGCCGGCCAAGGAGGCTGTCGCCCCGCTCGATCCGCGCCGCGCCGAGCGGCCGGATGGCCGGCACGCGCCCGAATTGCGGGCGACCGCCATCGCGCCCGTGTCCGCGAGCCATGACGCACTCGGCGGCTCCCCGCTCGATCCGCGCCTGACATTTGGAAGTTTCGTGATCGGGCGCTCCAATACGCTGGCCCACGCCGCGGCACGCCAAGTCGCGGAAGGCCGTCGCGGCGATCCCGTGATGTTCAATCCGCTCTACATCCACGCCGGGGTGGGTCTGGGCAAGACCCATCTGCTGCAGGCGGTCACCTGGGCCGGCAATTCAGGCAGCGAACGCAAGGTGCTTTACCTCACGGCCGAGAAATTCATGTACGGCTTTGTCGCGGCGCTGAAGACGCAGACCGCGCTCGCGTTCAAGGAGGCGTTGCGCGGCATTGACGTGCTTGTCATCGACGACCTGCAATTCCTGCAAGGTAAATCGACCCAGGCCGAATTCTGTCACACCCTGAATGCGCTGATCGATGCCGGCCGCCAGGTGGTGATCGCGGCGGACCGCCCGCCTTCCGATCTCGAAAGCCTCGATGACCGCGTGCGCTCCCGTCTTGCCGGCGGCCTGGTCGTGGAGATGGGACCGCTCGGCGAAGAATTGCGGCTTGGCATCCTCAAGTCGCGTGTTGCTGCCGCCCGCGCGCATCATGCGAGCTTCGACGTGCCGGAACAGGTGCTGGATTATCTCGCCCGAACCATCACCCACAACGGCCGCGACCTCGAGGGCGCCATCAATCGTCTCTTGGCGCACAGCAAGCTCAACGCCCAGCCGGTGACGCTGGAAATGGCCGAGCGCGAGGTGCGCGACCTGGTCCGCCCGCAGGAGCCCAAGCGCATCAAGATCGAGGACATTCAGCGGGTGGTGGCGCGGCAATACAATGTGAGCCGCTCCGACCTGTTGTCATCGCGCCGCACCGCGAATGTCGTCCGTCCGCGCCAGGTGGCCATGTATCTGGCCAAGACCCTGACCTTGCGCTCGCTGCCCGAGATCGGCCGCCGGTTCGGCGGACGCGACCACACCACGGTCCTGCACGCCGTGCGCAAGATCGAGGCCCTGGTTGCCAAGGATATCGCGCTCTCCGAAGAGGTCGAATTGTTAAAGCGCCAATTGCAGAGCGAGTAAGCTGCTCAAGGGTACCCCGTCGGGCGTGCCGGGCGAGACGAGCGGAGTTCACCCATGCGGGGGCGGGGATGGCGGTATTGGCGGTCCAGCCCCTCCCTGATTTTCTCCCGCAAGGGGAGGGAATGCACGTAACGCCGCGCCAGTCTTGTTTCCTTCCTGCCAAAACGTGGGGAACGGCCTGACGCATCTCTTGCGCTTGCGGGCCATCCGCGCCACCTTGGGGTCCCCCCAAAGGGTTTGATCAAATCCAGCTTTGATCGGGCTTTCGGGTTCAGACGCCGCGGCGCGCCTTCGGGGCCGCCCGGCTTTTCCATCTTCGGATCAGGCGGGTATTGCAATGAAGGTTACCGTCGAACGCGCGCAACTCCTGAAATCGCTGGGCCACGTCCATCGCGTGGTCGAGCGCCGCAACACCATTCCGATCCTCGGCAATGTGCTGGTCCGCGCCGAAAACGCGCGGCTGTCACTGAAGGCCACCGACCTCGATCTGGAGGTAACGGAGATGCTTGCGGCAGAAACCGCGACCGCCGGCTCGACGACCGTACCGGCGCACATGTTCTACGACATCGTGCGCAAGCTGCCCGAAGGCGCGCAAATCGTGCTGGAAAGCGATGGCGACCGCTCGGTATTGGCGATCCGCGCCGGCCGCTCGCGCTTCACGCTGCAGACCCTGCCCGAGAACGATTTCCCCGATCTTGCCGCCGGCGACATGACCCATTCGTTCACGCTCGCCGCCGCCGACATGAAGCGCTTGATCGACCGGACGCAATTTGCGATCTCGACCGAGGAGACTCGCTATTATCTCAACGGCATCTATCTGCACGCGGCCGGCAGCGCCAAGGCTGCAACGCTTCGCGCGGTGGCGACCGACGGGCATCGTCTCGCCCAGATCGATTTGCCCTTGCCCAAGGGCGCCGCCGGCATGCCCGGCGTGATCGTGCCGCGCAAGACCGTCGGCGAAGTGCAGCGCCTGATCGAGGACAACGAGGCCGAGGTTAGCATCGAACTGTCGCAGGGCAAGATCCGTTTCACCATCGGCAATGTGGTGCTGACCTCGAAACTGATCGACGGTACCTTTCCGGACTATGGCCGCGTCATTCCGCAGAACAACGACAAGGAACTCGTCGTCGACAAGAAGGATTTCGAGGCTGCGGTCGACCGCGTCTCGACGATATCGAGCGAGCGCGGCCGTGCGGTGAAACTGGCGCTCTCGCCGGGCAAGCTGGTGCTGTCGGTGACCAACCCGGATTCCGGCAGCGCGACCGAGGAACTCGAAGTCGAATACGCCGCCGATCCGCTCGATATCGGATTCAACTCGCGCTATCTGCTCGACATCGCGGCTCAGATCGAGGGCGAGGTCGCGGTCCTGAAGTTGGCCGATCCCGGTTCGCCGACACTGGTGCAGGACAAGGATTCCAAGGGCGCGCTCTACGTGCTGATGCCGATGCGGGTGTAGGAAATTCCCCGCAAGCCGCAAGCTTGTCTTCCCTCTCCCCTTGTGGGAGAGGGTGGCGCCGAACAAAGTGAGGCGTCGGGTGAGGGGTTCGTGCCGCAGGCGCCACACCATCGGCCAACCGCCAAGCGCATCCGCAACTTCGCAAAAAAGATGCGTCGCGAGCCTACCGACGCTGAGGCAGCTATGTGGCGATTGCTTCGCGACCGACGGCTCGCGGTCTTTAAATTTCGGCGGCAGGTCCCATTTCAAAGCTTTATTCTCGATTTCGTATGCTTCGAAAAGCGGATCGTTATCGAAATCGACGGTGGTCAGCATGCATCGTCAGAGCGCGATGCAAGGAGAGATGCCGTTCTGATGGCCGAAGGTTTCCAGATCGTGCGTTACTGGAACAATGACGTCTTGCAGCAGCCGGCTGCTGTCTTGGAGGACATTCTCGCAAAGCTCGTCGAGCCGTAAGAACCCCTCACCCGTCGCCTCACTACGTGAGGCGCCACCCTCTCCCACAAGGGGAGAGGGAAGAAAGATCGACATCTCGCCCGCATGACCGCCTCGCGCATTCACCGCCTCATCCTCACGCACTTCCGCAATTATCGCGCGGCGAGCCTTCAGACGCGCGGCGATGTGGTGGTGCTGGTGGGCCCGAACGGCGCCGGAAAGACCAACTGCATCGAAGCGATCTCGTTTCTGTCGCCGGGGCGCGGCCTGCGCCGCGCCACCCTTGAAGATGTCGCCGACAATCAGGGCGACGGCTCGTGGGCGGTGTCCGCCGAGGTCGAGGGTGCCCTCGGGCTTGCCACGCTCGGCACCGGCATCGATGCCCCTGGCGCGGACGCTTCCGCCACAAGCCGGCGCTGCCGCATCGACCGCGAGCCGGTGACCTCGGCGGCGGCGTTCGGCGATCACTTGCGCATGGTGTGGCTGACGCCCTCGATGGACGGGCTGTTTTTGGGTCCGGCATCGGAGCGTCGGCGTTTCTTCGACCGGCTGGTGCTGGCGATCGACAGCGAGCATTCGGCGCGGGTGTCGGCGCTCGACCGCTCCTTGCGTTCGCGTAACCGCCTCCTCGAAGTGCGCAACTACGACGACCATTGGTGCGACGCGATCGAACGCGAAACGGCGGAGCTTGCCGTGGCGGTGGCGGCGATGCGCGGCCAGACCGTGACAAAACTCGCAGCCATGTTGCGCGCACGCGGGGAAACATCGCCGTTTCCCTCCGCTCAGATCATGCTCGACGGCTGGATGGAGAACGCGCTGATGGCGGAACCCGCGACGGCGGTGGAGGATCGTTACCGGGAGATCCTGCGCAGCAGTCGCGCGCGCGACGCCCTCGCCGGCAGAACGCTCGACGGTCCGCACCTCACCGATCTGCAGGTGATCTACGCGCCGAAAGGCGTGCCGGCCCGCGACGCCTCGACCGGCGAGCAGAAGGCGCTCTTGATCGGCCTGGTGCTGGCGCATGCCAGTCTGGTCGCGGAAATGACCGGCATTACGCCGCTCTTGCTGCTCGACGAGGTGGTCGCCCATCTCGATCCCGGCAGGCGCGTGGCGCTGTTCGATGAACTCTCAAAACTTGGCGCGCAGGTCTGGATGACCGGCGCTGATCCTGCGGCATTTGCCGGCATCGGCCCATCAGGCGAGATTTTCGGCGTCGATTCCGGCCAGATCGCGCGCTGGGTCTGAGATGCGGGCGCAGGCCACCGAGATCACGGCGATCCGTTCGACGACCGCTTACCTTGCCCGTGAAGCACCGTGCCGATGATGGATTGCACCAGAAACACCGATCCCTTTTCGGTCAGGTGAACCTGATCGCTCGCGGAGATGTCCCTGGCCGTATCGCCAATCCGGGCCAAGCAGCCATCCGCGTTGCACATCGTGTCCCATACCGAAATGAACTCCGCGCCAAGCGGTACCAGCCTCTCACGCAAGCGCGCGCCGGATGAATCGGCCGCGGCACGGTCGGACCGTTCGGGAATCAGACGATGATGCAGCAGAAAAAAGCGCAGCACCTCGTTCGGCAGCCCACGTTTCCACCACGGTACCGAGCCCAGCACAATGATGCGCGCTTTGGTCTGCTTCTTCAGCGCGACCACGGTCCCGGCCACGCCGTCGAGATATCTGTCCCAAGTGCTGTGCAGCAGTACGATTTCGGGCTGGATGTCTCGTGCGATCGACAGGATATTGTCGTTGATGGCGCGGCAATTGGGAACGCCTGCCACATCCGTGTTGAGTGCCGGAACGCATGAGCTCGAGGTAAACTGCGCGATACCGAAGTCGTTGGTTTCCTGGGCCTTGCGCAGACCCGGCAACAGCGCGCCCGCCGTCGAATCCCCCCAGACGAAAACAAGGGGACGCCGATCCCTATCGACGCAACTGTCGGCAAACGATGTTTCACGACTGAGATCGAGCAGGCACTCATGAACCCGCCATTTTGACGAATCCGTCCGCACATCCGTCATCTCGCGGATTTCCGGCGGCAGCCGAAAATCGAACCCGCGTCCCTCCACGATAACCCCGCCTGTTGCCGCGACCAGCGCCATGCCCGAACACAGGCCGATGATCCTGGGCAGGCTTGGGCGGCCAAATCGAAACGGGATTTCAACGAAGCGATAGGTCAGCCACGCCAACACAAAGCTGAGCCCGACGACGAGACCGCGATCGAGCAGGGTCAGAGGAGCAAATTTGATGATCGTGAAAAATACCAACAGCGGCCAATGCCAGAGGTAGAGCGGATAACTGATCAGCCCGATCCTGACAAAAGTGGCGCTGGCCAGCAGATGCCGGCAGCCCCATGCCTCGGGCGCCGACAGCAGCAGCGCGCCGCCGGCAACCGGCAGAACGGCCCACCATCCAGGAAATGCGCTCTTGGAATCGAGAATAGCCGCCGCTGCCGCGACCAGCAGCAACCCGATCGCAGCGCGCCAGTTGCTGGCGGCGCTGGTTTGATCGAAATGGCGCCAGCCGCAGGCCAATGCGGCGCCCGCCAGCAATTCCCACCCCCGGGTGAACGGCAGATAGAAGGTGGCCACGGGGTCTGAGCCGATCAACGCGACGTTGAGTGCAAAGGAGGCAAGGCCGATCAACGCGGCCACGGCCAGAAAGGGGAGGCGCGTTCGGGCGACCAGCATCAGGATCAACGGCCAGAACAGGTAGAATTGTTCCTCGATGCCCAGCGACCAAAGATGCAGCAGCGGCTTCTTGCCCGATTCGACGTCGAAATAACCGGACTGCAGCAGTAGCGCGATGTTCGAGAAGAAGGCCGCGCTGGCAAAAACGTCGGAGCTCAACTGCGCATAGGCCGAAGGCAGCATCCACAACCAGCCGAGCGCCAGCACCGCCAAAAGCACCGTTATCAGGGCCGGGAAAATCCGCCTGATCCGCCTGCCGTAGAACGCGAGCAGGCTGAAGCGCTGCTGCTCGAGCTCGCGCACGATGATGCCGGTGATCAGGAATCCGGAGATGACGAAGAAAATATCGACGCCGATGAAGCCGCCCGGCATGGCCTCCGGGAAGGCGTGAAAGCACACGACCAGCATCACCGCGACCGCGCGAAGGCCATCGATATCCGGCCGGTATCGATCTGAAGGCTGGGACAAATCAGGCCAATCCAAGGGTCGCGCCACCTACTCAGCCTCAGCGCGTCAGCCGAAGTCCTTTAGACCTCGCGACGCAGGCTTTGGCCTTCTCTAGCAGTTCTCCGGCGGTCTGCCATTGCGACAGCTGAATTGGTTCATTTCAGCCCGCGTCGGGGCTGAAAGGCGGGACTTCGGGCATGAAAAATCGCCTCCCGAATCGCGCTTTTTCCGCCGCGCTGAATCGGCTTCGGCGCACCTTGAAAAACCGTGGAAAAGCCCCATTTATTCAACAGCTTGCTGATACAGACTTTGCGCTAGGCGCTGTGCGCCTTTCATGGCAGAAATAAGCTAATCAGCGCCTGATTTTGCGCGGCTGATTCGGGACATCCTCGAAGGCATCACATGACAGAACCTGCCCGGCAATCGATCGCCGATACTGAGCATTCCATTCCCATCGAATACGGCGCGGAATCGATCAGGGTTTTGAAGGGGCTCGACGCCGTCCGTAAGCGGCCGGGCATGTACATCGGCGACACCGATGACGGCAGTGGCCTGCATCACATGGTCTACGAGGTCGTCGACAACGCCATCGACGAAGCGCTCGCCGGGTACGCTACCGCGGTGGAGGTCGTGCTCAACGCCGATGGCTCCGTCACCGTGCGCGACGACGGCCGCGGAATTCCCGTCGACATCCACAAGGGCGAAGGCATCTCCGCGGCCGAGGTCATCATGACCCAGCTGCACGCGGGAGGGAAATTCGACCAGAATTCCTACAAGGTATCCGGCGGACTGCATGGCGTCGGCGTCTCCGTCGTCAACGCGCTGTCGAGCAAATTGAAGCTCAAGGTCTGGCGCGACGGCAAGGAGCATTTTATCGAATTCGCCCATGGCGACGCGGTGGCGCCGCTGAAGGTGGTCGGCGAGGCCCATGGCAAGCGCGGCACCGAGGTGACCTTTCTCGCCTCCAGGGAGACCTTCACCAACGTCGAATACGACTTCGCGACCCTCGAACATCGCCTGCGCGAGCTCGCGTTCCTGAATTCCGGCGTCAATATCGTTTTGTCCGACATGCGCCACGCGGTCGAAAAGCGCGAGGAGATGCATTACGACGGCGGCGTCGAGGAGTTCGTGAAATATCTCGACCGCAACAAGAAGGCGATGGTGCCCGCGCCGATCATGATCAACGCCGAGATGAACGGTATCGGCGTCGAGGCGGCGCTGTGGTGGAACGACAGCTACCACGAGAATGTGCTGTGCTTCACCAACAACATTCCGCAGCGCGACGGCGGCACCCATCTCGCAGGCTTTCGCGGCGCGCTGACGCGCCAGGTCAACGGCTATGCCGACGCCATGGCCAAGCGTGAAAAGATCGCGCTGACCGGCGACGACTGCCGCGAGGGCCTGACCGCGGTACTTTCGGTAAAAGTACCCGATCCGAAATTTTCCTCGCAGACCAAGGACAAGCTGGTGTCCTCGGAAGTGCGCCCGGTGGTCGAGAACGTCCTGAACGAGGCGCTGGCGGCCTGGTTCGAGGAACATCCCGCGGAGGCCAAGGTCATCGTCGGCAAGGTGGTCGAAGCCGCCGCCGCCCGTGAAGCCGCGCGCAAGGCGCGCGAACTGACGCGGCGCAAGGGCGCGCTCGACATTGCGTCGCTGCCCGGCAAGCTCGCCGACTGCCAGGAACGCGATCCCGCGAAATCCGAACTGTTCATCGTCGAGGGCGACAGCGCCGGCGGCAGCGCCAAGCAGGGCCGCAACCGCGAATTCCAGGCCGTGCTGCCGCTGCGCGGCAAGATTCTCAACGTCGAGCGCGCGCGCTTCGACAAGATGCTGGGTTCCGAGCAGATCGGCACCCTGATTACGGCTCTGGGCACCGGCATCGGCCGCGACGATTTCGACCTGTCGAAGCTGCGCTATCACAAGATCATTCTGATGACCGACGCCGACGTCGACGGCGCGCACATCCGCACCCTGCTATTAACGTTCTTCTTCCGCCAGATGCCGGCGCTGATCGAGGGCGGTTATCTCTATATCGCGCAGCCGCCGCTCTACAAGGTGAACCGCGGCAAATCCGAGCAATACCTTAAGGACGAGCGCGCGCTGGAGGATTACCTGATCGAGACCGGCCTCGACGACTGCGTCTTCAAGCTGGCGTCGGGTGAGGACCGCAAAGGCCGCGACCTGCAGGCGCTGGTGGAAGACGCCCGGGTCATCCGCGGCACATTGCACAATCTGCACAGCCGCTATAATCGCAAGGTGATCGAGCAGGCGGCGATCGCCGGCGTGCTCAGCCCCAGGATCACCGGCGACGTCGCCACCGCCAATGCCGCCGCGGACTATATCGCGCGCAGGCTCGACGCGCTGGCCGATGAGGTCGAGCGCGGATGGACCGGCCGCTTTACCGAGGGCCAGGGATTCCTGTTCGAGCGCACCGTGCGCGGCGTCAAGGACGTCGCCATCATCGACGACGCGTTGCTCGGCTCCGCCGACGCCCGCAAGCTCGACGACTATGCCGCCAAGCTGCAGGAAGCCTATCCGAAGCCGGGCCTGTTGCGCCGGAAAGACATCGAAACCGCGATTCACGGTCCGGTCGGCCTGTTCGAGGCGGTGACCGACGCCGGGCGCGAGGGCGTCAAGCTGCAGCGCTACAAAGGCCTCGGCGAGATGAACCCGGGCCAGCTCTGGGAAACCACGCTCGACACCAACGAGCGTTCGCTGCTGCAGGTGAAGATCAAGGAGGTCGACGAGGCCGACGACATCTTCACCAAGCTGATGGGCGACGTGGTCGAACCGCGCCGGGAATTCATCCAGGACAATTCGCTCAGCGCGAATGTGGATGTGTGAGGCACCAAGTCAAGTGTCTACCCACGCCCTTGCGGGAATTGATCGTCGTCATGCCCGGCCTTGTGCCGGGCATCCACGTCTTAATAGCATTGCAGTAAGAAAGGTGTGGATGGCCGGGACCAGCTTGGCCATGACGGGGCAGATAAAGCATTGATGAAAGTTCAGGCCGTCAATCCAGGCGCTGAAACGGGTGCGCTGCTGGCCGGGTCGCAGTTCAGCGACGCCTATAGCGTCGCGGTTGAAGGCGGCACGCTCGATGCGCGGCGGGCCGCCGAAAGGATGCTGGGACGTCAGCCGCGCTGGATCGAGGCGTTGATGGCCTTGCGCAATTATCTGGTGGTGCCCTTTGGGCTGAAGACGCCGTCTCCGATTCGGCAAGCTTCGGCCCGCACCGTTGGAATCTTTCCGGTGCTGAGCGAGTCGCCCGGCCGGCTTGTTGCGGGCTTTGACGACAGGCATCTGGATTTTCGCGTCGTGGTCGATGTCGCAATCAACGGCGATGGCCAACGCGTCACCGCGACCACGCTGGTGCTGACTCATAACCTGCTGGGCCGGACCTATCTCGCGATCATCTTGCCGTTTCACCGGGTGATCGTCCGCAGCATGCTGCGGGGAGTTGCAGCCTGAGGCGAATATGGCTTTCCCACGGACGTGTTGCGCGCGTGCTTTGCTGCGGTCAGCCGATTGCGCTGGCCGGTTCGCCCCCATCCAGGGCAAGGGGCTGACCTGCCGCGGCGGATGTTGACGGCGCCTTGCTGCGGCCGTACCAAATCCGCCAGGTAAGAACGAACGGGCAGGAAAAACCGGGGCAACGCCATGGCCGATGAAACCGCAACGCTCGCCGCCTATGTCGCCGATCTCAAATTCGAGGACATCCCGGCCGAAGTGCGCGAGCGCGCCAAGGTTCTGACGCTGGATTTCCTCGGCAGCGCCATTCGGGCGCGGCGTGACGCGGAATCCACGCCTTCGCTGCTCAAAATGCTCGAAGCGCTCGCGCTGGATGGCAGCGGCGAATCCACCGTGTTCGGCGATGCCAAGACCTGGACGCCGGCGGTCGCGGCGCTGCTGAACGGCGCGCTCGGCCATTCCCTCGATTTCGACGACACCCACGCGGATGCCTCGCTGCATCCAAGCGCGCCGGTGGTGCCGGCCGCGTTCGCGGTCGGCGAATTGGTCGGCGCCTCGGGCCGCGACGTGTTGACGGCGATCGTTGCCGGCTACGAGGTGTGCTGCCGGCTTGGTAACGCGCTCGATCCCACCTCGCACTACGCGCGCGGTTTCCATCCCACCGCTACCGCCGGCACCTATGGCGCCGCGGCCGCGGCGGCGAAACTTTTCGACCTGTCGAAAGCGCAGATCGTCGCGGCCTTCGGCGTCGCGGGCAGTCAGGCCGCCGGCTCGCTGCAGTTTCTGGTCAACGGCGCCTGGAACAAACGCTATCAGGTTGGCGCGGCTGCGATGAACGGCGTGATCGCCGCCACCCTGGCGCGCAATGATTTCGTCGGCGCGACCGAATCGATCGAGGGCAAGCATGGCCTGTTGGTCGGCTACAGCGACAACGCCCATCCGGACAAGGCCGTCGCCGGGCTCGGCAAGATCTACGAAACCATGAAGATCGGCGTAAAGCCCTATCCAAGCTGCCGCTACACCCATGCCGCCCTCGATGCGCTGATCGCGATGCGCCGGGAGCACAATCTGACACCGGACCAGATCCGGCGGGTCGAGATCGGGCTGCATCGCAACGGCATCACGCTCACCGGCGACGCCGCTACCAAGCGGCATCCGACCTCCGTGGTCGGCGGACAGTTCTCGATGTTCTTCACCGGCGCCGTCGCGCTCGATCAGGGCCGTTTCGGCTGGGATGACTACGAGCGGCTTGGCGAGCCCGCGGTCGATGCGCTGGCGGACAAGTTCGACGTGGTGCAGGACGATCGCCTCGAAGTCGGCCGCAACCATCCCTTCGGCGCGCGCGTCAGCATCACCACGGACGACGGCGTGCACGAGCGGATCCATGCCGATCCCTCCGGCGAGCCGAATTCGTTCCCGGACGCGCAGGCGATGGCGCAGAAGTTTCTCACCCTGGCGCGCCCGGTGCTCAACGGCCGTGCCGATCAGCTCGCCGACGCAATTCTCTCGCTGGAGCAATTCGATCGGGTCGAGACGGCAACGCATCTGGGACGGCAGTAAAGCGCGCCGGACGAGCTTCCTGAAGCGCCGTTCAGGACGCCCGGACGGCCAACCGGGCCAACGGAGCGATCCTCACTCCCGCAGATCGTAGCGGTAGGATTTCGAGACAATCTGCCAGCCGTCGTTGAGTTTCATCGCGACCAGATAGTCCGTGAAATAGCGCGGCGGCAGCTGGCAGCGCACCTTGATGAAGGCAGTGGAATCGTCGGAGCGGTCGATGGTGACGATGAAATCCTCGCGCGGCTTGCCTTCCGCTTTTGCGGAAGGCCGCTTGCGGACGCGACCGAGCCAGTCCGGCACGGTGAGAACCCGCAGCTCGCCCTTTTCCAGCCAGCGCAAATCCGCCGACGGATGGAAGATCGCCCCCAATTTGTCGGCATCACCTTCATAGAGCGCGTCGAAATAGTGCTGAACGACGGCTTCGACGGTGGAACGGTCATGACTCACGGTGTTGCTCCAGGCGTTTCTAAATCGCACTCGCGGCGATATTGACCATCAAGGCGAGCAGGGCGGTGTTGAACACGAAAGAGACGATGCCGTGCGCGGTCGCGGTGCGGCGGATGGTCTTGTCGGTGATGCCGACGTCGGAAACCTGCGCGGTCATGCCGATCACGAACGAGAAATACACAAAATCCCAGTAGTCGGCGTGATCGTGCTGGTCGCCGCTGGGAAACTGCAACCCGCCGGGTTTGGCGCCGCGGTAATAATCATGGGCGTAATGCAGCGCGAAGGCGGTGTGCACCGCCGCCCACGACAGCGCGATCGTCAAGGTCGCGAATATCAGTTGCGGCGGGTTACGGTGCGCCTCGCCGAGCTCGGATACGATCGCAGCGAGGCTCGCGAAGGCGCCAAGCGCGGTCAAGAGCGGAATCAGAAAGCGGCCGTCGTCCTGCAGCACCGCGTTGCGGCGGATAAGGGCAAGCCCGCAACGAAACATCATGATGTACACGAGAACAAGATACGTCGCGACGAAGATGTCCCATCCGATCAACAGCCGCGTCACCAGCCGCAGCGAGCCCGGCAGCACGAAGAAGGCCAAGATCCCGATCAGAATCGAGGAGAACGTACGCGGCCGCGCATAGACCACCCGCGTCGGCCTCGACATTTTCCGGAAGCGGGTGAGAACGGGATCGTCGGCTTCCTGGTCCGCCATCGGCGTCTTCAGTTCTTGCGCTCGGCGACGAAGCGCGCGGCGGCGCGCAGCACGTCGCCTTTGGCCCCGAAGATCGACAGCGCCGAATCGGCGCGCGCCAGCAGGTCGCGCACGCGCTGTTTGGCCCCGTCGATCCCGAGCTGGGTGACGAAAGTGGTCTTGCCCAAGGCCGCGTCCTGCCCGGTCTGCTTGCCGAGCGCCGCCGCGTCGCCTTCGACGTCGAGCAGGTCGTCGGCGATCTGGAAGGCTTCGCCGAGCGCCCGGCCGTAGTCGTCCAGCGCCTGATATTCCCGAGGCGAGGACTGGCCGAGGATCGCGCCGGCAATGCAGCCATAGCGCAACAGCGCGCCGGTCTTCATCTGCTGCAGGCGCGCGACATCGACCGGCTCGCGGTCGCCGAACCGGCCTTCGCCGGCGAGGTCGAGCATCTGGCCGCCGACCATGCCGCCAATTCCCGATGCGCGCGCCAGCGCGCGGGTCAGCAAGAGGCGCACGGTCGGGTCGTTGTGGATCTCGTCGCGGGTGATGATGTCGAAGGCGAGCGTCAATAGCCCGTCGCCGGCCAGGATCGCCGTGGCGTCGTCGGTTTTCTTGTGCAAGGTGGGCCGGCCGCGGCGCAAATCGCTGTTGTCCATCGCCGGCAGATCGTCATGGACCAGCGAGTAGCAATGGATGCATTCCAGCGCGGCCCCGGCCAGAAGGGCGGCTTCGCGGGCGACGCCGAACACGGCCGAACTCTCGACCACCAGGAACGGCCTTAAGCGTTTTCCGCCGCCGAGGCTCGAATAGCGCATGGCGTCCATCAGCCGTTTCGGCCGCGCGATCTCATCGGGCAAAAGCGCGTCGGACAGAAGCTTCGCAAGCAGCGCTTCGGTGTCCTCCGCGGTCTGGTCCAGGCGCTTCGCAAAGTCTAAAGGTGCCTTGTCGGTCGTCATCAAAAACAGCTCCCAATCGAATTGGGCCGGACAATCGGTTATGACACAGGCTTCGTCAATTCCGCCCGCAGGATTAGGGGCGCCTCAAAACGGCTGAAAAAAGCGGGAACTATCAGAGAGATACAGGTTTAGCCCGCTGCCTTGAGCCGGAAACCTTAGAATTTGCGCATTGCCCGAAATTTGCTGCTGATTGTGCTGTTCGTGCTGTTGCTGCCGTATCTGCTGGCGCCGCTGTATCGCACCGGCCATCCGGTCTCGGCGCTGATGGCCTGGCGCTATTTGACCGGCGCGCCGATGTCGCGGCAATGGACCGATCTCAGCGCGATGTCGCCTTGGCTGCCGCGTTCGGTGGTCGCCTCGGAGGATGCGAAATTCTGCAGCCATCATGGCATCGACTGGGACGCGCTGCGTGAGGTCATCGACGACGCCGAGGACGGCGAGGTGACCCGCGGCGGTTCGACCATCACCCAGCAGGTGGCGAAGAACCTGTTCCTGTGGCCGGGCCGCAGCGTGGTCCGCAAGGCGCTGGAGTTACCGCTCGCGCTGTGGATCGATCTGGTCCTGCCGAAGCCGCGGATTCTGGAAATCTATCTTAACATCGCCGAGCTCGGCCCGTCCGGCCAGTTCGGCGCACAGGCAGGTAGCCTCTATGCCTTCGGTCATCCGGCCTCGGGCCTGTCGCTGCGCGAGGCGGCGCTGCTGGCGGCGATCCTCCCCAATCCCGTCCGGCGCAGCGCCCGCAATCCCGGCCCCGGCGTTCGCCGTCTGGCCGGAACCTATACGGCCAGGGCGCAGGCCTCGGCATTGCAGCGATGCTGGAGCGAAAATCGCGGTTTTTGAGCCATTTTGGCGCATTTTGAACCTAGCTTTGCGGCATTCCATCCTCTATAAGCGCGGCCTTACCGGCATCTCAGCTTGCGCCAAAAACGCTCCAGCCGTCCTTTTGGGACGATGCCTTACGACAACATCCCTAGAGGACACCGACATGGCCGTTCCCCGCAGAAAAACATCGCCCTCGCGGCGTGGCATGCGCCGCTCCGCGGACGCGCTGAAGAAGCCGACCTATGCCGAGGATAAGGATTCCGGCGAACTGCGCCGTCCGCATCACCTCGACCTGAAGACCGGCATGTACAAGGGCCGGCAGGTTCTGAAGGCCAAGAAAAATCCTGATCAGGCATCAGGCAGGCGGCTCCCGCCCCTGCCTGAATTCGGCCAATGAGTGAGGTAACGGTTGCAAGCGGTGAAGCGATTGGCGCTTCGCCGGGGAATGTTCCGGTTTTCCTAAGAAGGCCTCGCCGATGTCCATGGTCGGTTTTCCGCTTCTTCTGATTCCGCTCGCGATCTACAACATCATCGTCTTCCTGATGCCCGGCGTTTCGCTCGCCGAGCCGATCGTGAAACTGACGCTGATGTCAGGCGCAGAATGGCCACTGACGCTCAGCGACATGCTGCTGGCGCTGGGTATTGTCCTGTTGCTGTTCGAGGTGATCAAGGGTGCCCGCCCCGGCGCGAAATATCTCACCGATCATCTGCTGTCGCTGATCGTATTCGGTGGCGCCGTCGCCGAGTTTCTGTTGTGGCCGCGGTTCGGCAGCTCGACCTATTTCCTGCTTGCATTGCTGGCGCTGGTGGATTTCCTGTCGGGCATCGCGTTGCGCGCGCGACGCGGAACGCAGCTGGCGACGGCCGCGCCCCGCGGCGCGCGGCGGCCCGCTTCGGTGACGCCTGAATCCAGGCCCGAACCTGAATTCGCCAATCCTGCACCCGCACCCTCACCGCCGGTGCCGGCGGCCGCCTCAGTCGCCGAATCCGTGCTGCTGGACCACCCCCAACCGCAAACCGTCGATCCCGAGGTTGCGGCAGCTTCGCCGTCGCCGGAAGTGCCGTCCCCTGAACTGCAGCCCGACAACGGCTTGCCGCGGCGGTCCGACGCGCCGCCGCATTAACGCTTCTCATTCAGATGATTTGCCGGGTTTGGCTGCCGGCGCCGCGGGCCAGGCTTTGGCGTGAATTATAGGCTGACTGCGCATCCGCAAGCGTTGCCCGCCGCATGCCGCGCGTCTGCGGAGCCTCATCTGCGGTGGCGATCAGCTGTGTGACAAAAATCGAGTTGGGCGACCACCGGCGGCCGGCGCCGTGCGACCACTGTGCCGAGGGGATCACCGGGACCAGCGCGACACAGCGGGATTTTGCCTCGACGCCGTCATCTACCGCGGGCTCTGGTCGATCGGTGCTTGACATCGGAAGTCACGATCCGGGCTGAATTGTCGCGTTTTGGGACATTCAGTCCCTTGCTGGATTCATCCTCGCAAAGGCTATGCCGGTTCTGCCCGATTTGTTCCAGGTCACCCCACAACGTGGTTTCCGGAATATTTATGAACTTTTCATAAGCTCCGGCCCAAAGTGGCCGTATGTTTGAGGTCCGAGAATCACGAAGGCTTTGTCCCGAAACGAGGCGATCTTGACACCCTTTCTCCCCCCGGCTTCGACCATCCTCGCTTCGCTCGGCCAGGCGGCCTTCATCTGGGATGTCGCGACCGACGAGATTGTCTGGAGCGATCGCGTGGCCTCGGTCTTTCCGGATATTCCCATGGCGGCGCTGGCAAGCGGCGCCGGGTTTTCGAATCTGATCGAGCCTTTGCGCTCAGTCCGGACTGAGGCGCTTTTCCAATCACCGCCGGCACATGGCGAAGAGGGCGCACTCTACCGCATCGAATATGGCGTGCGCGCCAATACCTCGGTCCCCGTGCAATGGATCGAGGAAACCGGCTGCTGGTTTGCCGGCGCCGACGGCAAGCCGGCGCACGTCCAGGGCATCGTCCGCGTCAACAACGAACGTCGTGCCCGCGACGAGCAACTCGTGAAATTGTCGCGGAACGACCCGCTGACCGGCGAACTCAATCGCACCCGCCTCATCGCGTCGCTGGCCGAAACCATCGAGGAAGCCCAGCGTTTCCGGACCTCCTGCGCGTTCATGTTGATCGGCATCGATCATCTGGCGCGCATCAACGATGCTTTCGGCTTCGATGTCGCGGACGCGGTGATTTCCGAAGTGGCCACGCGCATTCGCGCGCGCCTGCGCGGCGGCGACCTGCTCGGCCGCTTCTCCGGCAACAAATTCGGACTGATCCTGAAGAACTGCACCGTCGACGACATGAACGTCGCCGCCGAGCGGTTTCTGGCCGGCATTCGCGACGAGGTGGTGCCGACCAAATCCGGCCCGGTCTCGGTTACGGCATCGATCGGCGCCGTCAGTGTGCCGCGCTATGCGCGCAGCGCCGAGGAGGCGATCAACCGCGCCCACGAAACGCTCGATATGTCGAAGCGCCGCCGCGCCGGATCGTTTTCGCTGTGGCGTCCGAACGTCGAGCGCGACGCCCAGCGCCGCGTCAATATTCGCGTCACCGACGAAATCGTCACCGCGCTCAATGAGCGCCGCATCGCGATGGCGTTCGAGCCGGTGGTGGAAGCGGCCTCGCGTCGCGCATCGTTTTACGAATGTCTGGTTCGCATGGAGCAGCATGACGGGCAGGTTCTGCTGGCGCCGGACATTGTCCCGGTGGCCGAGAAGCTCGGCCTGATACGCCTTGTTGACCACCGCGTGCTCGAACTGGTGGTGGCGGAACTCGCGGCCTCGCCGAACGTGCAGCTCAGCCTCAACATCTCGCCCGATACCACGATGGATCCGGATTGGTGGGCTTCAATCGAATCGCTGATGCGCGCTCATCCCGGCGTCGCCGAGCGGCTGATCGTCGAGATCACCGAAACCGTGGCGATCCAGGACATCGATGAGGTCCGCGGCTTCGTCACGCGGTTGAAGAACTTCGGCAGCCGGATCGCGATCGACGATTTCGGCGCCGGTTACACCTCGTTCCGGAACTTGCGCAAGCTCGGCGTCGATATCGTGAAGATCGATGGCGCCTTCGTGCAGAACATCGCGCGCTCGGCCGATGATCGCGCCTTTGTGCAGACGCTGATCGATCTGGCGCGCCGGCTGGATATCAAGACTGTCGCCGAATGGGTTCAGGACGAAGAGTTGGCGTCGATGCTGCGCGACTGGGGCTGCGACTACATCCAGGGACGCCTGATCGGGCTTGCGTCTTCCGAGCGGCCGTGGGGTGCGGCGGCGGAAGTGGCATTGCCGGCGGCGAGCTGATCTGCCGTCTCGGCGTTGAAATATCTCTCCGTCGTCCCGGCCAAGCCAACGAGCCGCGCGAATGCGCGCCGACGACAGGCTCCGCGCGAGCCGACCCATACGCCGCGGCTTATCGATAGCGCGCTGGAGTAGACGAGTTCTCGATCAATCAACAATGGTGGTTGGGCCCCTGCCTTCGCAGGAACGACGTATGCAGAGAGTCGAACAGCGAAGGAGAA
Organism: uncultured Alphaproteobacteria bacterium; assembly: GCA_963753875.1. Taxonomy (GTDB): domain Bacteria; phylum Pseudomonadota; class Alphaproteobacteria; order Rhizobiales; family Xanthobacteraceae; genus Bradyrhizobium. Next base: position 253,237 of record CAVWDY010000015.1, on the reverse strand, counting down.
AACTACTCTTCCTTTTTCGGCTCTTTCGACATCCGATCGAGGCGATCCTGCATGTCCTTCATCTGGCGGCGCAGATCGTCGATGTTGTCATCTTCGAGCGCCGGCTCCGGGACCTTTTCGGGTTCGGTGGCGGCAGCCGCTCCCATGCGCGGCGGCACGAACGGCTTGAACATCGAGAACGTCTGCTGAAACAGTTCCATGTTGCGGCGGACGTGTTCTTCGAGGGGAGCAAAGGGCGTTCCGCTGAACGTGTTGGTGAGCTGCTTGCGGAATTTCTCCTGCTCGCGCGTCAGCGTGTCGATGGATTGTTCGAGATATTTCGGCACCACCATCTGCATGCTGTCGCCGTAGAACCGGATCAGCTGTCGCAGGAAGGTGGTCGGCAGCAGATTCTGGCCGGCCTTGTTTTCCTGTTCGAAGATGATCTGCGCCAGCACCGAGCGGGTGATATCGTCACCGGTCTTGGCGTCATAGACGAGGAAATCCTCGCCCTCCTTCACCATCGCCGCGAGGTCCTCGAGCGTCACATAGGTGCTGGTGCCGGTATTATAGAGCCGCCGGTTCGCGTATTTCTTGATCGTGGTCGGTTGGTCTGATTTCGCCATGGGCTCACACATGCACACCGAGGACGGGAACCCGACGGACTGGCCGAGGGGCTGACGAGCAATGCATCGCAGCAAAGGTAAGCATTTTCAATGCGGTTCGGCTACCGTTTTGTGCGGCACGGTTAATTCCAAAGCATAGGCACTGCTCGGGAAAGTGCAGCGCGTGGTCCGCAAAAGTGGGGACCGGTTTTGCGGTTAGGCCACGCGCGATCATTATAAACCGGCATTTTCTAACGGCAAACCGGGCTTCCACTTTGCCTGAAAATGCCCGCAGTATCATTTTGAAAGCGCCGCGGCGAGATTTCACCCTCCGGCCAATTGACATGCCTCAACGACGTTAACAGGATGAGGGAGAGACTGGCTCGCCACCCGGCCGCCTGCCGTCCAGGCCTCAAGCCAAAGAACTCAAACTCAGGAGATGTCCATGTCAGACGATGTCGTCATCGTCAGCGCCGCCCGCACCCCGGTCGGAAGTTTCAACGGTGCGTTCGCCACCACGCCGGCCCACGATCTCGGCGCCATCGCCATCAAGGCCGCGCTGGAGCGGGCAGGCATCGAGCCGGGCCGCGTCTCCGAGGTGATCATGGGTCAGATCCTGACCGCGGCCCAGGGCCAGAATCCGGCCCGTCAGGCCTCGATCGCCGCCGGTATCCCGGTGGAGAGCCCGGCCTGGGGCGTCAATCAATTATGCGGTTCGGGCCTGCGCACCGTGGCGCTGGGCTATCAGGCCCTGCTCAACGGCGATTCCGAAATCGTCGTCGCGGGTGGTCAGGAATCCATGAGCATGGCCCCGCACGCGCAGTACCTGCGCGGCGGCACCAAGATGGGTCCGATCGAATTCGTCGACACCATGATCAAGGACGGGTTGTGGGACGCCTTCAATGGCTACCATATGGGCAACACCGCCGAGAACGTCGCCCGGCAGTACCAGATCACGCGCGCCCAGCAGGACGAATTCGCGGTCCATTCGCAGAACAAGGCCGAGGCCGCGCAAAAGGCGGGCAAGTTCAAGGACGAGATCGTCCCGGTCATCATCAAGTCGCGCAAGGGTGACGTCGTCGTGGATACCGATGAATATCCGCGTCATGGTGCAACGCTGGAATCGATGACCAAGCTCAGGCCGGCCTTCGAGAAGGACGGCACCGTCACCGCCGGCAGTGCTTCCGGCATCAACGACGGCGCAGCCGCGGTGGTTCTGATGACTGCCAAGCAGGCGGCCAAGGAAGGCAAGAAAGTGCTGGCGCGCATCGTGTCGTGGGGCCAGGCCGGCGTCGATCCGAAGATCATGGGCACCGGGCCGATCCCGGCCTCGCGCGCCGCGCTGAAGAAGGCCGGCTGGAGCATCGGCGATCTTGACCTGATCGAGGCCAATGAAGCGTTTGCGGCGCAGGCCTGCGCGGTCAACAAGGACCTTGGCTGGGATACTTCCAAGGTCAACGTCAATGGCGGCGCGATTGCGATCGGTCACCCCATAGGCGCCTCCGGCGCGCGCGTGCTGGTGACGCTGCTGCACGAAATGCAGAAGCGCGACGCCAAGAAGGGGCTCGCCACATTGTGCATCGGCGGCGGCATGGGCATCGCGATGTGCATCGAACGCGACTAAACGCGCGGCGTTGCGTGATGAAAAGATCATCTCGCAACTGCACGCTTTATACTTAAGATGAAACGCCCGGAGCGGCGCATGATCCTCCAGGATCATGCGCCCTCTTTCATTTTGGAGCGCGCTCGGACGCAAAACCGGTAGCCACCCTCCGATCAAGTCCGAGGGCATGCTTTTGCTGGTCGCGCTCGGTGCCGGGCGTTTTGTTCTTGATGTTCGTCAAACGGCCCGCTTAATTTCGAAGCTACATAAAAAGCGTAACTTGAAGAACCAAGGGAAGGATTCGAAATGGCGCGTGTTGCATTGGTGACGGGGGGGACGCGGGGCATCGGGGCTTCGATCGGCAAGGCGCTGAAGGGTGCCGGCTACAAGGTTGCCGCCAGCTACGCCGGCAACGATGCGGCGGCCGAGAAATTCAGGGCCGACACCGGCATTCCCGTCTACAAATGGGACGTGAGTTCGTTTGACGCCTGCGCCGCCGGGGTCAAACAGGTCGAGGCCGATCTCGGTCCGGTCGAAGTCCTCGTCAACAATGCCGGCATCACCCGGGACGGTGCGTTCCACAAGATGACGCTCGAGCAGTGGAACGCGGTGATCAACACCAATCTCGGTTCGCTGTTCAACATGACGCGTCAGGTGATCGAAGGCATGCGCGGGCGAAAGTTTGGCCGCATCATCAACATCTCCTCGATCAACGGACAGAAGGGCCAGTTCGGACAGGTCAATTATTCGGCGGCGAAGGCCGGCGACATCGGCTTCACGAAGGCGCTCGCGCTGGAAAATGCCAAAAGCGGCATCACCGTGAATGCGATCTGTCCCGGCTATATCAACACCGAGATGGTGCAGGCGGTGCCGAAGGAAGTGCTGGAGAAGAGCATCCTGCCGCTGATCCCGATCAACCGATTGGGCGAGCCCGACGAGATCGCCCGCGCCGTGGTGTTCCTGGCCGCCGACGAGGCCGGAGCCATCACCGGCTCAACGCTCTCGATCAATGGCGGGCAGTATATGGTTTGATCGTATTGTCGCGTCTGGTGCTCACGCGCCATCGTCGTGATTGATACTGAGTCCTGGAAGTCGTCATGCCCGGCCTTGTGCCGGGCATCCACGTCTTTAAAACCCACCAGCAAGGAAGACGTGGATGGCCGGGACGAGCCCGGGCATGACGGACACTTCGTTTCCGTACCAGTTGCCCAAATATGATGACCCCCCGTACCGCCACCCTGATCGGACTGACCGCGATCCTGATGTGGTCGCTGTTGGCTGTGCTGACGGTGGCGACCGGGAAAATCCCTGCTTTCCAACTCGCAGCGATGACGTTCGCGATCGGCGCGCTGGTCGGATCGCTGACATGGATCGGGAGGCCCGACGCGATTCGTGCGTTGCGGCAGGCGCCGTTGGCGTGGATCGTCGGGGTCGGCGGACTGTTCGGCTATCACGCGCTGTATTTCCTCGCCTTGCGCTTCGCGCCGCCCGCCGAAGCCGGCCTTTTGAATTATCTCTGGCCGCTGTTGATCGTGCTGTTTTCGTCAGCCCTCCCGGGCGAGCGGCTGGCGCCGCACCACATCATCGGCGCGCTCTTGGGGCTTGCCGGCACGGTACTGCTGTTTGCCGGCAACAGCATGAGCGGCTTTGCGCCGGGCCAACTGCCCGGCCTGCTCGCGGCGTTCGTCGCAGCCTTCATCTGGGCCGTCTATTCGGTCATGTCCCGCAAGCTCAAATCGGTGCCGACCGATGCGGTGGCAGGCTTCTGCCTCGCTACCGCGCTGCTTGCCGCTCTCGTTCATGCGCTGATCGAGGACACCGTGTGGCCCGAAACATCAGCGCAATGGCTCGCGATCACGGCGCTCGGCGTCGGGCCGGTCGGCGCCGCATTCTATGCCTGGGATGTCGGCATGAAGCGCGGCGACATCCGCGTGCTCGGGGCGGCGTCCTATGCGACGCCGCTGCTTTCGACATCGTTCTTGATTCTGGCCGGCTATGCGAAGCCGAGCGCGAATATCGCGATCGCCGCCGTGCTGATCGCCGGCGGCGGATTGATCGCGGCGAGGGATATGTTCAGGAAGCGCTGAAACGCCGCCCAATGACAGGCTCCGGACCAGACCTCAGATGCGCAAATGCGCATCGGGGAATCTCGAGATTCCGGGTTCGCGCTTTGCGCACCCCGGAATGACGAATTGGGTTAATCCGGCGCCCATCCTTTCGGCGCCAGTTCGAATTTTGCAAAATCAAATCCCGGTGCCACAGTGCACCCGACCAGGGTCCAATCGCCTGTGCTTTCCGCCGCCTGCCACGCTTGCGCCGGCACGATCGCTTGCGGCACTTCGCCGGCGGCCAGATCAGGACCGAGCCTGTGGCTGCGCGTTCCCGTGTCATCGGCAATCCGCAAGGTCAGGGCGTGGCCGGCATAATAGTGCCAGATCTCGGCCGCATCGATGCGGTGCCAGTGCGAGCGCTCGCCGCGGGCGAGCAGAAAATAGATCGCGGTGGAGCGCGCGCGTCCGGTTGCGTCGAGGCGGGCATCGCGAAACGTCTCGCGATAGTGGCCGCCTTCCGGATGCGGCTTCAATTCAAGTCGCGCGATGATGTCGGCGGCGGAAGCAAGCCCAGCCATCAAGATTGTTCTTGCATCAGGATTTGTTCTTGCGTTCGCGCAATTCGCCGAACACTTCGGCCGCGCTCTTGCCTTTCATCCGCACGCCGGCCGCAACCGAGGGCTCGTCGGCGCGCAGGAACACGTTGGCCTTCTTCTCTTCGCCAAGCAGGGTCGGAACCGTCGGCTTGTTTTCCGCTCGCAATCGCCTCACTTCCTCGGCGCGCGCTTTCAGTGCGGCATTGTCCGGCTCGACGGTCAGCGCGAATTTGATATTGGCGGCGGTATATTCGTGGCCGCAATAGAGTTTGAAATCGTCGGGCAGCGCCCGCAGCTTCAAAAGCGAGTCCCACATCATCGGGTAGGTGCCTTCGAACACCCGTCCGCAGCCGATCGAGAACAGCGTGTCGGCGGCGAATAGCGCCTTGTCGTTGTCGAAGACATAGCTGATGTGGTCGAGGGTGTGGCCCGGGGTTTCCAGTACCCGCGCCAACAGGCTTCCCACTTTCACGACGTCGCCCTGGCCGGTGCGAAAATCGACGTCGGCGATCTCAGTCGATTTGTCGTGGGGTGCGACCACGCGGCATTTATATTTCTGCTTCAGCTCGGCGACGCCGCCGACATGGTCGTGGTGATGATGGGTGATGAGAATATCGGTCAGCGTCCAGCCCTCGCGCTCGAGCGCCTTGAGGATGGGGGCCGCTTCCGGCGCATCGATCGAGGCGGTCGCCTTGGTGTCGGGATCGTGAATCAGATAGCCGAAATTATCGGTCAGGCAGGGGAACAGGCGAATTTCGGCAGCCATGATATCTCCGTCGATAGGGTGAGGCGTGAACCCAGATCATGATCCGATCAGGAATCGGATTATGGTCTCATCTTTTTTTGAGCATGATCCTTCCCGAAAACCGGTTCCCGCTTTGCGCTAACGCGGCCCTTCGGGTCGGGATTATGCTTATATAGGCTTGAAATATGGCGTTAACGCCGAATAGGCAATGCGTTATTCGGCGCTTATATCGGCTCCCCATCGTGTTAGATTAGGCCATGACCATCGATGTGATCGATCTCCGGGATTTCTATTCGCGGCGCCTCGGCATCGTGGCGCGGCGGCTGATCAATCGCGGCATTCACGCGCGCTGGCCGAATGCCGGGGGTCAACGGGTACTCGGCCTCGGCTATCCCACGCCCTATCTCGGCCTGTTCCGCGAGGACTCGGAGCGCTGCATCGCCTTCATGCCGGCGGCGCAGGGCGTGTTGAAATGGCCGACGGCGCGGCCGACGCTCGCTACCCTGGTCGATGAATTTTCGCTGCCGCTGCCGGATGCCGCGGTCGACCGCATCCTCTTGGTTCATGCGCTGGAAATGTCCGACGATCCGGAAGGGTTGTTGCGCGAGGTATGGCGGGTGCTGGCGCCGTCCGGCCGCATGATGGCGATCGTTCCGAACCGGCGCGGGGTGTGGACACGCACCGACAACACGCCGTTCGGCCACGGCCGGCCCTATTCGCGCTCGCAGATCACGCAATTGCTACGGCAGACCTGGTTCACGCCGACGGGATGGGGCGAGGCCCTGTTCATGCCGCCGGTCGCCGGCGGCTGGTTCCTGCGCTCCGCGATGGCGTGGGAGCGGGTCGGCGCCGCGCTGTCGCTGCCATTCGCGGGCGTTCACATCGTGGAAGCCACCAAGCAGGTCTATCGTGCGATCCCGGCGCACCGCGAACGCACGCGGCTGATTCCGGCGCTGCCGCCGGTGCTGGTGCCGTCATCATTCCAGCGCGATGATGGGTAGTTTTTCCATGTCGTCCCGGCGCACGCCGTGCGGGGCCGACGATTGGAGAGCCTACAGCGGCCTACTCATTCCCGGGATTGAAATCGTCGCTGGGTGCGGCGGGCGCCGCCACGCCTTCGGGGCGTGGGCCGTGCGGCCGGCGACGGCGTCGCGACGAGAAGCGCTCACCGCCGCCATTGCCCTCGAAGCCACCTGGGCCGCCGTTGATCTGCGGCTGCGGTCCGGTGATGAACGACGGCAGACGATCAACGCCGGCGTTGTCGGGGATGACCGGCTGCGGCTGGGGCTGCTGCGGTTGAAACTGCGGCTGCGGACGATGCTCGCGATGGCCGGAGTGTTCGCGGGGCTGATGCTGCTCGCGCTGCTGATAGGGTTGTCCATCGCGCTGATGGTCGCGCGGGTTGTTGTCGCGCGGCACGAACGGCTGCTGCTGCGCCGGGACAAAGCCGGGCTCCTGGCCGAAATTCGAAAAGCTCTCCTCGTCGTCGCCGTCCTCCGAGGCCATTTCATTCTCGGTGCGCGGCTGCGGCTGGTTCTGACGGAATTGTTCCTGGGCGGCGGCGATCAGGCGGAAATAGTGCTCGGCATGCTGATAGTAATTCTCGGCGGCGACCGGGTCGCCGGAAGAGCGCGCGTCGCGCGCCAGTTGCACATATTTTTCCGCGACGTGGGATGCGGTGCCGCGGATCTTGATGTCCGGCCCGTTGGACTCGAACACCCGGGTCATCGGGTTTTGGCCGCGCCGGTTGCCGTCGTTTCTATTGCTGTTGTTCCGGTTGCGCATCCGTTGTTTGTTTTGACCGTTTCTCATGTCTCGCCTTTATTCCAGCCCTGAAGTTACTAGCTTGGTAAGTTAGCCTTGGATCGCCGTTGTCATAGTTCGCCTGGCCCGGTACGCGTGCATCCGGCGCCCCGAATCGAAGCGTCAATTCCACACAGATTTGCCGAACGTCGCAGTCAACAAAGACGCGTTCCCCAACAGTGCGGCGTGCGTCGCCGGCGGCATCAAATCATTCCGCCTGCCAAAACAAGCACAGGTTTTTCGCGTGAGTTTTCAAGCGCAATATCAGGCTTTCGTTCGCTTTGCGGTCGGAAGCGGCGCAGCTCTCTAAAGCCATCGCGCTCAATTGGACCTGCGTTTTGGAACCTTTCACTCGGGGCGGGCTCTCGCTTTGAGAACACTGGCCTCCACCCGTGGCGTTCACGGGGCCAGCAACCCTGGACCGATGTTGTAGGTGGAAGGTAGTCGCTCCCGGGCAATATTCCAAGTGGTTTTTTGCGATCCAATCAGGCTTTATCGGGGCGCTTTCCGGCCTGCGACCGCCCGCGGGATACCGGCCAGATCGGCTTTGGGAGGCGATTCGAGCGTTAACCCTGCGGCCGTCATCAATCCCTGGATATGGCCGCTTTGCCCAAGTCCGGCTTCGACGATGAGCGCGCCGCCGGGCGCCAGCAGGTGAGCCGCCTGCGGAATGAGGGTACGGTAGGCGTCAAGGCCGTCGGCGCCGCCGTCCAGCGCGCCAAGCGGGTCATACTCGCGCACCTCGCTTGCGAGACCGGCGATTTCCGCCGAGCGGATATAGGGCGGGTTCGACACGATCAGATCGAAGACGCCCGACAGCGCCGCCGCATAGTCGCAGGCGACGAAAGCCGCGCGCGGGGCGAACCCGAGACGAGCGGCATTGCCGGTTGCGGTTCGCAACGCCGCCAGACTGATGTCGGTGCCGATGCCGTAAGCCTCAGGCAATTCGGACAACAGCGCCAACAGGATCGCGCCCGATCCGGTGCCGATATCGGCGATGCGGAGCTGGCGATCGGCCCGCAATATTTCGAGGGCCAGTTCGACCACCGTTTCAGTGTCCGGCCTTGGCACCAGCGTGGCGGGCGAGAGTTGCAGGGGCAAGCCCCAGAACTCCTTGATCCCGAGAATGCGCGCGACGGGTTCTCCGGCGAGGCGCCGCCGTGCGAAATCCTCCAGACGCATGGATTCCTCAGCGGCGACAGGCCGCGCCGCCGCCGCGATCAGCCCGCTGAGATCGAGACCCAGCGCCGCGCCGACCAGCATCCGCGCGTCGAGCTCGGCTGATTCGATGGCCTGCGCCCGAAACCGCGCGGCCAGCGAGCGCCGCGCCGATTCGACCGTTAGTCCGGCGAAAGATTCATCGGCTCTCACGCCGCGGCGCCCTGGGCGGCGAGTTGCGCCGCCTGATGCTCCGTGGTCAGCGCGTCGACCAATTCGCTTAAGCCTTCGCCCGCGATCACCTGCGGGAGCTTGTAGAGCGTCAGGTTGATGCGGTGATCGGTGACGCGGCCTTGCGGAAAATTATAGGTGCGAATGCGTTCGGAGCGGTCGCCGGAACCGACCTTCTCGCGGCGGTCCGCCGAGCGCGCCGCGTCGATGCGCTGACGTTCGGCGTCGTAGATCCGCGAGCGCAGGATGTTCATCGCCGAGGCGCGGTTCTTGTGCTGGGAACGGCTGTCCTGCATCATCACCACGATGCCGGTCGGAATGTGGGTGATGCGGATAGCGGATTCGGTCTTGTTGACGTGCTGGCCGCCGGCGCCCTGCGCTCGCATGGTCTCGATCCGCAAGTCGTCCGGTTTGATGTCGACATCGACATCCTCGACCTCCGGCAGCACCGCCACCGTCGCCGCCGAGGTGTGAATGCGGCCCTGCGTCTCGGTGTCGGGCACGCGCTGTACCCGGTGCACGCCGGATTCGAATTTCAGCTTGGCGAACGCGCCACGGCCACGCACCTCGGCGATGATCTCCTTGAAGCCGCCCATGGTGCCTTCGCTGGCGGAGATCACCTCGACCTTCCAGCCCTGCAAGGCGGCGAAACGCTCATACATCCGGAACAGGTCGCCGGCAAAAAGCGCGGCCTCATCGCCGCCGGTGCCGGCGCGGATTTCCAGCACGACGTTGCGATCGTCCATCGCGTCCTTGGGCAGCAGCGCCACGCGGATCTGCTGCGCCAATTCGACACTGCGCGCGCCCAGGGTTTCGCGCTCGGCTTCCGCCATGGCGCGCATTTCGGGCTCTGCCGCGGGGTCGGCGATAAGCGCGTCGATACCGGCGATCTCGGCATTGGCGGCGCGGTAGGCTTTCACGGCGTCGATCAGCGGATTGAGCTCGGCGAGTTCCCGGGTGATCCGCACATACTCCTCCGAACTCACCTGGCCCAGCAATTGGGCCTCAAGCGAAGCGTGGTGCGCCAGCAGAATATCGAGTTTGGTTTCGGGGAGCATCGACATGGTTTGGTCTCGCATACACGGGCATTCAGCAAAAGTGGATAGCGGTTTTGCAAATAGAATGCGCGTCGACTTACAAGGGGCTTGTTTGTAGAAAGCCTTGGGGGCGTCATGCGGGCCGCGCCCGCTACAACGACAGCCCCTCGGCCTCGGCGAATTCGGTCAGCTTTTGCCGGATCGACACGCTGCCGGAGGGTGCATCGAGCAGCGGCATCATGACAGCTTCGGCCTTTCTGGCGTCGAGGTCGAGAATCATCGCCTTGACCGGACCGTGCCCGGTCGCCGACAGCGACAGCGATCGGTAACCGAGCGCGATCAGCGCCAGCGCGCCGATCGGCTTTGACGCCATCTCGCCGCACAGGGACGCGGATTTTTTCGCCGCATTCGCCTTCTGCACGATCTCGCGCAGCGCCCGCAGGATGGGGGCGGACATGGTGTCGAACCGTTCGGAAACCTTGGCGTTGCCACGATCGACCGCGAACAGGAACTGAAACAGGTCGTTGGACCCCACCGAAACGAAATCGACCCTCTTTAACAGTTCGTCGAGCTGATAGAGCAGCGCCGGCACCTCCACCATGGTGCCGACGTCGATGCGCTCCGGAAGCGTATGGCCGTGCTGGCGCAGATAGGTCAGTTCGCGTTCGACAATCGCCTTGGCGGAATCGAATTCCGCGACTTCGGTGACCATCGGAAACATGATGCGCAGCGTACGTCCGCCGCCGGCCCGCAGCAGCGCGCGGATCTGGCCGCGCAACAGGCCGGGCCGGTCGAGCCCGAGCCGGATCGCGCGCCAGCCGAGCGCCGGATTCTCCTCGGTGACGGTCTCCATATAGGGCAGCGCCTTGTCGCCGCCAATGTCGAGCGTCCGGAATGTCACCGGTTTGGCGCCGGCGGCATCCAGCACCGTACGATAAAGCGCCAGCTGATCGCTGGTGCGCGGCAGGCTCTGGCCGACCATGAACTGCAGTTCGGTACGGAACAGGCCGATGCCGGCGCTGCCGGTGTCGTCGATATGGGGCAGATCGATGGCCAGGCCCGCATTGATCATCAATTCGATGGGCTGGCCGTCCTTGGTGACGCAGGGCTTGTCGCGCAGCGCCGAATATTGCGCCTGCCGCCGTGCGCGAAACCGTACCCGCTCCGCATAGGCCTGCTCGATCTCCGCCGAGGGGCGGACGTAGATCGAGCCCGAGGTGCCGTCGACGATGATGGCATCGCCGGGATCGGCGATCCCCGGCGCGTTCGGCACTTCGCCGACCGCAGGGATCCCAAGCGCGCGCGCCACGATCGAGACGTGGGAATTGGCGGTGCCTTCCTCCAGCACCAGCCCGCGCAGGCGCTTGCGGTCGTAGTCGAGCAGGGCCGCGGGCCCCATCGCGCGCGCGATCAGGATGGCGTTGTCGGGCAACTGCTCCCGGGAAGGGGCGTGATCCTGTCCCACCAATTGCCGCATCAGGCGATGACCGAGGTCTTCGAGGTCGTGCAGGCGATCGCGCAAATAAGGATCGGTGGAGCGCAGCATGCGCGCGCGGGTGTCGGACTGGACACGCTCGACGGCGGCCTCCGCGGTGAGGCCGGTGGCGACCGCTTCGTGCAGCTTGTGCGACCAGCCGTGATCATTGGCGAACATCCGGTAGGCTTCCAGCACGTCGCGGTGCTCGCCGCCATCGGCGACGTCGCCGCGCTCCAGCATGCGGTCGAGGTCGGCGCGCAATTTGGTCAGCGCCACATCGAGGCGCTTGATCTCCTTGGGGAGGTCTTCGGCAATGTAATTGGTGATAACGACGCGCGGTTCATGCAGCACGACATGGCCGAGCGCGATGCCGTCGGACAGGATCGCGCCGGTCTTGTGCAGCGAATGCCGCGCGGCGGGTTCGGCGCCGGGCTGCGCCAGCGCCGACAACTCGCCCGAGGCGATCATCTCCGCCAGCACCATCGCGGTGGTCTGCAGCGCCTCGACCTCTTCCTCGACATAGGTGCGCTTGGCGCGGTTCTGCACCACCAATACGCCGAGCGTATTGCCGGCGCGCAGAATTGGAACGCCGAGGAACGAGTGATAGATTTCTTCGCCGGTCTCCGGGCGGAACGAGAACGCCGGATGGCTTTGCGCATCGCTCAGATTGAGCGGCGTCGCCTCGCTCGCGACCAGACCGACCAGGCCCTCATGCGCGCTCAGGACGGTCCTGTGCACCGCGTCGCGGTTGAGGCCTTCGGTGGCGTAGAGTTCCAGCGTGTTATCGACGCGCAGCACATAAACGGAGCAGACCTCGGCCACCATGTTGGCAGCGATCAGCACCACGATCTTGTCCAATCGTTCCTGGGCGCTGACCTGCTCCGCCATGGTTTCGCGAAGCCGTCTCAGTAAGACGCGGGGGCCCCCCGACGCGCTTCGCATGTGCTAAATTCCTCCCCGCGAGGCCAGCCCGCCGGGTGGCCGGCAGCTGGCAGTAGACCCAAAACACGACAATTTAATTCATTCAGCGACGCCGCAAGCCCTGGATACCGGCCGAATCAGCATCGCCAAAACTGTGGCACAGTTTGCGGCGGCTCACCCATCAGGCCGTATAGCGAATTGAGGCTTGTTTTGCCAAGCAAAACGCCTGCCAGAGGCTTACACGGATACGTCAAGTCCGATGCTGCGGTAGCTAAGAAAAAATTAATTCTAAACCTGATCGAGCCCGTAGAGCGTGTGCAGCGTGCGCACCGCCAGTTCGGTATAGGCGGCGTCGATCAGCACCGAAAATTTGATCTCCGAGGTGGTGATGGCGCGGATGTTGATATTGCGCGCGGCCAGGGCTGCGAATGCCTTGGCGGCGACGCCGGCATGGCTGCGCATGCCGCTGCCGATGACCGAGACTTTCGCGACGTCAGTGGCGCTGTCGAGCCGGGCATAGCCGATCCTGGCCTTGGCTGAGGTGATGGTATCGCGGGCGCGGGCATAGTCCGAGGCTGGAACCGTGAAGGTGAGGTCGGTGGTCTTGCCGTCCTCCGAGACGTTCTGCACGATCATGTCGACGTTGATATTGGCCTCCGCGAGCGGACCGAAGATCGATGCGGCGACGCCCGGCTTGTCCTGGATCTGGCGGACGGAAATCTGGGCTTCGTCCTTGGAAAAGGCGATGCCGGTGACGACGTGGCTTTCCATGATTTGCTCCTCGCTGCAGATCAGCGTGCCCGGCGGCTGGTTGGCGTGCGGGTCGATATCTTCAGGCTTGTCGAAACTGGAGCGGACGAAAATCGGCATGTTGTGCACCATGCCGAGTTCCACCGAGCGCACCTGCAAGACCTTGGCGCCCTGGGAGGCCAGCTCCATCATGTCCTCGAAGGCGATCCGCTCGAGCCGGCGCGCCTTCGGAACCACCCGCGGGTCGGTGGTATAGACGCCGTCGACATCGGTATAGATATCGCAGCGGTCGGCATGAATAGCGGCTGCGACCGCCACCGCAGAGGTGTCGGAACCGCCGCGCCCCAGCGTGGTGATTTGGTTGGTCTGCGGATAGATGCCCTGGAAGCCGGCGATGACGGCGACTTCCTTGCGTTCCCTGAACCGGTTGATCAGCTCGGCGCCATCGATGTCGAGAATCCGCGCGGAGGCGTGGGCGTCGCTGGTCAGAATCGGGATCTGCCAGCCCTGCCAGGAGCGCGCCTGAATGCCGATTGCCTGCAGCGCGATCGCCAGCAGGCCCGCGGTGACCTGTTCGCCGGAAGCCACCACGGCGTCATATTCGCGCGCGTCATGCATGGCTGAGGCCTCGCGGCACCAGTCCACCAGCTCATTGGTCTTTCCGGCCATGGCCGAGACGACGACGGCGACGTCATGGCCGGCATCGACCTCGCGCTTCACGTGACGCGCGACGTTGCGGATGCGGTCGATATTGGCGACGGATGTGCCGCCGAATTTCATCACGAGGCGGCCCATGACGACTGGTGCATTCCCCTGCGAGGATTAACTGTGACCCGCGCGCAAAACCGGAAGCGCGCGGGCCAAAAGGCGCGTATACATAGCGGCGCGGTTGCGAGCAAGCAACCGGGTTCTGGCTATCCCCGAAACGGCGCGGGACCACGGTTTTGGGGTAATTGAGGCTGAATGCATGGGGCGTTACATCGACGAGATCCTGCAGCCGGGCGAGAAGGTGCTGTATTCGACCAACGTGCACTGGATATTCTATTGGCGGGCGATCACGGCCTGGATCCTCGCGCTCATCCTGCTGGTGCTGTCGCGCGCCACCATCACCGAAGGCATCATTCTCTTGTGCCTGTCGGCCTCCGCCGTGGTGGCGATCGCGGCGTTGTACTGGACCGCGACGGCCTGGTTCCATCGCTGGACCACCGAGACCGACGTCACCAATCTGCGCGTCGTCCACAAGGCCGGATTCATCAAGCGCCGCACCTTCGAGATGAGCCTCGACAAGGTCGAGAGCGTCGACGTCAATCAGAGCATCCTCGGCCGTATCCTCAACTACGGCGACGTGACGATCCAGGGCGTCGGCGAAGGCAAGGAAACCATCGCGACCATCGCTTCGCCGCTGGCGTTTCGTAATTTCATCACCGCGCGATAGGAGCGGCGCGCACCCATGGCCATGCAACAGAATTTTTCCGCGGACTCTCCGAAAGCCCCAGCGTCCACCGTCGATCCCGCCGAGATCGCGAAATTCTCAAAGCTGTCGGAGCAGTGGTGGGACCCCAAGGGCAAGATGGCGCCGCTGCACAAGATCAATCCGCTGCGGCTGACCTATATCCGCGACGCCGCCTGTCGCAAGTTCGAGCGCAACGTCAAAAGCCTGAATTGCCTCTCCGGCCTACGCATCCTTGATATCGGCTGTGGCGCCGGCCTGTTGTGCGAGCCGTTTACACGGCTTGGCGCTCAGGTGATCGGCGTCGATCCCTCCGCCAGCAACATCGCGGCGGCAAAACTGCATGCGGACAAGGGCCATTTGTCGATCGACTATCGCTGCACCACGGTCGAGGAGATGGACGTGCGCGAACGCTTCGATATCGTTCTGGCGATGGAAGTGGTCGAGCATGTCAGCGATGTCGGTGTATTCCTCAATCGTTGCGCGGCGATGCTGAAGCCGGGCGGGTTGATGGTGATTTCGACGCTCAATCGCAACTGGAAGAGCTTTGCGCTCGCCATTGTCGGCGCGGAATATATCCTGCGCTGGCTGCCGCGCGGCACTCATCAATGGGACAAGTTCGTCACCCCCGACGAACTCGCGCATCATCTGCATAACAACAGGCTGGCGATCACCGAGCAGACCGGGGTGGTCTACAGCCCGCTCGCCGACCGCTGGAGCCTCTCCTCCGACATGGACGTGAACTACATGGTGGTGGCGGAAGGGGTGTAGCTCACCTCGCCCCGCTGGCGGGAAGAGAGAGCAGACCGCAATCCTGTCATGACGCCGTTCCGGTTGACCGTGGGCGCAGCGACCTCCACGGTGCCGGCGATCCACGTACCCTCTCTTTACCCCGATTATCCCGCCCCCATGTTCTCCATCGCCTCGCTCTGGATTCCCTTCACCATCACCGCGGCGATGGGGCAGGTCGCGCGCAACGCGATGCAGCGGCAATTGACCGGGCCGCTCGGCACCTGGGGCGCCACCAATATCCGCTTCCTGTTCGGCTTTCCGTTTTCGATTGTATTTCTCGCGGTGGTGCTGATTGCGACCGGAGATCAACTGCCGTGGCCGACACCGGCGTTCTGGCCGTGGCTGTTGCTCGGCGCGCTCTGCCAGATCATCGCCACCGGACTGATGCTGCTCGCGATGAACGAGCGTTCGTTTGTGGTGACGACGGCCTACATCAAGACCGAGGCGATCCAGACGGCGATTTTCGGTTTCGTCTTTCTCGGCGATCATCTCACCATGTTGAAGGTGATCGCGATCCTGATCGCAACGGTCGGCGTCGTCATCACCGCGCTGCGGCCCGGAGGCGCGAAAGGCTTCGCCGATGTGCGGCCGACGGTGCTGGGTCTGGTTTCGGCGGCGACGTTCGCGCTTTCGGCGAACGGGTTCCGTGGCGCGATCATCACGATATCGGGCGTGTCGTTCGTGACGGCCGCGACCTATACGCTGGTGTTCGGGCTGTTCGTGCAGACGCTGGTGTTGACGATCTATCTCCTGGCGCGCGCGCCCGGCGTGCTCAAGGCGATCCTCGGATTGTGGAAGCCTTCTGTTTTCGCGGGCTTCATGGGCGCGTTCGCCTCGCAGTTCTGGTTCCTGGCGTTTGCACTGACGGCGGCCGCCAATGTGCGCACGCTGGCGCTGGTGGAAGTGCTGTTCGCGCAAGGCGTGGCGTATTATTCGTTCAAGCAGCCGCTGTCGGCGCGGGAGCTTGGCGGGATCGTGCTGATCGTGATCGGAGTGGCGTTATTGGTGGCTGTGTAGTTACCGCTTGAACGCAATCAGCACCGCGCCGGCGGCGATCAGCACGATGCCGAGCCAGCCGTTGAGCGAGGGCCGCTCGCCGAGAAAGATCACGCCAAACAGCGCCACCAGCACGACGCTCAATTTGTCGATCGGCGCCACCAGGGTCGCCGGCCCGAGTTTTAGCGCGCGAAAGTAACATAGCCAGGAGGCGCCGGTGCCGAGCCCGGAAAGCACCAGAAAGATCCAGCTCCTCTGTGAGATCGGCCCGGGATTGGCGAACTGGCCGGTCGCGAACAAAATCAGCGCAAAGCTGATCAGCACGACGACGGTGCGAATGAACGTGGCGAGGTCGGAATTGATATCCTCGACGCCGATTTTGGCGAAGATCGCGGTCAGCGCGGCGAACACCGCCGACAGCAGCGCCCAGATTTGCCAAGAGGACAGGGCTTCCGGGTTCATAGGGGGCCTCTGGTCGAAGAATGGTCCGCTGTCATTCCGGGGCGCGAGTGAAACGAGCGAGCCCGGAATCTCGAGATTCCGGGTTCACGCGAAGACGCGTGCCCCGGAATGACGCTGCGCGTCAATTCCTGTCGTCCGGCAGCACCGGCAGCGGCGTCACTTCGACGCCTTCCTCGATCAACGCGCGCGCTTCATCCGGCGAGGCCTCGCCGTAGATCGGGCGATGCTCGATATCGCCGTAATGCATCTTGCGGGCTTCATTGGGAAAGCGCTCGCCGACATTGTCGGCGTTCTTGACGATATGTTCGCGCAACTCCTTGAGCTTGGCGCGCAGCTCGCGCTCCTGCGCCATCAGAAGTGGCGTGGACGCAGGGGTTGCGACTTCGGGGGCCGCGGCCGCGGGCGCGGAAACCGCGCTTTCGCGGCCCTTCTTGCTCACGATCCGCGGCGCCATGATGGCGCGTTCGACCTTGGCCGAGCCGCAAGTAGGGCAGTTCACCAGCTTGCGCTTTTCCTGGGCCTCGTAGACGGAAGAACTCTGGAACCAGCTTTCGAACGCGTGGCCGCGCTCGCAGCGCAGATTGTAATGGATCATGCCGATCCCCGCACCAGGTGCAGATGCTCGGAGCCGGATTTGGTATCGGCAACGCTGAAACGCCTTCCGTGCTGCAGCGAGGGTACCGTCTTGCGCGCGGTTTCAACCCTTGAGGGATCGATCTTTGCCATGAACACGCCGGGCTCGACGCCGCCTTCGGCGAGCACTTCGCCCCAGGGGGCGATGATCAGCGAGTGTCCATAGGTCTCGCGCTTGTTCTCGTGCATGCCGCCTTGCGCCGCGGCGAAAACAAAGCAGCCGTTTTCGATGGCGCGGGCGCGCAGCAACGTGTGCCAATGCGCTTCCCCGGTCTTTCTGGTGAAAGCGGAGGGCACCGTGAGGAACGCGGCGCCGCTTTCGGCGAGCGCGCGATACAGCGCCGGAAAGCGCACGTCGTAGCAGATCGTGAGCCCGATGCGGCCCCACGGCAGGTCCGAGATCACGGCGGTTTCGCCCGGTTGATAATTGGCAGATTCGCGATAGCTCTCGCCGCCGGGCAGATCGATGTCGAACATGTGGATCTTGTCGTAGCTTGCGATCACCAGACCATCCGGCCCGATCAGGAACGAGCGGTTGACCGCGCGTTCGGGCGAGGCGCGCAGCGCCAGCGAGCCGATATGGAGATGGATCTTCAGTTCCGCCGCCAGCGCGCGATAGGCTTTCAGCGAAAGATCGTCTTCTTCGGCCGCCAGATGTTCGAACAGCGCCTTGCGATTAAGCTGCATCATGTTGCTCACCTCGGGCGTGAGCACATAGTCGGCGCCTTCCGCGGCGGCCTGCCGGATCAGTTTGGTGCCCTGTTCAAGGCTTGGCTCCGGCAACAGGGAGGTGCGCATCTGCACCATGGCAGCGGTGAAGGTGAGGTCAGCGCTCATGTATTGGCCTTTTCGCCCGCCAGCAATGCATCGAGCTTGCCCGCGCGGTCCAGCGCGTAAAGCTCGTCGCAGCCGCCGACATGGGTTTGCCCGATGAAAATCTGCGGGAAGGTCGAGCCGGCGCCGGCGCGGTCCCACATCTGTTGACGAAGCGTCGGGTCTTTGGCGACGTCGAATTCCTCGAACGCGGCATTCTTGCGGGTCAGCAGCGATTTGGCGGCACTGCAATAGCCGCAGCCCGGACGGGTGTAGATTTCAATGGCAGCGGTCATGACGCGCTCTAGTGCTCCGGTTCCGAAGTTCGCAAATGACCGCAGCGACCTCTGATGCGAACTTCGGAATCAAAGGAGCACTAGTAACTTGATGTTTTCTGGTGCGGTTCTTGAATTTGAAGTTCCTATGACGAGGTTGCAGCGACACTGATAGGAACTTCAAATTCACCGCACCAGTGGGATGAGATGCTGATTATATGGGAGTTTTATGGCTATCCACAACCCGGGCGAACACCAGCACGTCGACTGACGCGGCCTTGGCGCGCAAAAGCGCCCGCGCGCAAGCGTCCACCGTCGCGCCTGAGGTCAGGACATCGTCGACAAGAACGACGCGGTGGCCGGCAATCAGGGATTGCTCGGGGACTGCGACCTTGAACGCGCCCTGGACATTGCTCGCCCGCTGCGGCCGCGACAGGCCGATCTGCTGCTCGGTCGGCCGGATACGCTGGAGCGCCTCGGGCGCCACCTTGACGCCGCTTTGCTCCTCGATGACGCGCGCCAGCGCGCCTGATTGATTGTAGCGGCGGCGCCAAGCCCGCCGCCAATGCAGCGGCACCGGAACCAGCACGTCGGCGTCATCGAGCAATTCGTGCCCGGCCCGCGCCATCCAGCGGCCCATCGCCGGCGCCAGATCCGTGCGGTCCTGGTATTTCAGCGCATGCACCAGCGTTCGTGCCACATCGTCATAGCGCACGGCAGCGCGGGCCCGCGCATAGGCCGGCGGATTGGATATCGCTTCCATCGAAAGCATGTCAGGCCCGGGATCGTAGACGAAGGGAATCCCGAGCCGCGGGCAAAACGGTGGCGCGATGAACGACAGTTTGGCCCAGCATTCGGCGCAGACGCCTTCGCCATCGACCGGTTCGCGGCAGGCAACGCACAGCGTCGGCAGCGCGATGTCCAGCGCAAGCCTTGCCGCATGCGACCACGCCCCGCGGCACGCCTGCAGCGCGCCGCGCAAATGGGTGGAGATGGACCGGGATGGGGATGCTTCGGCGTCCATGCGCGAGAAGCTAGCGCCGCGTCGTGTGAGGCTCAAGGGCGCCGGCTTGTATAGCCAACCTCACGCCCGCGCGACGCGCTGGCGGGAGCCCGGCCGGTAGGCAAGCCGCGTGTGGCCGGCGCAATAGGGCAGGGCTTCCAGCGGCCTGTTGCCGCAAAAACAGAAATCCTTCTCGCCCGGGGTGCTGATCGGCCAGCGGCACTTCTCCTCGCTCAACTCGAGCAATGAGCATCGGTTTTCGTTGTTGATCGACTCGTCGTCGGCCGCCGCGGGCTGCGGCTCAGCGTACAATTTCCGGAGCATTTGGTACTGGAGCCTTGGCACCGATTTCGGGCGGTTTCCCCTCGTGTCATCCTTTCGCGCGGTGCGTCGGGCCTTGCTACTCTTTTCGCGCGTCAGATTGAGCCGTGAGAGCTTGCCGATGACGGCGTTGCGGCTTATCCCGATATCGTTGGCAATTTCGCGGCAGGATAGTCCGGCTGCGAATCGGCTTTTTAGGAGTTCGACGCGTTCGTCAGTCCAGGTGGGTTCGTTGGCGGGCATCTTTCTGGTCCCAAGCTTACAGTCGTTGCTGCCGAATCCCGTTGGCCTCGCCGTCGTCCGAACCCGTCTCGCGCGCCCCGAAGGTTGGTTCAGGGCGTCTTGCCATTGTCGCGGATGGAAAGCAGTCCGTCCTTGATGGCAAGGCGAATGCCTTCCTCGATCAGGGTCCTTGCGACGCCGGGAACGCTGGTGCCGTGGGTGCCCTGTCTCACCAGCTTTTCCAGATAGCCGATGGTGGAGAGCGCCAACGTAATCGGAACACGGTCGGTTTCGGCTTTCTCTGTGGCCATCCCCAAAAGCTAGCCTTTAATCGGGGTACAGAAAAGTATCTTTTTAGAGTCTATTTGGAATCATTTGGGCCTGGATTGTCGGCTACGGGTGACTGGCGTACCAACCGGCATGGCTCCGAACCCGATCCCGCCGATCCTTTTTGACCGCGCCTTGCTGCGCGTTCGGCAGAATCGCGCGCAGCGCTCAGGGCCTGCAACCTTTCTGCTCGACCGCGTTGCCGAGGATATGGAGGAGCGCCTCCACGCGGTGTTGCGGGAATTTGCCGATGTCGCGGACATCTGGACATCAGGTCAAATCCTGCAAAAGCCGGCGCGCGATCGTTTCAAGTCTGTCACCCACATCGGCCTGCAGGATTCCGATCAGGAAACACTTCCCTTCCAGCCGGAATCGCTCGACCTCGTCGTCTCGGCGCTCGCGTTTCAATTCGTCAACGATCTGCCCGGTGTGCTCACGCAGATTCGCCGCGCGCTGCGGCCGGATGGCCTGTTGCTGGCGGCGATGATCGGCGGCGATACGCTGACGGAGCTGCGGCAGTCCTTCGCCGCGGCCGAAGCGGAACTCGAAGGCGGGGTGTCGCCGCGCGTCGCGCCGTTCGCCGATCTGCGCGATATCGGCGCGCTGTTGCAGCGCGCAGGGCTGGCGCTGCCGGTCACCGACGTCGATCGCATCGTCGTGCGCTACGACAGCGCATTCGCGTTGATGCAGGACCTAAGGCGCATGGGCGCGACCAACATACTTGTGGAGCGGCGGCGGACCCCGACCCGCCGCGCGACGATGCTGCGAATGGCGCAGATTTACGGCGAGCGTTTTGCCGACGCGGACGGCCGCATCCGCGCCACCTTCGATGTGATCTGGCTGTCGGGCTGGGCGCCGCATGAAAGCCAGCAGAAGCCGCTCAGGCCTGGATCGGCGAAGGCGGGGTTAGCCGAGGCGATGCGGGGGAAGGCGAAGTAAACGAGTCTTGCTACGCAACGTGACGTCATCCTGAGGTGCGCGCTCTTGCGCGCCTCGAAGGATGGCCGCAGGCAGCGCGCCGTCGCCCTTCGAGGCCTCCGCTGCGCTCCGGCACCTCAGGGTGACGCCGACACTCAACGCCGTCGTCACATCAGCAGATCGATCAGGTGCGGGATCAGCGGGATGTCGGCCGCCGGCATCTGGTAGTCGCGCAATTTGTTGGCGCGGACCCAGGCGAGGTTCTGGCCCTCGCGCGCGATCGCGGCGCCTTCCCAGCGCCGGCAGATGTAGAGCGGCATCAGGAGGTGGAAATCATCATAGGCGTGGCTGGCAAAGGTGAGCGGCGCAAGGCAAGCCTCCTTCACAGTGATGCCGATCTCCTCATGCAGTTCGCGGATCAGCGTCGCCTCCGGCCGCTCGCCGGGCTCCAGCTTGCCGCCGGGAAATTCCCACAAGCCCGCGAGCGATTTGCCTTGCGGCCGCTGCGCGATCAGCACGCGCTTGTCGGCGTCAACCAGGGCGCACGCCACCACGAGGGTCAATTTGATGTCAGCCATGCGCAACAAATGCGTGGGGGGAGGAGTCCGACGGTTCTTCGAACCGTCCCAAAGAATTCGTTAACTCTATTAGGCCCGCAATTCGCCGACCGCAATAAGCCGACCTTAATCGGTCGGGGCTAAATTCGGCAGGATTTAACCGGGATAGGCATCATCCATGCGCTCTTTTTCCAGCTTGATGAACCGTTTCCGCAGGGATCAGCGCGGCAACATTGCTGTGATCTTTGCGATCGCTTGTATTCCACTGATATCGGCGATCGGATGCGCGATCGACTATTCGGAAGCGACGAGAATCAAGGCCAAGCTGCAATCGGGGGCGGATGCCGCGGCCGTGGCGTCGATTTCCCAGCGATCGCAGGGCTGGTTGGCGGCGTCGACGATGACAACCGACGGCGCAGTCGCGGTCGCCGAGACCGATGCGAACAACATCTTCGACGGCAACGTCAAAAACGCCGGTACCAACTACACCAATGGGTCGCGCACCTCCGTCGTCATGAAGACCGGTGCAACGCTGACGGCGACCGTCAATTTCACTGCCGACGTACCGGTTACCTTCATGAAGGCGGTTGGATTTCAAAAACTGACGGTGTCAGGCGTTTCAAAGGCGAGCGTCACGATGCCGCTGTATCTCGATTTCTACCTGATGCTGGACGTGTCGGGATCGATGGGCCTGCCGTCAACACAAGCCGAGCAGAACCGGCTGTCCGCGGTCAACCCGGATAACTTCAGCAATTATCCCACCGGCTGTACTCTCGCCTGCCATTTTGCGGTGCAAAACGTGTGCTCCAATGGCTCGCAGAAATACCAGACGAACAACTATTGCATGGGCTATGCGTATTCGCGCCTTAGTCAGAGCGCGCTGACGACCCTCATCAACCAGGCGTCGACCCCTAGCCTACCGAAGTCGAAACCTGGCTTGCCGAATGCGATGCTTACCAACCTGAATGCGACGGTTACTCTTGGCTCGCCGAATTCGCTGCTTACCGGCAATGTTAACAGCCTGCCGTACAGCCTGACAGCGGCTACATCCTGCCCGACCGAGGGCACCGACGCTTGCATCCAGTTGCGCGCCGACGCGGTAGGCTACGCCGTGAACCAATTGATAGCCACGGCCAACAACAAGCAGATAGTTGCCAATCAATTCCGGATTGGGCTCTATCCGTTCATTCAGAACCTTTATGCCTATTTTCCGCTGACCAGCAGCATCAACGGATCTCCCACCAACACCTCGACCATCAACTACGCCGCCGCGAACCTCGCCACGCAACTTGATACCAATACGAATTCAAACCTCGGCTCCGGCGGCACGCATATTGACACTTCATTGGCAACATTGAACACCACCTACATCAAGAGCGTCGGCAATGGCAGCTCGCCGACAAATACGCTTCCTTACGTATTCCTCGTCACCGACGGCGCACAAGACCCCCAAACCAAAACGCTTAATACATCCGGCGGCTGGGCTGGCAGCAACCACGCCACCACGATAGCCACTAATCCATCACCTTGCG
The DNA here is from genome assembly GCA_963753875.1 of uncultured Alphaproteobacteria bacterium. GTDB lineage: Bacteria > Pseudomonadota > Alphaproteobacteria > Rhizobiales > Xanthobacteraceae > Bradyrhizobium. The sequence continues at coordinate 229,980 of CAVWDY010000015.1, read as the reverse complement.
CGGCACTCAAAAGCCGCGGCATCATCGTTTCCGTGCTCTATATTCCGTACGAGCCGATTAGCCCGGTGAACTCATCCTTTGCCAATGACGAAGACGATGCCGCCAACAACAACATCCCGAAAATTCCGCCGAGTCTTCAAGCCTGCGCGTCGCCGCCCGATGCGGGGGGCAGTTACTTCTACACGGCGAACACACCAACGGATATCAACACTGCCCTGAACGCCATGTTCAACCACTCGATCCAGACCGCCCATCTCACGAATTGAGGGCCGGGCAGACGGTGTCAGCCGGTCGTGACCTTCACGACCTATAGTCACCATTGATCGCGACGTATTCCTTGGTGAGGTCGCAGGTCAGCACGCGGTCGCGGCCTTTGCCGAGGCCCAGCATTACCTTGATCTGGATCTTCGGCGCTTTCATCGCGTTCGAGACTTCCGCCTCGTCATAGGACGGGTCGCGCGCGCCGCTTTTGGCGACGCGGATGCCGTTGAACGAGATCGACAGCCTGTCGCGGTTGGCGGGCTCTCCTGCCTTGCCGACCGCCATCACGACGCGGCCCCAATTGGCGTCCTCGCCGGCGATCGCGGTTTTCACCAGCGGCGAGTTCGCCACCGACATCGCGATCCTGCGCGCCGAGGCTTTCGACACCGCGCCGTCGACGATGATCTCGACCAGCTTGCGCGCGCCCTCGCCGTCGCGCGCCACCTGTTCGGCGAGGTCGGCCAGCACGGCGCGGAACGCCTTTGTGAAGGCCTTCAGGCGCGGATCGCTGGCGCGGCCGATCTTGGGCGCGCCGTCGGCCGCGGCCGTGCCGGTGGCGAAAGCGAGCAACGTATCCGAGGTCGACGTGTCGCCGTCGATGGTGACGGCGTTGAAGGTGTCTTCGACGCCCGCCTTCAGGAGAGATTGCAGCGCAGGAGCTGCGATCGGCGCGTCCGTGAACACGAAGGCCAGCATGGTCGCCATGTCGGGCGCGATCATGCCGGCGCCTTTGGCCATGCCGTTGATCGTGACCCTGGCCTTGCCGAGCTTGACCGTCGCCGTCGCCACCTTCGGAAAGGTGTCGGTGGTCATGATCGCTCGCGCGGCACTCATCCATTCGCCGGATGCGGCCTGCGCGGCCAGGCTGGCGAGTACGCCGTCGAATTTCGTGGCATCGAGCGGCTCGCCGATCACGCCGGTGGAGGCGAGAAACACCTCATGGGGGTGGCATCCGAGCGCCTTGGCGGCGATAGCCGCCGTCAGCGCCGTGGCCTGCCGCCCGGTCTTGCCGGTGAAGGCATTGGCGTTGCCGGAATTTACCACCAGCGCGCGGGCTTTACCGCGACCGAGCCTGGCGCGGCACCATTCCACCGGCGCCGACGGGCATTTCGACTGGGTGAAGACGCCGGCCACAGTCGTCCCCTTGTCCATGACCGCGAGCAGCACGTCGGTGCGGCCCTTGTAGCGGATGCCCGCGGCTGCGGTAGCAAGCTTTACGCCCGAAATCGCGGGCATGTCGGGGACGTTGGTTGGGGCGAGCGGGGAGACGGCTGAGGACATGGGAGGCTTCCGGCTTCGAGGCAAAGGAAGCGCTCTGTATCACCTCAATTGTTAATGCGGGAGAGGGCGTACAGCGTAATCACCGCCGGGGTCGTCCCCGCCTAGTGCGCAATTGCGCACGGGGAGCGGGGACCCATAACCACCGGCGTTAATTGTTAAGTAGGCAACCGGCCGCGTGCCCGAAGCAAAAGCACGGCGTATGGGTCCCGGCGTTCGCCGGGACGACGCGGATTTTTACTTCTTCACCGGCGCCATCTTGGAGTCGGCGGGCTTGGCATCGGCCTTCGCCGCCGCCTCGCTCGGCTGGTCCATCCGCTCGACCTTCGCGCTTTCACGCAGCTTCGCCACGTATTCGGCTTGCGCCTTGCGCGTCACATAGGTCTCGATCTGGCCCTTGACCTGCTCGAAGTCGGGCGCCTTGCGGTTACGCTTCTCCTCGACCTTGATGACGTGCCAGCCGAACTGCGATTTCACCGGATCGGAGATTTTGCCTGGCTCGAGCGTGAAAGCGACGGCGGAGAATTCCGGTACCATCTGATCCTTGGTGAAGAAGCCGAGATCGCCGCCGTCGGATGCGCCGGGATCCTTGGATTTCTTCTTGGCGAGTTCGGCGAAATCAGCGCCATTCTTCAGCTCGGCCTCGATCGCCTTGGCGTCATCCTCGGTCTCGACCAGGATATGCCGGGCGTGAACTTCCTGCTCGCCCTCGATCTGCTTGGCGGCGTCCGCATAGACCTTCTTCATGGCGTCTTCGGTGGTCGCAGCCTTGCCTTCGACCGCCAGCAGATTGTCCATCAAGAGCCGGTTGCGGGTGAAGGCGAGACGGGCCTTGAAGTCGTCGCGGTCCTCGATTTTCTTGGCTTCGGCAGCCTTGGCGACGATCTTCATGTCGATCAGGAAGGCCAGCACGTTTTCCCTCTTGGTCGAGGGATCCATCTGGGCGAGGCTGGGCCCGAGTTCTTCCTCGGCCAGCGTGAGGTCGCTCTGGCGGATTTCAGCGCCGTTCACCTTGGCGAGTACGGGGTTGGCTTCTTCAGCCCGCGCCGGCAGGCTGGCGAGCAATACCATCGCAAGGCAGCCGGTGGCCGCGGAGGCGAGGCGGGCGCGCTTGCCGAATTTCGCTTCTGATGACGAAGTGGTCATGGAAAATCCTTATCTTCAAAGCCGTGTGGCGGTTTGGGGCAGCAGGGGCTGTTCGGGGCCGCGCGACACTCGCCCAATCATGGGGCCTTGGCAACGCGAAAAGTCTGTCAAAATGATGAAATCCTTGGGAGGCGCGTGCCCCGTTTTCCGAAGTTCGCGATGGTTGCGGCATCCTCCGACACCCGCCTCGGGGCACGTTAAGAAATAGCTGGTTCCCCGGGCTGATGATCAGTTTGAAGGCCCCGGTTTGAGCGCGCCGCAACCGCTGCTGGGGCTTCAAAACGGCGGTCCGGCCGCCGTTGACAAGCCTCTGGCCCAGCCATATCTCTGCCGAACCTAAGTCAATGGCGATAGCGCGTATTTCGCTGCGTTTTTGGCCGTTGAACCTTGGATTGCTGAATTCCCACTCATTTGGCGGACGATCCCCGGTTTAGGGCCGACCCGCGATGCGTCACGATGAGTTGATAGGCAACCTGGTGGACCACGTCACGGCAGTTTTGCCGAAGCGCAAAAACAGGAATTTGGCATGATTGGCGCGCTCGCCCGCAAGTTTTTCGGTTCCGCCAACGACCGGCGGATCAAGGGATATCAGTCCCAAGTCGATGCCATCAATGCCCTGGAGGGCGAACTATCGGCGCTTTCGGACGAAGCGCTGAAGGCGCGCACCGCCGAATTCCGCAAACAGCTCACTGACGGCAAGACGCTCGACGATATTCTGGTCCCGGCCTTCGCCACCGTCCGCGAGGCGGCCAAGCGCACGCTCGGCCAGCGGCATTTCGACGTGCAGCTGATTGGCGGCATGGTGCTGCACGAAGGCGATATCGCCGAGATGAAGACCGGCGAAGGCAAGACGCTGGTCGCAACGCTGGCGGTCTACCTCAACGCGCTGGCCGGCAAGGGCGTCCATGTCGTCACCGTTAACGACTATCTGGCCCGGCGCGACTCCGAATGGATGGGGCAGATCTACGGCTTCCTCGGCATGACCACCGGTGTCATCGTCCATGGCCTCGACGACGCCGAGCGCAAGGAAGCCTATTCGCGCGACATCACCTACGGCACCAACAACGAATACGGCTTCGATTATCTGCGCGACAACATGAAGTACCGGCTCGAGGACATGGTCCAGCGCGGACACTTCTACGCCATCGTCGACGAAGTCGATTCGATCCTGATCGACGAGGCGCGCACGCCGCTGATCATTTCCGGGCCGCTCGACGACCGTTCGGAATTCTACAACACTATCGACACCTTCTTTCCCCAGCTCGACAAGACCGACTACGACATCGACGAGAAGCAGCGCACGGTGACGCTGACCGAAGCCGGCATGGAAAAGATCGAAACGCTGCTGCGCGACGCCGGCCTGCTCAAGGGCAATTCACTCTACGACGTCGAGAACGTCTCGGTCGTTCACCACATCAACCAGGCGCTGCGCGCGCACTCGCTGTTCACCCGCGACAAGGATTACATCGTCCGCGACGACGAGGTGGTCATCATCGACGAGTTCACCGGCCGCATGATGCCGGGCCGGCGCTATTCGGAAGGATTGCACCAGGCGCTGGAAGCCAAGGAACATCAGACGGTACAGCCGGAAAACCAGACGCTGGCCTCGATTACCTTCCAGAACTATTTCAGGATGTACGAAAAGCTGTCCGGCATGACCGGCACTGCGGCGACGGAAGCCGACGAACTGTTCGACATCTACAAGCTCGAGGTCGTGGAAATCCCGACCAACGTCCAGGTGGCCCGGCTTGATGAAGACGACGAGGTCTACCGCACCCAGACCGAGAAATACGCCGCGATCCTGGCCGAGGTCGAACGCGCCAATGCGCGGCTGCAACCGGTGCTGGTCGGCACGGCTTCGATCGAAAAATCCGAAGTGCTGGCCGAATATCTCAAGAAGCACGGCTACAAGCAGATCGACTTCAGCAACGAAAACGCGATGGAGAAGCTTTATGCCGCGGCGCGCGCGGGCAAGCCGGCCAAGCTGTTCGCGGTGCTGAACGCGCGCTTCCACGAACAGGAAGCCTACATCGTCGCGGAAGCCGGCGTGCCCGGCGCGATCACGATCGCGACCAACATGGCTGGCCGCGGCACCGACATCAAGCTCGGCGGCTCGCTGGAAATGCGCATCCAGCACGAGGCCGCGGGGACCACCGACGAGGCCGAGCGAGCGGCGAAGATCGCGCGCATCAAGGCCGATGTCGAAGGCTTCCGCGAGATCGTGCTGAAAGCGGAGGAAACGGTCGAGATCGAACCCGCCAAGGGGTCGAAGCCGGCCAAAACCGTGGCCAAGCCGGGCGGGCTCTACATCATCGGATCCGAGCGCCACGAATCGCGGCGCATCGACAACCAGCTGCGCGGCCGGTCCGGACGCCAGGGCGACCCCGGCCGCTCGAAGTTCTTCCTGTCGCTGGAAGACGATCTGATGCGGATTTTCGGGTCCGACCGGCTCGACAGCATGCTGACGCGGCTCGGCCTCAAGGAAGGCGAGGCCATCATCCATCCCTGGATCAACAAGGCGCTGGAAAAAGCGCAGCAGAAGGTCGAGGCCCGCAACTTCGACATCCGCAAAAACCTGCTGAAATTCGACAACGTCCAGAACGACCAGCGCAAGGTGATCTTCGACCAGCGCGTCGACCTGATGAAGGACGACAGCGTCGCCGAGACCGTCGCCGACATGCGCCGTGCCTTCGTCGAGGACGTCGTCACCAAGCACGTGCCCGAACACGCCTATGCCGAGCAATGGGACACACCCGGCCTCAAGGAAGAATTGAAGCGCGTGCTCGACATCGACCTGCCGGTCGATGAATGGGCCAAGGAAGAGGGAATCGCCGACGAGGAGCTGTTGACGCGTATCGAGAACCGCGTCGACGAGCACATGGCCGCCAAGGTGGCGCAATGGGGCCCCGAGGTGATGCGCTACGTCGAAAAAACCATCTTGCTGCAGACGCTGGACCATCTCTGGCGCGAGCATCTGGTGATGCTCGACCATCTGCGCCAGGTGATCGGCTTGCGCGGTTATGGCCAGCGCGATCCGCTGCAGGAGTACAAGTCGGAGGCGTTCAGCCTGTTCGAGGCGATGATCGCGCATCTGCGCGAGGCGGTGACGGCGCAATTGATGCGCGTCGAAATCGTGCCGCCGGAAACCCAGCAGCCCGCATTGCCGCCGATGGAAGCGCACAAGCTCGATCCCAATACCGGCGAGGACGAAATGGCGTTCGCCAATGCCTCGCTGGTGCCCACCGCAACCGCCAACCGCGATCCGAAGAACCCGGCGAGCTGGGGCAAGGTCGGCCGCAACGAGGATTGTCCCTGCGGTTCAGGCAAGAAATACAAGCACTGCCACGGCAAGTACGCGTGAGGGCGCCGCGAAAGACGTCCTCTGCTTGACGACGGCGTGAACTCTCAACGCGTCCCGTTGAGCAGGGGGATGCTCTTGGGATCGCGTGGTGCCGGCATCTGCCGCACATAGGCGTAGAGATCCGCCGCGTCTTGGTCGGAGAGAACGGCGGCTTCATATGGCGGCATCTGATTGACCGGGTGGCGAAGCTGAAACAGAAAGCTCTCGAACGGAAACTCCGTTCGCGAGACGCGCGGGCCGGTCATCTGCGCGCCCTGGCCTGCCCGGCCGTGGCATTGATAACAACCGACCTGCAAATAGAGCGTCTTGCCGTTCTCGACATTGCCCGCCGGCGCAGAGGCTTGTTGGGCGCATGCCGGGCCGACAGCCAAAGCCAAGCCCGCAAGGGCGAGAATGATATGCTTCATGGCTCTCTCATCTCTTTGTCTGAGCATGATCTCCGCGCAAACGCTTTCGCGTTTGTCGCGAGGGAAAACCGGTTCCCGCTTTTCCGGATCATGCTTTAGCGCGGCTGCGTGACGACGTCGATCAGGGCGGGCTGGCCCGCCTTGACGGCGGCAATGCCCTTGCGGAAAGCCTCGGACAGATCGTTCGGATCGCTGATCGGCCCGATGCCGACCGCGCCGTACCCTTGTGCGATCCGGGCGTAGTCGATGTCCGGATTGTCGATGGTCGTACCGATATGGGCGTTCCGGACACCGCGATTGTGCCGGTTCGCCATGCGCTGGACGTGCATGACCTCCTGGTGATAGGCGCGGTTGTTCTGGATGATCGTCAGGTAGGGAATGCCATGGTGTGCGGCGGTCCACAGCGTGTGCGGCGCCATGTTGAACTCGCCGTCGCCGGTGATGCTGACGACCACGCGCCCGCCGGCGTCGCGATGCGCGAGCGCCGCCCCGAGCGCGGCAACCGGCTGATAGCCGACGCCATAGCCGCCCGAGCCGCCGATGAAGCGATAGTGTTTTTCAAGCGGCCACAGGCGATGCGGCCATCTCGATGAGAAGTCGCCGTCCGAGACCAGCGCCCAATCCTCATTCTTGAGCTGCTCCCAGAGCTCCATATACATGCGCGCCGTGGAGATCGGGCTCGCGTCCCATGCCAGCGCCGCCTCCGCACGCGCGCGTTCCGCGAAGCCGTTATAGGCATCGCGCATCTTCTCGCCGCGCATCTCGATGGACTTTTTTCCGCCGGTGGCAATTTCGCGCTGCACGGCTTCGATCAGGAACGGCAAGGTCGTTTGGGCGTCCGCCGTGATACTTAAGTCAGCACCTGCGTAGCGCTGGAAGTCCTGGTAATTGGAATGAACCAGCAAGTCACGGGTCGAGATGCTGATCACCTTCACGCCCTTCTTGACCTTCGGGCTCTCGGTGCGCTCCAACTGGTCGCGCATGGCATTGAGCTGGCCGTAGAGATCGACCGGCTCGAGCGACAGGATGCAGTCGGCTGACGCGATCAACCCGCCCGCCCGCTCCGACTGGCAAAGATAATGCGTGTTCGGCATGTTCATGCGCGACCGGTTGTCGATGACCGGAGCCTGCAAAAGCTCGGCGAGCCTGACGAGGTCGTCCATCGCCGCTTGCGAGCGTGCATAACGATCCGCAATGATGACGGGAGTTTCGGCCGCAACCAGCATCCGGGCGGCGTCGCGCACGGCGTTCGTATCGCCCGCGGGTTGCGAGGCTGTAGCCAGGCGCGGAATCTTGAGCCTGCGCTGTTCGCGTTCATCGAGCGGACCTTCTTGCAGCTTGGAATCCGCGGTGATGAATACCGGCCCCGGAGGCTGCGCACAGGCCAGCGCATAGCCGCGCACCGTCGACTCGGCAAAATGCTGTAGCGACATCGGGTAATCGTCCCATTTGACGAAGTCGCGCACGGTGGCCGCGCCGTCCTGCACGCTGTGGAACCATTCGACACCGGGCCGGCGCTCGTCGACCGCGCCGGCGTTACCCGTAAAAACTATCACGGGCACGCGGTCGCAGTAGGCATTGTAGATAGCCATAGCCGCATGCTGGGTGCCGACCGTTCCGTGCACCATCGCCGCCATGGGCTTGCCGGCGACCTTCGCATAGCCATGCGCCATGCCGACCGACACTTCCTCGTGCATGCAGGTCAACCATTCCGGACGCTTGTTCTGCCCATAGTTGATGAAGCTTTCTTGCAGCGCACGAAAAGTCGAGCCCGGGCAGGCGGCCAGGTAGTCCAGATTGAGCGTCTTGCACACGTCGACCATGAAGTCCGAGCCGGTCTTTTCCGTCGTCAGTCGGTCGACTTCCGGCGGAAGTTCACGCTCGTTTGCTCTTGCGGCCGCGGTAGGCGCAGACGCGTTGCCGTTTGGCTTCTCTGGAGCCTGCGCCTGAACGGCCGCGGGAGCCGCGATGGTTGCGCCGCCGGCGATGACCACCCCTTTCAGAAATCGACGGCGATGCAATGCAGCCGATTCCGCTTCAGTCATGAGCCTTCTCCCGGTTTCTTGATGCCACGGAAGCCCATGGCCCGACGGCTTTTTATGCCAGCAGTGAGAGACTACGGCATCGACAAGGTCTTATCCAGATCGGCACTCAAGCGCCGCCGGTGACGCAGTCAAGCGGATGATACCGGAGGCTGGACCGGCGGGTGGGCACGACGGCGAGATGCCGTGGTGATCTGGCTTACTTGGCCGCCGAGAAGCGGCTCTCGAACGAGTTCGCCGAAACGATCGGCTGTGAACCGGCGACCAGGCTGGGTGCTGCGGGAGCAGGTGCAGGGGCAGAAGTGGCCGTCGCGGTATCGGTCGCCGTAGGCTTCAAGGGCGGATGTGCGGCGGCTTGCTTGGTATCGGCCTTCGGTGCCGAAGTCTTGGGGATCGAAGCTTCCGGGCGCGGCGGCTTGGCGTCGGCGACCTTTGGTTTGGCCGGGGCGGGCTGGGACGCGGTTGCGGTGGTGTCCGCGGTGCCGCCGAGGCCAACCTTGCGGGCCAGGCTGGAGAAGAAGCCTTCAGATTGAGTACTTTGGGATTGCGTATTTTGAGATTGCGTGTTTTGCGCAGCCGGCGCTGCGGCCGCCACGCGCGTCACTGGCGCGGGTGAAGCCGCCGGCGCCGGCGACGCCACAAACGGCTCATCCGGCGACGTAACCGGCCCGCGCGGCGGATTGACGTTCGGGGGGATGGTGCCGGGCGGCTTGTCAAAGGTGAGCAGCGCCAGGCCCGAACCGCCTTCCGACAGTCCGGTATTGCCGCCGGGCAGCTTGGCAGCGAACACCCTGTGCATGCCGCCGTCGATGCCGGTGTTGATCCGGGCCACCGGCGTTCCGTGCGCGACCAGTTTGGCGAACTCGGCCTGATCGGCCTCCTCTTTTTCGCGCACGCCTTCGGCGACTTCATCCGGGATCACATAAGCGGGGCACTTTGCCGAGGCCTCGAAGACCGGCTCACGCTTGGCATCCGGCGCCTTCACGGCATCGAACACGTATTTCTTTTCGCAGAAATCGACCTTCGGCTCCTGCCGCGTCACTTCGAAATGATCGTAGCCTTCCTTGATCATTTTCCAGAACGCCATGTTCGGGTTGTTGCGATGCTTGGCCATGTTGAGCGCGGTCATCCGGAACGGATAGGCCTGAAACTGGAATGACTTCTGGCCGCCGAAGAAGGATTCCCGCCCCAGCGAATAGATTTCCGCGATCTGTTCGTCGGTCATGGCGTAGCAGCCGCGCGACGAGCAGTCGCCGTGCACCATCAGCTCCGAGCCGGTGTGTCCGAGCGACCTGTCGTAGGCGTTCGGGTAGCCGGTATTGAATGAAAGATAATACGCCGACTGCGGGTTCATCTGCCCCGGCGTGATCGAATAGAAGCCCTCCGGAGCCTGGCGGTCGCCCTCGCGAACCTTGGGTCCGAGGTCTCCCGACCAGCGGCAAATCGGATAGGTCTTCAGCAGCGCGAAGCGGCCCGAGCGATCCTGCTTCCAGACCTCGAGCACGGCCTCCTGCTTGAACAGCCGCACCAGGATCGGCGACTGCAGGTCCATGTCCTTCGCCACCATCTCGGCAAGGAGTTTTGGCGGAACGGGCTGGTTGGCCTTGGCGTTATTGGCGAGTGAAATTTCGTCGCTGTTGCAGCCGGCCAACAACACCCCAGCCGCGAGCGCGGCGGATGTGAGGAGCGCGCGAACCAGCGAGCGACAGATCAATGCAAAGCTCCACACCCAACGGGCAACTTTCGCACCCCAAGAACAGCGTCCATGCCCTGAAGCCATTGGATAAAATATTATCCTTAAGCTTCCCTGGTCGCAAGCCGAGGGGGACGTTGCGGCTGGCGCCACCTCGGGCATGGTGAATAGAGCTTAAATATTGCCGTCCGGGGCCTAATTACGGCGAAAATGGCCGAATTTTGAAAAAGCTGGGGCGTTAAGGGTCCGGCATACCCCGCAAAAGACGCGAATTCACCCCAACTTTCGGCCGATATCGAGGAATTTCTGCCGCCGCTGCTTGCGGATCGCGTCGGCATCGAGGGTGCGCAGGTCGTTCAGCGTCTGCGCGATGGCATCGCCGGTGGCCGCGGTCATGGCGGCGGGGTCGCGATGGGCGCCCCCCGGCGGCTCCTTCAGAATCTGGTCGATCACGCCAAACCGCAGCATATCCTGGGCGGTGATCTTCATGCTGGTCGCGGCTTCCTGCGCCTTGGTTCCGTCGCGCCACAGGATCGAGGAGGCGGCCTCCGGCGAGATCACGCTGTAAATCGCGTGTTCAAACATCAATACGCGGTTCGCCGTCGTGAGGGCGATGGCGCCGCCGGACATGCCCTCGCCGGTGATGATCGCGATGTTGGGCACGCCGAGCGACAGGCAGGCATCGGTCGAGCGCGCAATGGCTTCGGCCTGTCCGCGTTCCTCCGCGCCGATGCCGGGATAGGCGCCGGCGGAATCGACGATCGACAGCACGGGAATGCCGAATTGGTCCGCCAACTCCATCAGCCGGACCGCCTTGCGATAGCCCTCCGGCCGCGCCATGCCGAAATTATGCTTGATGCGGGATTCGGTCGAGGCGCCTTTTTCCTGGCCGATCACGCAGATGCTCTCGCCGCGGAAGCGGCCGAACCCGCCCATCAGCGCTTCGTCTTCGCCAAACTTGCGGTCGCCCGCCAGCGGCGTGAATTCCGATATCAGCGCGTTGATGAAATCGGTCAGATGCGGCCGCTGCGGATGGCGCGCCACCAGGGTTTTCTGCCACGGCGTCAGGTTGGCGTAGAGATCGTTCAGCGCTTGCGCTGCCTTGTCCTCGATCCGCGCGATTTCCTCGCCGATGTCGCTGCCGGACGCCGCCAGCGCGCGCAATTCATCGACTTTCGAATCGAGTTCGGCGACGGGCTTTTCGAAATCGAGGTAGCTGCGCATGTGATCCGGCATCAAATCAATATAGGGACGAACATAGGCGTACGAAGCGGATTGAGGGTCGCGTGAAGAAGGCACGCGTTTTCAATTATTTAGAGCGCATTCCGGCGTCTTTGCCAGTTGAGCGGGGCGGGAATGGGCTCTTTCGGGTGAGATGCCGCCGAAGTCAAGATGGGTCGCAACCCGCACCTCGCTACTTCTCCGCCAGCGGGTGCAGGTCGCGTACCAGGCTTTTCAGCCGCTCCTCGACAACATGGGTATAGATCTGCGTCGTCGAGATATCGGTGTGGCCGAGCAGCGTTTGCACGATGCGCAAATCGGCGCCGTTATGCAGAAGATGGCTCGCGAAGGCATGACGCAGCACATGCGGGCTGACCAGCCGTGGTGCGAGGCCAGCGGATGCCGCCAGTTCCTTGAGGTCGCGCGCAAAATGTTGCCGCGTCAAATGTCCGCTCTCGCCGAAGGAGGGAAACAGCCATTTCGAGAGGCCGGCGTTTTTCTTACTTGCTTCCTTGAGCGCTTCCATCGCGGCGAGATAATCGGCCATCGCCCGGCGCGAGGCCTCGTTCAGCGGCACCAGCCGTTCCTTGTCGCCCTTGCCGCGCACCAAGATCATGCTGATGTCGCGTCGCGAGGCCGATAGCGGCAGCGCCACCAGTTCCGAAACGCGCAAGCCCGTGGCGTAGAGCACTTCAAGCAGACAATAGAGCCGCATCGCGCGAAGCCGCTGCAGGGTTGAGGCTTCCGGGGCCTCGGTCAAGGCTTTCGCCCGCGTCAGCAGGCGATCGACATCTGATATCGAAAGTACTTTCGGCAGGCCGCGGCCGCGCTTCGGCCCGGACAGGATCGCCGCCGGATCGTCGCTGCGAATTCGCTCGTTCAGGAGGAAACGAAACAGGTGCCGCATCGCCGACAGCCGGCGCGCCGCGCTCGACGATTTGAAGCCGCGGGCGTCAAGGTCGGCGAGGTAGTTCCGCAGGGATTGTGTCCCGGCGCCGGTAAAGCCCTGGCCGGTCGTCGCAAGAAATTCGGAAAAATCCGTCAGATCGCGGCGATAGGCATCGAGGGTATTGTCGCCCGCCCCCTGTTCCGCCGCGAGCATGTCGAGGAACAGGTTGATCAGTTTGGCGTCTGAGGTCTTAGCATTCGAGGTCCTGGAGCGCATCCGTCAACCTTAGCGGCCATTTCTTGACGAAGCCTATTTCTTGAGAAACTTGTCCGCCGGAATAGTGACCGTCATTTCCCGGGGTTTCGGGTTAACGAAATTCGCCAGCGCGAAAATCACGCCGTAGACGACCCCGGCGATGACAGCGACAACAGTCAGAAAGCGGAACAGGCTGGGCATGCGAGCGCCTCAGGCGGCGAATTAACCATTGAATTCATCGGGGATAGCCTGATTTGACTACCACCATGTTCGCCAAACCGTTGCAAGAGTTCTAGCAACGGTATCGGCGGGGGTAGTATGGTCGTAGGGAACGCCGCTTCCCGCGGCCATCGAGCGAATCAATGCCTGAGACAACCTCACCGGCCAACGCCAGCGCAACCCAGGAGGCCGAGATCATCGCGGCACTGGGCGCGCGGTCGATCGTGCTGGTGGGGATGATGGGGGCCGGCAAATCCACCATCGGACGGCGGCTGTCGGCGCGGCTGGGAATGCCATTTCTCGACGCCGATGCCGAAATCGAGGCGGCGGCGGGCATGTCGATCCCCGACATTTTCGAATCCCGGGGCGAGCCGGATTTCAGGGACGGCGAGGCGCGGGTGATCGCGCGGCTTCTCGACAGCGGTCCGGCCGTGCTGGCGACCGGCGGCGGCGCCTTCATGCGAAAAGAGACCCGCGATCGCATCCGCGACAAGGCCGTCTCGATCTGGCTCAGGGCGGAGGCCGATATCATCATGCGCCGGGTGAAGCGCCGTTCCGATCGTCCGCTGCTGCAGACCGCCGATCCCGAATTGACCGTCGGGCGTCTGATCAGCGAACGCGAGCCGGTCTATCGGCAGGCCGATCTGACGATCTGGTCGCGCGACGTGCCGCACGAGAAGATCGTCGATGAATGCATCGAGGCCCTGCATGCCCGGCTGTGCGGCGGCGGGGTAAAGCAGACCCACGATAGCATGGGCGTCCCACCATGACCGCGCCGCTGAAACATTCGGATCCGATCACCGTCGATGTCGCGCTCGGCGATCGCGCCTACGACATCGTCATCGGCCGCGATGTGCTGCAATCGCTGGGCAAGCGCGTCGCCGCGTTGCGGCCCGGCGCGCATACCGCCGTCGTCACCGACCGCACTGTCGCAAAGCATTGGCTTGAGAGGACCGAGGCCTCGCTGGCGGAAGCCGGCATCGCCAGCTCGCGCATCGTTGTTGAGGAAGGCGAGGGCTCGAAGACCTATGCCGGTCTCGAACGGGTCAGCGAGGCGCTGATCGCGGCGAAGATCGAACGCAACGATCTGGTGATCGCGCTCGGCGGCGGCGTGGTCGGCGACCTCGCGGGTTTCGCGGCTGCGATCCTGCGCCGCGGGGTCGATTTCGTGCAGGTGCCGACTTCATTGCTGGCGCAGGTCAACTCGTCCGTCGGCGGCAAGACCGGAATCAATTCGCCGCAAGGCAAGAATCTGCTCGGCGCATTTCACCAGCCGGTGCTGGTGGTCGCCGATACCGCCGTGCTCGACACCTTGTCGCCACGCCAGTTCCGCGCCGGCTATGCCGAAGTCGCCAAGTACGGCGTGCTCGGCGACGACGCCTTTTTCACCTGGCTGGAGGCCAATCACGCCGATATTTTCGCAGGCGCCGCCGCCCGCGAGCACGCGATCGCAACCTCTTGCCGCGCCAAGGCCGCGATCGTGGCGCGCGACGAGCGCGAGACCGGTGAGCGGGCGCTGCTCAATCTCGGCCATACTTTCGGCCACGCGCTGGAAGCCGCGACCGGTTTCTCCGACCGGCTGTTTCACGGGGAGGGCGTTTCCATCGGCATGGTGCTGGCGGCGGAACTGTCTGTGCAACTCGGGATGATCGCCGGATCGGACGCCGCGCGCGTCAGGCGTCATCTTGCGGAGGTCGGTCTGCCGACCCATTTGCAGGATATCGCCGGATTTACCCAGGAAGGGCTTGCCGACGCCGACGCGCTGATGGCGTTGATGGCGCAGGACAAGAAGGTCAAGCGCGGCCGGCTCACCTTCATCCTGCTTGCCGCCATCGGCCGCGCCGTGATCGCTCCCGACGTCGAACCGTCGCTGGTTCGCGATTTCCTGAAAGCCAAGCTGGCACGCAAAACCTAGGGCATGATCCGGCGGATGCCGGTTTTTCCGGGAAGATCATGCTCCAATTATAGTGAAGTGAACATCGCGCCATGGACTGGCTCCCAGTTTCGATTGTCCTCGTCTGTCTTTTTATTTCCGCTTTCTTCGCAGCGAGCGAGACCGCGCTGACCGGCGCGTCGCGCGCCAGCATGCTGCGGCTGTCCAAGCTGGGCAATCGGGAAGCCGGCGTCGTTTCCAGCCTGGTCGGGATGCGCGAGCGGTTGATCGGCGCGCTGCTGCTCGGCAACAACATCGCCAATATCGGCGCCTCGGCGCTGGCGACCGGCATCTTCACCGCCTGGTTCGGCGAAGTCGGCGTGCTCTACGCCACCGGCGTGATGACGACGCTGGTCGTGATCTTCGCCGAGGTGCTGCCGAAGACCATCGCCATCAATGCGCCCGACCGGGTGTCGCTTCTGGTCGCACGGCCGATGAAGCTAATGATGTACCTGCTGGGACCGCTGCTTGCCGTCGTCGAGGCAGTTGTTCGCGTGCTGATGAGGATCATCGGCATCAGGATCGGCCATAATCAGCCGCTGCTATCGCCGACCGAGCGGCTGCGCGGCGCCGTCGATCTGCTTCATCACGAAGGCGGCGTCGAGAAGCAGGACCGCGACATGTTCGGCGGGTTGCTGGACCTGCGCGAGCTCCAGGTCTCCGACGTGATGGTCCATCGCACCGAAATGGTGATGATCAACGCCGACCTGCCGCCGGAAGAACTGGTGCGCGAGGTGCTGGCGACCGAATACACCAGGATTCCGCTGTGGCGCGACAAGCCTGAAAACATCATCGGCGTGCTGCACGCCAAGGACCTCTTGCGGGCGATCCGCGCCTCCGACGGCGATACATCGAAAATCGATGTCTCGACCATCGCGCTGCCGCCGTGGTTCGTGCCGGAGATGCGCCCGGTCTCCGAACAGCTCAAGGCGTTCCGCCGCCGCAAGACCCACTTCGCGCTGGTGGTCGACGAATACGGCGAAGTCGAAGGCATGGTGACGCTGGAGGATATCCTTGAAGAAATCGTCGGCGATATTTCCGACGAGCACGACGTGGTGGTGGCCGGCGTCCGCGCCCAGCCCGACGGCTCGGTGGTGGTCGACGGCTCGGTGCCGATCCGCGATCTCAACCGCGCGATGGACTGGCATCTTCCCGACGAAGAAGCCACCACCATCGCTGGCCTCGTGATCCACGAGGCACGTTCGATCCCGGAGCGCGGCCAGAGTTTCACGTTCCACGGGTTCCGCTTCCGCGTGCTGCGGCGTGAGCGCAACCGCATCACCGCGCTGCGGATCGTGGCGGTGCCGCGCGAGGCCGAGGTCGAGGAAAAGAAGCCGAGGCGGGCCGGCAAGGCGTTTTAGAACCGTCCGAGGTCGTCATCGTCCGCCAACGGGTCGGCGCAAAGCGCCGCCCGATGACAGGCTCCAGATCCAGTCCGCCGTGCCCTCTGAATTCCAGCCGTGACGCCTCCGATTACTGGATGCCCCGCTGGAGCCCGTCATCGGGCTCGCGGAAGGCGAGACCCGTTGGCGGAACAGACCGGTTAGGAGCCCGCCTCCCCCGGTGCCTGGGCACTGATGGCCAGCGCATGCACGCTTCCCGCGAGTTCCCCCGCTAGCGTTGCATTAATCATGCGGTGACGTTCGATTCGGCTCTTCCCTTCGAAGGCGGGCGACACAATATAGACCCTGAAATGCGTCTCGCCGCCCGGCCTGTGGCCGGCATGGCCTTCGTGAAGATGTGATTCGTCCGTGACGTCGAGGCTTTCGGGCGCGAAAGCTTCACGCAACTTGTTTGTGATAGCGTCTTTTGTGCTCATGGCGGCGGCAATACGCACCAAAGCCGCCTTTCGTCAATGGCGTATCGGGAGTGAGAGTTTCGCAATGTCAAGACTTGAAGCTTTTCGCATTGCGTTGTCATAGTCAGGCATGCCGATTGATTCATCGAAATTCTTCGACTCCATTCGCATCAAGCCCAACAAGCTCAGCGCGAAGCAGCAGGCGCAGGCGCGCGAGGCTTCCGCCGTGTGCGAATGGCCGGAGTGCAAGAACAAGGGGCCGCACCGCGCCCCCAAGGGCCGGACCAACGACAAGGAGTACTGGCACTTCTGTCTCAATCACGTCCGCGAATACAACCAGTCCTACAATTTCTTCCAGGGCATGAATGCGGACGCGGTCGCCCGCTACCAGAAGGATGCGCTGACCGGCCATCGACCGACCTGGAAGATGGGCGCCAATACCAGCGCCAAGAGGGGCAAGGGCAGTCCGGAGGCCGATCTCGAAGGCGCCGCCGATCCGTTCAGCATGTTCTCTGAGCTCAACGGCCGCGGCCGCTGGCGGCCGGGCCCCGGCGCCGGCGCCGAGACCAAGGCCGAAACCCGAAAAATATTTAACGCCGAGCGCAAGGCGCTGCAGGTGATGGGGCTCAGTACCGATGCGACGCTCGAGACCGTCAAGGCCAAATACAAGGCGCTGGTCAAGCAGCATCATCCCGACGCCAATGGCGGCGACCGCTCCACCGAGGATCGCCTGATCGAGATCATCAAGGCGTATAATTATCTCAAGACGGTCGTGCGCGCGGGCTAGCTCGTCGTCCTGGCGAATCGGGGACGACTGGCCGGGAGATTTCGAAGCTCTCCTCGCACTTTTCTGAATCACGCTTCTCGGAATATTATCGAAAATCGTTTCGAATCTGCTCGGCTGTCGGTTCGACCATGCGTCCGCCATGTCTGCGGCGAATCGTCCAGTTAGCCAGCGCGAGGATCAACGCGACGCCGGCCACCGTCAGCACCCAGTAATACTTGCCTAACCCGGTATGATGCGAAATCCCGGCGTATTCGTGCAGCGCGGCTACCGCGAGCACGCCGGGCAGCACATGGGCGGGCGCCCAGACGAGGATCGCGGGAATGTTGACGGCGTAAAAACGCAGCGGTGACATAGCCAGCGCGCCCGCCGTGATCGGCACGAAGGCTCTGATCGGCGGCACGAAGCGCGCGAAAAAAACCGCCAGCGCGCCCCAGCGATGGAAAAAGGCTTCGCTCTGCGCGATCAGACGCGGATAGTTTGTCATCGGCCAGGCGCTGAGGATTTCGCGCTGGGCCCGATGTCCGATCCAGAACGCCGATCCATCGCCGAGCAGGGCACCGGCGACTGCGGCTGCCAGCACCCCCTCAAGCCGTAACTCGCCGCCGGGCACCAGCGCACTCAGCGCCAGGATGATGGTCGAGCCCGGGACCACCGAGCCGACGATCGGAACCGCCTCCAGCAAGGCGGCCAGGAACAGGGTGACATAGGCAAGTCCTGCATGCGCCGAAACGAATGCAATCAATGGGTCGATCAATGAAGCCACGAAATTCCTGTGCGGGCGAAGCGGTCGGGTTGGGTGCAGACCTAACATAACTGGTGGCGGGGATGGAAAGCGCCAGCGAGGCCGCCATTCGGCAGGCCGGACCGGCGGTACCGAAGAAAGCATGGCGCGATTCGCAGGGCAGCCTTCCAAAAACCGGGCCCAATACCTATCTTGATGAAAAGTCGACGGAACTTTGATTGGAGCGCGGGCTTCTGCCAGCCGTGGCTCTCTGATAGGTTCCGTCAAGCACCCATCCGCAGCCACACCGCAAATCTGGTTTCGGGAACGCCCGGGACCTCGGAGGATTGATGACGACCGCCGCCATGACCAAAATTCAGGAGCCCGCCGGCATGCCCGATATGAAGGTATCGGTACGGCAGGTATTTGGCATCGACAGCGACCTCGAAGTGCCGGCCTATTCCGAAGTCGATCCGCACGTGCCGGACGTCGATTCGGATTACCGCTTCGACCGCGCCACCACGCTCGCCATCCTCGCCGGTTTCGCCAAGAACCGCCGCGTCATGGTCACGGGCTATCACGGCACCGGCAAGTCGACCCATATCGAGCAGGTCGCAGCGCGGCTCAATTGGCCGTGCGTGCGCGTCAATCTCGACAGCCATATCAGCCGTATCGATCTGGTGGGCAAGGATTCCATCGTCATCAGGGACGGCAAGCAGGTCACCGAATTCCGCGACGGCATCCTGCCTTGGGCCCTGCAGCACAATATCGCGCTGGTGTTCGACGAATACGACGCCGGCCGTCCGGACGTGATGTTCGTGATCCAGCGCGTGCTGGAGGTCTCCGGCCGCCTGACGCTGCTCGACCAGAACAAGGTGATCAAGCCGCATCCGGCGTTCCGGCTGTTTTCGACCGCCAATACGGTCGGCCTCGGCGACACCTCCGGCCTCTATCACGGCACCCAGCAGATCAACCAGGGCCAGATGGACCGCTGGTCGATCGTCACCACGCTGAATTATCTGGCGCATGACGAGGAAGTCGAGATCGTGCTGGCGAAAGCCCATCACTACCGCAACCAGGAAGGCCGCGACATCGTCAACAAGATGGTGCGGCTCGCCGATCTCACCCGCAACGCCTTCGCCAACGGCGATCTATCGACGGTGATGAGCCCGCGCACCGTGATCACCTGGGCGGAGAATGCCGAGATTTTCGGCGACATCGGCTTTGCGTTCCGCGTCACCTTCCTCAACAAATGCGACGAACTGGAGCGGCCGCTGGTGGCTGAATTCTATCAGCGCTGCTTCAACGCGGAGCTCGCGGAATCTGCGGTGAATGTGGCGCTCTCGTAAGGCAAAGTATTCTCAATAGTCGTCCCGGCGAAAGCCGGGACCCATACTCCGGGAACTTTCGGTAGGCGATGGGGCCAGTCCCCGGGGGAGCGATGATCAGCGGTGGTTATGGGTCCCCGCGTTCGCGGGGACGACGGGCAACGAGACTGGAATGACCACGTCGAATACCAAATTCCGCACCGGCTCGAAGGAAGCACCGACCGAGCCGTTCAAGCGCGCGGTGACGGCCTGCCTGCGCGCGATTGCGAAAAAGCCGGAGCTTGAAGTGACGTTTGCCGCCGAGCGGCCCGGCCTTGCGCCCGGCAAGGCGCGGCTGCCGGAGCCGGCGCGCAAGATGACCCGGCGCGATGCCGCGATCGTGCGCGGCCACGCCGATTCGATCGCGCTGAAGCTTGCCTGTCACGATCCGAAAGTTCACCGCAAGCTGATGCCCGGCAATCCGCAGGCGCGCGGCGTGTTCGAAGCCGTCGAGCAGGCGCGCGTCGAAGCGCTCGGCTCGCGGCGGATGGCCGGCGTTGCGAGGAATCTCACCGCGATGCTCGACGATCACTTCCACCGCGGCAAGTTCGACGAGATCACCGACCGCGCCGATGCGCCTTTGTCCGATGCCCTGGCGATGCTGGTGCGCGAGCGGCTGACCGGGCTTGCGCCGCCCGCGGCTGCCCGCAAGATGGTGGACCTCTGGCGGCCGGTGCTCGAAGACAAGATCGGCGCACGGCTCGACCGGCTCGACCGCCTTGCCGAGGATCAGGCGAAATTCGGTGACGCGGTGCATGATCTGTTGAGTGCGCTCGAACTCGGCGACGACCGCAACGCCGAGGCCGACGAGGACGAGAACCAGGACGACAACCGCGACGGCGAGAATGACCAGTCCGGCGCGGAGGGTTCGCCCGACTCGGATGCCGCGCAGGAAATGAGCGCCGATCAGGCCCAGGCCTCCACCGACGAGATGTCGGAAAGCGCGATGGAAAGCGCGCAGGCCTCCACATCGGACACTTTCGACGATGGCGAACTTGGCGACGACGAGACGCCGGGTGAAGCGACGCGGCCGAACTCGCGCGGCGGCAACGAACCGCGCGGTCCGGAATATCATGCTTTTGCGCCGAAATTCGACGAGGTGATCGCGGCTGAGGACCTCTGCGATCATGACGAGCTGGAGCGTCTGCGCAGCTATCTCGACAAGCAGCTCGCGCATCTGCAAGGCATTGTCGCGCGGCTCGCCAATCGGCTGCAGCGCAGATTGATGGCGCAGCAGAACCGCGCCTGGGAATTCGATCTTGAGGAAGGCATTCTCGATCCCGCGCGCCTGTCGCGGGTGGTGACCGATCCCTATCACCCGTTGTCGTTCATGCACGAGAAGGAGGCGACCTTCCGCGACACCGTGGTGACGTTGCTGTTGGACAATTCCGGCTCGATGCGCGGGCGCCCAATAACGGTGGCCGCGACCTGTGCCGATATCCTGGCGCGCACGCTGGAGCGTTGCGGCGTCAAGGTGGAGATTCTCGGCTTCACCACGAGAGCCTGGAAGGGCGGGCAGTCGCGCGAGGCGTGGCTTGCCGCGGGCAAGCCGCCCAATCCCGGCCGTCTCAACGACCTCAGGCACATCATCTACAAATCCGCCGACGCGCCGTGGCGGCGGGCGCGCAAGAATCTGGGCCTGATGATGCGCGAGGGCCTGCTCAAGGAGAATATCGACGGCGAGGCGCTGGACTGGGCGCACAAGCGCCTGCTCGGCCGCACCGAGCAGCGCAAGATCCTGATGATGATTTCCGACGGCGCGCCGGTCGACGATTCGACGCTGTCGGTCAATCCCGGCAATTACCTGGAGCGGCATCTGCGCCATATCATCGAGGAGATCGAGACCCGTTCGCCGGTCGAACTGATCGCGATCGGAATCGGTCACGACGTCACGCGCTACTATCGCCGCGCGGTCACCATCGTGGATGCCGAAGAACTCGGCGGCGCCATCACCGAAAAGCTCGCCGAACTGTTCAGCGAGACCCACGGGGTTGCGCCCGCCAAGAACGGCCCCCGGCGCCGGTTGCATTCGTAGTGAGTTGTCATTCCCCGATGTGCAATTCACATTTGAGGGCGCGAAGGCGTCCGTGCCTGCAACCAGAGCGCCGCACGCGATGACGCTCGATTTCATCTGCCGCCGCTTCCTGAAATCCGCGGCGGCGGCGCTTTCGGCGATCACGGTGCCCGACATCGCTTGCAGCGCTTCCGCCGCTGACCTTGAAATGACCCCGGAGCGTCGATGAACAAATCTATCCGATCGATATGCATTCTCCTGAGTTTTTCGTCCCCGCCACGGCGCAGGCGGAAAACTGGCCGTCGCGCCTGATCAAGGCGACCATACCGTTCGGCGCCGGAAGTGCGGCCGATGTGGTGCCGCGGATGGTGCTCGACGGGCTCGCGGCCGAACTCGGCCAGTCCATCGTGGTCGAAAACCGTCCGGGCGCCGGCGGCACGCTCGGAACTGCACTGGTGGCGAAGGCCGATCCGGACGGCTACAGCATTCTCGCCCAATCCTCGGCGCTGGCGATCGCGCCCGCGATCTATCCCAAGCTGACGTTCGACGCCACCAGGGATCTCGCCTCGGTGCTGATGATCGGCTCCGGCGCCAATGTGATGATCGTGCCGGTCACGCGGCCCTGGAAAACCGTGCAGGATTTCATCGCGGACGCCAGGGCGCGGCCGGGGTCGATTTCGTTCGGTTCGGTCGGTGTCGGCAGCGCGGTGCATATCAGCGCCGAGAAATTCCGCCTTGCCGCAGGCATCGAAACAACCCACGTGCCTTACCGTGGCGGCGCCGAAGTGATCGCCGACATCCTCGGCGGCCGCATCGATTTCTATTTCTGCCCGCTCGCCACCGCGCTGCCTCTGATCAAAGAAGGCCGGGTGCGCGCGCTGGTGGTGTCGACGTCCAGGCGTGCCGCCGATCTGCCTGATGTGCCGACGCCGGGCGAGGTGGGCTTGAAAAATGCCGAAAGCGTGTTCTGGCTCGGCGTGTTCATGCCGTCGAAGACGCCGCGCGACATCGTCGAGAAATTTCATGCCGCGGGCGTGAGGCTGTTGGCCGAGCCCGCGATGCAGGCCCGCCTGAAGAAGCTCGGCGTTGAACCCCTGCCGATGAGCCCGGCGGAGATGGACGCGTTCGTGGCCCGCGAGATCGCGGAAAATCTCGAAGTGATCAAGGCCGCGGGCATCAAGCCCTGATCCAAAGAGGCCATGCCAAAAACGGCGGCCTGCTTCACGCCTTCGAAATTCGACCTCGTTGGCGTGGATAGGGTATAGAACGCTTGAGCCGATCACTCCCTCCCATCCGGATATCACCCCATGAGCGCCCTGTTTTCCCCGATCAAGCTGCGCGGCCTCGCGCTTCCCAACCGCATCATGGTGGCGCCGATGTGCCAGTACTCGGCCGAGAACGGCGAGGCCAATGACTGGCATTTCACGCACATCAACACGCTCGCGCTGTCGGGCGCGGCGATGTTCTGCATCGAGGCCACCGCGGTGGAGCCGATCGGCCGTATCACGCCGGGATGTCTTGGTCTGTGGAATGACGCCACCGAAGCCGCGCTGAAGCCGATCCTCGCCTCGCTGCGCAGGCATTCCAAAATCGCGGTGGCGATGCAGCTTGGGCATGCCGGCCGCAAGGGATCGAGCCACACGCCCTGGAATGGCGGCCAGCAGATCCCGCTCACCGAGGGCGGCTGGCAGACGGAAGGGCCCTCCGCCGTGGCGCACAAGGAAGGCGAATTGGCGCCGCTCGCGCTCGATGCGCAGGGCTTGAAGCGCGTGCGCGAGGCCTTCGTCGCCGCGGCCAAACGTGCGGAACGGCTCGGCATCGATGCCCTCGAACTGCACAGCGCGCACGGCTACCTGCTGCACCAGTTCCTGTCGCCGATCTCCAACCGGCGCACCGACCAGTATGGCGGGAGTTTGCAAAACCGCCTGCGCTATCCGCTGGAAGTGTTCGACGCGGTCCGCGCGGCATTTCCGGCAGACAAGCCCGTCGGCCTCAAGGTGTCGGCGACCGATTGGGTCGAGGGCGGCTGGGACCTCGAACAGACCATCGAGTTTGCCAGGGAATTGAAAAAGCGCGGCGTCGACTGGATCGATGCGTCCTCCGGCGGGGTGTCGCCCAAGCAGAAGATTCCGTTGTCGCCGGGCTATCAGGTGCCGTTCGCGCAGGCGATCAGGCAAGCCACCGGCGTCACCACCATGGCGGTCGGCCTGATCACGGAAGCGAAGCAGGCCGAGGAGATCGTGGCGTCCGGCAAGGCCGACATGGTCGCGCTGGCGCGCGGCATGCTCTACGACCCGCGCTGGGGCTGGCATGCGGCGGCCGAACTCGGCGGCCAGGTCGATGCGCCGCCGCAATACTGGCGCTCCCAGCCTTCGACGCAAAAGGAACTGTTCGGCAAGACCACGTTCGGCGCGAGGTGAGGCTCTGCGATCGCGCGGAAGTTCGATCGTGGGAAGAGGATCGATCATGGTCGTCGTCCATCGCCTCGCGATCGTTGCCGCGGCCTTATGCTTTTTGATCGGCGGAGAAGTCATGAGTGGGGAAGCTTTGGCGTTCGACATCGAAGCCCATCGCGGCGGCCGCGCCCTGTTTCCCGAAAATACGCTTGCCTCTTTTGCCAACGCGCTCTCGATGGGCGTCAACACGCTGGAGCTCGATATCGGGGTGACGCGCGACGGGGTGATCGTCGTCTCCCATGAACGCGGCCTCAACCCGGATCTCGCCCGTGGCGCCGACGGCAAATATGTCGCGCCTCCCGGCATTCCCTTCGTCCAGTTGCGGCTTGAAGACGTCAAGAAATACGACGTCGGCCAAATCCGTCCCGGCAGCGCCTATGCGGCGCAATTTCCGGACCAGCGCGCGGTGCCGGGCACGAAAATCCCGACGCTGAAGGAGGTGTTCGACCTCGTGCGCAAATCCGGCGACCAAAATGTGCGCCTCAATATCGAAACCAAGATCGATCCGGATCATCCCGAAGAGTCCCCGGAGCCTGCGCGTTTCGTCGCGCTGCTGCTTGACCTTGCCAGGGGTGAAAAATTCAGCGACCGCGTCATGGTGCAGTCGTTCGACTGGCGGACGTTGCAGCTGTGCAAAAACTCGCGCCGGCGATACCGACGGTCTATCTGACCATGCAGACGGGAAAATCGCCGACGGTCTTTTTGGACAAACCCTCGGTATGGACCGCGGGCTTCGATCCGGCCGAACACGGCCACTCGTTGCCGCGCGCGATCAAGGAAGCGGGCGGCGCGGTCTGGTCGCCCCATTTCGGCGATGTCACGCCGGCGCTGATCGCCGAATCCCATGGCCTTGGGCTCCAGGTCGTCGTCTGGACCGTGAACAAGCCCGCCGACATGGCGCGCCTGATCGAGATGGGCGTGGACGGGATCATCTCCGATCATCCGGATATCTTGCGCAAGGTCGCCGGCGAAAAGGGCATTGCCTTGCCGAAGGGATCGCCGGTTGCGCCGTAGGGCGCATGGTGGCTTTGTCACCTCGCCCCGCTTGCGGGGAGAGGTCGAAGCCGAAGGCTTCGGGTGAGGGGGACTCTCCGCGAGACCGAGCCTGACGAGAGACCCCCTCACCCCAACCCTCTCCCCGCGAAGAGCGGGGAGAGGGAGCGCACTTCCGTTGTCGCCAGAGATTCGATCCGATCTCATCGCCATAGCGTCCGCAGCGCGCACCGTAACAACCCTCACGCCTTCTTCGGCATCTCCACAAGCGCGCGCATCGCGGCGATGTAGCCGTAAGGCCCGAGGCCGCAGATCACGCCGGTGGCGGCGTGGGAGATCTTCGAGTGCCGGTGGTATTCGTCGCGGGCGTGGATATTGGAAATGTGCACCTCCATCACCGGTCCCTCGAACGCCTTGATCGCGTCGACCATGGCGATCGAGGTGAAGGAATAGGCGGCCGGATTGATGATGATGGCGTCCGCGGCCTGCCGCGCCGACTGGATCAGGTCGACCAGTTCGCCTTCATGGTTCGACTGGAAAAAGGAAAGCGTCATCCCGAGCTTCGTTGCCTCGCGCTCGCAGCTGTCCTTGATCTGCGCCAGCGTGGTGGTGCCGTAGATATGCGGCTCCCGCACGCCGAGCAGATTGAGGTTGGGGCCGTTGAGGATCATCACTCGTTTCATGGCGTGCCTTTCTCAGTAGACAGGTTGGTTCGGGCTACGATTTCTTATCTCAATCCGTCATCCAGAGGTGCGAGCGCAGCGAGCCTCGAAGGATGAGCGGCCGGGCCGTCGCCCTTCGAGACGGCCGCGTTGCGGCCTCCTCAGGATGACGGAGATGGTTTTGAATGTGCCGCTTGAATCCAATCTCATCATGATCTTGCGACCTCACAACCCGAACACGGCGACCGCGCGGATCGGCGATCCCGTGCCGCCGCGCCATTTCATCGGCAGGCCGATGAAGGTGAACGGGCCGGCGCCGAGCAATGCTTCGAGATTGCACAGGCTCTCGATGTGGGTGATGCCGAGGTCGAAGCACGCCTTGTGGACCAGAAGGTTCTCTTTGCCTTCGGGCCCCGGCCGCATCGAGTCGATGCCGAAATGCACGACGCCCTGTTTCGCGAGCCACTCGGTGGCCTTGACGTTCACACCGGAATTCTCCGTCGCATATTCCTTGCGCGGAAAGGTGCGTTCGTGATGGCCGGTGCAAAGCAGCACGGTGCCGCCCTTCGGCACCGGATGGCCGGCGTTTTTCACCGCCGCCTCGAGATCGGCGGGCGCGATCTCGGCGCGCGGCGCGATGTGGCGCAGGTCGAGGCAGATGCCCGGCACGATGCAGTTCTCCAGCGGATATTCGTTGATCGGCGCGCCTCGCTTGTCGAAGTGGCGCGGCGCGTCGATGTGGGTGCCGCCGTGGTCAGGCATCGAAAAATACATCGACGCCAGGCCGTGGACATTGCCGCCATCGGCGAACAACTCTTCGTGGGTCTTCCAGACGCCGTGGATAACAGCGGAATGCCCCGGATAGCTCGGGGTGCGGTGGTAGAGTTCACGGCTGAGGTCGACGATCTTCACGAGGGGTCCTTTCCTGGGAGTGTGGTCTCCCTCTCCCCGCTTGCGGGGAGAGGGCTGGGGTGAGGGGGACTCTCCACAGATTCCGGCGCGCGGATAGTCCCCCTCACCCGGATCGCAAGGGCGATCCGACCTCTCCCCGCAAGCGGGGCGAGGTAAACGTCCGGCACCCCTGACCCTCCCCTGGACGGGGTGGGGTGATCTCTCAACTCGGCACCGATCGTTAGGAGAGACCGTCACCCCACCCCGCCGCTCCTTTCAGTCGCGTCGAGAGCATGATGAGATCAGGCTGAGTTGGAGGCGCAGCGGCGGCCGACCTCTTCTCCCTCTCCCCGCTCTTCGCGGGGTCGAGACGAGCGAAGCTCGCTCTTAGAGGGTTGGGGTGAGGGGCTCTTTCGGCAAGTTCGACTCGTGGAGAGTGCCCCTCACCCGGCGCTCTCCGAACGATGCGGAGCCTGTCATCGGGCGCGCGTTCGCGCGACCCGTTGGCATCGTCGGGAGAGCGCCGACCTCTCCCCGCAAGCGGGGCGAGGTGATCGAACTCGTGCGTCGGCCAATTCAATCAAAAGCCATCTCGCTCTGGAACAGGCTGGCATCGTCCTTGCTGGTTTGAGGGCAAGCCTCGGACCGAGGGTTCAGCATGTTTCAAAGCAGAACGATTGCAGCCATGGAAGTGAAGCGTCAGCGTCGTTTTGGCACACAAGCCGAAGCTGCGGCGATAGCCGCGGCGCAGATCAGGGAATTGATCGACAAGATCGGTCGCTCCGTGCAGTCGCTCAACTACGACATCGAGAGCGAGGAGGAGCGCACGGGGTGTCGGGACAGTCATGACCCGGCCTATTCGGTTCTGGCGCGAAACATGGCCGCTCGGCGCGATAATCTGGCCGGGACTATTGCTGCGCTGCAAAGACGGTTGGCGGATGCGGAAGCTGTGGCCCGCGCGCCCATCGGCCCGGAGACGAAGCTGCTTCTGCCTGCCTGAAGGGTGTGCGCAGGGGCCTGCCCGATGCCCGATCGGTCAGGCTACGACGCCCAACCTGGTATCGGCTTCCGGGTTTGCGCAAAGCAGCCGTCTGCGGATGGCTTCCTCAACGAGTGCGAGCGCCTCTCTGGCCTCACGGGCTTCGGCTTCGGCTGCTTCCGCACGGAATTCCACCGCCGTCAGCCTGTCTTCAGCCGCTTCGATGCGCGATTGGGCCTGCTTCAAGGCCCGAGACGCGTCCTGCAGCTTGCATTCGGCCTCGGTGATGAGCTCTCGTCGCGCCCGCTCGCCAGCTTCAATTCGCTGTTCGGCGCGCTTCAGTCTCTCCGCAGCGCTCCTGCACAGCGACCGGGCGCGGGCTTCGGTTTCCTGGGCCTGATCCTCGATGCCGCGGAAGACTTCGGCCGCCTGGTACACCAGATTGAGAGCGGTCGCACCGCTATCGGGCACCGACGGCCGGGCAAAGCTCAGGACGTTCTCGCCTCTGCCGACGGATGCTCTCAGGTTGCGCTGCGCCATGTAGTTCAGGACCCTTCGCGGATGACTACGGACAACATCATGAACGTTTATGGTAAAGGGACGGTTAAGCCGATCGGCCGAGGAGCCGAGCCATGCCGTTGCCAACCCCGATCATTCGATCGCGCCGGCAATCGGCCTCACGCCTCCCGAAGAGGAAGTCTCATTCTGGCTTCCCCCGGCTCTTCGAGACGCCTGCACCGCTACCAGGGCCGTTAGAGCGTTTTCGAGCGAAGCATGCCCTCGGACTTGATCCGGGATACCGGTTCGCGTAAAGAAAACGCGTCAAAACAAAAGATTAGAGCCTCGGTTCTGATTCAATCAGAACCGATCCGGCTCCAGCACCCGCGGAGCCGACGCCACCGGCGGCGCCTTTTCGCAAGCCCGCGTCTACAGCCGCACCATCGCCTTGCAGATCGCCGCGATCGAAGCGGGGAAGCTGGCGAAGCGGGTGGATTGATTTTTAAGGAGGTGACTCCGCCGTTCGCCTCAAGCGCCGGTCGTCTTGCCGCGCCATCGGCGTCCACCGCATCCCGCCCCACCTGCGTGACGATTGCAAGCGCCGACACATGCCGTTGCCCCACCAGAGCCAGCGGTCATTACTTTCCTTTCTTCTGCGACTTCGCGGCAGCGTTGATCGGCTTCCAGCTATGGTCGTAGCCATCAACCTCCATCATGTAAGCCCTTATGTCAGTACCCTGGATTCGGGCTAATATTTTTTGACGATGCTGCAAATCGACGCGCGATCCGAAGTAGATTGCCTTGATTGCTTGGACACGTCCTATCTCGACCCGCCCGACGGATCCCAAAACTCGCCATTCGCGCTCATACGCCCAATTATATTTTTTCTGCGATAGGATGCGAGTGGCGGCGTCGCTGACGTTGCTAACCTGGCTGGGATAGATCAGCGGAGGTTCATCCACATAGGCCAGCCGGACGAGGCTGACATGGCTGGAAAGTCCGGCGAGCAATTCTTTGGTAGAGTAAGCAAGACACATGCCCGTGTAATTCCCTGCGTAGTGAGTCCACATCAACACGTTTTCATAGGTCTCAGTGAAGCATGCAATTCCGACGTTCGACTTAATGTCGGTTATTTCCCGCACAATATCTTTGTAATCCGACTTCCCGCTAAGAACTTTGCTTGGTCGATAGAAACCCTCCATGGGATCGTTCATGCGCGTAAACGACGAACAAAACAGATACTTATTCAGGATCGAATCTATTTCCTGTTGAACGGCATTCGCATCACGGGTCAGAGAGCGATATCGATAGAGACGGTTAGGTACGATCGGTTTCTGTACTTCAGCCATATTCCGGTATCTCCAGACGGCTCAATGGCGTTGTGAATGAATTCAGTGAAATGACCTGCTCAGTCGTGGGAAATAGGCTCTTCGTCATGGCTTAAATTCGTCGAGCATATCGGTGACTCGTTTGAAAACAGGTCCATGGGATGCGGCCTGTCGAGCCTTCTCGACAATTACCCGATCCAGAGGAATTGAGCGGGAGAGTGCTTCGTAGATGTCGCGTCCATCCATGCAAATTACCTTCTTTCCGCGCCCAAAGGCGAACAGCCCATCTTCGCTGAAACCGCTGTAGCTGATAAAGAGCCCTCGCGACCATGCGGCCTTTTCTTCGATTTTGCCGTGAAAAGCTCGCAACTCGGCAGCATTAGTCAACGGGTTCTGCCACTTTGCCTCAAGCAAGTAAGTGGCACCTTCCAGTTGGAAGCTGCCGTCAATCTGTTCCCCACGAATGCGGAACGGATTTCGGGATTCCATCCCGTAGGCGTTGAAGAGTTCCTTCAGAAATTTCTCGAAATCGTATCCCCGGCGATGAGGCTCGACGTTCAGCAGTGCCATGAACTGCAACGAAAGGGCTGCTACCGTTTCAGGAGATGCCTTCGTTTGTGGAACACCGGCGGGCGGTGCGGCAGCGACCTTATGATCCCAGCTTCCCCCAATGGACTGCATCAGAGCCGCCATCTTACGATGGACGTCAGGTATTGTTTCCTTTTCGCCGGCTCGTTCCATGGCAGCTTCGCGGTATTCCCATAGTGCCTTCAGCGCCTTTACGACGGTGGGCAGTGGCGCGTTCTGAAGAAAATAGCGCATTCGCTTTCCCTTCGAGCCGCCCATCACTGAATATTTGGGGTCGTCGATATCGATCGATAGTTCTTCGTGGAAGAATGCTGCGAAGGTACGATCGGAAAAGTTCAACACGTAGCCGCCGCCCATGCGGAGGACATCTTCGAGCAACTGCATCTGAAGAGATTTGAAATTAGCCATTCCTGCACAATATCTCCGTTCTACTTTTGCGCGAAGTGGCAGGCGGCCTAGTTAACAGGTTTGGGTGGTGCCGAATGGTAGAGGCAAGGAAGTCAGAAGAGATCGGAATGAAGCGGGGGCGAGTTCTTGTAAACCTGCCGCCGTCTAAGCAACTGGACCTAATCGCCGAGGGACTGCCGATTCTCATGAAAAGCGCCGACGATCTGCTGGCGGCGTCTTAAGGCGATAAAGGAGCACCCCCGGGCCGCGACCATCCTTGAAGGCCACGCAATGGAGGAGATCGCGAAGGTACTGATACTCTTGGACATTGTGCGGTGCCCGCCGAATATCCGCCCCTCGCGCATTGGGCCGATGATGGGCTGGTTCTACAATCATCTTGCTAGGCTGATCTATATCGACGCGCAGGCCTGGAAGCCCCAAGATACGAAGCAGCTTCAGGAGTACGTCAATAGTCACCGGAAGTCTCACTATCTCGAAGGCGCCATCGGTGAGTATATCATGCCGAATTGGACGACTTATTCGCGGGAAAGCCTGCTTTACGCCGACATAATCACCCAAGAAGAGGGCGAACCGTTTTGGAACGAGCCGGTAGGACATGAACCCATGTTTGA
Organism: uncultured Alphaproteobacteria bacterium; assembly: GCA_963753875.1. GTDB lineage: Bacteria > Pseudomonadota > Alphaproteobacteria > Rhizobiales > Xanthobacteraceae > Bradyrhizobium. Next base: position 199,174 of record CAVWDY010000015.1, on the reverse strand, counting down.
TCGGGGAGATCCTTTCGCTTGGCAGGTGTGCCAAGCTTTGCGCGACATGGGCGCTTTCACCAGAGCCGGGTTAGATACCGTGTCATCAGTCTGGAGCCAGACGGATTTCGTAGCCGCACAGCACTGGAATGATTCCGAGCGACTGACTTACGAAATGCTATTGGCGTTGGAGAAAGCAAAGCTCATAAGCGAAAACGCAAAAGAGTTCCAGTTACCTATCCTGTACCATCATTGGCAGTTGCCGATGTATCGCATCGATTTCAAGCGGATCGAGGTTTCGCTGGAGGACCTTAAGGCGGAGCGTGACGCCAATTTTTGGTCTCAGGCGGGCTATTGACCAGCGCTTTTTTCGTTCGGCGTAAGCGTACCTGTCTTCACATCAAGCGACCTGAGTGACAGTGGTTGCCCAAAACAAAAACAGCCGGGTCTTTCGACCCGGCCATCCAAAACTCTCAAACCGCTAACTCAGTCTAGCGAAAACCTCAGCCCGCCTTCGCCACCGGCGCAGGCTTCGCCACCTTCTTCTCGATCTGGCGCTTCAGCTCCAGCGCGCGGGGCGACAAGACGTCGGCCTTGGCCTTGAGCAGGAAGGCGTCGAGGCCGCCGCGGTGGTCGACGCTCTTGATCGCGTTGGTCGAAACCCGCAGGCGCACGTTCCGCCCGAGCGCGTCGGAAATGAAGGTGACGTTGCACAGGTTCGGCAGGAAGCGCCGCTTGGTCTTGATATTGGAGTGGCTCACCGTGTGGCCCACCTGGGGGCCCTTGGCCGTCAGTTCGCAGCGCCGCGACATCGCAAGAAATCCTCTTCCGTCCCGGCTCCCGTCCACGCAAAAGGGGTCGGCGCCAAGGGTTCTAAAACACGTCCATCCAGGGAACCGCGGACGTATAGGGGGAGACGCCCGTTGCGTCAAGGTTTTGCGGGGTTTTTAACGCTCGATCATGAACCGATCAGGCTAACCGGATCATGATCTCATCTCTTTGTTTGAGCATGGTCTTTTCGGAAAACCGGTTCCCACTTTGCGCTAACGCGGCCCTTCGGGTCCGGACCATGCCCTGCGGGGAACGTCGGTTTTGCCGGGCGTTTGGCGTCCTTATAGCGGGTTCGCGCGAATGCCTGCCCCGGACTCGACCGCGGGGTCAGTTCCGGTTCGCGCTCAAGAGACGGGCGCTGACTTGTTCAACCCGCAGTGGGCTAATTTGAATTTTCTGTGGCCTGGTATGGCGAGTGTCCCAATTTGGACAAATCGTTAACGGTCTAATATCCGCGATCCAGGGGAACTGCCCGATGATTCGGCAGTCGATCAAAAAAAGGGACAGACCAATGAAGAAAATCATATCGCTCGCCGCCATGGTCACGATGCTGGCCGTAGCGTCGTCGGCAGCAGACGCGAGGGGTGGCGGAGTTTCCAGCAGCTCGCCGGGGCAGCAATTCAGGACCAGTGGCCCTGTTACCAGCGGACCTACTGCCGGACCCGGAGCGTCCGGCTACGCGCCGGGACAAAAGTATCTCAGCTCCGGCACTCAAGGCCGCCCGGGCGCATCGGTTTACGCTCCCGGCTTCCTGAAATAACCGACGAAATTTATTCATCGTGAAGTAGAGAGGCCGCCTCCTTTGGCGGCCTCTTTCATTTAGAGGCCGGGCGCGTTTGGCCCCCTCGCCATCATATAAACGATCATATAAACGGCGTATTCCCTGCCACATCATGGTTTGCGTGCTTGCACGCCCATCGGCCTGGACCCCGATGATTTACCTGAAAACCGCGCAACCCCTGGTTTGCGCGGTTTGTTGTCGCAAAATTGGGGTCATCCCGGATCAAGTCCGGGACAGGCCCCGGATCAAGTCCGGGACAGGCCCCGGATCAAATCCGGGACAGGCTTTTCTCGGACTACGCGTTGTTTGCCGGGTTTTTTTGATTAGATGAAACACCGATCCCGCCGCCCAGAGGACCGCCCTTTCGTGACCACGCAGAGCATGATTTCGCCCCGGCGGGCCACATGGTTGCTGCGGGCGCTGGGCGGCCTGTGCGTCCTCGCATTCTGGCTGGCCGGGCCGACGCAGTCCTCCTTCGCGCAAGGCAGGCTGGACGCGCAATACGAGGCGACGCTGGCCGGTATTCCCGTCGGCAAGGGCGCCTGGACCATCGACATCTCCGACGATGCGTATTCGGCGTCCGCCTTCGGCGGCACCTCGGGCCTGCTCAAGGCGTTCGCCTCCGGCTCCGGCACCGGCGCCGCCCAAGGCCGCGTCGTCAATGGCGCGCTGGTCTCGACCAATTACAACGCCTCCACCACGACCTCGAAAAAGACCGAAGCGATCCGCATGATTTTGGCGAACGGCACCATCAAGGAATTCGCGATCGAGCCGGAGCCGCCGGTCGATCCGGACCGGCTTCCGGTGACGGATGCGCATCGCAAGGGCGTGCTCGATCCGATGACGGGGTCGATGCTGCGCGTGCCCGGCACATCAGATCCGCTCGGCCCCGACGCCTGCCACACCGGCAACGCCATTTTCGACGGCCGCATGCGCTACGACCTGAAACTCGATTTCAAGCGCATGGAAACGGTGAAGGCCGAAAAGGGCTATCAGGGCCCGGTGGTGGTCTGCGCGATCTATTTCTCGCCGGTCGCCGGCTACATCCCCGATCGTCCCGTGATCAAATACCTCGCCGCCGCGCGCAACATGGAAATCGCGTTCGCGCCGGTCGCCGGAACCCGCATCCTGGTTCCGTTCCGGATGGTGATCCCGACCCCGCTCGGCGTCGCCATGCTGGAAGCCACCCAGTTCATCACCACCGCGACCCCGCCGCGCGTGGCGAAGACGAATTGAAGTATTCGCTGCTGTTTCAGATTACCTCGCCCCGCTTGCGGGGAGAGGTCGAATTGCGAAGCAATTCGGGTGAGGGGGACTCTCCGCGAGTCCAACTCGTGGAGAGCCCCCTCACCCGACCCTCTCCCCGCAAGCGGGGCGAGGGAGCGAGGGAGCGCCGCGCGTGGCGAAGACGAATTGATTTTTCTTCTCCCTCCCCCCTTGTGGGGGAGGGTTGGGGAGGGGGGTAGCCGCATCGGGACCGCTCGTGTGGACCCCCACCCCCAACCTCTCCCCACAAGGGCGAGAGAGTGAGAGAGCGCCGCGCGTGGCGAAATCGAGCGTAGCGAGATTGAGCCGGGTGAGGGGTTTGTCTCCGCGGATAGAAACCCCTCATCCGGCACGGACTGCGTCCGCGCCACCTTCTCCCACAAGGGGAGAAGGAAAGAGGCAGGACCCGACTCATCGCTTGACTCTTCCTCGCTTCTGATTCGACTCCGCGGCCCCGAAACGTTTAAGGATTTCGCCGCCAAACCACCGCTTGTCGACTTGCCTCAAACTTGATCTAGTGCCGCGGCGTGCTATCTGCCCGATATGTTGCGGTGAACGAAGCAGAACGTACATATGGTCACCGATTCGGGCGCGATTCGTTCCGAACTCGTTCCGAAACTTAAGCCGCGACCGCACAGCCGTCGCATTATGAAACAATTGTAAATCTCGAGCGACGCAGAAACCCCATAAAAACATGGCCTTTTCGTCATCTCCGCCCACGCTTGCCAACGGACGGGTTCCCGGCGCCGGCGTCACCGCCGTGCTCGGGCCGACCAATACCGGCAAGACCCATCTCGCGATCGAGCGGATGCTGGCGCATTCCTCCGGCGTGATCGGCCTGCCGCTGCGCCTCTTGGCGCGCGAGGTCTACAACAAGATCGCCGATCGCGCGGGCGCCGAATTCGGTGGCGCTGATCACCGGCGAGGAAAAGATCAAACCGCCGCGGCCGCGGTTCTGGGTCTCCACCGTGGAGGCGATGCCGCGGGATCTCGACGTGTCGTTTCTCGCGGTCGATGAAATCCAGATCGCGGCCGATCTCGAACGCGGCCACGTCTTCACCGATCGCATCCTGAACCGGCGCGGCCGCGACGAGACCTTGCTTTTGGGCGCGGCCACCATGCGCCCGATCATCGAGCGGCTGTTGCCTGGCGCCAGCATCGTCACACGGCCGCGGCTGTCGCAGCTTGAATTCGCCGGCGACCGCAAGATCACCCGCCAGCCGCGGCGCACCGCGATCGTCGCGTTTTCGGCCGATGAAGTCTACGCCATCGCCGAGTTGATCCGCCGCCAGCACGGCGGCGCGGCCGTGGTGCTGGGCTCGCTGTCGCCCCGCACGCGCAATGCGCAGGTGGCGATGTTCCAGAACGGCGACGTCGATTATCTGGTCGCGACCGACGCGGTCGGCATGGGGCTCAATCTCGACGTCGATCACGTCGCCTTTGCCTCCGACCGCAAATATGACGGCTATCAATTCCGCCGCCTCAACCCGTCGGAATTCGCCCAGATCGCAGGGCGCGCCGGCCGCGCCACGCGGGACGGTACTTTTGGTACGACGGGGCGCTGCGCGCCGTTCGAGCCGGAACTGGTCAACGCGCTGCAGAATCACACGTTCGAGAGTGTGAAGGTATTGCAGTGGCGCAATTCGAAGCTGGATTTTTCTTCCCTCGGCGCGCTCCAGGTGTCGCTGGCGCTTTCGCCCTCTCACGAAGCCTTGACCCGCGCGCCTATCGCGGAAGATCTGCGCGTGCTCGATCACGCCGCGCGCGATGCCGATGTGCGGGACATGGCGCATGGCGCGGCCGCCGTGGAACGGCTGTGGGACGCCTGCCAGATTCCCGATTACCGCAAGATCGCGCCGGCCGCCCATGCCGAGCTTGTCACGACGCTGTTCGGATTCCTGATGCAAAAAGGGCGGATCCCGGACGCCTGGTTCGCCGCCCAGGTCGATCAGGCGGATCGGGTGGACGGCGATATCGACACGCTATCGGGCCGGATCGCGCAAATCCGCACCTGGACCTTTGTCGCCAATCGCCCGGACTGGCTGGCGGATCCCGAGCATTGGCAGGGAATCGCACGCGATGTTGAAAATAAATTGTCCGATGCGCTGCATGAACGGCTCACGGAGCGTTTCGTTGATCGCCGTACCAGTGTATTGATGCGCCGCCTGCGGGAAAACACGATGTTGAATACGGAAATCGGCAAGACCGGCGAAGTGATCGTAGAAGGCCATGTGATCGGCCGCCTCGACGGATTCACCTTTGCGCCGGATGCGGCGGAGGCCGGCTCCGACGCCAAGGCCCTGCAGGCGACCGCGCAAAAGGCGCTGGCCGGCGAAATCGACGCGCGTGCCGAAAAATTAGCCGCCGCCCCCGACGATCAGTTCGTGCTGACGTCCGACGGAACCATCCGCTGGACCGGCGATGCGGTGGCGAAACTGATGGCGGCCGACGACGCGCTGCATCCGCGCATCCGCATCATCTCCGACGAGCGCCTGAGCGGCGCGCCGCGCGAGGCGGTCGAGAGGCGGCTCGATCTGTGGCTGAAGACGCATATCGAGAAGCTGCTGGGGCCGCTGTTCGAGCTTTCCAAGGCCGAGGACATCACGGGGATCGCGCGCGGCATCGCGTTCCAGCTGATCGAGGCGCTGGGCGTGCTGGAGCGATCGAAGATATCCTCCGAGATGAAGGATCTCGATCAGCCGTCGCGCGCCTCGTTGCGCAAATACGGCGTGCGCTTCGGCGCCTATCACATCTACGTGCCGCCGCTGTTGAAGCCGGCGGCGCGCGCGCTGGCCTCGCTGTTGTGGGCGCTGAAAGGGGACAATGTCGACCTATCGGCGCTGTCGGGCGCCCAGCATCTGGCAGGCAGCGGGCGTACCTCGTTCCCGGTCGACAAGGCGCTGCATCGCGACGCCTATCGCGTGCTCGGCTACCGCCAATGCGGCGAGCGCGCGGTGCGGGTCGATATTCTGGAGCGGCTCGCCGATCTCATCCGTCCCGCTCTGGCGTGGCGTGAAACCTCGCTTGGCGCCAAGCCCCCAGGCGCGTTCGACGGCCGCGGATTCGTGGTGACGCAGGCGATGACGTCGCTGACCGGTTCGGCCGGCGAGGATTTTGCCTCGATCCTGCGCGCGCTCGGTTATCGCATGGAGCGCCGTCCGCCGCCGCCGCCGAAACCGGCGGTGGTCGAAGCGCCCGCGGCAGAGGCGGCGCCGGCGGAGGCTGCGCCCGCCGAAGCCACAGCGGAAGCATCTTCCGAAGCAGCCGTTGAGAGCGTTGCGGAGCCGGTGGCCGAACAGACTGCTGTGATCTCTGACATCGCCACGGATGCGCCGCCAGCCGAAGAAATCGCGGTACCGTCGGCGACGCTGTTGCCCGATGTCGCGTTCGCGCCCGTACCGAGCGCGCCTGAGCCGACTGCGAGCGAGCCTGCTTCTGTCGAAGCGAAGCCGGAACCGGAGAGCGCGGCCGAGGCTGTAGCGGAGGCTGCACCAGGGATCGCATCGATAGAGGCGCAAGCTGAACCCGCTGCCACTGAAACAACGGCTGAGGCCGCAGCCGTCAGCGAAGCGCCGGCGGAGGCAACCGCCGCCGCGGCGCCTGCCGAGCCCGAACTGGTGGAGGTCTGGCGGCCCGGTGGCCGATCGGATGAGCGCCGGCCGCCGCGTCACGATCGCAACCGCCACCGCCGTCAGGATCGTCCCGCGGACGCAGCCCAACCGGCCGCCGCGGGCGAAGCCGCGGCCGGAGAACCTGCCGACGGCGCCAAGCGCGAGCGGCACCGGCACGGACGGCGCGACCGCCATCACGATTTCCGCAAACTCCACCCCTCAGCGCCGGCCGAAGGCGCTGTGGCAGCCGCGGCCGACGGTGCGCCGGTCCGCGAACCGCGCGAGGACAAGGGCCGCCCGCCCCGCGAGCGCTTTGAGGGCAAGGGTCGCGACGAGGACCGGAACAAGGGCAAGTTCCGCGGCGATCGCGACAAGGGCGGGCGCGACAAGGGGGGTCGCGACAAAGGCGGGCGCGATCGCGACAAGGGCGGCCGGGAGAGCGGCCCCTCGCACCGGCAATATGCCACCAGCGCGAGCCCGCGCGAGCGCGACCGTCCGATCGATCCCAATTCGCCCTTCGCCAAACTGGCGGCGCTCAAGGAACAACTCACCGCCCGCAAGGAATAAATCCATAGCGTTTTCAAGCGAAGTGGGTGCCGGTTCGCGTCAAGAAAACGCGTCAAGAGAATAACGCCTTTCCCGAATTGGTGTTGCTTGGAGCGCCAGCGTCTCGACAAATGGTTGTGGCACGCACGGGTGGTGAAAGCCCGCACCAGCGCTGCCGCGCTGGTCGAGGCCGGCCATGTTCGCGTCAATGGTGTGCGTGAGAAGGCGCCTGGCCACGCCGTGAAGGCTGGCGACGTGCTGACGATCGGGCTCGATCGCGGCGTGCGCATTCTCAAGGTGATTGGATTTGCGGCGCGGCGCGGCGATGCGTCTTCCACGCGCGTGCTCTATGTCGATTTGCAGGAACGCCAGGGGTAACTATCTCTATTCAAAGCAATTCGGCTGGCCGCGGGATGGCCTGAAAAGCATGCCGGGAGGCGCTTTGCTTCACTTGCGGCGTGAGACTTCCTGCGCTACGCAAACCGCACAAAATTGACCCGTTTCGGAGCCACCTCTTTCGGAGTCCTGGATGACTTACGTCGTCACTGAAGCCTGCATCAAATGCAAATATACCGACTGCGTTGAAGTCTGCCCCGTGGACTGCTTCTACGAGGGTGAGAACATGCTGGTCATCCATCCGGACGAATGCATCGACTGCGGGGTATGCGAACCTGAATGCCCCGCCGATGCCATCAAGCCGGATACCGAGCCCGGCCTCGAAAAATGGCTCGAGGTGAACACCGAATATGCCAAGAGCTGGCCGAATATCACCCAGAAGAAGGAATCTCCGGCCGACGCCAAGGATTTCGAGGGGATGGAAGGTAAGTTCGAGAAATATTTCTCCAAGGCGCCGGGGACCGGCGACTGATCGAAAGCTCGCTTCCACTTAACCCTAATCCCTGTGAGATAGGCAAAACTCCCTGCAAAGCGCCCCTGAGAGGGCGTAAATCATTGATTTTTACGGAAAATGTGCTATATTGTTTAGATTACGAGCCGAATCCCGGCCATGCGTAGCTTTGGCCCTATGGGTTCCCGTGAAAACATCGAACAGGGGCGTGGCAGTTCCGCGCGCAGGCTGTGTCACAAAAAACGCGTAAAACGAGTGCTTCCAAGGCTTCCAAAAAAGCCGCTGCGGTGACCAGCCGTGGCGCAACCAAGAGCCGTGCCCGGGATACCCGGAAAACCAGCAAGGCGCCGGCTGCCAAATCCTCGAAAAACAAAAGAAGCGCAATGCCAAACAAGACTGCAAAAACTGTCGCGAAAGCGACCGGTTCGAAGGCCACTGCTTCGAAGGTCGCTGCTTCGAAGGTCGCTCCTTCCAAGACCGCTGCCAAAGCTGCCGCTCCGAAGACCGCTGCGCCCAAGACCGCCGCTTCCAAGGCTGCGGTCGCAACCAAGCCCGTCGTCGCCGCCAAGCCCGCCGTAAAGCCGGTGGCGGCTGCCCCGCGCGTCGAAGAGCCGAAGAAGCCCCTGACCCAGCGGCAGGGCTTCAAGACCAACGAATTCGTGGTTTATCCCGCGCATGGCGTTGGCCAGATCCTGGCCATCGAAGAGCAGGAGATCGCCGGCGCGAGGCTTGAGCTGTTCGTGATCAATTTCATGAAGGACAAGATGACGCTGCGGGTGCCGACGGCGAAGGTCGCCAATGTCGGCATGCGCAAGCTGTCGGAGCCGGTGCTGGTCAAGAAGGCGCTGGAAACCCTCAAGGGCCGCGCGCGCGTCAAGCGCACGATGTGGTCGCGCCGGGCGCAGGAATATGAAGCCAAGATCAATTCCGGTGACATCGTCGCGATCGCCGAAGTGGTGCGCGATCTCTATCGCTCGGAATCGCAGCCCGAACAGTCCTACAGCGAACGTCAGCTCTATGAAGCGGCGCTCGATCGGCTGTCGCGTGAAATCGCCGTCGTGCAGCATGTGACGGAGACCGAGGCGGTGAAGGAAATCGAAAGCCAGCTCGCCAAGAGCCCGCGCCGCGGCGCCAAGACCGAGGCGGAAGTCGAGGCCGACGGTGAGGCGGATGCCGATGCCGATGGCGACGATGCCACCGTCGCGGACGAAGCCGCGTAAGCTGCTTTAAAGTCCCAGACAATCAAAAGCCCGGTCGCAGGACCGGGCTTTTTTGTTGGCGGTCATTCCGGGCGGTGACTTTCTTCCCTTCTCCCCTTGTGGGAGAAGGTGCCTTCGCGAAGCGAAGGCGGATGAGGGGTCTCTGTCCGCGGAGACAAACCCCTCACCCGTCTCGAACTCGCTGCGCTCATTCGAGCCACCCTCTCCCACAAGGGGAGAGGGGAAAGCCGGCGTTCGCGGGACGATAGTGGAATCAATCCACCACGATCTTCACGCGGTCGCGCGCCTTGATCTGGGCGTGGGCGTCGAGGCCGTTGAGGATGCGGAAGCGTTCCACCGGACGGTCGACGCCGGCCATGCGATGCGACAGCGATTCCACGGTGTCGCCGGGCTGCGCGTTGATGACCTTGATGCGCAGCGGCCGCGCGGCCTGAATCTCCTCCAGCGTCAATCGGCGGAAGGAGTTCACGGTTTCGCGGGCATTGCGGTCGCTTTCGGTGGTCTTCTGCTTGGTGGCGAAGATGAAGCGGTAGACGTCGCTGCCGAAGCGCAGCGCATAGACTTTGAACTGCCACTGATCGCCATGGGCGACCGCGGAGGCGGCCGGAAAGCCGTTGATGGTCAGGTCCTCGGTCGAGGCCTTGTCGACATTTTCCATCCAGCCGGAATTGAGATAATCGCCGAGCGTCTGTTCCGCCGGCACCCTCACGACATCGAAGCGCATCGCCTGCGTGCCGCCCTCGCGCACGCCGATCACGGCCTGCGCGGTATTGTCCAGCGTGAAGTTATCGGGGGCGGCGAAGGTGAAGCCGAGCTTGGGATGCAGGAATCTCCGGCCGCGAACGAATCCCTCGCTGGGATCCTCGCCGTAGACGATGTTGTCGATCGCGGCGAGATAGGTGTCGCGATCGCGCTCGTTGGACCCGGGCGAGGTGTACTGCCTTGCGGTGTTCTGCGCGTTCGCCACGCGCTCGGGCGTCGCCGGGTGCGAGGACAGGAAGTCCTGCGTGCGCGGGTCGACCGAGGTCTTTCCCGCCTTCAGTTCGGCGTTGCGTTCCATCGCGGTGAGGAAACGCGCCGCGCCAAAGGGATCGAAATGGGCGCGCGATGAAATACCGACCCCGATGCCATCCGCCTCGAACTCCTGGGAGCGCGAAAAGCTTGCCATCGTCAGCTTGGTTTTCGCCAGCGCAAGCGCGGTCAGATCGGGATCGCTGCCCATTTCGGTGACCACGCGGGTGACGACGGCGGCCTGGCGCGCCTGGTCCTCGCGGATCGAGGCGTGCTTTGCCAGCACATGCGCCATCTCGTGGCTCAGCACCGAGGACAATTCGGAGGTGTCGCAGGCCAGCGCGATCAGGCCGCGCGTCACATAGAGCTGGCCGGTCGGAAGCGCGAACGCATTCACCGCGCCCGAATTGAGGATCGTCACCTTGTAGGCCTGATCGGGACGATCCGACGCCGCCACCAGCCGATCGACCGTCTTGCCGATCAGGCCTTCCAGTTTCGGATCGTCATAGGCGCCGCCATAGGAGGACAGGATTCGCTCATGCTCTTTTTCGGCGGCGGGGCTTTGTGCGACCGTGCGGTTGGGCTTGGCAGCAGGGCTCGCCGCCGGGACCGCCGCGGTCTGGAACCTCGTGATATCGCCGCAGGCGGTGAGCGACAGGGCCGCGCACAGCACAATGGGCGCAGCCCAAAGCCGGCGGCTCATTCTGTCCTCATGCCGTCCCGCACAGTCCACCACGTCGCTACTCTTATATGTCCAGCGAGCTAGCTCGTGATCCGATTGGGCCCAATCGGATCATGATCCCATTTCTTTGTTTAAGCATGATCTCCGCGCAAACGCATTCGCGTTTGTCGCCAGAGAAAACCGGTTCCCACTTTGCGCTAACGCGGCCCTCCGGGTCCGGATCATGCTTTAATTCCCGCCAAGCAGCTCAATCTGCCCCACACGGACCACTTCAATTCGCGGCCCGCCACGCGCCTCAACGAAGCCCCGGACCCGGATCCGCCGATTTTCGAGGGACTTAGGAACAATGCCGGCGGCCTCTAAAACAGGTAGCACCCGCCTTGAAATAGTCACAGCGAAATCCCGTGTCCAGTTCCGTCCGAAATTCAGGTAGGTCGTTGCCCCTGCCTGCCGGACCGACAGAACCTTGCCCTCGACCACCGTAAAACGCCCGATCCCGGCCAAAATATCGCCCGGACTTTCGGTGTTTTTTATGGCGGCGGGATCGCCCCAGATGCCCCGTTTGGCCTGGCGCGCCGTCGCTTCGGCGGCCATCAGCACGGAGGCGCATTCCCTGTCGGCCACGGTGGCGGAGACCAGCGCCTCACCTTGGGCCAGAAGTTCCGCCTGCACCAAAGTCTCGGCAGGAACCAGGAACACGAAGGCGGGCTGGCGGCCATAGCGATCCGGTGTGTCGTCTTCCCCGCGCAACTCGACGTCGCGATCGTTCAGGATCCCGGCCAGTGCCGGCGCGCGGTTTGCCGGGGATTTCTCCGATGGCGGCTTCTCCGGGGAGACCGGCTCGATCCCGGCGAGGCGAACCTCGCGGCCGTCCCGCAGGCGAAAGCTGCGTGCATCGATGACGGTGGCAACCCGGCCCTCGCCTTGCGGTTCGAAGGCGCAGCCCGCGGCGATCGCCGGACCGGCGGCAAGCATGAGGCTGCACAGCAATGCCACTGCTGCAAAACGCCTTACTGTCCTTCGCACCGGTTTCATGACGCGGCTCAATATCTACCGCAATTGCTGTGTTCTCGCGGCGATCCTAAGCAGGGTATTTATCGGAAATCGTTTTGGCGACGAAGGGGAGTTCGATGGAAGTTAACGGCATCGCGCATATTTTTCTAACCGCGTCGAATTTCGAACGCTCCCGCGAATTCTACCGCGAGCTGCTGCCGTTTCTTGGGCTGAAGCCTGTCATCGATACCAGCGCCACCTATTACTGCGTCGGTTGACGCACCGCGGTCGAAATTACCGCGCCGTCGGCCGAGCGCGCGGGCGCCGCGTTCGAGCAAAGAACAAGATCGGCCAGCACCTGCCAGCTTACTCAAGAATTCCTGCATACGACCGGGCTCATTCTGGACTAGTAGTCGGACGCATACGCCATGTGGCATCTCGCTTAAGAGCATGGAACCATTTTGAGTTTGCTCTGCCGTCAGCAGTTGCTGCCTCGTACCGAGCGTCACTGCCTACGGCAGAAATGACTTCCTCTCCATCAGGTCAGGCCCTTCTTATCGTTTGACAGTTCAACCAGACCCTCTGGCTCCGAAACAAACCAAGCGTAGCTGCCCCAAGCCAGCGTATCAACGGACTTCTTAAATGGCGCGCTGCTGCGATCGAGGAATGCCGTTACAAACGCCGTATGCTTCAACGGGAAGCCGGCGTCAGTCGCCAATCGTTCCAGGGCTTGCTTGCGCCGTTCATTGATCGGCCCGTCCGTGGCAACGATCTCGACAAATACCAGCAGCGGATGCTGCGGTCCCAAGTCAACCAAAATGGCATCGGGCAGATTTTTATCCGCCCTTATCGTCAGCCCGATTGACTTTGCAAGTAGATCATCTCGGGTCACGACTTTATTGCCGCTCTCACTCAGAAAAAGCACTGCTGGGTCTTGCAAAAAATGCGGCGCAAAGACTTCAATAACGGCTTTGGTGATTTCCGAGCTGGGCCCTGGCTTCATGCCACGGCTGTCGCCATTGGGGAAAGTTACGCGAACCTCAGTGCCGCCAGCGCTTGCGCCGCGCCGCACCAACGAGATGCGCGCAAATGCGCCCGTATTCAATGTCTTGGCTTGCCAATCTGCAGCAGCGACCGCAAACGCATCGCTGTCCAGCGCTGGATCAAACAGCGCAGCAAAGCTGGCAGTCAAAGCATACCGCGGCAGGCTTGAAGTCGTCGGAACGTCGGTCTTTTCGACTACGGCACCCACCGCAACGAAGCCTTCGCGCAGCGTCTCATCTCGGATGGACTCCCGTGTCGTGTCGCGATACCAGCGGCGCCCCACAGCTTCAAAACGTGACTTCCTGACGTTTGCGGCATAGTCCGCGCGACTTGCGTCATCGGTCAGTTCCGATTGCTCAAATGTCATCGCGTAAACATATTTCGGCCCGAAGAAAACACCGCTCCCCTCGATTGCACCGACGTACAGAGCGGCAAATACTGTGCTGGCCGCAAGCTCGCGTGTGCAATAGCCACGGTGCGGAGTACCCTCGGGGAAAATAATCTGCAACCGCTGATGGATCTCGGTACGGTTCAAGATCGGCTGAACAGTTGTCACGCCCTAACCATCTTCAGGTAGATTTTCTCGAGCTCCGCGCTCAAGGCTCCGTCGTCATCACTCTGGTGAAGCAATCGCGCCAACCGACGCATCTGAGCAACTGTCGGCAAGGGCAGGGCCTCCAGTTCAAACGCAGAGACTGCGACGCTTCCGCTAATACATCGAAACGCCTGGTCAACAACATGACTGTTGATGACAGCCGCCACCAGGTATGCGGGCACACTCGGTTGCTCAACGATAGGCCGGATCATGTTGAGGTGGTTTTCAACAATGACAGAGCCATGTCTCTCGATGAACCACGCCGGCAATTCGGCCGCGATCAATCGGCGCGGCTGCTCCTTGGCGGTCGTGCGCTGGACGAGCACACACGGCTTTTCAACTTGCAGCCATTCGTCGCCAGGTTTCGCCTCGAAAAAAGGCGCGTGATTACGGCGCTCTGCGCGGAAGATAAAATTGCCATCGGAGGTTACCGCTTCCGCCCAAATCAGCGGAAGAGTACCGCTGCACGCATTAAGCCGCAGCTGATCCTTGAAGCGATTCCAAACCAGAGGGCCCGTGGAGACCGTGTAACCCCAATCCTTGAGACGGGTTGGCATTAGCACAAGACGAGTCGTGAGTCGCTGCTGCGCAGGCGCCCGTGGCGCAATCCAGGGCGCCTTCCGGTCTTTCGGTAATTTGAAATCGCCGGCTTGAACGACCTGACCCTGGGTTTCGGAGGCTACATCAAAATAATGTACCGCGACGGTTCTCTTGCGCGCGCCGCGCCGATATGTCGCCAGAGCCGTCTCTTGCAGCACATTCTCGAAAACTCCACGGCGGCTGCTGATGAAATCCATTGCCAACGGCGGGGCCTCCTTCGCCAAAAGATCGCGCAGGGCTTTGAAATATTCTCCCGACAAGAAACTCGTGGGCGTCACGTAAGCAATAATGCCCCCGGGTTTGGTCCAGCGGAGGGCGAGGTCTGTAAAGACACCGTAGAGATTCGCGTGCCCGTAGAGGCTGCGCTGATAGCGCTGGCGTTGGCTCTGCGACAGGGGCGTACGACCGTAAGGCGGATTGCCGACCACCAAGTCAAACCGTCTCCCTCGCGGGATTTGTTCCAAGCTGTCACAGACCGTCACAACCGCTGGAAAGGGTTGACCTGCAGCCCTTGCGACATCTGCAAATGAAATTTCGAGCCAGGCCTGTGTCATCCAGGCTGCGAATGGATCAATCTCGAAGCCGCGTAGTTGCCGAGCGATCTTATCCAATAATTGCTTAGGCGTTGCCGTTGGCATCAATGTCCGCAGGCGCTGCGCAACTGGCAGTAAGAACGCGCCCCCACCACATGCTGGGTCCAGCACTCGTGCAGTTTTCCAGTTGATGCCAGCTGCTTCCGCCATGTCGAGCAGGCGCTCGGTCAATGCCGGGGGCGTGTAATATATGCCCAGCGCCCCACGCAGCGATTCCGGTAGCAGAATGGTATAGGTAGCGCTCAGTTGGTAGCTCGCCTCGCAGATTGGTAACGCGGCAGCCAGCTGGCCGATCTTGCTAGCGAGATCGCGGGTTTCGGCGTCCAATTCAAAGGACAGCGCAAGGTGCAGCGGGGAAATCGATAGCTGACGGCCGAGAACGGCACCGTGAGCCGCGACGTACGCGCCGATAGCTTCAACGATAAACGACCACGCGGCGGCCTGCCGGCGGCGTTCTGGAACCGTTGCCGACCAGGCGCACGCTAGTTGCCTGCCTAGCGGCAGACTTCTGAGTTCGGCCGCGCGAACGGGCAGCTCTGCTGGCCGGGATCGGAAGCGGATGGAGCTGGGCGCGATCTGGTTCATATTTGCTTGAGCTTTTCCGACCCACCCTACCTCAATCCGATTCGGTTGACAGCGGGTGTAGATGGGGAGCGCCACAATTTTGGTGCATGGAGCATCGTTGCCGCATGCTCGGTGTCCCAGTTGAAGCAAAAACGCCACCAGGAACGTCCGATATTCTATTATTGGAATAATATCAATATTTTAGCAGCGTATCACATCCAGGGGCGCGTCGAAAATATTAGAAAGCTAGTTCCGTTGTTCGCGCTAGTCGTGGCTTTGGCGCCGTCACTGGAGAAGCGGTTGTTCTGCCGTTCGCCGGTCGTCTCGAATGATTTTTGTATGAAGCTGAACATGGAGCTGGCCAGCCGCATTGCTCAAGAAAAGCAGTCGCCCGTTCATGCCGTCGGCCAATCTAAAGCCAATCGACTTCGTGGCCGGATGATTCGCGATTACCGACGGCAAATTCAAAGGTTGGGCGTCTCCACAACTTTACATCGTGTACGGAATCGGACGACGAACTAACGTACTCCAATGGCATCGCCACCTAGCAAGCATGATAAGGCCTTGAGCTCAACCATGCCCTGGAGAGGGGCTTCCGGCCTAAGCGCTGAAGCGAATGCGAACGCGCCCTCGGTCATTCCGCTTGACGGAAAGACGCGACTTGCCACGGCTTGCCGCTTCCTGACGCTTACGGCATGATTGCGATCATGGAAATAGCGGTCGCGACTTCAATGCCGCTGTTCGACAGGGAGGCTTCCATGAGACGGGTTCTTTCCGGCATTCTCGGTATGGCGCTGGCTTTGGCCGCGCCCGCGGCCCTGGCGCAGGGCAAGCCTCCGCTCAAGCTCGGCGGCATCCTCGACATGTCCGGGCTTTACGCCGACATCACCGGACCCGGCAGCGAGACGGCCGCGAAAATGGCGGCGGAAGATTTCGGCGGCGAGGTGCTGGGCCGCAAAATAGAGATCCTCGCGGCCGATCATCTCAACAAGGCCGACCTTGCCGCCAACATCGCCCGCGACATGCTCGACAATCAGGGCGTCGAGATGATCTATGACGTGGCCGCGTCCGCGACCGCGCTCGCGGCCGGCGAGATCGCGAAAGCGCGCAACAAGATCGTCATATTCAACGGACCCGGCTCGATCCGCCTCAGCAACGAAGCCTGCGGTCCCTACACCGTGCATTATGTTTTCGATACCTTCGCGCAGGCCAATGTGACGGGGCTTGCCGCCGTCAAGCAGGGCCTCGATACGTGGTTCTTCATCACGGCCGATTACGCCTTCGGCCAGGACCTTGAGAAAGACACCACCAATGTCGTGCTGAAGTCCGGCGGCAAGGTGCTGGGCAGTGTCAGGCATCCGCTCAACACCGCGGATTTCTCATCCTATCTGCTACAGGCGCAAGCCTCCAAGGCCAAGGTGATCGGATTGGCCAATGCCGGCGGCGACACCATCAATACCATCAAGCAGGCCGCCGAATTCGGCGTGATGAAGGGCGGCCAGAAGCTGTCGCCGCTGCTGGCCTTCGTGACCGATATCGACGCCGTCGGGCTGGAGACCGCGCAGGGGTTGCTGCTTTCGGAAGCCTATTATTGGGACCTCAATGACGACACCCGCGCCTTTTCCAAACGTTTCATGCAGCGGATAGGACGGGTGCCGAGCGCGGCGCAGGCCGGCGTTTATTCCGCGGTCACGCACTATCTGAAAGCCGTGAAGGCCGCGGGAACCACCGACTCGGCCGCCGTCATGAAGATCATGAAGGACACCCCGATCAACGACATGTTCGCCAGGAACGGCCGGATTCGCGCGGACGGCCGCATGGTGCACGACATGTATCTGTTCGAGGTCAAGAAGCCGTCGGAGTCGAAAGGCCGCTGGGACGACTACAAGCTGCTGGCGACCATCCCCGGCAATGAGGCGTTCCAGTCGCTCGAACAGTCACGCTGCCCGCTGGTGAAGAAGTGACCCCCGGGGGCCGTGTTTCGTCATTGCGAGGAGCGCAAGCGACGAAGCAATCCATTTTTTTGCGGCAAGTCGCTTGGATTCTTCGCGGAGTTTATCATCGGGCGCGCATTCGCGCGACCCGTTGGCTCGCAATGGCGGTTTTGAAAGCCGAACCAATAACAACGAAAGCGAAAATCGATGACCGACATCGTCCTGCAAGACCTCGATTCCGGCCTGCTCACGATCACCATGAACCGTCCCGACCGGCGCAACGCGCTCAATCCGGAGATGACGCTGGGGCTGGTCGAGGCGGCGCGGCGCGCGGCGGAGGATCACGAGGTTCGCGCCGTTCTGCTCAAGGGCGCGGGCGGCACGTTCTGCGTCGGCGGCGATGTGAAATCGATGGCGGCGGGGCGGGCGCCGTTGCCGTTCGAAGCCAAGATGACCAATCTCCGGCGCGCCATGGAAGTCTCGCGCATTCTGCACGAGATGCAGAAGCCTGTGGTGGCGCAGGTCGATGGCGCGGCCGCCGGCGCCGGTCTCTCGATCGCGCTCGCCTGCGATCTCCGCGTCGCCTCGGAGTCAGTGAAGATCACCACCGCCTTCGCCAAGGTCGGGCTAACGGGCGACTACGGCGGGACCTATTTCCTGACCCAGATGCTCGGCAGCGCCAAGGCGCGCGAGCTCTATTTGTTGTCGCCGGTGCTGACGGCACAGGAAGCGCTCGCGCTCGGCATGGTGACGCGCGTGGTTCCCGACGCCGAGGTCGAAGCGGCGGCGCGTGAACTGGCGATGTCGCTGGCGCAGGGACCTTCGGTGACGCTCGGCTACATCAAGCGCAACATCAACAACGCCGAGCGCCTGTCGCTGGAAAACTGCTTCGACGCCGAGGCCTTCCACCACTCGCGCGCCGGCGAGACCGCCGACCACAAGGAAGCCGCCAGGGCCTTCGTCGAAAAGCGCAAGCCGGTGTTTCAGGGGCATTGAGCTGACGGCCAAATCCGGTGCTGGTGCATCCGCAAAGGGCAGGGCGTCACCATCGTCGACGCGCTGGTGGTAGGGAAGAAGCTGTAGCTGTCGTCCCGCTGCTTCCCCTCTCCCCTTGTGGGAGAGGGTGCCTGAGCGAAGCGAAGGCGGGTGAGGGGTCCGTCTCCGCGGATGTAAACCCCTCATCCGGCGCGGCCTGTGTCCGCGCCACCTTCTCCCACAAGGGGAGAAGGGAAGTAGTCACCGCCCCCTGAAATTCGCCGCGCGCCGTTCCTCGGTGGCCTTGATGCCTTCCTTGAAGTCTTCGGTCGCGCGCAGCCGCGTTTGTTCGGCGAGTTCGTGGGTGGTGGCGGCCATGACGCGGTCGGCGAGGCCGGCGCGCATCGTGGCGCGGGTCGAGAGCAGGCCGAGCGGCGAACACTCGGCGATCTCCTGCGCCAACTTCATGGCGGCGTCGCGCACCTGATCCTGCGGCACGCATTCGTTGGCCAGCCCCATTCGGTAGGCTTCCTCGCCGGTCACCCGCCGGCTGGTATAGAAGATCAGCTCGGCATTGTTCTTGCCGACCAGTTCGGGAAGCGTCACCGTCAGTCCGAAGCCGGGATGAAAGCCGAGTTTGGTAAAATTCGCGGCGAAACGCGCCTCGGGGCAGGTGACGCGGAAATCCGCCGACACCGCTAGCCCGAGGCCGCCGCCGATGGCCGCGCCATGGACGGCGGCGACGATCGGCTTTTTGGCGCGGAAGATGCGTACGGCCTGGATATAGAGATGGCTGATCTGGCCGAGTCCCGAAGCCGGATCGGACTTCTCGCGCGCCTCCTGCGCCTGCCGCGCGGGATCGTTGAAATTGGCGCCCGCACAGAACGCCTTGCCTTGCGCTGATAGTACCGACGAGCGGATTTCGATGTCGCGATCGAATTCCTCCAGCGCGTCGGCGATCTGGTTGATCAGCGATATGTCGAAGAAATTCAGCGGTGGCCGCCGGATTTCGATCAGGCCGACGTGACCGATTTTCTCGACGCCGATGTCTGTGAAGTTGCTCATACCGATCCTCGATTGAAATGATTTGAACTAGCGTAGACCAGGCCCGCGCGGTTAGCGCAAACCAAGCCCGCGCGCGATGATGCCGCGCAGCACTTCGGTGGTGCCGCCCTGAATGGTGAGTTTGGGCGCGGTCTTGATCGCGAACGACAGTTGATCTTCCAGGGTCTCGTGGTTGGTCGCCTCGGTATCGATGAACGCCGCGAGATCGCGCACTCGATGCGGCAATTGCTGCTCCCAGACGGTGCCGATGTCCTTGACGATCGAGGCTTCGACCACCGGCTCCTTTCCGGCCTGCAGCATGCCGGCGACCGAGACCGACATCCGCCGCATGGTGTGAAGCTGCGCCACGAGGCGTCCGATGCCCTCCGCGGCCCTGGTATCGGGCGCTGGTCCCACCGCGCGAACGAGTTCGGTCAGCACGTAATAGGTTTCCAGAAAACGCTCCGGACCGCTGCGTTCATAGGCGAGTTCGCTGGTCGCCTGCTTCCAGGCGCCGTCGATCTCGCCGAGCACGTGATCGTCGGGCATGAAGGCGTCGGTGAACACCACCTCGTTGAATTCGAATTGCCCGGTGATCTGGCCGATCGGATTGACCTTGATGCCCGGCGTCTTCATGTCGACCAGGAATTGCGTCAGGCCGTGGCGGCGGTTCTCCTTGGTGGGCGGCGAGGTGCGGAAGATCGCGATCATGTAATCGGCGATATGCGCCGACGAGGTCCATATCTTGGTGCCGTTGATCAGCCATCCGCCGCCGGTCTTGGTCGCCTTGGTCTTGGCCGCGAACAGGTCGGAGCCGGAATTCGGCTCGCTCATGCCGATCGCGAAGCAGACTTCGCCGCGGCAGATCCGCGGCAGGATGTCCATCTTGATGCGCTCGGGCGCGTATTTCAAAAGCACCGGGCCGCTCTGGCGGTCGGCGACGAAGAAGCGCCGCGTCGGCGCATTGGCGACGCGCATTTCCTCGGTCACCACGTAACGTTCGAGGAAGGTGCGTTCGTGGCCGCCATATTTTTTCGGCCAGGTCATGCCGAGCCAGCCGCGCGCGCCGACGCGGCGGGAAAATTCCGGTGCGTCGGTATCCTCGCGATTGGGCTTGTGCGGATCGAAGGTGCCGGCGGCGATTTCGTCGGCGAGGAAGGCGCGCACTTCCTTGCGCAGCTCGACGCATTGGGGCGGCAGGCGGATCGGATCGAAACGGAGGGCTGCGGTCATTTTGAATCCTGGCTTTCGTGCAGGCGAATCGTAATCAGTCAGCGCGAGGCCACCAGCGGCCACAACTCGTCGGCGCCGCGCGCGGCAACGCGCTTGCCGAGTTCGACCGCCCAATAGCTCTCGGAGCCGAAATCGTCCCGCCACGCCAGCGCCCGCAACGAGTAACGATGCAGGACGTGCTCGATGGTGAAGCCGATCGCGCCAAGCACCTGATGCGCGATCGCGGCGCCCTTTTCGGCCGCCTCCGAACAGCGGATCTTTGCCGAAGCCGCTTCGAGGAATGCGGCGTCGTCAGACGGCGCGCCGCTGGCGAAGGTGTCGGCGGCGGAAGTCGCGGCGGCTAGCGCCGCCGCCGACTCGCCGGCGAGCTTTGCCAGATTGTGCTGCACCGCCTGAAACTTCGAGATCTTCTTTTCGAACGCGACGCGTTCGTTGGAGTAACGCACGCTGATGTCGAGCATCTGCTCAAGCGCGCCCGCGATCTGCAGGCTTCGCGCGACGGCGCCCATCAGGAGCAGCGCGGTCTGATCGAATCCCTTCGGCGCGGGCGCGATAGCGATGGGGGCGACACGGCTGAACGTCACCGTGTCGCTGCCGTCGCCGCCAAGATTGAGGCCGGCCTCGATCCGGCACGCGGCGGCCTCGACCAGCGCGATCGAAAGACCGCCGGTTCGGTGCGCCAGGACCGCGATGTGGTTGGCGTCGCTGGCGAAGGGAATGCCGCGCGCCCGTCCGGACAAGGCGCCGTCGGCATCCCATGTGATGCGGTCCTTCGGGCCCGACGGCGCTACCGTCATTTCGCCGCCGGGCGAGGCGATCTTTGCCTGCGACAGCAGCCATCCCGCCAGCATGGTCTCCGCGAGCGGCACGGGAAGCGCGAAACGCCCGGCCGCGCTGAGCACGCCAAATCCTTCGGCCAGGCTCGCGCCCGAACCGCCGCAGTCCTCGGAAACCCACGACAATGGCAGGCCGGCCTTCGTCAGCGCCTGCCAGAGCGGCGCTTTCCAGCCGCCTTTCTTGTCGCGATTGATGGTTTGCGCGTCGGCGAGATCCGCAAATATCCTCTCTGCGGTCTGCGCGACGATATTCTCACTATCCGCCACGGCGTTCCCCGTTTGGCCGCCTCAAATCCCGCGCGCCGATTGCGCCGGGGTTCAGGTGCGGTCTTTTCTTGCAACGCATGATGAGGAAAAGCGGCGCACCTGACAAGCGCCGACGTCCGCAAGGGCCCCTGCAAGCGTGACATGATGCGATGGCTGCGCGGCTGGATTATTTCCGCGCAGCGGAGTTACGCGGATTTGCAGGCATTTCCCCGCGCGCTATGGTAAATCGCCGTGCTTTACGGAAATGCTCAAAATCACGCAAGGAATTGCGATGTCGAAGGATGGTCTGTGCGCGATTGTAACGGGTTCCGCGTCCGGTCTCGGCGCTGCGACCGCGGCCATTCTGGCAAAGGCCGGCGCGCGCATCGTCATCAATTATTCCTCGAGCCAGAAGGAGGCCGAACAGACGGCCGATCTCTGCCGCGGCGCCGGCGGCGAGGTGGTCGTGGTTCAGGGCGATGTTTCCCGCGATGAGGATTGCCGCAGGATCGTCGCGGCGGCGAGCCCCTGGGGGCGGCTCGATGCGCTGATCAACAATGCCGGCGCCACCAAGCACATGCCGCATGACAATCTGGACGGCCTTTCGGCGGAGGATTTTCAGCGCCTGTTCGGAGTGAATACGATCGGGCCCTTCCAGATGGTGCGGGCCGCGCGATCGCTGCTGGAAGCCGGCGCGAAAGCGTCGGGCCGCGCATCCTCAGTGGTCAACGTGTCGTCGGTCGCAGGCATCAGCGGCATTGGCTCCTCGGTCGCCTATGCCGCCAGCAAGGGCGCGCTGAACACCATTACGCTTTCGCTGGCGCGCGCACTGGCGCCGCTGATCCGCGTCAATGCGGTATGTCCCGGCTATATCGACACGCCCTGGTTCACCAAGGGCCGAGGCATCGACGGCGCGGCCAAGGTTCGCGATGCGGTGGTCGCAAAAGTGCCGCTCAAGCGCGCCTCGACCGCGGAAGATGTAGCTAGCCTCGTATGTTTCCTCGCCACGCCGCAATCGAGCAACATGACGGGCGAAGTGGTCCGGATGGATGCTGGATTGCATCTCATCACGTGAGGGCTTGCGCCGTCACTTCGAGCCCGGATCTGAAATCACCTTGCTCGCCACCAGCCTGTTCCAGATGAACAGCACCACCAGTGCGCTGATCGTCGAGGTGATGTAGCCGGCGCCCTGACCGGGGTCGTAGTGGCCGATGGCCTGGCCGATCGCGGTCGCAAGAAAAGCGCCGGCGCGTTATGACGGTTACAAGGCGAGGGGCCGCGTCCTGCCGCGGCGTGTCCGCTTCGAGAGGCGACGAGCGGTGAATTCTGCTATCGATCCTTGTTGCAGGCGGAGTTAATTCGGGATGATCCTGGGTCGACCGATCGGCGTGGCCGGGGCTGGCAGCATCGGCTGCTTTGTCGGCGGCATGTGCGCTGCGGCCGGTCGCCGCGTCGCGTTGCTGGCGCGTCCGCGCGTGCTGGGGCGGACGATGAAGATCGATCCGCAAGCGCGCTCGTCGATGTGGGAAGATCTTGAGCGCGGCCGGCGCACCGAGATCGATTATCTCCAGGGCGTCATCACCGAGATCGCCGACCGAAGGCTGATCGAAGTCCCGCTGTCGCGCCGCATCGTTGCGCTGATCAAGCGCGCGGAAGTCGCGGGCCAAGGCTCGCCAGCGCTGACGCCCGAGCAGATCCGTTCAGACTCTATCAAGGGCTGAACTCATCGGCGGGAAACACGCGATGTTAAATCAGGCGCGCGGCACCGCTCACATCACGAAGTGAGAATTGAGGACCAAGGCGTCCAGACTTTCCGGACCCGGCTTGGCGGTGCGTCTTGGCTGAGGCCGACAGATTGGCTGCACCTCCATTTAGCGCATCGTGCCTCTGATCTGCCTCCGTCCGCCCACGTATCGACTTTTGTTTTGGCGGCCACCCCGATCGCCCAATTGGTATACAATATTCCTCCTGGTATACATTATTCCGAATTGTTGCCAAAATGATACAACTTCCTCGCAATGCAATAACAAACCCGTGAATGATGCATCTATTTGAAGTTAATTGATTTTTAAGGATAAACTTTCGGCTTCCCTTCGCATTTGCAGCAACTTCCGTGAATGGTGGAGCACATTGACGGTATTCCACAACCCGGTCAGGCTTAAGTCGGGTTTTTCGTGAAGTCGTTCTAGGGGGATGGCGATGAATAAGTATGCACTTGGCGCGGCCGTTGTGGCCTTGGGGGTCATATCTCAAGCAATTCCTGCATCTGCCGACAAGCTCGACGATGTACTGTCGCGGCTCGACGCGATCGAGAAAAACAATGCGAAACTCGCCAAGGAGAATGCCGAACTCAGGGCGCGGGTGAACAAGGGTGAGTCAGCCAAAAGCACCGCGCCGGCTGGTGCTACCCCCGCAGCGCGCGCGGCCAGCATGACGGCTACGCCGACCCCGCCGCGCTCATTGGAAGCGCCGGAAATCGATGCGCAGGGGCACGCTTTTCTCGAGCACAAGAAAGGTAACCCCCTTACCTTCTACACCCCCGGCGGCGAGATCACGGGTTACGGCAACTTCGACATCTCGGTCGACGACACCTCGAAGGCCTTCGGCGGAAATATTAACAATAACCCCCTCACGACCGGTGGAAGCGAGCCCTCCCCGCTGGGTAACATGGGCTTCATGCCGGCGATCTCGACCAACTCCTCCTATCTCGGTGTGCGCGGCTTCCAGCGCGTCTCCAGTCTTCCGTTTAACTTCGTCTACCAGCTCGAACTCGGTTTCGACATTTCCTCGACGCCCGGCACGAGGCAAAGCAACAGCAATCTCAGCAATAACGTCAACGGCGCCATGTTCAACCGCAACACCTGGGTCGGCTTTGCATCGCCCGAATTCGGCGCCATCAAGATCGGCAAGACGATGGCGCCCTACGAAACCTCGACCGGCGGCTTCAACCCGTTCGCGGGCCAGCTCGGCGACATGCATGTCATCATGGGCAATACCGGCGGCGACAACCGCGTCGAGTTCGGCTCACGGCTCGACCACTCGATCTGGTACGAATCGCCGACGATCGGCGGCTTCCAGTTCAATTTCCTGGCCTCGCCGGGTCAGAACCGCAGCACCACCAACGACAATGTCGCCGCAGGCCAATCCGATTGCACCGGCGGCAACGATCCGACCAGCGGCGGGCTGTCGCCGACAGCGTGTAACGACGGCGCGTTCGGCAACGCCATCAGTACCAATCTGAGCTTCACCAGGGGGCCGTTCTACGCCACCGTCGCCTATGAACGGCACTACAACGTGAACCGGTCGAGCGACATCACCGCGATTTGGGGCACCCCCCAGCAAATCGGAAACGGGGCGTACGATACGTGCAACGTCTACACCTGCGATATCAACTTCGCCAGCCCCTACCAGAGGTCGCTGTTCTTCGCGGACGTCGCGGACGAGGACGCGTTCAAGATCGCAGCGCTCTATACCTTCGCGACCAAAACCACGATCGGCGGCATCTTCGAAATTATGCATCGCTACGTCCCGCCTGCGCTGGATTTCCAGAACGAACGTCAGCGAAAAGGTACATGGGCGTTCCTGACCCAGGAATTGACGCCGGAGGACAGCATGAGCTTCGGCTGGGCGCATGCGTTCAAGGCGGTCGGCGATCCCGGACAGCATAACGACCTTAACCTAACCACCGCCGACGGCCTCTCACAATATGCCAGCAACAACAACAACGCGGACATGGTCACCGCGAATTACAAGCACAAGTTCGGTCAGAACCTGATCTGGTACACCGATGTGGCGGCGACCATGAACGGGTATAGCGCCCACTACGACCTCGGCGCCGGCGGACGCGCTGTCACCACCGACGCTCACTCCGCGTTCGGTGGGACCGGCGGCCTGCTTTCGGTCCCGCATTTGTGGACTGGCACCACCCTTTTCGGCGCCTCCACCGGCATCCAGTGGAGATTCTAAGTTGAACCGGCTGCGGGATGAGATCGATCGTCCCGCGGTCCTGATCCGGCAAACAGACAAGCGTCAACGGCACACTTTCGAGGGATAATCATGACAAAGAACATCATACTGGGCGCAGTCGCCGCTTTGGTTCTTGGTCCGACGGCAGCTCTCGCGGCTGATCTGGCCGTAAAGGCGCCGCCGCCGCCGGTCGCCATCTACGACTGGACCGGCTTCTACATCGGTGTTGCAGGCGGCGGATCTCTTGGAACCAGCGACCACATCGATGTGGCCACCGGCCGCAGCGACGCGTCGGGGTACAACATCAAGGGCGGTCTGGGCGGCGGCACGCTTGGTTATAACTGGCAGGTGTCGAGCTTCGTGGTTGGTTTCGAAGGCGACGCGTCCTGGGTCGGCGAATATGGTAGTAATTCGGACCTTGGGCTGGCGGGCAACCCGGCCTTCACGAGCTTCACCAAGGAAACGTGGATGGTGACCGCTCGGGCTCGCGCCGGGTATGCGGTCAACAACCTGCTGTTTTACGCTACCGGCGGCTATGCGGCTGCGGGCGTTGAAGCCGGCGTCAAGGACGCTAACACCGGCGCTCTTCTCGCCTCGTCGTCAGGCACCCGCAATGGATGGACCGCAGGCGGTGGCCTCGAATGGGGATTTGCGCCCAACTGGTCGGCCAAGTTCGAGATGCTCTACATGAAGTTCAATAGCGCAGCGTTTAATACGGTTCAGGCGGAAGGCCCTCGCACGGTCCCGCTGGACGACACGATTGCCCGCGTTGGCATCAATTATCGCTTCGGCGGCCCGGTGGTCGCGAAATACTGACTTCTCCTGACTTGACTGATTTAAGAGGCCCCGGCGTCGACCGGGGCTTTTTCATGAAGGCCGTCTTTTTCATGAAGGCGTCCTGGGCTTCCTGCACTACGGAAGTCATGTATTCCGCAGGCGACCAACCAAGTGGCGGCCCGGCAGCGCAACTGAGCGAGAGATACTCCACCAGATCGCGGCGGTCGAACCTCACCACCAGGTGGGGTAATTCTTGTTGGAGATGGTATTGCCAGGGTAGCGGCCGTCGCCGTAGAGGCCACCGAACCCCGAGGGGTAATTGCTGTATCCCTGGCTGTAACCCCATCGCAGCGCGTTTTCGACGGGGAGGTTCGGTTCGGCATTGGGATTAACCGCCGCGGGATTAGCCGCCGCCGCGCTGCGCACGGCAGGTTTGGTGCGGTGCTGCGCGTCACGGGCTATTGCCGGGGCCGCGAGTACGAGAGAGAGCGAGAGAGCCGTCGCTCCCATGAGTCCGAACCTGGTCATGACTTTCTCCTTTTCGTCTACGGCGACCTTCGCCCACGGCGACCGCACACCAAACGGCAATGCGGATCAGGCCATCATCATCACTTAACCCTTAATTCTGCAATTATAATCCTGCGGTCTCTCTAAAATTCGATTTATGCATCCATGGATAATCATCAATTGAGGAAGGATGCGACTATAGTTGCGTCCTGATCGATACTCCGCTGCGCTGCAACGGCGGCGCGGCTGGTGCCCGCCCGCGGAAGGCGAAGTCGTTTTGCTCCCGCCCTGTCAGCTTCGCTTGGCCTTGCTTGAAGACGAGCCGAACAGCGCCTTCTTCAGGTCCTTGATGCCTTCCGAAAGCCGTGGCCATTCGCAAGAGAAGGAATGCTCTGCGCAGCCGGTGGTCTTCATACGCTTGATGTCGGTCACTGCCGTTTGTGGTTTGCCGGTACTCCCCGTCGTTCGGGACGCCTTTTCGTTTTCATTCTTCAGGGAGACCTGCTGCAACTGCTGCCGCTTCACCGCGAACGCCGCCGCGATGCTGCTCCGCCGCTGATCGTCGAGATAGGCGGTGTATTGTTCGTCGATGTGCTTCTGTTCTTCGGGCGTCGGATTCGGACCTGCGATATCGAAATTCCGGTTCTGCATGAAATCGAAATAGGTATAGCCGCCGCCGGACTTTCGCCGTCCGGCAAATTTCGCGTTGCACGCCGACAGCGCCGCGGTCCTGGCCTCCTTGGTCGCTGCCTTCTCCGCGATGTCGGCGCATTCCTCGAAATCGGCCGGCCCGCGCGACCCCCACCACTGCGCCTGCGAAGGCTGCAGCACGGCGCTGCCGGCAATCGCGGCCAATAGCAATGTGAAGGCGCGTGATGCGATCACGGACAGTTTTCCCAAGGGGCGGATTCGAATGACACTGATTCCGCGGATTGTCGCCATTATCGGCCGGCTTGTCACCCCGAAAATCGGGCGTTTTTTTCTTGCATTAGCTGCGAACATCTTCCTAGGCTGTGACGGTCAGGACACATTCGAGCTTGCGGCGCGCCGCCGGCACACATAAGGCAGCCGTGCCGTAGTCGCGTTGTTTAGCGTCCAAGCGCCCACGTCCACCGCAAAGTGCTTGCCGCGGGTGGATGTCCAACTCGTCGGATTCCAGAGGACAACCGGGATGCTTCTCGTGTTTCTTCGCCATGGTAGCGTTGCGGCGCTCGTCGTGGGCGTGGTGGCTGAGACGCTGGCCTGGCTGGTTGGCGTCCTGGCGCTGGAACCCCTCCCGATCTTGCTTGGAGCGCTGCTGTTCTATCTGAGCGAATACGGCATGCATCGTTTCGCCTTTCATGCGCCTCCGCTCTCATGGCCGCCCGCGCGCAAGCTGCAGCACCGCCTCCATTACGACCACCATGTCGAGCCTGACAGGCTGGACCTGCTGTTTCTGCCGATCTGGTTTCTGGCGCCGAACCTGGCCTTCGCCACCGGGCTGTTCGCGCTTGTACTGGGGACGCCGGCCGCGGCCTCCGCGCTGCTCGGAATGATGCTTGCGATTCTTCACTATGAATGGGTGCATTACGTCGCCCACATTCCCTATCAGCCGCGCACGCGGCTGGGACGCTGGATCAAGCAGTACCACCTGCGTCATCATTTCATCAGCGAGAAGCACTGGTTCGGCGTCAGCAATCCGACGCTGGACGGCGTGTTCGGCACGCTTCGCGGACCCGCCGCCTCTGAGAAAAGCACCACGACCCGTAATCTCTACTCCTGATGGGCCGCCCCGCGGTCCGAGGGGAGACCAGCTCGCTGCGACGAGGGACTTCGCCCAAGGACTGGCGATCCGGCATCCGCTCTGATATGGAAATTCAAGCCCCCCGCTTCCCAAAGCGGGGCTTCGGTCCCGTAGCTCAGCCGGATAGAGCGACGGTTTCCTAAGATATGAATCGGCGCGGCGATTGACCTCTAATCGGCGTCCGACGCGACCCCGCCTCGCGCCTCATAAAACGCAATGCTCATTTGCTGATCCCGACGCCCGACCTGGGTCGATGTTGGACGCCGGAAAGGGTCAATATTCGGAACCGAAACACAATCATTCGTTATTCGGCCGCCGCGTATTTTGGCCGGCCGATCACCCGACGGCCTACCAATTTGGCATAGTCCGCGATCGGCAGCGGCCGACCGGTCAGATAACCCTGGACCTCGTCGCAGCCTTCCCGCATCAGGAACGCGTGCTGGGCGTCGGTTTCGACACCTTCGGCCAGGATCGGAACGTCAAGGTTGTGGCCGAGATCGATGACCGCACGAACAATCGCCGTGGAATGGCGGCTGGATTCCAGGTCGCCAATAAACGCGCGGTCAATCTTGATCTTATCGAACGAGAAAGAATGCAGATAGGACAAGGAAGAATACCCGGTTCCGAAATCATCCAACGCGATCCGCACGCCGAGCGACTTGAGCCGAGCGAGGATCGATATCGCACGCGAAAAATCGTCAATCAGCACGCCCTCGGTGATTTCGAGTTCGAGACGCGCCGGAGCCAGGCCGGTCTCAAGCAAGACCGAATGGACGGACTTCGGCAGGTCGCCCTGGCGGAACTGAATCGGAGAGATGTTGACGGCGATGGTCAGCGGATTCGACCATGAAGCAGCTTCGCGGCAAGCCTCCCGCAGGACCCATTCGCCCATTTCGACGATGAGACTGCTCTCCTCTGCAACGGGAATGAACACGTCCGGCGAGACCATGCCGCGCTTTTGACATTGCCAACGGACCAGCGCCTCGAACCCGACGGCTTCGCCTGACATTTTCTTCTGCGGCTGATAGTGCAAAAACAATTCGTCGCGCTCAACGGCTGATCGCAAATCCAGTTCGAGGGCCCTCCGCTCCTGCAACTCGGTTCCCATTTGGGGTTCGAAGAATAGCGCCGCCCCGCGCGCTTCGGCTTTGGCCCGGTAAAGCGCCACATCTGCGTTGATCATCAGGGTTTTCGCATCGGTGCCGTCCGTTGGATAAACCGCGCCTCCGATGGTTGCATTCAGCGTCAGCCGATAACCTTCGACCTCGAACGCGTCCTCAAAGCTGGCGAGCAGGCGCTTGGCGAGCTTTGCGGCAGTGGCCGGCTGGGCGCCATCCGTCACGATCAGTGTGAACTCGTCTCCGCCAATACGCGCAAGGAAGGTGCCTGCGGCGGCCGCTTGCATGCGGCGAGCGACTTCGCGCAGCAATGCATCGCCAACGGCGTGTCCGTAAGAGTCGTTGGCTTCTTTGAAGTGGTCGACGTCAAGGCTCAAAACGACAAACGGCTCGCCGCTCTTCGCTGCCCGGTCAAGCGTGGCGGCAAAGCACTCGTTGAAGGCCGCCCGATTAGGCAGGTCGGTTAGATTGTCGTAGTGCGCCATATGCGCGATGCGCTGTTCCGTGCGCTTGCGTTCTGTCATGTCGTCAAGAACGGTCAGCAAATATTGCACTTTACCATCGTCGCCGCGAACCGCGATGCTCTTTGCCGTTACAAGGCGAGTTCCCTTACCCGAGATGTGAATCTCGTGGTCACGAACTACGGTCGGCTGATGGGACCGCAACGTTTTGTTGGCTTCGGCAATGACGAACTCGGCCCGCTCCTTGGGATATATTTCATCGACGGTCTTTCCGATCATTTGCGAGCGGGAAACGTCGAACAGCTCTTCACCGGCCCGATTAACCAGGCTGTACCGGCATTGGCTTGCGTCGTTCGCCGAACTCGGCATGTCCTTCACCAATATCGGGACCGGAACATGCTCGACGACCGTATCGAGAAATTTCTGGGTACGGCGCAACTGCTCCTCGGCGAGTTTGCGTTCGGTGACGTCCTCGTGCGTCGTCACCCACCCGCCGCCTGCTATGGGCTGGTGAACGACGGAAATAGTCCGGCCATCGCCGGTCTTTACCTCGATGCTTGTCGTCTTTCCGTGGGTGATCGTGGCCTTGATATCTCCGACATATTTCTCCGGGTCGGCGGAAAAGGTTCCGTTTGCAACACGGTAGTTAAGAAGGTCGATAACCGGGCAGCCCGGCTTCGCCAGCTCGCGCGGCAAATTGTACATTTGCCGGTAGCGATCGTTGCAAACGACGAGCTGCGCCGCCGAATTGAACATGATCAACCCCTGGGACATGTTGCCGAGGGCTATGTCGCGCTGAAAATATTGTTCGCGGAATTTTCTTCCGACCAGCCATGTACAGACAGTAACGACGACGCCGATCACGATCGCTATCGCCAGGGCCGCGACGATCGTGGCGATGGCCCCGTCTCTCCAGTTGGCGAGGGCTTCGTCCAGCGTCGTGGTGACCGTCACCGCGATCGGAAAATGGCTGAGACCGCGCGCTGAAATCAACCGCTCCTTGCCGTCGATCACGCCGGTTTCCCGAACCGAACCGTGATCGAAGCGAGACAACACTTCCGTGAACACCTGGCTCGCGGAGAAGGACTGCCCTACGGCTGTTTCTTGACGGGGATAGCGGGCGAGCAGTGTGCCGTCGCGACGGAAGAGCCCAATCGATTCATGCGACGAAGTCGCGACGGCTCCGAATATTTTCTCAAAGTACGCCAACTCCATGACGCCCGTCACCACGCCCAAAAACTCGCCGTTCGGACCGGTGAATTTTCGCGCGACGAGGACGACCCAGTTTCCGGTCGCCGGCGAGTGCAAAGGGACGCCCACATGAAACGTCAGGCGCGGGTCGGACTTGAAGACCTCGGAGGGATCCCCGTC
This sequence comes from uncultured Alphaproteobacteria bacterium, assembly GCA_963753875.1. GTDB lineage: Bacteria > Pseudomonadota > Alphaproteobacteria > Rhizobiales > Xanthobacteraceae > Bradyrhizobium. The sequence continues at coordinate 167,760 of CAVWDY010000015.1, read as the reverse complement.
GGGAACCTTTACACTCGGAATCGGCCAGAAGCGGGAGAAATTGATCAGTTTGCCATGGGCATCGGTGAGCACCAGCGCGTTGATATCCGGCAACGCACTGATACTGTCCCTGAAACGCTGGTGGGTTTCGTAACCGGACATCTGCCGTTCGAGATCTTCCGCCGACTCGATGCCGAGACTTCGCATCCGCTCGATCACCGCCGTCTGGATGACCTCTATCGACTGCAAGCTACGATCGATCTGCTCGGCAAGCACCAGCGCGAGGCCGTTCAGCCTGCGCTCGTTTTCGGCGATGTCGCGGTCCCGGAGATTCAAAAGCAGAGCTCCGGTCGCGGCCATCACGACGCCGACCAGCAAAATCCCGCAGATGATGATCAGCCCGACCGGACGCGAGAGCCACGCGATCTTTGCGACCGGTGGTTCGTCCGCAACGCATGTCGCATCCCCGGCGGCGGATTGCCTTCGGGAGAGTTCAGATGGATAGAGCTGCGTTATCAAGCCACCCATGTTGCAAAAGATGCAGCGCTGGGAATAAAAAGAGACTAATGGCAATTGATCGCGAACTATCGATTGGAAATATCCATTATTTTTTCTTAAAGAAAATTTTCCGCCAGATCGGGAGCATCGTTTAACGATTGCCGGTTTGAACGGCCTGCCGACGATGGCTGGTTTGAAGTTTTGGCCTGTTAGCCTGCCCGTAACCGCATTAACCTGATGGCGCTGAATTCGAGTTAACCCGCATCAATAATGTACATTAACCCGTGACGGTGAACCGCTAAGTCAGATTCTATAAAATTCCGGGACAGTATTATTGCGGGGTAGAGAATTAGCATCGTCGAAGGGCGCGAGGTCTTTGCGTACGTCGAGAATTTGGCGAGGAGCGGCGAGTATTACTGGGTCTTTGCCCATGGGGCGCCGTCGCAGGACGTCCACCGCAAGACCGCGGGTTTCCATTCCAGCCACCGCGTACCCGACCCACGCATCGTGCGCGACGTGATCGCACCGCTCCACACCGAACTGCTGCGCGAAGAACGAAGCCATCGTAAAGGCAAGGATGCGCTTGCCGCCTGCTCCTCAGGGGGAAACGAAAACCGTCCTTTGATCGCGGCCCACGCGCTGCGGGTTCACTACAGGTGATGCCCCCGGAATTAACTGATCACTAACCGGTATTGATAACCTGCCCTCCATTTCCGCATTGTATCCTTGCGTTTGGGATGCGTCATAATGCGAAAATGGCTTTTGCGGATGTGGGCCGGTACCGGTACCGGCCGAATGCCGGCTGACAATATCGATCAGACCGACGCCGACGCTCCGGTTCGACGGGGGCCAATCCGTTGGCTCATTATGTGCGGCGTGCTGCTGATCGCGGCGATTGTCATCGGCACTGCGATAACGGTGGGTGAATTTCGCGAGCGCGCGCTGGCCAACAGTGAACGCGAATTGGAAAACACCCTGCTATTGCTCGCCGGGCACTTTCATCAACAGCTTGAACAATTAGATCTCGCTCAACAACAATTTGCCGAAGATATCAATCTGGCAGGGATTACTTCCGGCAAGGATCTTGAGCGCAAGATGTCCGGTCAGGACGTGCACCTTATGCTCAAGGCTAAGATCGGCGCGTTACCCTTTGTGAGCACTCTCAACCTTGTCGGTTCAGACGGAAAGCTGATTAACTTTACCCACTTATGGCCGGCCCCGCCCCTTACTGACGCCGGCCGGGATTATTTCAAAGCGCTCAAATCTGACCCTCAACTGACAACGGTTTTGAGCGATCCGGTAAAAAGCCGAATCGCGGGCACTTGGACGATAAAATTGGCTCATAAGGTAAGCGCGCCGAATGGCGACTTCCTGGGTGTCATTGTTGGAACCATACAGCTGTCCCAGTTCGAAAACTTCTTTGCGTCCGTGGCCCTCGGAGAAGGCGCCGCGATTGCCATGTTCAACCGCGACGGGACGCTGCTGGCTCGTCATCCGCACCTCGAATCGATGATCGGTCGCAATTTCACAACAGGTGCGCTGTTCCAGAATGTTGTATTGAAGGCGGACCGTGGGACGACGCGGCTGGAAAGTCGCATTGACGGTCTGGAGCGGCTGGTTTCCGCCCGCACCCTGAGCCATTTCCCAATTGTGGTCGTCGCGGCCACGACCGTATCGGCGGCGCTCGTCGATTGGCGCGAACAAACGAAAGTTCTCATTGGCGTGGCCGGTCTTTCCGTGCTCGTGATCACCGCCCTCCTGTTCCTGATCGCTCGGCAATTGTCGCGGCAGCATCAAGTCTCGCAGCGAAAGCTGGCGCGGGGTAAGCGGCGTCTCCAAACTGCCATCAACAACATGACGCAAGGTCTGCTGCTGTTCGATTCATCGCACCGCGTCATTGTCTGTAATCAGCGATATATCGAAATGTACGGGTTGTCACCCGATGTGGTGAAGCCAGGTTGCAGTTTTCGCGATCTGATCGCGCATCGCGTCGAAGTTGGATCGCTTCAAGTTGATGATGTCGACGCACATTGTGCTCGGATTTTGGAGCATGTTGCGCGGGAGGAAGGCACCATAATAAATGCTCCGGATGGACGCTCAATCCAGGTTGCGCACCGGCTCGTGTCTGATGGCGGATGGGTCGCCACGCATGAAGATATCACCGAGCGGTTGCGTCACGAGAGCAATGTCCTTCAACAGGCCGCCGAACTAGCGCGCACCCAGGAGGTCCTGACAGAGGCGGTCAACGCAAGCCCGGACGCGCTGGTCATTTATGACGAAAGAGACCGGCTGGTAACCTGCAATGAAGCATATCGCCAGATATATGCCCAATCAGCAGCCGCGATTTATCCAGGCGCATTGTTCGAAGACGTCCTGCATTGTGGTCTCGAAAACAACCAGTATCCCGAAGCTGGTGATACATCAGCGCAACGGTCCGCATGGCTTGCGGAACGGATGAGGTTGCATCGCGACCCTTCGACGGACGTCCTTCAGCATTTGTCGAATGGTCGCTGGATCCAGCTCCGTGAGCGTCGTACTGCGTCGGGACTCACGGTAGGTTTTCGGATCGATGTGACCGAGCTTCAGAAAAAGACCGCTGAACTCGCGCGTATAAATATGCAATTCGACGCTGCACTGAGCAATTTGTCGCAGGGCATTTGCATGTTCGACGGGCAGAGGCGGCTCGTTGTCTGGAATCAGCGTTTTGCGGAATTGTATCAATTGCCGCCAGATTTGCTGAAAGTAGGAACGCCTCACGATGCAATTATCAAGGACCGCGTCTCTCGCGGCATTCTCAAAGGCGGCACGAGCAATTCGGCTGCCAAGGCAAAGATAACCGCACTAGCTCAGCTACCTTCCGATGCCCGCTCAAGCAGGGTCGATGAGTTTGCGGACGGGCGTCTGATCCTCGTTGTCCGACAGCCAACGAAGGATGGTGGCTGGGTGGCAAGCCACGAAGACATCACTGAACAGCGGCGGGTGGAGGCCGAGATCGTTCACCTGGCCCGGCATGACGCGCTGACGGGACTGGCTAACCGCGCGGAATTCAACGCTAAACTTGAAGAAGCGAGCAAGCGCCTTAAGCGGAATGGTGGCGCGGTCACCTTGATGATGCTCGACCTTGATAAATTCAAAGCCGTCAACGACACGCTTGGGCATCCCGTCGGTGACCAATTGCTGGTTGAAGTGGGTAGACGCCTGCAATCCACGCTTCGGGAAACCGATGTGCTGGCACGCTTGGGCGGTGATGAGTTTGCGATCCTTCAGGAGGGAGGAGCTAATCAACACGAGGGCGCTATCGCCCTCGCGTTGCGAATTATAGGCGCCATTACCGAACCATTCCATCTTAATGGCCATCCGGCCAGTATTGGGACCAGTATAGGTATTGTCCTTGCCCCGGAAGATGGCGTTGACCCCGAGGAACTGCTTAGGAAAGCCGACCTTGCGCTCTACGACGCCAAGGCAAATGGACGAAATGATTATCGGGTATTCCGAGCCGAGATGCTTGAGGTGGCTCAAACTCAGCAATCGGCAGAGAGCGAACTGCGGAATGCCATATTGGGGAAGGAATTCGAGTTGCACTATCAGCCGGTAGTGGACACCAAGACTCGATTGCTTTGTGGCGTCGAGGCGCTGGTTCGATGGCGGCACCCGACGAAGGGTCTCATTGGTCCAGACCAGTTTATTCCGATTGCAGAATCGACCGGCTTAATAGGTCCACTCGGCGAATGGGTTCTACAGCGAGCCTGCACCGATGCGACTTCGTGGCCCGCTCATATCAAGGTCGCGGTCAATATTTCGGCGGTTCAGTTCAAAAAGGGGAACCTGTTCGACGTCATACTTTGCACGCTGGTGGAGACCGGTCTTGCGCCCGAACGGCTGGAGCTTGAGATCACCGAAACTGCTATTCTTGAGAACCATGAAGCGCATCTGACGACGATTCGACAGCTGAAAAATCTCGGCATCTCCATCGCTCTCGATGATTTTGGCACGGGATATTCGTCAGTAAACTATCTGACGGTTTTCCCGTTTGATAAGATCAAGATCGATAAGTCCTTCACACAAGGCGTCATTAATCGACGACATTGCAAGGCGATCGTTGCCTCGACGCTAGCTCTGGCTCAGGGTCTCGGCACCGTAACGACCGCTGAGGGTGTCGAGACCGAAGAACAGTTCGACTACCTGCGTACCGCGGGCGTCGACTTGGTTCAGGGCTATCTGTTTGGTCGCCCAGTTCCCATTGCTCAGCTCGATCTGCATGATGGAAAGTTGCCCAACGAAATGGTATTGGCCTTGCCGGCAGCGATCTCGGGGTAGGCATCGGCGTCCATTCCGGAGAACTTCGGGGAGTCGGGCTGGTAACATCACGATCTGACGGCGATCGGAGCGGTCGTCAACACCGCTTTCCAGGCCCAACCCGCCGCCAAGGCCGACCAGATTCTTGTCACCCGGCAGGTCTATCAGGCGCCCAATCCAACCTGGCGGGAGCCAAAGGCCTGCCAGCTGAGGGGCTTCCGATAACCGACCGAGCCCTATGCAGCTTGACCGTCCCGCCGATCGTCGATTTCCGGGGCTGGCGATCACGACCCCGCTCTGGTATTCAGCGCCCAGGCGCCCGCTTCCAAAAAGCGGGGCTTCGGTCCCGTAGCTCAGCCGGATAGAGCGACGGTTTCCTAAACCGTAGGTCGCATGTTCGAGTCATGCCGGGATCGCCAGTTTTTCCGAGAACTTACCGGCGCACGTTCAAGAACGTCCGCGCGGGTTTTCCCAAATAAAACCATCGGCAAAACCGCCGAATGTCACTCATGCAGGCACATCGGATTACTGTGGAATTCAAACGAAGGCGCTTGGGAAGAAGCCTTCGGGGCACGTCTGCCCGATTTCGATGCCAGCTTGAGCAGCTCTCCTGTCCCAAGGATTGAGGATTGAGGATTGAGCATAACCTAACCTGAACGCCATGCGCCCGACCTTGATGAGGATCAAGGTGACCTCCCCGGAAGCGCAGTGTCATAACCCCAAACTGATGGAGGAACAGTCATGACGGACTCTCAACTCCGGCAAGACATCATTGAAGAGCTTGAATTTGATCCAAGCTTCAGCGGCGAGCACATCGGTGTCGCCGTCGACAGAGGCATCGTGACTCTCGGTGGGCACGTCAACAGCTATGCGGAAAAGCTCGCAGCCATTGCTGCGACCCGTCGTGTCAAAGGCGTACACGCCATCGCAGAGAATATCGAGGTGCATCTTCCCTATCAAAAGGAGGCGGATGACCAGATCGCCAAACGAGCTTACGATATTTTGAGCTGGGACGTTCTTGTGCCGCCAAATGCGGTCAATGTACTGGTGCACGAGGGGTGGCTCACGTTGAGCGGCAATGTGAACAGCTATTTTGAGAAGATCTCCGCGGAAGACGACGTTCGTAAATTGTCGGGCATACGCGGCATCACCAACATGATTGCCATCAAGCCGCGCATCGATTCGTCGAATGTGAAGAGCAAGATCGAGTCCGCCCTCAAGCGGCATGCGGAGATCGAAGCGAATGCGATAAGCGTCAGCGTACAGAATGGAAACAAGGTCGTTCTTGAAGGCGCCGTCGACAGCTGGGGCGAGCGCCGTGCGGCCGAAGACGCGGCATGGTCGGCCCCAGGGGTCGCATCTGTCGAAGACCGCCTGACGATGACAGGCGGCACACATCGCTATTCCCTTCCCGGCGAACTTGAACCGGATCTCGGTCGTTTCCAGGCGTACTGGAATGGCTTGAAACGTGGCGCAAACCAAGTTCCGTTTTGGGACGACGTCAAGTTTTCGTTGCGATCGCGGCTCGGGCGGGAAGCAATGCTGATTGGCGTTTTCGAAAACCCGCTTCGGTTCCGCTTCGATCTCCTGGGAGCGGACCTGACCGACTGGTACGGCGGAACAACCGGCAACAGGTTTCTTGACGAAATTGAACTTCACGCACCGTTCGATGAGCTGACCTCGCAATGCAAGGCGACGGTCAAGGGCTGCGCTCCTACCTATTATCGTCACACGGCTGTTGGAAAAGAAGCTGCCGAACATCCGGGCGGTTACGCCCGCCTCCTGCTCCCGCTATGGGGCAATGGTCGCATTGAGATGCTGCTCGGCGCCGTTGTTCTCGACCAGGCGGCGAGGAAAAGCTCAGGATAGACATTCGGCAGGGGTGGATCGTCGTGGCAGTGCAGTGAGACCCACGGGTCTTTGCATGCAGCCTTGCAACCGATTGTTGCGATCCAGCGAAGGGCATCCAGTCCAATCGTTTCTCAACTAACGCGAATTGCGAGCGATTGGCGTTACGATCACCTCGGAAGCAAGGCGATGGACGTCCTCGGGGCGGCAAAGTTCTGTCCCGGGATTGAGCAGCGCGGCAGAGCCGCCGGCAACCCCGTAGCGCAGGGCGCTCTCGAGACTGTCGCTGTTCACAAGACTCCATACCATTGCCCCCAGAAAGCTGTCGCCGGCACCGGAAACGCTGATGGGATCGATCGGCAGACCGTTCGCACGCAAAGCCATATCGCGAGTCATCAGAACGGCGCCATCTGGCCCCATTGAGAGGGCAATGATCTCTATGCGATATCGGTCGAAGAGACGACGTCCTGCTTCGATGAGGGTGGCTTCGTCGGTGGAGGTGATTCCCGCCAGCTCCTGAAATTCGCGAAGGTTGGGCTTGATGAGAAAAACACCGGCTTCCAGAGCGGCCTTCAGGAAGGGGCCGGACGTATCCACGATGATCTTGCTACGCGCTTTCGCAGCCTGAGCGACTCTGCCGAAAAAATCATGCGGTGCGCCAGGAGGCACGCTGCCGCTCGCAATAACAAACGCAGGCTCAGGCGTGATGCGCGCAATCGATCCCAGGCATTCTTGCCATTCAATATCGCTGAGCGCGGCACCCGGAAAGACAAGGCGAAATTGCTCTCGGGCCGTCTCGTCAAAGATCGTAATATCCTCCCGCGTGTCGTTTAACGTCGGGATCACAACGCTTCGCACGCGTTCGCGCTCAACCAGGGCCGCAAGCAATTGTCCGGTGGCGCCACCGGCCGGGTAAATTGCGGTTGAGCCGATGCCGAGCCGCTCAAGAACCCGAGCGACGTTGATTCCGCCTCCACCTGGATCGCGGTGGGCCTGCGCACACCGCATTTTGATAAAAGGCACCATTTTTGTCACCGACGTCGAGACGTCGACGGCGGGGTTTATGGTGAGGGTGACGATTTGAGTCGGCGGAATTTTAGCCAATGCCTTCGACCTCCACCAATGCACGCAAGCCGACGAAAGCGGCGTCCTCGTCCAGAATAAGATAGGCCGGAATTGGCTCGAGATATTTTCTGAGCCGGCCTTTGTCCTCGAAACGCGCACGGAACGGGGAGCTGGCAAAATATTCGGGCATGTGGCGCAGAATGCCTCCACCAATAAATATTCCACCCCTCGCACCGAGCGTGAGCGCGAGATTGCCGGCGACAGTCCCAAGCATCGCGCAAAACATGTCGATAGCTGCGCGGCTCGTCGGACAGCTGCCTTCGATCCCGGCCTGGATAATCTCGGCAGCACGGCGCCTTGGCAGCGTCACGTTGTCCAGGGCAGCGAGAGCCTCGTGAAGATTTTCCAGCCCATTGCCCGAAAGAACGCGTTCCGCCGAGACATGTCCAAATCGCCGCCGCAAATAGGCGATCACGGCGTCCTCCCGCGACGAACTGCCGGCCATTGTCGAATGGCCACCCTCGCTCGAGAGCACGAGGTGACCGGAAGCGTGCGGTATGCTGGCCGCCATTCCAAGGCCTGTACCAGGGCCAAGCGCCGCGAGAGGCGCGCCCACCACCGGTTGCCCGCCGCCTACCTGAAGGAGCTTGTCACGCGAAAGGCGGGGCAGGGACCACGCGACCGCTTCAAAATCATTGATTAGACGCACAGTGGAAAATCCGTAGGCGGCGCGCAAGTCGGCGGCATCGATCACCCAGGGATTGTTCGTAAGGGCACAGCGGCCGTTCTGGACCAAGCCAGAAGCGGCAAGAATGGCCGCGCCGATCGTGCCCGCCTCCGGCATATCGCCAAGATACACGCTGAGGGCCTCTCGAAAGCTGCCGTAGTCGCTGACAGCCATATGGGCAATTGTTCCCAGCGTTCCGCCGGCCAACAGCGCGAAGCGCGCATTGGTCCCGCCGATGTCTGCAAGCAACATCTTCCGGATATTTGGTCCTGAGGGGGCTGCGTTCATCGGCGTCGTACCGTCTTGATCAGATCCGCGTACCAGCGGAACGATGACTTCGGAATACGCTGGAGCGACAGATAATCGACGTAGGTCAGACCAAACCGATTACTGTATCCCGACTCCCATTCGAAATTATCCAGCAGCGACCAAATGAAATAGCCGCGCACATCGACGCCGCTGCGAGCGGCGGCATTCATGGCCGCGATATAGGCGCGCAGAAACTCAATTCGCTCCGCGTCGATCACGGCTCCCGCCTCGTCGGGCTTGTCAAAACTGCCATATCCGTTTTCAAGAACGTAAATCGGCAAACCGTAGCGCTCGTGGACGATCCGCAGCGTTTCACGGAAGGCGTCTGGATTGATCGGCCATCCGATCGGCGTCAGCGGAACGCCAGCCGGCTTCTCACCGAACTCGAAGCCCAGCATGGAAGTCGCCTGCGCTTTTACGTAGACCGGGCTGTAGTGATTGAGTCCGAACCAGTCGACCGGACGGCAAATGCGCGCCATGTCGCCGGGCTGGATGTGCGGCTCGATCGCAGGCCCAATAAGTGACGGATACTTGCCGCGACATTGCGGATCGGGGAAGGCGTTGTTCCAGTAGGTATCGAGGCGCGCAGCCGCTGCTGCGTCGGCTTCGCTCCCGCTGGAGGGCCAGCAGGGCTGACAATTGTGAATACATCCGATCGACGCGCCGGGAACCTCTTCGCGAAGCACATCGACACCCGCACCGTGCGCGAGATTTACATGATGTATCGTCCTGTGGAGATTGTCCTCGCTGCTTCGATCCCGCTTGCCCAGAGAATGGCCGAACAGGCTGAAGATCGATGGCTCATTGAAGGTCGCGAAGCGCTTGACGCGATCTCCGAAACGCGTGGAGATCAACTTCGCATAGTGGGCAAACCATGCCACCGACTCCCGGTTCATCCAGCCGCCAAGATCCTCGAGAGCCTGCGGCAGGTCCCAATGATACAGGCACAGCCATGGTTCGATGCCGGAGGCCAGCAGCTCATCGATCAGCCGGTCGTAGAATGCGAGGCCCGGTTCGTTTGCGGATCCTTGCCCCTGTGGCAGCACGCGTGGCCAGGCAACCGAGAACCGATATGCCTGAACGCCCAGCCGCTTCATCAGGGCGACATCTTCCCGGTAACGATGGTAGTGGTCGCACGCAACATCGCCGGTGTCGTGGTTCTTTACTTCACCGTTTTGGCAGTAGACATCCCAGATACTCCGTCCTCGGCCATCTTCCTTCGTTGCGCCTTCGATCTGGAAAGCTGAGGTGGAGACTCCCCAGATGAAATCCGGGCGCAGGCTGGCGGTCGGAGGCAGCTCTGGCGCCCGCATAAGACGCCCCGCTCGATCGCTGGCCGACTTCCCGTTCGAATTCACTATTCACCTTCCCGCCCAGGCAGAGTGTGAGGCGCGATACTAATAGGCCGACCGGTGACGCGACGATCTTGAGATACATCAAGTATCCCTGAACGGCCTGTGCGATAGATAACTCATTGTTACTCTGCCGTTGGGGTATCCGATTGCAAAGAACCAAATGGGGAGGAATTGCCGATGACCGTTTCCGCGGAAGCGGCTTTTTTCGCGTTGACGAGCGCGACGGCGTGTTCTGGCTTGTCGACCCTGACGGCGGCCGTTTTCTCTCCAAGGGTGTGAACACGGTCTGCCTCGATCAGGACCACGTCCAAAATACCAATCGCGCGCCATACGCCGACACGTGTCGGGAAAAATACGGCAGCCAGTACATCTGGCGCGCGGCGGCAGCAAATCGGCTGGCGGGCTGGAAATTCAACACGCTCGGCTGCTGGTCTGATGAACTTGTCGCCACCGCGGGATCGTCGCTGCTTGCAACCACTCCTACCGCCGCACTTGGCGCCTCTTTCCGGCTGCACCGGCGCGACGAAATCTTTCCCGATGTCTTTGATCCCGCATTTTTGGGTCACATCCGCGCAAGCGCAAAAAATAACTGCACGAAGCGGCGCAACGAGGCCGGATTGCTCGGCACGTTTATCGACAACGAGCTGTACTGGTCGCCGGATTGGCGAGGGGCCGACGAGCTTCTGACGCTGTTTCTGAACCTGCCCGCTCACCGCCCTGGCCGCGTCGCAGCCGTCATACGGTTGGAGGAGCGCTATCGGGAATTTTCCGAATTCAACGCGGTCTGGCGCACGCCGGCGCGATCATGGGAGGAATTCGGCACGATCGGACCTGTCGAGGCGCCGTTCTTCAGGATGCCGCCCGGCGGTCTGAACGATGCGCTTGAGACCAAGGTTAACCTCGCCAATCCCAGGCGCGCGGCATTTCTCGCGGATTGCGATGCCTTTGTTGCGGTTGTCGCCGAACAATATTTCGAGTTGTGCGTCGCGGCCATCAGGGCTGCCGACCCCAATCACCTCGTGATTGGTTCCCGGTTCGGCTATCAGCCGCATCCAAATGTAATTGCCGCCGCCGGCCGTTACCTCGACGTGGTCTCGTTCAATTGCTACGACTTCGACGCCAGCGCTGCGATCGATGCCTATGCGGCGGGCGGGAAACCGTGCCTGGTTTCCGAATTTTCCTTCCGCGGTGACAATTCCGGCCTGCCCAATACCAACGGCGCCGGACCGCGGGTGGCGAGCCAGCTCGAGCGCGCCCAATGCTTCGAACGCTACGTCACCGCGGCCCTGCGGAAGCCGGCCGTGGTTGGCTATCACTGGTTCGAGCATGCCGATCAGCCGGCCGCGGGACGTTTTGACGGTGAAAATTCGAATTTTGGCACGGTGACGATTGGAGACGAGGTCTATGCGGAGCTGACTGAAACGATGACGAGGGTCAATGCAGCGGCGGAGCAAATTCATGGGCACGCCGCCAGGGCCAATTCGGCCGTCAAGCCCTGATTTTCGTCGGATTGGATTCGGCCTCGAGAACCGCCGCCATGGTGCGAAACACGCTTGCGGGGTTAACGCTGATCGAATCGATACCAATCTGCGTCAGGTAACGCGCGATCTCCGGGTAATTCGCGGGAGCTTCTCCGCAGATGCCGACGTGACGTCCGTTGCGCTTGGCGCCGACCACGGCCTGCCTGAACATCTCCAGCATCCCCGGATCGCGTTCATCAAAATCGAAGGCGACAATGTCGGAATCCCGGTCTACCCCCAGCGTAAGCTGGGTGAGATCGTTTGAGCCAATCGAAAAACCGTCGAACAACTCCGAAAACGCGTCGATTTGAATGACATTGTTGGGAATCTCGCACATCACGTAGATCTCAAGCCCGCCATCGCCGCGCTTGAGCCCGTTGGCCGCCATCGTCGCGATCACGCGTCGCCCTTCCGCGACGGTTCGGCAGAAGGGCACCATGATGCGCAAATTGGAGAGCCCCATTTTCTCGCGTACCCGGCGGAGCGCCGCGCACTCCAGCGCGAACCCCTCGGCGTAAGCGGGGTGGCTGTAACGGGAAGCCCCCCGGAATCCCAGCATCGGATTCTCTTCCTTGGGCTCGAACGCCTCGCCGCCGAGCAGGCTGGCGTATTCGTTGGTCTTGAAGTCGGAGAGCCGAACGATCACCGGCTTCGGATAGAACGCCGCGGCAATCGTGCCGACGCCTTCGGAGAGCCGCTGAATGAAGAAATCGGATGGGCTTTCATAAGTTCTAACGAGACGGGCGATCGCAGCCTTCGCCTTGGCCGAGGCGATCTTCTCCGGCTTGAGAAGCGCCATCGGGTGCACGCCGATATGCTCGCTGATGATGAATTCCATGCGCGCGAGACCGACCCCCGATTGCGGTTGCATCGCTACCCGGAATGCCATTTCGGGGGTGCCGACATTGACCATGATCGCGGTACGCGGCTGCCTGAGATCGCTCACCGACGTTCGCGTGACGTCGAAGGCAACCGTTCCCTGATAGACGCTGCCAATTTCGCCTTCGGCACAAGAGATCGTGACATTTGTCCCGGTCTTGAGCTTTTCGGTCGCGTGCGTTGCGCCCACGACCGCGGGAATGCCCAGTTCCCGAGCCACAATGGCCGCATGGCAGGTTCGGCCGCCCTTGTCGGTGATGATGCCGGCAGCGATCTTCATGACCGGCTCCCAATCCGGACTGGTGGCCGGCGCGACCAGAATCTCGCCCGGCTTGAAGGCTGCGAGATCGCGCGCGGTCGCAATGCGGCGCGTACGCCCGGAGGCGATTTTTTCCCCTACTGCGCGACCGGCGACGATGACGGACCCGCGCTCCTTGAGAGTGTAGGCCTCGAACACATCAGGCGAACGCTGCGAGGCCACCGTCTCGGGCCGCGCCTGAATGATATAAAGCTTGCCGTCGGAACCATCCTTGGCCCATTCGATATCCATCGGCATGGCAATGCCGGCGTCTTTCGAATAATGCGCCTCGATCCGTACGGAAATTTCCGCAAGGCTCAACACCTCCGTATCGGAAATGCAGAACCTCTCCCTCTCGGCGCCCGGCACGGCGCGAATGCGCGTCGTACGGCTGCCGCCGCCCTTGCCGTAAGTCATGCGTATTTGCTTGCCACCGAGCCGCCGGCGCAGGACACAGCGAAACCCTTGGCTCAGGGTCGGCTTGTGAACGTAGAACTCGTCAGGGTCGACCTTGCCCTGGACGATGGTTTCGCCGAGACCATAGCAACCCGTGACGAAAACCACATCGCGAAATCCCGATTCGGTATCGAGCGTGAAGGCGACGCCACTGGCCGCGAGATCGGATCGGACCATTTTCATCACAGCGACGGAGAGAGCCACTTTGAAGTGATCGAAGCCGTTATCGATGCGGTAGGAAATGGCGCGATCCGTAAAAATGGAGGCAAAGCAGCGCCGGCAGGCTTCGAACAAATCCCTCGCGCCACGCACGTTGAGGAAACTTTCATGCTGGCCCGCGAAACTCGCCGTCGGAAGATCTTCCGCCGTCGCAGAACTTCGCACGGCAACAGCGACGTCGGCCCCGAACTCCCGTTCAAGCTTCCGATACGCCTCCACGATCTGTTCGCGGAGGGGCCCCGTGTCCATTGCCTTGTAGATGATAGCGCGCGCTTTGGCGGCTGTGGCCGCAAGCTGCTTGATCTTGCTTTTGTCGAGACCGTCGAGAAGCCGATGAAGCTCGCCGGCGATGCCGGGCCGCAGCAGCGCATCGCGATAGGCGTCCGCCGTGATGGCAAAGCCATTGGGGACAGCCACCCCTTCGGCCGCGAGCGTCGAATACAGTTCGCCAAGCGACGCGGTCTTGCCGCCGACAAGCCCGACGTCGTGCAATCCGATTTCGAGGAAAGACCTGATATATTCCGACATGGAGCAAATAAATCACGCCGGAATCTGTCCCGTATTGACGAAGGTCAACCCTCCAGCGAAGTGGGCATTGAGCAGTTGCGGAAAAAAATCCAAAAGGAAGGGCAAAATGAGATTTGGGCAGGGTCCAGGCGGTGTTCGCGAGCGCAGGCCATTTGCACCGGCCGCGAAAACATGGCTTTTAGAAGCGTCGCCTGAAACCCCCGCAGCCTCACTCGCCGGATGAAAGTCTCCAGCCCGCAGAAGCTCAGTATCGAGGTGGCAAAGGCGGGTTCGGTTTCCGCGCTCCTGACGCGGCCTCCGCAAGCGCGCGCGTGCTTTGTCTTCGCCCATGGCGCCGGCGCTGGAATGACCCATCCCTTCATGGAGGCGGTCGCGAACGGCCTTTGCGAGCGCGGCGTTGCGACCTTGCGCTATCAGTTTCCCTACATGGAGAAAGGCAGCAAGCGGCCGGATCCGCCGGCAATCGCGCAAGGAGCCGTGCGCGCCGCGGTCGCGGAAGCCGTTCGATGCTGCCCGGGCCTTTCTCTGATCGCGGGCGGCAAATCATTCGGCGGCCGCATGACCTCGCAGGCGCAGGCGGCGGCGTCACTCGAGGGCGTTCGTGGCCTTGCGTTTCTGGGCTTTCCGCTGCATCCGGCGGGCAAGCCGTCCGGCGATCGGGCCAAACACCTCGCCGAGGTGCATATCCCGATGCTGTTCATGCAGGGCACGCGCGATAGTCTCGCGGAAGTGGCGCTGCTCGAACCCGTGGTCGAGCGCCTTGGGCCATCGGCAACCTTGCATCTCGTCGACGGCGCCGATCATTCCTTCCACGTGCTGGCGCGATCGGGACGCAATGACCGCGATGTCATGAATGAAATTCTGGATGCGTTCGCAGGCTGGGTCGGCGAGATATAAACAGAGGCTGTGACGAAAAGGCCGCCGCTCAGCAACCGCGGCAGATGCTGTGCATCTGCCGGTTAAGCGCCTCGTCATCGTGCTTCATCTGCTCCAGCGATTCCATCGTCTTCGATTCGCGGGTCGGCTCGGGCTTCCGTTTCGCGGCGAGCGCCGCTTCCTGGCGCTCATAACACGCCTCCCGCTCCGGCTTGGCCTGGATGAACCGGCATTGCTCCACGGCCAAAGCGGGAGCCGTGATGAGCGTGAGTGCGACGCATGCCAAAAGGAAGCTCGCTGCTCCCGCCATCACAGAGATTTGGTTCCCGACGTGCATGGAGTGGCATCCTGCTGGGCGATGATCTTGTTCGCTTTTGCGCGGACGTTCAATCCGGATATAGAGAACCACCTGATGCAGACCGATCAGTTCTTTACGTTGTCGCTTCACGCATTCCCGCGATCTTCGCGGAACAGGTCGAGCTTCTGCTGCACCGGGCGGTCCGAGAAGCTGAACAGCACGGAGTCGACGTCGGCTTCGTGCGTGACCCATTGCCAGCTCGGCGCCACGAACAGGTCGCGCGGGCCCCATTCGAAGGTCTGTTCGCCGATCCGCGAACGTCCCTTGCCTTCGATCGCCGCGAACACCGTGGCGTCGGTTGCGCGGTAGCGCGCGGTCTTGAAACCCTTCGGCAGTAACTGGATGAAGGTGCCGATCGTCGGCATCGCGAAGTCGCCGGTCTCGGGATTGGAGAATTTCAGCTTCAACCCGTGGCAGGCATCCCACTCGTCGCGCAGTTTGGCCGTCTCCAGCGCCTCGCGCGTGTAGGAATAGGGATAGTTGAAGATCGGCGAGGTCTTCGATGTGCGCTTCTCGTCGACCGGCAGCAGATTGTGGCCGTAGCGCGCAAAGCTGTCGCCGGCGGGACGGGTGATCTTCTGCTGGTCTTCCTTCGCGCTTTCCGCGAAGGACGCGTCGAAGAACTGCACCATCGGAATATCGAGCCCATCCAGCCAGAACATCGGCTCCGAGGTTTCGTTGGAGTGGTCATGCCACGTCATCGACGGCGTAATGACAAAATCGCCGGGCGCCATCGCGGTGCGTTCGCCATCGACCGAGGTGTAGGCGCCCTTGCCTTCGAGCACGAAACGCAGCGCCGACTGGCTATGCCGGTGCGCGGGCGCGACGTCGCCTGGGATCACCATCTGCACGCCGGCGAACAGTGACGTCGTAACCTTCGATTGCCCGCGCAGCCCCGGATTTTCCAATACCAGCACCCGCCGCTCGGCTTCCTTGGCGGTGATCAGCTTGCCGGCCTCGGTCATGTAGTCGCGGATCGCGTCGAATTTCCACAGATGCGGCCGGCAGGCGCTCCTCGGTTCCGGCGTGACCAGGTCGCCCAGCACGTTCCACAGCGCCGAAAGATTCTCGCCGTCGATCTTCTGGTAGAACGCCTCGCGTTCCGGCGTCTTCGTTACGGCTTCCATGGCCAGCCTCCCGTGGTTCTTGTTGTTTCGCTAGATTGACAGCATACTTACAATATGGCTAGCGTCAATCACGGCCACGCAAAAGCCGGAATAAAATTCGAGGGAGGTTTTGAGATGAAGCTGCACGGCTATTTCCGCAGCAGCGCGTCCTACCGGGTCAGAATTGCATTGAACCTGAAGGGGTTAAGTGCGGAACATTTGCCGCACCATCTGCGCAAGGGCGAACAGCGCGACCCAGGCTATCTGGCGATCAACCCGCAAGGGCTGGTCCCGACATTGCAGGATGACCGCGGCACGATCCTGACCCAGTCGCTCGCCATCATCGAATGGCTGGACGAAATCCACCCCACACCGCCGCTGTTGCCGAAGGATCCGCTGCGCCGCGCCCATGTCCGCGCCTTTGCGCAAGTGATCGCCTGCGACACCCATCCCGTGCAGAATCTGAAAGTGCTGGCGCGGCTGCGCGAGCTTGGGCTGCCTGAGGAACAAGTGATGGGCTGGGCGGCATGGGCCAACCGCGAGGGCCTCTCGGCCTGCGAAACGCTGATCGCGGGCGAAGCCGGCCCCTTCTGCTTCGGCGCAGCGCCCACGATCGCCGATCTGTGTCTTGTGCCGCAATTGGCCAATGCGCGGCGCTTCGGCGTCGACCTTGCCGCCTATCCGCGCCTGCTCGGGGCGGAGGCGGCCGCGAAAAACCTCAAGGCGTTCGCCGACGCCGCGCCGGAGCGACAGCCCGATGCCGAGTAAGCCAGACGCCGTGACGATGGACGCGGTCTACACCGCGCCGGGCTATCTGTTTCGCCGGATGCAGCAGATCGCGGTCGCGGTTTTCATGGAAGAGTGCAAGGCCTTCGACCTGACGCCGGTGCAATATGCCGCGCTGATCGCGATCCGCACCCATCCCGGCATCGACGCGACGCGGCTCTCCGCGGTGATCGCCTTCGACCGCTCGACGCTGGGCAGCGTGATCGAGCGGCTGGAGGCGAAGAAATATGTCGAGCGAAAACCCGCGCGCGAGGACAAACGGGTCAAGCTGCTGCATCTGACCAAGGCTGGTGCGTCCCTGTTGCGCGACATCATGCCGTCGGTCGATCGCGCGCAGGCGCGGATGCTGCAGCCGTTGAAACCGGCCGACCGCAAGACCCTGCTGGCGCTTCTGGCGCAACTGGTCGATCTCAACAACGAGGCGTCACGGGTGCCGCTGCGCGCCGAAGATGCGCTCGAGCATCTCGGGAAGGCAAGCTGATGGCGACGGGCGCACGACCGGTCTTGATCGCGGGCGGCGGCATCGGCGGCCTCGCCGCGGCGCTGGGGCTGGCGCAAAAGGGCATTCGCTCGATCCTGCTCGAAAAAGCCTCGGCGCTCGGCGAGATCGGCGCCGGCATCCAGCTCGGACCCAACGCCTTCCACGCCTTCGACTATCTCGGCGTCGGCGAGGCCGCGCGCGGCATGGCGGTCTATGTCGATCAAATGCGGCTGATGGATGCGCTCACCGCCGAAGAGATCTGCCATGTCGATCTGGGCGACGCCTTTCGCGCGCGTTTCGGTAACCCTTACGCCGTGGTGCATCGCGGCGATCTGCATGGCGTGTTCCTGAAGGCCTGCCGGGAAAGCGATTTGATCGATCTGCGCGTCAGCTCCGAAGTCGCAGGTTACGACCAGGACGGCGCGTCGGTCACCGCGCGGTTGGCCTCCGGCGAGCGCGTCACCGGCTCGCTCTTGATCGGCGCCGACGGGCTGTGGTCGAATATCCGCAAGCAAGTCACCGCCGACGGCCCGCCGCGGGTTTCCGGCCACACCACCTATCGCTCGGTGATCCCGACCGAACAGATGCCGGAAGATCTGCGCTGGAACGCCGCCACGCTGTGGGCCGGCCCGAAATGCCACCTCGTGCATTATCCGCTGTCGGGCTGGAAGGTGTTCAACCTCGTCGTCACCTATCACAACGACGCGCCGGAGCCGGTGGCAGGCCAACCGGTGTCCGAAGAAGAAGTCATGAAGGGTTTTACGCATATCCATCAGCGCGCGCAGAACATCATCCGCCACGGCAAAAACTGGAAGCTGTGGGTGTTGTGCGACCGCGACCCGACCGAGCGCTGGGTCGACGGCCGCGTCGCGCTGCTCGGCGACGCCGCCCACCCGATGCTGCAATATTTCGCGCAAGGCGCCTGCCAGGCGATGGAAGACGCGGTGTGCCTGTCGCATATGCTAGGCAGCCATCCCGGCGATCACGCGACCGCGCTGGAGAAATACCGCGCGCAGCGCTTCCCGCGCACCGCGCGCGTGCAACTCTTATCCCGCGCCATCGGCGAGCACATCTACCACCCCGCCGGCGAACACGCCCGCCTGCGCAACGCCATCATGGGCGCGAAGTCGTCGGAGGATTACTACAAGGATCTCGCCTGGCTTTACGGCGGGACCGGGCTAAAGGGGTAGGGGGCGATCGCGCGTGCTTACCTCTCCCGCTTGCGGGGGAGGTCGACGCGCTCGCAAGAGCGCGGCGGGTGGGGGAAAACTCGACCAGCTTGTTCCGGTCTGGCGCCCCCACCCCAACCCTCCCCCGCAAGCGGGAGAGGGGGCAGGCGCCACCGGCTCAAACCTTCAGCAGCGCCTGCCGGTCGATCTTGCCGGTGCCGGTCTTCGGCAATTCATCGAGGAATTTCACCTCGCGCGGATATTTGTAGGGCAAGAGTTTTGCCTTCACAAAATCCTGCAGCATTTTGGTCGCGCCGCCTTCGTCGAAGGTGCGGCTGTTCATCACCACGACGGCCTTCAGCGTCATCCGCCGATCCGGCAGCTCGGCCGCGAACACCGCGCATTCGCGCACGTCGGGATGCTCGGCGAGGCAAAGCTCGACCTCGAGCGGATAGACCCATTGGCCGGAGATCTTGATGAGGTCATCGGCGCGGCCGCGGAAGAAGTAGAAACCGTCGCTGTCGCGCACAAAACGGTCGCCGGTGTAGATCCAGCCTCCCTCGCGGATGGTCTCGGCGGACTTGTCCGGCCGGTTCCAGTACAGCGGCGTGTTGGAATCGCCGCGCACCCACAAGATGCCCTCTTCGTTGTCGCCGACGTCGCGGCCGTCACTATCTCTCAGCGCGATTTCATAGCCGGACACGCGAAGCCCGGCGGCGCCGAGCTTTTTGTTCTCCGGCTGGTTGGACAGATAGATGTGCAGCACTTCGGTGGAACCGAGCCCCTCGACGATCTCAAGACCGGTCAGCGTCTTCCAGCCGTTGAAGACGTCGGCGGAAAGCACCTCGGCGGCGGAAACCGCCATGCGCAGCGAGGAAAAATCGGTATCCCCCGCGCCCTCGGCCTTTGTCAGGGACGTATAGAGCGTCGGCAAGCCGAAGAAGACGCTGGGGCGATAACGCGCGACCGCATCGAAGATCGCCTGGGGTTTCGGCTGGCCCGGCAGCAGCAGGGTCGCAGCTCCCGCGGCGAACGGAAAGGTGATGGAATTTCCGAAACCGTAGGCGAAGAACATCTTCGGCACCGAAAAGCAGATGTCGTCGGGCCCAAGCTTCAGGACGTTCTGCGCGAAAGCCAGATCGCTATAGGCCATGTCATGTTGCAGATGGACGATGCCCTTGGGCCGTCCGGTCGAGCCCGACGAATACATCCAGAACGCCATCTCGTTGCGATTTGTGTCGGTCTCCGCGAGGTCGGCTGGAAAGCCGGGCAGCCATTGTTCTGCGGCGAGGGCATTTGCCACGGCGTGACCGCCAGCGTCACCCTTGTGATCGCCGGCTTCGCCGTTGACCACGATCAGCGTGCGCAATGGCGTGTCGTTGCAGGCCAACGCATCGAAACGCGCGCAAAACTCGGTGTCGGCAACGGCAATTGTGGCGGCGGAATCCGACAGATAAAACCGCAGCAGGTCCGGCGGGGTCAGCGTGTTGATCAGGAGCGGCACGAAGCCGGCACGAACCGCGCCGAAAAACGCCGCCGGATAGGCCGGGGTGTCGTCAAGAAACATCAGTACGCGGTCGCCGCGCTGCAATCCGAGCGAGAGAAAGCCGTGGCCCCACTGCGATGCTTCGGCGCAAAGCTCGCGATAGCTGCGCGTGCCCGCAGGACCGGTGAGCGCCAGCCGGTCGCCCCGGCCCTTGCCGAGATTGTCAAAGAGGATGCGGCTTGCGTTATAGGTCTGCGGAATCGCAAAGCCGATCTCGCGCGCGCCTGGGCTGTCGGAAGGAACCTGGTCGACGATCTCGATCGGATTGAGCGACGTCATGCCTTGCTCCCGCGTGCCGAAAGCCGCCGCGACGCCTCGTAGCGCGCCATGAAAGCGGGCGACATCGCGCGCAGCCGCGCATCGTCGATCCGCGCCGAGCGGGTGATGTAGCCATAGGCGAAATCCATCAGGTCGAGCTTCATATGCTCGGGGAATTTCGCGTACCAGTCGGCGCTGGTGCGCGCCGCCGTCACCAGCTTCTTCACGATCGGCTGGCGCTCGCTTTGGTAGCGGCCAAGCGCTGTGGCCAAATCGCGCTCCGCCTCCAGCGCCTTGGTGAGCGCGATCGCATCCTCGATGGCGAGCCGTGTTCCCGATCCGATCGAAAAATGCGCCGAGTGCAGGGCGTCGCCGATCAGCACCATATTCTTGAATGACCAGCGCTCGTTCCAGATCCACGGAAAATTGCGCCACACCGACTTGTTCGACACCAGCGGCCGGCCGTCGAGGGTGGCAGCGAACACCTGCTCGCAAACGGCTCTGGATTCATCGATCGTCTTGTCGGCAAAGCCGTAACGCTGCCAGGTCGGCAGATCGCATTCGACCAGGAACGTGCTCATCTCAGGCGAATATCGGTAGTGATGGGCGTTGAACGTGCCGAGATCGGTTTTCACGAATGTCTGCGACAGCGTCTCGAAGCGCTTTGTGGTGCCATACCAGGCGAACTTGTTGGCCGAATAGGACAGCGAGGTGCCGAAATCGCCTTCGAAGGCGCGGCGCACCAGCGAGTTGAGGCCGTCGGCCGCGACGATCAAATCGTATCCGGCCAGCTGGTCGACGGAAGCGACCTGGGTGTCATAACGCGGCGTGACCCCGACCGAAGCGGCGCGCGCCTGCAATATCCCGAGCAGCTCAAGCCGGCCGATCGAGGAAAATCCGACGCCATCGATCTCGACGCTTTCGCCGCGCAAATTGAGCGTGATGTTCTTCCAGCTCTCCATCCCCGGTGCGATCGCATCGACCGTGTCGGGATCATCGGCGCGCAGGAATTCGAGCGCCTGCTCGGAGAACACCACGCCGAATCCCCAGGTGGCGCCGGCGGCGTTCTGTTCGAACAGATCGATACGCGCGTCCGGGTGGCGCTTCTTCCAGAGATAGCTGAAGTAGAGGCCGCCGGGGCCTCCGCCGATGACGGCGATACGCACGTTTATTTTTCCCAATGGCCCGGATGCGGAAAGTCTGCAAATTAATACCGTCCTTCGGAACCTGCATCCATAGATTTCGCGAGCGCGCTTGGCGTCTTTTCATTCGATCGCCTCGTCGTCGCGGACCAGCAGCGCGAGCGCCACGCCGAGGGCTTTGGCGGTTTCATGGCCGGGACGCGCCTGGCCTGACGGCGCAAGAATCAGGGCTTGATGTGCAGCGCGGATTTGGTCGCGGCGACGGTGTTGTTGAAAGCCGCCGTGGTTCGACCGGCCAGGGTGCTGGCCTCGTAAGTGGAGCCGGCGGTAAAGCCGGTTTTGGGTCCGAGTCCGACGGCGTCTTGCACCTTGGACAACGTGCCAGCGAAGCTTGTCGTCGCCGCGCTCGCCGCCTTGTTCAGGTCGGCCGCCTGCTTTGCGACGAAGGCGGTGGCCGACGATGATACGGACGATATATCGCTCATGGAAAGCTCCCTGCTTAAGGAAACATCGGTCGGGCATGGTTAACGAGCCGTTAACGGGCCGGGACCAGCGCGGGTGCGGCGTCATTCTTTGTTTGATGCGTTTTCTACACGCAAACCGGTCCCCACCCCGGAGCAAGTCCGGGGCAGGCTTTCGCTCGAAAACACTCTAGAAAAAATCCAGGTCCCTTGCGCGCATGCCGCGGGCGACAGCGGCGAATTCGATCGCGGTGAACAACCCGCCGGCCACATAGATTTTCCGGTCGAGCGATGCGGCAAGGGTTTGGCTGGCGCTGAAAGCATCCTCGATCGTTGCGGCGATCTGGACCTGAGCCTGCGGATTGATTTTCCGCACGGTGGCGGCGATTGTCTCCGGATTCCCGCCCTTGTGGTGTGCCCTGGTGCATATGATCGTGTCGAATGACGGCGCCAGCGCGCCCACGATCTCGTTTGCCTTCTTGTCGGAGGACACGCCGACCACGAGAATCCACCCCTGCAGACCGAAAGCTTCCTTGAGGCTTGCGAGCGATTGCGTGATGCCGTCAGGCGTGTGACCGACGTCGATGATGGTCAACGGGTTTTGAACGATGACTTCGAGACGGCCGGGCCAGCGCGTGCCGCGCAGGCCCGATCTCACAGCCGCTTCGATTCCAGCGAAGGTTTGCGCGGGCCGCGCCCGTTGCAGCCAGAGCAGGAACAGCGTGATCGCGATCGCGGCGTTGTTGAACTGGAACGCACCCAATAACGCTGGTTCGAGAGAGCGGAAGTCATGATCTCCAAACCCGAAATCGAACCGTTGCGCTGACGCCGAGATGGCTTCGCCGCCGATCCTGATCTCGTCGCGGACAAACAGGCTCGCAGTCCCACGATTGCGATTATATTCGACGATATGCCGCCTTAAGCCGCGGCAATTCTCGCCATAGACGATGGTGCCGCCGGCGGCGCAGGCATCGCTTTTGTCGGAGACGATCGATTGCAGCGAATCGCCAAGCAGCTCTACATGTTCGTAATCGACCGACGTCACGCAGGTCACGGGGCTACCTGCCAGACGAACCGGGTCATAGCGGCCACCGATGCCGGCCTCGAACACCGCGAATTCGCATTCGCTTTCCTGGAAATGAAGGCAGGCCAATGCGAACATGGCTTCGAAGGCGCCGAATTGTTCTCCTCTGCGTTCCGAAATATTGGCGATGGCGGTTTCGATTCGCGCCACAAGCCGCGTCAGATCTTCATCGCCAATGGGCGCGCCGTCGATCTGAAACCGTTCGTTGAAGCGAAACAAATGCGGCGAGGTGAACAATCCGGTTCGCAGGCCGTAAGCGCGGGCGATATTGGCGCAGAAAGCGGCGGTAGAGCCCTTGCCGTTCGACCCCGTCGCCACGACCGAGGTGCGCTGCAGTCTGGCGCGGTCGATCGCAAGGAGATCAAGCAGCTCCGCCAGCCGCGCCAGACAGACGCCAGCGCCGTATTTCGGCAGGTCAAACATCATCCAACAAACCCACGGTGGAAAATGTGTGGCGCCAGATTTTCAGGATCAGGTCGCCTCGATCCGATTCCTCCAATAGCCGGATCGATGGATTGGAATTCACTTCGATGATCCGGATGGCATCCGGATCTCCGCCGATATCCGAGAATAAGTCGACGGCGGCGGCGCGCAGGCCAATTGCCCCGGCTGCCTTCCTTGCCGCTGTGAACGCTGCCTCGGAGCGCGGGGCCTCGAACGCCATCCTTCCCCCGGCACTCAAGTTCATCCGCCCCGGAATCTCCCAATGTTCGCCCGCGGGCAGGACGATATCGAGCGGTTCTGATATCGCTGTTGCGGAGCTTGGTGAGAGGCCGCGAGCTTGCAGATCCGCGTCGTGCGCGATCAGGAGATCGCGGATGGAGCGCACGCCATCGCCCAACACAAAGGGCGGATATTTCCTGACCGAATAGAGGATCTCGTCGTCGAGCAGAAAAATCCGGTATTCGCGGCCTGTCATGATCGGCTGGATCAATACCGCATCATAGTGTTTTGAAACCGCAAGGAGATATCGATCGAGCGCCGCTTCGCCGTGAAGGACTTGCGCAAAATCGCCGCGCGATCCCTGCAGCGGTTTGACGAACGCTGTTGCGTCCAGTCTTCTGAAGTATGCGAATGCGTCTTCGCGCTCATGCCCCGCGGGGCGGTGCGCACGATGCCGCTCGCGCAGGAAGAAATAGTCACCGCCCAGGGTCGCTACACCCGCATCTTCAAGGATCCGATTTGTAAAATATTTGTCGGATGCGAGCGTCCCGGCAGTGGAATTATTTTGCGGGTACCACGAGCATCGTCCGGCGCCGAAATGAATGCTCCTGGTTTTTGACGCAACGCTGAAGACCAGCCCGGTTCCGCCGTCGATATCCCGAAACCTGAGCCCGAACGCGGCGCAGGCATATTCCGCGTAGACCGCCTGGTCCGGGTAGAAGGCGGGCTTTCCCGCTCGAAATTCCCGCAAGTGGCGCATGCATTATCCGGCGGTCTGGCATTCCGTTTTTTTGATGTTTTATCTCTAACGAATTTTTCGACTGCGCGCGGCAATTAACTACTGGATCGGCACGAATTTCAGCAAGTTAATTGCGGGCAACTGGCCCCGCGGAGAAGGTTCGTAACGCGCGTTGTGCCACTCGGATTGCCCCGCAATTTTGAGCCTTCAACGGCGCATCAGGGCATGTTGACTATCGCCGATATTGGGGTAGGTGAAACGCAAATCCTCAATCGTTGCAGGGGTTTTTCGCCTCGCTTTGGGGCCGGTAAACCCGTTCGTTCTGTCGCGAGCCCAATCGGAAAAATAAAATCACATGAGCGCGTTTCATCGAGAGAAAGTTCTTTCTGTCCGGCACTGGACCGATACGCTTTTCAGCTTTACCGCCACCCGCAATACCGGCTTCCGATTCCAGAATGGGCAATTCGCGATGATCGGGCTCGAGATCGACGGCCGTCCGTTGATGCGCGCCTACTCGATGGCGAGCGCCAACCACGAAGAAGCGCTCGAATTCTTCTCGATCAAGGTTGCCGACGGACCGCTGACGTCGCGGCTTCAAAGCATCAAGGAGGGCGATACCATCCTGGTCGGACGCAAGGCGACGGGCACGCTGATTGCCGACAATCTGGTCCCGGGCAAACGCCTGCTGTTGCTCTCGACCGGCACCGGGCTGGCCCCGTTCGCAAGCCTGATCAAGGATCCAGACGTCTATGAGAAGTTCGAGAGCATCGTCCTTGTGCATGGTTGCCGGCAGGTCTCGGAACTCGCCTATGGCGAAGAGCTGGTGGCGAAGTTGCGGGACGACGAATTGTTCGGGCCGCTCCTGGCCGAGAAGCTCGTATACTATCCGACCGTCACCCGCGAGCCGTTCCGCAATCGCGGCCGCATCACCGATCTGATCACCTCGGAGCAGCTGTTCAACGATATCGGCCAACCGCCGCTTAATATCGGTGACGACCGGATCATGATGTGCGGCAGCCCGGCCATGCTGGAAGAATTGCGGCAGATGTTCGAGGCCCGCGGCTTTGTCGAAGGCAGCCACAGCGAGCCCGGCCATTTCGTGATCGAGAAGGCGTTCGTGGAGCGTTAACGTCGTAGCAGGAACCGACACCGAGCCGGGCTCCCGGCAGGCACTCAATCAACGATGAAGAGTTTTGCTCCTGTTTTCGTCGAAGAACGATGCGCGGCGTCGCCGAAGTCGGACACCTGGTAGCTCATGCCCGGCTTAAGCGTGAAAGTGCGGCCGTCGCGCAATTCGGTGTCGAGTTCGCCTTCCAGGACATAGAGCACGTGGCCGCGGTCGCACCAGTGGTCAGCCAGATAACCGGGCGTGTACTCGACCATCCGGACACGTAAATCGCCAATGTTCAGGGTGCGCCAGAAAGCCTGGCCGGTTTCGCCCGGATGTGCAGTGGCGGCAACTTGACCCCAGTCCGTGACGGTGAAGGGCAACGCTGGAATTTTCATTCGGCAAAGTCCCGTGTTCGTATCCACGATAGCGAACATCCTGGTCATGGCGGCGTCGCCCTGCTTGCGATGGTCTAACAATTTTTGCGTGAATGTCACCCGCGAAAGGACCGAGGGTGGTTCTCGAAACCAGCCTGCCATCGCAAACAACCAATGTTGATGATGCGGTCCGCTTGCCGCCTGCTATAAGCGCTATCGAACGTCACGCGGCTTTTGATTGACGCGTCGGTACCGGGAGCGCCAGAGGTTTTGTCCGTGCCCAACCATGCCACGCCAGCGAAAACGGCCTTCGTCTTCGCAGGCGGAGGCAGCTTCGGCGCCATTCAGGTGGGCATGATGCACGCGCTCGCCGCCCACGGAGTCTCCGCCGATATGGTGGTCGGCTCCAGCGTCGGCGCCCTGAACGGGGCTTATTATGCCGGCGATCCCACGTTGAAGGGTGTCCTGCGGCTGGAAACCATCTGGCGCGGATTGCACCGCCATGACGTTTTCCCGGTGACCTGGCACACCATGCTCGGGTTTATCTGGCGTCGGGATTTCCTGATCCCGCACGACGGGATCCAGAAGCTGATCGACGAACATCTGCCCTACCGCAACCTGCAGGACGCCCAACTCCCGGTTCATATCGTCGCCACCGACATCGTCTCCGGCGACAGCGTGGTTTTGTCGGAGGGGCCGGCCGCGCAGGCGATCGTCGCCTCCGCCGCGATCCCGGGGGCTTTCGCGCCCGTGCGCTACAAGGATATCTATCTTGCCGACGGCGCGATCTCCGCCAACACGCCGATCAAGGTCGCGGTGGCGAAAGGCGCGCGGCGCCTGATCATTTTGCCGACGGGTTACGCCTGCGCCACGCAGACGCCGCCGGTCGGCGCGGTCGCCAATGCGCTGCATGCGTTGACGCTGTTGATCGCCAGGCAATTGGTGAGCGAGCTGGAAGATCTCGCTCCCGACATCGAATACTTCGTGGTGCCGCCATTGTGTCCGCTGGTGGGATCGCCCTACGACTTTTCGCGAAGCTCCGATCATATCGAGCGCGCGATCCGAAGCACTGATGCGTGGCTGGCGCAAAATGGCCTCGAGAAGCGCGGGATTCCCGGCGCGATGCGCCCGCACAGCCACTGAACAAGCCCTCATCCAGAGGAGCGGCGGCTTCGCCGCGTCTCGAAGGAAGAGCAGCGTGGCCTCATGGTTCGAGACGGCGCTACAGCGCCTCCTCACCATGAGGTTCTGACCATGCAGCTCGTGCCGAGCTACGTTGCACTGCGAAAAGGGCGCGTGAATGGGCGGTGTACCCGGCCACCGGGCGGATTGATTCTCCGCCGGATGATTCGGTAGCCTCGCCGCCGCTAGTGCTCCGATTCCGAAGTTCGCAAGTATTCGCGGCACCTCTTATGCGAACTTCAGAATCAAAGGAGCACTAGAAATGCAAGTTTTTCCAGTGCCGTTTTGAATTTGGGGTTCCTATGACGGACTCGCGGCACAGCTGATAGGAACCTCAAATTCAAGGCACTAGTGTCGTATCTGTGACCTTTGCCGACGATATCGTGTAGAGCTTGTTCGTATGGATGAGTTAGGCTGAGACGATACCGAACAATATGGCGGAAACTGCCAGAGGGGTCCCATGGAAACGTTGATGCTTCCGTTCTCACCACGCTTCATCGTTCTCACGATTTGCGCCGTCGTGACGGCGCTGCTTCTCGGCATCGGGATCGTCGATCACAAGGCGTTCGATCTCGTTCTCGTTCCGCTGCTGATTTTCGCCGCGCTCACCTTGCTCGGCATTCGCGATCTCACGCAAAAGAGTCACGCGGTCCTGCGCAACTATCCGATCTCGGCGCATCTGCGCTTCCTGCTGGAAGAGATCAGGCCGGAGATGCGGCAGTATTTCTTCGAGAGCGAGAAGGACGGCGTGCCGTTTTCCCGCGACACCCGCGCGGTGATCTATCAGCGTGCGAAGATGGTGCTCGACAAGCGGCCGTTCGGCACCCAGGAAGACGTCTATCGCGAAGGCTATGAATGGATTCACCATTCGGTGGCGCCCAAGGTTCGTGCCGAAGAGAAGTTTCGCATCACCATCGGCGGCCCGGATTGCAAGAAACCGTATTCGGCTTCGGTCTTCAATATCTCGGCCATGAGCTTTGGCGCGCTCAGTCCGAACGCGGTGCGGGCGCTGAACGCGGGCGCGAAGAAGGGCGGTTTTGCGCATGACACCGGCGAAGGTGGTTTCAGCCCGTATCATCGCGAAATGGGCGGCGACATCATCTGGGAAATCGGTTCCGGATATTTCGGTTGCCGCAATCGCGACGGCAGCTTCAATCCGGAAGAGTTCGCCCGCCTAGCCTCCGCCGATCAGATCAAGATGGTCGAACTCAAGGTCAGCCAGGGCGCCAAGCCCGGCCATGGCGGGGTGCTGCCGGCGGCGAAGGTCTCCGAAGAGATATCGAAAATCAGAGGCGTTCCCATGGGCGAGGACTGTATCTCGCCGGCCTATCACCGGGCGTTTTCGACGCCGCTCGAGATGATGGCCTTCATCGGCGAGATGCGACGGCTCTCCGGCGGCAAGCCGGCCGGATTCAAGCTTTGCATCGGCCATCCCTGGGAGTTCCTGGCGATATGCAAGGCGATGCTGCAGACCGGAATCTATCCCGACTTCATCGTGGTCGACGGCAATGAAGGCGGCACCGGCGCGGCGCCGCTCGAATTCATGGACCATATGGGCATGCCGATGCGCGAGGGCATCAATTTCGTCCATAACGCGTTGGTCGGCATCAATGCCCGCGACCGCATCCGTATCGGCGCTTCCGGAAAGATCGCCACCGCCTTCGACATGGCGCGCGCGATGGCGATCGGCGCCGACTGGTGCAATTCGGCGCGCGGCTTCATGTTCGCGCTGGGTTGCATCCAGTCGCTGAGCTGCCACACCGATCGATGTCCGACCGGCGTGACCACGCAGGATCCTTCGCGCAATCGCGCGCTGGTGGTGCCGCACAAGATCGAGCGGGTTTACAATTATCACCACGCCACCCTGCACGCATTGGCGGAGCTGCTCGCCGCCGCGGGGCTGGAACATCCGCGGGAATTGCGGCCGATCCATTTCTCGCAGCGGACGTCCACGACCGAGGTCAAGACATTTGCGAAGCTCTATCCGTCGCTTCGCCCGGGCGAACTGATCGACGGCACCAGCGATCCACGCTTCCGCGAGGCCTGGGCGATGGCAAGGGCGGATACGTTCGCGGCGGCGGGGTAGGTCGGGATTGCTGCCCGCGCCGACGCGGGCACGGTATCACCTCTCCCATCGGGAGAGGTCGGCGCGTAGCGCCGGGTTACAGCCTAACGATAGACCTTATCCCCTCACCCCAACCTTCTCCCGAGGGGAGAGGGGGCGCACCTGCATTGCCGAGGCACATCTCAAAACGTTACGCATAGATAGCGTCAATGCGGGTTTTCCAGACTGAACAGCTCGGACTGTTCGTCATACGCAAATAGCTCGGCATAGCGCGCCCACGACACGATGGTCTTGAGCGTCTCATCCGCCTGATCTTCCGCCATATAGTCCTCCAGCTCGTTGCGGAAGCGTGCCGCAGGCGCAGCATGCGACGGCCGTTCGTCGAGCACCCGACGGATCAAACCCATCACCGGGACATAGTTGATGAGATGTTCGGCGAACAACCGCTTGCGCGCATCGGTTGCGAGGTTCGCGAAGCGCTTGCCGGCATCCGTCAGCATGAGGTCGCCTTCGCTCAATTGGGCGAACCTCAGCAATTGCAGGGATTCGCCGAGGTGGAATATCTCGTCGGCTTCGAGCTGCAGATGGCCGGCGAGGACGGGCAAATCGGCGTGCCCGTTATAGGGCGGCCCCGCCAGGGTCTCGATCAAACCCGAAAGCACGTTGGACGAAACGTGCTGGAGGATCATGCCGACGCCGGTGCCGTGGATACCCTCGATCGCCGGCGTCCTGACTTCCGCGCGCTGCGTCATGCGGGCGTAGATGCTGTCGACGAGCTGCCGGAAGGCCGGATCAAGACGATTGCGCGGGTGCGGCAGGTCGATCTTGATCTCGGCGGCAACGCGGCCGGGGTTGGACGAAAACACCAGGATGCGGTCGCACATCAGGACTGCTTCCTCGATGTTGTGCGTCACCATCAGCACCGATTTGATCGGCAGCCGGCCTTCGATCCACAGATCGATCAGGTCGGTACGCAAGGTCTCGGCGGTCAGCACGTCGAGCGCCGAGAACGGCTCGTCCATCAAGAGCAAGTCCGGATGCACGACGAGTGCGCGGGCAAATCCGACGCGCTGGCGCATGCCGCCCGACAATTCCTTGGGGTAGGCGGATTCAAATCCGTCAAGACCGATCAGATCGATCGCCGCGAGCGCCCGGGTGCGGCGCTCGGTGCTTTCGACGCCGAGCGCTTCCAGGCCCAGTTCGACGTTCTGCAGGACCGTCAGCCACGGAAACAGCGCGAAGGACTGAAACACCATGGCGACGCCGTTCGGCGGTCCCACGATGGTCTCGCCACGGCATTTGGCGTCGCCCGAGGACGGCGCGATCAGGCCGGCGATGATGCGCAGCAGCGTCGATTTACCCGATCCGGACCGGCCGAGCAGACCGACGATTTCGCCGGAATGGATCGTCAGGTCGACCTTTTCGAGGACCAGAAGTTCCTCGCCGCTGCCTTTTGGAAACGACCGGCAGACGCTGCGGATATCGAGCAGGTTGGTCTGGTTGGCGAGATCGAGCATGGGTTTTCCTTAGAGCATGATCCGGAAAAGTGGGAACCGGTTTTCCCTCGCGACAAACGCGGAACGCGTTTGCGCGGAGATCGTGCTTAAACAAAGAAACGAAGATCATCCGAGGCGAAGACGTCGTTCTCCGAAGGCGTAGAGCGGCCTCCAGAGCAGCCGGTTGAAGAGCGTTACCAGTACGCACATGACGGTGATGCCGAGCACGACCTTGGGGAAGTCTCCGGCTTCCGTCGCAGTTGCTATATAGGCGCCGAGCCCGCGGGCCGTTAGATGGGTGTCACCCCAGCTCGCCACTTCCGCGACGATGGAGGCGTTCCACGACCCACCCGAGGCGGTGATGGCGCCGGTGATGTAATAGGGGAAAATGCCGGGCAGGATGACCTTGATCCACCACCGCCAACCGCCGAGGTGGAAGCTGCCGGCCGCCTCGCGAAGATCGGTCGGAAACGCGCTGGCGCCAGCGATGACATTGAACAGGATGTACCACTGGGTGCCCAGGATCATCAGCGGGCTGAGCCAGATATTCGGGTCGAGGCTGTAGCGCACGATGATCACGACGAACACCGGGAATGCCAGGTTGGCAGGAAACGCGGCCAGAAATTGCGCGAGCGGCTGGATGCGCTCGGCGAGTTTCGGCCGAAGCCCGATCCAGACGCCGACGGGCACCCATATCAGGGTCGCCAGCGTAATCAGCACGATGACGCGCGCCAGCGTGATGAAGCCATACCCCACGGCGGCGAGGACGTCCGACGGGCTCAAGGTCGCCGAGAGATATTGATAAGCCCGCCAGGCGGCGTAGCCGGTGCTTGCGATGACGAGGGCCAGCCAGATCGCGTCGATCAGACGCGACGGCGAGCCGCCTCTCGCGGGTATCCGCAAGCTGCCCGGGATGGCCAAATGCAAGTTCGAAACGACTTTGTTGATGGCCGCAAACGGATAGGTCAGCGCCCGCAAGGCCCGCGTACTGCGGAACAGGTCGAGCGTCCAGGAGGTCGGGGCGGTTGCCGAGGCGGTCTGCTCGAAGCGGAACTTGTCGGCCCAGGCCACCACCGGGCGAAACAGCAGCTGGTCGTAGGCAATGATCACCAGCAGCATGGTCAGGATGGCGTAGCCGATCGCGGGCAGGTTCTGCTTTTGAATGCCGAGAGCGACGTAGGAGCCGATGCCGGGCAGGGTGACCGTGGTATTGCCGACCGTGATCGCCTCCGACGCCACCACGAAGAACCAGCCTCCGGACATCGACATCATCGTGTTCCAGATCAGCCCCGGCATCGCGAAAGGCACGTCAAGCCGCCAGAAGCGCTGCCATCCGCTGAGGTGAAAACTTTGCGAAGCTTCTTCCAGATCCTTCGGCACGTTGCGGATCGACTGGTACATGCTGAAGGTCATGTTCCAGGCCTGGCTGGTGAAGATCGCGAACACGCAGGCGAGTTCGGCGCCGAACACCTGGCCGGGGAACAGATTCAGGAAGAAGACCACGGTGAAGGTCAGAAATCCGAGGATCGGCACCGATTGCAGGATATCGAGCAGCGGGATCAGGACCATCTCGGCGCGCCGGCTCTTGGCGGCAAAGGCGGCGTAGATGAAGGTGAAAATGATCGAGCAGACGATGGCGAGCAGCATCCGCATGGTCGTTCGCAACGCGTAGACCGGCAGATTGACCGGATCGAGCGACACCGGCGAGACGTCGAGGGCCGACAAGGGAAGGGCGGTCTGCTCGCCGCCGTAGACGATCAGCACCATCGCGCCGATCACGAGAATCAGCGCAACGGCGTCCCAGATGTTCGGCCGCAGCGCCTGCCCCAGTCTCGGCGTCAGAATATCGTCAAGCGTCATAGCTGTCGCCTTGTCTCGGACCCGCTGGGCAGCCGGCTTGAGAAGATCGAGACCCGTCCCTCATCTGCGATTTAGGCAGGGCTTGTAATGAGCGAATAGTTGGCGGTGAGGTGAGCTAGCAACTAACTCAAAAGGCCCGCAACGGGTAGCCCTTCATTGCAGAATCTCTCAACGGACATCAATAGGCTTTGGTCGCATTTTGGTCCTTCCGAGCCGATAGGAAGCCCCGTTATTGCGTATGCGCCCGCATGCGGGGCATCACCTGGTGCCGGCGATCGTATGATAGAATTATGACGGCTGATTTTTCATCGCGAATTTCGAAGCTGGAAGCCCCATCGCTTGTCTGGGTCGGCTGTAAGCAGCTTGGTTGACGGACACCGCACGGGCGCCTTTATGCCCAATCCGAAGAAGAAATAAATTTGACGAAATTGCTCTCGCCAGACCTCTAATCGATCGATCGGTCTTTCGATCGCGAACGTCAAGGCGCCGGGAAACTCCGGATTTTCGGATATTACGCCGGCAATCAAGCGTCAAAGTCCGCTCGCTCAGAACTCGCCATGCAGCCGGCCTGAGAAGATCGAGACGGGTCCCCGATCGGCGTTGTAGGCGGGGTTGATCACGAGTTGATAGTCGGCGGTGAGGGTGACGTTCTTGTTCAGCGAATAGGCGTAGTAGGTCTCGAGAATCTGCTCAGGACGGTAGTTGAGCCGACCGTCGCCGATCAACAGGCCAATGCCGCCGGCGGCGAGGAAGTCGCGATTGGCCGCGGAAAGCCCGTTGACGGCGCCGCCGATCCCGATGGTGTCGTTCGGGCGGCCCCAATAGCTGCCCTTGATGGAAAGGCCGGCGGCCAGGCTGCGGTCGATATCCGTGAACGACAGGATTTGATTCTGGCCGTCGTTCCAGCTCGCGCGCGCGAACAGGCCGACGTCCTTGGCGATCTGTTGCTCGAGATTGGCGTAGAAGCCGTATTTGAGGTTGGTATGCTGAATGCTCCTCATCACCGCGTTGATGTCGAGCATCGGGTCGGCGGCTTCGATCGCCAGCGCCTCCCGGTAGTTGCCGGTATTGCCGCTGTTGGCGAATCCGCCCAGCCGCAGCTTGCCGGGTTGATCGAGGATCGTGTGACGCTCTTCGAATTCGGTTACCACGCCGCCGGTCTTGAAGGTGAGCACGTCGCTGTTGGGCGCGGACGGCACCTCGACCACGGCGGCTCGCACGGCCCAATCCTTGCGATTGAGCTCGACCACCGCGCCGCGCGTATAGCCCGGCAGGTCGGCGGGGAAATCATAGGCGGCCGATTCCCACAAGGCCCAGTTCATGAAGTCGGCGCGCGGATCGTGCGCGTAGGCGTTATTGTCGAAGAAGTCTCCGACCGCAAATCGCCCGACGATCAGGGTAACCCGATCGATGTCGCGTTTGCCTGCCAGTTGATTGGGGCCGTCGGCGACGTCTTCCTGCTCGCCGCCTAGGCCGAAGGTCTGCTTGATGTAATAGCGTTGCGGCCGGATCTTCGGAAACGCGGCGCCGGCTTTTTGCGCCTCGCCGTTCGGAAAGCCGGCGATGCCGAGCGTGCCGTCGAGCCCAAAGCCCTGCGCGAGTTCCGGGTTGAAATAGAATTCTGCGCCCCGCCAGAGCCGAACGCCGAGAAAGGCCGTCGTGGTCCAGGTTTCCTGGAGTTGTCCGCCTCCAGGGAGGCTGTTCGCGCCGGAGTAGGGCGAGCGGAAGGCCGGATAGCCCTGTGGAAGGAAGGTCGTTTGGGCGTGGACATTCCAGGTGTCCGATTCCGGCAACGCCGTTGGCGCATTGACGGCGGCCGCTGCGCTCCAGGGCATGTCGCCAAACCGGTAGTTCAGGCCGAGTTTGAAGATATCGATGCGGGGATCGACGTTGATGCCCGGCAATCCGAAGGCGCTCAAATCGTACGTCTGCCGCGACAGGTCGACATGCTCATATTCGAGCTTCGCGCTCCAGTTTCCGCTCACGGCAAATTCCAGCCCGAGACCCGCGGTCCAGCCGGTCTGGTAGTGCCCGACCGAGGAGATGATGCTGTTGGTATTCCGTGGGTCTTCGTTGACATTGACGTGGGTATGGCTCCAGGCGAAGCCGCCGGTCGCATAGGGCATCCAGCTTCCGAATGCGTATCCGACACGGCCGCGCAATGTGCCGACATAATCGAGGGTCGTGTTGAAAGGCGCCGGCGTCAGCGCGGGGACATCCAGCGGGCTTGTGAACGACGTGTCCGCTTCGACGCCAAGTATGAGATGGTTCGCCAATTCGCGATTGTACCCCATCTGGAAGCCACCTATCAGGCCAGTCGGGCTGTGCGGAAGGAAGGCGCCTTGCAGCGGAAGCGGATGGGTGCCCGGTCCAAAGCCCGCGTCGCCATAGCCGAAATGGCCGCCGACATAGAATCCGGTCCAGTTGTAGATGTCCGGGCGTATGGGCGCCTGCGGGGCCTTCGTGACATAGGCGACCGGCGCCTTGACCGGAAGGTTCGGAGGCACGTCGCCCGCCACCGCAGCGGACCACGTTGCCAGCACCACAATGGTGCTACCCCCGAATTTGCAAATCCCCTTCATCGCGCCCCGTTACCCCAAGCCAATAAATGCTCGATCACAGAAAGTTGGTATCTATTCCCGAGCCTTGTTGTGGTTCCAAGCCTTGTTGCAACCCTCTCGCAATTGCAAGCGCGAGTTCTGTTTGATCAGAGCTATTCCAGGATGGGCCCGACGCTCCAGCTGGCGGCCGAAACGGTCGGTTCGAGACTGAGACGGCCGACGACCTGTTCAAGAACCGCGTCGTTTTTCGAGGCAGATGTGAGCTGGGCGGTGACTTCGACGCGCCCGTTCTCCTCGAGGTCGGTGCTGTCGAGCCGCCGCAGGCTGAGCTGGCCGTTGCCGGTGCCCTGCAAGAGCAGCGCGCGGACATGCGCCTCTTCCGGACTTCGGCACACGACGCGAACGCCGTAATGGAAGTCGGCCTCAGTCAGCGCGATCGGTTGCCGGTTGATGATCCGCACCAGTGGCCGCAGGGTCAGATTGACGAGAACGACAAACATCGTCGCCAGCGCCGCGTGCAGCGGATGGCCGCTTCCCGCGAGCAGCCCCACGGCCGCGGAACACCACAACGTGGCCGCGGTATTGAGGCCGGTAACCTGAAGTCCCTCGCGAAAGATGATTCCTGCGCCGAGGAAACCGATCCCGGAGACCACCTGCGCGGCCACCCGTGTCGGGCTGCCGTCGTCAGGAAACAGACTTTCGAACACGACAAAGCTCGCCGCACCGATCGCGACCAGCGTATTGGTGCGCAAGCCGGCCATCCGTTGACGCCATTGGCGCTCGAATCCGATGCATGCGCCCATCAGCGTAGCCATGCCGAGGCTGATCGCGGCCTGATTAATCGATGCGTTCACGATGAAATTCCTGCTCGACTTGCTGGCGTTTGCGGCGAGGCCCCAGAGCCGGCCCTGCCCCACACCGTCCCAGCCAGCGCGTTCCTGATAAGACAGTTCGAAGACCGTTATGTGAAATCCGGCGCTGGCGGTGCGGGATCGTCGCATCGCGCAAGATTCTGCTCGCCGGCCGGGAAACGCCGACGGTTCCACGGCGTTTTACGCCTTCGGAATTTTGCGTGGCTTGTGAACATCGCTCGCCTCCACTTCCGCTTTGCGCGGCAGGCCGGCGAGCGAGACGGTCAGCTAGGCGCGACCGCCAACCCTCACGCGGCGTTCGCCGGCGCGGCCAATCTGTATGTCTTGCGGCAGCGCTGTTCCGGTCAACGTCGCCGGACTGGCGTTACCATAGGGAGTACTGCCCATGTGCTCTTCATCAGGGTTGGAATGCCGTTGCGAACGGATCGCCCGCAAACAGTGCTTGGCCAATACGCCCGCCCCAAAACCGTGTCAAGCGCCTTTCCGTATCCTCCCGGGAGGATCAATGATATCCTCTAGGGAGGATAGGAGATTGGGGAGGATAGGAGATCGAAATGCAGGACCATCCACATTCCGCGATTGCCCGACGTCTGAAGCGCGCCAATGGTCACCTCGAAATGATTATCGAGATGATCGAGCAGGGCAGGCCCTGCGCGCAGATTGCCCAACAGCTGCAAGCCGTGGAGAGCGCGGTCGAGAGCGCCAAAAAGGCCTTGATCCACGATCATATCAGCCACAGCCTCGAACGATCGTTCAAGGCATCTGGCTCGAAGGGCCACGCGGCGCTGCGGGACTTCAGGCTGATCGCCAAATATCTCTGACAAGTATCTATGAAGATGTGATCGCGCTACAGGTGCGGCTTAGCCGATTGGCGAACGGGCGTGCTGGACTTCCACGGTGACATGCGACAGATCGGCGAGTTTCGCCAATCTCTGCCGGTAGTGCGACGGCTCGCGCGTCCCTGACGTCGCAACCGAGACGATGGCGCCGAGGTGCCCGGGGCCAAGCCGCCAAAGATGCAGGTCGGTGACCCGGTCGCCCTCGCTTTCGATCGCGATGCGGACTTTCTCCGCGATGCGCGAATCCGGGTTGCGATCGAGCAGGATGCCGCCGGTATCGCGCAGCAGCCCGACCGACCAGTTGGCGATGACGAGCGCGCCGATGAAGCCCGCAAGCGGGTCCATCCAGAGCCAGCCGAATGCGCGCGCCAGCAGCAACCCGGCAATGACCAAAACGGACACGGCGGCGTCCGCCATGACATGAACGACGGCGGCGCGCATGTTGTTGTCGCGGTGGTGCGCGCCATGGCCGTGCTCGTGATCGCGCTCTTCGAATTCCAGCTCGCGCGCCTCGGCCTCGCCCGCCTGCATCAGGCGAACCCTGGCAACGA
Source organism: uncultured Alphaproteobacteria bacterium (assembly GCA_963753875.1). Classification (GTDB taxonomy): domain Bacteria; phylum Pseudomonadota; class Alphaproteobacteria; order Rhizobiales; family Xanthobacteraceae; genus Bradyrhizobium. The sequence continues at coordinate 130,203 of CAVWDY010000015.1, read as the reverse complement.
AAGCGTGCGGTTCCGGAATCTCGTCGCGCGATTCCAGGTATCCGTCCCTGGCGTCGAACGAAAACGGCTGTCGGCTGCCGTCCGGCCTGATGGTTTCGATGGTGAGATCGGAGGCCGCCGGCAAGGCGCCTATATCGGCCCTCACGCGAAACCGCGGCGGCACATTGTCTTCGAAGACTTCGATTTCCAGCGTGCCCTCGCCCAATTCAATGCGACGAGGTTCCTCGCCGCGATCATGGTCATGACCATGAGGGTGCCCGTGAGAGTGACCGTGGCTGTGGTCGTGATGATGGCCGCCGGACAATAGCCAGGCGCTGGCGACATTGACCGCGAGACCGAGGACCGCAATCGGGATCGCTTCGTTGAAGCTGATCGGAACCGGGTCGAGCAGGCGCGATACGGCTTCATAGCCGATCAGGAGCGCGATCATCGCCAGAACGATGGCGCTGGAATATCCGGCCAGATCGCCGAACTTGCCGGTGCCGAAGGTGAAACTACGATCACCGGCATATTTGCGGGCATAGGTGTAAGCGAGCGCGGCGAGCAGCAGCGCGCCGGCATGCGTCGACATGTGCAAGCCGTCGGCGATCAACGCCAGCGAGCCGAACAAGGCCCCGCCGACGATTTCGGCAATCATCATGACGGTGCAGAGGACGATCACCGCCCAGGTGCGCCGCTCCGCTCTGTCGTGATCCCGGCCCAGAAACACATGGTCGTGCGGGGGGATCTGAAAGATCGATTCGGTGTCCGTCATCATCTTCTCACTTCAGATAGGTGTGGACCACATCGATCAGCTGATCCGCCGCGTCGGCGTTGAGCGCGCCGGGATTCTTCTCGGGGTCGACGAGATGGGTGCGGATGTGGTCCTCGACCACTTCGGCCATCAGGCCGGCGACGCTGCCGCGGATGCCGGCGATCATATGCATGATGCGCTCGCATTCCACCTCTTCGGTCAAGGCCCGCTCGATCGCCTCGACCTGGCCGCGGATGCGGCCGACGCGCGCCAAAAGCTTCTTTTTCTCTTTGATCGTATGGGCCATGATTAACATCATATAGGGTACCCCCCTATGCTATGTCAAATCGGGATTGCTGCCGGCGATCGAAGAAACCGCTCAACGGCCGAGCTGGGGGTAAACCACGCTGCAATCGTCACAGGCGGACCGCTGCCAGCAATCTCCGGCATGGCCTGTTTGCAAATCGAAGAACCGTCTTTGACATCGGTTCCTCGCGAACTTTGATCTGCCGCAACGCCCCGAGGCGGCTTTCGACGATGTTCGCCCATACCGCTTGTTCAACCCAGCGAAGCTCCTCATGAATTTTTTGTCGAGGCCTCCCAAGGCCGCTCCCACGGGCGCCCAACCGGCCGCGCATGACGGCTTGCTTGCTGCGGTGAGCCGACTTCAGCCTCATGAAGCCTGCGAGAAAATGGGGTCTGCCCTGGAGGGCCTATCCGACACCGAGGCTGCCGCACGACTAAAGACATTCGGACCCAATCTCGTCGCGCGTGAACGCAAGGCTACAATTCCCGAAGAACTCTGGAGCCGTGCACGCAATCCATTGAACGCATTGCTGCTGACCCTGGCGACCGTCTCCTATTTCCTGGGAGACGTCCGCGCAGCAGTTGTGATCGCGGCGATGGTTGTGCTGGCGATCACGACGGCCTTCATCCAGGAACATCGGTCAAATCAGGCCGCGGCCCGGCTGCGCGCCATGGTCCACACCACGGCGAGTGTCAGGCGCAATCCTTGTCCACCGGACGACCCCTTCTCCGAGATCCCAATGGGAAATCTCGTGCCGGGCGATGTGGTGCGGCTTTCCGCCGGAGACATGATACCGGGCGATCTGCGCCTGCTCGAAGCCAAGGATCTGTTCATCGATCAGTCTGCCCTGACCGGCGAATCCATGCCCGCCGAGAAGCACGCCCAGGCAAGTACTTCTGAATGCGAAGACGCCTTCGATCTGCCAAACCTCTGCTTCATGGGCGCGAATGTCGTGTCGGGATACGGCACCGGTGTGGTCCTGCAGACCGGCTCGACAACCTTTTTCGGCCAGTTGGCTCACGAGATAGCCGGACAACGCGTTCCGACCGCCTTCGACCACGGTATCAACAAATTCACCTGGCTGATGATCCGTTTTATCCTGGTCATGGTCCCCGCGGTATTCCTGATCAACGGCCTGACCAAGCACGATTGGCTGGAAGCTTTGCTTTTCGCCGTGGCGGTCGCGGTCGGCCTCACACCTGAAATGTTGCCAATGATCGTGACGGTGAATCTCGCCAAGGGCGCGATCGCGATGTCGCGCAAAAAGGTGATCGTCAAGCGCCTTAATGCCATCCAGAATTTCGGCGCGATGGACGTGCTGTGCACGGACAAGACCGGTACCCTGACGCAGGATCGGATCATCCTGAAGCGGCACCTCGACATCAAGGGGCGGGACTTCTGAACAGGTGCTTCAGTATGCCTTTCTGAACAGTCATTTCCAGTCAGGGCTCAGGAACCTGCTCGACAAGGCGGTTCTGGCGCACCTCGAACTCAAGGAGACGATGCGCATCGGCGCCGGATATTCGAAAATCGATGAAATCCCCTTCGATTTTTCGCGCCGCCGTCTATCGGTCGTGGTCGCGCGGGAAGACGGCAAGCACATTCTCATTTGCAAAGGCGCCGTTGAGGAAATTTTCTCCGTATGCACGAAATACTGCCTGGACGAGGAAATCGGACAGCTTGACGAAACCCATTTTGAAACGGCCAGCCGGGAAACGATCGAGCTCAATTCCGACGGATTTCGTGTTGTCGCGGTGGCTTACAAAGAGATGGATCCATCAAAGACCACGTACTCGATCGAGGACGAGGCCGATCTGACGCTGCTCGGCTACATTGCCTTTCTCGATCCGCCGAAAGAGAGCGCCCGGGAAGCGATTGCGGTGCTGGCGAAGAAAGGCGTTCAGGTCAAGGTGCTCACCGGCGACAACGAAATCATCACGCGCAAGATTTGTCGTGAGGTCCAGTTGGACCCCGGTGAAATCCTGCTGGGCGCCGCGGTAGCCCAGATGAGCGACGCTGAGCTGGCGGAGACCGCCCACCGCGCAACGGTTTTCGCTAAGCTGAACCCTGCGCAGAAGGAGAGGGTCGTGCGGGCCCTTCACGCCAAGGGGCATGTGGTGGGATTTCTCGGCGACGGGATCAACGACAGTCCGGCCTTGAAAGCCGCGGACGTCGGGATCTCGGTGGACACCGCGGTCGATATCGCCAAGGAATCCGCCGACATTATCCTGCTCGAAAAGAGTCTGCTCGTCCTCCAGGAGGGCGTCACCGAAGGTCGCAAGGTTTTTGCCAACATCACCAAATACATCAAGATGGGCGCGAGCTCGAATTTCGGAAACATGTTCAGCGTCCTTGGCGCAAGCATGTTTCTGCCCTTCTTGCCAATGGCGCCGATACAGGTCCTGACCAACAATCTTCTCTACGATTTTTCGCAGACAACGATTCCAACGGACAATGTCGACGAGGATTACCTGGCATCGCCGCGAAAATGGGATATCGGAAACATATTCAAGTTCATGGTGTTTATCGGACCGATCAGCTCGATATTCGACTACGCGACATACGGCATGATGCTCTACGTCTTCGATGCCTGGAACAATCCGTCGCTGTTCCAAACCGGATGGTTTGTCGAATCCCTGCTGACCCAAACGCTCATCATTCACATCATCCGAACGGCGAAGATTCCGTTCATCGAGAGCCATGCCAGCCCCGCGCTGATCGCGACGACGGTGATCATCTGCACGGTCGGAATGACGTTGCCCTTCACCTGGGCAGGCTCGGCGTTGGGTTTCGTGCCGCTTCCGTGGGCTTACTGGCCGCTGGTCGCAACCATGCTGGTGACCTACGCGATACTCACCCACTTTGTGAAAGTCTGGTTTATTCGCCGGTGGGGACTTTAAAGGCCCGCGGGCGCGCCATGCAGCTGGCGCTTCCTTCGGCGAAATCGCTCGCTCCGCTTCAAAAATCCTAAATCAGAAATTAGGAAAAATGCCGACCAAGTCCGGAATCCAGATCGAAAAGCTCCCTGCGCTCGGCTAGGTTGAGAGTCGAACCGCAGATGTGGAGCGCCTGCAATGAGCATGCCGACCGATCACCATGCCGAACGCGTGCGGGAGAAGGCCGACGCTGTCGAAGCGATTGAAAACGCCCTTACCACGATCGTGGGCCAGCACCGCGAGCCGGACCTATGGGAGCGCGAGTTTTTGAGTCAGGCGATCGGTTGGCTTTATCGCGGCGCGTATCGCAGCGCTGCGGTGAATGCCCGGCTTGCGTTGACGCCGCAGAGCGAACGTAGCAGCGTCACCAATATCCAGCCTGACCCTCTCCTCGATCGCTGCGACATCGCCAAGTTGCGCGAGGCGCTTCAGGAATCCACAGCGCAGCCCGTGCGTGAGTTTCCGCACCTTGGCCCCATCCACTTCGAGCCGAATCGATCCTAACCTTCATGCCGGAGAAGGAATGACGGCAGAGCGGGTGCGCCTGCCGCGCGGGTGCTAATCGAGGCTGCCTATATCGAACTCGATGCGCACGCCTGCCCCGCGCTAGGGCTGGATTAGGTCTAAAATCAGCTATAGACAGGCCACCAAGCTCTTCATGGCCTCGCTGGCGTTGTCGAGGTAATCGTTCTTTACCTGAACACGGTGTCCGTTGATGGTCTGCTTGCCGACTTGGACGCTGGAAAACGGCAGCCCCTTCGCAAATGCCACAACGCCGGTCGTTTGGAAATCCCGCACCTCAACAAACCCTTTGCCAATCTGCTTGAAGTCGAAGATTTCCGCCGCAGCGCCGTGCGACCCGGTCATAGGTCGCGAGCGCGTCCGCCATCGCGCGAGCTTCGATCTCGGCAAACTCTTCCTCGCCACATCCGGCGAAGCTCTCAAGGATGGCTTCGGCAAGCTCGGAATCCGACGCGGTGAACCATTGCGCCGGGAGCGACATGGAAACTCCATCCGGTTCGAGGCGGCCCGTTGTGGTCCGCACGCCAGTTGGACGGAGCGTCTGCAAATCCGGTTCGAAGCTGCCTGATGAAATCCCGGTAAGGCTGATTTTGACCGGAATTAGAGTTAACCGAACGACCGTCAGATTTTCGGGATATTCGACAGCGTCAGCGGATCGAACTTGTCGACATCGGCGAGCAGCTCGCAGAATGCCCGCGCGCCCTGATCGATCAGGCGCTCGCCTTTCTCCGCGGACGCCTGCGTCGCATCGCCGGCGGCGCCGCTCGGGTGAAGGTCCTGGGTCTGCCAGGCGAACGGCGCCGGGCGGTGCGTGGAGAGCCAGCGATAATCCTTCGCCATCGCTATCCCGGAGGAGTGAAAATCGGCAATCGCCTCACAGCGCACATGCTGCTTGTAACGCGCCAGCATGATCGATGTCTCGGCGGCGCCGCCATGAACGCCATGGCCGACTTCCTGCGCGGAGAACAACCCCTCCGCCCCACTGAGACGGGACCAGCCCGTGGTGACGACGACAAGCCCGCAGCTTGCGCGCAGGTCCTGGGCGACAAGGCTCATGGCGGCGCTGTTGCCGCCGTGGCTGGTGACCATGACCAGCTTCTTGAGGCCGGCGCGCGCGACGGATTCGCCGAGCGCGAGCCAGGTCTTCAGCGCCACTTCCGTCGGCAGCGTCAGCGTACCCGGATAGTCGACGTGCTCGGTGGAAATCCCGACCGGCTGAAGGGGGAGGAACGTCACGGGTGCGGCGTCGGAAAGCAGCTCGCGCACCCGCGCCAGATAGGCCTGCGCAATCATGACGTCGGTGCCGACGGGCAAATGCGGCCCGTGCTGCTCGGTGGCCGCCAGCGGCAGGACCGCGATCCATCGCTCAGGTCCGCTGCCTGCGAAATCAGGCCAGTGGATGTCGGTCCAATCGCGGGGAGGAACGGTTGAGGTCATCGAGCGAAATGTTTCATTAGGTGGATTTGCAGGGTAGTTTGTATCGGCTACGAGGACGCCATTATCGTCCAGTATTCCCTATCATGGGCCAAAACGATCTACGGAGTCCAATCATGAACCCGGTTCTTTTGCCGCGAGCGTTAACGGCCGCCCTGTCGGCCATGGTCGTGGCCGGTCTCTTGGCCATGCCGCAGGCCGGCGCCCAGACCGCGCTCGACAAGGTTTCGTTCGGGACCAATTGGGTGGCCGAGGCCGAACATGGTGGATTTTTCCAGGCCGTGGCCGACGGCACCTACAAGAAATACGGGCTCGACGTCACCATCGTGCCGGGCGGCCCGAACGACAACAATCGCATGCTCCTGATCGCCGGCAAGCTCGATTTCTTCATGGCCGCGAATACCCTGATGTCGTTCGATGCGGTCGCCAACAACGTGCCGGTGGTCACGGTCGCCGCGATCTTCCAGAAGGATCCGCAGGTCCTGCTGACGCATCCGGAATCGAAGATCGCCAAGCTCGAGGACCTCAAGCCGTTGACGCTGTTCGTCTCGAAGGAAGGCATTTCAAGCTACTTTCAATGGCTGAAGTCCGAATATGGATTCAGCGAGGAAAAGGTCAGGCCGTACACCTTCAACCCGCAGCCGTTTCTCGCCAACAAGCAAAGCGCGATGCAGGGCTATGTCACCTCGGAACCCTATGCGATCGAAAAGAGTGCCGGATTCAAGCCGGGGATTATCCTGCTCGCGGATTACGGCTTCAACACCTATTCGACGCTGATCGAGACCCGCGGCGACCTGATCGACAAGAAGCCGGACCTGGTTCAGCGCTTCGTCGACGCTTCCCTGATCGGTTGGTACAATTATTTGTACGGCGACAACGCGCCCGCCAACGCGATGATCAAGAAGCTCAACCCGGAAATGACCGACGAGTTGCTCGCCTTCTCGATCGCCAGGATGAAGGAATATGGAATTGTCGATTCCGGCGACACGCTCCACGATGGCATCGGCGCCATGACCGACGCACGGATGGCAAATTTCTTCGACAAGATGGTACGTGCCCACGTCGTCCGCTCCGATATCGACTATCGCAAGGCCTACACGCTTCGCTTCATCAACAAGGGCGTCGGCCTGAATCTGCGGCCGAAGAACTAGGACGGGGCGATGGCCGAGTCCGCAGCCTTGACCGAGACAGGGTCCGATCCGGCGGGCCTTGCGGTCAGTCTGCGCGGCGTCACCAAGGTCTACGACAGCGGCGTGATCGCGCTCGGACCGATGGATCTTGACGTGCGCAAGGGCGAGTTCGTGTCCCTGCTTGGGCCGTCCGGCTGCGGAAAGTCGACCGCGCTGCGCCTGATCGCCGGTCTGAATGCACCGACATCCGGCACTGTCCGCGTTTCCCGGCCGGCCGTCGAGGTGAGCGGGGGACATTCCATAGGCTTTGTATTTCAGGAGCCGACCCTGATGCCGTGGACCAGCGTGCGCGAGAACGTCCACCTGCCGTTGAAACTCGCGCACGTACCGGCGAGGCAAGCCAATGCCCGCGTCGATGAGGCCCTGGCGCAAATGGGACTTGCCGAATTTGCCGACGCCTACCCCCGCGAATTGTCGGGCGGCATGAAAATGCGGGTCTCGCTGGCGCGCGCATTGGTCACCGACCCGGACATCCTCCTGATGGATGAACCGTTCGCCGCGCTGGATGAGATCACCCGGTTCCGGCTGAACAACGATCTGCTCGCGCTGTGGCGCAATCTGGGCAAGACCGTCATCTTCGTCACGCATTCGGTTTTCGAGTCGGTGTATCTGTCGCAACGGGTGGTGGTGATGACATCGCGGCCGGGACGCATCGGCGCGGAAATCAACATCCGAACCGCGGAGCCGCGGGCTGAGGATTTTCGCACCTCGGTCGAGTATGCCGCCTATTGTCGCCAGGTCTCGAATGCGCTGGCGCCGTCCTATTCCGGGCAGCCTGGCCCATGAGTTCCCTGCAAACCCCGTCATTGGCTGCCGGTCAGGCGACGTCCGACAGCGGTGCCTTGCGTCTCGTCCGGATCTTGTTGCCCGTCGCGGTGCTCGCGGTGGGTATCGCGGCATGGGAACTCGTGGTGCGCCTGAACGATATTCCGCCCTATGTGCTGCCCAGTCCCTCGGCGGTGTTCGCAACGCTCGTCCAGGATTGGCCGGTGCTGTCGCAATCGCTCCTGACCACGCTTCTGACCACGCTCGAAGGGTTCGCCGCTGCCGCGATCGGCGGCGTTGCGCTGGCGCTGTTGTTCAATCAGTCGAAATGGCTGGAATATTCGCTGTTTCCCTATGCCGTGATCCTGCAGGTCACCCCGGTCATCGCGATCGCGCCCTTGCTCCTGATTTATCTGCCGCAGCAAACGGCCGTCATCGTCTGTGCCTGGATCGTCGGCTTCTTTCCGGTGCTGTCCAACACCACGCTCGGCCTGAATTCGGTGGATCGCAATCTGGCCGGCCTGTTCCAGCTTTACGGCGCGTCGCGGCTGCAGACCCTGCGCTTTCTCAAATTGCCGGCCGCGCTGCCGTTCATCCTCGGCGGATTGCGGATCGCGGGCGGCCTGTCATTGATCGGCGCGGTGGTGGCCGAGATCGCGGCGGGCTCCGCCGGCGCGGGGTCGGGCCTCGCCTATCGAATCGCGGAATCGGGTTATCGTCTCAACATTCCCAGAATGTTCGCCGCGTTGCTGTTGCTCTCCGCCGCCGGGATTGTCATTTATGGGCTGCTGGCGCTAACCTCGCATCTGGTGTTGCGGCGCTGGCACGAGAGCGCGCTTGGAAAGGAAAACTGATGGTGGGCGGAAATATTTCATCGGAGAAGATCGACCTGCTGGTCTACGGGCCGAACAAACCGATCGTCGACAAGGGCTTTTCCAACCAGTTCGTGCTGCATCCTTTTGAGACCCGAGCCGACCTTGAGCGGCTGAATCCGGCCGTGGCCGCGAAAATCCGCGGCGCCGCGGTCACCTACAGCACCGTCCGGTGCGACGGCGCAATGATGGCGCTCTTGCCGAAGCTCGAAATCGTCGCCTCCTTCGGAGTCGGGTACGACCACGTCGATGCCAATTACGCGCGTGAGCATAACATTATCGTGACCAACACGCCGGATGTCCTGACCGAGGAGGTCGCCGACGTCGCGATGGGGCTTTTGATCGCGACCTTGCGCGAATTCGTCAAGGCAGACCGCTATCTGCGTTCCGGCCTCTGGACGACCCAGCAATTTCCCTTGAGTGTCGGCTCGCTTAGGGATCGCAAGGTCGGGATCGTCGGCATGGGCCGGATCGGCCAGGCGATCGGACGCAGGCTGGAGGCGTCCCGCGTTCCCGTGGTCTATCATTCACGCAATCCGGCACCTGGCGTTTCGTACAAGCACTATCCCGACCTGATCGAGATGGCGAAAGCGGTCGACACGCTGGTGGTGATTGTTCCCGGCGGTCCTGCGACGGCGAAAATGATCAATGCCGACGTCATCAAGGCGCTCGGCCCACGCGGCGTGATCATCAACGTGGCGCGCGGCTCCGTCGTCGATGAGGAAGCCATGATCGCCGCATTGAAGTCGGGGACCATTCTGGCCGCCGGCCTCGACGTGTTCGCCAACGAACCGAAGGTGCCGGACGAATTGCGCGCGATGCAGAACGTGGTGCTGCTGCCGCACATCGGCTCTGCTTCGGTGGTGACCCGCAACGCCATGGATCAGCTGGTGGTCGACAACCTGAAGGCCTGGTTCGCGGGCAAGGCTCCGTTGACGCCGATTGCGGAAACGCCTGTGAAGGGCCGCTGATGCAAACTCGCCTGGGCATCGCGGTTGCGGCGCTGTCGGCGTCGCTCGTCTGCGGGCCGCAGGCCTTCGCGCAGGATGCCTCGACCTTGAAGAAGGATATGGTCGGCCAATGGGAGCTCTCGACCACCGAACGCAGCAAGACCTGCGTCGTCACGCTGAAAGGCGATTCGACGCCGCAAGGCCTCAAGCTTGAGCTGGAGCCGGGTTGCGCGAAGGCGCTGCCCTTCACCAAGGATATCACCGCCTGGAACGTCAAGGGGCTGGATATCGTGCGGCTGCAGGATGCCACGGGCCAGCCGGTGATCGACTTCACCGAAGTCGAGAGCGGGATTTTCGAGGGCCTGAGACAGAACGAGGGCATCTACATTTTGCAGAGCCTCGCCGCGGCGCGCTCGCTTGCCAAGTCGATGGACCAGATGATCGGCGACTGGGCGATGGTGCGCGGCAATGGCCGCCCCGTCTGCGGCCTGACCCTGACCAATACGGAGGCGACGGCGGACAATTTCCAGGTGTTTCTCAAGCCACGCTGCGATCCCGCGGTCGAAGCCTTCAAGCCGGCGATGTGGCGGCTGGAGCGGGGCGAGTTGCTGCTGATGTCGGGAAGCGGCGAGGTCTGGCGCTTCGAGGCCGACGACAATGCGCAGTGGCGGCTGGTGCCCGACAGCGCCGATCCGCTGATCATGCTGCGGCAGTGACTTGCCGGCGATCGGTTAACCGGTCGACCCTGACGCTCGCCGCTGACAAGGTGCTGGTGTTCTGAACCAGCGGAGGAACTCCCCGGTATGGCGCCACTCTATCTCGACTATAACGCGAGCACGCCGATCGATCCGGCGGTCGGCGCGGCGATGCTGCCGTTTCTTGCGGATCACTTCGGCAATCCGTCGAGCGGCCATTGGGCTGCCGTGCCTGCGAAAGCCGCCCTTGAAAAAGCGCGCGAGCAAATCGCGGCCCTGCTCGGCTGTGAAGAGGATGAGATTGTATTCACCAGTGGCGGAAGCGAGTCCAATAATCTTGCGCTCAAAGGCGTGTATTTTGCACGGCGCGACAGTGGCGATCACATTATCACCACGCAGGTCGAACACCCGGCGATTACTGCACCGTGCCGGTTTCTTGAACGCCTGGGCGCGCGGGTAACCTACTTCCCCGTGGATAGATTCGGGCGCGTCGATCCCGGTGACCTAAGCCGGGCCATCACGCCGCGCACGATCCTCATCAGCATCATGCACGCCAACAACGAGGTGGGTACCATCCAGCCGATCGAGGAGTGCGCGCGCATCGCCCGCGAACATGGCGTCCTCTTTCATACCGACGCCGCTCAATCGGTCGGCAAGATTGCAACTGATGCGGACGAACTCGGCGTCGATCTGCTCTCGATCGCTGGACACAAGCTCTACGCGCCCAAGGGAGTCGGCGCTTTGTTCGTGCGCCGTGGAGTCACGCTTGAGCCGCTCATTCACGGCGCCGGACACGAGAGCGGGCGGCGCGCCGGGACCGAGAGCGCGTTGTTGGCGGTCGGTCTCGGCAGGGCCTGCGAGCTGGCGCGTGATCTCTCGCCGATGGATCGGGTGCGCGCCTCGCGCGACCACTTCTGGCTCGAACTACAGTCGCGGTTCGGCAATCGCATCGCCCTCAACGGACATCCTGTGCATCGTCTGCCGAACACGCTCAATGTTTCCATCATTGGCCGCGTCGGTGCCGAGATACTGGAACGGTTGGACGGCGTCGCGGCTTCGACAGGCTCAGCGTGCCATTCGGGGCGCATCGAGCTATCGCCGGTACTTCAGGCGATGGGCGTCGCGTCCGAAGTAGGCATGGGTGCGATCCGATTCAGCCTTGGGCGTGGGACGACACACGAGGAAATTGAAGCCGTGGTTGAACGCCTGAACGGCGCGGTCGCCATCGCGTCATGACCCGTGGTGCGTTCGGACACAGCAAGCATCCTTCGGAACGCCGTGTGGGCGGCGCGCAACCGACGGGAGAGCTGACCGGGTCGTACGTCCGGTGGAGATCGAGCCGCCTCGGCCGGATCACCGACGCCCTTGAGCGGCAACTGCTCGCGGGACTTCTCGGCAGGGTTGCCGGCAAGAAACTGCTCGATGTAGGTTGCGGCGATGGCGCAATGGCATTCGAACTGGCGCGGCAAGGAGCAACAGTAACGGCGCTCGACGCCGACCCGTCAATGATCGCGGCCGCCCGTCTTCGCGCCGAAAATGAAGCCACCCGCATTCAGCTCGTAGAGGGCGACGCCGAGAGGCTGCCCTTCGATGACGCAACTTTCGATGTTGTGGTGGCGGTGACCGTTCTCTGCTTTGTCCAAGACGCTGAGCACGCGGTGACGGAAATCGCCCGCGTGCTCAAGCCCGAAGGACGGCTTGTCATCGGCGAACTCGGACGCTGGAGCCTTTGGGCCGCGCAACGGCGCATGCGCGGCTGGCTGGGGCATCCGGTCTGGCGCGCAGTGAAGTTCCGGACGGCGGCGGACCTCCAGAGGCTCGCAGAGGCGGCGGGGCTGCGTGTCGTCGCGATACACGGAGCCGTGCACTATCCACCGTGCGGAGTGGCGGCACAGCTCCTTGCCCCGGTAGATTTGTGGCTTGGGCAGAAGACAACATTCGGAGCTGCATTCTTGGCCATGTCTGCGGCCAAGCAACCAGACGGGACAGATCGAGCCGAGGAAGCTCGGGCGGCAAAGGCCATCTCTGATATGAATAATTGTCCGTCCCGATCCGCGGGCTAAAGTTGATTTAGATCACGGCGAGGATAGTTTTGGTCCGATCACCGGGCGTAGGAATCTTCTTCGCCGCGTGGGCCACTAGAATACGGAGATCGAACCGGCCACGAAGCCGCTAACCAGTTCCGGAATTCGCGCGATACGGTCGCCGACGATTGCGTCAACCGGCTTCCGCAAGTCCGCAATTCGAACGGCTTCTCGGGTCGCGATCTTGATCTGTACCAATGCGGGCAGGGTCACGGGGGCGCCGATTCTGCTGACCATCAGGCATTGGGCGCTCTCGATCTCCGGGATCGCCGCAACTATCGCTTCCGCGATGTCCCGAGCCAGGACGTTGTAAATCTTGCCGACATGGCTGACAGGGTTCTTGCCCGCCGCAGCCTCGAGGCTCATTGGCCGGCAAGGCGTAATCAGGCCATTGACCCGGTTGCCGCGTCCAACCTGGCCGTCGTCGCCGGCCTCGGCCGATGTTCCGGTCACCGTGAGATAGATGCTGCCCGATGAGACACTGTCCGCCGTATTGACACCCACATCGCGTGCCGTAAATCCGTGTTCGTCCGCGAGTTTCCTGACTAGTTTTTCGAGTAGAACTTTCTGTTCGAGATATTCGTCCATGTTGGCGAGGAAACGCCCGATCATGGCGCATGCCACCGTGATCTCGACCTTGTCGGCAGACCGAACTGCCATGACCTTGATATCCTCGCCCCAGGCCGGCATAGCCCGCTCACGATCCCTGCCGTTGATGCGCTTCTCGATGGCAAGCACAAGGCGCTCAAGCGGAGTTAGCGGCGCGTAGCCGACGCCGAAGGACGTGTCATTAGCGAGGGCAATCCCGCGAAGGTCGCGGCGCGAAAAAAGTGTCTGCAGATCCTGCGAAGTATGTTGCACGAGTGCGTCGACGCGCACCTGACGCTCTGGGTCCAGTGCGTGCAGGTTAGCCTTGAGCCAGGCCCTAGAACCTTCAACGGCGATTTCCTTGATTGGGACGGCTTCGCCTCCGACCTCAGCTATCGCTCGCCCGGCGAGATAAATGTTGAATGGTGCAATTATGCTGCCGCCACCAAACGTCGCGACTGCGCGGCCGCCGCACAACAGCGCCTTGTCGACGTTGTGGTGGAGAATCTCGCCAAACCGCCGTTGGTATTCCTGACAAAGATTGCGTGAGAGCGTCTCCGCGAGGGCGTCGCAAATGGTGTCCGGGTGACCAATGCCCTTGCGTTCGACGATTTCGACCTCGTTGGTCATGTTGAGTGGCGATATGACAAGAGGAAACACTGAAGCTGTCCCTCAAAAAATGTGACGAGTGATTTCAGGTGCCTGTGACCCCAACCAATAATAGTGAGGCGCTGTTCCTCGGTTGATCCACGTCAACATATCCGCAACCGCGCCGTGAGAAACATTGATATCCTGGACCGGACTTAGAGTGCCTACGAAGGTCGGACTCCGTGGTCGAAGTCAGCGTTTCTCCTTCGGGCAATTCCTTTTCCGTCTAAGGCGGCGTCTGACCGGGTTTTTACCCGGCGTGGATTTACGCAAGATCACAACGCCGATGAAGTCCGGAGCGCGACGCAAGGAGTTCAAAAATGTCGAAGCGTTTCACTGCTGTTGGAGTTGCCAGCGTTATCGCGATTGCAACTTTGTCGATCTCGCTTCCAGCAAGCGCCCAAATGGACCGGAGAGGTGGTCCCGGAATGATGGGGCAAGGCTATGGCCCCGGAATGATGGGGAATTACGGCCCTGGCATGATGGGTGGCTGTCCAATGATGGGAACTACGACCGACGGTCAGGTACCGACGTTCGCAGAGGGGCGTATCGCCTTCCTCAAAGCGGAGTTGGGCATTACTGACGCTCAAAAGAGCGTTTGGGATGCTTACGCAGAGACGATTAAGGGCAATCTGCAAAACATGCAGGGCATGCGGCAGACAATGAAGAATATGTTCGAAGCGAAAACGCCGGCCGATCGCCTTGATGCGCAAATTGCCGCAATGGATAGCCGGCTCGCGGCGCTTAAGGAAATTAAACCGGCGCTTGCGAAGCTCTACGCGGCACTGAGTGACGAACAGAAGAAGAAGGCGGACGAGGTGCTGACCGGCATGGGTTGCATGATGTGATGCGGCTCAGGTCGAAATCTGATTGGTGGGCAGGGAATCGCGTTGACGTTGGAAGCCATAACTTGATCTGCATGAGCGCGGTCAGGAGTACGACATGAGTAAGGACTTTGCAGAGATTGCCCATGATGTAGTCGGCGGAGTCGGGCTTTTGCAACAAGCGGAGCCCAATACGATGAAGGCATTTGGCGCACTGTCGATGGCGGCAACAGCCTCCAAAGCCATCGACACGAAACGAAGGAACTGATGGCGCTCGCGATCGGCATCGCGGTCCACTGCGATGGCTGCGCCGCCTATTACACAAAGATGGCCCATCAGCATGGGGCCAGCCGGGACGAGGTTGCCGAGACCGCTACTCTTGCCGTCTACATGGGAGGCGGCCCAGCGGCGGTGTACGGCGCAGATGCGCTGCGCGCCTACGATCAGTTTAGCGTTACAAAAACGTAATCGAAATCGATGAAAAAAGAAGGCCACCAAAGGGGACCGCGACAAAGAGTGCAGGCCGATGACGCGCGAGTTCGCACGGCTTAGTACATCAAACAAAAACCACGCGCAGCGGTCTGAACCTCTTGATTACATCTTTGCAAAGCGAGCCTTTGAGGTCAGTTGGGAGAAGTGGAGAGGCCTATGACAGCACCGGAAAGTCGAGCGGTCACCGTGCTCCTTACGGAGGCGCACGTGCGCAAAATGATTGAGGATCATCTTCTGCAGGCAAATGAGATAAGTGATCGGGTCAAGGTCGCCGGCATCGTGCAAAAGCTGGTGGATACCGGCTTGGGACTTCCCGACAGGCCCTGGCACGATTGGGACGAGTGGGGAAAAGGGCTTGCATGATGGTTATTCCAGGCCCGGTCTCAAGCGAGAAATGATCAGCATCCCAGTATTTCTGACAACTTCGCCGCGGCATCTGTTCTTCACAGGCAAAGGCGGCGTCGGAAAGACGTCACTCGCGTGTGCAAGCATCCGCGCTTACTGGCCGCGATCCCACTTCTTCGCTGCGAGGTGGCCCTGACCAACACGCATTACGGTATAAAGCTCTCGACGTGCTGTCGCGGACAGCATGGCAATCATCACATTGGAACGGGTTCGTTGCCAACTAGAGCATGATCCGGAAAAGTGGGAACCGGTTTTCCGAAAAGATCATGCTCAAACAAAGAGATGAGATCATGATCCGATTCAACCTAATCGGATCATGATCTAAGGAGACCTGCAACGATAAGTGAATTGTGCGACCTCGTTTTGTCTGGCAGATTTACAGCCCATTACGAAGGAAGCGACGCCCTTATTCCTGCGAGTCTCCTAAGTCGCCGTGGGCACGAAAATACCCCGGCCGTGCAGCTTGCCATGATCGAGGTCGTCCATGGCGTCATTGACGGCATCGAGCGGGTAAATGCGTGTCTCCAAGGCAACGCGGCCTTGGGCGGTGAGCGTCATCAACTCGTCGAGGTCGTTATAAGTGCCGACAAGGTTGCCGACGAAGTTGATCTCCTGCGAAATCATGTCGATGGCCGGTACGTTGACCATGCCGCCGTAGCCGATCACATAATAGGTGCCCGCCCGCCGCAGCATTGCTATGCCGTCCCCGATCGCGCCACCTTCGCCGACGAAGTCGATGACCGTCTCGCAACCGGCGCCGGCCGTGATTTCCTTGACCTTCGCGACCTGGCCGCCATTTGCGAGCACAATGTGATCGGCGCCACATTTTTTTGCCAGATCGAGTGCGGCTTCCGACCTGTCGACGACGATCACATCGGCGGCTGTCAGCGCCTTGAGCGATTGAATGCCAATGTGTCCAAGGCCTCCGCCGCCACCGATCACCACCGCATGTGTCCCGGGATACAGCAGCGGGATAGCTTTTTTCACCGCGTGGTAAGCGGTGAGCCCGGCATCGGCCAGTGCCGCGACATCCTGCGGCCGGGTCTTGGGGTTGAGCTTGACCACAGCTCTGGCGCCGGTCTTGAGAAACTCGGCAAAGCCGCCGTCGACGTCGATGCCGGGGAAGGCGCCATGGCTGCAATGCATATCGTCGCCAGCGCGACAATGTCGGCAAAATCCGCATGATATCAGGGGATGAACGATGACAGTGTCGCCGACGGCGACGTGCTCGACGGCGGAGCCGATGGCATGTACCCAGCCGGCATTCTCATGGCCGAGGGTGTAGGGCAGTTTGACGTGGCTCTTGTCCTTCCACTGGCCTTCGACGATATGGAGGTCGGTTCGGCAAAGCCCCGCGCCGCCAATGCGCACGATGACATCGTGCGGCTTGGTGATTTTCGGCTCAGCGACTTCCTCGACCTTGGGGCGTTGGCCGTAGGCATGGAGGCGGACGGCTTTCATGACGGTTATTTTTTCTGAAGAGTGTAGCGTACGGTCTGCACGCGAATGGAACCGTCCTTGAAGACGAATGTGTCGATGCCATCGTCAATCTTGGTTTTGGCGGAATCGGCGGTCCATTCAAGGAGCAGGATGTCATTCTCATAAAGTTGCGTCTTCAGGTTCCATTTTGCCTTGGGCACATCGGAAAGCAGTTTCGTGAAGGCCTGACGGATGCCCGCCTTGCCCCGCAGAACCCCCGCGGGTGTCATGAAGAAGGCATCGTCGCTGTAATCCGCCACGATACCGTCGAGATCTTCGGCACCCAGCGCCTCGGCGTGATGTTGGAATACCTGCTGTGGTGTGCGTGTAGGCATGGCGTCCTCCTCTTGAGATTTGGATGCATAACTGCGTACCCGTGATGTTCCGGTGTCAGTCCACCATCATCAAGACCTAGACGTCAATGATCTGGATCAAGTGTTTTGTGACAGGCAACGCGCAGCGGAGAGTGGGGCGCTGAAATTCTTCGCGGGTCGTTTCGCCATTCGCCACACGCGGCTTGCGCGATGCGGTTGCACAAGTCCTCCATGAGAGGCGCGTCAAAAGTAGCATCGACTGGCAGGTCTTGCCGCAGCGCGCCGACCGCGAAGGTCGAACAGCGCTCCGCGCTGCCCGCAATCCGGTAGAAGAGATTGAGGATGTGCGCAATTTCCTCGGGATTTTCCTCGACGATCATCGTTGCCGCCGTGGTCACCGTGAAGGCGCCGTTGCATTGGCGCCAATGCTGCGAAAGGCCAGCGACTTTTCGGCCGTTGACGGAAATGTCATGGCGTCCTGGGCAGAAGCCGCTCGACTTTCTCCGGATTGCAACCTTTAATCCATACGTTTCCAGAACAGTGCGGATTATGTTGGCCAATTCGATATAAGCGGAGTCGATCGTGGTCGCCGTGAAGACGGCCCGGGCGAGCGCAATCTGAAGCGTCCCCTCTGAAATTGGGCAGGCACTGCCGCCGCTCCGACGGATCAAGACGGGCCATCCCTCGGCGACAAGACGATCCACGGCGTTAGCAAAATGCGGCAGGCGGGTATCGCTGCGACCGACGATCAGCGCGCGGGGGGCGCGCCATAAAAATAGAAGGCGTGGGTGATTGCAGGAGATCTCCTCGGCTAGTTGCTCCTGTCGCAGAAGGGCAAGGTCTGCCGTCTTGAAGTCGTCGAAAAATATCATTGACGTCGCAGCGCAGCGTCCGGCAGCGGCGGTGGACGCAGCTACGCTAACGATGTCAGACAGCATCAATACGCCCGATCACGGTTCCAGGCCGAACGACGCCGTCTTTCGCCACAACAATATGCAGGCGTCCCGCACCGGGCGCCGCGATATCGAAGGTAGATTTCTCGACCATCAGCTCGGCGACCGTCGCACCCTCCGGGACGTCGCCGCCATCTGCATAGAACCAGTTGGCGACGATGCCATCGGGCGTCTTCTCCGTGTCCCAAAGGCCTTTCGGAACAACGATATCGATCATCTCAGGCGGCCTTCCCGAGCGACGCATGAACCGCGGCAGCGATGTCAAGCGCGTTGGGCAGGACGAATTGCTCCATCGGTCGGCTATACGGGATGGGAACGTCGGGCACTGCAAGCCGTCGCGGAGGGCTTTTGAAGTAGGAGGGATTTTCCTCGACGACCGACGTAATGATCTCGGCAGTCAAACCGAAACTCTTGTAGTCCTCGTCGACAACAACAAGACGGCCGGTCTTCGCCACGGATTTTATGACGGTCTTGCGATCGAGCGGCACCAGCGTGCGCAGATCGATGACCTCGGCGTCGATGCCGTCGCGCGCGAGCGCGTTGGCTGCGTCCATGGCATGGTGCACCATCATGCTGAGGGCAACGATGGTGACATCCTTGCCTGGCCGCACGATCTTGGCTTCGCCGAGAGGCAGCGTGTAGCTTTCCTCCGGCAGTTCCGTGGCAGCCGCCTCGGGCGAAGCCATCCAGGCGAGGCCCTGCAGACCTTTGTGGAACATGAACATCACCGGCCCATCATCGCGGATCGCGGCCGTCATCAGGCCCTTTGCATCATAGGCGTTCGAAGGCGCGACCACTTTGAGCCCCGGCAGATGGGCGAAGGTGGCGTGCAGCGTTTGCGAATGCTGGCCGGCATCGCTGTAGCCGCCACCGGTCGCCGTCATGATGACCATCGGTACCTTGCAGTTGCCGCCGGAGAAATAGATGTTCTTCGCTGCAAGATTGTAAATCGCATCCATGCAGACGCCAAAGAAATCGACGAACATCAGTTCGACGATTGGCCGCATGCCCGCCATCGCGGCGCCTACGCCGGCGCTAATGAAGGCAGTTTCGGAAATGGGCGTGTCGCGGACGCGCGTGTCGCCGAATTCGCCGAGCAGGCCGCTCGTCGCGCCAAAAATACCGCCATAGGCTCCGATGTCCTCGCCCATGACGAAGACGTTCGGGTCGTTCCGCATTTCCTGCGCGATCGCTTCGGAAATCGCCCGCTGGACAGTCATTATGCGATTGCTTGACATGATGTTCTCCCTTGGAGTTCTGCGAGCCGGTCAGGCGAAAACGTGGGTGAGAGCTTCCTCGGGCGCCGGATAGGCCGCCTTCCGTGCAAAGGCGAACGCCTGGTCGACGGCCGCCTTGGCGCGCGCGAGCGCGGCATCGGCCTCGGCAGACGTGACCTCCTTGCTGTCGATCATTGCGTTGCGAAACCGGGCAATAGGGTCCTTGGCCTTGAGCGCAGCGACCTCGCCCTTTGGGCGGTAGGTCTCGGGATCGCCCTGGAAATGGCCGTAGTAGCGGTAGGTCTCGACCTCGATCAGGGTTGGCCCTTTTCCGGCCCGTGCCCGGGCTACCGCTTCACCCGCGACCTCGAACAGCTTTAGCGTGTCGTTATCTGTGATGTGGAAGCCCGGCATGGCGTAACCTGCGGCGCGCCGGCTGTTGTCCGCGATCGCCGTCGACTTGGCCTTGGGCACCGAGATCCCCCAGGCGTTGTCTTCAATGACGAAAATTACCGGCAGCTTCCACAGGCCGGCGAGATTGAGCGCCTCGTGGAAGCCGCCCTGGTTAGCGGCGCCGTCGCCGACATAGGACACGGCGACCGCGTCGGTGCCGCGCAGCTTCGCCGCAAGCGCAGCGCCAACGGCTGGCCCCGCACCCTGGGCAATAATTCCGCTGCAAGCGAAATTGACCGCTGGGTCAAGGAGATGCATGTGGCCGCCGCGTCCGCCTGCAAGGCCCGCCTTCTTCCCGAAGATCTCGGCGGTCATCTTCTTGAGATCGACGCCCTTGGCGATGGCGACATGATGTGGGCGATGGGTGGCGGTGACCGTATCGTCGGCGCGCAGATGGACACAGACGCCTGCTGCACATGGTTCCTGTCCAGCGGCGAGATGCATCTCGCCCGGCAGCGGACCAGCGCCGATATCAAACTTCGGCTGCTTTCCCTCCATATAGGCGACGGCTATCGTATCCTCATAATAGCGCGCCTTCTCCATCACTTCGTACATCCACAAGAATTGCGATTTGCTTGGCATTTGAAGCCTCCCTGGGGCATGCGTTCACATGCGGCTCTTCATGACGATCCGCTTCAACGTAAGCTGACAGGGATGGATGCGGCGGAATTGATCTCGCGCAAATGCGGAGCATGATTTTCAGAAAGAGGGGCAGGGGTGAATGGGGGCTATGCGATATGTATTAGTATGCCGACGACCACCGCAGGGTCGCGAAGTCCTTGTTGACGGCTTTATGGAACATACCTGCCGAAACAGCCCCCGAGCTTGCTGCCGATTTCGAGGAGTTCTCGTGGGGATGGGCTGCGATGCCGGTTGCTATCGACAAAGTGGGCAGGATTCGAAGCACGTCGGCGGCAACGAGCGCCGGGATCATCGGTAGCAGGATGGCGCGGCGTCGAGTTTCCACCGCCGAACTCGCCATGGAACAGAAGTTCATCGAGTGTCCGGGATCAGCGCCGCGTTCGCCCGGCCCTCCTGGATGAAGCCGAGTGTGGCATTAAAGAGGAGCAGCGCCCCGACTACGGAGGCTTCTCGTGCAAAAAGATCTGCAGAGCCAACGCTGCTTCGAGCAGCCATGCCACCGGCGACCAGAACTTCGTCAGGAACAACCTCCAGGGTGGCGGCCCTTCGTCGGCGACTGCATTCAGGCCGAACTCAATCAATCGCAGACGAGCTTGATCGCTCATCAAGCCGTGGGCGTGGTCCGTTGCTCCAGGCTCACTTCAATCATCCATCGAAAGCATGTCCCCGCTCGTGTCGGTGACGTGTTGCCGTTCGCCAGCACGGGGACCCCGTATTCCTTCAAAAGTCAATTGAAGGGGACGCCGTTGACCAGGATCAAGGCCCTTTGATCCGAAAGAGACCAACCTATAAATTGTTGCAAGTGAGAAATATGGGCTTGATGCAAAAGCAACCCGTCACAGCATTGCGAACCGTGGCCCCGCGGACCGAGGCACGAGCGGCGACCCGGACCGCGAGCACGCGTGATGCACCTCGCCGCAACAGGCTGGCGGCGGTGGCTGCGGTGATCGCTGTTGCCCTCATTCTCGCCGGCTTTTTGTCCTGGTACGTTCTCTTCAGCCCTTTGACTGTATCCATCGCGCCCATCGAAACAAACGTGCATGAGCAGGTCTATGCACTCGGCGTGGTCGGAGCCCGCGTGCAGTCGAGCGTGGGCTTCAAGGTGGCGGGCGTGTTGGTTGAACTGAAGGCTGACCAAGGCGACCGAGTGCGGGCAGGACAAGTACTCGCCCGCCTCGATGTCCGGGATGTCGAGGCTCAACTTGCCTTGGCGAGGGCCGGCGTCGGTCAGGCTCGCGCCAATATCGAAAAAGCCAAGGCTGATGTTGTGAGCGCCAACACCAACCGCGTCGATGCCGATGCCATCGCGGGGCGCCGCGCGGCGCTTGTCAAGAATGGCTACACAACGGTGGAAGAGACGCAGACTACTGATACCATTGCGCGGGTCGCAGCCGCCAATCTGGTATCGGCCCAGAGTGGGCTCACGGTCGCGGAGGCGGTCCTGCAGTCCGCTGAGGCCCAGCAAGCCTTCGAAGAGGTTACGCTCTCCTACTACACGCTTTATGCCCCCTATGATGCGTGGATCGTATCACGCGATCTCGAGCTTGGCAGCGCCTTCAATCCTATAAATTCGGGCCGATCAGGGCAGTCTGTGTTCACGCTGGTCGCAGCTCACACCATTTGGGCGGTGAGCTATGTGGACGAGCGCCTCGCGGGGCAGCTAAGCCTGGGTCAGCCTGCTGAGATCGTGCTGCGTTCAGATCCCAACAAACGTATTCCCGGTCATGTCGAGAGGATTGAGATCCAGAGCGATCCTGTCAATGAAGAGCGGCTGGTCGATGTTGCCTTCGCTCAAATGCCTCCAGATATTCACCTCGCGGAGCAAGCCTATGTTTACATCACCCACGAGGATATTACCCCGTGCTGTTTTGGCTTCGCCGGCCGGCTCGCACGCCGCCAAGTGGCGATAGGACCGCAGTTGTTGGATGGGCGCCTGCCTATTCGCGACGGCTTGCCTGCCAACGCCGCCATTGTGGCGGCTCCCGTATCAGGCCTGCGTATCGGACGCGTGGTGCGTATTGTCGAGGCCTCGCGCGGATGAACCTTGCAACACGGGATATCCGTCACAACAAGCTGCGCTTTGCACTCACCGGAATGGGGTTGGGACTACTGCTCGCCCTCGTGGTTTCGATGGCTGGTATCTACGAGGGCGCGTTGGAAGATGCACTCAGCCTGCCGCGCTCGGCCAGCGCCGATCTGTGGGTGGTGCAGCCGCGTACGAAAAGACCCTTCGCCGAGCCCTCCGCCGGCGGTCTGGTGTTGACCGAAGTGGCGAAGGGCGTCGACGTCGTTAAGCATAAAGATGCGGCAGCTATGCCGCAAAGCAATATTTAGGGAGTCCAACATGGCCGCAGACAAGACGATCAACAGCGTTTCGGAAGGAATGGGACTTGAGATTTTCGGTGACAACGGTCGCCGTCCAAGCCGCGTCCGGCCTAGGTTGACCCATCGGGAAGCTGCGCGGGAAACGCCGGTGTTCGTCGAAACCGATGTCCTGGTTATCGGAGGAGGACCGTCCGGGACGTCCGCCGCAGTCGCAGCGGCGCGTCTTGGAGCCGACGTCACCCTTGTCGAGCGTTACAACCATCTTGGCGGGCTTTCAACTGGCGGTCTGGTTATATGGATCGATCGTATGACGGATTGGAGTGGCACTCAGGTCATTGCGGGCTTTGCCCGCGAACTGCTGGACCGGTTGCCAAAGGACGCCGTGATGGGGCCGCCCCGTGTGGACTGGGGTTCAAGGGACGCTGCCACCGCGGAATATTGGTCGTATCGTTCGGCGGCATTTCAGGACATCGTTACTTGGTCGCCAACCATCGACCCTGAAGCTCTTAAGACGCTATCCATGCAACTCATGGTCGAAAGCAAGATCCGGTTGACGCTGCATGCCTGGGCGGTGCAACCCATCGTCGAAGGCAACGTCATGAAAGGCGCGATCTTCGAGAGCAAAGAAGGCCGCCACGCAATCCTGGCAAAGGTCGTGATCGATACGACCGGTGATGCCGACCTGCTAACTCGCGCCGGCGTGCCGTCACATTCCGATATCGATTCCACCGATATCCATCACTGCATCAATACTGCCTTCATGCTCGGTGGCGTCGATATGGAACGCTGGACGGAGTTTCGCAGAACGAACAAAACGGGATTCGCCGATTTCATGAAGCGTGGTCGCGACAAGCTTAAATATTTCGAGAAGCCGTTTTTCTCCTGGCGCCCGGATATTGGGTTGTTTATGGGCCCGCGTTTGTCGGGATACAGCGCCGTCAATGTTGAGGATCTGACGGAAGTTGAGATCATCTCCCGTCAGCTGACGGTCGGTCATCTCGAAATCTATCGGGCGGAAGCGCCGGGGTTCGAAAAGGCCTATCTGCTGCTTGGGGCTCCGCAGATCGGCGTTCGTCACAGCCGCCGTTTCGCGGCCGAGCGAATGGTGACGCGGGGACAGTGGGATGAGGCGAAAATCTGGGACGATGAAATCGGCGTCTCGACTTCGCTGGCCCCGAAATGGAAGAACATTTCCGTCCCCTATGGTTCCCTGTTGCCGATCGGGCTTGAGGACGCGATTGGGGCCGGGCGTCATTTGGCCTGCGATGCCAGTTCACACACTTTCCTTCGCGAAATTCCGCAATGCTGGATGACGGGGCAAGCCGCCGGCGTTGCAGGGGCGCTCGCCGCTGCCGCCGGAATTTCACCCCGCAAACTCGATGTTCGGCTGATTCAGCGCGAGCTCCTAAAGCAAGGAGCGTATCTTTCTCCGTCGGTTGCCTCAGCCGCTGAAATGACCGCAACGGCGGCGGAATAACGCTTCCGCTGCTACAAACTGAAGGCCTCGCGACATTTAGGAATATCGATAATTCGAAACTCAAGAAAATGAGTTCAGGCCTCCTCGGAGGAAATACCAATGCATAGATCACTGGCTCGCATTCTGTTTGCCTGCATGTTGGTGGCGGCTCCCGTCGCGCAGTTATCGGCCACGCTCTGTGCTATCATCGCCCCGGCTCCGGTCGTTGGTTTTGCCTCTTGCAGGTTTTTAGAGTCCCCGATAGGGGATCCGTAAACCCCACGCCTTTAGGCGGCATGGGATCGAGTCGCAAACGAGTGTCGTCGAGACTGCTTTAGCATTCAAATCAAAACTCTGGGCTTCCTCACCTTGGGGTTTTTGCGAGAAGGCCCCCGAGCATAAATGTCTCAGAATTTGCACCAGTCGGCCCATAGGGCCGACCAATCCGGCTTTCAGCCGTAACTCGAAGCCACCGCCTTTAGGCGGTGGAGTATTCACGATAGCGAATCCAGCGGATCGCCGGCGCAGATCCCGCGCTCAACATGCAATTCTTGATTACGTCGTGTCAGCTTCGACACGCCGCTCCAGCCCCAACGCGGCTGAAGGGTCTCGGCTTTTCCCAATTTGGTCGGAGCAGAACTCATCTTCGCTGAAAATCACGAAAAATGAGGGCGGCGATACGAATTCGCGTAATGAACGGTTATGGAATGACCGATCTTGAGGGCAGAGCCGGCAGCGCTTGAGCGCCGGACAATGTCAAATGTGGGTCCCGAACCGGACGTATGAACCCAGCCTGTGAATCTTGGGAGGCGGGAGTTCGAATCTCTTCGAGCGCGCCATATTATCAATGACTTAACATCGGGTTTGCGGTTTGTTTCGGTGCGCACAAAATGCGCATAGATACATGCGTGGTCGCCGCGAGAAACCCAAGGATGCCCTTAGCTGAAAGCGATGTCGTTCGCCGATTACTGAGCGGGTGGCAGTCCAACTAGAAACCTACAATCCCCGCGTGGTTTTGGTTCAGAAGTTCTCTTGACGAACTCGCAGCAGTAATGAAAGAGAACTTCTGAACCACAGAACTGGCGAATGCGTGAAACCTGTTGAGGCTTCCGGCAGCTTGGACACAACGATGGACGCGGTTGTTCTGATAGGGGACGGCGAGGCGGCGTGGCTCAAGCCGCATCCATTGCGCGCCGCGATCCTCGGCGAACTCCACGCCAGGCCGTTCACGCCTCTGGCGCTGCCATCCCGTATTCTGCATTTCGGCTTCGACACTTCAGGCGCGCGGGCGCAGGCCGATCGCGCCAATCTGGTGGAGTTGTGCACGTCGCGCGGGCTCACACCGCCGGCAGCAGCAGAGAAGCATCACCGCGCGCCGTTCGGTACCACCATCCTGCGCTGGGAGCAGCATTCGGAATTCACCACCTACACCTGGGAAATGCCGGCCGACGACGGCGGCATACCGTTCCATCCGGATGCGGCGTCGCTTGCCACGCCGATGCGGCTGCTCCCGCAGCCCGGCCCGCTGCTGGTAGCGATCGACCTGCAACTGCTGGCGGAAGATGCTCCGCGCACCGCCCCGGAACGGCTGTTCGATCGCGCCAGCCTTGCGGTGGCGGAAAATTCCGATGGTCGCGCGGTCTACGCAACCGATTTCCAGCCGGGACCGTCCGGCTTCGTACGAATTCTGGTGATCGACCGCGGCATGGATGCGGAGCGGGCCGGTGCGCTGGTGCAGCGCGTCATCGAGGTCGAGACCTATCGCATGCTGGCGCTGCTCGGCCTGCCCGAAGCGCAACGCCTCGCGCCGTCGATCGCGGCCTCCGAGCGGTGGCTCGTCGAGGTCACCGAAGAAATGCGCCGCACCAATGATCTTGCCAGCAATCACAAACTGCTCGACGAGTTGACAGCGCTCGCCGCGGAGGTCGAGGCGGGCGCAGCCGCGAGCGTATTCCGCTTCGGTGCCAGCCGCGCCTATGAGGAGATCGTTGAGCAAAGATTGCAGACCATCGGCGAGCGCAAGGTTGGTGGGTTGCCAACCTGGACCTCGTTCCTGGCGCGGCGAATGAAACCGGCATTGCGCACCTGCGTCACCATCGAGAACAGGCAATCGAGTCTTTCGCTGAAGTTGGCGCGCGCCGCCAACCTGCTGCGCACCCGCGTCGACGTCGAACTGGAGCAGCAGAACCAGGAACTGCTGAAATCGATGAACGCGCGGACCCGGCTGCAGCTGCGGCTGCAGACCACGGTAGAAGGCCTCTCGGTCGCGGCCATCACCTATTATGTCGTTGGGCTGTTCGGTTACCTGGTGAAGGCCGCCCACGACAGCGGCCGGATGATGACCGAGCCGAGCATCGTGACCGCATCCTTCGTGCCGATCGCCGCCTTTGCGATCTGGTGGACAGTGCGGCGAATCCGCAAGAAGCATATCGCCGGCGAGGATTGATCGTCGTCATCCTTAACGCAAGCGGCAGCCATAGCGGTTCGCCTCTGCAATCGATCAGGCGTCAGTGCCGATGACCACTTCCTTTGCGAGTTGAGCCTGTCTTCTTGCCGACTTCGGTCGGTATCATCACCAGGCGGCCATAGCGCACGCCGCGTTCGGCGATGATGTGGTCGGCGAAGTGCTGGACCTCGGCGCCGGCACCCTTTAGGGCCGTTACTTCCATGCAGTTGTCGTCGTCGAGATGAACGTGAAGCGTCGCCATCGAGAGATCATGGTGTCCGTGGTAATTCTCCACCAGGCGGCGCGACAGATCCCGCGCGGCGTGGTCGTAGATGTAAACCAGCGCGGCGACGCACTCCCCCGCCTTTCCCATCTTTTGCGCAGCCTGCTGCATGCCGGCGCGGGTAAAATCGCGGATCGCCTCGGAGCGGTTCTGATAGCCATGTTCGGCGATCATGCGATCAAGGTCGTCCATCAGGTCGTCGTCGAGGGTGATCGTGATGCGCTGCAATTCCATCTCCTGCCGGCTGCTTGAGTATGACGAGTATTTGACAACATCATACTCGTCATGCTCACAGGAAGCCACGCTTGGGGACGGGCTGTGCGCACATACTCGCTTGAGCTTATTTCGGTTGTCGGGGGGCGGACTCTGTTAGCCTGCCTGCTTGCGGCCACATCCGGCGCATCCGCACAGGACGCCAAGCCCACGACGCTTCCTGCGATTGAGGTGGAGGCGCCTCACTGGCGTCAGGACGCCAGTCTCAAGCCAGGGAACGCCGCCAGCACAGGCGGACGATCGAAGCGCAGCCCGATCCAAAACCCGGCTCCCGCCGCCAACGCAGTCCCCATTGCGAATGCCTCGGGGACGGCGGCGCCGCCGGTCACGTCTTCGAGCGAGAAGAATGTCAGTGGCGAAGACGTCAATGCGCGGCCATTTTCGCGGCCTGCCGAAGCGCTTGAAGTCGTGCCCGGCCTGATCATCACGCAGCACAGCGGCGACGGCAAGGCCAACCAGTATTTCCTGCGCGGCTTCAATCTGGACCATGGCACTGATCTCGCGATCTCGGTCGACGACATGCCGGTCAACATGCGCACCCATGCGCATGGTCAGGGATACGCCGACCTGAATTTCCTGATCCCCGAATTGATCGCATCGGTCAACATCCGCAAGGGCCCTTATTTCGCCGATGAGGGCGACTTCTCCTCCGTGGGATCGGTTCATGTCGGATTGCTCGACAGCGTCAACAAGACGATGGCGTCGATTACCGCCGGGAGCTTCGGCTATCGCAGAATTCTCGGCATTACCGCCAGCAAGCTCGGTGAAGGCACGTTGCTGGTCGCGGGCGAGGCCAACACCTACAACGGCCCGTGGGACAATCCCGACAGCTTGCGCAAGCTCAACGGCGTCGTGCGGTACAGTCAGGGCACGGCGGAGGACGGCTTTTCGCTGACCGGGATGGCCTATGCGAACAAATGGAACTCGACCGACCAGATTCCAGCGCGGGCGATCACTTCCGGCGAGATCGGCCTGTATGGCGCGTTCGATCCCAGCGACGGCGGCAATTCCAACCGCTTCTCGCTATCCGGGCGTTGGGCGCAGACCGGGGAGGGCGGCTCCTCGAAGACCAATTTCTACATCATCAAGAGTTCGCTCAATCTCTGGAACAATTTCACCTACTTTCTCAGCGATCCCGTCAATAGCGATCAGTTTCATCAGCACGACGACCGAATTCTCAGTGGCATCAATGCCTCGCACACTTTCAAGAGCCAGTTCGCTGGCCTTCCGATGGAGACTGAAATCGGTGTGCAAAGCCGCTATGATGATATCAGGCTGGACCTGAATAACGCTGTGCGGCGGCAGTTCCTCTCACCGATCCGCAGCGATGCGGTGCAAGAGGGCAGCGTCGGCGTCTTCGCGCAGAACACGCTGCACTGGACCAATTGGCTGCGAACCATCACCGGCTGGCGCGGCGATTTCTACGAAACGTCGGTGAATTCCTTTTTCACGCCGGCCAATTCCGGCAATGCCGACGCCTTCATCGGAAGTCCGAAGTTCGGGGTTGTACTTGGGCCGTTTGCGAAGACCGAATTCTTCATCAACGCCGGCGAAGGCTTTCACAGCAACGATGCACGCGGTGTGACGATTACGGAATTGCCCATCGACGGTTCGCCACGGCAGGCATCGCCGTTTCTGGTCAAGACGAGGGGAGCAGAGGTCGGATTGCGGACCAAGATCATCCCGAAGCTTGAGAGTTCGGTCAGTTTGTTCCTGCTCGATTCCGCATCCGAAATTCTGTTCGCCGGCGATGCCGGCGACACCGTGGCCAGCCGGCCGAGCCGGCGCTACGGCATCGAATGGACCAACGATTATCGTCCGCTGTCTTGGCTCAGTCTCGAGGGCGATATCGCAATGACGCATGCGCGTTTCTGCGGCGACGACCCGGTTCAGGCGGCGCTTTATGCTTCGCTCGCTGGATTTCCCGCCGCGCAGATCGGCAACGCGCCCGGCAACTACATTCCTGGTGCCCCGAACCTGATTGCGTCGGCCGGAATTGCGCTCGGTGAAAAAACCGGCTGGTTTTCGGCGTTTCGCTACCGCTATTTCGGGCCACGTCCGCTCACGGAAGACAACGCTTTCGTCTCGCCCGCCACCGGCCTTCTCAATGGGCGACTCGGTTATCGCTTCGAGAACGGCTGGCGCGTTCAGTTCGATGCTTTCAATCTATTGAACAGCCGCTCCGACCAGATCGCCTATGCTTACGGCTCACTGCTGAAATCGGATTCTCTGTTCGCCATGTGCTTTCCGGCAGCGGGTTCGCCGACCGCGCCGGCTGCCGTTTGCCAGAACGGTGTAATGGATCGCGTGCTGCATCCGGTTGAGCCTCTGGCAATTCGCTTGACGGTGGCGGGACAATTCTGAGCGTTTTCGGAATCCCATGCCGCCGGCGACGGGCGGGCCAGCGACGTCGAGAGCGACGGTCGTCTGTCCTCCCGCCTCGTCGCCGATCTCGATCGCGTCCTTACCGCCGATGACACCAAGTCGATCGAGGCGCAAGCTACCTGGTAACGCGCTTACCACTTGATGACGGACTTGCTAAGCCCGCATCCGATCCAGCGCAGCCATTTGTTTCTAACCATCTGAAACATTGATTACATTCTAGTTGGCCCGGTGTTTGCAATCCTGCCGCCAGCGAGCGCCGCGTCAACAAGCGGCCAACGCAAGATGGAGGGACGCCGGCGATGACCGAAACATTCTACGACGTGCTGAGGCGCCAAGGTATCTCGCGCCGCAGTTTTCTCAAATTCTGCTCGTTGACGGCGGCATCGCTCGGGCTCGGACCGGAATTTGCGCCGACCATGGCGCAGGCGCTTGAGACGAAGCCGCGTTTGCCGGTCTTGTGGCTGCACGGCCTCGAATGCACCTGCTGTTCGGAGGCCTTCATTCGCTCCTCTCATCCGCTGGCATCGGACGTCATTTTGTCGATGCTCTCGCTGGACTACGACGACACCATCATGGCGGCCGCCGGGCACCAGGCCGAAGCGATCGTCGAAGAAGTGGTGACGAAGTACAAGGGTAACTACATTCTCGCCGTTGAGGGCAACCCGCCGCTCAACGAAGACGGGATGTACTGCATCATCGGCGGAAAGCCGTTCCTCGAACAGCTGAAATACGCCGCGAAGGACTGCAAAGCCATCATTTCGTGGGGCAGTTGCGCCTCGTGGGGCTGCGTACAGGCCGCACGGCCCAATCCGACACAGGCTGTCCCGGTCCACAAGGTGATCCGCGACAAGCCGATCATCAAGGTACCGGGCTGCCCGCCCATTCCAGAGGTGATGACCGCCGTTGTCACCTACATGTTGACGTTCGACAAGATTCCTGAACTCGACCGCCAGGGGCGGCCGAAGATGTTCTATTCGCAGCGCATCCACGACAAGTGCTATCGCCGCGCGCATTTCGATGCCGGGCAATTCGTCGAGCATTGGGACGACGACGGCGCGCGCAAGGGCTACTGTCTTTATAAGATGGGATGCAAGGGACCCACGACCTACAACGCTTGCTCAACCACCCGCTGGATGGGCGGCCTGTCGTTCCCGATCCAGTCGGGTCACGGCTGCATCGGCTGCTCCGAGGACGGCTTCTGGGATAACGGCTCGTTCTACAATCGGCTCTCTGACATCCACCAGTTTGGCATCGAGGCGAATGCTGACAAGGTCGGTGGCACCGCAGTTGCCGCGGTCGGCGTGGCCGCGGCCGCGCACGCCGCCGTCAGTGCAATCAAGCGCGCCCGCGACAAGGCGCCGACGAGCACGGGAGGAAATTCGAAATGAACGTTCAGACGCCGAATGGCTTTACCCTCGACACCAGCGGTAAGCGCGTTGTCGTGGATCCGCTGACCCGTATCGAAGGGCACATGCGTTGCGAGGTCAACGTCGACGCCAACAATATGATTACCAACGCGGTTTCCACGGGCACGATGTGGCGCGGCCTCGAGGTCATCCTCAAAGGGCGCGATCCCAGGGACGCCTGGGCTTTCACCCAGCGGATCTGCGGCGTCTGCACGGGTACCCACGCGCTGACTTCGGTGCGCGCGGTCGAGGATGCGCTGAAGATCAAGATCCCCGAGAACGCGAACTCGATTCGCAACATCATGCAGCTATCGCTGCAGATTCACGACCATCTCGTGCATTTCTACCATCTGCATGCGCTCGATTGGGTCAATCCGGTGCATGCGCTGAAGGCGGATCCGAAAGCGACCAGCGAGTTGCAGATGGCGACCGGGCCGAACCATCCGAAGTCTTCGCCCGGTTATTTCCGCGACGTGCAGAACCGCCTGAAGAAGTTCGTCGAGAGCGGCCAGCTCGGACCGTTCAAGAATGGCTACTGGGACAATCCGGCCTATCTGTTGCCCCCCGAAGCCAGCCTGATGGCCGTGACGCATTACCTCGAGGCGCTCGACTTCCAGTCGCAGATCATGAAGACGCGCGTCATTTTCGGCGGCAAGGATCCGCATCCGAACTGGCTGGTGGGCGGTGTCCCCTGTGCCATCAACGTCGATGGCGAGGGTGCGGTCGGCGCCGTCAACATGGAGCGTCTCAACTTCGTCTCCTCGATCATCGATCAGACGACCACGTTCATCCAGAATGTATATATCCCCGACATCCTGGCCATCGCCAGCTTCTACAAGGGCTGGCTCTATGGCGGCGGCCTGTCAGGCAAGAGCGTACTCGCCTATGGCGATATTCCCGAATACGCCAACGATTATTCGCCCTCTAACCTGCTGATGCCGTCGGGCGCGATCATCAACGGCAACCTCAAGGAAGTCCACGATGTCGATCTGCGCGATCCTTCGCAGATCCAGGAGTTCGTTCCGCACTCCTGGTACAAATATCCGGACGAGAAGAAAGGCTTGCACCCCTGGGATGGCGTCACCGTGCCGAACTATGTGCTTGGGCCCAATGCCAAGGGCACCAAGACCAATATCCAGGAAATCGACGAGGGTGGAAAATACTCCTGGATCAAGGCGCCACGCTGGAAGGGACATGCCATGGAGGTCGGTCCGCTTGCCCGCTATGTCGTCGGCTACGCCAGGGGCGACAAGGAGATCACCGAGCAGATCAATTTCGTACTGAAGACGCTCGACATACCCGTGAGCGCCTTGTTCTCGACCCTCGGCCGCACCGCCGCACGCGCGCTCGAGGCGCAATGGTGTTGCACGAAACAGCGTCATTTCATGGACAAGCTGATCGCCACCATCAAGGCCGGCGACAGCTCGACCGCGAACGTCGAGAGCTGGGATCCCAAGACGTGGCCAGCCGAGGTCAAGGGTGTCGGCTTCACCGAGGCCCCTCGCGGCGCGCTCGCGCATTGGATCAAGATCAAGGACACCAAGATCGACAACTATCAATGCGTCGTGCCGACGACCTGGAACGGCAGCCCGCGCGACAACGAAGGCAATATCGGTGCCTTCGAGGCATCGCTGATGAATACCAAGGTCGAACGGGCCGAGGAACCGGTCGAGATCCTGCGGACGATTCACAGCTTCGATCCGTGTCTTGCCTGCTCCACGCACGTCATGAGCGAGGACGGACGCGAACTGGCTAAAGTCACGGTGCGTTGAGGGAGGACAAAACAATGAAAATGTTCATTCGTTTCGGATCGGCCGCCGTCCTGGCGGCACTCGCGACGCCCGCTTTTGCGCATACCGGAGCGGAGCCGCACGTGCATGGCGTCGTGGCCGGACTTGTTCATCCGCTCGGCGGGCTCGACCATATGCTCGCCATGATCGCGGTCGGCATCTGGTCATCCCTTGCTGCCGGGCGGCGGGTCTGGATCGTCCCCGCAGTCTTCGTTGCTGCGATGTTGGCGGGGGCTGGGCTTGCTCAGGCCGGGGTTGCGTTGCCCGCGGCAGAAACCGCAATCGCAATGTCGGTCGTCGTGCTCGGGACGCTGATTGCAGCCGGCGTAGGTCTGCCGGTCGGCGCCGGCGCTGCGCTCATCGCGCTGTTCGCCGTCTTCCACGGCTATGCGCACGGTGTCGAGGCGACGGGAGCGGTGGTCGGCTATATGGTTGGCTTCGCGATCACGACCGCAGTCTTGCACGTCGCGGGAATCGTGCTCGGCAGGACCATTGCCGTCGTGCCGCATGCATCGCGCCTGCTCGGAGCGGGTATCGTGGCATCTGGCGCTTATCTCGTCGCGACATTGTGAGGAGAGCGTCATGTCGATAGATTCCGGCGCAACTGTACAGCAGGCGATCTACGTCTATGAGGGGCCGGTTCGGCTCTGGCACTGGGTCAATGCTCTCGCCATCGTTGTGCTGGCGGTGTCGGGATATTTCATCGGCTCGCCTTTGCCCTCGCTATCGGGTGAGGCGAGCGATCATTTCCTGATGGGCTATATCAGGTTCGCGCATTTTGCGGCTGGCTACGTGCTGATCGCCGGCTTCCTGATCCGACTGTACTGGGCATTTGCCGGAAATCCGCATGCACGCCAGATCTTCTTGCCGCCGCTGTTCAACGCCCACTGGTGGGGAGAAGTCCTTCACGAGATCAAGTGGTATTCTTTCATCGCCAAGGAACCCAAGAAGTACGAAGGCCATAATCCGCTGGCCACCCTCGTGATGCACTTCGTGTTCGTGTGGGGCATCGTCTTCATGATGGCGACGGGCCTGGCCCTCTATGGCGAGGGCGAAGGTATGGGCTCGTGGCAGTACCGCTGGTTCTCCGGCTGGATCATCGGCGCCTTCGGCAACAGCCAGAACGTCCACACATGGCATCACGTCGGGATGTGGGCCATCGTCTGCTTCGTGCTGGTTCATGTCTATGCGGCGCTTCGCGAAGACGTAATGTCACGCCAGAGTATCGTCAGCACGATGATCTCCGGTTGGCGCACCTTCAAGGATACGCGGCCGCCTGACGATCGCCACTGAGCGGGTGTCACCGAGGGGCGGTGCGCGCAGTTTCCTGTCATGAAGAACAACGGCACGGGGCGCGTCTGACGCGCCCCGATTGCTGTGCAGTTGGCAACGGTAAGATATGTCGGCAGGGTGTCAGCGGAGGTGCCAGGACAGCGGGTGTGCTGGAAATGATCTGATCATCTACGCTTGCGGCAAATACCTCCGGCAGCAATTGCCACATGGCGCAGTCTAATATTGGAAGGAAACTTTCCAGATCTTTGTGGGGTGTGGCAATTCCGCTTGCATCAATCCTAGCAGCCGCATCGCCGTACAGAGCCTAACCCGTTGGTTTTGTTGCCATTCGATCCAATGGCCCGACCCTTGCTACCCACTTCTTCTACGCAACGCTCGGCATTCAAGAACGAGGAGGCGTGCGATGGGAACGCCTAAGGTCCTGATCATCGGGATCGGAAATCTGTTGTGGGCCGACGAAGGCTTCGGCGTGCGCGCCATCGAGGCCATGCACCGCCTTTATGAGTGGCCCGAGAATGTCCGCTTGATGGATGGCGGCACCCAGGGCCTCTATCTCGTGCAGCACGTGCGCGAGGCGGACATCCTGATCGTGTTCGATGCGGTCGATTACGGCCTCCAGCCGGGCACCATCAAGCTGGTCGAGGGCGCTGAGGTGCCCAAGTTCCTCGGCGCGAAAAAGATCAGCCTGCACCAGACGGGATTTCAGGAAGTGTTGGCCACGGCCGAGCTTCTGGGCGGCGCGACGCAGCACCTGTACCTGATTGGCGTGCAGCCGGTGGAACTCGACGACTTCGGAGGCTCGCTGCGCGACGAGATGAAGGCGCGTATCGCGCCGGCGATCCAGCACGCGATCGATTTCCTCGCCCGCTTCGGGATCAGCGGCCGTCTGCGCGACGTGCCGCTGCCGGAAGCGGAGACGCTCGCCTGCGAACACATGGTGATGTCGCGTTACGAGGCGCAGCGGCCTTCCGCCGAGGACGCCTGTCGCTTCGGCGATCCGCGCGTGCTGGTCATGGCGGAACAGGCCCATGGTGCGACAGCCGATCAACAGCCGACACGAACGCCCGGAGCCCAGTGATGTGCATCGGCGTGCCCATGCAGGTGATCAGGCCGGGATCCGGATACGCCGTCTGCGAGGCCGCCGGCGAGCGCCGCGAGATCGATATGCGTCTGGTCGGCGATCAGCCGGAAGGAACGTGGGTACTTGTTTTCCTCGATGCCGCACGGGAGGTCGTGTCGTCCGAACAGGCGTCGCTTATCGGCAGTGCGCTCGCAGCGCTCAGGCTGGCTCTCAGTGGAAGCGCCGAAGGCATCGACCAGCTATTTCCCGATCTTGCCGGCCGCGAGCCGGAACTTCCGCCTCATCTCAAAATCCAACTGCCGCCATCTTGAAAGGATCGTGCCGATGTCGACGCCCCTCATTGACGCGCTGGTCGAAAGGCACGGCTTCGGCCTGGTCGGCGAGGCGAACGTGGACGCCTTTCTCGATGCCCATGAGCATTCCCTGTTGTTTTTTCCCGGCGATGCCGACCGTCTGGTGGAGAGCAACGATGCCGCTGTCATCGTTGCCGAGTTGATGAAGCCGTTCGGCAGCCGCCTGGCGCCGGCTCTGGTCGAGAAGACCTCCGAGCGCACGCTGCAGCGGCGCTTTCGCTTCAAGAGTTTTCCGGCCTTCGTGTTTCTTCGCGGTCGGGGCTATCTCGGTGCGATCACACACCTGCTTGACTGGCAGGAATATTTTACCGAGATCGAGGCCATTCTGGCGCGCAGCCCCAGTGAACCGCCGCCCTTTAATCTGCCCGATAGTATCGCCGCGCACCTCAAGGCAAACGGATCGGATAACCACGATCATTCAGGAGAGGTCGCATGAGCGGGGCTAACATCGGTATCGTCGGACCCGGAACCCAACCGACCGACGAGGACGGAGCCGAACTCGCCTACATGGAAATGCCGAAGGGCATGCGCACCTACGCCATGCCCGCGGTGCCGGAGCCCGACGAGGTCGAGGACATCGAAGCGGCGCTTGCTGTTCTGGCCAAAGTCCGCTATGCGCTCGCCGCAGGGACAAGCGCGAGCTTCGATCTCGGCGGTCTCGACCAGCAGAACCGATCCTTCGTGGATCAGGTCCTTGGGGACGGCGAGGTCAGCATCGTCGCAGGCAGCAGCATTCAGGCGCAGGAGTTGGTTCTGGCCGGAGTGTGGCGCGTTTACGAACTCGACGCGATGGGCCGTCTGCAAAGCGACACGATCGAGGTCGGCAGCTTTCCGCGTTGCGTGCTCCTCGCAGCTCAGGATGCCGCGGCGGCTGTCTTGACTCCTCACGACGGGTCGCTCCCCGCCATGGTCTACAACGCTCCGGCCCTGGTCACGGAAATGGCCGACAGACTGGCGGCCTGGCGGCCGGGTGCCGCAGTTCACGTGATCAACCTGAGCCTGCTGCCGCTCAGCGACGAGGACGTCAGCTACCTCGACGCGCGGCTCGGACCGGGCCCGGTGACGATCCTGTCGCGCGGCTATGGCAATTGCCGCATCTCATCGACGGGAACGCGCAATGGCTGGTACGTGCGCTACTTCAATTCCCGCGAGGCGGTCATCCTCAACACGATCGAGATCACCGAGATCCCGAGCGTGGCCTGCGCGGCGCCGGAGGATCTCGAGGATAGCGCGCAACGGCTGGGTGAAATTCTGGACGTCTACCTGTGAGCGATCATTTTTTTGCAGGCTCGTTCGGCGGCGACAACGCGAAGATCGATGACGGCACGCGGCTGGAATGCAAGATATGCTGGTACGTCTACGATCCGGCCGAGGGCGACACGTACTGGCAGATCCCGACCGGCACTCCGTTCGCCAAGCTGCCGGAGCACTGGACATGTCCCAACTGCGACGGCGCCAAGGACGGCTTTCTCGTGCTCGACGATGAAACACATGGCTAACCTCATGCCCGACCTTAAGCTTGCCCCCACGCTGACGGACACAGAACCGCACGCGATCGCCGTCAGGCTCGAGGCAGCCTTCGAACGGGTGCATCGCGAGCGGATGCACGACGTGCCAATCCTCAACGCAGCACTTGGGATCAAGGCGGTCGGGACGCGGGAAGTGGAGGCAGGCTGGCTGTCTGCGCTCGTAACTCCCTGGTTCATCAATTTGATGCTGCTGCCGCGCACGCCCGAGCAGACGCGAGATTGCAGCGCCCTGCGGCTCGGCAGCGCGGTCTTCCACACTTTTCCCGCCGGTCGCTTCGAATTCATCGTCGGCCAGGAGGGCGATCTGGGGCGCTATCAGATGTG
The DNA here is from genome assembly GCA_963753875.1 of uncultured Alphaproteobacteria bacterium. Classification (GTDB taxonomy): domain Bacteria; phylum Pseudomonadota; class Alphaproteobacteria; order Rhizobiales; family Xanthobacteraceae; genus Bradyrhizobium. The sequence goes on along the minus strand of CAVWDY010000015.1, from coordinate 92,756 downwards.
CTCGCTATTTTCGCCGGTGCTGGAATTCGAAAGCCACGGCGCGGCGCTGATCACAGCCGAATCGGCAATTGCGGTGTTGTTCGATGCGCGTCTGGCGCCGGATGCGCCTCAGGAGGCGGGCGCCAGCTCACCGGACGTCGCGGACACCGTCGCTGTGCGCCGTCCCGAGGGCGGGGCGATGGAGGCTGGGAAGCTGTCGCGGCGCGGTCTATTCTTCGGCCGTAATTCTGAATCCGAGATTGTCGAGCCATGACGATTGCGGGGCGCCTGGATATCGATCTCACGTGCCGCTTCGGGTCATCCGCCTCGGCCCGAATCGCCTCGCGCCGCCCGCATGGGGTGACCCGGATGTTCCGCGGCCGCCGGCCAGCCGAGGTGGCGTGCCTCGTGCCGCTGGTGTTCAGCGTTTGCGGCATGGCGCAGGGCACCACGGCGGCGATGGCGTGCGAGCGCGCGCTCGGCATCGCGACATTCGCCGAAACCAGGCGAATACGCGATATTCTCATGCTGGCGGAAACCGCCCGCGAACATCTGTTGCGGGTGGTGATGGATTGGCCACGCTGTATGGCGACCGCGACCGATCCGGCAACGCTGCGCCAAGTGATGGGGCTCGACCAGCGGTTCCGCTTGGCGATGGCCGGCGGCGGAACCGTGTTCGAGCCCGGCGGCGTGATCACGTGTGATATCGCAGCGGTCGAAGCCGCAGTCGCTGATCTGAGCGATCTCCTGGAGGCGGCCGTGTTCGGCGAGCCGGCGGAGACCTGGCTCACGCGGAGCACGCTGGCGGATCTCGGAGACTGGGCCCACGCGGGCAAGTTGCCCGCCCAGCTTCTGTTGCAGCGGACCCTCCGCTCCGGCGCCTTGCAGATCGGCTCCGTTTCCATTGATGCCGTGCCGGATATTGACGACGCGGACCTTGCCGGCATGCTGTTTGGCGAAGACGCCGAACAGTTCATCGCGTTGCCGACCTGGGAGGGGCGCCCGCGGGAAACGACGGCACTGTCGCGGCAGGCTTGGCATCCGCTGATCCAGGTGCTTGGCGACGGGCGCGGGCATGGCATCGGCGCGCGTCTCGCCGCGCGCCTTGTTGAGTTCGCAGGCCTGCCCGACCGGATGACCGTCCTTATCGAGGCGGCGAACACCGGCAGTGAAGGCGGCGAAGCGGTCGACGCATGCGGGGATGGCGTCGGTATCGCGCGCAGCGAAGCGGCGCGCGGCCGGCTCATCCACGGAGTCGAGATCCAGCACGGGCTCGTCGAGCGCTATCTTATCGTGGCCCCGACCGAATGGAACTTCCACCCCGAGGGCGCAGCGGCGCGGGCACTCGCGCTGATCGCCGGCAGCGGGCGGAGTGACGCGCGCGGCCTGGCGGATTTGATGATTACGGCATTCGACCCTTGCGTCGAATACAGTCTTGCGGTGCACTGATGCACGAGATGGCGCTGGCCGAAAGCATTCTGACCACACTGCAAGAGCAGGCCCGCCAGCACGATTACACGCGTGTTAGGACCGTCTGGCTGGAAATCGGTCCGCTGGCCAGCGTCGAGGAGCAATCGCTGCGCTTCTCGTTCGACGTCGTGGTCAAGGGAACGCTGGCGGACGGCGCGCGGCTCGAGATCGAGACCACGCCTACGCAGGCGTGGTGTTTGCCGTGCTCGAGGAGTGTGGCGATTGCACGGCGTTTCGACAGCTGCCCCGAATGCGGAGGCCATCAATTGCAGATGACCTCGGGGGACGAACTGAGGATCAAAGAGCTGGAGGTCGACTGATGTGTACAGTTTGCGGATGCGCGACGGGCGAGACCACGATTGAAGGCGCTGCAAGGGGCAGATCCCACGAGCACACCCACGCCGATGGTACCGTGCATAGCCATGAGCACCATCATGATGGACATCATCATGATCATGATCATGACCATCACCATGAGCATCATCACGGGCACAGCCATGACGGCGGTCACGAGCACGAGCACCACGAGCATGAGCATCACCACCACGGCCACGGAGCCTCGGTGATTGATTTCGGCGCCGGCCCCGCTCGCGCCCATGCTCCCGGTCTCAGCCAGACTCGCATGGTGCAAATCGAACAGGACATCCTGGCGAAGAACGATGCCTATGCCGCCGCCAACAGGGCTCGCTTCGACGCCGACCGCATCCTGGCCCTGAATGTCGTTTCCAGTCCGGGCTCGGGCAAGACCACGCTGCTTGTCGCGACGATCGAGCTGCTCAAGGTTCAAGCGCCCGTCGCAGTGATCGAGGGCGACCAGCAGACCTGCAATGACGCCGAGCGGATCCGGGCAACGGGCGTTCCGGCGCTTCAGATCAACACCGGCAAAGGCTGTCATCTCGACGCTCACATGATTGGCCACGGGGTCGAGACCCTGCGACCTGCTAAAAGCGCGGTGCTGTTCATCGAAAACGTCGGCAATCTGGTCTGCCCGGCGGCCTTCGATCTCGGCGAGGCGCACCGCGTCGTCGTGCTGTCCGTGACGGAGGGCGAAGACAAGCCGCTGAAGTATCCCGATATGTTCGCATCCGCCGATCTGATGTTGCTGTCGAAGGTCGATCTGCTGACGCATGTCGATTTCGACGCCAAGGCGTGCGTGGCCAACGCCCGCAAGGTCAATCCGCGGATCAAGGTCATCGAGGTCTCGGCAAAAACCGGGGCAGGCATGGCGGCGTGGATCGCATGGCTGCAGGCGGCGCGTACGCTGGCCTTTCCCGGCGGCGAGGTCACGGCAGCGACGCTTTAGGGAGTTTGACGCATGTGCCTCGCATTGCCCGCCGAGATCGTATCGATCGACAAGAGCCGCGAGATCGCCGTCGTTGCTCTCGGTCCGATTAAAAAAGAAATCTCCATCGCGCTGCTCGACGAGGTCTCGGTCGGCGACTTCGTGCTGGTCCACGTCGGCTTCGCCTTGCACAGGCTGTCGCCGGAAGAGGCCGATCGCACGCTTGCCCTGATGCGCGAAGCGGGTGAGAATCCCGAGACGGAACTCGCCGGAGGGAACGCGCCATGAAATATGTCGACGAGTTCCGCGCCGGGGATCTCGCGCAGGGGTTGGCCGCGGCCATCGCCCGCGAGGCCGACGCGTCACGCACATATAATGTCATGGAATTCTGCGGCGGGCATACCCACGCCATTTTTCGTTATGGTGTGCAGGATCTGATGCCGGCCAACCTGCGCTTCGTGCATGGTCCGGGCTGTCCGGTCTGCGTGCTGCCGATCGGCCGTGTCGACAACGGACTCGAACTCGCCGGCGATCCCAGGGTGACGCTGTGCACCTATGGCGACATGATGCGCGTGCCGGCCACCGGGCGGCGCAGCCTGCTCAAGGCCAAGGCCGAAGGTGCCGACGTCCGCATGATCTATTCGACGCAGGACGCGCTTCGCATCGCGGCCGAAAATCCAGATCGCGAAGTGGTTCTGTTCGCCATCGGCTTTGAGACGACCACGCCGCCGACGGCGGTCGTGCTGAAGCAGGCCGCCGCAGCCGGACTGAAAAACTTCTCGGTCTTCTGCAATCACGTGCTGACGCCCGCCGCGATCACGCATATCCTCGAAAGTCCGGAGGTGCGCGAAATCGGCACGGTGGCGATCGACGGCTTCCTCGGCCCCTCGCATGTCAGCTCCGTGATCGGCAGTCAGCCCTATGAGTTCTTCGCGCAGGAGTATCAGCGTCCGGTTGTGATCGCCGGGTTCGAGCCGCTCGACGTGATGCAGGCGACACTGATGATCATCCGCCAGCTCAATGAGGGCCGCCACGAGGTCGAGAACCAGTATGCCCGGGTCGTCACGCGCGAGGGCAACCGTAAGGCCCAGGCGCTCGTCGCCGAGGTCTTCGAGCTGCGGTCCTCCTTCGAGTGGCGCGGGCTTGGGCACGTACCCTATAGCGCGCTGCGTATCCGGCCGCAGTTTGCTGCATTCGACGCCGAGCTGCGGTTCGGCATACAGACCAAGCCCGCCCGCGATGCCAAGAGCTGCGAGTGCCCGTCGATCCTGCGCGGCGCCAAAAAGCCCACCGACTGCAAACTGTTCGGCACGGCCTGCACGCCGGAGAATCCGATCGGCTCGTGCATGGTCTCCTCCGAAGGCGCCTGCGCCGCCTACTGGACCTACGGCCGCTTCCGTCAGCCAGCCCGGCCGGCCGCGCTTTCCAAGGAGGCCGCCGCATGACCGCGCACGATGCTCGCTTTCTCGGCGGCGCGATCCCGCTGTCGGGATCCGTCGACATGATGCACGGCAGCGGCGGCCGGGCCACGGCCGAACTGGTCCAGGCGTTGTTCGTGCGACACTTCGACAACCCGATGCTCCGGGCTGGCAACGACCAGGCGGCATTTCAGCCGCCTGCCGGCCGTCTCGTCATAAGCACCGACGCGCATGTCGTCTCACCGATCTTTTTCCCCGGCGGAGATATCGGCTCGCTTGCCGTGCACGGCACCATCAACGACGTCGCCATGGCCGGCGCTCGTCCACTCTATCTGTCTGCGGCGTTCATCCTGGAGCAGGGTTTCCCTCTTGCCGATCTCGAGCGCATCGTCGTTTCCATGGCGGCGGCGTCGCGGCTCGCCGATGTGCCGATCGTCACCGGCGACACCAAGGTGGTTGAGCGGGGCAAGGGCGACGGGGTGTTCATTACTACGACCGGGGTTGGCGTCATTCCCGAAGGCGTCGATATCTCGGGTGACAGGGCGCGACCGGGCGACGTCATTCTGCTTAACGGCAGCATCGGCGACCACGGAGTAGCCATCCTGTCGAAGCGCGAAAACCTGGCCTTCGAGACCGAAATCCGGTCGGACAGTGCCGCGCTGCATGGGCTCGTTGCAGACATGGTGGCGGCCGTGCCGGGCATCCGGGTGCTGCGTGACCCGACGCGGGGCGGGCTCGCCTCCACGCTGAACGAGATCGCTCGGCAATCGCGCGCCGGGCTGCGGCTCGACGAGACGGCAATTCCGATGAAAGCCGACGTGCAGGCAGCGTGCGAGCTGCTCGGCCTCGATCCACTTTATATAGCGAACGAGGGCAAGCTCATCGCGATTTGCGCACCGACCGACGCGGATCGCTTGCTGGCCGTCATGCGCGCCCATCCTCTCGGGCGGGAGGCGGCGGTGATCGGCGAGGTCGTCGCCGACGATCTCGCCTTTGTCCAGATGCGGACCGCGTTCGGTGGCGCGCGCATTGTCGACTGGCTCGCCGGAGAACAACTGCCAAGGATCTGTTGACGCCATGCGCATTCTGCTCCTCAGCCATGCCTTCAACAACCTCGCACAGCGGTTGTTCGTCGAGCTACGGGAGCGGAGGCACGACGTTACGGTCGAGCTTGACATCAACGACGCAGTGACCCGCGAGGCCGTCGAGCTCGCCGCTCCCGATCTTGTCATCGCGCCGTTTCTGAAGCGGGCGATCGCCGAGACCGTGTGGCGCTCGGTCCCGTGCTTCATCGTACATCCTGGCATCAGGGGCGACCGCGGGCCTTCGTCGCTCGACTGGGCGATCCTTGACGCAGAGCCCACTTGGGGCGTCACGGTGTTGCAGGCGGAAGCGGAGATGGATGCCGGCCCGGTGTGGGCCTGTTGTGAGTTCCCGATGCGGGACGCAGCCAAGTCGAGCATCTATCGCGACGAGGTGACGGAGGTGGCGGTTGCAGCCGTGCTCGATGCGGTCGATCGCTTCGCGGAGGGCGGCTTCACGCCCCAGCGCGTCGACTCCGCAGCGGCAGGCGTGCGCGGCCGCGCGCGTCCCGCCATGCGTCAGGACGATCGCGCCATCGATTGGTCTTCCGACACGACGGCTCGCGTGCTGGCGAAGATCCGCAGCGGCGACGGCAACCCCGGCGTCCGGGATCGGCTGTTCGATCGCACCGTCCATCTCTACAACGCGAAAGCCGCGGCGGGTTTCGAGGGGCCGCCCGGCTACGTCGTGGCACGCTCCGGTCCGGCGATCGCACGTGCGACGATCGATGGCGCGGTGTGGATCGGCCACCTTCGCGAACCTGCCGGCGAATATCCTTTCAAGCTACCTGCAACCCACGTGCTGGCGCGCGAGGTCGCCGGGCTGCCCGTTGTTCCGGTCGACGCCCCGGCTGGCTTCGGCGAGATCGCCTACCGTGAGGTCGGCGGCGTCGGCATGCTCGAGTTCGATTTCTACAATGGAGCCATGGGCGCCGAGGCGTCCAGGCGCCTGCTTGCCGCTTACCTCATGGCAACCACGCGTCCCACCAAAGTCATCGTGCTGCTCGGCGGCACGGAGTTCTGGTCCAACGGCATGGACCTCAACTTGATCGAGGCGGCGCGAAGCCCGGCGGACGAGTCGTGGGCCAATATCAATGCTCTTGACGACCTGGCCGAGGCCATCGTGCGCACCCAGAGCCATCTGACGGTCGCGGCACTCAGCGGCAATGCCGGCGCCGGCGGGGTTTTTCTCGCGCGCACCACCGATCTTGTATGGCTGCGCAATGGTGTCGTGCTCAATCCGCACTACAAGGACATGGGCAATCTCTTCGGGTCGGAACTGTGGACGTATCTGTTGGCGCGAAGGGCCGGCGTCGCCGCAGCCCGAAACGTAACCGAAGCGCGGTTGCCGATGGGGGCTGCCGAAGCGGTCGCGCTGGGTTTGGCCGATGACAGCATCGCGGGCCCGACGCGCTCCGCGTTCACCCGCGCGGTGGCTGCACGCGCCGAGGCGCTCGCCGCTGAGCCCGACTGGTCGCTCCGCATGGCCGGGAAAGCCCGCCTTCGTGCCGCCGACGAGGCGGACAAGCCGCTCGCACTCTATCGCGCCGAGGAGCTTGAACACATGCGCCGCAATTTCTACGGCTTCGATCCGAGCTACCATGTGGCGCGTTCGAATTTCGTGCGCAAGGTCGCGAAATCGCGGACACCGGTAACTATCGCGCGTCACCGCGATCGACGATGTCTCTTCCCGCGGAGGATAGCGTCATGACCCAATTGCCGACGGTCCTCGTCGTCGATGACGAGTTGCGCAGCGTCGAGGCGCTGCAGCGCATCCTCGAGGAGGACTTCGACATCCGCACGGCTGTCACCATCCGTGACGCCGAGGCCATCCTGGAAAACGAAGTCATCGAGGTTCTGCTGTGCGATCAGCGCATGCCGGAGACGACGGGTGTCGAGTTCCTCAAATCCGTGCGCGCGCGCTGGCCCGATGTGGTGCGCATGATCATCTCCGGCTATACCGACGCGGACGACATCATCAGCGGCATCAATGATGCCGGCATCTACCAGTACGTGACGAAACCCTGGCAACCCGAGGCCTTGATCCTCACCATCAAGAATGCCGTTCGTCTCTACCGCTTGCAGCGCGAAAACGAGTTGCTTGCTGTCGAATTGAAGATGTCGGCCACACGGGCAGAGAAAGTTGTTGCGTCTCGCCGTCAGGAGTTGAAGGAGCATTATCACAGCGACGACGGGATTGTGCGGGCTGTCGACAGTCCGTTGAACGAGGTGTGCGTCCGGTTGCTGCGCGTTGCCCCGTACGACGTCTCGGTGCTGGTGTCTGGCGAATCGGGCACCGGCAAGGAACTGGTCGCCCGCGCCCTTCACTACAACAGCCTGCGCTGGAACAAGCCATTCGTCGTCGAGAACTGCGCCGCCATGCCGGACGAACTGCTCGAAAGCGAGTTGTTCGGCCACAAGCGTGGCGCGTTCACAGGCGCGGTTGAAGACCATACCGGACTGTTCGAGCGCGCCGACGGCGGCACCGTGTTTCTCGACGAGATCGGCGAGATCTCGCCGGCGTTCCAGGCCAAGCTGCTGCGCGTGCTGCAGGAGGGAGAGATCCGTCCCGTCGGCCGCGGCGCGGCACGCAAGGTCGATGTTCGCGTGATTGCCGCTACCAACCGTGTTCTCGAACAGGAAGTGAGAGACGGCCGTTTCCGTGAAGACCTCTATTATCGCCTCGCCGCCGTCACCATCCATGTTCCCGCGCTGCGCGACCGTCCGATGGACATCCCGATCATCGCGCGCATGCTGCTCGAGAAAGCGCAGAAGCAGTTTGGCAAGCATGTCGAGGGCCTCACCGATGAGGCGATCGCCTGCATGGAGGCCTATCATTGGCCGGGCAACGTTCGGGAATTGCAGAACGAGATCCAGCATTTGCTGGTCATGGGGCCGGAGAACGGGCCGCTCGGCGCGGACCTGTTATCCCGTAGAATTCTGCGCGCGGCCCCCGAGGACGAGGCCGAGGACGTCGCGATGCTGGTTGGCCTCGATGGCCCCCTGAAAGAACGCATCGAGCAGCTCGAGGCCCGCATATTGAAGGAAACGTTGATCCGCCACAAATGGAACAAGAGCCGGGCAGCCAAGGAACTTGGCTTGTCTCGCGTCGGGCTTCGGGCCAAGCTTGAGCGTTACGGGCTGGAAAAGATCGAGCCGCTCGACCCGCACTCCCGCACCAAGGCTGCCTCCTGAGTGGCAGAGGAGTATCGGAACTTGTCCAGATTGACACCGTATGACAAGGACGCATCGTCGGGCCTGATCGAGCGGGCCGGTGTGGCCGAGGCCATTGCGCTGTCGCCTGAGTCGGAGGACGCCTGGATCGACGTGATCCGCAAAATGGACGAGGTCTATTCCGAGCTTGTTCAATCTCAGGTCGAACTGGAGCAGAAGAACGCCGAGCTGGAAGAGGCGCGCCAGTTCATCGACGGCGTGGTCGCCGCCATGACCGACGTGCTGATCGTTTGTGACCGGTCCGGTCGCATCGAGCAGGTCAATCAGGCACTGGAGCAACTCACCGGGCAAAGCGGCAAGTCGCTCGCAGGCGAGCCGCTGGAGGTGCTGTTGGCTCCAGGCCAGGAGCCGCTGTTCGACGAGCTGCGCTTGAAGCTGCACGGCGGCATGAGCCTCGGCGATTGCGAAATCTCGTTCATCGATAGCACTGGGACGCCCACGCTGCTGTCGATGAGCTGCTCGTCACGATGCGATCACAAGGGGCGCTTCGTCGGTCTCGTGCTGATCGGCCGTCCGGTCGGCGAACTGCGTCGCGCCTTTACCGAGCTCGCCGCCGCTCACCAGGATTTGCGTCAGGCGCAGAAGCAGCTTGTGTTCTCCGAGAAGATGGCCGCACTCGGCCGTCTCGTCGCAGGCGTCGCCCACGAACTCAACAACCCGATCAGTTTCGTGTTCGGCAATATGCATGCGCTGAAGCGCTATGGCGGGCGGCTCACCAAGTATCTTCAGGCGATCGATCGGGGCGAAAGCCCGGACCAGCTACTTGAATTGCGCAACTCCCTGAAGATCGATCGCATCCTGCTCGACGTCGGCCCGCTCGTTGAAGGCACCCTTGAGGGCGCGGAGCGTGTGAGCGAAATCGTCCAGGATCTGCGGCGGTTCTCCAGTTCCCAGACCGAACCGCTCGAGAGCTTCAATTTGAGCCGCGTGGTTCGTACGGCGATCAGCTGGGTGGTGAAAACGACGCGGATCAAGCCGGAGGTCGTGCTCGATTTGCCGGATCGGCTCGAGGTCGTCGGCCGGCGCGGGCCGGTCCACCAGATCATGGTCAACCTCGTGCAAAACGCTATCGACGTCATGGCCGAACAGCCGGAGCCGAAACTGATCGTCAGCGGCGCTTGCGAGGGGCAATGGGTCGTGGTGCGCGTGCGCGACTTCGGTCCCGGCATCTCGGCTACCGCGATGAAGCGGTTGTTCGAGCCGTTTTTTACGACCAAGCCGATCGGCAAGGGAACCGGGCTTGGCCTCTATGTCAGCTATGGCCTGGCGGAGGAGTTGGGCGGGCAGCTCGACGGCGCCAATCACCCGGAAGGTGGCGCAGTCTTCACCTTGCGTTTGCCGGCGCAGGAGGTGCCCGATGCAGAACCCCCCCGGTAAACCTCGCCGCTTGAACCTTTTGTGGTTGCAATCGGGCGGCTGCGGCGGCTGCACGCTCTCGCTGATCGGCGCCGAATCTCCTGATCTCGTTACCGTACTCGATATCGCCGGAATTGATTTGGCGTGGCACCCCTCGCTCAGCGAGGCAACCGGGTTCGAACTGCACGAACTTCTCGCGCGCCTGATGTCGGGTCAGGAGCCGCTCGACATCCTCTGCCTCGAAGGTTCGGTGATCCGGGGCCCGCGCGGGACCGGTCGCTTTCACATGCTGTCGGGCAGCGAGTGGCCGATGAAGAATCTGATCGCCGATCTTGCACCGCTGGCGCGCAACGTCGTCGCTATCGGAACCTGCGCTGCTTTCGGTGGGATCACGGCGGCGGGCGACAATCCTTCGGACGCCTGCGGGCTCGTCTATGACGGGCGCGAGCCCGGCGGGCTGCTCGGGCCCCGCTTTCGTGCCAGATCCGGATTGCCGGTGATCAATGTTTCCGGTTGTCCCGTTCATCCGGGGTGGGTCATCGAGACCTTCCTGCAACTCGCGGGCGGCACATTGACGGAAGCCGATCTCGACGGAATCGGCCGGCCGCGTTTCTATGCCGATCACCTTGTCCATCACGGCTGCACGCGCAATGAATTCTACGAATTCAAGGCGAGCGCGCACAATCTGAGCGAGATGGGCTGCATGATGGAGCATCTCGGCTGCATGGGTACGCAGGTGCACGCCGACTGCAATATCCGGCTCTGGAACGGCGAGGGTTCTTGCACGCGCGGCGGTTATCCATGCATCAGCTGCACCGAGCCCGGGTTCGAGGAATTGGATCATGCCTTCACGGTGACGCCGAAGCGCGCAGGCATCCCGGTCGGCCTTCCCACCGATATGCCCAAGGCGTGGTTCGTGGCGCTCGCCTCGCTCTCCAAGGCCGCAACACCGGAACGGCTTCGAAAGAATGCCGTCGCCGATCACATCGTGGTTCCACCTGTCGGTCGCCAGAGAAAACCCCACAAATGACGCGCCGTGTCGTTGGGCCATTCAACCGGGTCGAGGGTGATCTCGAGATCAAACTCGACATCGACGGCGGAGCGGTGCGTGCGGCCTTCATCAATTCTCCATTGTTTCGCGGGTTCGAGCAGATACTGATCGGCAAGGATCCGAGTGACGCTCTCGTCTATACGCCCCGAATTTGCGGGATATGCTCGGTGTCACAGTCGATGGCAGCCGCTACTGCGCTCGCAGCGATGCAGGGCGTCGCGACGCCGGACAATGGCGCACTTGTCCAGAACTTGGTGATGGCGGCCGAAAATGCGGCCGATCATCTGACGCATTTCTATTTGTTCTTTATGCCGGATTTCGCGCGGGCCGTCTATCGGACCGAGCGATGGTTCGAGGCTGCCGAGGTTCGGTTCAAGGCAATGAGCGGCACGGCCGCGCGCGAGGTCCTGCCGGCTCGGGCCGAGTTTCTGCATTTGATGGGGATTCTCGCCGGGCGCTGGCCGCATACGCTCGGGCTTCAGCCCGGCGGAACGACGCGCGCGGTCGGTGCCAGCGAACAGGTGCGCCTCCTCGTTACCGTTGCCTCCTTGCGCAGGTTTCTCGAGACTTCGCTATTCGCCGATACGCTTGAGCGGATAAGTGCACTCGACAGCGAAGCCGCTCTCGACGCGTGGATCGACGCCGCTGCGCCCGAGCGGGGCGACTTCCGCCATTTTCTGACCGTGTCGAAGGCGATCGGGCTCGACAAGCTTGGGCACGGCGCCGGACGCTATCTGAGCTACGGCGCCTACGGCATGAATGGCGGATACGCTTTCAGGCGTGGCGTTGTCGATGCGGGGCGTCCCCGTGCTTTTCATTCCGCGGAGATATCGGAGGACCACAGCTCGTCCTGGCTGGCACGGCCTGCAGTCCCCGCTCATCCCTCCCATGGCGTCACGCTGCCGGAGCCCGACGCGCCGGGCGGTTACACCTGGTGCAAGGCACCGCGATTGGCCGGTGCGGTGGTCGAGGTCGGTGCCTTGGCCCGGCAAATCGTCGATGGTCATCCGCTGATCGTCGATCTCGTCGCGAGGGGCGGTGGCAATGCCCGCACCCGCATCATTGCCCGAATGCTGGAGATCGTCCGCATCGTGCCGCTGATGGAAGCGTGGGTGCGTGCGATCCGTCCGCGCCAGCCGTTTTGTGCCCACGCCGCGATGCCGAGGGAGGGGGAGTGCGAAGGACTTGTCGAGGCAGCGCGGGGTGCACTCGGGCACTGGATGGAAGTGCGCGACGGGCGCATCGTCAACTACCAGATCGTTGCGCCCACGACCTGGAATTTTTCGCCGCGCGACCAAAACGGGATTCCCGGCGTCTGCGAGCAGGCGCTCGTCAACGCTCCGGTGCGCGAGGGAGAGATCGAGCCGGTCGCTGTGCAGCATATCGTGCGCTCGTTCGACCCGTGCATGGTCTGCACGGTGCATTGAATGACGCGAACTCGACCAGCGTCGACGAAGGTAGCGGGTGTCTCCTATCGCGTGCGCGGTCTGGTGCAGGGCGTTGGGTTTCGTCCTGCGGTCTGGCGGCTGGCGACGTCGTTCGGGCTCTGTGGCGAGGTGCTGAACGACGGCGAGGGCGTGTTGATCCGCGCGTGGGGACCGTCCGATGCGCTGGAGGGCTTCTCGCTCTCGCTGCGTCGGGATGCGCCCCGGCTCGCGCGCATCGATGACATCGTGCGCCAACCGTTGTCGGGCGGCCCGGGAGGCAACGACTTTCGCATTGTCGAGAGCCACGCAGGTCTGGTGCGCACCGGCATCGTCCCCGATGCGGCGACCTGTCCCGAATGTCTCGCGGAAGTGCTGGACCCTGTCAACCGCCGCTATCGATACCCCTTCACCAACTGCACGCACTGCGGTCCGCAACTCTCGATCGTCCGCGCTATCCCCTACGATCGCGCCACCACATCGATGGCCGCCTTTGCCATGTGCCCGGCCTGTCTGGCGGAGTACCAAAATCCGGCCGACCGGCGGTTTCACGCCCAGCCGAATGCCTGCCCCGATTGCGGGCCACGTGTCTGGCTTGCGGATGCGCAGGGTAACGAACTGCCATCGGCTGGCGACGCCATCCGGACTGTGGCCGCCGCCATTCGCGATGGACGAATCGTCGCCGTCAAGGGCATCGGCGGATTCCACCTGGCCTGCGATGCCACGAATGAAGACGCTGTCGCGAGGCTGAGGACCCGCAAGCGCCGTTATGCCAAACCCTTCGCATTGATGGCGCGCGACATCGAAATGATCAGCCAGTATGCTCGCATCCCGGACCACGACCATGTCGTGCTGGCGAGTGCTGCGGCACCGGTTGTTATCCTCGATGCACGCGATGATGCGGGCCGGCTTGCTCCGTCGATCGCGCCAGACGACTCGAATCTGGGGTTCATGCTCGCCTATTCGCCGTTGCACCACTTGCTGATGTCCGAGCTCTGCGCTCCGATCGTGCTCACCTCCGGCAATCGCAGCGACGAGCCTCAGGCGATCACCAACGACGATGCGCTGAGCGGTCTCGCGGGCATTGCCGATCTCTGGCTCTTGAATGACCGCGATATCGTCAGCCGTCTTGACGATTCCGTCGTGCGGTCCATGTCCGGTGCACCTCGATTGTTGCGCCGCGCCCGTGGCTACGCGCCCGAACCCATTCAACTCGGCGGCGGATTTGCCGATGCGCCGCCGGTGATGGCGATGGGTGCGGAACTCAAATCGACCATCTGCCTTGTTCGCGAGGGCCGCGCGATCGTCTCGCAGCACATTGGCGACCTTGAGGACGCGGCCACTCACGCCGACTATCGCAGGGTGCTGTCGCACTACCGCGAACTGCACTGCTTTTCGCCAGCGCTCGTCGCCGTGGATGCCCACCCGGATTATCTCTCGACGCAATGGGGCGAGGCATGCGCCCGCCAGGATGGGTGTTTGCTTGTCCGCATCCCCCACCACCATGCCCACGTCGCGAGCTGCCTCGCCGAGCACCGCGTTGCGCGCGATGCGCCACCCACGCTGGCGATCGTCCTCGATGGGCTTGGGCTTGGCGAGGACGGAACGCTGTGGGGCGGCGAGATTTTGCTTGCCGACTACGTATCAGCCGAACGTCTGGCGAGCTTCATGCCGGTGCCGCTGCTCGGCGGCGCGCGCGCCATGCGCGAGCCCTGGCGCAATGCCTTCGCTCACCTCTCGCGGTTCATCGGTTGGGACGATGTTTGCAGTCAATATCCCGACCTCGCCATCACGCAGCGGCTCTCGGCAAAGCCCGTCGCAACTTTGCGGGCCATGATGGAAAGCGGTCTCAACGCGCCCCCTGCCTCCTCGGCAGGACGGCTGTTCGACGCAGTCGCGGCTGTGCTCGGAGTTTCGCCCGAGACCTGCTCGTATGAAGGCCAGGCAGCGATCGGCCTGGAGGCGCTGGCGGCGACAGAAAACGGTGAACCGGGCGAAGAATATGCTGGCCAGATTGTTAGCGGGCAAATCGAGCTTATTTCGTGGACGGCGATGTGGCGCAGCCTGCTCGCCGATCTGGCGAGCGGTGTCGAGCTGGCGCGTATCGCTTCGCGATTCCATTCCGGCCTCGCGCTGACCCTCTCATCCACGGCGGCGCGTCTTGCAGGCAGTCGCGGTATCGACACCGTTGTCCTTGGCGGAGGCGTCTTTCAGAATCGCCTGTTGCTGGAAGCCGTGACGGTCGATCTTGAGGAGCGCGGCCTGAAGGTGCTGAGTCCTCGACTGCTGCCCGCCAATGATGGCGGCATCTCGCTGGGGCAGGGCACCATTGCGGCTGCACGCGCGCTTTGCCGCCATTGATCGTGGGTGCGCATGCTGCAATCCCCGTCCGCGTCTAAATGGTGAATTTGAAATGCTCGCTGTAGCGAAGATTACGCAGACTCGATCTTCCGGGGTCGCTTTATTGAAGGACTATTGAGCGAGGTATCCGCCATCAACCACTAAAATGCGCCCGGTAATCATCGACGCCCGCGCAGTGATCCGCTTAAGTTGCTTTCCGTGGTTACCGGTCAACGCTTCGGTGGAACTGTTGAAGTCCGCACGATCAGACTTGGCTCCAGTACCAGGCGCTCGCGGCGCGCGGTGGGATCTGCGATCTGGTCGAGCAGTAAGCGTGCTGCTTGATTACCCATTTTTCGCTGCGCGATCCGCACGGTGGTGAGCGGCGGCGATAGCATATCGACATAGGGCATGTCGTTGTGGCCGACCACCGACACGTCGGCCGGGCAGTTCAATCCGCGCTCGCTGAGCGCGTCGTAGATACCGAGCGCAAGCAGGTCGTTGGCGGCGACGATCGCGGTCGGTGCGAGCTTGCGGTCGAGGAGGCGCAGCGCGGCCTGCCGTCCTTCCTCGCGGGTATAGGCTGGCGCGATCGCGATCATGGTGTTGTGCGCCGATAGCCCCGCGCGCGCAGCGGCGGCCTTGAAACCCGTGCGTCGCAGCGCGCCGGTGGAAACGTCCTGGGGACCCGCGATATGGCCGATGCGGATGTGGCCAAGCGCAATGAGATGTTCAACGGCAAGCCGCATTCCCGCTTCGTCGTCGGTGACGACCGCCGACAACCGCCGGCCAGCATCAGTGCGGTTGACCAAAACGACTGGGACCGAAGCGGCGATGCAATGGCCGATGACCGGATCGTTTAATGTCACGGTTGCGAGAACCAATCCATCAACGCCGCGCGCGATCAGCCGGTCGACCATTTCTTGCTCCCGCGAACAGTCGGTTCCAACGTCAACGACGATCGTTGCATAACCCTCGGCACCGAGCGTTTCGGTTACGCCGCTGAGAATCGGCGGGAATCCAGGGTCTGCGATGTCTGGGGCGAGCACGCCGATCAGGCCCGATCGCCCGGTGCGCAGGCCTGCGGCGGCCACGTTCACTTGATAGCCCAGCGTCGCCGCCGCGGCGCGGATGCGTTTCGCCACGTCGGTTGCGACGAGGTGGCTCATCGCTGGGCTAAGCGCGCGCGACACGGTGGAGGGATGCACGCCGCATTTGGCGGCCACATCCTTGATCGTTGGGCGTGACGAAAACGCCTGCTTCGTGGATGGTCCGGTACCAGTTTTATGCACCATTCACGGCGTTCCGTCGTCGCGCCAAAGCCTGATGGTCGGCATAGCAGGTCCGCATCGCGCTTGACATACTCCCTTGATACACCTTATGCAATCGATTGCAATTCGCTCCAGCCGGTCATTCCCCATGAATGTTTCGAACGCGCTCAAGCCGCATCTGATCCGCCCCGAGCATCTCGATCCGCATTGGCGCTGGGATCGGGCGATACCCTCGCACGGCCACATGTCGGTCGATTTCGAGCGCAGGATCGATTTCGATCGCCTGCGCCATTACCGGCTGGCCCGCGCCCGGCAAGCATTGAAGGCGTCGCCCTGCGGTGCGCTCTTGCTGTTCGACGTCAACAACATCCGCTACGTCTCCGGCACCAAGATCGGCGAGTGGGAGCGCGACAAGCTGTGCCGCTTCGCGCTGCTGGCCGGCGACGGCGAGCCAATCGTCTGGGATTTCGGCTCGGCCGCGGTGCATCACCGCATCAACTGCGACTGGCTGGTGCCGGACAATTGCCGCGCCGGCATGCTCGGCATGCGGGGGACGGTGCCGCCGGCGGTCGGGCTGATGAAGGCCCATGCCGAGGAAGTCATGAGCCTGCTGCGGGCGGCAGGCGTCGCCGACATGCCGGTCGGCGTCGACATCGCGGAGACCGCGATGTTCTTCGAGCTGCAGAAAGCCGGCATGAAGGTCGTCGACGGCCAGCAGGTCATGCTGGACGCGCGCGAGATCAAGAACATCGATGAAATCATGCTGCTGAACCAGGCCGCCGCCATGGTCGACGGCGTCTATCACTCGATCTACGAGGCGCTGAAGCCCGGCGTGCGCGAGAACGACATCGTCGCGCTCGCCAACAAGATGCTTTACGAGATGGGCTCCGACGACGTCGAGGCCATCAACGCCATCTCCGGCGAGCGCTGCAATCCGCATCCGCACAATTTCACCGACCGCATCCTGCGGCCGGGCGATCAGGCCTTCTTCGACATCCTGCAGTCCTATCAGGGCTATCGCACCTGTTATTACCGTACCTTCAATATCGGACGCGCCACGCCGGTGCAGCATGACGCCTACAAGAAGTGCCGCGAATGGCTGGATGTTGCGATCTCGCTGATCAAGCCGGGTGTCTCGACCGACACGGTCGCGAGCGTCTGGCCGAAGGCCGAGGATTTTGGTTTCCCGAACGAAATGGCGGCATTCGGCCTGCAGTTCGGCCACGGGCTGGGATTGGCGCTGCACGAGCGCCCGATCATCTCGCGGCTGGTGTCGCTGGAAAATCCGATGGAGATCAAGACCGGCATGGTGTTCGCGCTGGAGACCTATTGTCCGGCGACCGACGGCTTTTCGGCGGCTCGCATCGAGGAGGAAGTCGTCGTCACCGACAAGGGCTGCAAGGTCATCACATTGTTCCCGGCGGAAGAGCTGCCGATCGCCAATCGCTATTGAGCGACCGGCAAAAAATCCAAGGAGAAGAAAATGGCAAAACATTCACTCGGCTGGATCGGCATGGGACGAATGGGCTACCCGATGGCCGAGCGTTTGCTGAAGGCCGGCCAATCGGTGGCGATCTGGAACCGGACGCGCGCCAAGGCCGAGCCGCTGGCCAAAAAGGGCGGGCGGATCGTCGATCACCCGAACCAGCTTGCCGGCGCCGACATCGTGTTCACGATGGTGTCGACCGGCAAGGATCTCGAGCAGGTCTATTTCGGCGAGAACGGTCTCCTCGCGAGCGCCTCCGGTCCGCGCCCGAAGATCCTGGTGGATTGTTCCTCGATCGGGATCGAGCAGTCGGAAGCGATCCGCGCGCGGCTGAAGCAACTGGGCTGCGAATTCGTAAGCTCCCCGGTCAGCGGCAACGGCAAATGCGTCAAGGCCGGCAAGCTCTCCACGGTCGTGTCAGGCCCGAAGGCGGCTTTCGACCAGGTGCAGCCTTATCTGGCGACCATCGCGGCTTCCGGCGTCTCCTATGTCGGCGAGGGCGAACTGGCGCGCATCTGCAAGATCGCGCACAACGTCTTCCTCGGCGTCGTGATCGAGAATCTCGCCGAGATCACCATTCTGGCGCAAAAGGCCGGCGTGCCGCGCCACGCGTTCCTTAATTTCATGAACGCCAGCGTGCTCGGTTCGACCTTCACCAAATACAAGAGCAACGCGCTGGTCAATCTCGACTGGACCACGACGTTTACGCCTGCGCTGTTGCGCAAGGATCTCGATCTCGGGTTGAAGGCCGCCCGCGATCTCGATGTCGCTATGCCGGTGACGGCGGCGACGCGCGAGGCGCTGCAGAGCCATTTCGGCGCGGCGACCCTGAAGCCGGACCCCGCCGCGCATCTGGAAAAGGATTTTGCCGCGCTGCTGGAGACCGTGGCGCTGGCCGCCGGCATTACGCTCTCGCCCGAGAACGTGCCGATGCCGACCGGGCTCGAGGATGCAAAATGAACTCCGCGCAAAAGTTAAATTCCGAAGATTACTTGCGGGTGTATCGGCAGATGGTCGGCATCGGCACGTTCGAGGACAATGCCAACCAGCCTTACCTGTCCGCCTGACTCACAAGGCAGTCGCGGCTTCGCTTTGGCTCTTCTTCTCCCCCCTCAAAGCACGGTTGGCTGCATGGATTCCTCCGTTAGCTTCATCTCTCTGCCAAACAGAGCCGTCCGCGATGCGGCTCGCCTTCTTAGGCGAATCAAACAGTCAGCCGGATTCAAAGCGAAACACAGATTGACCCGGGATTTCATGTAGACGAGGGGATGCAATCGTTTGCAGAGCGCTCGACGAACGAAAAATACAGTAAAATTGCTTCGATTTCGGTCTTGAGCCGAAAGTGATCGCGGGTATCCGGGATCGGGCCGACATTCCAGGTTGTCACAGGCCACGCTTAAGCGTCCTTCGAGCCGGCGGGAAATCTGCCGCAAGAACCCGAAAAGGGTCAATATCAACGGGAGGAGTAACGATGAATACCATCGAACTGGAGACAGTAGACCTTCTCGATCCTGGCGCCGGCGTTGCTTGCGTCGAGCTGCTGCTCCATCAGGGTATGGCAATATGAGCCTGGCCCGCGAGTTCATGGGTAGCGCGGGCGCCCGCTTGAAATCTGGTTCGGGAAACTGCGTTCCGCTGCTTGAGCTGCGCTCCATCAGCAAGTCGTTTCCCGGCGTGCAGGCGCTCGACGATGTTTCCTTCGCTATTTGGCCGGGCGAAGTGCATATGCTGCTTGGCGAGAACGGTGCCGGCAAATCATCGTTGATGAAGGTGTTATGCGGCGCCTATACCGCCAACGGCGGTGAGTTCTATTTTAAGGGCGAGCGGGTGGAGATGCGCGGTCCCGCCGATGCCCGAACACTTGGCATCGCTGTCATCTTTCAAGAATTCTCGCTGGTTCCCTATCTCGATATCGCACAAAATATCTTTCTTGGTCGCGAGTTTCCGGGCGTGCTGCCCGGGACCATCGATCGGCAACGGATCCGCGACGAGGCCAGGCGGGTACTCGATCAGATTGGATTCGACATTGATCCCCGCACTCCCGTCCATAAGCTCGGCATTGCCCAGCAGCAGATGGTCGAAATCGCCAAGGCGCTCTCCCAAGATGCCCGCATCCTGGTGATGGACGAACCTACCGCGGCGCTTTCGGATCTGGAAATCGAACGTCTTTTCGTCATGGTGAGGAAGCTCCAGGCGGATGGAGTGGCCATCATCTATATCTCCCATCGCATGGCTGAAGTTTTCGAGCTTGGCGATCGCATTACCGTTTTACGTGATGGCCGCAAGGTAGGAAGCGTACTGCCATCGGAGACAACGCCTGACGAGCTTGTAAGGCTCATGGTTGGCCATTCAGTCGATACCAGCTATGGACGTCATTTCTGCGAGAAGCCGGGCGAGATTGTTCTCGATGTACAGAACGTAACGGCGGCTAATGGCATTTCAGACGTCAATTTGACCGTTCGCTCTGGCGAAATCGTCGGACTTTGCGGGCTGGTTGGCTCGGGTCGTACCGAGGTTGCGCGGGCAATCTTCGGCGCGGATCGGATCGCGTCGGGCCAAATCCACGTTTCCGGGGAATTGCGAAAGGGCGCACCGGACGTGGCCGTTCGGCAGGGCCTCGCTTTAATCCCGGAAAGCCGCAAAACCCAGGGATTGGCGTTGTCGCGTTCCGTCGGCGATAATCTGCTTGTTGCTGGACTGAACAAGCTGTTTCCCGACGGTGTTTTCCGGAAGACCGTAGCGCGACGGGCTGCCGACGAGACGGTGCGGCGATTGCGCATTGCAACTCCATCGACACGTCAAATCGTTAATTTCTTGTCCGGTGGCAACCAGCAAAAGGTCGTTATCGGCAAATGGCTGACAACCGGCGCACGCCTCTTCATCATCGACGAGCCCACGCGCGGCATAGATGTCGGTGCAAAGGCCGAAATATTCACCCTGATCGATGGTCTCGTGCAGGAGGGAGCGGCTGTTCTTTTGATCAGTTCAGAGCAGTCTGAGATCGTTCATGTCTGCGATCGCGCTTACGTCATGCGTGAGGGCCGCATTGTCGGCGAACTCGCGCGCGAAGAATTGACGGAAGAAAATATCTTGAGACTGGGGATGCACCATGTCTGATTTCGCTACCGCCTCCACAGCGAACTCACCTATCGCAACCATCCCGGGTGCCGCCGTTGTCCTCGCTCTGCTTTCGGCGCTTTTTGCGATGGTCGCACCTGGATTTCTTTCCGCCGCAAACCTGTCCAATGTTCTCGTGCAGTCGACCATTCTGTTGATGATCGCTTTGCCGATGACATTGATCATCATGACGGAAGGGCTGGATCTGTCGGTTGGAGCGGTTCTGACGCTTGCTTCAGTCGTGCTTGCCCTGACGGTTGTGGCGACCGGATCTTTTATTCTGGGTCTTGCCACGGCTCTCGCTGTGGGTTTGGCATTCGGCGTTCTAAACGGTATCCTAGTTGCATGGATGGCGATCCCACCGTTTGTCGCAACGCTCGGAACGCTTGGTGTCGCTCAGGGACTGGCCCTGATCGTCAGCGACGGGCAAAGCGTCGTCGGCGTTCCGCCAAGCATACAGTTCATCTATTCCGGTAAGGTTTCCGGTGTGCCGATGCCGATCGTTCTCGGCGGTGCAGCTTATCTCTTCTTTCACGTATTGCTCTATCACACCCGTTTTGGCACTTACGTTCCAGCATTGGGCGGCAATCGCGAAGCGCTGAAACTTGCGGGTGTGCCCGATCGCGGCATGTTGATCGCGGTCTATGGCCTTGGCGGCATCATGGCGGGTGTTGCCGCGATGCTGCTGACGGCGCGAATGAATGCGGGTCATCCGACTGCAGCGCTGGGCATGGAATTCGATGCCATTGCGGCGGTTGCTGTCGGCGGCACGTCGTTCGAGCGCGGCAATGGATGGTTATTCGGCACTTTGCTCGGCGTATTCGCGGTCGGAATCTTGCGCAATGGCTTAAATCTGATGGCGGTGCCGTCTTCGGCGCAAGTCGCCTGCATCGGCGTGTTGGTCATTCTTGCCCTGTATATCGACAGCCTTCGGAGCCCGTCATGAGCACCGCATACGTTTCTCCGTCTGTGCGCATCGGCATTTCACAGGATCTGTTGCGACTCGTCTTTCGCCTGTTGGGGGCCGCGATCATCTGCGTTGTACTTGCTCTGCTCAGTGACGCATTCTTGACGACAAACAACATTTTCAATGTGTTGCGTCAGACAAGCCTGCTTTTCTTCATGTCGGCGGGCCTTACGCTGGTGATCCTCACGGGAGGTTTGGACCTTTCTATCGGCGCCAACATTGCGTTTTCGGCGTGCGTTGCGGCCACCGTCATCAAAGCCACAGGCTCAGTCTGGCTTGGTGGCGCTACCGGCCTCGGCTGCGGCTTTCTGATAGGGCTCATCAACGGCGTTCTGGTGACGAGGCTGCGCATCCCCTCCTTTATCGCCACCTACGGTACGATGTGGATCATACAAGGCGCGACTTATTACTACATGGCCGGCCAGGTCATTCATGGATTTCCACCTGCGTTCAGGGCTCTAGGCAGCGGTTATCTGATCGGCATCCCGATTCCGGTCTTTCTGATGGTGATATTTCTCGGGCTTGGCAGTTTTTTCACGCAGCGAACGATCTGGGGTCAGCAAATCTACGCGATTGGCGCAAATCCGGTTTCAGCGCGGCTGTCAGGCATACCGACGATGCGCCGCCTCGTCCTAGTCTATGCCGTCAGCGGTGGAATGGCCGGATTGGCCTCTCTTGTTTTCCTCGCGCGTTTGAATTCTGCCGAAGGAGACATCGGCGATTCACTGACCCTCCCGGCGATCGCCGCGGTTCTGATCGGTGGAACGTCTCTGTTCGGTGGGATCGGAACAATGTCGGGCACCTTGATCGGCGCTCTCATTCTCACGCTGGTGCTTAACGGAATGAATTTGCTCGCAGTCAATGCAAACTGGCAGCCGCTTGTGACCGGAGTGATCGTCGTATTGGCCGTCTGGGTGGATAAGAAACTGCGTTACCGTGCAGGCCACGTTTCATAAACAGGCAACAGAAGACGACTTTCCAAGGAGGAAACTATGATGAATAAACTCAGGTTTACGATAGTAGGGCTGTCGATGGCATTTGCGGGGAGTGCACTCGCAGATGGCGAAACCATCGCCGTATTCACTAAAAATCAGACCAATCCATTTTTTCAGGCAGTTCGTGTCGGCGCTGATGCCGCGGCCAAACAGCTCAATGCCAAGGTCGTCCACTACATCCCGACCAAGCCCGACAGCATTCCCGAGCAACTAAGTCAGGTCGAAGACGTCATCGTCAAAAAGCCGGATGCTATCGTCTTCACTCCGGTTGATTACAAGGCAATGGTCCCGAGCGTCGAAAAAATCAACCAGGCCGGCATTCCAGTGGTCAATATTACGGACCGAAGTGCGGGCGGGAAATTCGTCGCCTTTGTGGGGGCTGACGACCATAGTCTCGGTCTGGAGACTGCTCGGTATCTGGTCAAGACGCTCGGCGGCAAGGGTAATTTGGTGGTGTTGGAAGGCGTCAAGGGTGCGCTGACCAACATCGATCGTGTGCGCGGCTTCAACGACGCAATCTCCGAGGCGCCGGGGATGAAACTGCTGGCGTCGCAACCTGCGAACTATCAGCGATTGCAGGCACTTCAGGTCATGGAAAACCTGTTGCAATCCTATCCGTCGATCGATGGCGTGCTCGCGGCTAACGATGCAATGGCGACCGGTGCGATCGAAGCATTGGACGGGGCTGCGCGCAAGTCGCTCGTAACCGGCATCAACGGCACCCAGGAAGCCATCGACGCGATCAAGTCGGGAAAGCTACTCGCGACCGGCGATTATAATGGCTTTCAGCAGGGCTGCCTCGGTGCCATGATTGCAATCCGTAATCTTCGCAAGCTTCCCGTCAAACCCGAAATCTTGTTGAAGCCTTCTGTCGTGAATAAAGAAAATTACAAAAACTACGACACCCCGCTGGACCAGCGAAAGTGCGCAGCGTGGGAAGATGCGGTCAAGTAGCCCCGGACTCTGACACGTCAGCGAGAACCAGCGGGCGTTCCCATCTGGCTTAACCCTTGATTTTGAAAACGCTGATCCGGGCGGTATAGATGTCTTAAACGAGGATGCCGAAAGTGCCGTCCTGGCCTTCCGCTGGATTCTCAGCGCGTCGATGATCTCCCAACAGAATTTTTATGGGGCGGGGCGTTAGTCTAACGTGGGCGTCGTCGGCCTGGATGATCAGCGTTACTCACGGACGCTTGGGCAGAAGGCTATCCGCAATATTAGACGAGACCAGCACACTGCGCCTGTTCATGTGCAACAAAAGCCCAGTCTTTGCTGCCGCCCCCGTGAGCGATGGCACTGAGGAGGCGATCATGCAGCACATTGAGGGCCGGAAGTGGCACATGTTCCGTACCGGCTGCCGCAAGAACCAATCTGACATCTTTAAGACCAAGCTCGACGGTAAAGCCGACATTCGAATAATCTTCATTCGCAATAAGCTTGCCATATCCCTTATAGGCAGGCGCCGAAAACAAGCCCTCTGTCATTACATCGTACAGAACGTCAACTTCCACGCCGTATTTGCGAACCAATGAATATGCCTCGCCCATCGCCTCGATCGCGCAAGCCAGCACTAGGCCATTTGCCAGTTTCACAATTGCTGCGTGCTCGGGCTTGTCGCCGGCTTCGAACACGCGTCGCGCGATCGCGTCGGTGAGGGGCCTGCATCGCTGCACGGCAAGCGGCGAACCGGCGATCACGACCCCTAATTGCCCCGCGGCGGCAGCATCAGGCCTGCCAAGTACAGGTGCGCTGACAAGAAGTTGACCGGCTCGCTCGTGGCGCTCTTGGGCGGAACGGATCGCGGTGGTTCCATGCGTGCCCATGACTACGTGGATCGCGCCATTCGGCAACGCGTCGCAAATGCCTCCGGGGCCAAAGGCAACTTGTTCGAGCGCAGCGTCATCAGACAGCATGCTGACGACAACTTCACGCCCGCTGCATGCATCCTTGATACTGGTTGCGACCTTGGCACCGGCAGCCGCCAATTCCTTCGTCTTTTCGGGCGAGCGGTTATAGACAACAAGGTCGTGACCTGCCGCCACAATACGCGTGGCGATCGCGCGGCCCATGCGACCTAGCCCAATGAAGCCGGTCTTCATAATAGTCTTCCTTCTTTGCTGAATGACGATGCGGCTAACTGCCGTTGCGATTGTCATCGGTACGATTGACAACGGCCCAGATCGCGACGGCCGGTTCCTTGCCGATCGCCCATAATCGGTGCGGGAATTGGGATTTGAATGAAACGGAATCGCCCGGGCTCAACTCATATTGCTCGAAGCCGATTTGCACGCCGAGCCGACCCGCCAAAACGTAAGCATATTCCTTCCCGCCATGCCGAAACAGCGAGTTCTCTGGACAGGATTCAGCGCCCGCTTCGTACTTCACGTGAAGAAACTCGACCTCGTCGTCTGGCTGCGCTGTCAAGCGCTCCCATTCGACGCCGCCGGCAAGGCGAATGCACTTGCGGCTACCCTTGCGTTGGACATGACCGTGTTGAGGGGAGGCGTCGCCCTGCGGTTCAGGCGTATTGGTAGGCCGTTCAGCGTCACTAAACAATTCGTCCATGACCAGTCCCAGTTCGGTGGTCATGGACCACAAAGTTGCGACGGAAGGCGCGACTAACCCACGCTCCATCTGTGAAATGAGACTGGGCGATACGCCGACACGGCGTGCCATCTCTCGCAGTGCAATTCCTCGACGCTCCCTCTCGGTTCGAAGCTTTCTACCGAGCGTTTCCCAACTCGCCGGCGATGGGCGCATGGCAGCCGCGATCTTCCGAGCCGCGCCTTGTCGCGCAGCCGTCGCGTTCGATTTTATCTTGGTTTGCCGATTTGGTAGTTGACGCGCCATTTTTATTGTGGGTAAACACCGTTCACTTCAGATGAACATGCTGTTCATTGTTGATGAACAAGAAGGCTAATGCGTCGTCGGGGAGAAAACAAGAGTGCATCACGTCATTCGCGCTGCCGAGATTCACTATGTGTCGGCCTATCCCGAACACAGCGCAGGGTTTAAACGCCACTCCGCCATCGATCGTTCGGTAGGCTCGACGCATACGGGCCTCGGCCTCTGTTCGCTGGAAGCCGGCGGTCGAATTGACACTCATGTTCAGTCCTTCGAGGAGTACTTTTACGTCACCGAAGGTGAGCCGACGCTGATCCTCGACGGGCGCGGCTGTCCGCTCGTCCCCGGCGCCTGCGGCGTCATCCCGGTCGGGACTCCTCACGCCTGGCTCGGCTCGCAGACAGGTACCGCGAAATGGATCGATATGTTAACGCCGATCCCTCGTGGCCCTGGCGAACCAGAAGACATCTTCTTTCTCGGGTCGCCGCAGGCTTACGAGAGCGGGCCGCTCGACATCCGCGATCCGCGTTCGCGGCACCTCTTCCGCATGACGGATGATGACATCACGCTCGACAAACTGAAGGTCGGCTCGCGCATCGACGCGCCGACCGTGTCCGCAAGTATGTCGACGGCCCTTCTCGCCTATAGTGGCATCGCCGTGAAGATGCTGGTCGATCAACGCCTTTCGGCAGCGCTCGGAACGATGTTCATGGTGGAGTACCAGCCTGGCGGGGCGGCGCATTTCCACGATCATCCGCTCGAAGAGGCGTATTACATCCTGCAGGGCGAGGTCGAAGCTCATGCCGATGGGCAGATCTATGTCTTGAAGGAGGGAGACGTTCTGTGGACCGGCGTAGGCTCGATCCACGCCTTCTTCAATCGGACGAATACGACCGTTCGCTGGCTTGAAACGCAATCCCCCCAGCCTCCCGCACGACATTCATATCGATTCAACCGGGATTGGGAGTACCTGAAGCAGAAACTTACGGGCGCCAAATCTCAGGCGTAGGCACAAAATTGGAAATCGGGTGGGAGAGAACATGTCGAACGGTGCGATAATCGTCGGTGGAACGCAAGGTCTCGGATTGATGCTCGCCGAAACCATGGCTGCGCGAGGCGACCACGTGGTCATCTCGGGACGCGATCAACAGCGAGCCGAAGCTATTGCCAAGAAGCTCGGGCCGAACGTGAAAGGCATCGCGCTCGACCTCACGAAACCGCATACCATCGCGAAATCGTTGGCCGACGTCGGGCCCGTGCGCCACGTCGTGCTCTCCGCCATTCAGCGCGACATGAACACTGCGCGCGATTACGATATCGATCGCGCAATCAACCTGGTGACGCTCAAGCTAGTCGGCTATACGGAGGTCATCCATTGCTTGCTGCCAAAGCTGACAGAAGGCGCGGCGATCGTCCTCTTCGGGGGCCTCGCCAAAGAGCGTCCCTATCCTGGTTCGACTACAGTGAGCTCCATCAATGGAGCGGTCTCGACGATGGTGCATACCTTGGCAGTCGAGCTCGCCCCGATCCGGGTCAACGCCATCCACCCGGGCATCATCGGCGACAGTCCGGCCTGGTCCGAGAAACAAGAGACTATCGATCGCGTCCTGGCTCGCACCCCGACGAAGCGGCTGGCGACGATGAAGGATGTTGCCGGCGCGACCTTGTTCTTGCTCGAAAATCAATCGGTCAACGGCATCAATCTCAATATCGATAACGGCTGGCTTCTGACCTAAGGCGCGATCTCCAGGAGGAAGAGACATGAGTATCACGCGTCGAAATTTTGCTCGACTCGGCGTTACAGCAGCGATGGGCGTCGCCGCGCCAGCTGTCTGGCGCGACGCCCGTGCGCAAAGCGCGCCAATTCGCGTCGGAGCAAGCGCGTCATTGACCGGACCGCTCTCGAGCACCAAGAATTCGGTGATCGGCTACGAGCTCTGGCGTGATGACGTCAATGCCGCCGGCGGATTGCTCGGCCGCAAGGTCGAGCTCGTGATCTACGACGACCAGAGCTTGCCTGCCAACGTGCCGGGAATCTATTCCAAGCTTGTGGATGTGGACAAGGTCGATTTTCTGTTCTCGCCCTATGGCGCAAACCTGACGGCACCCGTGATGCCGTTTGCGAAACAGCGCGACCTCTTCATTGTGGGAATTCTGACCCTCGCCGCCAACGACGGCGTCAAGCATGACAAGTTCTTTCAGGCCGCCCCCTGGGGTCCGAATGGGGCGGAAGACTGGGCCCGAGGATTCTTCGATCTCGCGCAGGCCCAGGGCATCAAGAAGATGGCGATCCTTGCCGCCGACACCGAATTCTCGAAGACCGCGGCGGCCGGTGGCCGGCGCATTTCCGAGCAGTTCGGAATGCAGGTGGCCGACTATCAGATATACCCGCCGACCAACCGCGATTTCTCGGCGATTCTTCGCAACATTCGCGCGTCATCCGCCGAAGCCGTCTTTGTCTGCTCCTATCCGGCGGACTCGACCGGGATTGTGCGCGGCGTTCAGGAGGTCGGCATCGGTGATCAGGTTCGGCTGTTCGGCGGCGGCATGGTGGGGACACAATATGCATCGCTTCTTGGCAATCTCGGCCCGGCGCTGAATGGAATCACCAGTTTTCATCTTTACGTGCCGGAACCGACCCTGAAATTCGAAGGCATCGATGGCTTCCTGACGCGCTATGCGCCGATCGCCGCGCAGCGGCAGGTCGATCCTCTCGGCTTCTATATCCCGCCGTTCTGCTACGCCGCCGGGCAGTTGATCTCGTCCGCCATCAAGGCCACCGGAACCATCGACCAGGCAAAGGTCTCTCAGTGGCTGCATTCGAATACGGTTGACACGATCGTCGGCAAGATCACGTTCAACGCATTGGGCGATTGGACGCAGCGTCGAGTTCTGATGTGCCAGTTCCGCAATGTCCAAGGCAATGACGTCGAGCAATTCCGTCAGGCGGGGAAGCAGGTGATCGTCGACCCCGCGGCCCTCAAGAGCGGCGAGCTCATCCCGTTTGCCCAGGCCCGCAAGACCTGACATCAAGACGACGATCGAGCCGGACTCGCGTTCGCAAGTCCGGCTGTCAACCAAAGACAGTGTGATGCTCATCCTCGATCTCGGCCTCAACGCGCTCATGACCGGCATCGTGCTGGGCAGTATCTATGCGTTGGTCGCGCTCGGACTCGCGATCACCTTCGGGCTGCTGCGCGTCCCGAACGTCGCGCACCCGGCCATGGTGATTGGCGGCAGCTATGCGGCGGTGATCAGCAATGGCTATGGCGTCGACCCGCTCCTTGCGGGCGCGCTTTGGGCAGTTCCGTTCTACGCCATGGGCATCATTCTCTACGAATTCTATTTCCGGTCATTCGAGTCCCGCGGTCGCGGCAATACCATGCAAAGTCTGACGCTGTTCTTTGGCATTTCGCTGATTATCGAGATCGGTCTCGTGGTCGCTTTCGGCACCGATTTGCGCTCAGTCAATGTCGGTTATGTCGGGAAAAGCCTGGCGGTCGGATTTATCGTCGTTCCGTATCGGTTTCTTATTCCGGCGATGCTCACGCCGGTTATTATCGTCCTGCTTTGGCTCTACCTGACGCGGACCAATACCGGCTTGGCCATTCGCGCTGTGGCCTATGAGGAGCGTGCGCTTCAGATCTGCGGCATGGATCCGGCGGCCATCAAGCGCCATGCATTCGGGATCGCCATGGCGCTGGCTGCCGTCGCCGGGGCGGCGCTCGTGGTGACCGGGCCGATCGATCCATTTGCCGGACGCACGCATCTCGGGCGCGTTTTCGCCATCGTGGTCCTGGCAGGAATGGGCACGATTCCGGGCACGCTGATCGCTGCCATTCTGATCGGGGTTGCCGAGTCATGCGTCATGACGTTTCTCAGCCCGTCCTGGGCGCCCGGCGTCGCGTTCGCAATCCTGCTTGCCACACTTGGGCTGCGGCCTAACGGCCTATTTGGGGCTTTGCGATGAGGATGCCGTTGTTCATCGCATTGGCTGCGCTAGTCATCGCCGCCGGATTCCTGCTGCCTCATATCATACTCAATCCGTTTTATTTCTTTGCGGGCTATGTTGTGCTGCAATACGTCGTCATCGCGACGGGATGGAATATTCTCGGCGGTTACGCGGGCTATACGAATTTCGGCGCCTCGGCCTTCTTCGGTGCCGGCGCTTATGCCGCAGCCTTCCTGGTTAAGGGGTTCGGCGCGCCGATGCTGCTGCAACTCGTCACTGCCGGCTGCGTCGGCGTCATTCTCGGCGTCGCCACGGGATACCTGACGCTGCGCATCCAGGGCATCTATTTCGCAATCGCGACCGTGGCTCTGGTCGTCGTGCTGGAAACACTGATCAACAATATCGAATATCTCGGCGGAGCCGCGGGATTGCCTCTGCTGGTCCCGCAGCCGGCGGCCTGGTTCGGCGGCCAGCCGCAATACGTCTTCTTCATCATGCTGGTGCTCGCGGTATGCGCTGTCGTGGTCGCGCGCTGGATTGAAATCTCGTGGATCGGCCGCGGTCTGCGCGCCATACGAGCCAGCGAGCCGGCAGCTGAATGCTCGGGCGTGCCGACATTGAAGCTCAAGCTGCTGGCCTGCGCGATCAGCGGGGGCATCATGTCCATGGCGGGCGCGCCCTATCCGACTTACTCGTCCTATCTCGATCCGATCAGCGCATTCAGCCTCACGATCGGCCTCAATGCTCTCGCCATGCCGCTGATTGGCGGAACCCAGACATGGCTGGGACCGGTCATCGGTGCGGTGCTGCTGGCGAGCGTCCAGCAGATCACGACCGTCACCATCTCGTCGGAATTCAACATCCTGGTGGTCGGCGCGGTCCTGATCGCGTTCGTTGCGCTGGCTCCGGAAGGTCTGCTGGGACTTCGGATTTTTCGGAGGCGCGCGGCATGAATGCGCTGCTGTCCATTCGTGCGGTTGAGAAGAGCTTCGGCGGGGTTCACGCGCTCGGGCCGGTCGATATCGAAATCGGGCCAGGCGAGCGGTTGGGCCTGATCGGTCCTAACGGTTCCGGCAAGACGACGTTGATTAACTGCATAACGGGGCTGTTTCGTCCCGATCATGGCGTGATCATCTTCAAAGGGATCGATATTACGAATGAGCCCGCCTA
Source organism: uncultured Alphaproteobacteria bacterium (assembly GCA_963753875.1). Classification (GTDB taxonomy): domain Bacteria; phylum Pseudomonadota; class Alphaproteobacteria; order Rhizobiales; family Xanthobacteraceae; genus Bradyrhizobium. Next base: position 62,318 of record CAVWDY010000015.1, on the reverse strand, counting down.
TCGGCGCGCCAGACGCGGTCTATCGCGCAGCTTTCAGATCCCGTGCCCCTTTGCCGGAATGACGGTGCTTGAAAACCTTCTCGTCCCGATGGACTACCTGAAGAAGGATTCTCGCGACGAAATCGAGCGTGCCGACGAGGTGTTGCAATCGGTTAGCCTGGCCTCGCGGCGCAACGATCCCGCGGAGGCATTATCGCAGCTTGAGTTGCGCAAGCTCGAGCTGGCGCGCGCGCTGGTGGCGGAGCCGGACATCCTGATCGCCGACGAGGCCATGGCTGGTCTATCCGAAGCAGAGATTGACGATATTCTGTCGCTGTTGTTTCGGCTCAACCAAGCCGGAGTGACCGTCGTGATGATCGAGCATATCATGCATGCGGTCATGAGCTTTTCGGAGCGCGTCATTTGCCTGCAAACCGGCATGATCATCGCCGAAGGTGCGCCGTCGGAGGTTGCCGGCAACGCTGCTGTTCAGAAGGTCTATTTCGGTGAGTAAACTCATCGTTGATCGTGTTGTCGCGGGCTACGGCGCAGTGACCGTTCTTCGCGAGGTCAGCCTGGAGGTGGGCGAAGGCGAGTTCGTCGCACTGCTCGGGGTCAATGGAAACGGCAAAAGCACGCTGCTCAACTGTATCCTCGGATTTGTCCGGCCGCGGTCAGGCCGTATTCTGCTCGAAACGCAGGGGAAGACCGTGGATCTTCTGACCTGCCGCCCACACCAGATCACGAATCTGGGCATTGCTTCGGTTCCGGAGGGGCGCAAGCTCGTTCCAAATCTGACAGTTGAAGAGAACTTGCTGCTTGCGGGAGGAGGACCTCGTGGGCGCAAGGATATGCAAGCCAATCTCGAATTCTGCTTTCAGACCTTTCCCATTCTTCAGGAACGGAGGCGGCAATATTCGTCGACATTGAGCGGCGGGCAGCAACAGTTGCTCGCGATTGCACGCGCCCTCATGACGTCGCCCGAGATCATGGTCATCGACGAACCATCCGTTGGTCTCGCTCCGATTGTCGTCAATCAGGTGATTTCAGCCATTCGCAAGCTTCAGGAGTTGCGGAGTCTGACGATTCTAATGGCCGAGCAGAGTTTCTTTCAGGCCGTCGAGGTCGCCTCGCGTGCCTATATATTGTCACACGGCAAAATCATCCGGGAGTTTAATCGGAGAGAATCGGTCTGTGATAGCGACATACGCAGCGCCATGATGGGAGTGATTTGATGTCTGCAAGCAAAAGCATTCGCGCTGAACGAAACGACGATATCGGCAGCGACAAGCGGCTTGAGCTCTACCGGCTCCAGGTCGAAATCCGCGATTGCGAAAAGCGGGCCCATGATCTGTTCCTGCAAAATCTCGTCAAGGGGACCAGCCATCTGTCGCTGGGACAGGAGGCGATTGCGGCTGGGGTCGCCGCCGCAATGCAACCGGGTGATCTTTCATTCTGCACCTATCGCGGGCACGCGCACACGCTGGCGCGCGGCGTTTCGATGGAGAATGTGCTCGGCGAGTTGATGCTTCGCGACAACGGGTTGATGCGCGGCAAGGGCGGCTCAATGCATCTGACGTCGGTTGAGCATGGCGTGATGGGCTCTTATGCGATCATCGGCGCGCATCTGCCGATCGCCTGCGGTGCGGCGTGGCGGGCGCAATATCTCGGCCAGAAGGATGTTTCGGTTTGCTTCTTCGGCGATGGCACCACGAATATCGGCGCGTTTCATGAGGCGTTGAACTTCGCGGCGATCTGGAAACTGCCGGTTATCTTCGTCTGCGAGAACAATTTGTACATGGAATACACGCCGATTGGGGAGGTGACGGCAGTTGAGCATCCTGCCGCGGACCGGGCATCGGCGTATGGGCTCGACAGGATCTTGATCGATGGCAATGACGCCGACGTGGTCTATCGCACCATGCAGGCTGCCTTCGCCAAGGCGCGCGCGGGTGAAGGGCCGTCACTGATCGAATGCCTGACCTACCGGCATTCCGGTCATTCCCGCGCCGATCCCGCCAAGTATCGCCCCGAGGGCGAGCTTGAAAAATGGCTTGAGCACGATCCGGTAAAAATCTACCGGGAGCGGCTGGTCGAATTCGGCATTCCAACAGAGTCCATCATCGCCATAGAGATCGAATCAAAACGTAAAGTTGAAGCTGCAACAGAAGCCTGCAAGGCGGCGCCGCCCGCGCCCGCCGAGCTTTTGACCGCAGATGTGTATGCTGATGGAGGTTGGGCATGGCGGAACTGACTTATCGTGATGCCGTTGCGCGCGGCATTGCCCAGGAGATGGAGCGTGACAACCGCGTTGTTTTTCTTGGCGAGGATGTCGCCAAGGCCGGCGGCGTGTTCAAGGCGACTGTAGGACTTTACGAAAAGTTCGGTCCGTTACGCGTGCGCGACACGCCGATCTCCGAGCAGGCGATCCTGGGCGCGGCCATGGGCGCGGCGATGACCGGGCTGCGGCCGATCGCGGAGATCATGTTCTCGGACTTCGCGGCGGTGTGCTTCGACTACATCGCCAATGAATTCCCCAAGCTGCGTTACATGACCAACGGCCAGCTGGGCTGTCCCCTGGTGGTGCGCACAGGAAACGGCGGCGGTGCGCGCTTCGGCGCGCAGCATTCTCAGTCGATCGAAAACTGGACCATGATGATTCCGGGACTGAAGGTGGTGGTGCCATCGTCGCCGCTCGATGTCGTCGGCCTCATGGCCGCGGCGGTGCGCGACGACAACCCGGTGATCTTTCACGAACACAAATCGCTTTATGCCATAAAGGGCGAGGTTCCCGACGGCGAGATCGTCGACACGCTGGGCACGGCAAAGATACGGCGGCCGGGCAAGGACGCGACGATCCTGGCGCTGGCGATGATGGTGCCGCGCGCGTTGGAAGCTGCCGACACGCTGTACGCCGAGCATGGCATCGACTGCGAGGTGATTGATGTCCGCTCTCTGGTGCCGCTCGATACGCAGACGATCCTTGCGTCGGTGGTGAAGACGGGGCGGCTGTTTACTGTCGAGGAAAATCCGCGCCTGTGCGGCTGGGGGGCGGAAATCGCCTCGATCGCTGCCGACGAAGTGTTCTGGGATCTCGACGGCCCGATCGTGCGCATTACGACGCCGCATATTCCGCTGCCGGCCGCCGACCACCTTGAGGATATGGCAATCCCTAACGTGGCGCGGATCACGGATCGCGTCTTGCGTGTTATGAACGGTGCGTCGCGGTAACGCGCGACGAGCGGGAAGGTTGAAAGCGACGGGAGTTCAGGGACATGGATGTGGTGATGCCGCAGTTGGGCGAGACCGTCGCAGAAGGCAAGATTCTCACCTGGTTTAGGAATGTTGGCGACGAAGTCAAAGAGGGCGACAACATCTTCGAGATCGAAACGGACAAGGTGACTGTTGAGGTGCCGGCGACGACCGCCGGCCGGCTGACCGAGATACGGGCCAGTGCCGGCAGCGTCGTCAAGGTCGGCACAGTCGTCGCCGTGATCGGCGGCGGCGCCCCGCTGCCGTCAAGGCCGGCCGCCCCGTGGCCATCACGGTCGGCCGCGCAGCTCGATCCTTTCAACGAAGTGCCCACCGCAGCCGGCCGCTTTGCCGGTGCACGGGGCCCCGACGGCGTTCGCGCCACGCCGCTGGCGCGCCGCCTGATCGCCCAACATGGCATCGATCTGGCGCTGCCGGCACGGGAGGCGAAGGCGCGCGGCGATAATCGCATCCGGGCCAGCGATGTGCGCGCGGCGCTGCACGCTGCGCCGGTGCCCGCGCCGTCCGTCGCCCGCGAGCCAACTCGGCTTTCGGTGCTTGCGACGGACGAGACGATGCCAATCAACGCAATCCGCCAGCGCACCGGCCAGCGGCTGACCGAGTCGTGGCGTACCGTTCCACAGGTGTTCCAGGCTATCGATGTCGACTTCTTCGCCGTGGACGCGGTGCGGGCCCGCCACAAGGAGCGCTTCAAGGCCCACACCGGCGCCTCGCTCACCTATCTGCCGTTCATCGCCCGCGCGGCGTGCCTCGCCATTCGCGATTTTCCGCGGGTGAACGCACGTTTCGATGGCGACCGGCTGTTGGTCCCGCGCGATATCAACCTCGGCATCGCCGTCGATCTGTCGCACAACGGCCTCGTCGTGCCGGTGGTTCGTCAGGCTGGCGAGCTGACGCTGGAAGGGCTGGCTAAGGCTATCCTGCGGCAGGTCGAGAAGGCGCGCGCTGGCACGATGACGCCGGATGACATCAGCGGTGGCACCTATACCATCACCAACAACGGCTCATTCGGGACGCTGTTCACCGCGCCGATCATCAACGTGCCGCAGGTCGCCATCCTATCGACCGACGCCATCCGCAAGCGCCCGGCCGTGGTAGAAACGCCGCAGGGCGACTTTATCGCGCCGCGCCCGGTGGGCGTCGTCGCCCAAAGCTTCGATCATCGCGCCTTCGACGGCGCCTATTCGGCGGGGTTTCTGTCGCGTCTCAAGGATATCATCGAGCGGCGCGACTGGGCTAGCGAGTTCGCCTAAGGCGTGGGCTGCGGGGCCGGCGATCTTCTGGGCAAGAAGACATTCTCATTCTGACACAAGGAGACATGACATGAAATACAACCGGCCGCACTCCACCGCCGCCTGGGGCATGATGGCAAAGGACTGGGAGCAGGGGGTGGATTACCACCGACTGTCGAAGGAGCGCCTGCAGCGCGCGCAGGCCGCGATCAAGCACGCCGGTCTCGGCGCCGTGCTGACCTTCAATTTCGACAATATCCGCTATGTTACCGCGACCCATATCGGCGAGTGGGCGCGCGACAAGTTCATGCGCTACGCGCTGTGTCCGGCCCAGGGATCGCCGTTTCTGTGGGATCCGGCACCGCCGGCAAAGCGGATCTCCTCGCCGTGGATTGCCGACAACGTCGCCGCGCCGATCACGACCATGCAGGGCGCGCTGCCGCCGCATCTCAATGTGCAGTTCGACTTTGCCCGGCAGATCAAGAAGGCGCTGGTGCACTACGGCATCGACAAGGAACCGCTCGGCATCGACATCATGGAACTCGGTATGATCCGGGCGCTGGAGGCCGAAGGCATCCTGGTGGTCGATGGACAGCAGGCGATGCTCGATGCGCGTGAGATCAAGACCCAGGACGAAGTCGAACTGTTGAAGGTGGCATCCGCCATGGTCGATGCCACCTATGTCGACATTGTCCGCGCCATCCGTCCCGGCACGCGCGAGAACGAGTTGGTGGCGATCGCCAATGACCGGCTGTTCCGCATGGGCTCGGAGCGCGTCGAGTGCGTCAACTCCGTGTCCGGCCAGCGCGGCCGGCCGCACTCGCACACCTTCTCCGACCGCATGATCCAGCCCGGCGACATGATCTTCCTGGACATCATGCATTCATTCAACGGTTACCGTACCTGCTACTACCGCACTTTCATGTGTGGCGACCCAAACAAGCACCAGATCGACGCCTATGAAACCGCCTCCAAGTGGATCAGCGACTCGATTGACATGATCCGGCCTGGTGTTACCCCCGACGAGGTGGCGCAGGTGTGGCCGGATGCGCAGGAGTTCGGCTATCGGGACGAGGCCGAGGCATTTCTGCTGCAATACGGCCACGGCGTCGGCCTGTCGCTGTGGGAGCGGCCGATCTTCTCAAAGCGGTTTCGTGGCCAGAATACGCCTTTGCGCGAAGGCATGGTGTTCGCCCTGGAAACCTGGAAAGGCGCCGAGGACGGGTCCGGCGCGGCGCGCATCGAGGAAGAGGTGGTCGTGACCAAGGACGGTTGCGAGATCATCACCAACTTTCCGTCCGACCGCCTGATTTCCTGCGGCCTGCCCGGCTGCGAGGTGTTCTGAGGCACCGATGATGATGACGGAAGCGACCAGCTCAATCCCCCCGTGCGAATCCGATCGCATCGGCGGCCGCACGCCTGTCATCATCATCACGGGATTTCTCGGCAGCGGCAAGACCAGCTTGCTCAACCGCGCCTTGCGCGCCCCGGAAATGGCGCGCACGGTCGTTGTCATCAATGAGTTTGGTGAAGTCAGCCTCGATCATGCGTTGGCGGCAACCAGCGACGATGCCGTCGTTGTACTGGAGAACGGCTGCCTGTGCTGCACCGTGCGCAGCGATCTGGTCGGCACGCTCAACGATCTTTACCACGCCCGCGAGGCTGGCGACATTCCGCGCTTTGATAACGTGGTGATCGAAACCTCAGGCCTGGCCGATCCCGGTCCGGTACTGCAGGCGTTCCTGTCGGAACCGACGCTCGATGGGCTATACCGTGTCGCCAGCGTGATCGCGCTGGTCGATGCGGTTAACGGCCTTGAGACATTCACGCAGCATGACGAAGCGGTACGGCAGGTCGCGCTGGCCGATCGGGTTCTCATCACAAAGCTTGATCTCGTCGACCCGCCGCAAGCCGCGGCGAAGGAAGCGGAACTGCGGCAGGTTCTGGAGCGGATCAATCCGGCAGCGGCGATTGGCCGTATCGACGATCCGTCATTGTCGATCGTCGCATTGCTCAAATGCGCGGGTTTTGATCCCGCTGATCCACGCGCTGATCCGCGGCCATGGCTGAATGTCGAAGCTTATGATGCGGCAATCCACGCGCAGGAAGCCTGTCATGATCACGGTCATGGCGGGGACCACGATCATCATCTCATCAATCGCGGCATCGAGTCATTCTGCTTCATCCGCGACGAGCCGATAACACGCGCGGCGCTGCAATTTCTGCTCGATGGCATCGCACAGAATCTCGGTTCGGGTCTCTTGCGCGTCAAGGGCCTGGTCAATGTCGCCGAGGAACCAGGTAAACCGGCGGTCATTCAGGGGGCCCAGCATCTCTTGCACACCATGACATGGCTGGAGCAATGGCCGGATGCCGACCATCGCACCCGTGTTGTATTTATCACGCAAGGCGTCGTGCAGGCTGCGCTCAAGGACATGATCGAAATGCTCGATCGTATCGCGGCGCGAACCGCGAAGGCTCGACGGCATGCTGAGGCCAGAATTTCAGCGTCGGTTTCGGATACGTCGCGTTCATCCGATAGAACATGATGATGCCATCGGTTTGGAAGGGGTGAGGGGCGGCGATGCGCGCCTGCTCGCGATCCGCCAGCCGATCGGCGTCGCCGGCGCGATCACGCCGTGGAATTTCCCCTGCTCGATGATCACGCGAAAGGTTGCGCCGGCGTTCGCGGCGGGCTGCACCGTCGTGCTTAAGCCCGCCACCGAAACGCCGCTGACGGCGCTGGCGCTCGCCGCGCTCGCCGAGAAGGCCGGTTTCCCGGAAGGGGTGTTCAACGTGTTGACCGGCGATTCGGCGGCCATCGGCAAGGTGCTGTGCGAGCATCCCGCGGTCCGCGTGGTCGGCTTCACCGGCTCCACCGAAGTCGGCAACATACTCTTCCGGCAGGCGTCCGTCGGGGTGAAGAAACTCGGCCTCGAACTCGGCGGCAACGCACCGTTCATCGTGTTCGATGACGCCGACATCGATGCCGCCGTCGAAGGCGCCATGGTGTAGTGCGGGAAATCCGCACGCCACGTTCTGTGGGAACCGAGGGCGGGCGACCGCCTCCGGTGACCCGGTGGGAGGAGCCGCGAGGCTCCCCCCTATCCCGATCTATGGCACAAAGCGGTCATTGGCCAAAGCGCCGACGTCAGCATTCCCTGCACATGGCTTGCCGCAAGGCCCCGATCACCGCCGGGTGCCCTTCCGGTTTGCTTGCGTGGCCTCAGCCGATCACCAATGACGCCAGCCCAGTACCCGAGCGGATCAGGGTGATGGCTTGCAATCGCGATCAAAGGGAGCGAACATCTACCGCCAAAGAATAAATAAGAGAAGCCGGGATGAGAATCAGGAGCCTCGGGCAGCAGGGAATCGTATTTGCGGTTTTTGCGGCGCTTTTTGCCATCTTCGCGCTTATCCTCCCCGGCTTTTTGACAACCGCGAATATGCTGACGCTGCTGCAGAACGTGGCGGTGCTCGGCATCCTCGGCCTCGCGATGGCGATCGTCGTCATCGGGCGCGGCATCGACATTTCGCTGATCGCGGCCTTGGCGGTGCCGCCGGGGCTCGTGCTGCAGATGGTCCAGGACGGTCACTCGCTGCCAACCTCGCTGGCCGCGGCCTTTGTATTGACGGCGGTGTTCGGGTTGGTGAACGGATGGCTGATCGCCTATGCCGAGGTGCCGTCGCTGTTCACCACGCTGGCGTCGGGGTTGTTTCTCGCCGGTCTCGGCCAGGCGGCGCTGTTCAAGCTCGACGTGGTGCAGTGGAGCCCGGGGCTCGACGGATTCGAGAAACTCGGACAGGGCAATCTGTTCGGCATACCGATGCCGATCGTGATGTTCGCGCTGTTCTGCATCGCCGTGGCATTCTTCCTGCGGCGGACGCGGCCCGGTGCCTATATTTACGCGATCGGCGACAATCCCAACGGCGCGCGGGTCACGGGCATCCCAACCCGGCCCATCATCGTGCTGGAATATGTGCTGGCGGCGCTGATCGGCTTCGGGGCGGGCCTGATTATGGCCGCCTCGGTCAACAGCATGCCGACGCGCATCTTCAATTCGACGCTGATCTACGACGTGATTTTGGTGGTCGTGCTCGGCGGCATCGGATTGTCGGGCGGGCGCGGCGGCGTGCTCAACGTCGTTATCGGAACGCTGCTGATCGGCACCATGCTGAACGGCATGACCATCATGGACGTCTCCTATTCCGGCCAGAACCTCGTCAAGGGCGTGGTACTGCTGGCCGCGGTCATCGCGGATTCATTCCTGAACCCGCGCAACGAGGAGACGGCGCAACAAGGCGATATCTAAACCGCTGCCTTATAGATCAATCAAAAACGGGAGGACGACATGACACTATTCGGAAGGACAACACTCAAGACCATGCTGTTCGGGCTTGGCCTGACCGCTGCGGCGGCTTCGCCTGTTCTGGCGCAGAAGGGCCTCGACGAGCCATTTCAAGGCGCGTTCAAGGAGGCGCTCGCCGGCAAGACGGTCGCTTACGTGCCGGTCGCGATGAACTTCGATCTCACCGAGGGCTGGTTCGCGGGCGTCAAGAAGGAGCTGGAGCCCTACGGCGTCAAGGTGGTTGTGCGCGATCCGAACTGGAGCACCAACGCCGGCGCGCAGGCGGTGACTACGCTGATCTCCGAAAAGCCGGTCGCGATGATCATCCATAATCCCGACGTGCAGACCTACGCCAAGCTGCTGCAGCGCGCCGAGAACGAAGGCATCTATGTGATCCAGATCAACATGGGCTCGAGCTATCGCAGCTCGGCCTTTGTCGGCGCCAACTGGATCGAAATCGGCGAACGCGACACCGAGGCGGTGGTCAATTTCTGCAAGGGCAAATCGAACAAGATCGCGATCATCCAGGGCGCTCTTTCGGCGGCTGCGAGCGCCTACACCCTTAAAGGCGTCGAAAACGTGTTGGCGAAGAATCCCGATATCAGGGTTGTCTCCAGCCAGGCCGCCGATTGGGATGCGGCGAAAGCCAAGGCCATCACCCAGACCGTGCTGAAGCAGAATCCCGATCTCTGCGGCATCGTCGGCTTCTGGGACGGCATGGATATCGGCACTGCGGCCGCGGTGAAGGAAGCTGGCCTTACCGGCAAGGTGTGGGTCTCGACCTCCGGCGGCGGCGAGCGCAGGGGAGCGTGCGAACTCGTCAAGTCGGGGGCATTCGACCTCGACCTCAGCTACGACGTGCCGACCCAGGCGGAGCAGATGGCCGGCATGATCAAGTGGCTGGTCTCCTCCGGCGTCAAGCCGGGGTCGGTCAAGGGATCGATTTATACGACCCTGATCCCGATCACCAAGGAGAACGCAGCGAGCGACACCGCCTGCTGGAACCTCAGCGACCTGAAGAAGTAGGCAAACGCACAAACCGGACGAGCGGCCGTGCGTTGCGCATGGCCGCTCGTCCGGAGATAAGCCCGCCGGCCGTATCGACCAGATTCCTCCTCCGACTCCGGAATGCCATGCAAGACGCGCTGCTTCGTTTGCGATACCGCTACTGGCCGGATCATCTGCTCGGCGAAATCCTTTCTAAGCGCTGGACGGAAACCGCGATCCCGGTGATTGTGCTCCTCATCATCACCGTTCTGCTGAGCCGGTCGATCCCCGGCTTTCTTTCCGTCGGCGGCCTCGTCGATACCGGACGGCAGGCCGGCGAAATCGGTTTCATCGTGCTCGGCATGGCGCTCGTCGTCATCGTCGGTGGCATCGACCTTTCGGTTGGGTCGATGTTCGCGCTGTGCGACTTCTGCGCGCTGTTCTGCCTCAACGTTCTGGGCTGGCCGGTGCCGGCGGTAATCGTCGCGACGCTGGTGTGCGGAGCAGCCCTTGGCGCCGTCAACGGCGTGTTGATCGGTTATTTGCGGCTGCGCGCCTTCATCACCACGCTAATCACGCTCATTATCTACCGCTCCGCCTACGACCTGCTGCTGTTCGACTATTCGAACACGATCGCCGCCGCTTTCCCCGACTTTCCGTCCTGGAATTTTGTCGGCGGCGGCGTGGTTGCGGGCGTCCCCAGCGTCGTGCTTGTCTATATCGTGGTCGCCGTGTTCGGACATGTCTTCCTGACGCGCCTGCGGCCGGGATGGCATGTCACCGCGATCGGCGGCTCGCGCCGCTCGGCCTACAATTCAGGCATTCCGGTGCGCCGCACGATCGCGCTGTGTTACACCGCCAGCGGCGTCTTGACCTCGATCGGCGCGCTGTTTTTCGCCGCCCGCCTCGGCACGGTCGGCGGCGACGTTGGCGTCGGCCTTGAAGTAACGGTTTTGACCGCGACCGTGCTCGGCGGCATCAGCCTCGGCGGCGGCAAGGGCTCGGTTGCGAAGGCGCTGGTCGGCACGCTGATCGTGCTGTTCGTGATCAACGGCCTGACCACGCTGTCGGTCAGCGGCGGCGTCAATCGCATGGTGCTGGCCGGCGTCCTATTGATCGCCGCCACCACCGACATCCGCTGGCTGAAGAACCGGACCCGCATCATCAGCAAAGTCTATGTCAGCCCGACCTATCATGGGCTGGCGCCGGCAGCTTCGACCGCGCCCGGCAGCGGCCCGTTCGCGCAGAACGACAGACTGCGCGACGTGACGCTGATCGGGCTCGGCCGCATCGAAGCGCCGGAAGACGTCATCCTCGACCGCAACGACAATCTCTATGCCGGCTCGCGCCATGGCGACATCATCCGCTTCAAGGCGCCTGACTACCAGGAGATGGAGGTGTTCGCCCATATCGGCGGACAGCCGCTCGGCATGGCCTTCGATCGCAAGGATAATCTCTATGTCTGCATCGGCGGCATGGGACTCTATCGCATCGCGCCCGACCGCAAGGTCGAGAAGGTCACCGACGAAACCAACCGCAGCCTCTATTCGGTGAACGACGACAGCCGGCTGCGGCTGGCGGATGATCTCGACATCGCCGACGACGGACGTATCTTCTTTTCCGAAGCCACCGTCCGATACGAGATGGACGAGTGGCCGATCGACGGACTGGAAGCGCGCGGCAACGGCCGGATCATCTGCTACGATCCGAACAGCGGGACCACGCACACCGTGCTGCGCGGATTGAAATTCCCCAACGGCATCTGCGTCGCGAGCGACGGAAAATCGATCCTGTTCGCCGAAACCTTCGGCTGCTCGATCAAGCGCTATTGGTTCGACGGCCCGAAGAGCGGAAAGGTCGAGACGGTCGTCGACAATTTGCCTGGCTATCCCGACAACATCAATCTGGCATCCGACGGAAATTACTGGCTGGCCATGGTCGGCATGCGCAGCCCCGCGCTCGATCTCGCATGGAAGATGCCGGGCTTCCGCAAGCGGATGGGCAAGCGGGTTCCGATCGACGAGTGGCTGTTCCCGAATATCAACACCGGATGCGTGATCAAATTCAACGAGCGCGGCGAAGTGCTCGACTCGCTCTGGGACCTGCGCGGCGTCAACCATCCGATGATTACCTCGATGCGCGAGCACCGCGGCTATCTCTATCTTGGCGGCATCGCCAACAACCGGATCGGCCGCTACAAGCTCAGCGGGGCCGACCCCGATTTTGTCCAATACGACCGGCGCTGGGGGAAGAGCAAGTGATCGCAGCGCTGAAAACTTTCACCGACCGCTTGCTGGGGCGGGGTGACGCGACCATCACAGTGCCGTCGTTCGACGGCGCGTTGAAGCCGAACCAGATCCTGGAAAAGGCCGAGATTGTCGGGCAGTTCGACGCGCCCGAGGACCTCGCCACCGACGGAAAGGCGCTTTATATCGCTGACGGCACCACGCTCCGGCGCCTCGACGGCGCCGCCACCACCGAGTTCCGGCGTTTCGACCGCCCCATCACCGCGCTGTGTTGCCTGCCGGATGGCGGCATTGCGGTCGCGCTCGAGGGGCGCGAGGTGCAGGTGTTCGCGGAGTCCTCGGCGCCATCAGCCACCGTCACTTTTTGCGATCCGTCGATGAATGCGATCAACGCGCTTGCGCCGGGACCGGGCAAAACGCTGGTCGCGACCGACGGCTCGACGGCGCGCCCTTACCGGCAATGGGTGCACGATCTGATGGAACGCGGCCGCACCGGGCGCGTCCTTGTCCTCGATCCCGCAAGCGGCACCGTCCGCACGCTCGCATCCGGGCTGCGCTATGCGTTCGGCGTATGTGCAGGAGGTAGCGACCTCTTCGTCAGCGAAAGCTGGCGGCACCGTGTGATCGCCTTAAGCGCGGACGGAAGCCCGCGTACCGTGCTGGAACATCTGCCGGTCTATCCTTCGCGGCTGTCACCGGCCGCTTGCGGCGGTTTCTGGCTGACCGCGTTCACCGCGCGCACCCAGCTTGTCGAGTTCGTACTGCGCGAAAATGCCTACCGGCGCCGCATGATGGCGGAAATCGACCCGGAATACTGGATCGCGCCGAAACTGAAATCCGGTCAATCCTTTCTGGAGCCGATGCAGGGTGCGCACATCAAGACCATGGGTGTCGTCAAGCCGTGGGCGCCGCCGCGCTCCTACGGCCTCGTCATCCGGCTCGACGCGGGTGGCGTACCGCTTTACGGGCTGCATTCCAGGGTCGATGGCGTCAACCATGGCGTCGTGGCGGCGCTTGAAATGGATGGCTCGCTGTTCGCCATCGCCAGGGGCCCGGGCCGCCTGCTGCGCGTGCCGCTTGCCGGAATCGAGCAGGAGTTGCGCGCATGAGCGACATTATCCTGGCGCTTCGCAAGGCGACAAAACTCTATGCCGGCGTTCCCGCGATCGAGAACGTCGATTTCGAGCTGCGGCGTGGCGAGATTCATGCCCTCGTCGGTGAAAACGGTGCCGGCAAGTCGACATTAACAAAAGTGATGGCTGGCGTCGTCACCCTCACCTCCGGAACGATGGAGGTCGATGGCGTCGAAGCGGCGCTGCGTACACCGCTGGAAGCCCGTCATCTCGGCATCGCCATGGTGTTCCAGGAGAACAGCCTAGTTCCGACCATGACGGTCGCGCAGAACCTGTTTCTGGGCCAGGAGCGTTTCTATAACCGGCTGCGCGGCATCTACATCGCCGCCCAGCAATTCCTCCAATCGCTCAATTTCGACGTCACCCCCACCGCGACCGTTGGCCTGCTCGGCGCCGCCAAGAAGCAGATGGTCGAAATCGCGCGCGCCGTGCTGCACGAGGCCAAGGTCATCATCTTCGACGAGCCGACGGCTACGTTGACGCCGGAGGAGAAGAAGTATTTCTTCGATCTCGTGCGCGACCTCAAGCGCCGCGGCGTCTCGATCGTGTTCATCTCGCACGCGCTCGAGGAAGCGCTGATACTGGCCGACCGGATTTCCATCCTGCGCGACGGCAAGCATGTCGTAACCGACGACGCCGCCAAATTCGACCGCGCGCGGATCGTGCAGGCGATGGTCGGGCGCGATCTGTCGAACACGCTCTATGGTTCGCGCAAGAACAGCGTACGACCCGCCGGCGCGCGGGTCCTGACCGTACAGAACCTCAAGATGGCGCCTATGGTCAAGAACAACTCGCTTTCGGTGTTCGCCGGGCAGATCACCGGGGTGTTCGGCCTGGTCGGCGCCGGCCGCACCGAGACGTTCAAGATCGTCGCCGGCGTTCTCAAGCGGGATTTCTTCCACGGCGGCGAAGTGATACTGCACGGCAGGCCGGTGCGTTACCGCGTTCCCGCGCCGGCGGTGCGCGCCGGCATCGCCTATGTCACGGAGGACCGCAAGGTCGAGGGTTTCTTTGAAACCATGTCGGTGGCCCGCAACATCTATCTCGGGCTGGTCGCCAAGCTGCCGGGCGGCCGCTTTTTGCTATCCAGCCGCGAGGCCGACAAGGTCGGCAAGAGCTGGGTCGAAAGGTTCAAGATTCGCGCGACCAGCAACGACATCAAGGTCGTCGAACTCTCGGGCGGCAATCAGCAGAAGGTCGTGATCGCCAAATCGCTGGTGCAGGATCCGGATCTCATTATTTTTGATGAGCCAACGCGGGGCGTCGACGTGGGCGCGATCGTCGAGATCCACGAACTGATCCAACGGTTGGCCGACGAAGGCAAGGCTGTCGTGGTTATCTCATCATATTTGCCCGAGATCATGGCGTTATCCGATCGCGTTCTCGTATCCAGGCAGGGCAAGGTGGTCGAGGAATTCTCCGCATTGGACGCGACAGAGGAGAAAATCATGTACGCGGCGGTTCACTGAAAGGTTGATTCGGGACAAATCAATACGGCCGCCCGCGGGGACGGCGCGTTCGTTTTGTGTGATCGATGATGGGGCCTGCTACTTGCTCTCATCTATCAGGAATGGCCTACCGGGAAGGGTGGTAGGATTGATTTTTACTGGATATCCCTTAGAAATTTGGGAAAACGAAGCTTTAGCTTAGAACGCAGCGCCAGAGTTCTAAATGCTGCATAAAAAATAACGGCAGGTGCCCTTCAAGGACATCGCCGATTTGGGGAACACGACAGGAGGATGGCTTGGTTGGGGCAACTACATTGCGTGTCCTGCTACAGAGGGACGGTTGTTTGACGCTTCCAGGCGTCTACGATGGCATTTCAGCGAGAGTGGCGGCGAGTATAGGCTTCGAAGCGCTTTACATGACTGGATATGGTGTCGTCGCATCCGCTCTTGGCGTCGCTGATGCCGGCACTGCGACATTCACGGAGATGCTTGACCGTGTGCGCTGTATCGCCGGCGCAACCAGCATTCCATTTATTGCGGACGGCGATACCGGCTATGGCGGATTGTTAAATGTTGATCGCACCGTGCGCGGCTATGCGGCAGCGGGCGCTTCCGGCATCCAGCTTGAGGATCAGGAATTTCCGAAGAAATGCGGCCACACCGAATTCCGCCGTGTCATCCCGGCCGATGACGCCGTCGCCAAGATCCGTGTAGCGGTCGACGCGCGGCCAAGCCGCGACTTTTTCATCGTTGCCCGGACGGACGCGCGCTATGCCGAAGGGATGGATGCTGCCTTGCGGAGGGCTGAGGGATTCCTCAATGCCGGCGCTGATGTGCTCTTCGTCGAAAGTCCCGAGAGCCTGGAGGAATTGCGTCGTGTCGCTGAGACCTTCAAGGGCGCGACGCTGCTGGCGAACATGGTCGAGGGTGGCCGCACACCCTATCTGTCGACGAGTGAGCTGGCGGCAATGGGTTTCAAGATTGCACTTTATCCTGGCTCCGGTTTCCTGACAGCGGCTGGCGCCCTGCAGCTTGTCTACCGCAACCTGAGAACAGCTGGCATAGGCACAGGCAGCGAAGCCCCCATGATGCCGTTCGCTGACATGAACACGTTGATGGGCTTTCCCGCCGTCCATGCCTTCGAAAAGCGCTATGGCCGGGCGGATAGTTAGATCAAGGAAAGTTCAGGCTGGATCAATAGAAACAGGAACACGTCATGCCCAAGGGAAAAACGTTTGCCCGAGTTGGTTTTGTCCTGGGTTTAGCCGCGACTATCGTTGCCTGGATAGCGCCGGCAGCACGCGCCGAGACGATCACCGTCACTCATTGGGGCGGGCAATTCTACGGCGTGCCCTATGCAGTTGCCATGGAGAAGGGCTTATTCAAGAAGAACGGCGTGGATGTCACGGGTATCCTGACGGCAGCGGGTGGTGGCACTGCGGTCCGCAACACGCTGGCTGGCGGCATTCCTTTCGGGGAGGTTTCGCTGGCTGCAGCCGTCCAGGCCATCAATTCCGGCCAGAAGCTCATCATCATCGGCGCCGGCGCTCAAACCGTGGCCGACCAGATGTGGGTGGTGAAGAAGGATTCAGCCCTCACCGGCATCAAGGATCTTGTCGGCAAACAAATTGCCTATACCGCGCCGGGCTCGGTGAGCAACATGGTGATCCTGATGGCGCTGAAGGCCAACGGCATGACCCAGCAACAGGTGAAACTCGTGCCGGCCGGCGATCTTGGCGCCAACCTCTCGGCTGTCAGCAGCGGCGCGGTCGATGCTGGCTTCTCCGATGAACTGGTATATGCGCAGAACAAGGAACTAGTGAAACCTCTCTTCATGGTGCGCGACACGATGGACCCGCGCATGATGCAGACCGTGATGATAACGACCGCAGAATATGCCAAGGCGCATCCCGATATCATCAAGGGCCTGATCGCCGCCCGCCGCGAGGGGCTTGCCTTTACGCTTGGGCATCCGGATGAGTCCGCCGACATTACGGCCAGGGCCTACAACAATCCGAACGTCAATCTCTTCCGGACGCATATCCACGAACTCATCAAGGAAAATTTCTGGAGCGACGGTCGGCTCGATTACACAGGCATGAACCACATGGTTGAGGGTTTGCAGATCACCGGACAGATCAAGGGCGATGTCGACTGGTCGAAATACGTCGATATCTCCTACCTGCCGCCCGATCTGCGCTCCTCACAATGAGCGCCGCGGCAATGAGCGAGCAATCGCATGTAACGCTGAATGAGGTGGTCCGTCGTTACGATGGGCCACCCGCAGTACACGCCCTCGGCCCGATCAACCTGGTGTTACGCCGCGGCGAGTTCTTCTCGATCGTCGGGCCATCCGGTTGCGGCAAGTCGACCCTTCTTGATGTGCTTTGCGGTCTCGTTCGCCCGACGAGCGGGAGCGTGCAATTCGAAGGCAAGGAATTGCGCGGCGAAGTCCCGGACGGCGTCGGGGTCGTGTTCCAGGAAGATTCGAGCATGCCCTGGCTGAGTGTCCGCCAGAATGTCGCCTTTGGTCTGCGCACCTCTGGTTTGCCGAAAGAGGAAGTCACGGAGCGGGTTGATCATGCCGTCAGCTTCATGGGGCTGGCTCAGTTTGCCGATCATTATCCGGCGCAACTCTCCGGTGGCATGCGTCAGCGGGTCTGCATCGCGCGGACACTAGTGCTGCGGCCTCGGCTGATCCTGCTCGACGAACCCTTCGGTGCGCTGGACCAGCAGACACGGCTGCTGATGGGCGATGAATTGCTGCGGCTCTGGCGCGAGACCGGCGCCACCGTGTTGCTCATCACCCATGCCCTGGACGAGGCGGCGATGCTGTCAGATCGTGTCGGCGTAATGAGCGCACGGCCGGGCCGCTTCATCGATATGGTGGAGACCGGCTGGCCACGCGATCGCGACAGCCGTATCGTCTCGGATCCGAAATTCGGCTCGTTGACGGCGCGTTTGTGGTCTTGCCTCCGCGAGGAGTCCCTCAAAACGATGGGCCGGGCGGCGTGACGCGGCAGCGCGCCGTTCTCTTCGTTCGCATCGCCGTATTGGCGGGACTGGTCATTTCGCTCGAAATTTGCTGTCGCACCGGCATCGTCGATCCGCTGACCATCATCCCCCCCAGCGACATGATCGCTTCGATGGTCGACCACGTCGGCTCCGGCGAGCTTAACGAGAGCATCGTGAATACTTTCTCGACTATCATACTCGCTTTCGTGCTGGCGATTGGGTTTGGCACCCTTGCCGGTGCACTTGTCCACCGCTCATCGCGGCTGCGCGATGTCGCCGACCCACTGCTGGCATCGTATTACTCTGTGCCGACCTTCATCTTCTACCCACTGCTGGTGGCGCTCCTTGGGCTGGGTAAGGCTCCGTTGGTGGTGTTGGGGGTGCTCTCCGCCGCGCCGGCCGTCATGATCAGCACGCTCTCGGGACTCGATGGCGTTCCGCCCGTATTGCTGAAGCTTGCGCGCGTCCACCGACTGAGCCCGGTACGGACGCTATGGTGGATCGTGTTGCCTGCCGCCCTGCCGCGGCTGTTCACCGGTTTCAAGCTGGCGCTGAGCTATGCACTGATCGGCGTCATTGCCGGCGAATTCATCCTCTCCGGAACCGGGCTCGGTTATGCTATTTCCTTCGCTTACCAGAGCTTCGACAACCGCGCTATGTACGGTCTGATGCTCTTCGTGCTACTTGTCGCGGTCATAGCCAACGGCATTCTTTATGTCTGGGAGGGACGGCTGGCGCGCCGCCGGTCGACGGGATGAGTGACCTCTCACTCGAAAGCGCCCAGTCCGCACGCACGTCGCGCCGGCGTATCCGCGCATTCGATGCTGTCGTGCTGGCCCTGCTGGTGCTGGCGCTCTGGCAGGCGATCGGCAACTGGACGAAAGGCGTTGCCGTTTCTCCGCCCCTGCAGACGTTAATTTATCTCTCCGGTCTCCTCCGCACGGGGATGTTTTGGGATCATGCCGCAGCGACGCTGGAAGCGTTCATTCTGGCCTTCGTGCTCTCGGCGCTGATCGGCCTTGCGTTCGGTCTGATCTTCGGAGTGAGGCGCTTCGCCGGAGAGGTTGCCGAGCCCATACTTGCAGGCTTCTACACCATCCCGAAAGTCACGCTCTATCCGGTCGTGCTGCTGGTTTTCGGTCTCGGCATGTCTGCCAAGGTCGCCTTCGGCGTCATGCACGGACTGGTGCCGATGACCCTGTTCACGCTCGGCGCGGTGCGTAGTCTACCCCCCGTGCTGATCCGCACGGCCAAGGTGCTGCGGCTTTCGCCCGGCCGCACGATGCTCTGGGTTCTGGTGCCCGCCTGCCTGCCAGATATCGTCAACGGTCTGCGGATCAGCTTTTCGCTAAGCCTGCTTGGCGTTTTGATTGGTGAGATGTTTTCGTCGCAACGCGGCCTCGGGTTCTTGCTGGTCAACGGAATGGCGCAGCACAACGTGCCGCTATCGACCGCCGTTGTCACAGTGATCGTCGTGGTGGCGATCACGGCCAACACGTTGATGCTGCGCATCGGCGGGCGGACCGCGTGCCGCTCGAACTGAGAACGCTCGAAGGACGATCGTGATGAGAGCGACAACACCCTTTGACCCGGCGGCCGAATAGGTCGCGACAGGAGAAACTGCATGGCAAGACCGACGACGATCCTCAAAACGATATTCGGTCGGCGCGAGGCGACGATCCTCGCCGGCGCCGCGAACGGCTTGTTCGCGCGGATCATCGAGGATCTTGGCTATGAAGCTGTCTATGTCACGGGAGCCGGTGTTGCGAACATGTATCTTGGCGCGCCTGATATCGGGTTGACCACGCTCACAGAAATAGCAGGTCACGTCTCGGCAATCGCCGATGCCGTCGCGCTACCGCTGCTGGTCGATGCTGATACCGGCTTCGGAAATCCGGTTAACATGGTACGCACCGTGAAGGTGCTGGAAAGGGCGGGCGCGGCCGGACTTCAGATCGAGGATCAGGTCTTTCCGAAAAAATGTGGCCATTTCGACGGCAAGGAGGTCGTGCCTCTGGAAGAGATGCTGGCGAAGATCAAGGCCGCCGTCGACACACGTCGCGACGGCGACCTGCAGATCGTGGCGCGTACCGATGCGCACGCGATCCTCGGTCTGCAGGCGGCGATCGACCGGGCCGGAGCCATGATCGAAGCCGGCGCCGACGTGACCTTCGTCGAGGCCCCGACTTCGGCCGAGGAATTGGCTCAGATCGCCCTTGCCCTTCCCGTGCCGCAGGTCGCCAACATGGTGTTTGGCGGCCGCACTCCGGAATTGGGACAACAAAAATTTGCGGAACTCGGCTTCGGCTGCGTACTCTATGCGAACGCGGCCTTACAAGCGGCGCTCAAGGCCTCCCATGATGTGCTGGCGGCGCTGAAACGAGAGGGCTCGCTCGCCTCCGTTGTCGATCGCCTGGCTGGCTTCGACGTCCGGCAGCAGACCGTCGCGAAACCGAAATACGACGAACTCGAGCGCCGCTATCGCCTATGACGGCGTTGCCCAGGGCCGAGCCCTTCGGTAGGCAGCCTTGAACTCACCGATTTGCTCGCGGAATGAATGAGTGACATCAAAATCGTCCCAGCCGTTCAGCAGGCGGGTTCGGCGTGCGGGATCGATCGTAAACTGACATTGCAGTTCGCCGCATACAATTGATTGCGAGACGAGATCAACCGTGACCGCCAATGTCGGCTCGCGTGTTAGCGCAGCCACCAACGCGCCGGTCTCAGCCTCGCTCAGCACCGCGGTGAGCAATCCATTTTTGGTCGCGTTTTGCGAAAAAATATCGCCGAACGACGGCGCAATCACGCACCGGATACCGTAGTCATAAAGCGCATAGACCGCCGCCTCGCGCGAAGACCCGCCGCCAAAATTGCGCCCGCTCACAATAATTTTCGCATCACGCCAGCAGGGCCGATTGAGCGGAAAGTCTGGCCGCTCGCGGTCGGCCGCGTCAAAGCGCAAATCACGAAACAAAACTTTGCCGTGGTCGCCCTTGCGCGGCAGCTTAAGATAACGGGCAGGCAAGATCTGGTCCGTGTCGATGTTTTCGGCCGGGAGCGGGCAGGCCGAGGCCGCAATGCGGGTGAATTTTTCCAAACCCGTCACCTTCAATTCTTGCGCGCCATTAAAGGTCGTATATCAGCCAGGT
Source organism: uncultured Alphaproteobacteria bacterium (assembly GCA_963753875.1). Classification (GTDB taxonomy): domain Bacteria; phylum Pseudomonadota; class Alphaproteobacteria; order Rhizobiales; family Xanthobacteraceae; genus Bradyrhizobium. The sequence continues at coordinate 41,507 of CAVWDY010000015.1, read as the reverse complement.
GACCGCAGACCGCGGCCGCTGCAACCATCGCCGGCGACATAATATGAGTCCGTGCGCCCACGCCTTGTCGGCCGCGAAAGTTCCGGTTGGTGGTCGAGGCGCAGCGTTCGCCACTGGCGACCAGATCGCCGTTGATCCCGACACACATCGAACAGCCGGAGTCGGCCCATTCCAGCCCGGCACGGCGGAACACTTGGTCGAGGCCTTCCTCTTCCGCCTGGCGCTTGACGCTGGACGACCCTGGCGAGACCAGGCCGGGAACTTTGCAGACGCGATTGGCGAGAATAGCAGCCGCGGAGCGCAGATCCTCGATGCGTGCGTTGGTGCAAGAGCCGATGAAGACCCTGTCGATGGTGATATCGGTTAACTTCCTGCCCGGCTCAAGCCCCATATAGTCGATGGCGCTTTGGATATATTTTGCACGTTCCGCACTTTCCGCACCTGCAGGGTGGGGAACGTTGCCGTCGATAGGCAGCGCGTCTTCCGGGCTGGTTCCCCAGGTGATAAACGGCGCTACTGTCGTCGCGTCGATCGACACTTCGCGGTCAAACTGCGCCCCGGAATCAGATTTCAGCTCGATCCAGTCTTGCATCGCCTTTTCAAGCGCGTCGCCCTTCGGCGCAAACTCGCGTCCCCCCAGGTAATCGAAGGTCGTTGCATCGGGGGCGACGATGCCGCAGCGACCGCCGGCCTCGATCGCCATGTTGCACAGGGTCATCCGGGCTCCCATGGAGAGCGCGCCGATCGCGGAGCCGGCGAATTCGATGGCGTGGCCGGCGGCACCGTCCGCACCGATCTTGGCGATGATCGCGAGTGCAAGGTCCTTGGCGCCGACACCTTCGGCGAGCGTGCCATCGGCCGTGATTCGCATGCGCTTGGGCTTTTTCTGCCAAAGTGTCTGCGTCATCAGCACATGGGCCACTTCCGATGCGCCGATCCCAAACGCAAATGCGCCAAATGCGCCATGTGTCGAGGTGTGGCTATCGCCGCAAACGACCAGCAGGCCCGGCAAAGTCAGTCCCAATTCCGGGCCGACAACATGCACGATGCCTTGGCGAGGGTCCTTGAGCCCGAACAGGGTGATATGTTGATCGGCCGTGTTCTTCTCCAGCTGGTCGACCATGCGCGCGATTTCGGGGTTGGCAATTGGCTGGTCGCGGCCGCGCGTTGGCACATAGTGGTCGGCGACGCCAAATGTCAGTTCCGGCTCCGCTACTGTGGCGCCGCGTTCGGCCAGGCGGCTGAAAGCGTGGAACGAGCCTTCATGCACATAGTGGCGATCGACCCAAAGCAGGGACTCGCCGTCGCGCTGCAGGATCTCGTGCTGCATCCAGAGTTTGTCGAATAGGGTCAGCGGCGATGTCATGTGACCATTTAGCGCTTGCGGGCCATTGCAGCCGAACGGTTATATTGTATGCTAAATGATACCTAGTAAAGCCCGGGCAAGCGCTGTGGCGTGGGGGTTGGTGTGGCGGATCGGTTGCAGGAAGCCAAGGCGCGCCAGATCTATCTGGTTTTGCGCGATCGCATCGTGAGCGGAGCCATGGGGTTCGGCGCCCGGCTGCCCAACGAAAACGATCTTGCACTGGCACATGGTGTATCGCGCGTCACCGTGCGCCGTGCCCTGAGCGAGCTTCAGAGCGAGCATTTGATCGAGCGACGCCGTAGTGCCGGAACGCGCGTCGTCTACAGGGCGCAATCCGCCCGGGTGAGTGCCGACATTTCCGGCGTACTGGCGAACCTAGCCGATATGGGCCGCAGTACGAAGGTGCAATTGCTGTCGTTCGGCTACGTGCCAGCTAACGGCCCTGCCGCCGAGGCGCTTGGCGCGGGTGATCATGAATTGCTGCAACGCTCGGTCCGCGTCCGCTCGGTCGACGGCTTGCCGTTTTCCTATCTGCTGGCGCATGTGCCGGAGCGTATCGGAGTTACCTTCACCGGAAAGGAATTGGCCGATCGGCCGCTGCTCGATCTGCTGGAACGATCGGGCGTGAAGGTCGAGCGCGCGACACAGCGAATTTCCGCCTGCCTTGCCGCGCCCGATGTTGCCCGTGCGCTGGGGGTCAAGACCGGCTCGCCGCTGATCGAACTGGTGCGTACGGTTTTTGACCGCAACGGACGTGGCGTCGAACATCTGCACGCCCTGTATCGGCCGGATCGCTACAGTTTCGAATTCGATCTGGTTCGCTCTGGCGGAGTCAGAAAGAGGAGTTGGTCCGCTTCACCGCTCGCACTTCGCAAACCAGCGAGAAAAACCAAACCTTCAACCAATGTTGCATTCACCTAGTCAGAGGAGCGCCGTCTTGCCGAACAACAGCAACGGTTTTAACCGCCGGAAATTCCTGCAGTCGACGACACTTACCGCAGTCGCGGCGGCGAGTGGCATGGTCGCGGCACCCTCGATCCTGCGCGCGCAAAGCGGTGCGGTTAAGGTCGGCTTCCTGCAACCGGTATCGGGCGCGCTCGCTTATTCCGGTCAGCAGGGCCGGCTTGGCGCCTCAATCGCAGTCGACGAGATCAATGGGGCCGGCGGTATCAAGGACGTCGGAAAAATCGATCCGGTGCTCGGCGACGCGCAATCGACGCCCGACGGCGGCAATGCCGAAGTCGAGAAGATGAATTCGGCCGGTGTTTCTGCCATCGTCGGTGGATATGCGAGCAACATATGTCTTGCTACGTCTCAGACTGCGGCGCGTTACGACTTGCCCTACCTCGTGGACGTTGGCGTTACCGACGCGATCGTCACGCGCGGCCTCAAGAATACCTTCCGTTTTGGGCCTGGCTTTGGTGTGATCACCAAAACCGCGCTGGCCAACCTCGTCGCCATCAACGAAAAGGCAGGAAAGCCCGCCAAGACCGTGGTGATCGTGCACGAGGACTCAGCGTTCGGCTCTGGTCTGGCCAAGCTGCTCAACGAGCAGCTTCCGCCGCAGGGGTTCGAAGTGCTGGAGACCATTCCGCACCCGACGCCGACACGCGATTTCAACAATGTCGTGCTCAAGATCAAGGCTGCCAACCCGGACATCGTGATACCGGCCAACTACTACAACGAATATGTACTGCTCGCCCGTACGATGCAGCAGCAGCAGGTGCGGCCGAAGGCGGCGATCTACTCGGTTCTCGGCGGGGCTGCGTCGTCCTACAAATTCGTCAAGGAATTCCCGCAGGCCGCGCAGTACATCATGGACTGCAATCACTGGTTCGATCCGCGCAACGCAAAAGCACAAGCCTTGAAAAGCAGGGTCGAAGGACAGGGACAGTTCTTCACCTACGAGGTCTACCTCAATTACAGCGCCACGCTGCTGCTGGCGGATGCCATCGAGCGGGCGAAATCGTCCGACCGCGCGAAGATTATTGAGGCGCTCGCGAGTTCCACCTTTGCCGGCCACATTATGCCTTATGGGCCGACAAAATTCGTCAATGGTCAGAACCAGGGCGCAGTGCCGGCCAATACGCAAGTCATTGGCAACGACATCCAAATAATCCTGCCGGAGGCCTTCGCGTCGGCCAAGCCGGTTTATCCGATGCCACGGGCATGAAGATGGGGTTCGTCACGGCGCCGGCTTTGACCAGGCGGTATCTGTGCACTTAAGCATTCTCCTTCCTGCGGTCGTCAACGGCGTGCTGAACGGCGCCTTGTACGCGCTGATCGCGCTTGGCCTGACGCTGGTTTATGGCGTGTTGCATATCATCAACTTTGCTCACGGCACGCTGCTGACGGCGGCGCTGTTCGCCGCATTTTTCATGCATCAAATGCTGGGTTTAGATCCTTATCTTGCCGTGTTTATCCTGATGCCGGCTTTCTTTGTCGTCGGATACACCCTTCAGCGCTTCATCATTGGCCCCGCATCCCACGGCAATGACGGCAATATCCTGCTGGTGACGCTTGGCCTTGCCGTCATCATTGAAAACGCGCTGCTGTTTGCATTTCGTGGGGATACCCGCACGATCGACGTGGCTTACGGTTTTGCCGTCGTGCCGATTGCCGGCATGTTCATTTCGGTGCCGCGTCTTGTCGGATTTGGAGGTGCGGTCACCGTCGCGCTGCTGCTTTGGTTATTGCTGTCCTTGACCGATACCGGCAAGGCTATACGCGCGGTGGCGAAGGAAAAACTTGGTGCGCAATTGAGTGGCATCGACGTCGCCCATATTTACGCGGTGACCTTTGGAATAGGAACCGCCTGTGTTGCCATCGCCGCCTGCCTGCTGATTCCGACTTATTACGTCAACCCGCATGTTGGCAACGCCTTCGTACTGATTGCATTCACGACCGTCGTGCTGGGCGGCATGGGCTCGATTCCGGGTGCGCTGCTCGGCGGACTATTCGTCGGTTTGGTGGAAAGTCTCTGCGGGCTCTATCTTGGTGAATCGCTGGGCCAGATCGGCATCTTCCTGATGTTCATCCTGGTGCTGCTGTTTCGCCCCGGCGGCTTGCTGGGAGAGCGCGCATGAGTCGGGGTGGCTATGTCGCGATTATCGCGGTGGTCGCCGCGTTTGCATGCGTTCCGCTCTTCATCAATTCGAACGTGGTGTTGAATTTTCTGGTGACCGCGCTTCTGCTCACGCTGGCGGGACAAGGCTGGAACGTGCTCGGCGGCTATGGCGGCCAATATTCCTTCGGCCACGCCGCGTTTTTCGGAACAGGCGCCTACGCGACCGCGATATTGCAGATGCGCTATGGCCTCAATGCGTGGCCCGCTTTTGCTTTAGGCGTCGTGGCGGGTGCGGGCGTGGGCGCTGTGATCGGTGCCGCGACGTTCCCCTCCGGGCTGCGCGGCTCCTACTTCGCGCTGGTCACGCTGGCTTTTGCCGAAGTCCTGCGCATTGTTGCCAGTGTGACGCCTATCACCGGCGCGGGCGTCGGCATATTGATCAAACTCGACCTTGGCGCACATGCGTTGCAGTTTCCAAGCCGGGCGGCGTTCTATTGGTTCATTCTGGCGCTGGTTGCGGTGGCACTCGTCATCACGCGGCTGATCGAGCAATCGCGTTTCGGGGCTTGGCTTGTGGCTGTGCGGGAAAACGAGGACGCCGCCCGCGCGCTCGGCGTCGATCCAACCCGCGTAAAGCTGGGTGCGATGACCCTATCGGCAGCGATGGCGTCGGCCGCCGGCAGCTTTTATGCACAGTACTTTCTGTTCATCGATGCCTCTATCGCCTACGGCCCGTGGATTTCCGTCGAAGCGTTGCTGGCGCCGATCATCGGCGGGGTGGGCACCGTGTTCGGGCCGCTGCTGGGCGCACTGATGGTCAAGACACTCGGAGAGGCGGCCAAGCTTGTTACCGGCGATGTCCCGGGCCTCGATCTCGTGGTCTACGGTGTCGTCCTTATTCTCGTCGTCGGTGTTGCACCGCGCGGCGTCGCCGGCATCGGTGTGCGCTGTCGTGCATGGTTGTGGCCGTCGCAAAAACTGGCGGGGGAGGCATTACCCCGTGGCTGAACCGATATTGGTCGGTCGAAGGTATCTCAAAGAGTTTCGGTGGCTTGCGCGCGGTGCGCGAAGCCTCGCTCACGGTCGAAGGTGGTCGCATCACCGCCGTGATCGGACCGAACGGCGCGGGCAAGACAACCTTGTTCGCGCTGATCACCGGCTTCCAGAAGCCGACCGGTGGGCGCATTGTTTACAACGACGCCGATATTACCGGCATGCCCGCACATCGGCTGGCGCGGCAGGGCATCGCGCGCACGTTTCAGATCGTCCAGCCGTTTGCAGGCCTTACGGTTCTGGAAAACATCGCGGTCGGCGCGCATTTGCATATCGCGGGACGCGCGGCAGCGCTTACCGCGGCTACTGAGGTGGCAAAACTGGTCGGGCTCGAACCAATGCTGCAGCAGTCCGCCGCAACCTTGACGGTGGCTGGCCGCAAACGGCTTGAACTTGCCCGGGCGTTGGCGACCTCACCAAAGCTGCTGCTGCTCGACGAAGTCCTGGCCGGCCTTAACCCATCGGAAATTCGCGACATGTTGCCGATCATCCGTGCCATCCGCGAACGCGGCGTGACCATCATGATGATCGAGCACGTCATGCAAGCGGTCATGAATCTCGCCGAGCAAATCTACGTACTTGTTGAAGGCCACGTCATCGCGCAGGGGCCGCCGGCCGAAATTGCCGCCGACCCCAAAGTGATCGAGGCCTATCTCGGTGCCGGTGCCGCCACCAGACTGGCCGGAGGCCCAAATGGCCGATAGGGCGCTACTGCGCGTACTCGGATTACACGCCGGTTACGGCGAAGTCGAAATCCTGCGCGGTATCGATCTCGTGGTGGGCGCGGGCGACATGGTCGCCGTGCTCGGCTCGAACGGCGCCGGAAAATCGACGCTCAATCTGGCGATTTCCGGGCTTGTCCCCGCGCGCGAAGGCTCGATCGAATTCGATGGCCGCTTGATACACACTGCAAGTCCGGCCGAGATTGTCGCCGCCGGCCTGGTGCACGTTCCGGAAGGGCGCCGCATTTTCCCTAATATGTCGGTAACCGAAAACCTCGATCTTGGCAGCTATCGCAGAGCGACGGCGCAGCGCGAGGTAAATCGCGAGCGGGTGTTTTCAATTTTTCCCCGGCTGCGTGAGCGCGCAGCCCAGCGCGCCGGCACGCTTTCGGGCGGCGAACAGCAGATGCTGGCCATCGGACGCGGCTTGATGGCGGAGCCAAAACTGCTGATCCTCGATGAGCCGTCGCTGGGTCTCTCGCCGTTGCTGGTCGAGGAAATGTTCGCCTTGATCCGTCGGCTCAACAAGGATGGACTTGCGGTGCTATTGGTCGAACAGAACGTCATGCAGAGCCTGGATATCGTTCACCGCGCCTACATTCTCGAACACGGCAGCTTTGTCATGTCGGGCAGTGCCGCCGATATTCGCTCCAACGCTGACCTCAAGCGGGCTTTTCTCGGATTATAATCATGACCCAACCGAATACATTACGCTCGCAGCTTTCGAAGCCGCCGATCATCATCGCGCCTGGCATTTACGATCCGCTCACGGCCTTGGTCGCCACGCAGGCCGGGTTTCATTCGCTCTATATATCCGGCGCGGCGATTGCGTATACGCGGCTGGGACGTCCGGACATCGGACTTGTCAGTGTCTCCGAAGTTGTTGAGACAGTTGCGCTGATCAACGATCGCGTCGATGCCAATCTGATTGTGGATGCGGACAACGGCTATGGCAACGCGCTGAATGTCGAACGCACCGTGAGGCTGTTCGAGAAGGCGGGGGCGCACGCGATACAAATCGAAGATCAGAGTTTCCCCAAGCGGTGCGGGCATCTCGACGACAAGGCGCTGATTACGGCCGACGAAATGGCCGGCAAGATCAAGGCCGCCGTCGACAGCCGCCGCTCGCGTGACACCTTGATCATTGCGCGCACCGACGCCGTGGCGGTCGAAGGTTTCGATCGTGCGATCGAGCGTGCCTTGCTCTACCACGCCGCCGGCGCGGACCTGTTGTTCGTCGAGGCGCCGAAGGCGCGCGAGGATCTGACCAACATCGTCAAGCGCATCGGCCGCAACGTCCCGCTGGTGGCCAATATGGTCGAAGGCGGCAAGACGCCCATGTTGTCGGGCCCAAAGCTCGAAGCGCTTGGTTTCTCCCTGGTCATTTTCCCCGGCGGAATTGTACGAACGCTGGCGAAGACCGCGGTCGACTATTACGCGTCGCTGGCCGCCCACGGCAGCACACAGCCCTTCCGCGATCGCATGTTCGATTTTAACGAACTTAATGCGCTGGTCGGCACGCCCGAGATGATAGAGCGCGGCAAGCGCCTCGGCGCCAACGATTCGGAGCGCAATAAATGAAACCGATCGATCCAATCCTGCTCGCTGTTCTTAACGGCCGTCTGGTCCAGATCGCCGACGAGATGGACGCGACACTTTATCGTTCTGCGTTCAATCCGATCATTGCTGAAGCCCATGATGCCTGCCATGGACTTTACCATGCACAGACCGGCGCCACGTTGGTGCAAGGAACCACCGGTTTGCCGATCTTCGTTGGCGCGATGGCTTTTGCGGTAAAAGCGGTAATCGACAAGGCCAATCAGGACGGAAACCTGGAAGCGGGCGACACTTATCTGTTTAACGACCCCTATGACGGGGGCACGCATCTCAACGATTTTCGCCTGGTGCGGCCGTTGTTCTGGAACGGAAAATTGTTCGCATGGCTGGCGTCGGTCGGCCACTGGCTCGATGTCGGTGGCAACGTACCCGGAAATTTCAACGCCAAGGCGACCGAGAGCTTCCAGGAGGGCTTCCGTATCCCGCCGGTGAAGCTGGCCCGCGCCGGCGTTATCCAGCAGGACATCATCGACATTCTCGGAGCCAATTCGCGTGTGCCGCAGTCGAATTGGGGCGATCTCAACGGCCAGCTCAATGCGCTCGATCTGGGTGAGCGGCGGGTCCAGGCCCTGCTCAAAGACTATGGCGAAGAATTGATCGTGTCGGCGCTGGATTTGCTTACCGCGCGGGCGGAAAAATTGATGCGCGCCAATATCGCCAGTCTGCCTGATGGCACCTACTCGTACGACGATTTTCTTGACAATGACGGCATCACGGATGTGCCGCTGAAAATCGCGCTCGATCTAACCATTTCCGGCGAAAAAATGCGGCTGGACTTCTCGCGCTCATCGCCGCCTTGCGACGGTCCGCTCAATATTGCGCTCTCCACGACGGTCGCCTGCTGCTACGTCGCGCTCAAGCACATCTTTACCGACGTGCCGGCCAATGCCGGCTGTCTGGCGCCGATTGAATTTGTGATCCCGAATACGACGTTGCTCGGGGTCTCCGCACCGCGACCGGTCGGCGGCTACACCGAGACCATTCTGCGCGTCATAGACACCGTATTCGGCGCATTTGCGAAAGTCGCACCACAACGAGCCAACGGCAGTCCGTTCGCCACGATCAATGCGCTGTCGCTTTCGGGCTGGCGAGAGCACGGTCGGCGCTGGGTGATGTTCTGCTTCTTTGGTGGCGGGCTGGGCGGTAATCCGGAAACCGATGGATTAAACCACGGGAATAATCCGATCTCGACTGCCACTATTCCGCCGGCGGAAATCCTGGAATCGCTTTATCCGGTGATGTTCACGCAGTGGGCGCTGCGTCCGGATTCGGGCGGCCCCGGCTTTAACCGCGGCGGCCTCGGCGCGATCTATGAAATTGAGGCGCTGGCTGACGGCGCAACCGACGTATCGCTGCTTGGTGAGCGCGGAAAATTCCCGCCGTTTGGCGTCAACGGCGGCAAGAGTGCAGCGCTCAACCGTTTCACCTATCAGTCGGCCAGCGGCGAGCACACGCCGCCGCTGGTCAGCAAGGTCACAGATATCAGGATTGACGCAGGCCAGCACGTACGGCTGGAGACGCCGGGGGGCGGCGGATTTGGCAACCCGTTAACGAGGGATCCGGTCCGTGTAGCCCGTGATGTCGATCTTGGTTACGTCACGCCGGCGGCCGCGCGCAAAGACTACGGGGTAGTCATCGGTGAAGATGGTGCGGTCGATGCAGCCGCGACGGCGGTTTTGCGAAGTGGGGCCCGCTGATGAAGCTATCGAGTGTTCTCGGCGTTGACGTTGGCGGGACTTTCACCGATCTCTTGCTGTTCGATGCAGAGACCAAGACGTTCCGTACCGCCAAAGTACCCTCGCAGCGCGGCGATGAGTCGGCAGGTTTCATGCAGGGTATTGCTGCCGTCAGCATGGGGGGCAGCATAGGCTCGATCGTGCATGGAACGACGGTCGGTACCAACACGCTGTTGGAGCGACGCGGGCCCAAAATCGGCGTGATCACGACGCGCGGCTTCCGCGACGTTCTTGAAATGCGCCGGCGCGACCGGCGACGAACCTGGGGCTTGTGGGGTGATTTCACGCCGATCGTGGACCGCGATTTCCGTATGGAAGTCGATGAGCGGACGTTGGCCGATGGCACGATCCGACAGGCGGTCGATGAAGCAGCAGTTCGTACTGCTGCGATCGCGCTTCGCAAGCGCGGCGCCGAAGCGCTGGCGATCATTTTCATCAATTCCTACGCCAATCCCGACAACGAGCAAAAGGCGCTGGCCGCAGCGAAAGCTGTTTGGGACAACGAGTTTGTTTCCGCCTCGCATCAGGTCCTGCCGGAAATTCGCGAATTCGAACGGTCGTCGACCACTGCGCTCAACAGCTATCTGCAGCCGGTGGTCAGCAGCTATCTCGGCAAGCTGGAACATGCCCTCGCCACACAGCCGTTCAAGGGACAATTCTACATCGTGCAGTCGAACGGCGGGGTGATGTCGACGGCGACCGCGCGGCGTTTTCCGGTCCGCACCGCGTTGTCCGGTCCCGCGGCCGGTGTGATCGCGGCCGCGACCATCGCGCGCCAGGCCGGTTACGACAATGCGATCACCTGCGATCTCGGCGGCACATCGTTCGATGTCTCCGTCATTGTCGGCGGTAAAGCGTCGCTGGCGGCGCAAACCACCATCGATTTCGGGCTCGTCATTCGCACGCCGATGATCGAAATCACAACCATCGGCGCAGGCGGCGGATCGATTGCCTCGGTTGATCGCGGCGGGTTACTGCAGGTTGGGCCGGAAAGCGCCGGTTCGGTGCCGGGCCCGGCCTGCTACGGCCAGGGCAATCAGCGGCCGACCCTGACCGATGCGCATGTGGTGCTGGGGCGAATCAACGCCGACAAGCCGATCGGCGGCAAGCTTGCGCGTCTCGATGTCGAGGCCGCCAGGCGGGCGATCATGACCCATGTCGGCAAGCCGCTCGGCATCGACGTGTTGCAGGCGGCCGAGGCCATCGTGCGGGTCGCCGACGCCCGCATGGCCGGCGCGATCCGGCTTGTATCGATCGAGCGCGGCCATGATCCAGCGAAATTCGTCGGCGTGCCATTCGGCGGTGGCGGTGCCTTGCATGTTGGCGCCATCGTCAAGGAGATCGGCCTCGAAGTCGCGCTGGTGCCGCGGTTTCCCGGAGTTACATCCGCGCTCGGCTGTGTCATCGCCGATCTGCGCCACGATCAGGTACAGACGCTAAATCTTCCGCTCGACGGCCTGGATATTGCTGCGCTGGACCGCCGTATGGTCGCGGCGGGCGAGGAGGTTCGCTCGGTGGTTGGCTCCGCCGGCGCCATGATCGATCGGATCGATCTGAGCTTCGAGTTCGACATGCACTATGTCGGACAGACCCACACCGTCGCCGTACCGGTTCCGGTTACGCTGCAAGACAGCTACCACCGGCATTACATCCGCCGTCATCAAGTCGGCTTTTGAGACGGCCTATGCGGCGTCATTCAGCCGCCTGCTGTCCGGCCTGCCGATCCGCATCGTGTCGCTGCGAAGTGCAGCCATCGGCCGCCGCCCGTCACTGGACCTTTCGGCCTTCGCGCCGGGGCCGGAAGCTACGGTCGAAAAGGCGAAAAAGGGCACGCGGCCGGTATGGATAGAGGGCGTCTGGCTCGACACTCAGATCTGGTCGCGGCTCGATTTGCCGATCGGCGCGATCATTGAGGCGCCCGCCATTTTGGAGCAGCCTGACGCGACGATCTACATCGAACCCGGCCTGCGCGGTCGGGTGGACAAATTGGGAAACCTTATCGTTGAACGGGCCCCCAAATGATTGCGTCATCCGCACTTTTGCTGCTCGACCTTCAGAACGATTTTCTGCATTCGAACGGCGCCTATGGCCGCGCTGGCCAAAGCAGTCCAGACATCGCGGCGCTCCCTGCAAAACTCAAGCCCCTTGTTGAACTGGCGCATAAGAAGGGTGCCTTGGTTGGCGCGACGTTGTTTACGCTGGTGCCAGGCAAGGGCGGCGAGCCGATGATTTCGCCACACCTGAGAAAGTTACGACCGTTCCTGACCAAGGGCGATTTCGCGCCCGGCGGCTGGGGCCAGGGGCTCGTTGACGAATTGCAGCCTGTGGATTTTTCAATCGAGAAGATCGCCTATTCGGCCTTTTATATGACGCGGCTGGAATGGGTGTTGCGCATGCATGGTGTCAAGAAACTGTACTTTGCAGGGATCGTCACCAATGGCGGCGTCGCATCCACCGTGCGTGACGCTCAAGCCCGGGACTTTGATTGCATCGTGCTGGAAGACGGCTGTGCGGCCTTTTCACAAGATGTGCACCGTGCCGCCGTTGAAGGCCTGCGCCCGGTCGCGAGGATTGCGACGACCGGCGAGGTAATGCAGGAACTGGCATAGTTATGAGCCCGATTAAGCCGGCCTCGGACGTCCCTTTCGATGCGGAGGTACCGTTGCTGATTGTCGGCGCCGGCGCTGCCGGGTTGTGCGCGGCGCTGGCGGCAAAGGAAGCGGGCGCCGAACCCCTGGTGGTCGAACGTGATGCGCAGCCGGCGGGGTCAACGTCTTTGTCGGCCGGGCTCATCCCGGCCGCCGGTACGCGCTTTCAGCGCGCCAAGGGCATCGCCGACAGCCCGCGACTGTTTGCGGCCGATATCCAGCGCAAAGCGAGGAACGAGGCGAACGCGGCAGTCGTCGCTGCGGTCGCACAAGGCGCCGGGCCACTGATCGAATGGCTGAGCGATCGCTTCGGCCTGCCGTTCGATGTGATCGACAACTTCAACTACCCTGGCCATTCCGCCATGCGAATGCATGGCTTGCCCACGCGCACAGGGCTGGAACTGATCAACCGGCTGCGCAGCGCCGCCGAAGCCAGCGGCATTTCAATTGTCCCTGAGCGCATGGTGGAGACGCTTTTGGTCGAACCCGACCGCCGGATCCGCGGTGTGGAAATCGTTCGCGGCGATGGCGTTCGGGAGCGTATCGGTTGTGGGGCGCTGGTGCTCGCCTGCAACGGTTATGGCGGCAATCCCGATCTCGTCCGACGCCACATTCCCGAGATGGCAAACGCGCTCTATTTCGGTCATCCCGGAAATCGCGGCGACGCCGTCATATGGGGTGACGCGCTCGGCGCGCAATTGGCGCACCTCGGCGCTTACCAGGGCCACGGGTCGGTGGCGACCCCACATAATATCCTGATCTCCTGGGCCGTGATCATGCAGGGCGGCATTCAGGTCAACATTGAGGGCCGGCGCTTCTGCGACGAATCGCAAGGCTATTCCGAACAGGCGGCCGAGGTCCTTCGCCAGCCAAATGGCATCGCCTGGAGCGTGTTCGACGCGCGTATTGCTTCCGTGGCGCGGCAGTTCGAGGATTTCCGCGATGCCGAGCGAACCGGTGCGATCGTGACGCGTGAAAGCGTACCGGACCTGGCGGATGCCATACATGTCCCAGTGGAGGCCTTCGCTGCGGAGTGGACAAAAACCGAAGCGCTCAAGGCGAAGGTCGGTCAAGATCGATATGGGCGTCAGTTCGCGCCCGAGCAGCGCTTGGCGCCGCCCTACCACGCGGTCAGGGTTACCGGCGCGCTGTTTCATACCCAGGGCGGTCTTGTTATCGATGCTGCCTGCCGGGTGAAGCGCAAGGACGACACGGTTTTTCCGAATCTGTTTGCGGCTGGCGGCGCAGCCGTTGGCGTGTCGGGGTCGACGGCGGCGGGCTATCTGTCCGGAAATGGGCTTCTGACGGCAACTGTCCTTGGTCGTTTGGCGGGGCAGGAAGCCGTTCAAGTGGCCCGCTGACGGTCGGTCGTTTCGCTTTCTTCCAGCACTATTAGGGACGCTCAATGCCGCGGAGCCATGAATGAGCCGGCTTAACTCATTGAGATTAGAGGATTTTGGCCGCAGGAGGTGCAGGCCCCGATACCGCGCTGCTCGACCGGTTGACCCATCACTGTGATATCGTCGAGACCGGCAATGACAGCTGGCGATTTAAAAGCCGCGACGACGATCACGCAACCCGCGCTCGTCTCGTCTCCGCAATCCCGGCCAGCTCCGACGAGCCGAGCGCTACCGCCAAACCCCGCCGCCCAAAGGGGTCAAAATTGGAAGCCGATGAGGGGTCAAATTTGAACGCCGATTGACAGAATTGTACGAAATGGAGCTACGAGTCCGCGCGCTGGAGACTATCCTGGTCCAAAACAGGCTATGTCGACATCGACATGGATGAGCTAATCTAGGCCTGTGAGACTAAGGTAGGGCCCACATCCACCGGGGCGCCGGCAAGGGTGGTGCGGCGCACGTCGTATTTCGCGCCGGCGAAGTGCACGGACGCATCACGCAACGGGCGGAAGAAATCTGCCGCCTGGTCGGCTACGCCGACAGCTCCAAGGTAACAGGGAATCTGTGGGGCGAGCGGTGGTCGAAGCTGGTTGCCAACGCCATGGGCAACGGTCTCTCCGCCTGCACGGGCCTGACCGGTGGACAGATGTTGCAAAGCGAGCCGATCCGCCGCTTCTCCACCCGGCTCGGGAGCGAAGCGATCCGCGTCGGGCAAGCGTACGGCTATCAACTGGAGGAGATTTTGCATCTGCCGCCTGAGATGATTGCGCGTGCGGGTGAGGGCGACGAGGCGGCCATGCGTGCCTGCGACGAGCAGCGCTTCAAGGACGACAAGCACGCCTCCTCCGCGCAGCGCCCCTCCATGGGCCAGGACATCCAGAAAGGCCGGCGCACGGAGATCGAATTCCTCAATGGCTTCGCGGTGCGCGAGGGCGAGAAGGTCGGCCTCTCGTGCAACGCCAACGCCGTGCTGACGGACATCGTCAAGCGCGTGGAACGGAATGAGCTGAGCCCAGATCCGCGGCACATCACTGAGCTGCGGCTGAACTGAGCCGGGTTGCGCGAATGCTCCGGCGCCGTCACTGGACCAGCGAGAAATCCGCGCGGGCCAGCTCGGCGATTTGCGCTGGTCGACACTTCGGTTCGGCGATGGTAATGAAATTTTGATCCTCGCTTCAACGGCGACGAAAAAGGCCGCGCCACAACGCGCGGCATTTGAAAAAGATAAGGGAGAGACGCATGGCCAAGGCACCGCCTTCCGCCAAACGCGACCGCATCAAGGCGTTTACGCCCGCACTGGTCGATTACACCAACGACGTTGTTTACGGCGACCTGTGGGAGCGCAAGGCTCTCTCGAAGCGCGATCGCAGTCTCATCACGGTGGCGGCGCTGATCGCGACCTACCGGCCGGAGCAGCTAGTGTCGCACCTATCGCGCGCGATAGCCAATGGCGTCACGCAGGAAGAGATCACCGAAGTCATCACCCATATGGCGTTCTATGCAGGCTGGCCTGCCGCGATGTCGGCCGCGCAGGTCGCCTACACGGTGCTGGTCGAAGACAACAAGGGGGAATGACGATGGCCAGTGACGTTGTCGTCGGCTTTATCGGGCTCGGCACCATGGGTGGCAAGATGGCCACCAACATTCTCAAGGCCGGATACAAGGTCGTGGTGCACGACCTGCACCGGCAATCGGCGGGTCATCATTTGCAGGCCGGTGCCGAATGGGCGAATACGCCGCGCGCGCTGGCCGAGAAGTCTGACGTGATCTTTACCTCGCTGCCCGAGCCGACGGATGTCGAGCGCGTCTCGCTGGGACCCGATGGCCTGATCGAAGGTGTAAGAAAGGGCGCGGCCTACTTCGATCTGTCGACCAACTCTCTGGGCGTTGTGAAAAAAATTCACGAGGCCTTTGCCGCCAGGGGCGCGCAGATGCTCGATGCGCCGGTGAGCGGGGGGCCGTCGGGCGCGGCGTCGCGCAAGATGGCGATCTGGGTTGGCGGCGATAAAGTCGCCTATGACAGGCACAAGACCGTCCTCGACGCGATGGGCGATCGTCCGGCCTATATCGGGCCGATCGGCAGTGCGACGGTCGCCAAGCTCGTGCATAACATGTCGGGCTATGCGATCACTTGTGCGCTCGCTGAGACGTTCACCATGGGCGTGAAAGCCGGCATGGACCCCGTGGCGCTGTGGGAAGCCGTGCGCCAGGGAGTCGGCGGCCGCCGCTTTACGTTCGACGGTCTGCTCGATCAGTTCCTGCCCGGCAAATACGATCCGCCGAACTTCGCGCTCAAGCTCGCCACCAAGGACGTCGCGCTCGCGACTGCGCTGGGACGCGAGCTCGGCGTACCGATGCGCATGTGCAACCTCGCCTACGCCGAGATGACCGAAGCGTGCAACCGCGGCTGGGAAGAACGCGACTCACGCTCCGTAATGCTGCTTCAGCAGGAGCGCGCAGGCGTCAAGATAGCGGCCGATCCGGAGCGCGTGAAGGAGGCGGCGGAACGCGCGAAGTCCGGCTGATGCCTGCACACGACAGCAAGCCGTCAATGTTGTTGCAACAGCCGGGCCAGATGGGTCCGCTGCGGCTGAAGAACCGCGTCGTGATGGGTCCGATGGGGACGAACTTCGGCACCACCGACGGTTTCTCGACCGAGCGCGACAAGATCTACTACGCCGAGCGCGCGCGCGGTGGCGCCGCGATGATCATCACCGAGGCAATGGTGGTCTCCGGCAATGCGCGCAATCATCGCGCCTCGCTTTGCATTTTCGACGATCGCTTTATCCCGGGCCTCGCCGATCTGACGAAAGCGATTCACCATGCCGGCGCGCTGGTCTGCGGCCAACTCAATCATCGCGGCATGCTGCTGCGCCGCTCGGTTCTCGGCATGGAGCCGGTCGGCCCCTCGCCGGGGAAAAATCCGGCGACGGGCGACGAAGTCCGCGCACTGACCGGGCACGATATCGCCGAGATTCAGGAGCAGTTCCTGACCAGCGCCGTTCGGCTCTACCGCGCAGGCTATGACGCGATCGAACTGCACGCCGCGAACGGCTATTTGTTCCAGCAATTCTTCACGCCGCGCCATAACAAGCGCGAGGACGACTACGGCGGCTCGGTCGAAAATCGCATGCGGCTGTTGATGGAGACGGTGCGGCTGATCCGTTCCGAGCTGCCGGACTTCCCAATGATGGTGCGGTTGTCAGCGACCGAATATGTGGATGGCGGCTATTCCCCCGACGATATCGTGACACTATCGAAGGCACTCGAAGCCGCGGGCGTGATCGCGATCGATCTCTCGGGCGGCACCAATGAAACGCCGGAACTGTCGCGCTATTGCATCCAGCCGCCATCATTTCCGCGCCGCTTCCTTGAGCCGTATGCGCGGCCGATCAAGAATGCGGTGACAGTACCGGTCATCATGGCCGGCCGGATCTTGACCCCTGAGGACGCGGAGGGCGTGTTGCAAGCCGGCAGTGCCGACTACATTGCGCTTTGCCGTGCGCTGGTCGCCGATCCGCACTGGTGTCTCAAGGCCTTCGGTGACGTGAAGCGGCCGATCCGCCATTGCATCTCGTGCAACGTCTGCTTTGAGCGGTTGACGCTCGAGCTCGATGTCGCCTGCGTCCAAAACCCGCTGGTGGGCACCGAATTTGAGACGCTCGCCAAGCTCGAGCCGGGGCTCGACGGAATCAAGAAGCAGGAGTCCCGCGTGCTCGTCATCGGTGGTGGCGTCGCGGGACTCGAAGCCGCGCGTGTATTCGCGGCAAACGGCCGTCAGGTCGAGGTGTGGGAGCGCAAACACCAGGCCGGCGGGCAGATCGACCTCGCGCTTGCCGCGCCGGACAAGGACGACGTCTCGGGTGTGTGGACCTACCGGGTCGCGGCGCTGGAGCAGCTCAACGTGCCGATTCTAACTGGCGTCGAGCCAACCGTCGACAGCATCCGGGCCTACAGGCCGGACCTGATCGTCATCGCGACTGGCGCCATGCCGCGCGGCGCCCCCTTTCCCACCAATACGAATGTCCCGATGATACAGGCGTGGGACGTGCTGCGCCGGCCAGAGCTTATCCCCGAAGGTTCAAGCGTCACTGTGGTCGGCGGCGGCATGGTTGGAATCGAGACCGCCGAGTGCATCGCCAAGCGCGCAAGGCACGTCGCGGTCCTCGAAGGTCAAAGCGTCGTTGCGAAGGAAATGGCGCGCAACAACCGCTGGGACGTGCTGCTGCGCCTGCGCGACGCCAATACGCAGATCGTTACGGGCGCAGCGGTCGTTTCGATCGAAGGCGATACGATTTTGTGTCGCAGCGGGCAGGACATCGTGCGCCACCCCGCAGGGGATAGGATTGTGCTGGCGATCGGCGCGCGTCCGGTGCGCGACGTCTCGCAACTTGCCGACGAAGCTGGCGTGCCATGGGTCATGACGGGTGACTGCAACAATGTTCCGGGCGATTTTCTCACCGCGATCCGCGATGCATCCATGGTCGCATGGGCGGCGGAAGAGAAATTCCCGACGGTGCTCGGCAAGATGGGCGCGATGAGATGAGCTGGAAACAGAAGCGACAAGGAGGATTAATATGAAAATCCATCTCGCAGCGCTCGCGGGAGCGCTGCTGCTTGCCGCATCGTCCGCCGCTCTCGCGCAAGCCGGCAGCAAGGGCACTGTCAAGGTTGGGGTGTTGCTTCCGCTCACGGGCAACACTGCGTGGGCCGGCAAGACCAACCGCATCGCCGCCGCCATCGCGGCCGAGGAAGTGAATGCGCAGGACCTCGCGGGTGGCTACAAGATCGAACTTGTGTTCGGCGACAGCCAATGCGAGCCGCGGCCGGCGCACGATCAGGCGCAACGCCTCATTAGCCAGGAGAAGGTGCAGCTGCTGATTGGCGAGTGGTGCTCCAGCGCGTCCGTCGCAGTCGCACAGGTCGCGAACGACGAGAAAATCCCGCTGCTGGTCGATATCTCGACCGCCGACCAGATTGCTGGCGACGCCGGGCCGTATACGTTCCAGAGCTCAATGCAGAACCGCTACTCGCAGCAGCGCGAGGCGGCGCTGCTTGAAAAGGATTTCAAATTCGAATCGGTCGCGATCATTGTCGAGAACAACGATTTCGGTCTCACGTTCCGCAAGAACATGGTCGCGCTTATGCAGAAGGTCGGCAAGAAGGTCGTTCTCGACGTCACGCAGGATCGCAACGACACCAACTGGTATTCGACCATCACCCGCATTCCGGCTTCCAAGCCGGATATCGTCATCGTGTCGATCTCGGCAGTCCAGGCGGCGAATTTCGTCAAGCAATATGCCGAGGCCGGCATTACCACGCCGCTATTCTCGGACTATCCGCCCCCGCCGCACATCTTCGAGCGTCAGGTAGGCGCGCAGGCTGGCAGGATCGGGCTTGTGCGCGCGACCTTTTTCGTGAAAAGCGAAACCAACACGCCGGCCCAGAAGGAATTCGTCGCCAAGCTTGAAGCGCGCGCGCAGAAAGAACTGAATGAGGCGCATGACGTTAATCACTGGGACGTTGCGAGCTACGACGCGGTGCGCCTGGTGGCTGACGCGATCAAGCGCGGCGGGCCGCAGGCGGCTGGCTACGTGAAAGCGATGGCCGCGACGAAAATAGATCTGGTGCTGGGTCACTATGAGTTTGACGAAAAGCGCGGTGCGAAACCCGACGGACTGAACTTCGTCTTCATTCGCACCAAACCGGACGGCAGCATCGAAGTCGTTCAATAAGATGTTCGAGCAGATTCTCGTCAACGGGTTGGTACTGTCCGGTGGCTACGCGCTGGTTGCCGTCGGCCTCACTTTAACTTTCGGCGTGATGCGGATGGTCAACTTCGCCGAAGGCCAGTCTGTGATGATCGGAGCGTTCGTCGCCTACACGACCGCGCCGTATGTCGGCTACGTCGGCGCGATCGCCGCCGCAATGGCGGTGAACGCCGTGCTTGGCATCGTCCTGGAGCGCACCGCGTTCCGCCCGTTTCGCGGCATCGAGCTCAACGGCCTGATCGCCTCGATGGGCATGTCAATTGTTCTGGTGAATGTTGCCGAGCTCATCTGGGGCACCACGCCGCGTCCGTTCGAGACGATTTATAACGAAACATCGATTAATTTCGGCACGGTCGGCATCAGTGTGCAGCGCCTCATCTGCGTTGCCGCAAGCGCCGCCATCCTGCTTGGCCTGTGGTGGCTCGTGCAACACACGAGCCTCGGTCGCAAGTTCCGCGCGGTGTCCGAGGACCACGAAACCGCGGCTGCCATGGGCATCGACGTCAATCAAGTGTCGCGGCTCGCACTCGTTATTGGCTCGATGATGGCGGCCGCCGCTGGCGCGCTCGCCGGCCCAGTGAACATGATTGCACCCGACATGGGCCGCACCGAAATGCTCAATGCGTTCGCGGCGATCATTCTTGGTGGCTTCGGCAATGTGAACGGCACGATCCTCGGCGCGCTGCTCATCGGGATGATTCAGAGCCTCAGCGCCGTTTACATTTCGAACGCCTATTCGACCTCTATCGCGTTTGGCTTGCTGGTGTTGACGCTTATCTTCTTCCCGCGCGGCTTGGTGCCCGAAAGGGTCGACGAGAATGTCTAAGCATGTCTTGCTGATCGCCGCCGTTACGATTCTCGCGGCGTTGCCGCTCACGTTCGGTACGTTCTGGATCAACATGGTGATTACCGCCTTGATCTTCAGCTTCGCCGTCTTCAGTATCAACCTACTGACCGGCCTTACCGGACTGCTATCATTCGGACAGGCCGGCTTCGTCGGCATCGGCGCCTACACGCTGGGTGTACTGGCAAAGCAAGGCCATCCGCCGATCCTCGCGGGGCTTTATGGCGTGTTGCTCGCGATGCTCTGCGGCTTCCTGCTGGGGCTTCCGGCCGCGCGACTGAAAGGCCATTATCTTGCGATCGGCACACTCGGCTTTGGTATTCTGGTCTACCAACTACTCACGAATTCGGTCGACATTACGCGCGGGCCCATGGGCCTGATCGGCATTCCGACCGGTGGTATCGACAAGCAGACATGGTACCTCATCATGCTCACCGTGTGCCTAGCGATGCTGGCCGCGCTCACATATATCGACCGTTACAGCGCGCTGGGCGTCATCCTGAAGATGGTGCGGCACGACGAGATCGCTGCGCAGGCCAGCGGCATCGACATCTTCGCCGTCAAGCTCATCGCCTTCACGGCGTCGGCGGGCCTCGCCGGACTGTCCGGCGTCCTTTTCGCCGCCTATGTGCGGTTCCTCACGCCCGACCTGTTCAACGAACAGGAGTCCTTTCGCTACATGATGATGGCGGTCGTCGGCGGTATTGGCAGTCCGCTGGGCGGCATCATCGCGAGCCTGATGCTCACCATGATGCCCGAAGGCTTGCGGGTGCTTGGGGAGGATAATTATCGTCTACTCGTCTACGGAACGATGGTTCTTTTCGTGCTCTGGTTCTTGCCCTCCGGCATCGGCGGCCTCATCGAACGGCTGCGCAAATGAGCGTGCTCGAGCTATCCGGCGTATCCAAACGTTTCGGCGGCTTGCAGGCGCTCAGCGAGGTAAGCCTGTCGGTTTCGGCAGGCGAAGTTCTCGGCCTCATCGGTCCAAACGGAGCCGGAAAATCCACGCTCGTTTCCTGTATTACGGGCGTGCTGCGCATCGATGATGGCACAATCCGCTTTCAGGATGGCGAAATCCAACGACTGCCGCCACACCGGCGGGCGCGACGCGGCATCGCACGCACGTTCCAGAAGGTGCGACTTGCGGATCAACTGACTGTCTACGAAAATGTCGCGGCCGGGCTGGCGAGCCATTGGTTCGCGCGTGCCAGCGGATGGCCCGCGGTGTTCCGGCCGCTGTCGACGGCAAGCATCGCGCAGGCCGTGAACCGCACGCTGCAACGGGTTGGGCTCGGCGATGTCTCCGGCGCGATCGTGAAGTCACTGCCGTTTGGTGAGCGCCATTTTGTGGAAATCGCGCGCGCGATCGTGTCCGAGCCGAAACTCCTGTTGCTGGATGAGCCCGCGACCGGTCTCACCGAGCGCGAACGCGAGCGCCTCGCTACGCTAGTGAAAGAGCATTGCGGCGCAAGGCTGCGCGCAATTGCTCATCGAGCACGATCTCGAGCTGGTCGGCCGCCTTTGCAATCGCGTGACCGTCATCAATCAAGGGCATCACATCTTCACCGGAACTCCAGCGGCGGCGCAAAGGGAGCCTGAAGTGGTGCGCGCCTATCTCGGCATGAACCAGCTCATCAGCGGAGGCCCGAATGACGCTCGCGATTGAGAACCTGTGCGCGGCCTATGGCGAGATCGAGGTGCTGCACGGCGTGAACCTCACGGTCGAGAAAGGCCAGATCATCGCGCTGCTCGGCGCGAACGGCGCTGGCAAGAGCACCACCATAAAGGCGATCATGGGGTTGGTGAATCCATCTGCGGGCCGAGTCCTGCTTGACGGGCGCGATCTGTCCGGCCAGGCCCCGCACCTCACCGCCCGCGCCGGGATCGCGCTGGTCCCGGAGGGTCGCAAGATTTTCAAGAAGATGACGGTCGAGGAGAACCTGCAGGTCGGCGGTGTGGTGCGTACCGGTGCCGAAGTGCGCGAACAGCTCGCCGACATCTATGCGCTTTTTCCGCAACTCGGTGAGCGCCGCCGTCAGGTCGGTGGCACGCTGTCGGGTGGCGAGCAACAGATGCTCGCGATCGGCCGTGCGCTGATGTCGCGTCCGAATTTTATCCTGATGGACGAGCCGTCGCTCGGGCTTGCGCCGCTCGTCGTCGAGAGTGTGCACCAGGCGATCGACCGGATCCGTCGCGAGATGGGCATCGGCGGCATTCTGGTCGAGCAGAACGTTGCGGTCGCGCTCACCGTCGCGAGCCGCGCCTACGTTCTGATGCGTGGTAGGGTCGTGCTCGAGGGCGACCCGAAGACCCTCGCGGCCTCGTCGCAGCTGAAGGACGCTTATCTCGGCATGGCGTCCGGACCGCCCCGTTCCTGTCCGGACCCGGGCCATTGAAACGCCGGTTTGAACCGGAAGCGAAGTGGGAGACGTCATGACCGAATTCGACTATGAGCTCTTTGCTATCCGCTATGCCACCCGTGACGCGCGACGCGGCGCGCACTTTATCGGCGGCGATCCGCACGACGGACCGATGCCGATGGACTACTTCGTGTGGGTGGCAAAGGGCGGCGGCCGAACGTTTGTCATCGATACCGGCTTTAACGCGGAAGTATCGGAAAAGCGCAAACGCACATTTTTGCGCTGTCCTGTGGAGGCGCTCGGCGCGCTCGGCATTGATGCGAATGCGGTTGAAGATGTCATTCTCACCCATCTGCATTACGACCATGTGGGCAATTTCGACCGTTTTCCGAAAGCGCGGTTTCATCTCCAGGAGCGCGAACTGGCCTATGCCACCGGGCGCTACATGCACTATCCGCGACTGTCCCATTCGTTCGAGGTCGAGGACGTGTGCGGGATTGTGCGGCTGAATTATGCCCGGCGCGTGATGTTCTACAACGGCGACGCGGAGCTTGCGCCTGGCTTGACGGTGCATGCGGTGGGCGGCCATTCGGCGGGGCTTCAATTCGTCCGGGTCAAGACCCGCCGCGGATTTGTCGTGCTCGCCTCCGACGTCACTCATTTCTACGAGAACATGGCAAGTAGCCGGCCGTTTACAACGGCCTTCCACATCGGAGAAATGCTGGAGGGCTTTGACAGGCTGCTCGCACTTGCGCCGGACGAGGGCCACATCGTCCCCGGGCACGATCCTCTCGTTATGAAGCTCTACCCGGCCCCCAGCCCTGAACTCGAAGGTGTTGCGGTGCGCCTGGACGTGCCGCCATCCGGCGGTGCGCCGTGCCGCGCTGACTATTCTTGAGGCCGCGCGGCAACTGCCCCGAATGCCGTCGGGGACGAAATCTGGCCGGATCGGAGAGTGCAGTGGGGCGGCGGCTCGTGGGAGCTGAGTGACCTTTCGGCGGCCTCGGCAAGCCAACATCCGCCCTCTAAAGGGATTTTTGATGGCCGTACGATGGACTACCGTCCACCACGCTGGTTTACGTGGAAAAGGTTCGAGCCTAGGTCCTCTCCCTCCGCCACTTTGCCCAAGTTCGCTTATTCTCCGGGTGAACTCATGAGCAATTAATCGCAATAACGGCACCTATTTATCATTTGACCTGCGGACTCCTGACAGGAATAGCCCGGCCTATTGTTCTCCGGTTGGTCCGTTTCTCTCCTGAGCTCTGGACTCCGCAAGTTCGATACGGTTCTCGAAATCCGAATGTTTCGAGACACTTATGAATTTTGGTGGTAAGAGGGGCAAAACCTGTGGCGGTATGAATTTACAATTCACGGGAAGGCACGAGTCAAATTCATTCTGGGGATGTCGGTGCCCGAGGATCTTGACCGTCTATCGCACGCCGAGCTGAAGGGCTTGGTTGTGAAACAGTGGGAGCAGATGGTCGAACTGCAGCGAATGGTTATGGCGCTGCGCGATGAGGTCGGTCAGGGATTTGCGCCGTGACTGTCTCGGCGAAGTTTTTTTAAATGTCTCTTGGGCTTCTTCGTCAGCCTTTGGATGGCGGGGCCTTACCGACAGTTTGCGGTAGCCGAGCTTGGCCAGAGCCTTCCCGACCGAACGCTCGTGTAACGAAACACCGAAGCGCCGCTGCAATTCGTCGCGCAGATCGACCCGCCGCCAACGCACGACGCCGTGCACCACGGGGTCGGGGCCGGCCTCGACAAGCTCGGCCAATTCGGCCTGCTGCCGCGCCGTGAGTTTTGATCCACGACCCGGCGATTTGAGATTGCGAAGCCCGGCCAGTCCAGCGGCGTTGTAGCGATGCACCCAGTCCCGCAAGGTCTGACGGTCCATGCCGCAGGTTTCGGCCGCCGTTTTGCGGTCCACGCCATCGAGCACCAGCGCAAGCGCAAGTATCCGACGCGCCGCAGCACTATCCTTCTCTCCGCTTGCCGCCTTGCGGAGCTCCGAAGCCGTCAGGTCAAGTCGGGTGATCGATACCGCCGCCCCCATTGATGCCGCTCCTCTCAAAAGCCAGCATCGAGTCAGATTTTAACTGATTTGGGAATCCCAAACGAGTCACAGTTTCGGGCCGTTGGTATAAGCTGAAAGCCAAGCGCATCTCCGGTGCGAATGGGGCCGCTCAATAGCGGGCTCGCAGTCGCGGCGCGATGAACCAGGACAGCGGAGTGGATCAGGAAAGCTCGTAATCACGAAGGCCGAAATAGGCATCGAACGCATTGTCGGACAGCGAAAAGATCCGAGCCGCAATTTCGAATTCTGCTTCGGTCCAAGTCAGTTCAGCGCCAAATCGTATTGGCCGCTTTGACGATCAACGCCAGTTTCGCCCGTTCGTCGGCCTCGGTAAGCGGATTGCCAGCGACAGTGCTGGCGAAACCGCATTGTGGACCGATCGCTAGGCGATCGAGATCGATATAGCGCGTCGCTTCCTGTGTACGCTGCTTCAACACGTCCATACTTTCCAGCACCGGTGTTTTGGAGCTAATCAGACCCAAAACGACGCCCTTGTTCTTCGGCACAAAGCGCAGCGGTGCGAAATCGCCAGCGCGCGGCGTGTCGTATTCGAGCAGGAAGTGATTTACCTTGGTGTTGGCGAAGAAGCGCTCGGCCACCGACTCATAGCCGCCGGCGCCGAGGTAATGGCCCTTGAAGTTGCCGCGGCACATGTGCACGCCGATCACGACCTCCGCAGGGCACTCGGCTACGGCCTGATTGATGCTGTCGATGTACAGGTCGACGAGCGTGTCTGGTTTCATACCAGATTGCGCGATCACGTCGCGGATGCCGGGATCGCATAGCAGCGCCACCGCGACTTCGTCGAGCTGGATGTAGCGGCAACCTGCTTTGGCAATCTCGGCGATCTCCTGTTTGAAAATGGCGGCCAAGTCGGTGAAAAACGTATCGACGCCTTTGTAGACCGCCTGATCGGCGAAATCGTTACAGCGGTAGAAGTGCATGGTCGAGGGCGCCGGCAGCGTAATCTTGCCCGTAACCTTGGTTACGTCATGCAGGAATCGATATTCGTCGAGCGCGAGCGGCCGTTTGCGTCCGATCTTGCCCTTAGCATAAGGGGCCGTGAACTCGACCTCGTGGCCCTGGTCGTTGCGGAATTTGAATGAGGCCGGCTTGATCTCGAATCCCTCGGTACGCTCGACGAAGCGACCCCAATAGGAGCCGCGGCGGAATTCGCCGTCGGTCACCACCTGCAAGCCGACCTCTTCCTGCAACGCCACCACGTCGCTGATGCACTGGTCCATGAGCTCTGCGAATTCGGCGTCGCCGATCTCGTTGGTGGCAAGCCGGCGGAAGGCTTGCTTGAGGGCTGGCGGCCGCAACAGGCTGCCGACGTGATCGGCGCGGAACGGCGGGCGGCCTTTTGCCAGCGCGGCCATGGCATCCTCCTTGGGGATTTTTCTATAGATCAATAGATGGAATTTAGATCAGCTGCATGTCAAAATGCAATGGCCTCGGATGGCGCGCTCGCTCAAGACGCCAAACCATCCGGTGGCTACCCAGGAGCGAGCGGCCGGATGACCGTCGTCAGCCTTTCTTCCCTCCGCCGAGGGGCCAATCAGCGTCGCCGCGCGCCCCAGATCGTCGAAGCGGCCGCCCGCGTCTTCGCCGAGCGCGGCTTCCACGGCGCAACCACTCAAGATATCGCCGACGCGATCGGAATCCGGCAGGCGAGCCTATATTACTACTTCTCGTCCAAGGAGGAAGCGCTCGAACTGGTATGTCTGAAGGGTGTCGAGGGCTTTCTCGAGGCCGGTAAGGCGATTGCCGCAGGACTAGGCGGCGCGCGGGAACGACTGATCTTATTGATTAACTCTCATCTATCGCCGCTCATCGACCGGCGCGACTTCGTCAAAGTGTTCCTGAACGAACGTCAACACTTGCCGGCCGAAAGCCGCCGCCGCATCGGTCGCTGGTCTCGCGGGCTCGAGCGCATTTTCGAGGATATCATCAAGGAAGGCATGGCCAAGGGCGAATTCCGCGCCGATCTCGATCCGCGCATGGCAACGCTCGCAATTCTCGGAATGTGCAATGCGGCATCGAATTGGTATCGCAAGGAAAACGTGCCAATCTCGTACATCGCCGGGGAGTTTGCGCGGCTCGTCATGGACGGCCTCGGAAAGCCCGCGACCAAACGCCGTCCCAGACGTCACTAGCGCATCGCTGCGCTGAACTCGAAATTCGATTGAGCTATAGAATTTGGCCAGAGGAAACCGCGCGGCAACGAGTGCCAAATGATCGCTTCCATGACGGTCGATCGAGAAGACCTGCGCCGGAGCACCGCGCCGCACCTGTTGTGCGAGCGAGCGCGGACTCTGCCGGACGCGGTGGCCTTCCGCTCCAAGCATTTCGGCATCTATCGCGAGCGCCGCTGGCCCGAATACGCGGCGCTGGTGGCGCACGCCGCCCGGGCTTTGCAGACGCTCGGCATCGAAAAAGGCGAGCGCGTCGCCATCATGGGCGACGTTTGCGAAGAGTGGATGATCTGCGATCTCGCGGCGCAGTCGCTGGGCGCGATCGTCTTCGGCATCTATCCGACCGCTTCGGCAGCGGAGGTCGAGTATCAGATGCGCGATGGCGGCGCCTCAATCTTCATCGCTGAAGACCAGGAATATGTAGACCGCGTCCTGCCGATCGCGGCCGACCTCCCGGTTCTGCGCGCTGTCGTCGTAATCGACGATTCCGCCATGTTCGACTACGCACACGAAAAGCTCTATCGCTTTGGCGCGATGCTGGAAGCGACAACGCAACCCGATATTGATTGGCTGGAAGCGCTGATTGCGGAGCTCAAGCCCGAGGATCCCGCCTTTATCGTCTACACATCCGGCACCACCGGCTACCCGAAGGGCGCGGTAGTCACGCACGGCAAGCATCTGGCCGCCACCGACACCGTGGTGACGCATTACCCGACCTTACGTGAAAAGCCGCACCGTACGGTGGTCTATCTGCCGATGTGTCACGTGCTCGGCCGTGACGTGGCGATTACGTTGCCGCTGATCTCACAACTGGTGCCGCATTTCGGGGAGGACCCGGAGGAACTGGCGGCCACCTTATTCGAGGTGGCGCCGAC
The DNA here is from genome assembly GCA_963753875.1 of uncultured Alphaproteobacteria bacterium. Taxonomy (GTDB): domain Bacteria; phylum Pseudomonadota; class Alphaproteobacteria; order Rhizobiales; family Xanthobacteraceae; genus Bradyrhizobium. The sequence continues at coordinate 13,779 of CAVWDY010000015.1, read as the reverse complement.
GGCCTTGTTTACGGTGCCGCGATATTTGCAGAAATTCGCCTCGCATGTGCTGGTCGGCATACTCAATTCCAGCAAGGCAAAGCGCGTCACCTATGATTTGGCGATGCGCTTCGCGCGCGAGCACGCCAAACGCCGATGGAACGGCAACACCACGGCGGCGCAGCAGTCGCTCTATCGCGGCTTACAAGCCATCGTTTTCAAGCCGATCCTCAACAAGCTTGGCTTCGACCAATTGGAACTGGTGGTGAGCGGCGGCGCCTCGCTACCGGCCCAAACCATGGCACTTTGGCATATGTACGGTGTCAATGTCGTCGAGATGTACGGCCAGACAGAGGAAGCCGGCGGCATCATCGCCGGCCAGCGCGGGCCCTATCCCCGGCCCGGCAGCGTCGGGACGGTCGTCGAAGGCATCGAGGTTCTGCTCGGCGCGGACGGGGAAGTGCTGGTGAAAAGCCCCGACTTGTTCGAAGGGTATTGGGGCAACGTTGCAGCGACGGCCGAGGTCAAGGGCCCCGATGGCTGGCTGCATACCGGCGACGTCGGCGAATGGCGCGACGGATCCTTAAGATTGGTCGACCGCGCCCGCGACTTCATCGTCACCGCCGGTGGCAAGACCATCTCCCCTTCCTTCATCGAAAACGGGCTGCGGGCGAGCCCCTATATCGCCGAGGCGGTCGTGTTTGGCCATGGCCGCAAATATCTTTGCGCTATCGTCGAGATCGATTTCGACACAGTAGCGGACTGGGCGCGCGCCAACGACGTCGGTTACACGGGGTTCACCAGCCTGACCGCGCACCGCCAAGTTGAGCAGCTGATCAAGGCCGAGATCGACAAGGCCAATAGCGAGCTGGCGCGTGTCGAGCAGATCAAGACTTTCCGCATTCTGCCCAAGGCGCTCGACCCCGAAGAAGCCGGCGAGCCGATCACGCCGACGCGCAAGGTGAAGCGCAAACAGATGTACGAGCACTTTCAGGCGCTGATCGAGAGCATGTACGACGACAGCGAGGAGCGTCTGATCGCGGCGGGCGCCGGGAACGCGTTGGCAAGCTGAATGAACGAGTTCAAAAACGACATGAAGAAAGGAAGGGACAACATGCTCAAGAGAACTTTGCTCGGCGCATTAGCCGCGGGCGCGTTGACTCTGCCGGCAATGGCCCAGGACGTCTACGTAGTAGGCTTGACCGGGGCGCTCACCGGTCCGCCGTCAAGCACTTATGCGCCAGCGGTCGATGCGCTGCGCATCTATATTGATCGCGTTAATGCCACTGGCGGCGTCAACGGTAAACAGATCCAGCTCATTTTGGAAGATGACGGCGCGCAGCCGTCCAAGGCCGCTGCCAATGCCAAGAAGCTGATCACCCAGGACAAGGCGGTGCTGCTGCTCAACGCCAGCCTGTCGTCGACCTACGCCCCCGTAATCGCCGAGAGCAAGGCAGCGGACGTGCCTCTGCTGTTCGCGAGCTCGGTATGCCCACAGAGCGTTTATCCTCCGGCCGACCCGCTGCAGTTCTGCACCACCGGTTTTGCCGCCAACTACGACAGCCAAGCCACCTTAGACTTCGTGAAGGCGACGGCGAAAGGGCCGGTGAAGATCGGCTTCTCCGCAATGGCCATCCCGCTGTCGCGCGGCGAGATCGATTATGCCGAAGATCTGTCAAAAAAAATGGGCATGACGCCGGTCGACAAGGAAGTGATACCGCCGCCGACCGCCGACTACACGTCCTTCGCCACCAAGCTGAAAGATGCCGGACCGAACTGGGTCTACTCGTGGGCGCCGTGGGTGACGCAGGTCCGCACGCTGGAAGCGCTGCGCAAGCTTGGCTGGCAAGACGATTACATCGCCTGGGGTCACCTTGAAACCGAAAGCGAGCTGGCGCGGCTGAAAGACGGCAAGTTCTTCACCGTAAACTCGAACGCTCTGTTCCAGGAAGGCCTGCCGATCCAGAAGGAGATCGAAGACGCCGCCAAGAAGGCCGCTTCGAAATATTCAGCGGCGACCATGGCGGAAGGCTGGATCGCTGGCATGGTAATCGAGGCCGCGCTGAAAGGCGCCGGCTGGCCGGCCGACGCAACAAAGCTACGCACGGAGATGGAGAACCTGAAGGTTGACACTAAGGGCTTGCGTGGCGGCCCGATCGAGTGGACCAAGGACAACCACTTCCGTACCAAGCTCTATTACCGGGTCTACAAGTGGGAAGGCGACAAGATCGCCCGTGTGCAGGACTGGAAGACCTATGACGTGAAGTGAGGGCGCATATCTCTCGCGCATTCATTCCGGGGCGCGAGCGATGCTCGCGAGCTTGGAATGCCAGAACCTCGGCGCTTTGCGCCGGGGCCGAAATGACGCTCTACTAGACCGAACTCCAGCGGACATCTTTCGCCTTGCAACTCTTCGTCAACATTGTTGTCCTTGCCTCGATTTATGCGCTGATCGCCTGTGGCTATGTGCTGATCTACCGCGTCAGCCGCGTGCTCAATCTAGCGCATGGCGAGTTGATGATGCTCGGCGCCTATGCGGTGCTGGCGACAGCCTCTTTGTTCTCCGGCCACCCCGCTTTGGCACTAGTCGCGGCGGTTGCATTGAGCCTCGTCGTCGGCGTGCTGGTTTATGTCTTCCTCATGCGCAAGATGACCGGCGAGATGGCGCTGGCCGCCATTCTCACTACCGTCGCGCTCGGCATTCTGATCCGCGGCGTGGTGGGGCTGGTGTGGTCGGCGCAGCAGCAATATCCGGCACAGGCGCTGGCGCTGCCCAATCCGTCGTTGATGTTGCCGGGCGGCGCGTACATCTCGCTGTGGTCTGCCGCGCTGGTCGGCACCAATCTTGCCGTCTACGGCGCGCTGTTCAGCTTTTTGCGCTTCGGCCGCTGGGGCATGCGCATGCGCGCCGTCGGGCAGAACCCGCTGCTCGCGGCCCAGCGCGGCATTAATCTGCACGGGGTCTACGCGTTAGCCTGGAGCCTATCGACGCTCACGGGCGCACTGGCCGGGATCCTGATGGCCCTCGATTCGGGACTGACCGCTACCATGCCGGTAATCGGGCTGAAGGCCTTCCCCGCCGCGTTAGTAGGCGGCCTCGACAGTCTCGTCGGTGCACTCTTCGGCGCGCTGATCGTCGCCGCCGCGGAAGTGTTGCTCATCTATTACGTCGATCCGCTCTTGTCGGACGTGGTGCCGTTCCTGGTGCTGATTGCGATGCTGGTCGTGCGCCCGTGGGGACTGTTCGGCACGCGCGAGGAGCTCGACCGTGTTTAGGCCTCTGCCCCGCGCCAGCGGCTATTTCCGGACCGACTACGCCGATGAGATCGCCCTGATCCAGACGCGCGGCGAGCGCGTGACCCTAATGATCTTCGCGCTGGCCTTGGTCACCCTGCCTTTCATGACTTCGCCCTTTCTGCTAGATTTGGCATGCCAAGTGCTGCTCGCCTCCATCGGGGCATTGTCGCTCATGCTGCTCACCGGCTACGCCGGACAGATATCGCTCGGGCACGCCGGGCTGATCGCCGCCGGCGCCTTCACCACCGGTATCCTCTCGCGCGAGGTCAATGCCCCATTCTGGGTGACGTTGCCCGCTTCGGCGCTCACCGGCATCGTCCTCGGCCTGATCTTCGGCCTCCCATCATTGCGGCTGCGTGGGCTCTATCTCGCGGTCAGCACCCTGGCACTGCACTTCATCGTCATCTATCTCGGTGGCGAATACGAGACCAAGCGCGGCTTCTCGACAGGCATCACGGTGGAGAAACCGCGGATCGCAGGTATCGTCCTGAACGACGGCCGCATCTGGTACTTTATTCTGCTTACCTTCGCCATAGGCAGCCTGCTCATCTGCATCAACCTCCTTCGCAGCCGTAGCGGCCGCGCTTGGCGCGCCATCCATGCCAAGGAAACAGTGGCCGAAGCGCTCGGAATCGGCGTGGCCGCCTACAAGCTCCTCGCCTTTGTCATCTCGTCCGCCATGACCAGCGTGGCCGGGTGCCTGTTCGCTTATTACCGCGGCTTTGTCTCAATCGAAGCGTTCGATCTGTTCTTATCGATCCAATATGTCGCCATGATCATCATCGGCGGTATGGGTTCGCTGCTCGGCGCGCTGTTGGGTGCGGCCTTCGTTACCGTTTTTCCTTACGTGATCGAAAACCTGCTCAAGCTGTTGCCGAACGCGAAAAGCCTCGCTGGCGATATCTTCGCGGTCAATTACGCCTCCTTCGGCGTGGTGATGATACTGTTTTTGATATTGGAGCCGCTCGGGCTGGTCAGCATCTGGCGGCGGATGCAGAATTACTTTTTGCTCTGGCCGTTCAAGAAGAAGCCGCTCGTGGGGGCTCGTAAGTGAACGCCCCGCTATTGCAGGTCGACAAAATCGAGGTCGTCTACAAGCGCGTCATGACCGCCGTGCAGGGCGTGACGCTGGCCGTTCCCGACAAGCAGATTGTCGCGCTGCTCGGCACCAATGGCGCCGGCAAGACCACCACCCTGCGCGCCATTTCCGGCTTTCTCGGCATCGACGACGCCCGCGTCACCGAAGGCAGTATCGCTTTTCAGGGCGCGCAGCTCGAGAACCGGCCGCCACACGAGATCGCTGGCCGCGGCGTGGTGTTGGTCCCCGAGCGGGAGAAGGTATTCCCCAACCTCACGGTAGCCGAGAACCTGATCGCACCCGTGCCGCGGGCGGCCAGTGCTGCGGAACACAGGCGGCAGGAGGAGATCGTCTTCCACTTCTTTCCGCGCCTCGGCGAGCTGCGGGCGCGCATCGGAGGGCTGCTCTCGGGCGGCGAACGGCAGATGCTGGCGATCGCCGGCGCGCTGATGTGCCGGCCGCAACTACTGTTGATCGATGAATTGTCGCTCGGCCTGGCACCGGTCGTGGTCGGCGAACTGACCCAGCGCCTAACCGCTGTTCGCAACGAGCTAGGCATCGCCATCCTGCTGGTCGAGCAGAGCGCGGCCACGGCGCTCGAGATTGCCGACTACGCCTATGTAATGGAGAACGGTCGCATCGTGCTCGACGGCGACCGGGTGCGCCTCAAGGGCCATCAGGACGTGCAGGAGTTCTATCTCGGCCAGAGCGGCGGGACCGGCGGCGAACGCCGCTCCTACCGGGATGTAAAGCAGTATCGCCGGTCACGGAGGTGGTATGGCTGATCTCACTGTCGAGCATTTGAGCCTTCGTTTCGGCGGCCTGACCGTGCTGGATGACGTGTCCTTCGCGGTCGAGCCCGGCGATCTCATGGCGCTAATCGGTCCCAACGGCGCCGGTAAGACTAGCGTCTTCAACTGCATTAGCGGCATCTATCATGCGAACGGTGCTATCCGGTTTCGTGACATCGATCTCATCGGACGTTCGCCGCACGAGATAGCGCGCTTCGGCGTCGCGCGCACATTCCAACACGGTGAGCTTTTCGCCGGGATGAGCGTGCTGGAAAACCTGCTGACCGGCCGTCACGCTCGCATCGCCACCCATCCGCTCGCCGAAATGCTGTTCCTGCCTAGTGTGCGGCGCGCCGAGATGACGCATCGCAAAGCGGTTGAGCGCATCATCGACGTGGTCGAACTGGAGCGATACCGGCATGTACCCGTCGGGGACCTGCCCTTCGGCGTGCAGAAGCTGGTCGGCTTCGCCCGCGCTCTGGCCTTGGAGCCGGCGGTCATTCTCATGGATGAGCCGTCGGCCGGTCTGAACCGCGAGGAGCGCGAGGACTTGGCGCGCTTTATTCTGCGCATTAAGCACGAACTAGCGATGACGATGGTCTGGATCGAACACGATATGCAGATGATCGGCGATTTGGCGGACCGTATTCACGTCCTCGACTATGGCCGGACAATAGCAGAGGGCGAGCCGCAAGGCGTGCTCAATGACCCAAAGGTCGTGGCTGCATATATTGGGACGGCGTCGGCCTACTGATTGTCAACCGACAACTCTAGGAACGCCACTTCTGGGCGTAGGGCGATCATCCAATGAGCGCCTATTCTGAATCACTTCCGGACGCCGTCAGCTGCGCTTGGTCCGGTTATGGCCCCGTCTCGCATGTCGGGAATTTTGCGACCGAGGAAGAGGCTAACCGCTGGATCGCGACCGATTCGAGTAACTGGCCCCAACCAGCGGATAAACCAAAGTGACCCCCGAACGCCCGAAGGAGTTCGACCAGAGCGCAGAGGTTTACTGACAAGCCCACATGCCCGAATTCCCGGACTCAGTGATTGTCAATAAGGAACGCTCAATTTTACGGTAACGGAGTGCAGCCAAAAGCTGCCGAAATAGGCAGTTTTCGAAGGGCCGTGGCTTTCTTACGGTAACGGACCTCAATGATTTCAATGGTCCAGCCCAGACTACGAATCTGGGGGCAGGAGTTCGAATCTCTCCGAGCACGCCAGTTCTCAATGACTTACCAGAGGTTCTGCTGCACGTTACCATAACGCTACGGTATCCGAATTTGGCAAACCGGCCACGTCCAAACCGGTTGGGAGATGAGTAGAGGCACCAAGCGTTGATCAGTGCTCAAGCCTTCCAATTTAGGCTCCTGTTCGCCACGAACTTTGGTTAAATCAGACCTCTTGAAGGCCATTGAGGAATTTGTCCAGATCTGACTCCAAGATCAACGTGCGCACACCGCATTTTCTGGCGCGCAAATTGCCGTGTTCTATTTCCTCGTATAATTTGGTTTTGGACAATCCGGTGCGTTCCATCACCTCTTCAACGGAGAATGCTCGGGTCGCCAGCACCCTGTTTGTCTCACCTCGATCAGGCCGGACGTGTGCTCCAGTTAGATTAGGTGCACCTGCTCCAACCGTTCGGGCCATCCACTGCTCGAATTCTTCGCGAAAGAGGAAGATCGGTTGGCGCATTCCGTTGAGTGCGCAGTCTGGGCCTGGCAATTGCGGTCCGGTGTAGTCGACATTGATGCCAACTTGCTCTCCGGATTTTAGCCACTCCTTTGGATCGAGTTCGAGGTCTATGCCGGTTCGTACGTTGTGAACGTGTGCCCGTAATTCGCCATCCCTGAGAGCCCATCGAAAAATGCTCTCGGCACGATCGGTCGTGACGACCACGACTCGATATGGATCCTCCTCGAGACATGCTTCCTCTTGTGGATCGAGCGATGCCTCGTCCCATTGCACGCAGCGCTCTGATAGTTCTTTCCATTCTGGAGTGAGGCGTCGATACAGGCTTTCGAAAGCCTCACTTAGGCGAATCGCCCCCTTTGGGACGAGGTTCGGAGCTTTTTCCATTTCGGTCACGTTACGATCCTTTCGATCGGAGCTTGGGGGCACCCTGTTCAACGAACCTGCGTTTCTTTTCGAACAGAACTTTCGCGTAGGTTTGCTCGATCATTCGGACGCTGGTTCCGCAATTCTCGGCGATGATGGTTGGCGGGACGTTTTTTTCGATCGCCTCGGAGATGTAGGCGTGCCTCAGCGCATAGAAACAACCCTTTGGGTCCAGATTTGCCTTCAAGATGGCCTTCTTCATAGGGCGGACTTGATCAGACGGTTTCCATCTCGTTCCGTCGGCCTTTACAAAAATGAACGCATCGCGCGGCCGTCCGGCTGTGATGCGAGCAAGCATCTTCACGGCGCTCGGCTGCAGAATGATGGGTCGTGACCCCGTCTTACCCGACACGCTAAGTATTCTTCCATCCCGATCAAAGTGCGCAACCTTCGCGCCGATCAACTCCTCATAGCGGCCGCCGGTGGCGTAGCCTCCCTCGACCAATCGCGCAAATTTCGGATCTTCGACATTTTCGATCAGTTTGTGCGCCTGGGACGGCGAGAATCGGACTTCCCGGGGACGGGCAACGTCCTTGAACGGCTTGACCTTGCGCCAAGCCTGGTCAGTAGGAATCGCGTTGCTTTCGTCGTTCCACGCGTGATTCAGAATCGCCTTCAACATGGTAAGAACCCGGTTGGCCGAATCCTTCGATTTCCTCACCGCTTCCTTATCGTCGGATTTCTTCACAAGCGACGATTGCCATCCTTCCAATTGGGTCTTCGTCAGATCGACAATTCGGCACGGTCCCAAGCGGGGAAGAATGTGTTTGTTGACGCGGCCCTTGGTTGTTCGCGCGCTGCGGGCGTTCTTCGCTTCCAGCTTAGGAAGATAGTTGTCGAATGCTTGTTGGACGGTGATCGAGCCAGGTGGAACACCACCATCAGGCTTTCCCCGCTGTCTCACCGTCTCCACCGCTTGCCACCACGTCAGGATATCTTTGCCGTCAGCTTCCTCGAAGTCGTCGGCAATTCCGATGGCTTTCGTCTGCATTCCCCCCTTGCCGTCTGTGAACGCCGGTCGAAATCCGCACTTTTTTGGCGGCGCGTAAATCTGCACCCGCGATTGACCCCGGTAGTGGATTGTCCAGGTAGTCCATAGGAGGGCTGCGCATTTCGCTGATGGTGAGCGGCGATTTCACGCGATCATGAGCAGATATTTCGCGCGATCATGAGCGGCCGCTTTGACCGACATGGTGATTGGTTCAGGGGTTTGAGTTGGCGTCAAGAGTTTGATTGCGGGCGTTCTGTTTTCGCATGCTTTCTCCGGTGAGTTGAAGGCGGTGAGCGTTGTGAACGAGGCGATCCAGGATGGCGTCGCCGAGGGTGGGGTCGCCGATAACGTCGTGCCAATGTTCGACTGGGATCTGGCTGGTGACGATGGTCGAGGCGCGACCGTGGCGATCATCAAGGATCTCCAGCAGGTCGCGCCGTTCGGACTGATTGAGAACCGAGAGACCCCAGTCATCGAGGATCAGCAGTTGAACGCGGCCGAAGGTTTTGAGCAAGCGGCCATAGCGGCCGTCGCCCCGAGCGAGGGCGAGGGCCTCGAACAGGCGCGGGACGCGATGATACTGGACCGAACGGTTGTCGCGGCAGGCTTTGTGGCCGAGGGCGCAGGCAATCCAGCTCTTGCCCAGGCCGGTTGCCCCGGTGATGAGCAGGTTCTCGTTGCGTCCGATCCAGTCGCCGCCGACGAGTTTGGCGAAGACGGCGCGGTCGATACCACGTGGCGTGCGCAAATCGACGTCTTCCACGCATGCGCTTTGGCGCAGCGCGGCGAACTTGAGGCGGGTCGTGAGACGTTTGGTGTCGCGCTCGGCGGCTTCGCGATCGACCAGCAGTCCGACGCGCTCCTCGAACGACAGGGCATCGAGATCCGGTGATCGTCGCTGCTCCTCGAAGGCTTTGGCCATTCCGGTCAAGCCGAGCGTGATTAGCCGTTCGTGGGTGGGATGTGTCAGCATTGAGGGCTCCATGGTTCAGTGGAAATAGCCCTGACCGCGGATGTTGCCGTGGCGCAGGGGTTGGTGGTCGGACGTCTCGTCGAGAAAAGCGCGATCAAGACCGTTCTTGAGGATCGAACGGATCGATGCGACGGAGCGAGCCTTGATGAGGATGCCGCGTCGGCAGGCTGCATCGACGCGCGCATTGTCGTAGCTCCTGGCCAGCGACAGGATGCCGAGGCAGGTGCGAAAGCCTTGCTCGGGATGCGGCCTTGCAGCGATGACGGCCTGGAAAAACGCCGCGGCAGAGGGGCCGATCTTCTCGCCGGCAGCGATCAGTCCTCCCGGCGTCCATTTGCCGTAGCGGCGATGGGCGCTCGGCATATGATCGGCAATCGTGGTGTGGCCGCGCCGGTTGGGCGCACGGGCGTGGCTGGCGATCCTCTGGCCGCTGTGGAAGATCTCGACGGTCTTGTCAGCGATGCGCACATCGACGAGTTCACGGATCAGGCGGTAAGGGGTGGAATACCAATGGCCGTCGATCTCGACGTGGTAGTCGGGGGCGACGCGGCAACGCTTCCAGCGCGCAAAGACGTAGGGCTGGTCCGGCAGCTCCCCCAGCTTGAGACGATCGATCTCGGCGAACAGTTCGGCGCGGCTGGAGCCGAAACCGCGCATCTGGCGGGCGTTGAGTTCGACGACGAGGCACGCGGATGGCGGTATTGAGTTCCGCCAGGGAGAAGAAACGCTGATTGCGCAGGCGGGCCAGGATCCAGCGCTGCGCGATCTGCACGGCGACCTCAACCTTGGCCTTGTCCTTTGGCCGCCTCGGCCTCGCCGCCAGGATCGCGGTGCCGTAATGGCCGGCCATCTCGGCATAGGTTCGGTTGATCCCGGGATCGTAACGATCGGGGTTGGTAACGGCGGCCTTGAGATTATCGCAGACCACGAACTTCGGCACGCCGCCCAGAAACCGGAACAGGTTGGCATGCACGCCGATCCAGTCGGACAGGCTCTCGCTTGGGCAAGCCTCGGCGTAGGTGTAGTTCGAGGCCCCCATCGCCGCGACGAACAGCTTCATGGCGCGCACTTCGCCGGTGATGGGGTCGAAGATGTCGATGGTGTCGCCGGCGAAATCGACGAACACCTTCTCCCCACCGATGTGGGTCTGGCGCATGCTCGGCCGCACACGCTGCTTCCAAGCCTCGAAGGTCGTGCAAAACCAGGTATAGCCAAAGCCGTCGGGATTGGCGGCGCGATACTCTTCCCACAACAGCAGGCGTGTCACGCTGCGGCGGCGCAGTTCCTTCTCCACATAAACCCAATCGGGTGCCGGTCGCCGGTCGCTTTGCGAGGCTGCCGTCGGCGCCGGGAACAGCAGCAGCTCCAGGCCTTCGTCGTCCATGCCCTCCGGCAGTGGCCAGGTCAGCCCCGCAAGGCGTGCGCGACGCACGTATCCATGCACGACGCCATTGCTCACGCCCAACATCTGCGCGATGACGCGCTCGGTCAGGCCCTGGTGCCTCAAACGTAGAACTTCTCTGATCCGGCGCATCGACAATCTCTGGGTAGGCATCAGGCTTCCTCATTGGTTGAATGAGAAATCCGTAGCCCGATTGAGTTGTCGGCCGAAGCGTCCGGCACCGCCAAAAGGTGCTCACGATCGCCTGAAATCGCTGCTCACGATGCGGTGAAATCCATGCTCACGATCCCGCGAAACACGCAGGAGGGCCCCGCTCCGTAGCGGAGCGCGGTTCGCGCGCAGCGAAGCGGAGGGGCGGGAGGAGCCTGTGGACCCACCTGGGCAATCCGCGGGATGTGATCGACCCACGAGCGACAACGATGGCCGCTCGGATAGCCGGGTCATGGCCGGCATTGTCATCTTGATTGACGCGCCCCAGCCCGATCGCCGTCGCCGCAAAGGGTGCCGCCTTCTTCCAATTTCTAGACTTGTAGCTGTGAGTTTTGGCCGTTCTCGGACGCGCCGCGCCTGACTGCGATCGGCTGTCGCGATAAGAACCTGCCGATATTGAAGGCAGGCACGGCACCGATCCCAACGTGGCAGTTCGCATCGGCGCCGTGCCCTACACCGTGCAGGAGCACGAATGCAGGGGCATGATCGCACCCGGAAGGGGTTGCGTCCACGGCATAAGCCTGCGGCCGCACATGCGGACGGCGATTGCTTCGACCAAACCGATGGAACGCCTGCGCGGCTGTTCTTGTGCCAGGGCTGCCGGGTCCAAGTTCTGATCTGCAGCCATTGCGATCGCGGCCATATGTACTGCGTCGAGGGCTGTGCTCGGGAAGCGCGCCGACATTCGCAGCGCGACGCCGGTCGTCGTTACCAGATGAGCCGTCGCGGCCGCCTCAATCATGCGGCGCGAGCACGCCGCCACCGGGTGCGCAAAAATAACGTGACGCATCAGGGTTCCGTGCCGGATCGATCGGATGATCTGTTGGCCGAGGATCAGGCAGTGGCCCTGGCGGAACAATTGCCGAGGGACAGAGGGAGCCGGCCGCGATGGTGCTGTCATCGCTGCGGCCGTCGCTGTCCACAGCTCGTTCGCCGTGACTTTCTGCAGCGCTGCCGAGGCTCGTGGAACGATCGAAGAGGACGTCGCCGTGACCATTCCCCCTGACATCGAGGCGCAGATCCTGCGCTATTACCATGCTGAGCGCTGGCGGATCGGAACCATTGCCAAGCAGTTGCGCGTGCACCGTGACACGGTCGCCCGGGTATTGGCCCAGGCCGGCCTACCGCGCATCGAGATGCTGCGCCGCCCCTCGAAAATCGATCCGTATCTGCCATTCATCCACGAGACCCTGGCGAAGTTCCCGACCCTGAGGGCAAGCCGTCTGCACGTGATGGTGCAGGAGCGCGGCTATCGCGGTGGGCAAAGCCAGTTCCGCCATATCATTGCTTGTCACCGACCACGGCCGCCGGCGGAAGCTTATTTGCGTCTGCGCACCCTGCCTGGCGAACAAGCTCAGGTCGATTGGGGACATTTTGGCCATGTGGTGATCGGCCGGGCCCGCCGGCCGCTGATGGCTTTTGTCGCGGTCTTGAGCTTCTCGCGCCAGATCTTCCTGCGCTTCTTTCTCGATGCCCGCATGGAGAACTTCCTGCGCGGCCATGTCGGCGCCTTCGTGTTTTGGAACGCGGTGCCGAGAGTCATTTTGTACGACAACCTGCGAAGTGCCGTGCTGGAGCGCCGCGGCGACGCCATCCGCTTCAATCCCACCTTGCTCGACTTCGCTGGGCATTACCGTTACGAGCCGCGACCCGTCGCCATCGCCCGCGGCAACGAAAAAGGCCGGGTCGAGCGCGCCGTGCGGTACGTACGGGATGGCTTCTTTGCCGGCCGCCAGTTTGCTGATGTCGATGATCTCAATGCGCAGGCCGACGATTGGTGCTGTGGCGCGGCGGCGGATCGGCGCTGCCCGGATCAAGACGCCATCACGGTCCGCGAAGCCTTTGCCGCGGAGGCACCTCATCTTCTGAAGTTGCCGGACAATCCATATCCGGTCGTTGAGCAGCTGGCGGTCTCGGTCGGCAAGACACCTTACGTCCGCTTCGATAAGAACGATTACTCGGTGCCACACAGCCATGTGCGGCGATCACTGACCGTACTGGCTGATCCCGACCGGGTCCGCATCGTCGATGGACAGCAGATGCTGGCCAGCCATCAGCGCAGCTACGACAAGGGCAATCGGATCGAGGATCCCGCCCATGTCCAGGCCCTGGTCGAGCAAAAGCGCGAGGCGCACCACCACCGCGCCACCGATCATCTCGCCCACGCGGCTCCCGCCAGCCAGTTTCCATCCAAGACCGAGCGTCCCTTCGCGCCAGAGCACCACATTCCGCGGGACTGCCCCACGCCATCCCGCTCGCGATCCCCATCTACTGGACGCCCGAACAAGCCATCGCCGTCTTCGAACTTGTCGACGGCTTACGCGAAACCATCTGGTCCATCTATCAAACCAATCTCCAGGATCTGACGCGCCAGCAGCGTCAGTCTCCACCCGTCGATCACATCGATATCGGCGACGACGACCTGCCGTTCTGAAAATCAACGCATGCCTGATCAACAAGGGGCCGAAGACGGTCCCTTGTTCATGACTCATGCGCGGCAGCACGCTGCCAACTGGTGCCGCCAAAAAAGCGCGGAATTACACCGGCGGTAACACCGTCGGCCTTCCGAAAGACCCATGTCCCGGCAGTCTTGTTGCGGCGGTATCCTACCGACAATCCCTGGCCGATCGAAACGAATGTGGGTTTCTTGTCCTGTTTGAGTTTCAGACGCGCATTGCGCGATTCCAGCGTGACATTCCTGATTTTCCTGACCATGCGGCCCAACTCCATACTGGGGTCAGAAAGTTATACATTAGTGTCCAGCAAGTGTCCAGTTGACGTGCGTTTTCTCGAGCGAACGCATGCGAACGCCGACGGAGCTAAGTGTCCAGTTAATTCAATAGTTACTGAAGCTTGTGCGAACGCCGGCGAACGCGAGAGAACGCGGAAGAGACGATGAGTTAGCCCTCTCAAGGCTGAAACAGGGGTTCAATTCCCCTA
>CAVWDY010000014.1:0-12891 GCA_963753875.1 uncultured Alphaproteobacteria bacterium | reverse complement strand
GCCTCGCTATGTCCCAGCCGCGCGTTGAGCTTGTGGATCAGCTCTTCGGCTGCGTCCGCGATTACGGTACCCGGCGGGAAGATCGCCTCGGCGCCGGCCTTATAGAGCGCGTCGTAATCCTGCGGCGGGACTACGCCGCCGACGATGATCATGATGTCATCGCGGCCCTGCTTTTTCAGCGCGGCCTTCAATTCCGGAACGGCTGTCAGATGTGCCGCGGCGAGCGAGGACAGCCCGAGGATATGCACGTCGTTCTCCACCGCCTGTCGCGCCGCTTCCTCGGCGGTCGCGAACAAAGGCCCGATGTCCACGTCGAAGCCGACATCGGCGAAGGCGGAAGCGATCACCTTCTGGCCGCGGTCGTGGCCGTCCTGGCCGATCTTGGCGACCAGGATGCGCGGCCGTCGGCCTTCCGCCTCCTCGAACGCATCGATCAGCGCCTGCACCTTTTCGACCCGGTTGGACATGGTGGATGCCTCCCGCTTGTAGACGCCGGTGATGGACTTGATTTCGGCGCGGTGCCGCCCGAACACCTTCTCCATCGCGTCGGAAATTTCGCCGACGGTGGCCTTGGCGCGCGCGGCATCGATCGCGAGCGCCAGAAGGTTGCCGTTGCCTTCGCCGGCCGAGCGCGTCAGCGCCGCCAGCGCATCGTCGACATCCTTCTGGTTGCGCTCGGATCGAAGCCGCTTGAGCTTGTCGATCTGCAGGCGCCGCACGGTGGAATTTTCCACCTTCAGTACGTCGATCGGCGTTTCGTCGACCGGCTTGTATTTGTTGACGCCGATCACGGCCTGCTTGCCGGCGTCGATCCGCGCTTGCGTCTTGGCGGAAGCTTCCTCGATCCGCAATTTCGGGACGCCGGCCTCGATCGCTTTCGCCATGCCGCCGAGCGCTTCGACCTCCTGGATATGGCCCCAGGCTTTCGCCGCGAGATCGCGGGTCAGCCGTTCGACATAATACGAGCCGCCCCAGGGGTCGATGATGCGGGTGGTGCCGCTTTCCTGCTGCAGGAACAATTGCGTGTTGCGCGCGATTCTCGCGGAGAAGTCGGTCGGCAGCGCCAGCGCCTCATCGAGCGCGTTGGTGTGCAGCGATTGCGTATGTCCTTGGGTCGCCGCCATCGCCTCGATCGTGGTGCGCATCACATTGTTGAAAACGGCCCTGATCTTGTCGTCGAGGAAGACGCTGGCTACGACATTCCTATTCTTGATCGCTGCGTCGGGCCGCGGCCCAGCGGCGAACGCAGCATCGCGGGCGCTGGCAGAAGGAATAACTATGTACGTGATGACAAGCGCCGCTGTCAGGACTTTGTGGAAGGCTCTAATCATTGCAAGCGTCGCGCGAAGCACTGCTTATCCGATCGATGCTGCGAAGTTCGATTGGATCGATGCTCTAATCGTAGAATCAAAATCGGCCAGAACCTTATCGCTAGGAAAGAGGTCGCAGACCTTTTTCGAGTAGTTTAAAACTTCTCGCGCAAAGTCTTTGAGCTGTGAGACCGATTTCGAAATTGTATCAAACTGCGTCGGTGCTACCAAAAGAACATATTTGGCCATCGACAGCATCGTCAGAAAAATCAAGTGAGTTGAATACGCCCGAAGCACACTATCCTTCTGTATCGCGAAACCCGCCCCGGGTGATAGTCCAAAAAAGTGTGTGTGATGATCGAACTCGAAATGAGTGTACTTTGAAAGCAGCCCGTAAAGTTTTCCGGCGGCTCCATCAATTGTCTTGAGATAGTTGAGACACTGAACTGGTCTCACCTTTTCAAGGTCGGTTTCTAATGAGAGGGTTCGTAGTTTTGCTGCAAACGCAAATTGCTCGACTAAGGAGCGCAAGATGACCGCAACTTCGCAAAGATATCCCAGGTCCGATAACGTCTTTGCTGCCTTCAGTCCTGCCATACTTCGATAAAAAAACTGGTTAGAAAAGTCGTCCAATGTCTTGGTGTTATCATCGAAGTTCTCCTTGAGAAGATCGATGTATGAGCAGAATTGCGAATGTGCCCGATCAAACAAATTGTCGATCGTGTGACTTAGCCCGAGTTCGCGCGTAGGCCGGATATCGTCAGTTCCGACATATCTCTTCTCAGCGTAGCTTAATGATATCCCAAGTTTACTGGCTATGGCTGCTGCAAGGACCTTCCTTTTCAAATCCAGCGTCGCAATTTTGGTAGCCCGATGGCCTCTTCGCCAAAACCAACTACATCAAAAGCTGAATGATCAACATAAACTGGAAACCATTTTCGGTAGCTGTCCGCCGCTTCACTTGAATTCCAAGGTCGGCTAAAGTCATTCACTCCGCCGCCTCGCTATGTCCCAGCCGTGCGTTGAGCTTGTGGATCAGCTCCTCGGCCGCGTCCGCGATCACGGTGCCCGGCGGGAAGATCGCCTCGGCGCCGGCTTTATACAGCGCGTCGTAATCCTGCGGCGGGACCACGCCGCCGACGATGATCATGATGTCGTCGCGGCCCTGCTTTTTCAGCGCGGCCTTCAATTCTGGCACGGCTGTTAGATGCGCCGCGGCGAGCGAAGACAGCCCGAGAATATGCACATCGTTCTCCACCGCCTGCCGCGCCGCTTCCTCGGCGGTCGCGAACAATGGCCCGATATCGACGTCGAAACCGACATCGGCAAAGGCGGAGGCGATCACCTTCTGGCCGCGGTCGTGGCCGTCCTGGCCGATCTTGGCGACCAGGATGCGCGGCCGGCGCCCTTCCGCCTCTTCGAACGCATCGATCAGCGCCTGCACCTTTTCGACCCGGTTGGACATGGTAGACGCCTCCCGCTTGTAGACGCCGGTGATGGATTTGATTTCGGCGCGATGCCGCCCGAACACCTTCTCCATCGCATCGGAAATTTCGCCGACGGTGGCCTTGGCGCGCGCGGCATCGATCGCCAGCGCCAGAAGGTTGCCATTGCCTTCGCCGGCCGAGCGCGTCAGCGCCGCCAGCGCGTCGTCGACGTCCTTCTGGTTACGCTCGGATCGGAGCCGCTTAAGTTTGTCGATCTGTAGGCGCCGCACGGTGGAATTTTCCACCTTCAGCACGTCGATCGGAGCCTCGTTGACCGGCTTGAACTTGTTGACCCCGATCACCGCCTGCTTGCCGGCGTCGATCCGCGCTTGTGCTTTGGCGGAAGCTTCCTCGATCCGCAATTTCGGGATGCCGGCCTCGATCGCTTTCGCCATGCCGCCGAGCGCCTCGACCTCCTGGATATGACCCCAGGCTTTCGCCGCGAGATCACGGGTCAGCCGTTCGACATAATACGAGCCGCCCCAGGGGTCGATGATGCGGGTGGTGCCGCTTTCCTGCTGCAGGAACAACTGCGTGTTGCGCGCTATCCTCGCCGAGAAATCGGTCGGCAGCGCCAGCGCCTCGTCGAGCGCGTTGGTGTGCAGCGACTGGGTATGGCCTTGGGTCGCCGCCATCGCCTCGATGGTGGTGCGCATCACATTGTTGAAGACGTCCTGCGCGGTCAGCGACCAGCCCGACGTCTGGCAATGGGTGCGCAGCGAGAGTGAACGCGGATCCCTGGGATTGAACTGGCTCAGCAGTTTGGCCCACAACAGCCGCGCCGCGCGCATCTTGGCGACTTCCATGAAGAAGTTCATGCCGATCGCCCAGAAGAACGACAATCTTGGTGCGAAGCGGTCGACGTCGAGGCCCGCGGCGAGGCCTGCGCGCAAATATTCGACGCCATCGGCCAGCGTATAGGCGAGCTCGAGGTCCTGGGTCGCGCCGGCCTCCTGCATGTGATAGCCGGAGATGGAAATGGAGTTGTATTTCGGCATCTTCTGCGACGTATAGGCAAAGATGTCGGAGATGATCCGCATCGAGGGCGCCGGCGGATAGATATAGGTGTTGCGCACCATGAATTCCTTCAGAATATCGTTCTGAATGGTGCCCGAGAGTTTCTCCGGCGGCACGCCCTGTTCCTCCGCCGCCGCCACGAACAGCGCCAGGATCGGCAGCACAGCGCCGTTCATGGTCATCGACACGCTCATCTGATCGAGCGGGATGCCGGCGAACAGCGTGCGCATGTCGTAGATCGAATCGATCGCGACGCCGGCCATGCCGACATCGCCGGTGACGCGCGGGTGATCGCAATCGTAGCCGCGATGGGTGGCGAGATCGAATGCGACCGAGAGGCCCTTCTGGCCGGCGGCGAGGTTGCGCCGGTAGAACGCGTTGGAATCCTCCGCCGTGGAAAATCCGGCATATTGCCGGATGGTCCAGGGCTGGTTGACATACATGGTCGGGTAGGGGCCGCGCAGATAGGGCGCGATGCCGGGCCAGGTCTCGAGGAAATCGATGCCTTCGAGATCGCTTTCCGAGTAGCCCGATTTTACCGGGATTCCCTCCGGCGTGAGCCAGGGCTCGGCCTTGCCGGCCGGTGGCGCGCTCGGCTGCCTTTTTCAAATGCGAATATTCGCAAAGTTCGGTATGCGGCTCATTGTTTTACCATATCACAACCAGCCCCCTGGGGTCGCCACCCCTAATCATGGTCCGGATGCTGATAGCTGACGATCCCGCCAAGCTTTTCCGCACCGTAATTCTGCAGCGTGGTCTGGCTCGGCAGGTTGGCGATCGCCACCACCCAGCCGAGCCGGGATTCGGCGCCGTATTGCGTCGTTGGCACCACCCGGTCCGGCCGGTCGAAGGCGCCGGTCATGATCTCGATCCGCGGGCCGTCGATGCGGCGAAAGCTGAGCGGCGTCCCGCAATCCCTGCAGAAGTCGCGCTCGGCGATCGAGGAGGAGCGGAACGCGGCGGGCTTGCCGCGGGTCCAGGCGAAATCGCTCTTTTCGATCTCGGCGAAGGAGGCGAACGGCGCGCCGGAGGCCTTCTGGCACATCCGGCAATGGCAGATACTGACTTTCGTGGGTGGCGCCGACAGCGCAAAGCGGATGGTGCCGCATTGGCAGCCGCCGGTCAGAACGGGTTTCGCAGGCGTCGTCATGTTTGCTCCACCAGCCGATAGGCTTCCTGTAGCGTCGCCAGAGCATCGCCGCCGGCAAAGATGAAATCGTTAACGCCGGCGGCGCGAAGCACGGCTTCCTGCTCGCCCGCGCGCCCTGCCAGATAGATATGCTTGGCGCCCGCGGCTTGAAGGGCCTTCGCGGCGTCAGCCGCCAGCGCGGCATAGACCTTGTCTTGGGAGCAAAGGCAGGCGAGCGCCGCGCCGGACGCCTTGAAGGCCTTTGCCAATGCCGCCGGGTCGGTAAACCCTTCGGTATCGACGGCCTCGATCCCGCCGGTCTCAAAAAAACTCTTTGCAAACGTCGCCCGCGCGGTGAAGTCGGCTGATGTGCCGAGGTTGGCGAGGAAAACCTTTGGCCGCGTGCCCGTGGATTTCAGGATTTCATCCGAGCGGTCGCGCAGGCGTTCGAACGGCACCGCCAGCCGTATCGGCGGCAATGCGTCGAATTTGAATTTGGCCTCGCCGTAGGGCGCAAGCGCAACCGGCTTCGCCTCCAGCACCGCGACCTGAGCTTCCCCAAGGTTCGGAAATTCGCTGGCGCCGGTCAGCACTTCCTTGCGCCGGGCGATACTGGCTTCGCGTACCGCCCGTGTTGCCGCGACTTTGCGCTGGATCAGGTTTTGCTCCAGCGCCGCGAACACGCCGCCGGCTTTCTCGGTTTCCTGAAAAAGCTGCCAGGCGGCCTCGCAAAGCTCGCTTGTCAGGGCTTCGATGCCGCCGGAGCCGGCCGCGGGATCGGACACTTTGGCGAGATTGGACTCTTCCAGCAGCACCAGTTGGGTGTTGCGCGCCACGCGCCGCGCGAACGGATCGGGCAATCCCAACGCCAGCGTGTGCGGCAGAACGTTGATGCCGTTGGCGCCGCCGAGGCCCGCGGCAAACGTCGCCATGGTCGCACGCAGCATGTTCACGTAAGGATCGCGCTGGGTCAGCATTCGCCACGCGGTATCGGCGGCGATCAACAACGGCTTCGGCGCAAGGCCGCAAGCCTGTTCGACGCGCGTCCATAACAAACGCAGCGCGCGAAATTTCGCCATGGTCAGGAACTGATCGGCATCGGCGCTTAGCCGCGCATAGATCATGTTCCGCGCCGCTTCCAGTCCAACGCCAGCCTCTTCGATTGCGCGCAGATAGGCGACAGCGGACGCCAGCACGAACGCCAGTTCCTGCACCTCCGATCCGCCGGCATCATGGATTACCCGTCCGTCAGCGGCCGCGAACGGGCCTCGAAAACCCATCGCCGCGAGGCCCTTGATCGCGCCGGTGACCGCCGGCACGATTTCGGACCAGGTATAAGGACTGGAACCCCAGACCGCGCAGGCGCCAATCGGATCGAGGCCGAAGCGGATATCGCACGCCGCGGGGCTGATCCCTTTGCGCTGCACATATTCGGCCAAGTGGATCGCCGCCATGCGCGACTGCGGACCGACCTGAAGTTCGATTGCGATGCCGGCATCGATAAAGACGCCGTCGAGGATCTTCTCGATCGCTTCGGCCGTTGGATCTATCCCAAAGCCATAGGCGCCATTGGCGCCCGCGAATACCAGCGTCAGACCGGTGGCGCCGTTCTCAAGATCGTGGAGCGCCTGCGCGTTTGCCGCCGCGGCATCGGGATGATCGATGCGCTGCATGATCTGCCAGGGCGCGGCCGCAGGCCGGCCGGCGATCGGGGCGGAATCGCGGGCGCGCCGGTAGATCGGTTCGATCCGCAAACCGTCATAGGTCTTGCTGACGAGCTTCTCGAACGGCGCGCCTTTCAAAACGCCATCGACCAGCTTGCGCCAGTCGTCATAAGTCGCGGGCGCGA
This sequence comes from uncultured Alphaproteobacteria bacterium, assembly GCA_963753875.1. GTDB lineage: Bacteria > Pseudomonadota > Alphaproteobacteria > Rhizobiales > Xanthobacteraceae > Bradyrhizobium. The sequence continues at coordinate 6,099 of CAVWDY010000014.1, read as the reverse complement.
AATCCGCGGCGAGGGGAAGGTCGCAGGTCTCAGATGTCATTCGGCAGGTCGCTCCTGGGCGCCGTTATTCGCTGCCGAAATTGCCACGGGCCGACCGCCAAGCCAAATGGTTGTTTTCAGTCTCTTTTGGTCATCCGAGGTCGGGTAGCCGCTCGATTCCTTCGGTCGACAGCTGCGCCAGCGCCGATGCGACGCTGCGTCCCGCGATCACGCGGTCCGGCGCGATTTCCTTAAGCGGCACCAGCACGAAGGCGCGTTCGAACAGACGGGGGTGCGGCAGCGTCAGCTCCGGCTCTTGAATGGAAACGTCGTCATAGGCGATCAGATCGAGGTCGAGGGTGCGCGGTCCCCAGCGTCTTTCATTGGCGCGGTCGCGGCCGAATTTGGTCTCGATCTTGTGCAGCGTGAACAGTAGCGCGTGGGGATCGAGGCTGGTGTCGATTTCGATGCAGGCATTGATGAAGCGCGCCTGCTGCTCGTCGCCCCAGGGCGGCGTGGCATAGTCGGAGGACCGCGCCAGAAGTACGGCCTGCGTCATGCCGCAGATATTGGCGATCGCCTTCTGGAATGTCGCGCGGACGTCGCCGACATTGCCGCCAAGCGCGATCAGGGCGTTTGCCATGCCGCTAGGGTTGCCGAATACGCGTCAGCATCACGCCGACATCGTCGAAGATCGCGGCGATCGGCGCGTGCGGCTTGTGAACGGTGACCTTGATGGCGCTGATCTTCGGAAACGCCGCCAGGATGGCATCGGCGACGGCGCCGGCCGCGCGCTCCAGCAATTTGTAATTGGCGTTCTTGAAGGCCGCGGTCGCGGTTGCGACCACATTGGAATAGGAGACGGTATCGGCGAGACGATCGGTGCGCGAGGATTCCGACAGATCGGCGGAGAGTTCGAGATCGATGACAAAACGCTGCCCGACCTCGGTCTCATGCTCCATGACGCCATGCCGGGCATGGATGACGACGCCGGTGATGAAGATGGTATCGCTCATTCCTTGTCCCAAATCGCGGTGGCCACACGCAATGCTTGTACCGTTTCGGACACATCATGGGTCCGGATGATCCGTGCGCCGCCCCTGGCTGCTATCAGATGGGCGGCGATCGAGCCACCCAGCCGTTGATGCGGCTCGGAGGGCGACACCGAACTGATGAAGCGCTTGCGTGAGGCGCCGACCAACAGCGGAAGGCCGAATGTGCCGAGTTGGCTCAGCCGGGCGAGCACCGTCATGCTCTGTTCGGGTGTCTTGCCGAAGCCGATGCCGGGGTCGAGCACGATATTTTCAAGTGAAATACCGGCCTTCGCGGCCGTCTCGAGCGAGCGCGCAAAAAATCCGGCAATATCCGTCATGATGTCGATGCCGGCATCGGCGCGGTCGCGGTTGTGCATGATGACGATCGGGCAATGGCGCGCGGCGAGCAGCCTGGCCATGTCGGGATCGCGCTGCAGGCCCCAGACGTCGTTGGCGATGGTTGCCCCCGCATCAAGCGCCCAGGCGACGACGGCCGATTTCATACTGTCGATGGAGACGGGAACACCGAGGGAAACGACATCGGCCAGGATCGGCTGCAAGCGCTTGAGTTCTTCCTCCGCGGAAACCGGTTCCGCGCCATAGGGCCGGGTAGATTCCGCGCCGATGTCGATGATGTCGGCGCCCTCGGCGATCATGCGCTGGGCCTGTGCCAGCGCGTGCTCCGGTGCAATGAACTGTCCACCGTCCGAGAAGGAGTCCGGCGTGAGATTGAGGACCCCCATGACGGCCGGATACGGCCTGGACAAGAGCGCCGGCCATGTCGGACGATCGGCCGAGGCGGCCGCGGTTCTGGGCGAGGTCGCGATCATGCGGTCGCTTTGCGCGGTCGGCGCAGGGGAGTCAAGATGCGAGCCGCGCTTACGTCGCGCGGGATTCGGCCCGGCTACCTCTGTCAGGCCTAAAGGGCTAATCCCGGTCAGTACGTAATTTTGGGCTGCAGCTTGCGCGCCTTGGCGATCAGCTGCTCGACGGACCTTTCCGAAGGCAGCACGCGGACGAGTTTGCGCCTGATATTCACTTCTTTCATGTTCTGCGCCAGGCGCGAGGGGTTACGAAGGGCGAGTTCGCGAACCGTGGTGACGCCCGCGGCGCGCACCAGGCCGACCTTTGCCTTTCCCATGCCCGGAATCCGCATGTAGTCCGAAACGTTCGCCCATTCGAGCAGTTGCTGCTCGCTGATACCGGTTTTCGTCGCAAGGGCTTTGCGCCCCTTTACGGTCCGCGCCGCCTCAAGCAGCCCGTCCGTCGTGCGAATGCCCAGCGATTTCAGTTTGGCAGCGGCGAAGGATGGTAAGCCGTCAATCTCGGAGATTGGGTATGTCATGGTACTCGATGTGAAAGGTGCTTTTAAGCGAACTGGCTGAGGCCCGGGGTCCCTGCGATGATCTTGCCCATGCGACCCGCTCCGATTTTGTCTTGGCCGAACCGAAAAAGTTCACGCGCGATGTTCTGAATCTCGCTAATTCCCAAACCAAGTCCCATCAGCTTGGTGCCGAGCGCCATCAGACCCCCGCCCATCAACCCTCCGAGACCTCCATTGTTGCCGGAGGCGGAGATCGCGGCTTCGGCGCCAGGAATCTCGTCAATCAAGGCCTGAACTGTGTCGGAGGGTCCCTCGTTGCGAAGGAAACCCAGAATGATGCCGATGGTTTTTTCGGCCACAGCATCGTCGATGCCGGCCTTTGCGGCCAGCCGTCCAATCAGTTCGTCCATAGTGCCCCGCCCTCAGCCGGTTACGTGCCGGACCCTTGCTTGCAAATTTATCTTGATCTTCTGCGATGCGAATTACAAGCGATGACCGCATTCGAACCGGCGATTCATGTTCGATCGCTTGACGAGTGTTGCAGCAATGCAAGAGCAGGCGCAGATTTCGCGCCGTGGCGGCGTGAGTTTCGTTCCAACTTTCGGCGGCACAGCAGGAGAAAACCGGTCGAACGCGTGTCGACCATACGGGTTTGCAATCCAACGGGGGCGTTGACCGGTTTCAATCGGCTTGCAAGATGCGGTATAGTTCCGGTGCTTGGCGACTGCGCCCCCCGATGTGCGCGACGAGGCGATGCAATGGCTACATCCGATACTCCGACGGTCGATACCGAGGAGAGGATTTTTATTGGCAAGGGTGAACAGCCGGCGTGGTTGACGCTCGGGCTTGCCAATCGTCATGGCCTCGTCACCGGCGCGACCGGAACCGGAAAAACCGTCTCGCTGCAGGTGATGGCCGAGGGATTTGCGCGTGCGGGCGTTCCGGTATTCGCGGCCGACATCAAGGGCGACCTTTCGGGCATTTCCGAAGTGGGCGAGCCCAAGGATTTTATCCTCAAGCGGGCCGGCGACATGGGCCTCAGCTTCCAGCCGGACCGGTTTTCGACCGTGTTTTGGGACGTTTTCGGCGAGCAGGGGCATCCGGTCCGGGCAACGGTCACCGAGATGGGCCCGCTATTATTGTCACGCATGCTTGATCTGAACGACGTGCAGGAAGGCGTCCTGAATGTCGCGTTCCGCGTGGCAGACGACAACGGTCTTGCCCTGATCGACATGAAGGATCTTCGTGCGTTGCTGGACGCGATTGTTCCGGATGCCGGCAAGACGGCCGCCGATGGTGGCGCCGATCCGCTGGCGCCGATCCGCAAGGCCGCGCAAGGATTCGGCAACGTCACAAAAGCAACCGTCGGAACCATTCAGCGCCAGCTCCTGGTGCTGGAGAACCAGGGCGGCACCAAATTCTTCGGCGAGCCGGCTCTGTCATTGAAGGATTTCATGCGCACCGATCGCGACGGACGGGGCATGGTCAATATCCTCGTCGCCGACAAGCTGATGCAGAGCCCGCGTCTGTATGCAACCTTCCTGCTCTGGATGTTGTCGGAGTTATTTGAGGAACTGCCCGAGGCCGGCGACCCCCCGAAGCCCAAGCTGGTATTCTTCTTCGACGAGGCGCACCTGCTGTTCAACGACGCGCCCAAGGCGCTGATGGACAAGATTGAGCAGGTGGTGCGGCTGATCCGCTCGAAGGGGGTGGGTGTCTATTTCGTCACGCAAAATCCGATCGATGTGCCGGACAAGGTGCTTGGCCAACTGGGCAACCGCGTGCAGCATGCGCTCCGCGCGTTTACCCCGCGCGACCAGAAGGCGGTCGCGGCGGCTGCCCAGACGTTCCGGCCAAATCCGAAGCTCGACACCGCCAAGGTGATCATGGAGCTCGGCAAGGGCGAAGCACTGGTCTCGTTCCTCGAAGGCAACGGCACACCGGCGATGGTCGAGCGCGTCATGATCCGGCCGCCGACGGCGCGGATCGGACCGATCACGCCCGAGGAGCGCAAGGCAATCATGGACAACAGCCCCGTGAAGGGCAAATACGACACCACGATCGATTCCGAATCCGCTTACGAGGAGCTGCGGAAGCGGGTGGCCGGAGCCGCGGCCGGCGGCGGAGGCGGAGGAATTCTCGGGCAGATCGGCGGAATTGTCGGGACGATTTTCGGCACCAACACGCCGCGTGGAAGAATGTCGACCGGCCAGGTTATCGCGCGAAGCGTGACGCGCTCCGTCACCAACAAGGTGGTCGGCGGGGTGGTTGCCGATCTCGGCAAGTCGGTCGGCGGTTCGATCGGCGGCTCGGTCGGCCGCGCCATCGTGCGCGGTGCGCTCGGCGGACTGCTGCGACGATAGAATTTTTCGCTCATTTGCGGCGACATGATCTCTCCTCTGATTTTTAGAAAGTGACGTGTGCTGAGATATCCGTCGTTGCGAGCGCCGCTCGATATTCTTTTCCTGGCGTGCTGCATCGTGCTGACCGCCGACGTTCTCGCTCCGGAAATCTTCGGGAACGGAAAGACAAAGGACTATCCGCTCTGGTTCTGGGCCGGGCAGCAAGTCCTGCAGGGAAAGGATCTCTATCCCGGCGATCCCAACGCCTATTTCGACTTCATCTATCCGCCGCTGTCGGCTATCCTGCTCGCGATCCCCAGCTATTTCGGCAAAATCCCGCTCTATATATGTTTGTCCGTCCTCAACGCGGTCGCGTGGTGGATGACGGCGCAGCTTTCGAACGCGATGACGGGGTCCGGCAGGGTTCCGGATCCCTGGTTGGCGGCACTGCCGGCCATAGTCACGATATCCTTTGTCTTTGACATGTTCGATCTCGGCCAGCCGAACCTCATTCTGCTTGCGATGATGATGTACGGATTCTGGTTCCTGCAGCACGGCCGCCCGTGGGCCTCGGGCAGCATGTTTGCGCTGGCGACCGCGATCAAGGTTTTCCCCGTAGCCGTACTCCCCTATCTGCTTTGGCGAAGGCAATGGGCGTCGTCGGCGAGCATGGTGGTGTTCCTCGGAATTCTTCTGTTCGTTGTTCCAGCTCCGGTGCGCGGCTTTCAGCACAATTTTTCCGAGCTGAAGACCTGGTATCAGGGAATGGTTGGGTCGAGTTCGGAGCAAGGTTTCGGACAGCGTGGCGAGCAGAACTGGTCGTGGGTCAACCAATCCATCATCGCCGTGACGCATCGGCTGACCCGGCCGGTCAACTACAACCAGGATAATCCGGCCAAGCCGCCCGCGTACATGAATCTGGTCGATCTCGATTTCAAGACGGCCAATTGGATCGTGATCGGAGTTTCGATCGCGATCGGGCTTGGATTCATTGCCGTGATGCCGGCGCGTTCGCGCAGGACGCCCCTGTCCGACGCCGAGGAACTCGGTATCCTGTTCTGCCTGATGACGGTGGCGTCGCCATTGGCCCGGCAGTATTATTTCATGTGGCTGTTCTTCCCGGTGACCGTCCTGATGCACCGGGCCGCGTATGATCCCCGTGCCGCTGTGTGCAAGGGAACGTGGGTCGTGCTTGCGATCGCCGGGTGCCTGTTTTACCTGTCGCTTCCGGTTTTCCCGAATGATTTGCAGGCTTTCGGAAACAATCTCGCGGCCACCGCCGCGATTGCCGGGGCACTGGTCTGGCATATCCTGCACCCGCCGTTAATTGGCGCGGTCAGCGCCTTTTCTCCGGCGGCCGGCGCGCTACAAGCTGAGATCAAGAAAAACCCCTAACCTAAGGGAAATCGGAAATGTCCGA
>CAVWDY010000013.1:0-231663 GCA_963753875.1 uncultured Alphaproteobacteria bacterium | reverse complement strand
AATACCGCGCTGCATTCAAAGGATAACGCGGCGGCAAGGAGAAGGCTCCGCAGGCGTATTATAGTAATACGTCGAGGAAGCCGCCGACACAGCCAACAAAGTTAGCCAAAGAAGGCAACGTAGTATATTTATATTACCATAAGAATCTGTATATCACACACATTCGTATAAGTCGGGCCCGTCTTGAAAAGATCGCCGGTATTACTGAAGAAATGATATGAGTCGTTTTCCGTAAGGGAAGCCTCAGCCTGAGCCGAGATCGCTTTCATCTTCTCCATGAGCGCAGGCGTAACAAAGGCGCCTGCCGCATCCGTGGGCCCGTCGCTGCCGTCAGTGCCCGCGGACAGAAAAAAGATGTTTGGAGACTCCGGGTATATCCGGTGCAGTTCAATGGCAAACGCAAGAGCCATCTCCTGATTTCTTCCGCCCTTTCCTTTGCCCCTGATAGTCACCGTCGTCTCTCCCCCGGCGATAATCGCGGCCGGTTTTGCAATTCCGGATTTGCCCGAGTCAATGACTTTGGCAAGCTGCGCAAAATATGATCCGGCCTCGGATGCCTCACCGGCCAGAGTCGTACTGAGGATGCGCGCGTCATATCCCAGCCTCTGCGCGGTTTTCCGCGCCGCATTGCAGGCCAGCGTGTTGTTCCCCAGGATGATATTGACGGTATTGCGAAATACGGGGTCGCCTGCTTTAGGCGTCTCAGGAATCTTTCCCTGCGCCCCCTGAACAAGATGGTCTCTCACGGTTTGCGGCAACTTGTCTTCAAGAGCGTATTTCCGAACAATCGAGAGGGCATCCTGAAACGTTGTGGGATCGGGGGCGGTAATGCCTGACGCGATGGTGTCGATTCTGTCGCCGATCACATCCGATAAAATAAGGTTGATGAGTCTTGCGGGGCTGGCGATCCTTGCCAGTCCTCCGCCTTTTACTTTCGAAATATGCTTCCGAATGCAGTTCATCTCATCAATGTCCGCGCCGGATGCAAGCAGAGCCTTGGTTGTCTGCCGCTTATCTTCAAGGCTTATTCCGTCCGCAGGCAGGCACAACAATGACGATCCGCCGCCGGAAATGAGGTTAATGATGAGCGTGTGTTCATCTGCCGCGTCCGCCATCTGTGACAGGATTCGCGCCCCTTCCAGGCTGTTTTCATCGGGTACGGGATGGCCCGCTTCCATGACTTGAATTTTCCGGAGCTTACAGTCCGTGGCCGTATTTTGTGATGACGAATCCCGCGGAGAGTTCGTCTCCCAGAATGCTCTCCATGGCGGCGGCCATTCGGGCCGATGCCTTACCGATGCCCAGGACGATCACCTGTTGATAGCGGGAAAGGTCTTCTGAAATCTTTGTGTCAGGGCCCTGGATCGTAAGTGTCCGGCCGTCCTTCTTTACGCGGGATTGAATAAGGCCTGCCGGATCAACCTCACGAACGGCATCCCGGTAAATATTTTCCAGATCTTTAACAGGGTTCACGGTATTCTTTCTCAGCTATTTGTTATGTCAGTTGTTCAAAATACGAATCCGTTACACTGTCCAGAAGCTGAAGTGACGTTGCCTTGATCACAACGATCCGGGCGTCAGGATTATTAAAAAAATCCTTCAAATCGGGATGCTTCTTGAGCAGAACTTCCCGAATCTCTGTTATCCTTTTTTCATTTCCGATGGCCTGAAAAACTCCAGTTACCGTCAGTGCCCTGGTTTTGCCCCTTGGGTCCAAATCTCTCGTATCGATCAGAAGGCTGACGGCCGGATTGACGATGAGATTACGGTACTTCTTCGTATCTTTGAGTGTTGCCATGTAGATTTCACGGCATTCATTATCCGTTGCATACGACATCAGAGAACAGTGCGGAGCGCCGTCCGCAACGGTGGCCATTACGCATACTTTATTTTCCGAAATCATTTTTTGAATATCACCGCGCATATCAATCACTCCTGTAATATAAGATGTGGAGAGATTCTAACATAAACGCGGTAAAAAAATGAGTAATGTTTTTTGCCTGTTGGATTATTAAATTAACCGTAATAGTTTTTAATCACGGGTATAAACCCTAAAGCAATCTTATGAGCTGAATATCTGAAATCATGCCCTCACCTTTCCCTGCATTATATTGAGATTGCTTTTATCCGGTTTCAACTGTATTTAATATCCCATATTGACAGTATATCGAGGTGCCATGAAGTTTGAAAAATATCATATTTCAGAAGACATAAAACAGAACCTGGCAAAACTCGGTTTTAAGAGGCCGACGGATATCCAATTCAAATCCATCCCGTCCATCCTGAAGGGAGAAGACGTTCTGGCCATCGCCCAGACGGGAACAGGTAAAACGGCGGCTTTCGCCATTCCTCTGATCGATAAAATCCACCGGGAAAAAAGCAGCAAACGCGATACAGGCATCAAAGGCCTGGTCATGGTGCCGACCCGAGAACTGGCCATGCAGATCGGCGAGGTCTTTACCAGCATCGCGAAACATACCAAGGTGAAGACGTTTGCCCTGATTGGCGGCGTCGAACAGGATGCACAGCTCAAAAAACTGCAGGAAGGCATCGATATTCTGATTACCACGCCGGGACGAATGTTTGATCTCATCCATCAGGGCTACATCAACCTGGAGCGCGTCGATACGCTGGTGCTGGATGAAGCCGACCATATGCTGGATCTGGGTTTCATCAAAGACATTCAGTATGTAAAAAAAATGCTCACCCGAAAGCATCAGACCCTTTTCTTCTCGGCAACCATCAATCCGGAAATTAAAAAACTGGCTTTCTCCCAGGTTAAAAGCACGGCCATCCGCATTCAAATATCCCCCGATGATCCGGTGTCCGCGAATGTCTCGCACGCCGTCATGTTTGTAGAGATGGATGATAAGCGTTTTTTTCTGGAGAGCTTCATCAGGGAAAATCCCGACAGCAAAATCATCATCTTTGTCAGAACCCGTGTCCGCGCGGAGCGGGTGGCCAAAGCCATGGAGCGCGTCTCGATTCCCTCGATCACGATCCACGGCGAGAAGGATCAGGGTGAAAGATCTGAAGCGATGAGAAAGTTCAAAGAGGGTGAATGCCAAATCCTCATTGCCACAGACGTCAGCGCGCGCGGCATCGATATTCCGGATGTGAACTATGTGATCAACTATGATTTACCCGAAAAGGCGGAAAACTATGTCCACCGGGTGGGCAGAACCGGACGGGGCGTCAACAAGGGCATTGCGCTTTCTTTTTGCAGTGAAGATGAAAAAGAGCTCCTCTCCGAGATCCAGCAGTTTCTGAATAAAGAGATTGAAGTGATCAAGCTCGGCAAAAAAGATTACGCACGGACCCTGGATATTGCCAAAAAGAATACCGACACCGACGTGCAGGCGCTGATCGCAGACCATGAGGCATGGCTGAAGACAAAGAAGAAGAAAAAAACGCCCGAGCAAATAAAGATTGACTATTACGCGCTATTGCTATATGTTCTGCCAACTTCGAACATTTAGAAATAAAATGCGAAGATAAGAGTTGGATTTAGACATTTTGAAGCACATCGGCTAGCTACCAGGTACTTTATGAGTCTTGGTGGCTTTTTTATCGTGATTTCTGTCATCGTGCTGATTCGACTTTTGAAAATTTATGAAAGGAGGATTAGATCTATGTCAGAAGGTACAGTAAAGTGGTTCAACGAAAGCAAAGGTTTCGGATTCCTCTCGAATTCTGAAGGCGGAGACGTATTTGTTCACTTCAGCGCGATTCAGGCCAGCGGCTTCAAGACACTACAGGAAGGCGCACGCGTCAGTTTCGATATCGAGAATGGACCCAAAGGCCCGTCAGCAGTCAACGTGCAAGCACTGTAATAAATCATGTTAATAGAAAAAGCACTCCATGAACTCAGTTTCCCGGAGTGCTTTTCTATTTTCAACCTGTTCAGTAAAACCTGAAAGAAAGGCAAACAGGTATTAAAAAATGGGAAAGCCTATGTACAACTTTGGCAAGACCGCCAACTTAAAAGTACAACAGCAGAAACAAATGGATAGAGATTTAAGGCGCCGGGCAGCCAAGCAGAGCAAGGTTAATACAAAGTCGAGCAAAACGGACAAAGACTCAGCTACAGCCGAATCAAGCCCGGTGGCAGACATTGCCGAAGGCACGGCATAATCGACAACTTTGACGAGTTTATTGTTGAAGCTCCAATTTAATGAGACTCGCTGATAATGAGACCCAAGCTGCAGAAGCAAAGTGCACTGAAGCTTGCTGGGCGAATTATACCAGAGCGTAAAGCGCCGTGGTAAAACGAACGAAGTGAAGTTTAAAGCATTAGTCGAATTATCCCACGTGCGAAGCTAAGTGGGACTATATAAGATATAGATAAGCAACCGCCAGGAAGGAAAGGAGGATGAGTTAAAATGTGGGAAGTCTTAAGTACTGTCGGTAACGATATTAGAAGTGACCGACAAGAAGTCCTGGGAGGATGGATTGTCAGAACATTTAAAACAGATCAGTATGGTAAAGCGGTGGAACAATCTTTTGTGAGTGACCCGAATCACCACTGGAAGGTTTATAAAGAACCGTCTAAAACAAAGAAAAAAAACCCTTTAGAAAATTGAACGTAGAACTTAGAACTTTGAACATTCTTTTCCTTAGAATTATCAAAGTTTAAAGCTCGTTTAATATCTTCTCCTTTCTGGCTTTATATTCTTCGTCAGTAATAAGACCTTTATCAAATAAACTTTTTACCTTAACAAGTTTACTTTCTATGTCATCCCCTGCCGGCGAGGGAGATGCGACGCCTTGAGGCGCTGTCATAGAAATATTGGATCCCCCGGCGATAGCTCTTTTTTCTTCAAGATCAAGTTTTCTTTTCTTCTCCCACCAGTTTCTCTCAATTTCCTGAAGCACTGAATAGAATTGCTTTGATTCTTCCAGGGGCAAATCTTTAATAACAATTACACCGGCATTATTTCCTTTATCAGCATTGATCGTAATTGTGCTTCCGCTAAAAGCTGAGGTCTCAAATTTCACATCTTTAATGTCCCTGAAATAGTAATCCTTAAAGCTTGATTTCATGATACCTGACTCAAAAACGATAAGTCTTTCATTGGAAAGCAAAATTGTTTTTGCGCTTGTTGAAACGGCTTGTGTAATTGTTGCTACAAGATCTTCTCCTGCTGCAAGATATTTTTTAATTTCCTCATCTGAAACAGACATAAACTTGGGACGAATAGCAGTTCTTGTTTGTTGTATTTTCTCGGTAACTTTATCTTTTCTTCTTCCCCCTTTGACAAACTAGAGGGAATCGCTCATTGAAGTATTTTAAGAAATCACAGAAACCGCATCATGCTGTCAATTTTCAACTGAATCTATCAGCGAACAATTTCCAGAATAATTTTCATCTCTTCTTTGGAAAGAAGGGCCGGGCTGTTTTTACTGTCCGCAAGCGAGATGGTTTTTGCCATGTCAGCAGCCGTCATGCCGAAATAGGAAAGCTGCGGAAGCTTCAGTGTCTGTGTCCACTTGTTCAGAACATCCTAAAAATTGTTTGCAATAGAAGATGTCGTCACCGGCCTGCATCACCGGTGAATAATCTTCCGATATCGGCAAAGCGCTTTTGGGCGGCAATATTTTTTTCATCAATAATCTTTTTTACCACAAAGGTCATAACCGGAAACAGGAGCTTTCCGCAGGCCACGCCGTGCGGCACCGGGAACAGTCCGCCCAGAGGTCCCGCTATGCCGTGCACGGCGCCAAGCCCGGAGCGGCTGAGCGTTATCCCCGAAACCAGCGCCGCATACGACATTTTTCCGCGCAGAGAAATATCATTGCTGTGATCAAGAGCACAGCGGCAGCAGACTTTCCGACGCCAGGAAAGCGCCTTTAAGGCCAGCGAATCGAGTAGAAGCGTCTGCCTTTGTTGAAGTATAAGATTCGATCAATTGCGAGACGGCATCCAGTCCGCAGGCAGATTGTAATATGCCGGGGCGCGGTCAGTGTCAGTTCGGGATCGACCAGGGCGACATCGGGCATATAGGCATCATGCCGGAGAGATTTTTTATAGCCTTCTTTCCGGTCGCACACGACGGCATTTTTTGTCGCTTCACTTCCCGTGCCGGCGGTTGTCGGAACGGCAATGAACGGAACTTTTGCTCCGGAAGGTTTTTTGGTTCCGACACCTTCCAGATAGTCTTTAACAGAACCATCCTCGGCAAGCATCGCGGCAACAGCTTTACCGCAGTCGATGACACTGCCGCCGCCGATGGCCACAACGACGTTGACCGGCGTCTTGCGATATTCAGAGGCAATGGCATCGATAGCTTCTGTTGTGGGTTCGCCCCGGACGGATACGGCCTTGTATTTGAAGCCGGCCTGATTAAGCTGCAAAGTAAGCGCATTCCATCGGCCGGACTTTTTCAAGCGATTCACCGCCGATAATAATGAGCGCATGACGGCCATACGAGCTGGATGATTTCAGGAAGTTCGGAAAATGTACCGGCGCCAAAATATATTTTGGGCAGGCCGGCGATGATTAAAAGCGTTTATCGATTCCATGCGGATTTTTCCAGAGGTGCGAGAACGTTATGGGCGATACCCTCACGCGGCTTGGCCATCCAGGACTCAACGGCATCCCGCCACTTTAAATAATGAGCGGTTTTTTTATGCGCGGCGGCCTGCCTCGTCGGAGTCATAGGCTTCATACAAAGTGAATGCCGCCGGGTTATCCCGGTGCTGTAAGACATCAAACCGGAGATTTCCTTTTTCTTTGATCGAATGTTGATGATTCTCTATGGTTGCTTCAATAAACTGATCAATATTTTCCGGTTTAACAACAATATTTACAACAGTAACAATCATGAAATTCCTCCTGTCTGAATGATTTTTATAACAAATTAATGCAGAACGTCAAAGTAAAAAAGTTACTTCCGAGAAATTAAGAATTAAGTATACTATAATGACATCTCAATGTTTCAGATAGCGTGACGTAAGAAACGTGCTGCTGATCGAATATCCGAGCAAAGCGACGTAGACGTGCCTTGAGGGTAAATCGCTAGTCAGTTAACATCCAAGCTGCGACTTCTCGGATCGTAGTCCGGAATGACAAAGGGTATAAATATTTATTTTCGAGTACTAATTGGAGTGAGTATATGGACAATTTCAAACAGAATCGAACTTCGGCCGCCTCCGCGGTGCTCTTAAACGACGGATCGTCAGAGGCCGATGTAACGCGTCGAACAGTCGGCACGTTTATCGCCGTGGTGGTCGCGCATGTTATGGTTGATTTCATGGGTATGAGCGTCTGGCCGGTCTACAAGACACTTGCCGGTTTGGATGTCGCCAAAGCCGGATGGATCGCCACGGTCATCGCCATGAGCGGAACAGCGCTGCAACCGTTGTTTGGTTCGATTGCCGACCGATTCGGGACCCGGCGGGTCATTCTGCTGGGCGCGCTGCTGACTTCGTTTGCCCTGCTGCTCGGTCCGCTTGCCGATCATCAGGCGACGTTGAACCGCCTGCTGCCGACACTGTTTGGATTGAGCGGCTTTTACCTTGTCGTGTTCATCATCCTTGCGGCCGGAAGGCTCGGGCAGGACATGTTTCATCCGGCGGGGGCGGGGCTTGCGGGCAGCTTCTCCGCGCGGCGCGGCTCGATGTTTCTGGCCATATTTATTGCAGTCGGCAGCATCGGCTTCGGTCTCAGTCAGATCGGCTTTCCGCACCGCTTATAACAACCTCGGCCATCACACCGAGATCCTTCTCATTCCGGCGGCAATCCTTTGGGTGTTCGTCTGGGTGTGGTGCCGGCCGGCGGAGGCGTTGCACACCGAGAGAATATCCGTCATCGCTTCGCTTCGATCCCTTCGCCCGGTTGCGGGGCAGATCCTGGCGTTGTTCCTGATTCTGGCGATCTCCAGCGGCGTGATGAGCGGGCTGTTCTTCCTCATGCCGGAATTCGCCCACGAGAAAGGTTATCCGGCCTGGCTCGGACAGGGCGGGGCTTTTGGTCTGATCATCTTCGGTGCGACGGTGTTCATGGTGCCGATGGGGCACCTGGCGGACCGCATCGGCAGGCGTCGGACGCTGATTGCGATGACGATTCTGTCGGCCATCAGCTACCATGCAATCGTCCGCCTGACGCTGCCGGTGCCGGCGTTTGTCGTGCTTTGTGTCGTGGGCGGGGCGTTTCTGGGAACGGTGAACCCGCTGGGCGTTGCGTTCGGCCAGCGGATCGCCCCACGGGAAAATGTGAGCATCGTATCGGCGATCCTGATGGGCTGGGCGTGGTGTCTCGCCAGTACGGTGCCCAGCATTGCCGGCGAACTCTACACGCGCCTGGGTCAAAACGCTTCGAAGGCTTTGATGCTGCTTGGATTTGCCAATGTCGTGATGGTGCTGCTGGCTTTCCTGCTGCCTGATAGAAAATAGCGGAATTATAACTTGACTTGTGGTAAAGATTTGCGGGGCGGATGCAACGGCTATAAATATCCCCGCTGTTTTGGTACCTTTTTGTAAAACTGTTTTATAATGTAAGTAGTCTTATTATAAAAAAGCGGAAGGGGAAGGAAATGGATAGGGAACCTGCTGCAGGAATCTGTGCCGAAGATATTATACATTATCAGGATCTGGCCCGTCAGTATGCTAAAAAATCAATCACCCCGATTTTTGAAGGCGAGTATTCCGACGGGAATTTATCGCTTTTGCCGGAGAAACTGAAGACCGCTTTTGAAATCGGGATTGCCGCCACTCCCGACAAAACGCTCTCCGGTTGTCAGTACGGCATCTGGGGCGGCGCAACCGATGAAACAGGCCTGCTGCCGTCCATTCTTCTTTTATCCATTATCGCGGAAACCTGCGGCGGAGTGGCCATGTGCCTTCATTCGCAGGGCGTGGCTTCCAACCTGCTGATTCAGGCAAAAAAAGAACTTCCGTTTACACCGGTCATGGCGGCACTCTGTCTTCAGGAGGGATTTGCGCCGCCTTATCTGGGCGCCATTGTGTCACCGGACAAGGATGCCCCCGCGAGAGTGGACACAACCGCTGTCAAAAACAAATCAGGATATATCATTAACGGCCGTAAGTCGTTTGTCTATTCCATGAACGGCGCGGACGCTTATGTGGTGTTTGCCCGGATGGATAATGTATGGGGATGCTTTCTTGTTCCGGCATCGGAGAGCAATGTATCCGCAAACGACGTAGGTGTGCGAACCGGTCTTCGGGCATGCCGCGTTGAACATGTCGATTTCAATTCCGTTGAGATCCCACAGGATGCGCGGATAGACGGGGGCGACGCCAGCGATTTGGTCATTCGCGCGATGAATCTGAACTGGACGGGAATGTCGGCCATAGCTGTTGGAATTGCCAAAGGCGCCTGTGCCGCGGCACGCAGATACGCTGCCGAACGTTATCAGGGAGGCTCTCAAATTGAAGAACATCCGGCGGTAAAGATGCTGATTGGCGGCGCCGAGTCGGCCACTGCCGCCGCCGAAGCGGCTGTTTATTCATTGTCCAACGGCGATTTAGGCTCATTCAAAAATCTGAAAAAATCAGCCGCCGTGAAATTATCGGTCATGGAACAATGTTCACGCGCGGTGACCGATTGCCTCCAGACATTCGGCGGATACGGTTACATGGAGGATTACGGCATGGAAAAACGGCTGCGTGATGTGACTGTTTTAAAATCGGCATCAGGTTCTTCCGCTTATCTCAAACAGTTGATTTTCGATATCGAAAAGGAGGGTGCGCGATGAAACAGTCCATGGAAGAACGCATCGAACAGCTCAAACTGAAAAACGCAACACAGAAGATGAACATCTTCGGACGCCTTCTGGTCGATAACCGCGAGATGAGTCTCTGGGAACACGATACAAAAACTCTAAGCTGGGGCGTGCGACGCTGGCGGCGCAAGGCCCTGAAATTCGCCCGTGAATATATCCGGCCGCTTGCGCCCCAGGCCGATCTTCATCCCCACGATTACGATCCCAAACCGATATTGGCCGCGGCGGCCCGGCAGGGATTTCAAACCCTCATGCTTACTCCGCCTCTGGGTACGGCAAGTACTCTTCAGTATTACAAGGGGACGGCATTCCAGATGGCGGTGGTAGGCGAAGAGTTCGCGACCGAAGACGGCGGTCTGGCGCTTCTGTTGCTGGCACATAATCTGGGCATGGCTCCGATTCTTCTTTCGGGAAGCGTTAGAAATCTTTTGCGGCAGATGATTCCTTTTTATTTGAAATCCCATCTGCTGGGCAGGCCTGATTGCATGGCCTTCGCCATCACCGAACCCGGCGCCGGGTCCGATGTTGAAGACACCGAAGGCGGAGCGAAGGCGAAACTTGTCACCACGGCGAAATACGTGCCGGAAAAGAAAGGCTACATCCTCAACGGGAGAAAATGTTTTATTTCGGACGGAGCCATCGCGGATAAAGTCACCGTTTACGCGAAAATCGGGGACGAAGGAATCGAATCATGGACGTGTTTTCTTGTGGAAAGAGGCATGCCGGGATTTTCCGTGGGACGCAGTGAACGCAAGATGGGCCAGCGGGCGTCGGACGCCTCGGAACTTATTTTCGATAACGTTTTTGTTCCCGATAAAAATGTCGTCGGCAAACTTCGTTCCGGCTGGGCCAATAACCGCAATGTGCTTAATTATTCGCGTCCGGTTGTCGGATCCATGGCGCTGGGACACGGACGCGGCGCGTTCGAACGCTGTCTGGAATTCTGCCGGAAAACCAATCTGGGGCCCAAACGTCTTATCGAATATCAGGATGTTCAGATGGAGCTTGCGGATATGGCGATCAGCCTCTGGGCGGCACGCTCCATGATCTGGCAGAGCTGCAGGCAGTTTCGGTGTTATCAGTCAGTTTCGGCTTCCGCCAAAGTCTTCGCTTCCGATACGGCATTTAAAGTCTGCAATCAGGCGATGGAACTTATGGGGGATTGCGGATATCTCCATGCGCATGGCGTCGAACGGGCGTGGCGCGATTCCCGCCTCACGCAAATATACGAAGGCACGAACCAGATCAACCGGCTGGCGTTATTCGAACACCATTTAAGCACGGATTTTTGTATGTAAACCCATTCTTATAAAAAAACTTTGAGGAGGTATCGATAATGAGCAATTCAGCAAAAGGTTTCTTTGACGGCACAAGGCCGGGCAAACAGGCAAAGCATGGTGAAGCAAGTTTCGAACTTCCCATCCTGTATCTGCGCGATGATTTCTTCGGGCTGTATTATACGGCGGACAGGAAAAAAGTATGCGACATGCTTCCGTCGGATAAACTCACTCCGGTTACGATGCCCAACGGACGCGCCGTTATTGCCATCATGGCATGGAATTACCTGGAGACCTCTATCGGCTCTTACGGCGAGATTCCGGTGGCCATACCGGTTCTCTTTGAAAAAAAGCAGTTGCCGCTGGGAGGAGGATTCCTGCCGCTGATGCTGCAGGGCGCTTATCCGGGTTTCGGCGTACTGGTGATGCACCTGCCCGTGACCAAAGTCGTGGCGCGTGACGCGGGCAGAGGCGAATGGGGCTATACCAAGTTTGTGGCTGACATGGATTTCAACATCACGCCTGAATTTCTTGAATGCAGGATGTATGAAAAAGATCAGTTCATCTTAGATTTAAAAGTCATGCGCAGGGGATTCCATATGCCGGACAACAAACCCCTCATCACCTTCAGCGTGAAGGACCGCCAGCTTATCAGAACGACCATTCCCATAAAAGGCGTGATGCGTTTTTGTCTTCGCACGAAAGATTCGTATGTGAAATTCGGCGCCCATCCCATGGCACAATCCATACAGGCTCTCGACATATCGGATAAGCCCTTCGCGCAGTCTTTTTACACGGAGCGGGCCGCCATCCTGCCGTCCGGTGAAATTGTTGAGAAAAACGTTAAGCCGTTGGAAGGCTACATTGGGGAGACAAGAGTGGCAAGGCATACCTGGAAATATACGGCTGACTGAGCCTTTGATGAGAGTTATAGCGCTTTGATTTGAGAATGTGGGATCGTTGAAAAAACCATAAGTTTTAGGGCGTTCAAAAATCGATGCAAGGCACGCAAAAACCGAACCGCGAGGCGATATTTAATCGTTAGCGGTGCGGTTCGCAGCGCAACCAGCAGATGATTGAAAGTCTTTCGATACCGTTAAGAAATATGCGCTCTGGTCAACAGCCCCGACAATATTTCCGTTGACATGGATATAACCTTACCCTATAAACTGTGGGCAAAATATCTAAGCAAAACAGGAGACCTTCCATGAAAAAATCAGCAATATTAATTGTTCTTTTGATGATTCTCTCGCTGGGCATTTGCGGCTGCAGCAAAGATGATTCTTCCCAAATCAAAATCGGCGTCATTGCCGAGCTGACCGGCGATGTTCCGGCCGTGGGCGCATCCTGCAAAAACGCGGCAGAGATGGCCGTGCAGGAAGTTAATGACAGCGGCGGCATTCAATTGGGCGACAAGAAATATAAAATCAAATTAATTATCGAGGACAACGCCGGGAAGGCTGACCAATCGGCATCCTCCGCCCAAAAGCTGATTACGCAGCAAAACGTTACAGCGATAGTCGGCCCGAACGTCAGCCGGTATACGCTGCCTGCCGCGGAAATTGCTGAATCAGCTAAAGTTGTCCTGATCACCCCCTGGTCCACCGCGCCGAAAGCCACGCTGGACTCCAAAACGGGAGCTTCCAAAAAATATGTTTTCCGCGCCTGCTTCATTGATCCGTTTCAGGGAGGCGTGCTTGCCAAATTCGCGCTGGACAACCTCAAGCTGAAGAAAGCGGTCGCGCTGAGCCTCTGGGCGTCGAACCAAGTCGCCAATGCCTTGCCGGGTGCTGACCAAAAGGCCCGGGTGACCGCCACCCTCAGCGATGTCGCCGCACTGCAGCTCAAGGAAACTAGCCTCTTTGGGTCACCCCGCATCGTTGATTTTTCGCAGTTCACGGTGCGCGGGTATATACCGCCAACGAAGTGCTGCAACGATATTTCCGAGCGATGATGTGGTGCGGGCGCACCGAACTGAAGCTGGCCACGTTTGAACCGAACAACGAAGACGATATTCGGCAATTGGGCACAGCCATCGTTTTGTATGACTTGTTGAAGCGCTCCGGGCAATTTGAAAACTGGAGGAAGATCGACAACGTAATCCAGGCGTTCGTTGGCGTGACGGATTCGATGACCTTTGCCCAACTTGGGCAACTGCTGGATTCGGAGCATATCTTGTCCCTGGCCGACGTACCCGACCTGACCACCCTAACCAACCTCCAAACTCGCCTGCTCTCGGGAGAACTGGGCGCCCAGCGGTACAACAGCGATATCGGCCTCTCACCGCTGTCCAGTCAGCAATACAAGCTGCCCCGGTCGTTTACCGTGCTGGGACAGAAGTTCATCCTGGACGGATGGGCGCACGCCCAAGTGGTGTTCGACCGAGTGCTGTGGCCGACCAACGATCCCCCCAGGGTAGTGGGGAACAAAGTGGTGCGGCGAAAAACCAGTGCCCTCGATATCGCCTACACCGTGTTGGCCAATGATCAAGTCGTGCCTAACCTGCTGGCGCGCATGACGAATGGGAATGGGATGGCGTTTCGGGATGGCTACCCTTACCAGCATCAGCTCCAGGCGGTGCGCAACGTCATTGACTCGCAGGCTCCGGCTACCTGGACGGTCCACATCTATGCCGCCTGGCTGGCGGCGTTGCGCGCTTTGTCCGAACCGACGGTGGGCCCGGAATTCCCGGAGTCGATCCGCACCCGGGCCTGGGCCATGAAAACCCTCAATGCTCAGCTCGCTTCCTGGACGGAATTGCGCCACGACACCATCCTTTACGCCAAGCAGCCTTACGATACGGGCGGGGGCTGCGGTTACCCGATGGCTATGTCGAACCGCGTCCGGAATTCTGGCGCCGGATGACGCAACTGGCCGACGTGACCGCGGCCGCCGTTTCGAACCTGAATCTGATGGTGACAGTGAGTGAGAATCAGACCGTCGATCTTCGCGCGTCGCAATTAGCGTTCCTGACCAACTTTGCCGCTCGGACGCGGACTTTGACCGCGATTGCTGAGAAGGAAGTGGCTCAACAACCGCTCACCACGGCCGAGAACGAATTTCTGCAGACCATCGTGGATCAGAACGCAGGAGCCTATGGCGTCCGGGTTCCCGGCTGGTACCCCCGGCTCTTCTACAATAGCTGGTATGTAGGGCCCGTGCTGGAAGTTGCCCCCGTGGTTGCCAACGTCTATACGGATGTGCCGGCTCCGGGCGTTGGCGATCCCGGTGGTGTTCTGCATGAAGCGACCGGTTGGGCGAACATGCTGGTGATTGCGATTGATAGTGGGCCCGATCGCGCGGTCTATGCGGGGCCGGTCTCTAGTCATTACGAGTTCTATGAACCCGGAACCCGCCGAGCAATGGCCCCAGCGCCGCAAAGATCGCATACCGCTTCATCCCGCACCTGGCGCGTTTTGGGCAGCATAGCAGTTTTGTTTCAGCGAAAAATGAGGCCCCGCCGGGGCCAGCGCAGACTTGAAATTAGTAAGACAGTAAGATAACTTACGCTTATGAATCGCATCTCCCGCCGGCCCGCCGCGTTCTCGAAGGTTTCGGTCAAGAGCCAGACCGTAATTCCGCGCGAAGTACGCGAACAACTTAAGCTGAAACCCGGCGACACTCTGCGGTATCGCGTCACCGACGACGGCATCCTGCTCGATAAGGCGACCGAAGCCGGTGAGGATCCATTCGCAGCGTTTTCCGAATGGACATCCGAAGCCGACGAAAAGGCCTATGGCGGATTGTAACCGAGGTTTCTTCAGCCCGCCGCGGCCGGGCATAGTCGTCCGAAGGACGGCGTCGCTACCGCTCGCCTATGCCCGGCCATCCGCGCCATGCTTCCCGCGCCGTGAGGGGATGCGGTGAGCAAGCGAGCACTCCCCGTTCCTAACTCTCGTTTCGACGCCTTCGACATCGTCGTGGTGCCATTTCCTTATGCCGACCGTCTCGCCGAAAAACGTCGCCCGGCCCTGGTTATTTCCAATCGCAAACTCGCGCCTTTCGGGCTGATCTGGGTAGCGATGATTACGAGCGCCGACAACGCCCCGTGGTCGTGCGATGTGACGATCGCCGACCTCGCGCGCGCCGGTCTGCCCGCGCCGTCTGTTGTGCGCGTCGCGAAGATCGCCTGCATCGAACCTGCACGGATCGAGCGCCGCGCTGGGCGCCTAGACAAGTCAACGGCGAAGGCGGTTGCGCAGAAGTTGAAGGGATTTTTGGGAAGCGCGTGAGGCGTATGCGCATATTGCGCCCCGTGCCAAGCACGCCTCTCTGGCGATGTCCCCGTCGGACCGGCGCAACAAACATGTGTCCACGAGGATCGTCATCGGCTTAACCTGACGTGGGCAACATCACTTCACGCGGTCAGAATGCAATGGTCCCGAATTGTTTCTATGCAAACAAATCGCGAGGATGTCGGACAAGGGTTTCACGAGATATTGGTTCCCGTTCCAAACTCCAAGAAAGTCGCCAACAAATATGCGGCACCTTATCAGGGCTACTTTCACAACCTTTCAAAGCTGAAGATTTTATTGAGAGAGCAGTTGGAGCGGGATGGGTTTAAGCATCACATCTTTTTCGCTTGAGTGAAAAAAACAAGCCGTCCGGCAGGCTGACTGCCGAACCCACAGCTGCTTTGCCCTACTCGCCCCAGGCCGCGAAGGCGTCGTTGAAGGCGCGCTCGCCGGGGGCGCCCTTCTCGATGGCGATGATGGCGCGGCGCTGGTTGACATAGACCAGCGGCACGTCGAACCACGAGCGCTCCTTCAGGAGCTGCAGGTTGCGCGCGCGGTCGGCATCGACGTTTGACAGACCCACCAGGAAGAAGCCGTCGGTGACCTTGACGGCGAGGCCCGCGAGCGGCGTGCCGCGCGCCTGCTCGTTGGACTTCATCAGTATGCCCGGCACGTTGCTGACGCCGCCGCCGGCGAAGTCCGGCGGCAGGATGAAGGTCAGTTCCGCGGTATGGCTCGCCGGCAGCGAGGTGTCGGTGTTGCGGCGGAACGACATCGTCATCTTGAACTTGCGATCCGGGATCTCGATGTCGGCGCGCACGGCGATGTCGGCCTTCTGGTTGCCCGAGGCCTTGATCTGTTCGGTGCGCCAGATCACCGAGCCGACATACTGCTTGCCCTTGGGATCGGAGGGATCTTCGTCATACAGCACCACGCGCTGCGCCACCGGAGCGACCTGGTCCGACGACGACGGCTGGCCGACGCGATCGGGGATCTTCGGCTTCGTCAGCGGCGCGCCCGTGTCCTTGGGCGCCTCGACCACCGTCGGCGATGATTTGAACAGGCCGCTCACCGTCGTGACGGCCGACTTGCCCCACAGGATCGCGGCGCCGACCAGGATCAGAACGACGCCAACCGCGATCGCGCTCTTGAATGGAAATACCGTGCCCGATCGGACTTTTTTCGGCTCCCGGCCGCGCTCCTGCGCCGGACGCGGACGCGGCACGGGCGCTTGCGGCGGCGCGTAGCGGTCGGCTTCCTCGATGGACTCGTCATATGAATAGGGTGCGTCGGGATCGGCGCCGCGGTTTTCCATGCTCGGCTCGAGCCGGTCGAATTCCGGCGAGGGCGAGGGCACATTGGCATAGGTTTTCCGCGCGGCACGGCTGGCCTGCGCCGCGGCGCGGCCGAGATCATCGGCGTCGGCGGCGATGTCGCGGAAGCCGCGCACCCCTGGCGCCTGCGGCGCGGTATTGTCGGGGCCACGGCGCGGCGTCCCCATCCGCTCGCGGGTTGGCGGCAGCTGCGGATCCTGCATCGGGACTGGCGGCGGGCGTGGCGGCGCCTCGGGGCGCGGGCCGCGCGCCGATTGGTCTTGCCGGTCTTCCTGCCCGAGCGGCGGCCGCTCGTTGCGCGGTTGCGGGGGCGATGGCGGTCGCGGACGCTGCGGTGGCGCCGAGGCAGGGGGCGCCGGCTCGGCCGGCCGCGCGCCGGGATGGGTGTTGGCGCGGAACGAATTGCCGGGGCGCGAGCCGCGCGAAGCATCGGCGGAGCGCGTGGCGTCCCCGGCGCGCAACGCGTCCCCGGAGCGCGACGCGTCCCGGGCGCGCTGGGCGGCCTCGGACTCCACCTTGCGCACGGCCTCTTCCAGCGACAGCCGCTCGCGGGTGATCTCGGATTCGCTCAAAGGCGGCTCGACGCTGCGCAACTGCGCGATCAACGCGGCGCGGGCCCGCTCATAGAGCGCACGGCGGCTCTCGCCGGGAGCACTGGGGTCCAGTCCGGCGATGGCGCGGGCAATCAGCGGGTAATAATCAGCCATCTCTACTCAACAATGCAGGCTTTCCGGTAACATCTCGTTAAGCCTCGAATGGATTCTGGACCAAAATAGTATCCTCGCGTTCCGGGCTGGTGGAAAGCAAGGCGATCGGGCAGCCCACCAGTTCCTCGACCCGGCGGACATATTTTATCGCCTGCGCCGGCAAATCCGCCCAGGAACGGGCGTTGGCGGTCGGCTCCTTCCAGCCCTCGATGGTCTCATAGACCGGCACCACCCGGGCCTGGGCGCCCTCGCCGGCCGGCAGATGGTCGATTTCCTTGCCGTCCAGGATATAGCCGGTGCAGACCTCGATGGTGTCAAAACCATCGAGAATATCGAGCTTGGTCAGCGCCAGGCCATTGATCCCGCAGGTCCGCACGGTCTGGCGCACCAGCGCCGCATCGAACCAGCCGCAGCGCCGCTTGCGCCCGGTGTTGACCCCGAATTCCTTGCCGCGGCGGCCGATCTCCTCGCCGATCTCATCGTGCAATTCGGTCGGAAACGGGCCCTGGCCTACCCGGGTCGTATAGGCCTTGCAGATCCCCAGCACATAACCCACCGCGCCCGGGCCCATGCCCGTGCCGGTCGCCGCCTGTGCCGCGACCGTGTTGGACGAGGTGACGTAGGGATAGGTGCCGTGATCGACGTCGAGCAGCGCGCCCTGTGCCCCCTCGAACAGGATCCGCTTGCCTTCGCGCCGCCTGAGGTCGAGCAGCCGCCACACCGTTTCCGCGTAGGGCAGAAGCTGCGGTGCCAGCGCCGTCAGCTCCCGCAAAATGACGGTGCCGTCGATTTCCTCGAGTTTGAGCCCGCGGCGCAGCGCGTTGTGATGCGCCAGAAGGCGGTCGATCTTGTGCGGCAGCGTGCCGAGATCGGCGAGGTCCATCAGCCGGATCGCGCGGCGGCCGACCTTGTCCTCGTAGGCCGGGCCGATGCCGCGCCGTGTGGTGCCGATCGCGGTGATCGCGCTTGCGGATTCGCGAATCGCATCGAGATCGCGGTGCAAGGGGAGGATCAGCGTGACGTTCTCGGCGACGCGAAGATTTATCGGGCTGACCGCGACGCCTTGCCCCTTCAGTTTCGCCACCTCATCGAGGAACGCCTGCGGATCGAACACTACGCCATTGCCGATCACAGCCAACTTCGAGGGCCGCAGCACGCCGGACGGCAATAGCGCCAGCTTGTAGGTCTCGCCGTTGATGACAAGCGTGTGGCCCGCATTGTGGCCGCCCTGGAAACGCACGACGATATCGGCCTGCTCCGACAACCAGTCGACGATCTTGCCTTTCCCCTCGTCGCCCCACTGGGCGCCGACGACGACAACATTGGCCATTTCGCGAGTATTCCCTCTGCAACTATCTTTGTTCGAGCATGATCTGTTCGAAAAACCGGGTCCCCACCCTCGGATCGCATCCGCGGGCATGCTTTTTCCGGATCATGCGCCCAGCCTAAATCACGGCCGGGGCCGGTCGCATGCGAGGCAACCAACCGGATAAAGGAAGCGGGCTATTGACGCAAGCAAGAAGGCGCCCCCAACCGGCCCAAGAGCGGGGTTCAACCCATTGATATCCCCCGAAAATTTTGACCAAACGGGGGCGGCGGCTCAAGCGACGCAGGCCAGCGGGTGATGTGGCGACGGCGGACAGCCGCACACGCCCTTTCTCTTCTGGCTTTCAGGACAAGAAATCAACGGGCCGGTTCCGAACGGAAGCTGGCGAACGCGCGGAACCAAAAACAGGCGCCCCGCGCCAGGCCTCATCAGCGATCGCGTCAGTGCCAAAACCGGCCGCGGTGGGAGTTCGCATCGAGGCGGGCTTTTTGTTCATCGCTCAGCGTTGCATAGAGCGCCTCCAGCGCGGGCCGCACCGTCCGGATCGCCTGCAACATCGCGTCCATGCGCTTTTCCATGGCTTCGGTACGGCCAATAATCGTCTCGGGAACATCGGCCTGACATGCGTCACGCATGGACTCTGCGGACTTGATCGACGCCGCCTTGAATTCCTCGAATTTGGGGCGCTGCGCGTCGGTCGGTTTGATCAATTCCGCGAGCCGGTCGGCTCGCCACCCGGAGAACCCGGCTGCCGCCGGATTGCACATACCGCCGGCGCCGCGGCCGCCCATCATCCAGGAGCCCATCATGCCACGGCCCATCATCCCTGATCCCGGACCATAGGGCTGCGCGGTAGCGGTCGCCAGCAGCGCGGCGATGCCCAGCGCTGCCGATGTGATCACGACAATTCTGAATTTTGCAGCCACCGCATTCTCCCATGAAAATCCGACCCACCCAGGGCCTCGGACGGTTTTTGACGCTTGGTCAGCTCTGCTGCTTGGCCGAACAGGTGGAGAGGCCGAACACCGTGTAACCAGGGCAATAGGCGAAGGTCGCGGTCAGCAGCGGTACGACGCCGATCCAGCCAACCCAATTCCAGCCGGTCTGAGGGAAACCGAGGGGAATAGCGAATGCGATGAGCAGAAGCCCCGCTACGAACCGCACAACCCGATCGGCCGATCCAACATTGCTCATGACGCTCCCTTCTGAAATGGGAGAGCGTTTCTACATTCGCCCACGCCGGCCGGTCATTGACGTGGGTCAAATCGAGATGCCGGAGGCAGGAGAGACCGCCGAGCTCCGACACGGAGAGCCCGCGCTTGGCCACGCATGGTGCAAAGCCGGCGGTGACCTCGACGCGGTGCACCAATGCTTCTTGATCCTGCTCAAGAACGAAATGTGCAAAGCTGATCGACTGAAAGTCAATCGGTTCAGGGAGGAGGAATTTCGTGGCCACCATCGACGCAATACCAGGCTCAGCCGGCGCCAAGGTTCCTCCGGCGGCAAAGCCGGGCTGGTTACGATCGAACTGGGGCGTTCTGCTTGCGGTAGCAGCGCTCGTCACCGTCATTCTTTTGCCGACGCCGGAAGGTCTCTCGATTGCCGGACAGCGGATGCTCGCGATACTGGCCTTTGCCGTCATCGTCTGGATGACCGAAGCACTCGATTACGCCGTCTCGGCCGTCGTCATCGCCGCGTTGATGGCGTTTCTGCTCGGGCTCGCGCCCAATCCGGCCAATCCCGCGGTCCTGCTCGGCACCAGCGCCGGTCTCGGTCTTGCCTTCAGCGGTTTTGCAAATACCGCGCTGGCGCTGGTCGCTTCCGCGCTGTTTCTCGCCGCCGCCATGACGGCGACCGGGCTCGACAAGCGTATCGCGCTTGGAATTCTCTCGCGTGTCGGCGTCGAGGTGAGTCACGTTGTGGTCGGAGCCATTCTGGTCGGCTTCGTGATGGCGTTTCTGGTTCCCTCCACCACGGCACGCGTCGCCTGCCTGGTGCCGATCACGCTCGGGATCATCGCTGCCTTCGGCGTCAACAAAAAGGGCGCCTTCGCCGGCATGCTGATGATCACCACAGTGCAGACCGCCAGCATCTGGAACGTCGGCATCAAGACCGCCTCCGCGCAGAACATGGTCGCGATCGGCTTCATCGAGAAGACCCTGCAAAAATCCATCACCTGGCTGGAATGGTTTATTGCCGCCGCACCCTTCGGCATCCTGATGTCGATCGCGCTCTATTTCGTGATGACGCGGATGATGCCGTCCGAGGTCAAACAAATTCCAGGCGGACGCGAGCAGATCCGCCAATCGCTCGCCGAACTCGGGCCAATGAAGACGTCCGAGAAAAAGCTGCTCGCGATATCGCTGACCTTGCTGGCGTTCTGGGCCACCGAAGGCGTACTTCACAGTTTCGACACCTCATCGACCACGCTGGCGGCGGTGGCCCTGATGTTCCTGCCGGGCATTGGAATCATGACCTGGAAGGAAGCGCAGCCCAAAATTCCCTGGGGTACGGTCGTGCTGTTCGGCATCGGCATCAGCGTCGGCACGGCGCTGCTGCAGACCAAAGGCGCCGCCTTTCTCGCCAATCTCGCGGTCGCCGAATTCGGCCTCAAATACGCCACCTCGCTGTTCGTGCTGGCGGTATTGAGCCTGTTTCTCACCTTGATTCATCTCGGCTTCGCCAGCGCGACCGCGCTCGCATCCGCCATGATCCCGATTGTCATCGCGGTGCTGCAAGGCATTGCAACGCCGGGCATCAACATCGTCGGCATGACCATGCTGCTGCAGTTCGTGGTCTCCTTCGGCTTCATTCTGGTCGTGAATGCGCCGCAGAACATGCTGGCCTATGGAACCGGGACCTTCGATGCAAGGGATTTCGTACGCACGGGCCTGGTCCTGACGGCGATCGCGCTCGCTTTGATCATGCTGCTCGGCGCAACCTACTGGCGCTGGCTCGGCTACGTCTGAGCCACGGCGGCGGCGCCCTTGAGACGAAAGAGGCGGCCAGCGTGGCCGGCCCAGCGCATGGTCGCGATGCATCCTTCGCCATTGATGCATGGTGAAAATCCGTGTCTGTGAGGCGGCCGGGCAACAACATGCCGGCCGGGTGTCTCACGCCGGGCCGGGCCGCGGCGTCATGAACCGGGCCGAGAACCACTGCCGCATGTCAGCTTCCGATCAAACCTCCGATGCCGCCTCTCCGGGGGGCTGGCTCGCCAATCAGCCCTATTTGCTGCTCTCGATCACCGCGCTGTGCTGGGCCGGCAACGCCATCGTCGGCCGCCTCGCCGCCGGCCATATTGCGCCGGTGACGCTGTCATTCCTGCGCTGGTCGCTGGCGTTTCTGCTCATTCTTCCCTTGGCCTGGAAACACCTCAAGCAGGACTGGCCGACGATCAGGTCCAGGCTCGGCACGATGGTCGCTCTCTCCCTCACCGGGATCTCGGCCTTCACCGCCATGCAATACTGGTCGCTCGAACATACCACGGCGCTGAACACGCTGCTGTTGCAATCCGCCGCACCCCTGTTCGTCGCGGTGTGGTCGCTGTTCCTGCTCGGCGTTCGCTTGACGCTGGCGCAGGCCGCCGGGATCGCGCTGTCGCTGACAGGCGTGCTGGTGATCCTGCTGCATGGCGACTTCACCGCGCTCACCGGCATCGCGTTCAACAAGGGCGACATCATCTTCACGGTGGCGCTGGCGATCTTCGGACTCTATTCGGTGTTGTCGCTGAAGCGTCCGAAGATTCACGGTCTGTCGTTCGTCGGCTTCACCTTCGGCTGTGGCGCGGCGTGCCTTATTCCGCTGTTGATACTGGAACTGGTCTCGCGCCCGCTGATGCGGCTGGATACGGCCAATCTGCTGTCGATGCTCTACGTAGCGGTATTTCCCTCCACCGTTGCCTATCTCTGCTTCAATCGCGGGGTGCAGTTGATCGGCGCCAACCGCGCCGCGCCGTTCTTCCACGTCGTGCCGGTGTTCGGATCCGCGATGGCCATCGTCTTTCTCGGGGAGCGCCCGCGGCTGTTCCATGTCATCGGCTTTGTTCTGGTGCTGACCGGCGTGTTCGTTGCGTCACGAAAGACGTCCGCACCATCCGGCTGAACCGGATTCGCCGCTGGAGGTTCAGCGAACCGTTATGACAGCCGATCAATAGTCAGGACATTGTAGCCTTGCAGGCGCGGCACTTGTCGCGCGCGGCGAATCCGGCACATCCTTACGCGAAGCAATGACGATTCCCGCACCGCAGCCGTCCGCCCCCGACCCGGTCCGATGGCTCAACCATCAGCCCTATCTGCTCTTGAGCCTGACCGCTTTGTTCTGGGCCGGCAACATCGTGCTCGCGCGGTATGTCGCCGGACATTTGCCGCCATTGACCTTGACCTGCGTCAGATGGATTGGCGTCTTCCTCGTCCTGCTGCCGTTTGCGCTGCCGCACCTGAAACGTGACTGGCCGGTGCTGCGTGCAAACCTGCCGTTGATGGTGCTGCTGTCGGCGATCGGCTTTGCCTTCAACAATGCGATTTCCTATTGGGCCATGCAGTACACCCAGGCGCTGAACGCGCTTTTGATCCAGTCCTCCGGACCGCTGTTCGTCGCGCTATGGTCGCTCGTGCTGTTCGGCGTGCGGCTGACCCGGGCCCAGCTTGCCGGCATCGTGATCTCGCTCGTCGGCGTGCTGACGATTATCCTGCGGGGCGACTTATCGGCACTCGCCAGCATCCGCTTCAACAAGGGCGACGTGATGTTTACGAGTTCGCTGCTGGCTTTCGGCCTCTATTCGGCGCTGATGCTGAAGCGGCCGGTGACGCATCAATTGTCGCTTATCGCATTTACCACCGGCTGTGGTGCGATTCTGCTGCTGCCGCTCTCGCTGTGGGAATACTCGACAGGCTATACGCTGAAACTGGATGCGATTACGATCGCTACCCTCATCTATGTCGTGATCTTTCCGTCCACGCTGGCCTATCTGTTTTTCAACCGCGGCATCGCGCTGATCGGGCCGAACCGCGCCGCGCCGTTCTTTCATCTGGTGCCGGTGTTCGGCTCGGCCATGGCGATCCTGCTGCTCGGCGAGGAGCCGCGGCTGTTTCATCTGGTCGGATACGTTCTGGTGCTCGCCGGCGTGGTGATCGCGTCGCGGCGGGCGTCCGCGGCTGGATAAACCCACCGCGCGGCGGCGCGATATCGGCAGCGGGAAGCCTAGGCCGCGCGGACCTTGACCAGGAATTCGTCAACCGCCGTACGCAACATTCCCGACTGATTGTCGAGTTCGCGCGCGTTGGAAAGCACATCCGAAGCGGCCATGCCTGTGGCTGCCGCCGCCGTGGTGACGCCGCCGATATGGGAGCTGATCTCGCTCGATCCTGCCGCGACCGACTGGATGTTGCGAGCGATATCTCGGGTCGCTTCGCCTTGCTGCCCGATCGAGGTGGCAATGCTGCCGGTGATCTCGCTCATCTGCGCGATGGTTTCGGTGATTCCGCCGATCGAGTGAACCGCCTCACCGGTTGATGCCTGCATGGCTGCGACCTGCGCCGAGATTTCCTCGGTCGCCTTGGCGGTCTGGTTGGCGAGCGCCTTTACCACTCCAGCCTTCACCGGCTTGCGAGACATCGGCCTTCAACAATATTCTCGCCTTCAGCAGGCGCTGGGCCGGGCTCTTGCCTTTTCGGATCAGCGCTTCGCAGCTGGTTACGAAAGCCCTCATGCAGAAGGAAAATGGCGATCGAATCAATTATCTATGGTTACAAAAAACGCCGAACGATTCCGATGGCGGGCAATCGCAACGAGGCGCGGGCGTCCTAAAATGCCAGCGCCTTGGCCTGCTTTACCTGCGGCAGCGCCTGCACCTTGGCG
Organism: uncultured Alphaproteobacteria bacterium; assembly: GCA_963753875.1. GTDB lineage: Bacteria > Pseudomonadota > Alphaproteobacteria > Rhizobiales > Xanthobacteraceae > Bradyrhizobium. The sequence continues at coordinate 207,181 of CAVWDY010000013.1, read as the reverse complement.
AGCACGTCCGCCGACACCGCGCCGTCGATCTCGACCAGCGCGATGGCATCACCGCCCTGCTTGTTGCGGCCGAGATGGAAGGTCGCGATATTGATCTTGGCGTCGCCGAGGATCCCTGCGAAGTGGCCGATGAATCCCGGCTTGTCCTCATTGGCGACGTAGATCATCGACCTGCCGAACTCGGCGTCGACCCGGATGCCCTTGATGTCGACAAGCCGCGGCTTGCCGTCGGCATAGACCGTGCCCGAAACCGACCGTTCCTGCCGCTCGGTGGTGACGGTGACCGTGATCAGGCTTTCGTAGTCGCTCTGTGCCGCGCGCGCGATCTCCTCGACCACCATGCCGCGCTCCTTGGCGATGACCGGCGCCGAGACGACGTTGATGTCACCCAGCATCGGCCGCAGCAAGCCCGACAACACCGCCGAGGTCAGCGCCTTGATCTTCATTTCGGCGACGTGGCCCTCAAAGGTGATCTGCACTTTCATGATGCCGCTCTCGGTGAGCTGGCCTGCGAACGAGCCGAGCTTTTCGGCAAGCGCGATGAAAGGCCTCAGCTTCGGCGCCTCTTCCGCCGTGATCGAGGGGAAGTTGACCGCGTTCGAAATCGCGCCGGTCAAGAGATAGTCCGACATCTGCTCGGCCACCTGCAGCGCCACGTTCTCCTGCGCCTCGGTGGTGGCGGCGCCGAGATGCGGCGTGCAGATCACGTTGGGATGGCCGAACAGCACGTTCTTTGTGGCCGGCTCCTCGACGAACACGTCGAACGCAGCGCCCGCGACTTGCTTGGAATTCAAGGCATCGACCAGCGCCTGCTCGTCGACCAGCCCGCCGCGCGCGCAATTGATGATGCGCACGCCCTTTTTCATTTTCGCAAGCGCCGTCGCGTCGATGATGTTGCGGGTCTTGTCGGTCAGCGGCGTATGGAGCGTGATGAAATCGGCGCGCTTGAACAACTCCTCGAGATCGACCTTCTCGACGCCAATATCCTTGGCGCGTTCCGGCGACAGGAACGGATCGAAGGCAACCACCTTCATGCGCAAGCCCAGCGCGCGGTCGGCGGCGATCGAACCGATGTTGCCGCAGCCGATCACGCCCAGTGTCTTGCCGGTGATCTCGACGCCCATGAAACGGTTCTTCTCCCACTTGCCGGCCTGGGTAGAGGCATCGGCCTGCGGAATTTCGCGCGCCAGCGCCAACATCAGCGTAATCGCATGTTCGGCCGTGGTGATCGAATTGCCGAACGGCGTGTTCATCACGATGATGCCCTTCGCGGTGGCGGCGGGAATCTCCACATTGTCGACGCCGATCCCGGCGCGGCCGATCACCTTCAGCCGCGCGGCCTTCTCGATGATCTTGGCGGTGGCCTTGGTGGCCGAACGGATTGCCAGGCCATCGTAATTGCCGATGATCTCGGCAAGCTTGTCCTTGTCCTTGCCGAGATTGGGCTGGAAGTCGACCTCGATGCCGCGATCCTTGAAGATCTGCACCGCGGCGGGCGACAGCGCGTCGGAAATAAGAACTTTGGGCTTTGTCATTTTGTATTCCTCTACCCTCTCCTGGAGGGATCGAGACGAGCGAAGCTCGCTCTCTGGGTCGGCGCGAAGCGCCGGGGTGGGGTGAAGCTGTCAACGTGAAATTCTGCGCGCGCCGGATTGAGGGAAAAATCACCCCACCCCGCCGCACCTGCGGTGCGTCGACCCTCCCCCTCCAGGGGAGGGTGAAGATCACGCCGCCTTCGGAAGCGAAGCCTTGGTCTCGGCGAAAGCCCAGTCGATCCACTGCGTCAGCAACGCCACGTCGTTTGCTTCCACCGTGGCGCCGCACCAGATACGCAGGCCCGCCGGCGCGTCGCGATAATGCGCGAAATCGTAACCGGCGCCTTCCTTCTCCACCAGCGCGACGAGCTTCTTGGCGAAATCGGCCTGCGCGTCCGGCGTCAGCGACGTGATCGCGGGGTCGACCACTTTCATGCACACCGAAGTATTGGACCGGATCTTCGGATCCTTGGCCAGAAAATCGATCCACGGCGTTTTCGCCTTCCAGTCGGCGAGCACTCGGGCGTTGGCGTCGGCGCGGGCGATCAGGGCTTTGAGTCCGCCGACCGATTTCGCCCAGTTCAGGGCGTCGAGATAGTCCTCGACGCACAGCATCGACGGCGTGTTGATGGTTTCGCCCTCGAAGATGCCCTCGTTGAGCTTGCCGCCCTTGGTCATGCGGAAGATTTTTGGCAGCGGCCATGCCGGCTTGTAGGTCTCAAGCCGTTCAACCGCGCGCGGGCTGAGCACCAGCATGCCATGCGCGGCCTCCCCGCCCAGCGCCTTCTGCCAGGAGAAGGTCACCACATCGAGCTTGGCCCAGGGAAGCGGCTGCGCGAAGGCCGCGGAGGTCGCGTCGCAGATGGTGAGGCCTTCGCGCTTCGCGCTGATCCAGTCGGCATCGGGGACGCGGACCCCGGAAGTGGTGCCGTTCCAGGTGAAGACGATGTCGGAAGCAGGATCAGCCTTGCTCAGATCTGGGATCTCGCCATAGCCGGCATGCAGCCTGGTGACGTCCTTGAGCTTCAATTCCTTGACGATATCGCTGACCCAGCCCTCGCCGAAGGACTCCCAGGCGATCGTGGTCACGGGCCGCGCGCCAAGCAGCGACCACAAGGCCATCTCGACCGCGCCGGTATCAGAGGCCGGCACGATGCCGATCTTGTAGCCTGCGGGGACTTCAAGCACTTCGCGCGTCAGTTCGATCGCAAGCTTGAGCTTGGCCTTGCCGACTTTCGCACGATGCGAACGGCCGAGCGCGGCGTCCTTGAGATTTTGGGGGGTCCAGCCGGGGCGCTTGGCGCAGGGGCCGGAGGAAAAATGCGGCACTTTGGGCCGCGAAGCGGGCTTCGCTGCAGTCATCATCTATCCTTCCAGATAGCAAGCCTCCCGTTGGGGGGAGGTGTCCCGCCGCGGTGCATAAGGGAATCATCCGGAATCGTCAAGGAACTTCGCTGGGATCGCGTTCTGCTGGCGCTTCAGTATCGGCGTGCTGCGACGGCTGCGAATTCAACAATTCCGCCGCATCCGTGACGAGCCTCGCCGCCTTGCGTCGGCTCGCGACCTTCAGAACACTCTTGTCGCCCGCCTGCACGACATACTCGTTGCCGATCCTGACAATCGAATAATTTTTCATTTGCGGTCCCCAAGCTGCCCGAGCCCGACGGGATACGCCAAAATGTCACAGATCGTTCCGCTAAAAAATTACGATGATCTGGTTAGTTTATCGCGCGTTAACCGGAATGAACGGCAAAACCCGTTTCGCAATGATCGCAAGGGCCGCGTCGATCAACGCGCCCTGCGAGTTCAGTCCCGGCAGAATGCACAGCTCCAGGCAGCCGACGACCGCACCGTCACCATCCTCTGCGACCAACAGGAGGGGCCGGTGATGTCAACGGGCTCGCATGATAGACTAGAGGCGACGTCGTCCGGTCAGAACTTGTAGCCGAGGCCGGCACGCACCGTGTTGATGTTGGTGTCGATGGCGGCCGTGAACCGCACATATTCCCATTCGGCACGCATAAACAGCCCACCGATCAAATTGATGTCGATACCGAGACCCGCCGTGTAGCCGTAGATCAGGTGATTGTGCACGGCATCGTCGGCGGACAGCGTAGCGCAGGTTGGCGGAGGCCCGCCTGAACATGATGCCGCCGCGCCTGCAGAGGTAGGCGCATAGTGGTCATGGACAGTGACGTTACGCGTGATGTTGGCATTGCCGAGCGCGAACCCTGCGAAGGCGTAGGGCAGGAAGCTTCCATAAGCATAGCCCGCGCGGGCGCGGAATGTCGCAAAATCCGTAATCTCGATCGCCGACGATGACGTCACCGCAACATCGTGAAAGTTGCCGTCGGATAACGCCGTGCCGCTGACGAGTTCCTTAGATGCGCTGGACTTCCCCCCGAACGAGCCGTGCAGATAGGACATTTCGAGGCCGGCGACGACGTCATCCCATTGCCAGTTATATCCGGCAAAGGCGCCGTAACCGGGCGCGCGCGCCGAGTCTTTCCCGAGACCGAGATTCCAATTCGCAACGCCCATCTCCTGGATGACGTTGTGATCAAGCAAGGCGTTAAGCATGGTCGTGTTCGAGCCAGTGAGATTCTCGTCCGACGATCCGTAGCCGGCCTGGCCTCCGAGATAAAAGCCACGCCAGTTGACCGTGGGCGCGGGTCCCACCGAGCCACGAAGATAGTCGGGCATGTCGGCCGCCTGGGCGCAGGTCACTATTGTGAACATCGCCGCCGCCAGCAGGAACCTACGCATCGAAATACTCCCATCGAACACTTGCGAACCTGAAGATGATCATCGCTCGTTAACCTTAACCAATCGTTGTCGCGGCACTCCGATCGGCATGATCTTGTCCGAAAACCGGCTCCCATCTTGCGCTCGCGCGGCCCTCCGGGTCGGGATCACGCCGCGCGCGCAAAACAAAACGGCGCGGGAAGATCCCGCGCCGTCGGCAAGATTTAAGAAATCAGACTGCGATCAGCCCTTGGTGACAAGCGGCGGCGAATAGGCCGGCGCGTTGTAGAGGTCCCAGCGCACGCCGAGCGTGAAGTCGTTCGAGGTAATGCTCTTCATGGTCCAAGGGAATTGCGGAGTCGCACCGCCGCCGAAGTTGGAGTTGGCGCCGGTGGTGGCATCGCCGAGATTCATGTAGCTGTAGCCGAGCTCGAGCGTCACGCCCGGCGTGACCCTGTAAGCGAGGCCCGCGTGCAGCGCCCACGCAAAATTCCATTTTCCGCTGTCGGCGGCGTAAACAACGCTGGAGGGCCCTGGCACGCCGAAGTCGTTCCTGAAACCGTCGTCGCGGAAGCCCGAGATCCGATTATAGGACGTTCCGATGCCGGCGCCGATGAACGGGGTTACGCACCACCAGGTACCGAGGTCGACATAGCCGTGAGCCATGAAGACAGCCTCCGACTTGGAGCCGCTGTAATTGTCGACCAGCGCCGAGCCGGCAAAGGCGTCAGTGAATTGAGAGCCGTGAAAGTTGGCCCGTCCGCGCCACTGTGCGGTAAAATCCGCTCTGAACCAGTTGTTGAATTGGTAACCGACGCCGAGATCGAACAGCGTGGAGCTGTCGAAGCCCATCCCGACCTGAGTGAACAGAGCGGCGTTTGGATCCGGATTGTCGAGCGACTTCATTTTCTGATTGGTCATCCCGATATCGCCGCGCAGATACCAACCGCCGAAGTCGGCAACCGGGGCCGCATAGGGCATCGGCGGGGGCGCGATGGCCATGTCGGCGGCAAAAGCCATCGACGACATCAACAGTGATGCCGCTCCGGCGGCAACGAGAGACTTAACGCTACGCATTGGCTTCGTCCTTTTGGCCGGTGAGGCGGACAACGGAGGCCCCACATCTAAAAACGCACGGTCGGACGATGGCACCAAATGTTTAAGCGCCGCTTAACCCTAATTTTTAAGGTTGATAATCTCCGAAGATTCCCGCGGCCTGCGGAACCCGCGAGCCACAAAAATGGCAAACCTCGCCACAATCGCTAATAATCTATTAGTAGAACCGGACGGTCCTCCGCGCTGCCGGTTCCCGCGTCAGCGCGCCGCTTTCGGCATCTTTGGCAGAAACACCGCGAGCAGCCCGATCGCCGGCAGGAACGCGCAAACCTGGTAGACGAAGGCGATGCCGGTGTGGTCGGCGACCTCGCCGAGCACCGCAGCGCCGAGCCCGCCGATACCGAATGCGACGCCGAAGAACATGCCGGAAATCATCCCGAAGCGGTGCGGCATCAGTTCCTGGGCAAAGACGATGATCGACGACGTGGCCGAAGAGATGATGAGGCCGATGATCGCCGTCAGCACCGCGCTCGCGAACAATCCGGCATAAGGCAGCGCCAGCGTAAACGGCAGCGCCCCGAGGATCGAAAACCAGATCACGTATTTGCGGCCGAAGCGATCGCCGAGCGGTCCGCCGAGGAACGCCCCCGCCGCGTTCGAGGCGAGAAAAACAAAGAGATAGATCTGCGCAGCCTGCGTCGAGACGGAGAATTTGTCGATCAGGTAGAAGATGTAATAGCTCGACAGGCTCGATACGTAGAGCTGCTTCGAGAGCAACAGCGCGACGAGTACGGCAAGCGCGATCACGACCCGGCGGGAACTCGGCGCGTCCGGATGGACCGGGATCGGCGCCGCTTTTCTCGCCGTGATCTGCGGCTTGTACCAAAGCCCGATCCGCCACAGGACAACGATCGCCAGCGCCGCGATCGAGGAGAACCACGCGAGGCTGGGCTGGCCGAACGGCACCACGATCAACGCCGCCAGCAGCGGCCCCATCGACGTTCCGAGATTGCCGCCGACCTGAAACACCGATTGCGCGAAACCGAAGCGCCCACCGGAGGCGAGCCGCGCGATGCGCGCCGATTCCGGGTGGAAGACCGCCGAACCAAGCCCGACCAATGACGCCGCGACCAGGATGACGGCGTAGTGCTGCGCGACGCTGAGCAGCAGCAACCCGAAGAACGTAAATCCCATGCCGACCGCGAGCGAGAACGGCTGCGCCTTCTTGTCGGTGAAATATCCGATCAGCGGTTGCAGCAACGAGGCGGTAAACTGGAACGCCAGCGTGATCATTCCGATCTGCGCGAAATCGAGCGCGTAGCTAGCCTTGAGGATCGGATAGACCGAGGGAATCAGCGACTGCATGGTGTCGTTGAGAAAATGCGAGAGGCTGATGCCGCCGAGCACGAGGTAGGCCGGCCCCGCGGCCGCCTTCGCAACGGAGGGCGGCGTCACATCCGGCACGATCACCGGCGCAACAACCGCTTGTTCGGGGACGACCACGGACTTGTTCAAGGGATGACTTCTCGCGGGGAGCAATACGCGTTTTCTACGATGGCCGTGCCGCACCGACCAGCGCCATTAGATAATGGCTGCGATGCGCTACGCCGCCGCGGCCTGGCCGAGCGCGGAGACGATATGGTCGACCACTTCCTCGACCAGCAGGCGATCGTCGCCCTCGCCCATCACGCGGATCACGGGCTCGGTGCCGGAAGAGCGCACCAGCAACCGGCCGTGGCCGTTGAGCCGCTTCTCGCCGGCGACGATGGCCGATTTGACCTCAGCGTCTTCGAGCGGCTTGCCGCTGCGGTAACGCACATTCTTCAGGATCTGCGGCAGCGGATCGAAGCGGCGGCAGACCTCGGACACAGGGCGGCGAAGTTTTTGCACCACGGCGAGCACCTGAAGTGCCGCGACGAAGCCGTCGCCGGTAGTGGCATAGTCGGACAGAATAATGTGGCCGGAAGGCTCGCCACCGAGATTGTAACCGCCGCTCAGCATCCGCTCCAGCACGTAACGGTCGCCGACCGGCGTACGTATGAGGCCGATGCCCTGGCCTTCGAGGAAGCGCTCCAGTCCCAGGTTCGACATCACCGTGGCGACGATGCCCGGCTTGGCAAGCCGGCCATCATCCTTCCAGCTTTGCGCGATGACCGCGAGCAGCTGGTCGCCATCGACCAGGTGTCCGCGCTCGTCGACCAGGATGACCCGATCGGCGTCGCCATCGAGCGCGATGCCGATGTCGGCGCGCATTTCGCGGACCTTGCGGCTCAACGCCTCAGGCGAGGTCGATCCGCATTCCTTGTTGATGTTGAAGCCATCGGGATCGACGCCGATGGAAATGACGTCCGCACCGAGTTCCCACAGCGCTTCCGGCACCACCTTGTAGGCGGCGCCGTTGGCGCAATCGACCACCACGCGCAGGCCGTCGAGGCTGAGGTCGCGCGGCAGCGTTCGCTTGGCGAATTCGATGTAGCGGTCATGGACGCCGTCGATGCGGCGGGCGCGCCCGAGGCTCGCGCTCTGCGCCAGGCGCTTGTCGAGGGATTCATCCAGCAACAGCTCGATCTGCTTTTCGACATCGTCGGACAGCTTGAACCCCTGCGGGCCAAACAATTTGATGCCGTTGTCTTCGAACAGATTATGGGAAGCGGAAATCATCACGCCGAGATCGGCGCGCATCGATTTGGTCAGCATCGCCACCGCCGGCGTCGGCATCGGGCCGAGCAGCAGCACATCCATGCCGACCGAGGTGAAGCCGGCCACCATCGCGTATTCGATCATGTAGCCGGAAAGACGCGTGTCCTTGCCGATGACGACACGATGGCGATGCTCGCCACGCTGAAACACCAATCCGGCCGCCTGCCCGACCTTGAGCGCCAGCTCCGGCGTGATCAGACCGTTGGCGAGACCCCGAATCCCATCCGTACCGAAATATTTGCGGCTCATATGACCCCCAGCATCGTCCAGGCTTCTCGAACTACCCGGCGAGAGAAGCCCCGAACGCCCGCCCATCCTAGCGTGCAGGCGGTTATAATGCTTTCGGCGCTAAAATGACTTCAAAAAATATGATGAATCATTTCGAGCCACCGTTCCAGCGAATGGCACTTAAACCATTGACAACACAAGAATTACTTTGTTCCCCGTCCCCCGAAGGATGCCGGGCTAATCCTTGCGCTTGACGTGATGGTCCGCCTTCGAGGGCGGCGGCTGGGTGACATTGACGGGGTCTGATCCCGGAAAGGTCTCCTCCAGCCCCTCCTCCAGGGCCTCGTCGAGCTGCCGCTTTTCCGGGTTTTCGACGGCGGTGGGCTTATTGCGCGGTCCGGTCATGGGAGCTTCCCCTTGAGTTTGCCGTGAAGCGATTTGGCGAGGGACCCAAGCGTGCTAGATGAACAGTCAAAGCGGCAAATACAAGAAGGCAAGATACAAGAAGGCTTGGAACGTCCATGAAACACATCACCTGCATCGAGGATCTGCGCCAGCGCCATATGCGAAAGGTGCCCAAGGCATTTTTCGATTACGCCGATCGCGGCTCTTATGCCGAGGAAACGCTGCGCGCCAACCGCGACGATCTTGCGCGGATCAAGTTCCGCCAGCGCATCCTGGTCGACGTGTCGAAGCGCGATCTTTCGACTGCCATTCTCGGCGAACCCGCGGCATTGCCCCTGATCCTGGCGCCGGTCGGCCTGACCGGCATGCAATATGGCGACGGCGAAATTCATGCCTGCCGCGCCGCGCAGGCCGCGGGAATTCCCTACACCTTGAGCACGATGTCGATCTGTTCGATCGAGGATGTCGCCGCCAATGTCGACAAGCCGTTCTGGTTCCAGTTGTACGTCATGAAGGACCGCGGCTTCATCAAGGCGCTGATCGAGCGCGCCATCGCGGCGAAGTGCAGCGCGCTGGTGCTGACGGTTGATCTGCAGGTGATCGGGCAGCGCCATGCCGACATCAAGAACGGCATGACGGTGCCACCGGAATGGACGCTGTCAAAGTTTTTCGACTTCGCCACCAAGCCGGCCTGGGTAGCCGGCGTGCTGCGCGGCAAGCGCCGTACCTTCGGCAATCTGGTCGGTCACCTCAAGGGCACCGACGATATCACCGCGCTCGGAACCTGGATTGGGACGCAGTTCGACACCACGCTGAACTGGAAGGATGTCGAATGGATCCGCAGCATCTGGCCCGGCAAACTGGTCCTGAAGGGCATCCTCGACGTCGAGGACGCCAATGAGGCGGCGAAGACCGGCGCGCAGGCGCTGGTGGTCTCCAACCATGGCGGCCGTCAGCTCGACGGCGCGCCTTCCTCGATCGAAGTCCTGCCGGAGATTGTCGACGCGATCGGCGACAAGATGGAAATCATGTTCGACGGCGGCATCCGCTCCGGCCAGGACGTGATGCGCGCGCTCGCGCTCGGCGCCAAATCCTGCATGATCGGCCGCGCCTATATCCACGGCCTCGGCGCCTTCGGCGGCCCCGGCGTCGCCAAGGCGCTCGACATCATCCGCAACGAGCTCTGCAACGACCATGGGCCTGTGCGGCGTCAACACCATCGCCGAGATCGACGACCACGTGCTGGCGGTTTGAGTTCGTCATTCCGGGATGGTCCGAAGGACCAGACCCGGAATCTGGGGATTCCCCGATGTGCAATTGCACATCTGAGGTTCGATGCTGCGCATCGCCCCGGAATGACGCTTCGCGTCACATCGGCGGGGTGATGCCGTCGCGGCCGATGTTGACGCGGTTGGCTTCCAGGGTGCCGTCGTCCTTCTTCACCGCGCCGAAAATGATGATCTTGGCGCCCGGCTTCACCTCGGATTTGTCGCCGGCGACGAATGTGACGACCGGCGTGCCCGGCGGCACCACGACTTTCTTTTCGCCGTCCTTGTATTTCACCAGGATATTCTGGCCATCGGTGCCTTTGACCGTCTCGGCGACGGTGGCATTGGTCATGGTCGAGTTGGGCCGCAGATCCCAGGGCCGGAAACCCTCGGCCGCGCCGCGCTGGCTCTCGGGGAAAATGTGAACGGCGAGCGCCTTCTGGGTGCCGTCAGGTTCCGGCATCGCCGACACCCCAATGTAGGACCCCGGCTTGATTTCAGACAACTCGGTCTTGGCGACGCCGAACACCGCCACGTTGTCGGTCATCCGCACCTTCATGTCGGTGCCTTCGCGCGATTTGATCATCAGCATCGGACCGTCGACGCTTTCGATGGTGCCGCGAATGCGGACCGGCGGCGGCTGCTGAGCCCACGCCGCCGAGAGGAGCACGGATAGAACCGTCAGCGAGGCCACGAGCGCGCGCGGCATCCACGAAGAGATTTTCGGCATGGTGTTTCCCTCAAAGGCTTTGGTTGAGCAACGAATCTATTGGAATACCCCGCGAAGGCGGGGTTATTCCGGGATGGCGAAGCCGCAATGCCCCCTTCGCAAATCGGGCGGAAGAAATTTTTACATTGGCGGCGTCAGACCGTCGCGGCCGACGCTGATGCGGTTGGTTTCGAACGATCCATCCGGCAATTGCTTGACGAAGGCGATGATCTTGGCGCCGGGCTTCAGTTCGGTTTTGTCGGCGGGAACATAGGTCACGACGGGCGTATCGGGGGCGACCACGACTTTCTTCTCGCCATCCTTGTATTTGATCATCAGGGTCTGGCCGTCATTGCCAGCGACAGTCTCCGCGACCGTCGCATTGGTCATGGTTGAGTTGGGGCGCAGATCGTAAGGCCGCGATCCCTCGCCGGTGCCGCGCATGTCTTCCGGAAACACATGCACTTCGACCGCGTTCTGACGGCCGTCCGGTCCCGGCACCGTGGTGGTGCCGACGAAAGAGCCGAGCTTGATATCGGACAGCGAAATCTTGATGATTCCCACCATCCGCATATCGCCGGTCATGTGTAATTTGACGTCCTCGCCGCTGCGCGATTTGACGGACAGCACATCCCCGTCAACGCTTACGATGGTGCCGCGAACCCGCGACGGCGAAGGCGGTTGCTGGGCGATCGCAAAGAGGGTGGAGGCAGCCACCATCGTGGCGGCGACAAACGGACGGGCGAGCGTGGGACGATGAGTAGGCATGTCGTGTTCTCCGGCGATCACAGCTTAGCCATGGACACCGACGCTTACATGATATTCCGGCTCGAACAGCCCGCAATCAAGCGCCTGTGAGATCAGCCTCGACCAGCGCGCGGAGCTCCGGCGTCACCTCGGGACGGCGCCCGAACCACAATTCGAATCCGCGCACCGCCTGGTGCAGCAGCATGCCCAGACCGTCGGCTGTCTTCAGGCCGCGCGCCCGCGCGGCCGCCAGCAGCGGCGTTTCCAGGGGAACGTAGACCAGGTCGGCGACGATCGCATGCGACGGGAGCAGGCCCGCGTCGATTCGCAGTGCGGGCTGGCCGTGCATGCCGAGCGAGGTGGTGTTCACCAGCAGTCCGGCGTGCGGCAACACTTCGCCGATGGTCTCCCATGCGATGGGATGCACGGTTTCACCGAATTGATCGGCAAGCGCCCGCGCCCGCTCGAGGGTCCGGTTCGCCAGGTGCACGCGCTTGAAGCCGCGCTCGACAAGTCCGAACACCACCGCGCGCGACGACCCGCCGGCGCCCAACACCAGCGCGTCGTCGATTCCGTCCCACCCTGGCGCGCTGGCGTCGAGATTATTGATAAAGCCTTCGATGTCGGTGTTGGTCGAACGCAGCTCGCTGCCCTCGTACCACAGCGTGTTGGCCGCGCCGACCGCGCGGGCGCGCGCGTCGGGTACCGACAGCGCCAGCGCGCGCTCCTTGTGCGGAATGGTGACGTTGGCGCCGACAAAACCATGCGCCGACAAATGCAGCACGAATTCGGCGAAGCCTTCGGGCGGCACCGCCTCGATATTGTAGCCGCCCTCGATGCCGAGCGTTCGCAGCCAATAATGATGGATCAGCGGCGAGCGCGAATGCGCCGCCGGCCATCCGATCAAACATGCCGCGCGAGGTTTGGTCATGGCCGCCATCGCCAATCCTGCTGCGGCGCCCGGTCAATGGACGCCGTCACCGTTCAAATCGGGCAAGCCGGGGCCCAAGTCAATGCTGCGGCTGAATCAAGCATCGCATCGCGGCGACCACAGCGCTTTCAAGCGAAAGCCTGCCCTCGGACTTGATCCGGGGGTGGACACCGGTTCGCGCAAATAAAATGCGTCGAAACAAATAAAATGCGTCGAAACAAAAGACCGGCGCCCCGGCTTTGATTTCAATCAAAACCGAGGCTCCAGCGATGGTGTGATAAAAATGAGAAGTATGGCCATCCCTTAGATTAGATATCTGAAATATCATTTATTGACATTTTGACATCATTAATTACCATGTAAAGATGATGTCTGCTATCGGCTGGGGTCCCCACAGCAAGGCAAGTCGATGATCACCGCAGCTCAACTGCGAGCCGCCAGGGCGCTTCTTGGCATTGATCAACGCCGGCTCGCAAAGCTGTCGGGACTTTCCGTGCCAACCATTCAGCGGATGGAGGCCTCAGAAACGATGGTTCGCGGCAATGTCGATTCGCTGGTCAAGTTGATCGCCGCATTCGAAGCGGCGGGGATCGAAATGATCGACGAAGGAGCTGTGAGCAATTCACAGGGGCGCGGGGTGCGGCTGAAAGCAAATCCGGGTGCAGCCAGGCCCGCTCCCGGCGCAGATTCGGAAAACAAAGCGTCAGGCAGAACAAGGGCGCGCACATAATGTCAGCCGTCAATTTGCAAATGGCGTGTGTTGCCGGATTGCTTGGACTGGCGGTGCTGGCGATCGTTCTGAGCCGCTCAAAGCTCAACACGGCCGTCACCTACAGCGCGACCTTGGTCGTGTCCGCGATTGCATTGATCGGATCCTTGCGGTGGCTGCTTGGCGATACGGCAATCGCCGCCGATCTGACGCTGCCGGTCGGATTGCCGTGGCTTGGCGCTCATTTCCGCCTCGACGCGCTGGCTTCCTTTTTTCTGGTCGTCGTCAATCTCGGAGGGGCAGCGGCGAGCCTCTACGGTCTCGGCTACGGCCACCACGAGCCGGCGCCGCACCGCGTGCTTCCCTTCTTCCCGGCCTTTCTGGCCGGCATGAATCTCGTGGTGCTGGCGGATGATGCGTTTTCCTATCTGCTGTGCTGGGAATTCATGTCGCTGGTTTCCTGGGCGCTGGTCATGGCGCACCACCGTGAAGCGGGCAACGCCAAGGCCGGCTACGTCTACCTGGTGATGGCAAGCTTCGGCACGCTCGCACTTCTGCTGGCCTTCGGCCTGCTGGCGGGACCGGCGGGAGATTACGGATTTGCAGCCATCCGCGCGGCGCAACACACGCCCTACGCGACGGCGTTGGTGTTGATCCTGATGTTGCTCGGAGCCGGCTCAAAGGCCGGCCTCGTGCCGCTGCATGTCTGGCTGCCGCTCGCCCATCCAGCGGCGCCGAGCCACGTGTCGGCGCTGATGAGCGGCGTCATGACCAAGGTCGCGATCTACGGCTTCATTCGCGTCGTATTCGACCTGCTGGGACCGCCGACATGGCCGGCAAGTGTGGTCATCCTCTTCCTCGGCAGCATCACCGCCGTGATGGGGATCCTGCATGCCATGATGGAAAAGGATCTCAAGCGACTGCTTGCCTATAGCACGATCGAAAACGTCGGCATCATCTTCGTCAGCCTCGGCCTTGCGCTCGCCTTCAAGGCGAACGCGATGCCGGCGGCAGCCGCGCTCGCCATGACCGCGGCGCTGTTCCACGTCCTCAATCACAGCATCTTGAAGAGCCTGCTGTTCTTCGGTTCCGGCGCCGTACTGACGGCGACCGGCGAGCGCGACATGGAGCATCTTGGCGGCCTCATACGGGGCATGCCGCTCACCGCCTTCACGTTCCTTGCAGGATGCATGGCGATCTCGGCCCTGCCGCCGCTCAACGGCTTCGTCTCGGAGTGGCTCATCTTCCAAGCGATCCTCCTGAGCCCGGACCTGCCGCAATTGGGCCTGAAGTTCCTGGTCCCTGCGGTCGGCGCAATGCTCGCGTTGTCGGCGGCGCTCGCCGCGGCCTGCTTCGTCAAGGCGTTCGGCGTGACATTCCTCGGGCGGCCGCGCACAACCGTTGCGGCAGGCGCGCAGGAGGTCGATCGCTGGTCGCTCGCGGCGATGTTCATTTTAGCAGGCCTGTGTCTGCTGATCGGAATCATCCCCGCCCCGATCATCGACACGCTCGCGCCGGTCGTGAACATGCTGGTGGCCGAGCGCATGCCGCTTCAGTCCGCCGACCCGTGGCTGTCGATCGTCCCGATCGCCGAGAGCCGCAGCTCCTATAACGGACTCCTGGTCTTCGTCTTCATCACCATATCGACGCTCGCCGCAATAGAGATCATCCACCGCTTTGCCTCGCGCGCGGTGCGCCGCGGTCCGGCCTGGGACTGCGGCTTTCCGAACCAGAGCCCGGCCACGCAATACACCGCCGGCGGCTTCGCCCAGCCGATCCGCCGCGTCTTCAGCTCGCTGTTTGACGCGCGCGAAGATGTCGCGATGCCAGCGCCTGGTGAGACCGCGGCTGCGCGGCTCACCGTCAGGCTACGTGACCTCACCTGGGAGATGCTCTACGCTCCCGTCGGCGGCGCCATCTTGTTCGCGACCGATAAGCTCAATTACCTGCAGTTCCTGACCATTCGCAAATACCTCAGCCTCGTATTCGCGGCGCTCATTGCCCTGCTGCTTGGGGTGTCGATATGGCCTTGATTCCCGATCCGCGGCCGCGGATGGTCTGCCATGATGGCGGAGAAGAAATCGCATGACGCCTGTCGTCGTCACCCTGTGCAGCGTGTCGGCCTTCCTCGGCCTGCCCTTGCTGGCGGCGGTCGCGTTGCGATGGTCGGCCGCGACGCGCCCGATTTACGGGGCATGTTTTGTCGTTTGCCTGGTGATCTTGGTCGTGGCCGTCACGCAGTTGCTGAGCGCCGGCAGTACGGTATCGGCGCTGATTCTGCCCCTCGGATTGCCGTGGGTCGGCGCGCATTTTCAGATCGATGCGCTCGCTGCGTTCTTCCTCGCCGTGGTGAACCTGGGCGGCGCCAGCGCGAGCCTTTTCGCCATCGGCTATGGCAGGCACGAGGAAGCGCCTGGCCGGGTCCTCCCATTCTATGCGGCATTTCTGGCTGGCATGAACCTCGTGGTGCTGGCCGACGACGCCTTCACCTTCCTGGTGTCCTGGGAATTCATGTCGCTATCCTCCTGGGCGCTGGTGATGGCGCACCATCATGATCCCGATAACCGGCACGCTGGCTACGTCTACATCGTCATGGCGAGCTTCGGTACGCTCAGCCTGCTGCTCGGGTTCGGATTACTGGCGGGCGGAAGCGGCGGTTATTCATTTAGCGAGATGCGCAGCGCTCCGGCCGCTCTCTCCGGACTGGTCTTGATCCTGGCCATTCTAGGCGCCGGATCGAAGGCCGGCCTTGTGCCGTTGCACGTCTGGCTGCCGCTCGCGCATCCCGCGGCGCCGAGCCACGTGTCGGCGCTGATGAGCGGCGTCATGACCAAGGTCGCAGTCTACGGCTTCATCCGTATCGTTTTCGACCTCAGCGGCGCACCGGCCTGGTGGTGGAGCATCGTCATCATCCCGCTTGCCGGCATCACCTGCGTGCTCGGGGTGCTCAGCGCGCTGATGCAGCACGATCTCAAGCGCCTGCTCGCCTACCACACCGTGGAGAATATCGGCATCATCTTCATCGGCCTTGGTCTCGCCCTCGCCTTCTCGGCGCATCACATGCGGGCCGCCGCCGCGGTCGCCATGACCGCGGCGCTGCTCCACGTCCTCAATCACAGCATCTTCAAGAGCCTGCTGTTCTTCGGTTCCGGCGCCGTACTGACGGCGACCGGCGAGCGCGACATGGAGCATCTTGGCGGCCTCATTCGGGGCATGCCGCTCACCGCCTTCACGTTCCTTGTTGGATGCATGGCGATCTCGGCCCTGCCGCCGCTCAACGGCTTCGTCTCGGAGTGGCTCATCTTCCAAGCGATCCTCCTGAGCCCGGACGTGCCGTCCTGGGGCGTCAAGCTGATCGTGCCTGCGGTCGGCGTGATGCTTGCGTTGTCGGCGGCGCTCGCCGCGGCCTGCTTCGTCAAGGCGTTCGGCGTGACATTCCTCGGGCGGCCGCGCACAACCGTCGCGGCAGGCGCGCAGGAGGTCGATCGCTGGTCGCTCGCGGCGATGTTCATTTTAGCAGGCCTGTGTCTGCTGATCGGAATCATCCCCGCCCCGATCATCGACACGCTCGCGCCGGTCGTGAACATGCTGGTGGCCGAGCGCATGCCGCTTCAGTCCGCCGACCCGTGGCTGTCGATCGTCCCGATCGCCGAGAGCCGCAGCTCCTATAACGGACTCCTGGTCTTCGTCTTCATCACCATATCGACGCTCGCCGCAATAGAGATCATCCACCGCTTTGCCTCGCGCGCGGTGCGCCGCGGTCCGGCCTGGGACTGCGGCTTTCCGAACCAGAGCCCGGCCACGCAATACACCGCCGGCGGCTTCGCCCAGCCGATCCGCCGCGTCTTCAGCTCGCTGTTTGACGCGCGCGAAGATGTCGCGATGCCAGCGCCTGGTGAGACCGCGGCTGCGCGGCTCACCGTCAGGCTACGTGACCTCACCTGGGAGATGCTCTACGCTCCCGTCGGCGGCGCCATCTTGTTCGCCGCCGACCAGCTCAGCCATCTGCAGTTCCTGACCATTCGCAAATACCTCAGCCTGGTGTTTGCGCTGCTCGTCATCCTCCTATTCTTTCTCATGCTGGTGATGCTGGTATGGTCCTGATCCTCGATCTCATCGCTCAAGGCGCGGAGATGATGCTTGTGCTCATCCTGGCGCCGCTGCTGCTGGGCTATACGCGCAAACTTAAGGCGCGCCTGCTGCGGCGCCAGGGGCCGCCAGTCCTGCAGCCCTACCGCGACCTGCTGCGTCTGATCCGCAAGGAAGCTGTGCTGGCAGAGAACGCGTCCTGGCTGTTCCGCAGCGGCCCATACCTGATCTTTGCCGCAACGTGGGTGGCCGCCGCGCTGGTCCCGACTTTCGCGGTGCAGCTGCAGTTCAGCTGGACCGCCGACTTGATTGCGCTCACGGCGCTGATCGGCTCGTCGCGGTTCTTTCTGGCGCTTGTCGGAATGGATGTCGGCACCAGCTTCGGCGGCATCGGCTCAAGCCGCGAGATGATGTTTGCCTCGCTCGCCGAGCCGGCGATGATCATGATTGTGTTCACTCTCGCCCTCCTTGCCGGTTCGACTCAGCTCTCGGTGATCGCCGAATTCATGCAAACTCATGCCAGCCTGCGCGTTTCGCTTGGGCTTGCGCTCATTGCACTCGTTATCGTGGCGCTTGCCGAAAACGCTCGCATTCCCATCGACAACCCGGCCACCCATCTCGAGCTCACCATGGTGCACGAGGCCATGGTGCTGGAATATTCAGCAAGGCATCTCGCGGTCCTGGAGTTTGCCGCCGCCCTCAAGCTGTTGCTGTATCTCTCGCTGATCGCCTGCATCTTCATGCCATGGGGACTGGCGCTGGCGGGCAGCGGCCTGGAAGCTTATGCGATCGGCTTGATCAGCTACCTCGGAAAGCTCGCGGTGGGTGGCTTTCTGCTCGCCCTGTTCGAGACCTCGATCGCAAAGATGCGCGTCTTCCGTGTTCCGGATTTTTTGGGCATCGCCCTGATGCTGGGATTGCTGGGCATGCTTCTGCTCTTCGTGTCACGGAGCTTCTGATGGATACCTTTCCCCTCGATGTCGCGCATATGCTGGCCGGCACCATGGTGCTGGTGAGTTTCATGCTGCTCTACCAGGACCGTATGTTTGCACTGCTCAACGTCTTTGCAATGCACGCGGTGGTGCTCTCCGCCTCGGTGGCCTGGCAGGCTCACATCCAGAATGCACCGCATCTCTACGTTCCAGCCGTGATCGCGCTAGTGCTCAAGGGCATCATCATTCCAGTCGCACTGCACCGCGTCGTGATCCGGCTCGGCATCCACCGGGGGATCGAGACTGTCGTCGGCATTGGGCCGACCTTGCTCTTTGGTGTCGGGCTTACGGCGCTCTCGATGGTCGTCATGCTCAAGGCGGCGGAAACGGCCGATCCGTTGGCGCGCGAGGACCTCGCATTTGCCTTGTCGATCCTGCTGCTCGGCCTGCTCATGATGGTGACGCGGCGCAACGCGGTCAGCCAGATCATCGGTTTCATGTCGATCGAGAACGGTCTGATCCTCGCGGCCACCGCGGCCAGAGGCATGCCGCTTGTTGTCGAGATCAGCGTGGCATTCTCGGTTCTGGTCGCCTTCATCGTGATCGGCGTGTTCCTGTTCCGCATCCGCGAGCGGTTCGATTCCGTCGAACTTGAGGCGCTCGACGAATTTCGCGGAGAGCGGCGGTGAACAATTTACTCACCCAACTTTCTATCGAGCCGTTGACGGCGGTGCTGTTCATTCCCGCGGTGACCGCGGCGGTGCTGGCGCTGCTGCCCAGCTATTGGGTGGCGGCTCGCCTCAACGTGCTGGCCACCTTCGTCACTCTGATCGCGGCGGTTTTGCTCCTGTTCGATCGGCCTCCGGCAGGAGGTTACCTTTTCATCGACGATCTGAACAACGCTTTTATCGTGCTGACGACGTTCGTTGCCTTCACGACCAGCGTATTCAGCGCCAGCTATATCGCTCACGAGTTGGAGATCGGCCGACTAACGCCCAATCACTTGCGCTTTTACCACGCCATGTATCAGACCCTGATGTTCGCCATGAACCTCGGGCTGGTCGCAAACAATATCGGCCTGATGTGGGTGGCCGTCGAGCTCGCCACCCTCACCACCGTACTGATGGTCGGAATCTACCGCACCCATGAAGCGCTGGAGGCTGCGTGGAAATATTTCATCCTTGGCAGCGTCGGCATCGCCCTCGCGCTGTTCGGAACGATCCTCGTTTACATGGCGGCGCGACCGGTGATCGGCGAAGGTGCCGACGCCATGGTGTGGACGACGCTTATCGAGCACGCCAGCAGATTCAGCCCGGAACTCCTGAACGTCGCGTTCGTCTTTTTGCTGCTCGGCTATGGCACCAAAATAGGGCTGGCGCCGCTGCACGCCTGGCTGCCCGATGCGCATGCCGAAGGTCCAACGCCGATTTCGGCGGTGCTGTCGGGGCTCCTGCTCAACGTCGCACTCTACGCGCTGCTGCGCTTCAAGATGCTGCTCGCGGTGAACCCGTCCGCTCTCGCATCTGGCCCGCTGATGGTGACACTGGGCCTCATCTCGGTCGTTTTCGCGGCGTTCATGCTTTACCGGCGTCGCGACATCAAGCGCATGTTCGCCTATTCGTCGATCGAGCACATGGGCATCATCGTGTTCGCCTTCGGCATGGGCGGGCCGATCGCCAATTTCGCCGGGTTGTTGCACATGGCGATGCACAGCCTGACGAAGTCGGCGATCTTCTTCGCGGTCGGTCACATCGCGCAGACCAAAGGCACGCAGAAGATCGCCGAGATGGGTGGGCTCACTGAAACCAACCCCGTGCTTGGTTGGGGTCTCGTGCTTGGCGTCGTCGCGATCGCCGGCCTTCCCCCGCTCGGTATCTTCATGAGCGAGTTTCTCATCGTCAGTTCCACCTTCGCCCGCCAGCCGCTGCTCGCTATCGTGTTGGTTGTCGGCTTGCTCATTGGCTTCGGTGCCTTGTTCCTACGGTTGAACAGCATCGCTTTCGGCGAGCCGCGCGGCGCGAGCGCCGAAGCAAAGGCATCCTATGTGCCGATGTTCATCCATTTGACGCTGGTGTTAATGGCTGGAATCTACCTGCCACCGCAAATGGTCACGTGGTTCCAGAACGTCGCAAAGCTTCTAGGATAGGCCCATGCTGATCGAAAGAATTCCGGGTCAAAGGGTCGAAGGGCACAAGCCCGCGCCGCGCGTCATCGTGAGCCCCGAGACATGGCGTATGCTCACCGGGGAGCTTGCGGCAGGCCGCATGACGTTGTTCGGACTTTGGGGTGACGCCAATAAGGTGCACATGGCGCTGCTGCAGGACGCCGAGATCGTCGTCGTGACGATCGAATGCCAGGACGGCAAGTTCCCGTCGGTCGGACAGGTGCATCCGCCCGCGATCCGCCTCGAACGCGCAATCCATGACCTCTTCGGGTCAGAATCGCCCGATCTTCAAGACCAGCGGCCTTGGCTCGATCATGGCCGCTGGGGCGTGAAGCGCCCACTTGGAGCTCAGGTCGAAGCGCATTCGATTCCGACGACGTATCAATTTTTGCTGTCCGAGGGCGAAAGCCTGCATCAGATCGCGGTTGGTCCGGTGCATGCCGGTATCATCGAGCCCGGCCATTTCCGGTTCACCGTCAATGGCGAAACCGTGGTCCGCCTCGAGGAGCGTCTCGGCTATGTTCATAAGGGTATCGAATCGCTCATGGCCGGCGCCTCGATCGAGAAGGCGTCACGCCTCGCGGGGCGCACCTCCGGCGACAGCACGGTCGCCTACGCACTTGCCTTTGCGAATGCGGTCGAAGCTGCGGCCGAGGTGCAGGTTCCGGCGCGCGCCGTTTTTCTACGCGCCTTGATGGCCGAACTCGAACGGCTCGCCAATCACTTCGGCGATATCGGCGCGATCTGCAACGACGCCTCTTTCGTCCTGATGCATGCGCAGACCGGCATCCTGCGCGAGCGCTGCTTGCGGGCGGCGGACGTTTGCTTCGGCCATCGCCTGATGATGGATCGCATCGTGCCCGGCGGCCTTGCGCGCGACATCGCGCCGGAGGGACAAACGCGACTGCGCGCGTTGATCGCTGAAATCCGAAAAGTGTTTCCGCAACTCGTGGAACTCTACGACAACACCGCGTCGCTCCAGGATCGGACCGTAAGTACCGGATTTGCGCAGCCGTCGCTGGTGCGTCAGTACGGCGCCGGCGGCTATGTGGGCCGCGCAAGCGGCCGCGCCTTCGATGCGCGGCACAATTTGAAGTACCCGCCGTATGATCAGCTCAGCTTCGACATTCCGGTGCTTGATGCCGGTGACGTCGATGCCCGCGTCTGGATTCGTATTCGCGAAGTCGACCAGAGTCTGTCGTTGATCGAACAAATCCTCGACCGGCTGCCGGGTGGACCGGTTGACATCGGCCTCAATCCGGCCGGCCGCCGCGAGGGCCTCGGAGTCGCCGAAGCATTCCGGGGCGACGTGTTGGTCTGGGTGAGCTTGGAAGGCGACCGCATCGTGCGCTGCCATTTGCGCGATGCGTCCTGGTTTCAGTGGCCGCTGCTCGAGGCGGCGATCAATGGCAACATTGTCGCGGATTTTCCGCTCTGCAACAAGTCATTCAACTGCTCCTACTCAGGTCACGATCTCTAAGGACGGCACAAGATGCGCAAACTGCTTTTTGGAAGCCTGTTCCGCCGGCCGCTCACCGAGCAGGCGCCGCCGTCGGACGAGGCCGCGGTGACCGAACTCGCCACAGCCGTCGGACGCGCCGCGCGGCGGCGGCTCGGCCGGAGTCTTTCGATACGCGAGGTCGACGCAGGATCCTGCAATGGCTGCGAGCTGGAAATCCACGCGCTCAACAACGCCTTCTACGATGTCGAACGCTTTGGCCTGCGCTTCGTCGCCTCGCCGCGCCATGCCGATGTCTTGATGGTGACCGGTCCGGTGACCAAGAACATGCGCGAGGCGCTGGAGCGCACCTATCAGGCGACCCCGGATCCGAAATGGGTGATCGCGATCGGAGATTGCGCGCGGGATGGCGGCTGCTTCGCCGGCAGCTACGCGGTGGTTGGAGGCGTCAGCGACGTCGTTCCGGTCGACCTCCACATTCCCGGCTGCCCGCCCACTCCAACGGCGATGCTGCAAGGCCTTCTTGCGTTGCTCGAACGGGTGGATAACGGCGGCGTCACACCTTGAGATATTGTGGCGAAAATTCTTGCGATGCCGCGGATATTTACCGCGTACGCTCCATGGCCCGCGCAGACGACTGCTTGGGTTGCCTGACATTCCTGGTCTTCGGGTTTGCGACATGCTCCCGGAGTCGGACGCCCCGGCCCCCCGACGAACTCGGAACCCCCGGATTGATCAATTCGATCCCCGCGCCCTCAAGAGCGGAAACCAGCTTCATGAGAGAATCGACGTTGGCCCGAATGACGCCGTCGCTGGCTTCCATGCGCTGAATGGTCGGAACCGAAAGGTCTGCCATATCCGCGGTTTGCCGCTGATCGATATTCAGGAGAGCGCGCGCGGCCCTGAGTTGATTGGCGGTAATCATGGACAAGGTGTCTCCGGTTCCGAGCCGAAATAATTATATCCCTATAAATTACTGCTTCAAGCATCAATTCAGAGGCAAAATATATCAAAGAAAGGGTGTGCCGCCGCGGCGTGACTCGTTGCCAACAGAATATCACATTGGCGAAGCCTTCATCCGCTTCGCCCGGCAATCATCGGCCGGTCCGCATGCATTGCGGCGGCGGGATGATTGGCATCCCGCATATTACCTGATAAGAGATGCATCATACATATTATTTAATGTACGGTGCTGGTTGTGCGGCTGTTGGGACGCTATCAGGGCAGGAACGGCGAGATCGAGATCGTCGAATATTCGTGGGACGGGACCCGCGTCTATTTCGAAGCGGGCGTGCGGCAGAGCCAGGCGACGCCCGATGGCGAGAGCGTCTTCACCTATGTCAAGCTCATGGACGAGCTTCTGTCCCGATCGGCAAACATCCTTGTCCTGGGATGTGGCGGCGGCAACCTCGCCACCCGGCTGGCCCGGCTCGGAAAGAAGCTGACCATCGTCGACAACAATCCGATCAGCTTCGTGATCGCTCAAAAATTCTTCGGGCTGCCCGATGATCTCGCCTGCATGGTCTCCGATTTCCGGAAGTTCATCTATCGGGACGACGCGCTCTATGACGGCATCGCCATCGATATCGGCGGCCCGGGTTTCCGGTTCGGCGAAGAGTTCGATGCCGAGACCTGCGAGGCCATCCGCGCGCGCCTAAGACCGGGCGGCCGCATCGTGATGAATGCGTTGGTGATGAACGATATCGATCCGACGCCCGACCGGATCGCAGCAAGGCTCGCCGGCGATGCGCTGCGGGTATGGATCCTCGACGAACAGGGCATCGAGGACCGCAACGCGATCATCGCCTGCCTGCCGGAAAAGCAGTTGAAAGGGCGGCCGGGACTGCACGACGTGATGAGCAGCACCCACGAGCGCTGGTCGATCCGGCGCGGCAGGCTGCGGGGCTGCGATCTCGCCAGTGGACCGCGCAGCCGGTGAACCGCGCAACCGAGAGCCCGCGACACCACCGGGATTCCGGCGTTCGCGCTTTGCGCGCGCCCTCGGCGGCAAGCGCTACGCGCTTGCGCGGAGAGTGATGCCGTAAATCACGCCGCGACGCGATGCGCGGCGATGATCTGGTCGGCGGCGCGGCCGGTAACCTCCGCCATGCGGTCGAAAGCCCGCGTGAAACTGCCGGCACCGGCGGTCGCCGATCGCAATTCCACGATCAACTCGCCGATCTCGGCTTCCGGCATCATGGCGCGTACGCGATCCCAACCCGGCCAGCCCTCGCGGGTGTCGAAGCCGAGAATCTGTCCGCGCCGTCCCGACAGGATGGCGTTGATCCTTGCCGTGGCATCGGTCGGACAGACGATCTCCACCACGTGGATCGGTTCCAGCAGTACCGGCTGGCACTGCGGCAGCGCCTCGCTGACGCCGATCCGCGCCGCGGTGCGGAAGGCGAGGTCCGACGAATCCACGCTGTGATAGGATCCGTCGGTCAGCGTCACCTGCACGTCGATGACGGGAAAGCCGAGCGGCCCGCGCAACAGCCCATCGACGACGCCCTCTTCAACCGCGCCGATATAATTTCGCGGCACCGCACCGCCGACGACCTTCTCGTGAAACTCGAAGCCGCTGCCGCGCGGCATCGGCTTGATGTCCAGCACCACGTCGCCGAACTGGCCGTGGCCGCCGGATTGCTTCTTGTGCCGGCCGCGCTGGGTGATCGATTTGCGGATGGTTTCCTGGTAGCCGATCGCCGGCGGATGCGACTTGACGTTGACGCCGAAGCGGTCGCGCAGGCGTTCCAGTGCGACACGCAGATGCATCTCGCCCTGACCCCACAGCACGATGTCGTGGGTGCGCGGGTTCTGGACCATGGTCAGCGACGGGTCTTCCTCGTTCAGCCGCAGCAAGGCCTGACCGAGTTTGACGTCGTCCTTGCGGTCGGCTGCCGACAGCGCCATCGCCAGTACCGGCGGCGACGGCTCAACGGTCGCCAGCGTTTTGGGCGCGGTCTTGCCGCTCGACAGCGTGTCGCCGGTCTTCATGGTATCCAGCTTGCCGAGCGCGACCGTGTCGCCCGCCTCGGCGGACGCGCGCTTGGTTTCATGCGCACAGTTCATCGCCGATATGCCGGACACCCGGCCGGTTTCGCCCGATGACGACTGCAGCGTCGCGCCGTCATCGAGATGTCCGGCCAACAGACGGGCCAGCGACAGCTTGCCGCCGTGCTGCAAATGCACGGTCTTGAACACATAGGCCAGTGCGTCCTTGGCCGAGGACGCACCGAGACGCTTGGCGGTCTCGGACACGCCGGGCGATTCATGGCGCAACGCCTTCATCAGGCGCAGCACGCCGTTCTCGCGTGCCGCCGAGCCGAGCAGCACGGGACAGATCAGCCCTTCGCGCAATTCGCGGGCGAGATCGTCGAACACCGCGTCGCGCGGCGGCGGGATGTCCTCGAGCAATTGTTCCATCAGCGCGTCGTCGTGGTCGGCGAGCTTCTCCAGCATCGAGAAGCGGGCTTCCTTCTCGCGGTCGAGATCGCCGCCCTCCAGGTTCACGACTTCGGAGGCCTTGTGCTCGCGATAGACAAAGGCGCGTTCCAGCGCCAGGTCGACGAAGCCTGCGATCAAATCGCCGTTCCAGATCGGAATCTGCCGCAGCACCAGCGGAATTCGCGACGCCGGCTGCAATGTCGCGAGCGTTTCGCGGATGCGCTTGTTGGCGCGGTCGATCTTGTTGAGAAACAGAAAGCGCGGGATGCCGAGGTCTTCGAGTTCGCGCAGGATAATCTGAAGCTGCGGCAGCTTGCGTTCGTCGGCCTCGCAGACCACCACCGCGGCATCGACGGCCGGGAGCGCGGCGCGCATGTCATGCGCGAACTCGATGGAACCGGGGCAATCGATAAAAGTGTAGCTGTCGCCCATGAAGCTTGTGGTGGCGGCGGTGAGGCCGACGCCCATCTTGTGGCGGCGGGCCTCAGAGCTGGCGTCGCCGACGGAAGTTCCCGCATCGACGCCGCCGGCACGCGGGATGGCGCCCGTGCGCGCCAATATCGCTTCTAAAAGTGTGGTTTTACCGCTTTGGAAAGGGCCCACCAGTGCGATGCACCGTGGACCTCGGGGACTTCTGACGTCTTGTCCCATCGCCGCCTCCTCATGTGGAGCTCGGCCCTTGATTGGGTCGGCAACTGGATGCTCTTCCTACATCGCGGATTTGGCAAGCCGGAAATATGTCGTTGCGGTGCGGGGTTCCTAACCTCGCCCCGCTCTTCTGCGGGGAGAGGTCGAAATTCGCGATAGCGAATTTCGGGTGAGGGGCGAGGCACGGTCTTTTCCACAACTCCAAGTCTTGGCGGGGAGACAGCCCCTCACCATAGCCGATGCTTTGCATCGGCGTTCTTTTGTCAAGAACGGCGGCCGCAGGCCGCCTACGCCTCTCCCCGCAAGCGCGGGGCGAGGGAGGAGAATTACCTTCCCGGCCGAAGTTCCAGGCTCTCCAGCCCGGCCGCGACGCTCAGGCCGACCTGGCCCTGCAGGCTGAGCGGCTGCAGCGCGATCGAATTGTTCGAGCCGCCGACCAGCACATTGCCGCCGGCACCGACGCCGATCGCCGCGCTGCCATCCACGCCGACGTAGTTGCCGGAGAGATCGCCGGGCCCGAGCCGAGCCGTCGGCGCGAAGACGCCCCAGGCGAGCGCCGATTCCTGGGTGATGCCGAGATCGACGCCGACCTTGCGGATGGTCGCGACATAGCGGTCCTCCGGCATGCCATCGACGCGCAACACGCAGCCAAGATTGGTTACCGAGCCGACGATGAAGCCGATGCTCGCGCCGCCGCGGCATTCGAGAATGCCGACCTGTACGCGCTGCATCGGCTGCTGCGCATGGGTGCCAGCGAAAGGTGCAACCAGCATCGCGACGGCGATACCGGCAAGGGTGACTGAACGGTGCATGAAGAAATCTCCGGCTGGAAAGAGGTGATGCGAGCAGAGAATCAGGAAAGCGCCCTACCCCCGGCGCGTCTCTTGTCTATGGCACAACTTTGGCGGCCGTTCCAGATTTGCCGTGTGCAAAGAATGTCATTCCGGGGCGCGCGAAAGCGCTTCGACTATCGCAAATTGCCGCAAAAACGCTGGATGCGCTTGCAGGCGTCTTCGAGATCGGACGTCTTGGTCGCGTAGGAGATCCGGAACGCCGGGCCAAGTCCAAACGCCGAGCCCTGCACCACGGCGACGCCTTCGGTCTCCAAAAGCTCCGTGACGAAATCCTCGTCGTTGGCAATCACCTTGCCGGACGGCGAGGTCTTGCCGATGGTGCCTGCGCAGGACGGATAGACGTAGAAGGCGCCCTCGGGCCGCGGGCAATCGATCCCCTTGGCCTGATTGAGCATCGACACCACGAGATCGCGGCGCTCCTTGAACACCTTGTTGTTCGCCGGGATGAAGTCCTGCGAACCGTTAAGCGCTTCGACCGAAGCCCATTGCGCGATCGAGCAAGGGTTGGAGGTCGACTGCGACTGGATCGTCGCCATCGCCTTGATCAGTATCGCGGGGCCGCCGGCATAGCCGATGCGCCAGCCGGTCATGCAATAGGCCTTCGATACGCCGTTCACGGTCAGCGTACGATCGTACAGTTTCGGTTCGACCTGCGCCGGCGTCGCGAACACGAAGTCGTCATAGACCAGATGCTCGTACATGTCGTCGGTCATCACCCAGACATGCGGGTGCTTGACCAGAACGTCGGTGATCGCCTTCAACTCGGCCCGCGTATAGGCGGCGCCGGTCGGGTTCGATGGCGAGTTGAGAATGATCCACTTGGTCTTCGGCGTGATCGCCTTTTCGAGTGCATCGGGCTGCAGCTTGAATCCCTGCGCCGCCGTGCAGACGACCGGCACCGATTCACCGCCGGCGAGCGCCACCATTTCCGGATAGCTGACCCAGTAGGGCGCGGGAATAATGACCTCGTCGCCCGGATTCATCGTGGCCATCAGCGCGTTGTAAAGCACCTGCTTGCCGCCGGTGCCGACGATGATCTGGTTCGGCTTGTAGGTGAGACCGTTCTCGCGGGCAAACTTGGCAATGATCGCCTGCTTCAGTTCGGGAATACCGTCCACCGCCGTGTACTTGGTCTTGCCGGCCTCGATGGCGCGAATCGCAGCCTGCTTGATATTGGCGGGCGTGTCGAAATCGGGCTCGCCCGCGCCAAGGCCGATGACATTGCGGCCGGCCGCTTTGAGCTCGCGCGCTTTATCCGTTACCGCAATCGTCGCGGACGGCTTCACACGGTCGAGCGCAGCGGACAGGAACGGCATCATCATCTCCTGGCAAACGTCGTGAACAGGCAAAATCCACGACTCTATTTGGATGGGATCGCGCTACCCTAAGACGATGCATGCGGCATCGCAAGAAGCTTGGCCCGAAAGCGGCGAAACTTTAGAGATCGTTAAAAGGCGGCCGCTAGATTCGCGCAACATTCATAAAGTTCTGCGGCGAAATGGCTCATTTCTGGCAAAGCCTACGATCCGGCGAATGGCTGACACCCGCGCGTGCGCGCGGCTACAGCCTGATCCTGCTCGGCCTCGGCGCAATTGCCGTGGCCGGCTGGATCGCGATGTCGGATGGCCTCATCGATCGCAACGGCAAACCAGTCGGTACCGATTTCTCCAACGTGTACGCGGCGGGCGAACTGACCTGGCAGCGCCGCCCCGCCGAGGCCTATGAACCCGCGCTCCAGCACGCCGCCGAAAAGGCCGTATTCCGGGGCCGCGAGGTGCCGTTTTACGGCTGGCATTATCCGCCGTTTTTCTTCGCGGTCGCGTTTCTCGTGGCGGCCGTGCCCTATGCGTGGGGACTTTCGGTCTGGCTGGTGACGAGTTTTGCGGCCTATCTGGCGGCGATGCGCGCGATCCTGCCGCGTCCGGAGACATTGTTGATCGCGGCCGCCTTCCCCGCCGTGTTCGTCAATATCGGCCACGGCCAGAACGGGTTTCTCACCGCGGCGCTGCTCGGCGGCGCGCTGCATCTTCTCGATCGCCGGCCGTGGCTTGCGGGCGTGCTGATCGGGCTGCTCGCCTACAAACCGCAATTCGGCGTGCTGATTCCGATCGCGCTCCTGGCCGGTGGACGATGGAGCACGATCGGCGCAGCCGTGGCCACCATCGTGGGCCTGCTCGCGCTCAGCTTCGTCACGCTCGGCGGCGGCGTCTGGCACGCCTTTATGGATTCCATGACTTTCACGCAAACGGTGGTGCTCGAGCAGGGCAACACCGGCTGGGAGAAAATCCAGTCGATATTTTCGGCGGTGCGGATGTGGGGCGGGAGCGTTCACCTCGCCTATGCGGTCCAGATCGCGCTGGCCGTGATGCTCGCCGCGAGTCTTGCCTGGCTGTGGCACAGCGACGCCGCATTCGAACTCAAGGCCGCGGGCCTGGCCGTGGGAAGCCTGCTCGCGACGCCTTACGTGCTCGACTACGATCTTGTCGTGCTGGGAATCGCGATCGCGTATTTTGCGCGGCTCGGACTGAACCAGGGTTTCCGCGCTTGCGAGATCAGCCTCCTGGCCGCCGCGTGGATCGCGCCCTTATTGACGCGCGGCATCGCCCAGGTCACCGCCATACCCCTGGGATTGCCGGTGCTGCTGACGCTTTACGTTTTTATTTTGCGGCGTGCGGTGCTGGATCGCGCGAGCGTTGCGATCGGCGCACAGGCAATCGCACAAGCGTGATCTGATTTGGTAAGGCGTGTTGGCATGATCTTCCGCACGGTTGCAGTGCGGTAGAAGTTTTGGACTTTTTCCACGTTCCAGGCCTTGCGACCTATCCGCGTCGGCATCATTGTTTGGCCGTGTTGCGAGGCGACAATCTCGCCTCGGCGCACATCGCGCATCTCACGGGTCGAACGTAATCCAAAATGTACAAGCTCTATTCGATGCGGCGTTCCGGCAACAGCTACAAGGTTCGCCTTGCGCTGGCTCTGCTCAACGCGCCCTACCACGCGATCGAGATCGACATTCTGCGCGGCGAGAGCCGCACGCCGGATTTTCTCGCGAAGAATCCGAGCGGGCAGGTGCCGCTGCTGGAAGTCGCCGAGGGACGCTACCTCGCCGAATCCAATGCCATTCTCTGGTATGTCGCCGGCGGCACTTCGCTCGCTCCGGAATCGCGGGTCGAGCGCGCCGAAGCGCTACAGTGGATGTTCTTCGAACAGCACGCGCTGGAACCGAATATCGGTGCCGCCTATTTCTGGCTCGCGCTGGTCAAGGGCGGTCGCGACCTGCAGACGCACGCGCTCGAGGACTGGATGGAGCGCGGCTATGCCGCGATGCAGGTGATGGAAAATCACCTCAAGACCCATGAGTATTTTGCCGCCGGCCAGTTCACGGTCGCCGATATCGCGCTCTACGGCTACACCCATGTCGCCGACCAATGCGACTACGACCTTTCGACCTTCCCGGCGATCCGCACCTGGTTACGGCGGGTTGAGCAAACCCCCGGCTTCGTGTCCATGGACTGGCAGCCCGGCGCCGAGGTCGAGGAGCCGGCCGGACTCGTCGCCGAGGTCTAGAGTCCGCGCGGTCCTGATTGAATTGGAACCGAGGCGCTAAGCTTTTGGTGGACGCGTTTTCCGTACGCGAACCGGTATCCACCTCGCCGACGCTCAGGAATTTGACGCGTTTCCTTCACGCGAACCGGTATCCACCCCCGGATCAAGTCCGAGGGCGGGCTTTCGCTCGAAAACGCTGTGGAAACGCAAAATAGCGGGCATAATTGCCAGAATAACGGGCATAATCGGGTTTTTCGCCGTTGTTTCGCCGCTTTCCAGCGTGCCTCCGCCCCAATGTTGCCGGCGATTGCTGCCAAAAATCTCTTCGCGCGGGAGTGATTCGCCCGCGCGTTGAAGGATTTAGACCATGATCCGGCCTTCAGGCGCCGCGGGCTTTAGCGGCCGCTCCGCGCCCGTTGCCTCCAGCCGACTGACCGACGCCGTTGCGGCCTCGCTGGCGATCGGCTCGCTGTCGCTTTGCCTGATCGTCACCCTCACGGTGCTGTCGATCAAGATCAGCATGGCGATGCCGATTCCCGCATAGCCGAAAATCATTTTCCCGAACATTGTTTTTCAAGGCCCATTCGCAAATTTTGCGACAACACGCGATGAAGAGCATCGCGATCGGATGACGATGAAGACACCTGTCGCTCTTGTCACCGCGACGCTAACGGCGGCGATCCTGCTGGCGGTGACATTCCTGATCGCCACGGGAACCCGTGGCGAAGGCGCATTGCCGCCCGCCGGCACCCCTGCGCGGACGGTGCCGACATCGCCTGCTTCGAAGTGAGAGCACATCCAACCACGTCGCGTCTTCGCGGGGCGTTACGCTGGCCAGGCGTGGCGGCATGCGAGCCTTCATCACGACCATTTGTGAAAAATGAAAAACGCTCCGAGCGCGATCAGCGCAAATCCCAGTCCGTGATTCCATCCCAGCGGCTCCTTGAGATACAAAACCGAGAAGCCGGCAAACACGATTAGCGTAATCACTTCCTGCATGGTCTTGAGCTGCGCGGCGGTATACACCGCGCTGCCCCAGCGATTGGCGGGCACCGCCAGCCAATACTCGAAGAACGCGATGCCCCAGCTCACCAGAATCACCGACGGCAGCCAGCTTTGCTTGAATTTCAAGTGACCGTACCAGGCGAACGTCATGAAAACATTGGAGGCAAACAACATCAGGACCGGCAAGACCGACGGCGGAATGATTGGCATGGATGTCCTTTCAAAATTTCGGCATCAGATCACGATCCGATTAGATCGAATCGGATCATGATCTGACTTCTTTATTTGGCATGATGACATGATTTGGCATGATGACGTGGGCGCGTTTTTTCGACGCGTATGAACCTGTCCATGGTCTCGTCGCGGAGAACGACGGACGATTGCTTGGCCTGACGCACTATTTGTTCCACCGCAGCACGACGGCCATCGAGCCGGTCTGCTATCTGCAGGATCTGTTCACCGACGAGGCCACGCGCGGAAAAGGCCTCGGCAGGGTGCTTATCAACGGCGTTTACGAGCAGGCCAGGCGTGCCGGTTCACGCCGCGTCTATTGGCAGACGCACGAGACAAACCGCACGGCGCAGCAACTCTACGACAAGGTCGCCGAGCACTCCGGATTTGTGGTCTATCGCAAGCTGTTCTGACGAGGTTTCGCTTTTGCTTATTCCTTTAGCCAGGGTTTTGACCCGTCCGCGGCGTCCTGCCCTCCAGCCGGACAGCCTGTGGATAAGTATGGCTGTCATGGCTGCGTTACAAAGCAAAGCTAGGTTGCGACTGCGTCTGATCAGGCCCCCCGTCAACGATCACGCGCCCCAAGCGGTCCCCGTCAGTCGCCGCGTCTGACCGGGGCCGCACTTTTTTGTCGCATCGCGATTGCGTTGAACATAGCCGCCGCGCGCTGGGCGCCGCACCACCTGCACGAACTCCCTTTGTCCCCGAACGGCACACGCTTTTCAAGCCGGCTTGATCCGCACGAGAGGACCCGCGCCTTGCGCCCCGAGGTCGCGCAGGCCAAAATATGATCGTCTCCGAAAGCTGCTTCCCACAGGATTGATCCATGCAAATTCGCAACCTCGGCGGCTCGGGCTTACGCGTTTCCGCCGTCGGCCTCGGCTGCAACAATTTCGGCCAGCGCACCGACCTCGAAACCTCGCGCAAGGTGATCCACAAGGCGATCGACCTCGGCATCACGCTGTTCGATACCGCCGATATCTATGCGGGCATGGGCGGTTCCGAGACGGTGCTCGGAGAAGTGCTCGGCGACCGGCGCAAGGACATCGTGCTGGCGACGAAATTCTCCAAGCCGATGGCGACCGACGGCACCAGGCAGGGCGCGTCGCGGCGCTACATCATGTCCGCCGTCGAGGCCAGCCTGAGGCGCCTGAAGACCGACTATATCGATCTCTACCAGCAGCACGATTACGATTCGCTGACGCCGATCGAGGAAACCTTGCGGGCCCTGGACGACCTGGTCCGGCAGGGCAAGGTGCGATACATCGGCAATTCGAACTTCCCGGCCTGGCGCATCGCGGAAGCCGAGCACGTCGCGCGCGCGATCAACGTCAATCATTTCGTCTCCTGCCAGGACGAATACAGTCTGGTGGTGCGCGGTATCGAGCGGGACCTGCTGCCGGCGGCGCGGGCATACAATCTCGGACTGTTGCCGTTCTTCCCGCTCGCCAGCGGACTGCTCACCGGCAAATACAGGCGCGGCGCCGGCGCGCCGGAAGACACGCGGTTTGCCAAAATGCCCGCGCTGCGCGACCGCTATGTCACGCCGCGCAACGAGGACATGGTCGAGAAGCTGCAAGCCTTCGCGCAAGCGCGCGGCCACAGCATGCTCGAACTGGCGTTCTCGTGGCTGGCGTCCCGGCCGCAAGTGGCAAGCGTCATCGCCGGCGCCACCCGCGTCGAGCAAGTCGAACAGAACGTCAAGGCGATCGGCTGGGCGCTCAGCGCCGAAGAACTTGCGGAGATCGACGGGATCACGAAGGGGTAGCGGTTCCTTCTCCCTCTCCCCGCCCTTCGCGGGGAGAGGGTTGGGGTGAGGGGCTCTATCCGGAGAGTTCGGTCTGAATAGTGGTCAGAACACCCTCAAGATTACCAAGAACATCGTTGTTTCCGCCGCGCGCGCCAAATCCGAAGCGATTGAGCGCAACCAGGGCTGCTTGCGAATCGCGGGCCATCGGATTTCCCTTTCGATCATGATCCGATTAAATTAAATCGAATCATGATCTCACCTTTTGGTTTGAGCATGATCTTATCGGAAAACCGGTTCCCACTTTTCCGGATCATGCTCTAGACTTTCCTCAGGCTGTGCCGCGCGTATAGTGCGCGTGAATTATACCGCCGCACGCGATGAACCAGACCTGAAAAACGCGGCGAAGTTTCGGTTCGATTGATGACAAATCGGTTAGAAATCCAGCCCTCGCGCCGCCTCGCCTGTTCCCGGTGCGGGGCCGAATTCACCTGTAGCCTGGCAGGGCCGTGCTGGTGCGCCGAAGAAGTTGCCCGCCTGCCGATGCCCGTCGATGGCGAGGATTGCCTGTGCCGCGATTGCCTGCGGAAGGCGGCGGCACAGGCCGGCGCGAAAGCGCAATAGAGAGCGGAAACGCGCGCCTCCGCCGGTTCGCGCAAGCGCTATTAAAAAGTTATTTCACCACCGCCGCCGTCTGCCCGAACAACAGCTTGCGCTCTTCATCGGTGCGGATCGCGGGCTGCCCGAAATTCGGATTGACCTCCTTGGCGAGCGCGTAGGCGCGCACCGTGGCCGGCCGCTCGCGGATGGTCTCGAGCCAGCGCTTCAGATGCGGGAAATCGTCGATGTCCTGGCCCTGGTTCTTGTACGGCACGACCCAGGGATAGCAGGCCATGTCCGCGATCGAATATTGGCCAGCAATGAATTCGCGGTTCGAGAGCCGCTTGTTGAGCACGCCATAAAGACGGTTGGTCTCGTTCACGTAGCGATCGATGGCGTATTTGATTTTTTCCTGGGCGTAGTTCGAGAAGTGATGGTTCTGCCCCGCCATCGGTCCCAGTCCGCCCATCTGCCAGAACGTCCATTGAATGACGTCGTAGCGGCCGTGGATGTCGGCGGGAAGGAACTGGCCGGTCTTCTCGGCGAGATACAGCAGCATCGCGCCCGATTCGAAGATCGAGATCGGCTTAGCCCCACCCTTGGGCTCGTGATCGACCAGCGCCGGAATCCGGTTATTCGGCGCGACCGCCAGGAACTCCGGCTTGAACTGATCTCCCTTGCCGATGTTCACCGGGAAAATCTGATACTTCAGCCCGGTCTCTTCGAGAAACATCGTGATCTTGTGGCCGTTCGGCGTGGTCCAGTAATAAAGGTCGATCATGGCGTGTTCCTGTCGTGACGGAATTTTCGGCGCATCGCGAAATGGATGCGGTTGCATGAATGTGTTGATTACCCGAGGGCAAGTCAATGGCGCCGGCATCGCGCTGGCCGCGTTGCCCGGCCTGAAAACCGGCCGCAGATGTGAACCAGTTCACACGCGCCCGGATCGACTCATGTTTTCCTTGGGCATTCGAATTCCCCGGGGACGCGACATGAATTATGACGGCTTTCAAATCGAGACGTTCGAGGCCGGACGGGGCCTCTGGCACGCCAGGATCAGGCGGGCCGATTTCAAGCCTGTCATCATCGACGGCGTTTCGTTTCCCGAACTCGAAGTCGGTTTCGCATGGTCCAATGCCAACGCCGCGATCGCGGATGCGAAGACCCGCATCGACTATCTCAACCAGCGAAGCGTGAACGTCGAACCGATGCGGAAAGCCGCCCATGCCTGATTCCGAAGCCAAATCTTCCGAAGTCAAGCCTTCCGAAGTCAAGCCGTCCGCCTCGGTGCGGTCCAATTGCCCGGAATGCGATGGCCAATTGAGAGTCCTGCGCGTGATCGGCGGGCGCGCGGGGTCGGAATACTGGACCATGCGCTGCACGCGATGTGGCGGAATTCATCTGGACATCATCAAAGGCGCGGCGCCATCTCCGGCGGCGTAGGCGCTCCCTCTCCCGCCGTAAGCGGGAGAGGTGTTCAACTCACCCCCGAAACGCCTGCGCGATCGCGGATTGGGCTTCGTGCTGGATCTGCTTCAGATGATTCTCGCTGCGAAAGCTCTCCGCATAGATCTTGTAGACGTCTTCGGTGCCCGACGGTCGCGCGGCGAACCATCCGTGGTCTGACGTGACCTTGATCCCGCCGAACGACTGGCCGTTTCCGGGAGCCGCGGTGAGCGTCGCACGCACCGGCTCGCCGGCGAGTTCCTTCATCGCAAGCTTCTCGGCCGTCAGCGCCTTCAGGAGATTCTTCTGCTGCACTGTGGCGGGAGCGTCGATCCGTTCGTAGAAGGGCACGCCGAGTTCGCGCGTCAAGGCATCGAACAACTGGCTCGGATCGCGTTTGGTTTGCGCGGTCATCTCGGCCGCCAACAGTCCCAAAATGATGCCGTCCTTGTCGGTGGTCCACACCGATCCGTCCCGCCGCAGGAACGAGGCGCCGGCGCTTTCCTCGCCGGCGAAGCCGAACGAGCCGCTGACCAGTCCGTCGACGAACCATTTGAAACCGACGGGGGTTTCCACCAGCCTGCGCCCGAGTTTTGTCGCGACGCGGTCGATGATCGCGCTTGAGACGATGGTCTTGCCCACCGCGCAGCTCTTGCCCCATTGCGGACGATGTTCGAACAGATAGGCGATCGCGGCGGCCAGGTAATGGTTCGGATTCATCAGCCCGTTGGAGCGCGTCACGATGCCGTGGCGGTCGGCGTCGGTGTCGTTGGCAAAGGCGACATCGAAACGCTCGCGCATCCCGATCAACCGCGCCATCGCGTAGGGCGACGAACAGTCCATCCGGATCTTGCCGTCCCAATCCACCGTCATGAAGCGGAACGTCGGATCGACCGTGTCACTTATAATGGTCGCGTTAAGGCCATAGCGCTCGATGATCGGCTGCCAGTAGCGCACGGCCGCGCCGCCCAGGGGATCGATGCCGATCTTCACGCCCGCGGCGCGGATCGCCTCCATGTCGACGACATTGGCAAGGTCGGCGACATAGGGCGTGATGTAATCATGGCGGTGAACGCAGGCCGCTTTGCGCGCGCGCTCATAGGGGATGCGTTTGACGCCCTTAAGGCCGTCCTCGAGATAGCGGTTCGCGGCGCGCTCGATTGCCGACGTGATGTCGGTATCCGCCGGACCGCCGTTCGGCGGGTTATATTTGAAGCCGCCGTCTTCGGGCGGATTGTGCGACGGCGTGATCACGACGCCATCGGCAAGGCCATCGTTTCGGCCTTTGTTATAGCTGAGGATCGCGTGCGAGATCACCGGCGTCGGCGTGTAGCCGTCCTGCGCGTCGATCATCACCTCGACGCCGTTCGCCGCGAACACCTCGAGCGCGCTCGCCAGCGCCGGTTCCGCCAATGCGTGGGTGTCGATCCCGACGAACAATGGCCCGGAAAGATTGCGTTGCGGCGATGATCGCAAAGCGCCTGGCTGATCGCGAGAATATGCGACTCGTTGAAGGCATGGTTGAACGCGGAGCCGCGATGCCCCGAGGTGCCGAACGCCACCCGCTGTGCCGCGACCTTCGGGTCGGGTTGGCCGGCAAAATAGGCCGTCACCAGCCGCGGAATATTCGCCAGCATCGACGGGTCGGCGGTCTTGCCGGCGAGCGGATTGATGTTGGCGGCCACGGGGAGTCCCTCGACGATTACAACGCGCCATTGTAGAGAGGTTTTGCCGATCTGAACAAGACTACCATCGGTCGTCTTTCGGCAGCCATTTCTCCGCCGTCATTGCGAGGAGCTCCGCGACGAAGATTCCATTCTTCTTTCCACGGCAAGATGGATTGCTTCGCTTCGCTCGCAATGACGGAAGGGCGCGCATTCGTGCGACCGGTTGGCTCGCAATGACGAT
Organism: uncultured Alphaproteobacteria bacterium; assembly: GCA_963753875.1. Lineage (GTDB taxonomy): Bacteria > Pseudomonadota > Alphaproteobacteria > Rhizobiales > Xanthobacteraceae > Bradyrhizobium. The sequence goes on along the minus strand of CAVWDY010000013.1, from coordinate 170,075 downwards.
CGGTGATCCGCCCCTGCCCCGGTAACGGCCGTGCTGACACCTGCTGACAATGGAACGTGGCGCAGGCCGCGCGGGCTCTTTGCCCTTTTCTCGCCGTCGGACTCATCCCATATTCGGCTGATGGCGAAGAATCCAGACCATCCCAAAAAGCCCGGCAAAACGCCGAAATCGAAGGCGCCAAGTTCTTCTAAGGCGTCAAGGCCCGACGTGCAGCCGATCGGGCCGGCCTTGGCGGAACTGCTCAATCCCGCGATCAATCGCGGCGAAAGCGGCATCGGCTCGTCCACCGGATTGCAGCCGCCGCCGGATAATTCCTGGGACCGCCGCGCCGGCGGCGAGGCCGCCGCGCACCGCGCGCGGGCGTCGACCAAGGGCACGAGTGATGATGTGGCGAAGCGCGATGCGTCTCTTACCACGCGCGATGATGGTTCTTTCTCCCCTCCCCCCGCGCGCGAAGCGCGTGGCGGGGAGGGGTCGGGGGTGGGGGGTGCTTCGGCAGATTCGGTGCCAGAAAGAGAGCGAGAGTTCGCGGAGCCACCCCCCACCCCCGACCCCTCCCCACCGCTTCGCGGGGGGAGGGGAGACGAGAGTCTGGGCTTCGATGAGGCGCCGCAAGCCAATTACGGCACCTCGGCAACGATCCCGACACTCGATCCGGAACTGGCAAGACAACTCGGCTTCACCACCGAGGAAGAAGACGCCGCGGCGATGGCGCGGCCTCCCCGCAACAAGATGGAGGCGCTCGGCGTCGCCGCCACAGCGGACGCGCTGGAGGCCTTGATCCGCGACGGCCGCCCCGAATTCAAGGGCGAAGACGGCCAGATCAAAATCTGGACGCCGCACCGGCCGCCGCGCCCGGAGAAATCCGAAGGCGGCGTGCGCTTCGTGATCCAATCCGAATACGAGCCGAAGGGCGACCAGCCGACCGCGATCGCCGAACTGGTCGAGGGCATCGCGCGCAACGACCGCACCCAGGTGCTGCTCGGCGTCACCGGCTCGGGCAAGACCTACACCATGGCCAAGGTGATCGAGGCCACTCAAAGGCCCGCCATCATCCTCGCGCCGAACAAGACGCTGGCCGCGCAGCTCTATGGCGAGTTCAAGAGTTTTTTTCCGGACAACGCGGTGGAATATTTCGTCAGCTATTATGACTACTACCAGCCCGAAGCCTATGTGCCGCGCACCGACACCTACATCGAAAAGGACTCCTCCATCAACGAGCAGATCGACCGCATGCGCCATTCGGCGACGCGGGCGCTGCTGGAGCGCGACGACGTCATCATCGTGGCTTCCGTCTCGTGCATCTACGGTATCGGCTCGGTCGAGACCTATACCGCGATGACGTTCGCGCTGAAGAAGGGCGAGCGCATCGACCAGCGGCAATTGATCGCCGACCTGGTGGCGCTGCAATACAAGCGCACCCAGGCCGATTTCACCCGCGGCACTTTTCGCGTCCGCGGCGACGTCATCGACATCTTCCCGGCGCACTACGAAGACCGCGCCTGGCGGGTGAATTTGTTCGGCGACACCGTGGAAAATATCGAGGAGTTCGATCCGCTCACCGGCCACAAGCAGGACGAACTGGAATTCATCAAGATTTACGCCAACTCGCATTATGTGACGCCGCGGCCGACGCTGGTGCAGGCGATCAAGTCGATCAAGGGCGAATTGAAGCTGCGGCTCGACCAGCTCAACAACCAGGGCCGCCTGTTGGAAGCGCAGCGGCTGGAGCAGCGCACCACCTTCGATCTGGAAATGATGGAAGCGACGGGAAGCTGCGCCGGCATCGAAAACTATTCGCGCTATCTGACCGGACGCCGCCCCGGCGAGCCGCCGCCGACGCTGTTCGAATATGTGCCTGACAATGCGCTGGTGTTCGCCGACGAAAGCCACGTCACCATTCCGCAGATCGGCGGCATGTTCAAAGGCGACTTCCGCCGCAAGGCGACGCTCGCCGAATATGGCTTCCGGCTGCCCTCCTGCATGGACAACCGGCCGCTGCGTTTCGAGGAATGGGACATGATGCGCCCGCAATCGGTCGCGGTGTCGGCGACCCCAAGCGCATGGGAATTGAACGAGAGCGGCGGCGTGTTCGTCGAGCAGGTGATCCGCCCGACCGGCTTGATTGATCCGCCGGTCGACATTCGCCCGGCGCGCACCCAGGTCGACGACCTCGTCGGCGAGGTCCGCGCCACCGCGCAGGCCGGCTATCGCTCGCTCGTCACCGTCTTGACAAAACGGATGGCGGAAGACCTCACCGAATATCTGCACGAGCAGGGCATCCGTGTCAGGTATATGCACTCGGACATCGACACCATCGAGCGCATCGAGATCATCCGGGATCTCAGGCTGGGCGCGTTCGACGCGCTGGTCGGCATCAACCTGCTGCGCGAAGGCCTCGACATTCCCGAATGCGCGCTGGTCGCGATCCTCGACGCCGACAAGGAAGGTTTCCTGCGCAGCGAGACCTCGCTGATCCAGACCATCGGCCGCGCCGCGCGCAATGTCGACGGCCGGGTGATCCTCTATGCCGACGCGATCACCGGCTCGATGCAGCGCGCGATCGCCGAGACCGACCGCCGCCGCGAGAAGCAGGTCGAATACAACACCGCCAACGGCATCACGCCGGAGAGCATCAAGAAGTCCATCGGCGACATCATGAACAGCGTCTACGAGCGCGACCATGTGCTGGTGGAAATCGGCGACGGCGGCATGGGAATTCGTGGTCCGACGACATCATCTCGATCGGACACAATTTCGAGACGGTGCTGGCCGACCTCGAAACCCGGATGCGCGAAGCCGCCGCCGACCTGAATTTCGAGGAAGCCGCCCGCCTGCGCGACGAAGTCAAGCGCCTGCGCGCCACCGAACTCGCCGTAGTCGACGACCCCACCGCGAAACAGCGCACCGTGCAAGGCAAGGCCGGCGCCTATGCCGGGATGAAGAAATACGGCGAGGCCGCGAATCTGCCGACGAGCGCGATGAAGAAGCGCGGTTCTTCTCCCTCGCCCCGTTCTTCACGGGGAGAGGGTCGGGGTGAGGGGCGAGCCACGGGCGGTGTTTCTTCCCCCTCCCCCCTTGGTGGGGAGGGCCGGGGTGGGGGGTCCACGAGTCCCGCTGCCTCAAAAATCCACAAACCCCATCTCGACGAAATGCACGGACCCGAATCCCTGCCCTTCCGCCCCAACCGCGCAACCCCGCGCAAACCTGCGCGCGACGACATCGGCGCAGGCAGCGGCAGCAAAATCTTCCAGCCGACCGACTCGCGCCAATCCGGCCCCGAATTCGGACCAGCTCCGCGCTCCACGGGCGGCGCGCCGGGGCATCGGGGTGGGTGGAAGAAGCGGTAGCGAGGCAAATCGCTAACAATCCAACCAAGAAACCTTGATCTTCGTTAAAAAATTGAGGAGGCTGCCGCCACTATCGTGGGTTGAGGGAACAGATATGTGGTGGAGAGCATTTCGGGGAGCGCCAGCTGAAGCATGTAACAGAGCGATGCGAGAGGTATTCACAGTTGGATTCGTCTCGTTACTACCACTGTTGTTGGGAATCTTGATTGCTAACATTTCTTTCTTCAAAACTAATCCCTTTACGGTCTACGATTCTTTGAAGATTTTTGTGGGGTTCTTGCTGAGTGGTCAGCTTTTCTTTTTTGCGATGTCCTTTGCGGGATCAATCATTTTTGTTGCGTCTGACGATTACAACCAAGGTAACTTTCCACCACGCTTGTGGTTCTTCTTAGTGGCTGTCATATGCAGCGCGCTATCCTTTGCGTTTATTGGTGCAGATCCAAAACTAGACACACTTAATAATCCAGTTGTCTTTGTTGTCTCGTTTTTGACGTACGCCATCTCAATTTACGCCTTTTATGTACTACTTGTATTGACAACAATTTCGCCGCCAACGGCGGAGGATACAAATCGACAAGGTGTCGAGAATCTAACGGATCGCGTTCTAACAATACGGGAGGGACACCGTGATTGAAGAGAGCCCTCGCAGCATTTCATTTCCCGTCATTAAAATCAGCCAGCCGATCGGCGATTTCTATATCGGCGCGATCACCGCAAAAGACCTCGTGGAGATAGCCTATTTCGACATCCGCCAATTGAACTTGAAGGGGAACATCGACACGTACCTTGGCATTCAAAGAAGACTAAACGATGCGCGTATAAAGGAGATATCTCAATACGTTAACACAATTGATGCAACGTTCCCAACTGCCGTCATTCTTGCGGTTGAAGAAAAATGCGCAAGCATAAAAGAACTAAGACTAGAGGGGCAGAACCGTGCGACGGAGCCATTCTACGAACTGACGCTTCAAAATTTTCCAGGTGAGATTGGTGATTCCAACACCGTTCTGTTTAGAGACATTGCACGAGTAATAGACGGTCAGCACCGCATAGCCGGACTTATGAACCTCACCAGCAATCAATCTTTCGAGGTCAACGTTGCGATCTTTGTCGGTGTAGATATTGCTGACCAGGCAGCGATTTTCTCGACGGTGAATTTGGCGCAGACGAAAGTTAATAGAAGTCTTGTCTACGACTTATTCGAATATTCGAAAACTCGGAGCCCGGAGAAAACATGTCATGACGTTGCTGTCTTACTGGATCGAGTGCCGGATAGCCCTTTCCACGAGAAGATCAAGAGGCTTGGCGTTGCGACAGAGGGAAGATTTGGTGAAACCATTTCTCAGGCCACTTTCGTCAAAGCTTTGCTCAGGTACCTCTCCGAAAATCCAATCCTTGATCGTGATTTAGGGAAGCGACGAGGAAAGTGGACACAACAAAGCTTCGATCGCAATCGGCTTATTTTTCGCGAGTTTTTCGTGAGTGAGAAAGATGAGAGCATAGCTCTAAACGTGTGGAATTACTTCGGCGCTGTGAGCAAAAAATGGCCGGGGGCATGGGCATCAGTCGAAATGGGGCTGATACTCAACAAAACAAACGGATTTCTGGCTTTGATGAGGTTCTTGAGACCCGTCTACCTTCAGCTTAACGGACTTGGAAAAGTAATATCCGACGAACAGTTTCTAAGCGTATTCGGTCCCATAAACTTAAGAGATGGCGACTTTAATAGACAGCGCTATCTTCCCGGCACTTCAGGCGAGACCAGCTTATACAAGGATTTGATGGAAAGAAGCGGAATCTCCGATAGGTCGGAGCTCGTTTAGTCTATAATTTGTTACCGGGGAAGATTGTCCAGAATCCATCGAGAACGAGAATGGCAAACAAGACTCACAGCAGGGGTCTCGGCGGTCTTGGCTCATAATGAGAAGAAGCTTTGGGCCCCAAGTGCTTTTGAAGCTGAGTTGTTCAACTCGTCAGCTGATGGCACCTTCTCTCGCAGGCTCCAGCATATTCCCAAGGTCCTGGCCCTTCCAAGGCGATCCGACGAGGATTAATGCCTCTTGAGTTTTGCCTCGATATGACTTGTCACCTGACAAAATACTTGCCCGCTCAACCGGCACGACCGTAGCGAAATCTCTATAAAGATCGACCACGGTGGGATGATATGCGTTCGTCACGAGGATTGAAGCCCCACTGTGCGCCTTCGACTTTACAGCTTTGGCCAGTCGCACTTGGTCATTCCAAGAGAAGATGCTTTCGTTATATTTAACAAAACCGTTGCCGTTGTGTTTTACTGTGTAGGGGGGATCAATGAAGACGAAATCATTCTCCTTCACCCCGTTGAGGACTCTTTCAAAATCGCCAGCCATTATTTTTGCGGAGGCGAGGGCCTCGCTAACAACCGCGAAATCATCATCGTCAAAAATAACTGTGTCCTTTGTCCCACGCGGGACGTTGAACTCACCCCGCAGGTTCTCGCGGTAGAGGCCATTCCAGCATGTCCTATTGAGATAAAGGAACTGGGCGGCGCGCGAAGCGTCACTTCGAAATGCCTTTGACCGCACTTCATAGTAGTATTCGTCGCTATGATTGCGTGCGTGCTCCAACAGGTGAACCCAAACACGTCGATAATCTGAACGCAATGCGGAATACACGTTCATCAGCGCGGGATTGACATCGGATATGATGCTTCGCTCAGGTTGCACATGAAAGAATACTGCCCCACTGCCGACAAACGGTTCGATATATCGGTTGAACTCGACATCGAACAGCTGCGGATACCGCCGAACAAGCCAGCGTTTGCCACCCGCCCATTTTAGAAAGGGCTTCATCTTAAACCACAATCAGCTGACGCTTAACGAGCTCTTGATAGATCAGCTGAATCTCAGAAAACTCAGCATCATCATAGCCGCGGTTATACGGATGCGCCGACACTCGGCGCAATTTGTTGATATCATCGAGCCAAGCAATGTGCTTTCGGTTAGCGTGCTCATCCGGCAACTGAATATCCAAATGCTCCTTGAAGTGAGGCCAGTTTTTGGGGGTCTCAACGATCTTTCGCAGATCGATAAAATCAAGATACGTTGCCAAGTCCTTCTGCTTGTCGGGATCAGCTTCAACCTGCTTCTCGAATGCCCTTGTCAAGATTGTTTTGTTCTCGATCGCGAGAGTGAGATAATTGTCCTTATCGCCATACACCTCTCTCAGCCTGTTTATGACAAAGCGATGCACCGCTTCCACTATGTCGCGGACCTTCCGGTCAGCCTCCTGCCGGCGCGTTGCATCGTATTTTCGAAGGTCTTCTTCGAAGCCGGGAGGAATGAATGTGACAAATTTCTCGTGTATGATTTCTCGAAGTCGATGCTGTAATACTCTCTGGCCGCCTGCGCCGAAAGGGACATTGAAGCGCTGCTCTAAAGCGTCGTCGGTGACGTTTTTGAAGTAATCGGTGCAAGGCAGTACATACTTCTCGACCCTCTCTGCTATTACCTTAGGATGGAGTTCCCTAGGATCCTCGTGATCTTTCGCGGCCATGAAGGCTATTAGGTCGCCCAGTAACCTGATGAGCGCTGCGACGCCCACGTTGGTGGCGAATCTACCTACCTTGGCGGAATTCCATCTCTGAGAATTGGCTGCCCTGAAAAGATCGAAGTATTCAGTGAGAAGTTCGCTAAGGGCTGTAATAGCCTCTCGAGGGTCCTCCCACAAAAGTGGTCCCTGCACATAAGTAGTGCTACCATTTGCAGTAACAGTCCTGCCCAGCAATCCTGACTGGAGCGTCGCGTCAACAAGATACGGAATTGTCAGGATGCTGCCATCGCCACGCTTGATTTCCGCGCCAGCTACTTTGTCTCCGAATGGACCGTCTTCGTCATCGCGCATAAGATCGAACGCGCGAGACGCAATCGCTCGCAATTGCTCTCTCTTGTCAGCGGAATCGAGCTTAATTTCGCCGGTGATCTCATCAATCAACTTCTTTGAGACACTTTTTTGCTTGCTGTTGATGTCGGCAAAAATCTTAGTCTCCTCAGAAATGGAAATGTTCTCGAAGGCGAGAAATGGGAGGTGGGACCCCCGCTCATCTTCTCCCAGCTCTGTATACCCGTAGAGGCGATGCTGCCCGTCAATTATCCATGCGGACTTATAGGTGTCTGGCAAGGTCATCTCGCCTGGCGTGATGCCGAACTCGTCCTCCGGCTTCAATAGATCAAAACGAATTTTCTTCTTGAAATTTAGGATAATCGCGTTTGGGAAGAAGCCGCCGTTCGCGAGGTACCCGGCGATATCCTTCAAGCGCGGACGATGAATGAGCCGCTGATAAGAAGGGGCGGCATTGGGATCACGAAGATCACGATGATTTACAAATGCGATTGGCAAGATCGTCTCAGCCGACGCAAAAAAGGTATATGCCTTGTAAGCCCCTAATTTGGTTCGCATAGCAAACACCTTACGCTCTAAAGCGTGAACTTTAGTATTCGCAAGGAACTCGGCGTGAAACTGGTAACGCGCTGCTTTACCAATGCGCTTTGCGATTTCTTTGTAATAGAAGAGGTCTTTTTCGGTAACGACCTTGATGTTCGCTTCTTCTGCGCGAGCTAGATCGGGTTGAGACCACTCGACGTTCTTGGTGACGAAGAACCAAATGATCTTCTGCTTGAAGCCTGAACCGAGGAAGCGGCGGAGCGTATTAGCAATAGGCTTTTGGTTGGCTACAAAATCGCCAAGGTCCTTTTGAAGCTGGCGTTTTGTCCGCTTCTCGCTGGACTTGCATTCAGTGACAATTATCGTTTCATGGTCATAGGCGAAGACGTCGATCTGCTTGGAGACTGTAACTCGCTTGTTGCTTGTGATTTCGATCTGAAAAGTTCTGCCGATATTTAGGTTGGGATAGCCGAAGTTATACAGAAGGCACCAAAACTCATTCTCAAGTTGCTCATCGTGGAGCTTAAGTTTCTGATAGCGATCGGAACTTTGATTTTCTCGAACGAGTTCCCATCCCTCCGAGGTGGCATATTCGGACTCGTCCCTCCTGAACGTGCGCTGGTCGTAACGTGTCTTTCTCGCCTTATACTCGGTCACCCGAGCTGCAGCTGTCGTAGCAAGTTCGCCGAGCATGGCATCCCCAGATCACATATCCCAGACCGAGCATAGGTAACATCGAGCGCCATGTCTCGCAGGTTGTGGAGCGATTCGCAAGAAATCCGCTACTGTCAATACTTTAGGGGCAGCTATCCACCCTTAAATAGTTAAACCGTCACCCTGGGTTGCATTCCTCGACGCCGACGGTCAAGGCCTCGCGGGTATCGGCATACGTGGTACTTCCGGATTCAAGCTCATCGCTTCGCGATGCCCCGGAATGACAACAAGCCCTTGAAAGCTCTTCGCCGCGGCCCACGTGATTTGCCCGTCGTGCCAACGTGCCGCAGCTCTACGAAGTTGTGCTTGATCCCAAATCACATCTATATCCCCGCCATCCCGTCCCGCTCGAGGGGCGTATCGCGATCGTCACGGACGTTGGGAACGGGATGCGGTGGACGCAGGGCGCGCGACTGACGAGAGCGCGCACTGCGGACGGTGAAGTCGTGTGGTTCTGACACCTCGACGCTGGTGTCAAGTTCGTGAGAAGCAAGCTTCTCAGGGGTGACGGTGACAAAAAAGCCCGGTCACCGGGGAGAGCGCGAAGGAAACCGTTAAAACCATTGCGCGGGGAATGCCGGGTGTTTCCGGTGTGACCGTGGTGACTAACGCGCGTGTTTACTACACACCACGCGCGGCTGCGGGCGCACCAAGCGCCCGGCATTCCCTGCGCCCTCGTTTTCGAGGCGAAGGATTTCTGGCAAACTCGGACGCTATCCGCGCCGCGAGAATGCAAAATCACGCTTCCTGCTGTTTGAAATTTGAATCAACCATCTCCGTCGTCCCGGCCAAGCGAGTGAAGCGAGCGCCGAGCCGGGATCCATAACCACCAATGCGTATGTTGCACGACGCCGGGGCTGCAACTCGACCTGCAACAGGCATTGGTGGTTATGGGTCCCTGCGTGCGCAGGGACGACATTCTTCGTCAGTTATGCTCTTCGCAATGACCGAAGAAACAGGATCACAGCTTCTCCTGCCCGGCCGGCGCCTGTTGCTGTTGTTTCAGCCGCTCCTGCTCCCTGGCGTGACGGCGGCCGTAAACGCAGCCGGCGGCCGCGCCGAGCACGGCATGATGGCCGGCATAGTGACCGGCGACGCCGCCGATCGCCGCGCCCTTCAGGCAGCCCTTGGCGTCGGCGGCATCCGCCGCCAGCGCGAGCGCGGCGACGGCGAGCAAAGTGGCAATCGTCTTCATGGCGGCAGTCCTGCTTCGGTGACGCCGGTTGCAGATCACGGCGATCATCAACCAATCGCGGTCAGGCGATCCGGTTCCATCGCGCCTTCGCGCCGCAGTCAGTTAAGGCGCGCGGGGGGCTTTCAAGGGCGCTCTTTCTTGTCGTCAGCTCACTGCGTCATCCTGAGGTGCGAGCCTTGCGGTGCACTTGCACCGCTGGGCGAGCCTCGAAGGATGGCAACACGCACGGACTCGCTGCCATCCTTCGAGGCCCGCGCAAGAGCGCGGGCACCTCAGGATGACGGCCAAACACTGTGGCGTGTACCACGCCGCAAGCGCGGCGCGCTACGCTGCATGCGGGCACGCGCGCCTCAGTTCAACTTCCTGCCGCCCTCCGTCACCGCATCCAGAAACGCCCCGGTCTCGCGGTTGAGAAACTCGACATCCGCGGGGAAAAAACCGCCGGCCGAGGCGTGGCCGGTGACGGCGCCCGGGCTGATCGTCATCATCCTGACGTTCTTGATGTTCTTGCCGGCCTCGATCGGCTCGAATTCCGGATTGAGCAGGTCCTTGGTACCGGTGAGGATCAGCGTCCTGGCCTTGATCGAGGCCAGCGCCTTCGCGGTGTCGCCGCCAAAACCCGGCGTGGTGCCGACGTCGTGCCGCTCATAGGCCCAGGTCTGGTAGATCCAGTCGTTGGCGTCGAACGCCTTGATGACCGCGGTCTCCTGCGCCTCCATCCAGGGCAGCACGTCCATGCCGTTCTTGAACTGCGCCGCATACATGTCGGGCGTGCGCGCCGACAAGAGATTGAGGATGTCGCGCCACAGCCGGATGCCCTTCTCCGGCGGCGCGTCGTAATTGCCGTCCTTCCAGGCCGGATCGTTCATGATCGCCTTGCGCGAGGCCTCCACCACCGCGACGCTCCAGGCCGGCGTCTTCGCCAGCGGCACCATCGCCACCAGCGCATCCATGGTGTCGGGATGGCTGACGCCCCATTGCAGCACCTGCATGCCGCCCATCGACGGGCCGATCACGGCGATGACATGGTCGATGCCGAATTTTTCCTTGAGCAGCCGATATTGCGATTCCACCATGTCGCGGATGGTGAATTTCGGAAAACTCATGCGGGCTTGCGCCTTCGAGTTGCTCGGCGAGGTCGTCAGCCCGTTGCCGATCGCATCGGTGCAGATGATGAAATATTTGTCGGGGTCGAGCGCCTTGCCGGAACCGATCATGAAGTCGATGCGGTGGTGGTTGCCCGAGATCGCCGTCACCATCAGGATGGCCTTGGACTTCTTCTCGTTCAGTTTGCCGTGGGTGACGTAGGAGATCGAGAAATCCTTGATCGCTTCGCCGCTTTCAAGCTTGAAGTCGCCTTCGCTGTAGGACTGGTGCGGCGGTTGTTGCGGCGTATGGGCCGCGGCGGGCAGCGCCAGCAACAGGCTCACGGCAACCAGATGTGCGATGCGTTTCACGCGCGTTTCTCCCCATCATGATCGGAGGGACTTTGATCGGCCGCCCTCCTCGCCACGACGATAGGGCCATGTGCGAGAGCTGTGAAGCGCCCGCGGTCGCCGCGGGCGATGATTTGCCGCTCCACGGGAGCCGCCGAAATGCGGCCGCGGCCTCCCGCCGCCTGCATACAAACGCCTACGGATTTGCTATGGGTTGATCGCGCCGAATCTTTTCAGCCGAGCGCAAGGGAGATCGCCATGGCCAAGGGTCAGATGCGCAGCAACAAGGAAAAGAAGAAACCGAAGGCCGACAAGAACCTCAAAAAGGGCGGCGTCGCTCCGGTCAATCCGTTCGCCTCGGGCAAGACGCCGGCGGGCCAGGCCCCCAACAGCAAGAAGAACTGACGCCCGGTTCTTCATATTGCCCATCCCGGCAACCGTGACGCCGAACAGCTTCGCGACGACAAATGGCTGCGCAAGATCGGCGCCGAGCAGAAATTATTCGGCGGCGTCAGCGTATCCGGCTCGATCAGCGAGACGCCGTTCGGCGCCTCAAGCAAGAGTGTCACCGCCGGATTCGAACAGAGCTGGTAGCCAAGGGATCATCGAGGCCGTCGACAAAATCCCCGTGAAAAATCGGGCATTGCCGCATATTAGCCGCGATGCGGTCAAAATCGGAAGCCCTGATGGCATCGCTTTACTTTCGTCGTGCGGGGGACATCCGCGCTCGCTAGACACGCGAAACAGGGAAACAGCCGATGAACGTCATCCGTTCTGAAAAGATTGAATTGATTGAAGAGGATAACAACCTCGCCGCGGTCTCGGAGGTCGAGGCCGGCATCCGCGATTTCGTTCGCAACGACGTCGCTTATTTGCGCCGTCCGGCGGCAAGCGCGGTGAGCGGCACCGACACCTCCCCTGAGTCGAGCACCGAGACCACCGTCAACAACGTCAACTCGCTGATTCAGCGCGTCGCCGGAACGTCGCTGGCGGAAATCGAGAATCTGATTTCCGAGCTGGAAAGCCTGCGCGACCTGCTGCATGCCGAAGGTCAGCGGGTGCAGCGCGAAATTTCCGGTTATGCCCAGCTCAGCCAGGCCGCGATGAAATCGACCCGGATGATCGCCGACAACGTCTCGCAGTGGAAGCGGGCCGCGGACGGGCTCCGCAACGGCTGAAAAATGCCCCGGTTTCGGACGCTATGGTTAGCGAAGTCTGACTGATTGGACGGTGATCGGGTCGCTATCCAGCGACCAGGCGCCGTCGGCGTAGCCCTTCACCACCATCCCGGTGGCGAGCATGACCGCGAGCGTCACGGTTGCGAAGATAAAGCCCACCAATTTCAAACCGCGGCGGTCCGCCATGATCGTTCCTTCAATTCCGTCCCTATGTCTTGTTTGACAGGCACAGGTTCAAAATGAGTTAGCGAGGAATTGGTTCCGTCCGCCTGGTCACGCGTTGCTGTTCCGCCGCGGCACGAAGGCTGTCGCCAGCACCGAGAACACCAGCTCGCCGCGCTGGTTGGTGCCGGTATGGCGGGCCTCCAGGATCCCCCATTCGGGGCGGCTCGAAGAGGTGCGCATCGACTCGACCTCGCTCGCGAAATGGATGGTGTCGCCCGCCAGCACCGGCTTGATCCAGCGCAGCTCGCGAAATCCCGGTGAAGGTCCCCAGGCCGCAACCTTCTCGCCGCGCGCCGCGGCCTCCCTGGCCTGACGCTGGCCATCGGCCACCAGAAGTTTCATGCAGGCCGATCCGACATGCCAGCCCGACGCGGCGAGGCCGCCGAACAGCGATTTTCGCCCTTCCTCCTCGTCGAGATGAAAGCGCTGCGGATCGAATTGGGCCGCGAATTTCTTGATCCCGTCGGCGGTGAAGGTGAAGGAGCCCAGTTCACGCCGCTGCCCGATCTCGATGTCCTCGAAGAAACGCATCAGCCGGTCTGCCCCGATGCGACATCGTCGCGTCGCCGCACGATGATCGGCGAGACCATCTCGCACAACGCCTGTCCGGCCGCGTTGCTCACCACGGCCTTGAGCGTCACGATGCCGGTGGTGGGACGGCTGCGCGAAACCCTTGCGTCCGTCACATCGACATCGAGCATGAGGTCGTCCCCGGGCCGGAGCGGCGCGAGCCAGCGCAGTTCGTTGACCCCCGGCGAGCCCAGCGACGCGGTACGGCCGATGAAGCCGTCGAACATCATCCGCATGACGACGGAGCAAAGATGCCAGCCCGAACCGGAAAGTCCCGTTCAACATCGACCGCGAAGCCGCCTCTTCGTCGAGATGCATGGGCTGCGGATCGAACTCCGCGGCAAAGGCGAGAATTTCCTCGCGCGAGACGCGGCACGGTCCAAATCGGCCGAAATGGCCGGGCTCGAAGTCTTCGAAGGCAAGCGAGGTCATGACAGGGGACACATGGAAAGAAGCCCGATTGTGGCCGCACTTTGCGGCAATCTCAACCCGCCCACGCGCATGGCTCGTCCCCGACTTGCCCGAACCGACATTCGGAGCTAGCCCTTTGCAGACAGGGCACAGGTTGGACGCGAATCATATTCGGCTTGCCGGGAGAACCACCGATGTTCGATTTTCAGGATCTGTTTCAGTGGGACCGCTTCATCACACCCACCATCATCAAGACGTTTTACTGGCTGGTCATCGCGTTAATCGGGCTGTTCGGCATCGCCGGCATCTTTTCCGGCCTTGCGGCGATGGCGATCAGCCCGTTCGGCGGATTCATCCAGCTATTGTCCTCGATCGCCAGCGTCGTGGTCGGAATCATCTTTTCGCGCATCGCGGCGGAATTCGTTCTGATCGTGTTTCGCATCAACGAGCATCTCGGCGCGATCCGCGACCAGGGGGCGGGGCATTAGAGCGGGATGACTTTTCGTTGAATTGTCATCCCGCTCTATCTTTTTGTTTGAGCATGATCTTTTCGGAAAACCGGTGCCCACTTTTCCGGATCATGCTCTAGAATCGATCAATTATTGAACCTGAAATGCATGACGTCGCCGTCGGCGACGACGTACTCCTTGCCTTCCAGCCGCAATTTTCCGGCATCGCGGGCGCCGGCTTCACCGCCGAGCGCGATGTAATCGGCAAAGGCAATGGTTTCGGCGCGGATGAAACCTTTTTCGAAGTCGGTATGGATGACGCCCGCGGCCGCGGGCGCCTTGGTGCCGCGGTGGATGGTCCAGGCGCGGGCTTCCTTCGGACCAACGGTGAAATAGGTGATGAGGTCCAACAGCTGATAGCCAGCGCGGATCAGGCGATCGAGGCCGGCTTCCTCCAGCCCGAGGGTTTCGAGAAATTCGGTGCGCTCCTCGCGCGACAGCGTCGCGATTTCCGATTCGATCTTGGCCGAGATGGTCACCGCAACCGCGCCTTCCTTCTTGGCATGTTCGGCGACGGCTTCTGAAAACTTGTTGCCCTTGGCGGCGGAAGCTTCCTCGACATTGCAGACGTACAATACCGGCTTGGACGTCAGCAGGCCGAGCATGCCGAAAGCGCGCTCTTCTTCAGGTTTGCGCTCGAGGAACCGCGCCGGCCGGCCCTCGCGCAGCAGCACCAGCGCGCGGTTGACGAGGTCGAGCTGTTCCTTGGCGTCCTTGTCGTTGCCTTTTGCCTTCTTGCTCAGGTTATCGACGCGCTTTTCCAGGCTATCGAGGTCGGCGAGCATCAGCTCGGTCTCGATGGTCTCGATGTCGGCCAAAGGCGCGATCTTGCCTTCGACATGGGTGATGTCGGAATCCTCAAAGCAGCGCACCACATGGGCGACCGCGTCGACCTCGCGGATGGTGGCGAGAAACTGGTTGCCGAGGCCCTCGCCCTTGGAGGCGCCGCGCACCAGGCCCGCGATATCGACGAAGGTCAGCCGGGTCGGAATGATCTGGCCGGACTTGGCAATCGCCGCCAGTTTGTCGAGCCGGGGATCCGGCACCGCGACCTCGCCGACATTCGGCTCGATGGTGCAGAACGGATAATTCGCCGCCTGCGCCGCCGCTGTCTCGGTCAGCGCGTTGAACAGCGTCGACTTGCCGACATTAGGCAACCCGACGATACCGCATTTGAATCCCATGATGTGTCCTGAAAAATCCGTATCGTGGCCGGCAGCGCGTTACGCGGCGCCGCCGCTGTCCTTGTCGAAAAATCCCTTGGCCTGCATCGCCAGATGCACCTTGTTCTGGAACGTCGAATCCTTGCCGCTCGCGAGCAGACCGGCATTGTCGGCAACCGCCGCGCACAGCGCCTCGACCCACGGCCGGTCACTCTTGGTGAAATCCGACAGCACGTAGCCGTGCACCAGTTCCTTGACGCCGGGGTGACCGATCCCCAGCCGGACGCGGCGATAATCGTTGCCGATATGCGCGGAGACCGAGCGAAGGCCGTTGTGGCCGGCGATGCCACCGCCGACCTTGACGCGAACTTTTGCGGGGGGCAGTTCGAGCTCATCCTGAAACACGATGATCTCGCCGGCCCCGAGCTTGAAGAAATTCGCAGCTTCCTGAACCGCACGCCCTGACTCGTTCATGAAAGTCATCGGCCGAAGCAGGACAACCTTCTCGTGGTCGAGCGTGCCTTCCGAGGTCTCGCCCTGAAAGCGGCGGCGCCATGGTGCGAAACCATGACGCCGCGCGATTTCATCGACAGCCATGAAACCGATGTTGTGCCGGTTATGCGCGTATTTCGCGCCGGGATTGCCGAGACCAACAAAGAGCAGCATGGCGCGGCATCCCGCGGCTAGTGTGGTGGTTCAGAAGTTCTCTTCACTTTGGCCGCGAGTCCGTCAAGAGAACTTCTGAACCATCACACTAGAAAACTTAAGGCTTCCAGTGTCCTTTCGAATCCGAAGTTCGCAAAGAGCTTGCCGCAGGAGCGGGCAAACTTCGGATTCGGGACACGGGTTACTTCTTCTTGTCGCCACCGCCGGCAGGCGCCTTGGCGCCCGCCGCAGGCGCCTTCGCACCCGCCGCGGGAGCAGCGCCCGCCGCAGGCGCAGCGGCGGCCGCCGGAGCCGCGCCGGGCGCAGCCGGGGCGCCGGCAACAGCCGCCGGACCGGCAGCCGCGGCTGCGGCCGCGGCTTTCATTTCTTCGGCGTAGCCGGACGGCGGCACGATGGTCACCAGCGTCACGTCCTCGCGCGCCAGCGACTTCACGCCGGTGGGCAATTTGATGTCGGACAGATGCAGCGAGTGGCTGATCTCGAGCCCGCTGACATCGGCCTCGACGAATTGCGGAATGTTATCGACCGAGCATTCCAGGTCGATGGTGTGGGTGACGATGTTGACGGTACCGCCGCGCTTCACGCCGGGTGCTGCTTCCGCGTTCTGGATGTGCAGGGGAACGCTGACGCGGATGGTCGCGCCTTCGCCGAGCCGCATGAAATCGACATGGATCGGAAAATCGCGCACCGGATCGAGATGGAAGTCACGCGGAATCACGCGGTGCTTGTTGCCCTCCAGATCGATGTCGTAAATCGTGGTCAGAAACCGGCCGGCCAGGATGCGCTGGCGCAGGTCGGCGTCATCGACCGAAATGGTTACGGGGGGCTGGTTGTTGCCATAAATCACTCCGGGCACTCTCCCGGCGCGACGCTCTGCCCGGGCGGCCCCCTTGCCGCTCTTCGGACGTGCGGTCGCCTTCAATTCCTTGACGGTCGCCATTGTGTTAAGTCCTTGTTTTTTAAAAAGTTAAAGGCCGCATCGCGGCCCGTTTGGTGTTCGCAGCAAGCCTCCAGGGGTGCGGGGGCTGCGGACGTGGCGGCGTTCTAGCCCCAAAGGCAGGAAATGACAAGGAAATGCGGGGATTTTTCTCTAGGTTTTGGGGCGGCAAGGGCCGCCCGGCACCTCGTTGCCGGGCTTGAGCCGGCAAGCGATCCCCTTCGCAAAGACCCTTATGAAGATCGATGGATGCCCGGATCAAGTCCGGGCACAATGAAGGGGGGCGACGAAAAGCTGGATCTTACCCGTCCGTCTTCAGGCTCCCGACATCCGGCGGCAAGTGAGAAACGCCGAGCTTGGCTTCCAGCACAGCTTCCAGCACATTGAGGCGCGCCTTCAGCGCCTCGTTTTCCTCGCGCGCCAGCCGCGCCATGTCCTTGACCGCCTCGAATTCCTCGCGCTTGACGATGTCGAGGTCACGCAGGATTTTTTCGGCCTGATTGCGGACCAAGGTGTCGACCTCGCGCTTGACGCCCTGGGCGGCGCCGGCGGCATCGTTCATCAGGCGCCCGATCTCGTCGAAAAACCGATTGCTGGTCTGGGTCATCCCTCAAATCTCCGGTCGGCTGCACAGGGTCGGCAGAACAAGACAATGGCGATCCCGGCGACACTGTTCAAGACCGCCTTTGTTCCCCGAAGGGCAGGTCGCCTTGTCATGCCCCGGTTTCCTTGCAATCGTATCGAATACCGGGCCAAGAAACCATAAATCGAGACGCGAGAAGAAGCGCCCCATGATCGACCAGCAGATCGAAATTCCGACCAAAGACGGCCACACCACCACCTTCATCACCCATCCCGAGCGCGGCGGGCCGCATCCCGTCATTCTTTTCTACATGGACGCGCCGGCGATCCGCGAGGAACTGCGCGACATGGCGCGCCGGCTCGGCACATCGGGCTATTACGTGATGCTGCCGAATCTCTATTACCGTTCGGGGGTTATGGAACTCGGACCAATACCACCGGACCCAGAAGCGCCCGAGCGCAAGCGTATGTTCGGATACATGAACTCCATCAACATTCCCCTGGTCATGGAGGATACGCGCGCTCTGCTCGCCCATGCCGAAGGCGGGCCCGCCGCGCGCACGGACAGGGTCGGCACCCTCGGCTACTGCATGAGCGGCCGATACGCCATCAATGCGGCGACGCATTTTCCGGATCGCGTCAAGGCCGCGGCATCGATCTACGGAACGCATCTTGTGACCGACCAGCCCGACAGCCCGCATCTCGCCGGGCAAAAGACCCGGGCCGAGCTCTATTTCGGCTGCGCCGAGACCGATATTTATGCGCCGATGGAAACGATCGAGAAAGTAAGGCAGGCGATGGAGAACGACCGCGCCAATGCCGAAGTCGAGATCTATCCCGGCACCCATCACGGCTTCGCGTTCCCGAAGCGGCCGGTCTACGATCGCGACGCGGCCGAGCGGCACTGGGAACGCCTGCTTTCGCTGTACAGCCGCAACCTCTCATCATAGGAAGGCGCAATGCCCTTCCTCATCATCACCTTTCCGGTGTTCGATCCCATCGCCATCGCGATCGGGCCGATCGCAATCCGCTGGTATGCGCTGGCCTATATCGGTGGCATCGTGCTCGGCTGGCTTTATGCCCGCGGCCTGCTCAAGAACGAGAAGCTCTGGGGCGGGCCGGCGCCGATCACGTTACCGCAAATGGACGATTTCATCCTGTGGGTGACGCTCGGAATCATTGTCGGCGGCCGCACCGGCTACGTGCTGTTCTATAATTTCTCATTCTTCGTCCAGCATCCCGCCGAGATTTTCGAATTGTGGAAGGGCGGCATGTCGTTTCACGGCGGCTTTCTCGGCTGCGTCGCCGCGGTGATCTTGTTCTGCCTCAGGAACAACCTGCCGATCCTGTCGCTCGGCGATATCACCACCGCGGTCGGGCCGATCGGATTGTTTCTCGGGCGGCTGGCCAATTTCATCAACAGCGAGTTGTGGGGCCGGCCGGCGGACTCAAGCGTGCCCTGGGCGATGGTATTTCCCAATGGCGGGCCGCTGCCGCGCCATCCCAGCCAGCTTTACGAGGCGACGCTTGAAGGTATCGTGCTGTTTACGATCCTATTCGTGATGATTCGAATGGGCGCCTTGAAGCGGCCCGGCATGATCCTCGGCAGCTTCATCGCGATTTATGGTATTGCGCGTATCATTGGCGAGTTTTTCAGGGAGCCCGATCCGCAGCTTGGATTTTTGTGGGGCGGGCTGACCATGGGCATGCTGCTTTCCGTTCCGATGATTATTGCAGGAGCAATCATTTTTGTGGTGGCATGGCGCCGCAAGACCGTGAAGCAGGTAGCGCCACCCCTTCAAGGAATGTCGTGACCGAATATTCGCCGCTCCAGTCCGAGATCAAGAAGCTGATCAAGTCGTCCGGCCCGATGCCGGTGTGGCGCTACATGGAGCTGTGCCTGATGCACCCCAAGCACGGCTATTACCTTTCCCGCGATCCGCTGGGGCGCGAAGGCGATTTCACCACCGCGCCCGAAGTGAGCCAGATGTTTGGCGAGTTGCTGGGGCTGTGGGCGGCGTCGGTGTGGAAGGCGATCGGTTCGCCGTCCCTGCTGCGGCTGATCGAACTCGGACCCGGCCGCGGCACCATGATGGCGGACGCGCTACGCGCGTTACGCGTGCTGCCGCCGCTCTATCAGGCGCTCAGCGTCCATCTCGTCGATATCAATCCCGTGCTGCGTGAGAAACAGAGATCCACGCTGTCGAGTGTGCGTAACATTGCCTGGCACGACACGATCGACGACGTGCCGGACGGTCCCTCCGTCATCTTCGCCAATGAATATTTCGACGTGCTGCCGATCCATCAGGTGGTGAAGCGCGAGACCGGCTGGCACGAGCGCACCGTCGAGATCGACAGCACCGGCAAACTGGTGTTCGGCGCCGCCCCCGAACCGACCCCGCGTTTCGACGTCCTGCTGCCGCCACTGGTGCGCGCCGCTCCGGTCGGCGCGGTGTTCGAGTGGCGGCCGGACGCCGAGATCATGAAAATCGCGAGCAGAGTGCGCGATCAGGACGGCGCGGCCTTGATTATCGATTACGGTCATCTGCGCAGCGACGCCGGCGATACCTTTCAGGCTATCGCCCGTCACAGCTTCACCGACCCCCTGCAAAATCCCGGACAGGCCGACGTGACGGCCCATGTCGATTTTCAGGCCCTGGTGCGCGCCGCCGAGGATCTCGGCGCGAGCGTCCACGGACCGGTGACGCAGGGCGAGTTTCTCAAGCGGCTCGGCATCGAAACCCGCGCGGTGACCCTGATGGCAAAGGCCACGCATGAAGTTTCCGAAGACATCGCAGGCGCGCTGAAACGGCTGATCGGCGGCGGCCGCGGCGGCATGGGATCGATGTTCAAGGTGTTGGCGGTCTCGGAGCCAAACCTCACCTCGCTGGCCGGGTTTGCCGACGAGAAGCCGGACGACAAGGACGAAACGCCGTGACGCTGGGATCGCCGTTGCTCTCGGCCATTCCCGGCCTGCGTCACGCTTTTTTCAGCCGCGAGGGCGGCGTATCCCAGGGCATCTATGCCGCGCTCAATGGCGGCCTCGGCTCCAATGACGATCCGGCCAATGTCGCGGAGAACCGCCGCCGGATGGCGGAGCAGATGGGCGTGATGCCCCCGCATTTTCTCGGCGTGCATCAGATCCATTCGCCCGATGCGGTGGTCGCGACCGGACCATGGGAGGGCGCCTCGCGCCCGCGTGCCGACGCCCTCGTCACCCGCACCGAAGGGCTTGCCATCGGCGTCACCGCGGCCGACTGCGGACCGATCTTGTTTGTCGATCCCAATGCGCGCGTGATTGGCGCCGCGCATGCCGGCTGGAAGGGCGCGCTGACCGGCATTGTCGAATCCACCGTCGAGGCCATGGAAAAGCTCGGCGCCGAGCGCGCGGGCATCGTCGCGGCGATCGGCCCGCTGATCCGCCAGCACTCCTACGAAGTGGGCAACGAATTCGTCGAGAGGTTTGTCGAGGCCGACGCAGAGAACGCTCTTTTCTTCCTTCCCGCCCCGCGCGAAGGTCATGCGATGTTCGATCTCGCCGGCCTCATCCGCAAGCGGCTCGAAAATGCCGGGGTGCTGATGATCGACGACATCGGTGTCGATACCTATTCCGATGAGCGGTTCTTCAGCTACCGCCGTTCGGTGCATCGCCAGGAGCCGGACTACGGCCGCCACGTTCACGCGATTGTTCTGGAACGCTGAATTCGGCGGCGGCGGAAAGCGGGTATCGGGTCTTCAGGCCGCATTGTGTCCTTCCTGCCCTAGACCTTAACGCATTTTAACGATATCGCTCGGGGCGCAATGAGGGACGCGTCGAAGACTTTTGCCCGGGCAAGCCGGATGGCGATGCGCGCTGGTTTTGCCGTGCTGTTGGTGGCGGCCGCCTGCGGGCTCGGCGGCTGCGGTGGCGCCGTGGGCGGCTCGTTTGCGATGGCAAGCTCCGGAAGCGGTCCGACCGTCGCGTTCGAATTGATCGACGGCCCGCCGCCGCAGGTATTCGACCGGATGGTCGGCGTGCTGGACAACGAGTCGAAGCTTCGCAACCTCTCGATCGTGTCCCGCGAGGGCGCCGCTTCCTACCGGGTGCGGGGCTATCTCGCCGCCGAGGTCAGCCGCGGCCGCACCGTGATCGCCTGGGTCTGGGACGTCTATGACCAGAACCAGCAGCGCGCGCTGCGGCTTTCCGGCGAGGAACCGGCCGGCAAGGCCGGACGCGACCCCTGGGCCGCGGCTGACGATCTTGTGCTGCGGAAAATCGCGCAAGCCGGATTGAGCGGTCTCTCCAGCATGATCAATGGCACGGCACCGGCGGATACGCCTCAGCCTACCCCCGCGCCCGGCAAACGCGGATCCGCGGTGGCGAGCGCCGATCAGCAGCCCTCCTCGGCTTCCGGCGAATTGCGCGTCAGCGCGCTCGGCTACACCAGCCATTAGCCAAATCGCCTGACAAACAGGCATTTTTGCCCGGGAAAACCGGGCCAATGGGTTGCCAGCCGGGTCACCCCCTTGATATCACCTCGCTTGTCGAAACGCGCCAGTCCCGTGGGTTAGTCTGATATGCTGAACATTGTCTCCAGCAAAGCGCGGGGAGAAGCCTCGATGTCGGCCAAGAACGGCTCGATCAAGCTGGTTGCCGGCAATTCCAATCCAGCGCTGGCGCAGGAGATCGCCAAAGGCCTCGATTTGCGGCTCACCAAGGCCGTGGTCCGGCGCTTCGCCGACATGGAAATCTTCGTCGAAATCCAGGAAAACGTCCGCGGTTCGGACGTCTACATCATTCAGTCGACGTCGTTTCCGGCCAACGACCATCTGATGGAATTGCTGATCATCACCGATGCGCTGCGGCGGGCATCGGCGCGCCGCATCACCGCGGTGGTGCCATATTTCGGCTACGCCCGGCAGGATCGCAAATCCGGCTCGCGCACGCCGATTTCCGCCAAACTGGTGGCGAACCTGATCACCCGGGCGGGCGTCGACCGCGTCATGACGCTCGATCTGCACGCCGGGCAAATCCAGGGCTTCTTCGACATTCCGACCGACAATCTCTACGCCTCGCCGGTGATGGTGCGCGACGTCCGCGAACGCTTCGACCTCACCAACGTCATGGTGGTGTCGCCCGACGTCGGCGGCGTGGTGCGCGCGCGGGGTCTCGCCAAGCGCATCAACACGCCGCTCGCCATCATCGACAAGCGCCGCGAGCGCGCCGGCGAATCCGAGGTCATGAACGTGATCGGCGATTGCGCCGGATACACCTGCATCCTGGTCGATGACATCGTGGATTCCGGCGGCACGCTGGTGAATGCCGCCGAAGCGCTGCTCGCCAACGGCGCCAAGGACGTCTACGCCTACATCACCCACGGCGTGCTGTCCGGCGGCGCCGCGGCCCGCATCATCGGCTCCAGGCTCAAGGAACTGGTCATCACCGACTCGATCCTGCCGACCGAAGCGGTTCGCAACGCCGGGAACATCCGCACGCTCTCGATCGCCCCGCTGATCGCGGAAGCGATCGCCCGCACCGCGTCGGAAGAGTTGGTGTCGAGCCTGTTCGACTGAAGCTTCCTTCACCTCGCCTTGATCCTTCAATTCCCTTTATCCTTCACCTCCCCTTGAAAAGGGGAGGTGAAGCCGAACGCGAGACGGTGCCGCTGTCACTCCAAACCGACGGTAACGGGACGCGCGCCCAAAACATCCAGAGCCGTAGGCGTAACCCGCCTCTTTATCGTCGGCGAACAGCGGATTACGCTTCGCTAATCCGTCCTACGGGCTGACCGCCAGTTACACGACCTTCTTCTTTTCAATGATTTGCCGGAAGTCCGTTGCCAGCTCGCCATAATAACCAGCAAGAACATCATAGAAGGCCCGCTGTGGCCCGTCCTTCGCCTGCCGAGCCCGGTCTTTGCACTGGGCGGCTTTGCTCTCGTACTTTTCAATTTTGGTTTGAAGATCGCTCCCCATGGCGCTACTCCACGCAACTCCGCGCTACCCTCGAGGGCAGCTTGGCATGGGCATCCGTTCGAAAAGATGGCCCCGCCAAGGAAATTTTGCAGCGGCGCGACCAAGGTCGCCCGGATCATCGTCGATGTCCTTGAACGGGCATCCTCGGGAGTCGTTGGCGAAGTCCTTGGCAAGCGCATCCCGTTTTTCTTCGAGATATTCATATCGATCGCTTGCTCAGTGTTGCTCCAAAAGCAATGCGATGGCCGCCGGTGGCACTCGGGCTTCCCTCTGGCGATCCTTGCAATGACGGCCGTTACGGCTTCCCCGCCCCGCGCTGCCCCCGCCTTCGCTCCACCGTAATCTCGGCCAGGATCGACATCGCGATTTCTTCCGGCGTGATGGCGCCGAGATCGAGACCGGCCGGGGCCTTGATGCGGTCGATGGCTGGTGCGTCGACGCCTTCGCCGATCAGCTTCTCGCGTAGCGCCGCCATCTTGCGGCGGCTGCCGACGAAGGCGTGGTAGGCGGCGTCGGTCTTGACCGCCGTCCGCAGTGCTGCTTCATCGCCCTTGCCTTGCGTCGAGACCACGACGAAGCGTTTGGCCTCGTTCAGCTTTCCAAGCGCAAAGCCGTCGATCAGCAAATCGGCGTCGGGCGTGCTCGTCACGTCGGCGGAGGGCGCCGCGACGGTGACGTGGTAACCGAGCTGGCGGGCTTGTGCCGCCAGCGATAGCGCCACCGGGCTTCCGCCGAGGATGACGAGGGAGGGATGCGGCAGCACCGGCTCGACGAACACATCCATGGTGCCCTTGCTCGGGCACATGTTGCTGGCAAAACGCACGCCGTCGCGGTTCTCGCCGGGCTTGACGCCGAGTTCGGCCAGAAGATTTTCCGGCTGCACCGAGACCATGCGCGGCTCGCCGTCGGCGAGCGCGTCGCGCGCGGCCTTCAGCACCGCGCCGCGGGCGCAGCCGCCGCCGATCCAGCCCGCGACGATGGTGCCGTCAGGGCGGATGATTGCCTTGGCGCCGGCCTTAGCGGCCGTCACCGACACCGTGCGCACCACGGTGGCGAGCACAAAGGCTTCCTCGGCAGCCTTGAGCCGGGCCACCAGATCCATCACTTCGACATGCCTGGTCATGGGCGGCGCTCCTTCAGACTGGGCGAGATGGTTTCTCATCGAATCGGTCCATCAACGGATTCACTCCACCTCTCCCGCTTGCGGGGGAGGTCGACGCGCTCGGCAGCGCAATTGCGCTGCCAGTGCGTCGGGTGGGGGAAGGTCTATCCCCTCGACCGGCGCATGTGCGGAGGCACCCCCACCCCGGCCCTCCCCCGCAAGCGGGAGAGGGAGGGCACTGCCGTCGTCGTATAATGGTCTCATCTCATCAAGCCTCACAGCTTCGCCAGATAGGGTTCGAGCTCGGTCAGGCTTTTGAGCGTGTTGGCGGGCGCATAGAGGTCGATATGCGGCAACGCGGCCTTGATGCCGGCAGCCTCGGGCGTATAGCCCTCCCACGCCATCATCGGATTGAGCCAGACGATGCGGCGGCAGCGCTTTGCCAATGCCGCCATCTCGCGGCCGAGCAGCTTGGCGTCGCCGGTCTCGTAACCGTCGGACACGATCATCACGCAGGAGCGCGAATGCAGCACACGCGCTGCGTGCCAGCGGTTGAAGGTCTGCAAGCTCTCGCCGATCCTGGTGCCGCCGCCCGCGCCCTGCGCCATGATCGAGAGACGATCGAGCGCGCGGGCCGCATCCTTTTCCTTCATCGCATCGGAGACGTAAGCGAGCCGGGTGTGAAACAGGAACGCTTCCGCTTCGCGGAACTCATCCAGCACGCCGTGGATAAAGCGCAAGAATACCCCGGTATACATGCTCATCGAGCCGGAGGCATCTAACAGCATGACCAGCCGCAGCGGCTTTTCCTTGCGCTGCCGCTTGACGAGGCTGATCGGCACGCCGCCATGGCTGATATTGCCGTGGATGGTTCTTCGGAGGTCGAGCCGGTAGCCGCGCCGCCGCGCCAGGTCGCGCCGGGTCAGCCGCGTGCGCATGGTTCTGGCCAGCCTCGCCGCGACTTCGTGGGCCTGTTCGATCTGCGCGGGGTCGGCCATCCGACGGAAATCGATTTCCGCAAGATTGTCGGCGCGCGAGGCGCCTTCCTTGCGGCCCTCGCCGGCGCGATCCTGCGGCGCGTCGTTGTCGTCTGATGGAATCTGGTCGGTGGCCGCCTCGCCCGCGGCCGATTCTGATTTGCTGTTCTGCAGACTCTTCAGCGAGGGACTATTGGCGGCCTTCGCCGCGCCTATCGTCAGCGAGCGCGACCGCACGCGCTTGCCGAGCCAGAACGCATCGAACAGCCCGTCGAATTTGTCCCAGTCGGATTTGCGCGCCGAGAACAGGTGCTTGAAGGCCGACCGCAACAGCCCCGGCTTTTCGGCATAGCCCGCCGCCATCAGGGAGGCCGCATCCCGGCCCTCCTGAAGACCGACGGCAAAACCGCTGTCGCGCAAGGTTTTCAGAAACGCGGCAAGCTTTGCGGCGACGAGCCGTGACACCTCGTCGATCTCCTCAAAGCCGGGATTGCTGCCGCAACAGCTCATGCG
The DNA here is from genome assembly GCA_963753875.1 of uncultured Alphaproteobacteria bacterium. GTDB lineage: Bacteria > Pseudomonadota > Alphaproteobacteria > Rhizobiales > Xanthobacteraceae > Bradyrhizobium. The sequence continues at coordinate 144,170 of CAVWDY010000013.1, read as the reverse complement.
ACCTTCCCCAATATCCGCATCGTGACCTCGCGGGTGACGCGCGACTTGTCCTCGTGGGTCTTGAGCAGGCACATCAGCGTCTCGTGCACCGTCTCAGGCGTCTCGAGCAGGTCGCGCACGCCGATCCCGACCAGCGCCGCGGCCCAGTCCAGCGTCTCCGCCACGCCCGGCACCTTGCGCAGTTCTTCTTTCCGGATGCCCTCGACCATGCGCGCGATCTGCAGCGACAGCGAGGCGGTGGCGCCGTCGATCCGCGCCATGATGATGCGGGCCTCGCGATCGACGTCGGGATAATCGACGTAGTGATAGAGACAGCGGCGGCGCAGCGCGTCGGACAATTCGCGGGTGCCGTTCGAGGTCAGCACCACATGCGGGATCGTGGTCGCGGTGATCGTGCCGAGTTCGGGGATCGATACCTGGAAATCCGACAGCAGTTCGAGCAGGAACGCCTCGAATTCGTCGTCGGCGCGATCGATTTCGTCGATCAGCAATACCGGCGGCTTGTCGCGCCGGATCGCGGCCAGCAATGGCCTTTCAAGCAGGTATTTTTCGGAAAATATCTGATCCTCGATCGCATCCGCGTCCTCGCCGCGATGCGCCTGGATCGAGAGCAACTGCCGCTGGTAGTTCCATTCATAGAGCGCGGCCGATTGATCGAGCCCCTCATAGCACTGCAGCCGGATCAGCTCGGTGGCGTGCACGTTGGCCAAGGCTTTTGCCACCTCAGTCTTGCCGACGCCCGCCTCGCCTTCGAGCAACAGCGGACGCCGGAGCAACTGCATCAGCGAGATCGCGGTCACAAGCTCGCCGTCGGCGATATAGCCGCAAGCAGCGAGCGCTTGCGCGATCTCCTCGCGATTGTTCATGGTCTCTCCATCGTCATTGCGAGGAGCATAGCGACGAAGCAATCCATTCTTTCTTTACTTGGCGGCATGGATTGCTTCGCTGCGCTCGCAATGACGGAACGTGCTACGCCGCGAACACTCCCAAATTCTTCGCCGCCCGCCAGTTGCGCCAATAGTCGTGCGGCATCTGGATGTGGGTGCTCCCCAGGAACGAGAAGGCGTCGTTGACGGCGTTGGAGAACGCCGGCACGCCGCCGACATTCGGGCTTTCGCCGACGCCCTTGGCGCCGATCGGGTGATGCGGCGACGGGGTCACGGTGAAATCCGTCTCCCAATGCGGCGTCTCCACGGCCGTGGGCATGAAGAAATCCATGAACGAGCCGGTGACGACGTTGCCCTCGGGGTCGTAACGGATTTCCTGGCCCATCGCTATGGCAAAAGCTTCGGTCAATCCGCCATGCACCTGGCCCTCGATGATCATCGGGTTGATGCGGGTGCCGCAATCGTCGAGCGCGTAGAAGCGCTTGATCTTGTAGACCCCGGTATCGACGTCGATTTCCATCACGCAGATATAAGCGCCGAACGGATAGGTCATGTTCGGCGGATCGTAATAGCTCACCGCCTCCAGCCCCGGCTCCATGCCCGGCGGCACCGAATTATAGGCCGCCCAGCAGATATCTTTCATCGACATCGATTTCTCCGGCAGGCCTTTGACCCGGAAACCGTCGATGTCCCATTCGAGGTCGCCTTCGTGCACCTCGAGCTTGTAGGCGGCGATCATCTGCGCCTTGGCCTTGATTTTCCGCGCGGCCATCGCGATCGCGGCGCCCGCCACCGGGGTCGAGCGCGAGCCGTAGGTGCCGAGCCCATAAGGCGCGGTATCGGTATTGCCCTCCTCGACCATGATGTTGTCGGCGGGGATGCCGATTTCGGTGGCGATGATCTGCGCCCAGGTGGTCTCGTGACCCTGGCCGGTGCTCTTGGTGCCGACCCGGGCAATACCCGCGCCGGTCGGATGCAGGCGGATTTCGCAGGAATTGAACATCGCTATTCCCAGGATGTCGCAATTCTTCGACGGTCCGGCGCCGACGATCTCGGTGAAGAACGACACGCCAAGCCCCATGATCTCGCGGGTCTCGCCGCGCTTGAACGCCGCGCGCTTTTCCGCCTGCTGCTTGCGCAGGCCGGCATAGTCGACGCTCTCCATCATCTTCTTCATGGCGGTGTGGTAATCGCCGGAATCGTATTCCCAGCCCAAGGCCGAGTGATATGGAAACTGCTCCTTCCTGATGAAGTTCTTCAATCTGAGTTCCGCCGGATCCATTTTGAGTTTCTGGGCCAGAATGTCCATGCCGCGCTCGATGCAGTAAGCGGCTTCGGTGACCCGGAACGAGCAGCGATAGGCCACGCCGCCCGGCGCCTTGTTGGTGTAGATGCCGTCCACCGACAGATGCGCGGTCGGGAAGTCGTAGGAGCCGGTGACGATGTTGAAGAAGCCGGCCGGCCATTTCGACGGATCGGCGCAGGCGTCGAACGCGCCGTGATCGGCGAGTACATGAACGCGCAACCCTGTCACCTTGCCGTCCTTGGTCGCGGCGATTTCGGTCGTCATGTGGTAATCGCGCGCGAACGACGTCGCGGTCAGGTTCTCGATGCGGTCCTCGACCCACTTGACGGGTTTGCCGGTGACGATCGAAGCCACCGCGGCGCAGATGTAACCGGGATAGGCGCCGACCTTGTTGCCGAAGCCGCCGCCGACGTCGGGCGAGATCACGTGGATCTTCTGCTCCGGCAATTTCGCGATCAGCGAAACGACCGTGCGGATCACATGCGGCGCCTGGAAGGTGCCCCAGATCGTCAGCTCGCCGTTTATCTTGTCGAACGAGCAGACGCACTGGCAGGTCTCCAGCGGCGACGGATGGGTGCGGTGGTAGGAGATCATCTCCTTGATCGTCACATCTGCCTTGTTGAAGGCGGCAGCGGTCAAGTCCTTGTCGCCGACGGTCCACTCGAAGATATGGTTGTGATGCTTGCGCGGCCCGTGCGCACCTGACGTTTTGCCGGCGAGATCCTCGCGCAGCACCGGGGCATCCTTGTCCATCGCCTTGAACGGATCGATCACGACCGGCAGCGGCTCGTACTCGACCACCACCTTGTTGATGCCGTCATCGGCGGCATAGCGGTCGGTGGCGACCACAAACGCAACCTCCTGGTTCTGGAACAGCACCTTGCCGTCGGCCAAGACCATCTGCACGTCGCCGGCCAACGTCGGCATCCAGGCGAGGTTGACGGTCTTCAGCGTCTCGGCGGTGATGACCGCCAATACGCCCGGCACCTTCAGCGCCTCTTCGCTATTGATCGATTTCACCCGCGCATGCGCATGCGGCGATCTGACAAAGTCGCCGTGCAGCATGCCCGGCAACTTCACATCGTCGACATAGTTGCCCTTGCCTTGCGTGAAGCGGGCGTCCTCGACGCGCTTGCGCTTGCAGCCCATGCCTTCGAGGGCGGCGGTGCGTTGTTCCCGCGTGGGAGTCAGGTCGTTCATTCCGCGGCCTCCTTGAATTCAACGCCATTGATCTTGTCGGCGGCGTACTGGATTGCCTTGACGATGTTCTGGTAGCCGGTGCAGCGGCAGATATTGCCGGAAATGCCCATCCGGATTTCCTCTTCCGATGGCCGTGGGTTCTCCTGGAGCAGCCGCTGCGCGCGCAGGATCATGCCGGGCGTGCAGAAGCCGCATTGCAGGCCGTGCATCATGCGGAACCCTTCCTGCAACGCCGACAGCGAACCGTCGGCATTGGCGACGCCCTCGATGGTGAGGACCTCGGAGCCCTGGGCCTGCACCGCGAACACCGTGCAGCTCTTCACCGACATGCCGTCGAGATCGACGGTGCAGGCGCCGCAATGGGTGGTCTCGCAGCCGATATGGGTGCCGGTGAGCGACAGGTTTTCGCGCAGGAAATGCACCAGCAGCGTGCGCGGTTCGACGAGGCCTTCGACCTCGGCGCCGTTCACCTTCATGGTCACATGAGTCTTTGCCATTTCTGATCCCTCCCCTTATTTCGCGCGCGAAGCGGCGCGCTGCAGCGCCCGCGTCACCATGATGCCGCCGACATGCTTGCGGTATTCGACCGGCCCGCGGGCGTCCGCGGCCGGCGACATGATCGCCTCCGCGGCGGCGGCGGCCTTTTTCAGCGTCGCCTGATCAAGGCTGGTTCCGATCACCGCCTTGGCGGCGTCCGCTGCGAGCAGCGGCGTTTCGTGGAGATTTGTCAGGCCGATCGCGCAAGAAGCGACCTTGCCGCCCGACATCGTGAGCACCACGGCGGCAGCGGCCGTGGCGTAGTCGCCGACCTTTCGTTTCAGTTTCTCGTAGGCGTAGCCGTGGCCGGCCGCCGGCGCGGGAATGGAAATCGCGGTCAGGATTTCGCCGGGCTCCGATGCCGTGAAATAGGCGCCCTGGTAGAACTCAGCCGCCGCGACCTCCCGCGCACCGCCTGCCCCTTCGAGCCGGTAACTTGCGCCCAAGGTCATCATCAGCGCCGGCATGTCGTTGCCGGGGTCGCCATTGGCGACATTGCCGCCGATCGTGCCGCGATAGCGCACCTGCGGATCGGCGATCAGAAGCGCGGTTTCGTGCAGGATCGGCAGCGATTTTGCGATCTCGTCCGACGCCAGCAGCTCATGCTGGGTGGTCATGGCGCCGATCACGATCTTGTTGCCGTCGCGGCGGACGCCCTTCAAGCCGGCGATCCCATGCAGATCGACCAGATGCTCAGGGGTCGCGAGCCGAAGCTTCATCATCGGGACCAGGCTGTGGCCGCCGGCCAAGGGGCGGGCTTCATCGCCCAATGTCGAGAGCAGTTTGACCGCGTCGGCCAGCGTCGCCGGCCGGTGATAGCTGAACGGGCCAGGAATCATCGTCTCCTCCATGCGTCTTTATGTTTTTGGAAAAACAGACATTGGGAGGCAGGTTCTTCCCAGAATTTTTCACAGACAAGGCGCTCGCCGCCGCTTCGTCACCGGTTGAGAGAATTCGCACGAAATGCGGATACGGCGCACGAAGTGCGTCAGGCCGTGCGACCTATCAAATCCGTCATCCCTGCGCAACGGCTTCGCCGTTGTCGCTGGAGGTGCGAGCGTAGCGAGCCTCGAAGGATGAGCGGCCCGACTGCGGATCCGGGCCGTCGCCCTTCGAGACGGCCGCGTTGCGGCCTCCTCAGGGTGACGGGAATAGAGCGAGAGTGTGGCTTCAGACGTGGTGATTGCGCCGGGCGAGACCAAGGCGCGCCTTGACCTCGGCGATCTTGGCGCGGCTCACGGGAACGCGATGCGGCGACGGACCGTCGAGTTCGATCACGGCGCCGTCCCCTTCCTTGCGGACGAAAGTGACGTGCGGGATCGCCACGATATGGCTGCGGTGGACCCGGACAAACAGGCCGGGATCGAGCTGCGCTTCCGCTTCCGAGATCGACCACGGGCACATCCGCTCCCGGGTGCCGTCATGCACCCTGGTATAATGGGCGTCGGCCCGGACGCTGCGCACATCGGCGGTATCGATGAAGTGCGTGCCGTCGGCGCCCTCGACCGGAAGCCGGGGCGCCGGCGCCGGGCGCGGCGGCTGGCCGAGACCGCCGAGCGGGGCCGACGTCAACCGCGCGAAGCTCACGGCAGCGGTTCCCGCATCAGGCGACGCCACGGCGAGGGTCGCTTCCGCGACCGGGTCGGTCATGACGGCGAACGCCGCCGGTTGCCGGCGTGGATCCGGCACCAGCGACAGCAGAAAACCCGCCGCGATCACGAAACACAGCACGGCCACGACCACCGAGAGGATTTGCGGCGACGCGGCCAGTCCCCCGGCCAACTGGTGATGGGCGGCTTCCGAGCGCGCGACGAAATGCATGCCATGCATCGCCGTGTAGTGCATACCGGACACCGCGATGCCGAATGCGATCGCGCTTGCGGTCAGCCGGATGCCGTCCTGGCGAGCGAGGAAGGCGCGCAGGCCGCCATAGGCCGCGGCAATCGCAATCACAACCGACAGCACGACCATCGCGCCGTCGTGCTCGATGGCGAAATCGCCGGCCAGCCCATGAATGCCGACATAATGCATGCTCACGATCCCGGCCCCGAGCAGCACGGCTGAGGAGACCACGCGGCGCTGCGACGGCTCGCCGATGCTCAGGAAGAACAGGGAAACGCCGACCACCAGCGCGCAGATCAGGAACGAGACGATGGTGGGAAGCACGAGATAGGCGGCATCCGCCGGGATCGGCGCCGCCAGCATGCCGACGAAGTGCATGGTCCAGATGCCGATGGCGAGGAAGCCGGCCGCGCCCGACAGCAATACGCGACGGCTCACGCCCGGCGTCGTGCGGATGCGCGCCGCGAGGCCGAAACCGGTGTAACCTCCCAGGATCGCGATCACCACCGAGAGCGCGACGAGATAGGGATCGTGTCCTTCGAACATGATCTTCTCGGCCGCCCGTCTCCACGGGCGTGCCTCCTCCCGGCCCAAGTTTATCGGCGGCGGTGGAAATGACAATCGACCGATTGTGGCGTGGCAGGGAGAGTTGAATCGAAGCGAGCCGCAAGACTTCTCCCTCGCCCCGCGCTTGCGGGGAGAGGGTTGGGGTGAGGGCTCTCGATCCGGAAATAGTGGTGGTTTGGTGACGTCGTGCCTCGCCCCTCACCCGAAATTCGAGTTGCACTCGAATTTCGACCTCTCCCCGTAAAGAACGGGGAGAGGTAAGTAAGCTGGCGAAGCCGACGAGGCGATTGCTCCCTCGCCCGCCTACACGATCCCCGCCGCGACCTGTCCGCGCAGCCGCTCCAGGCTGAGCAGCGTGTTGGCGCAGGCCTCCGCGACCTCGGCGCCCTTGGTCGCGAAATGCTTGCGGAAGAACTCGACATGCGCCGCGGTTTCGTGGAACTGCTGTGGCGTCACCACCGCCGAGAACACCGGCACTTCGGTGCGTAATTGCACATCCATCAGCGCCTTGATCACGGTTTCGGCGATATATTCGTCGTCGATCACGAGTCCGGCCGCGACGATCGCGGTGTAGCGCCGGGTCTTGGCGAGCAGCTGCACATGCAGCGGGATCTCGAACGAGCCCGGCACCTCGAACACATCGATCTGGGCGCGCGCGATGTGGCGCGCTTCGATCTCGGCGAGGAACGCGACGCGGCACACTTCCACGACCTCGCGATGCCAAGCGGACTGCACGAAGGCGACCCGCTGCGGTTTTGCGAATCGCGGATGCTCCAGGGCGGGTGGCCGCTCGGTGGTTTCGGAAGACTCTTTTGCGTCGGCAGGCTCTTGCGGCATCCGATTCATGGCTTACAGGCCCAGCCGCCTCGATGTGAGCGACCTGGAGGGAACTATGCCCAAGCGCCGCGCCCGCGGCAAGGCGCTCCGCTATCGGGAAGCGGCATGCCCCCATGACGCCAGGGTCAGATTCCATCGCGCGCTGCAAAGCGAGCTTCGGCGGGAAAAAAATTAACGATTAAGGCGCAACGCGAATCCGATTCCGGTTTGTTCTCATGGCAAAAGTTAACGGCCTGAAGAGCTGTGGACGATTTGAGCTTTGCCTGTGGATGGAGTCACCGTGCCGTTGCGCGGATTCCGCAAATCACATCACTTCGTCCCGGCAGGCCCTGATCCTGATATCCGTCAGGCCGTCGGGGAACTGCAGTCAGCGGCGACGCGTCCGGCAAGCGCGGGTCCGCACGCTGCGTGCGTATCACATTCGTATCCGAATTTTGTAAAGGCAAGGTCGAGACGGCATGTCCCTCCTCGAAGGCACGATCGATTCCCGGAACAATCCGCTCGCGGTGGTCGAGGATGTCGCCGCCGAACACAACTGGTCGTTCGAACGCTCCGGCGAAGACGAGGTGACGATCGTCTCCAGGGGCGACTGGACCGACTACCAGCTTTCCTTCACCTGGATGGGCGAGATCGAGGCGCTGCACCTGGCCTGCGCCTTCGACATGAAAATTCCAGAGCCACGCAGGCCTGAGGTGCAGCGGCTGATCGCGGCGATCAACGAGCAATTATGGATCGGGCATTTCGATATCTGGACCCATACCGGCATGATCATGTACCGTCAGGCGCTGGTGCTGCCGGGCGGAATCACCGCCTCGACCGCGCAATGCGAGACCATGCTGGTCAGCGCGATCCACGCCTGCGAGCGCTATTATCCGGCATTCCAGTTCGTGGTCTGGGCCGGAAAATCGGCGACTGAAGCCATGAGCGCGGCGATGTTCGACACCGAGGGCGAGGCGTAGGGGCGCTTCGAACTCCTCAGTCGTCATGCCCGGACTTGATCCGGGCATCCACGTCTTGCTTCAAATGAACAAAGAAAGACGTGGATGGCCGGGAGCGCAGACAAGTGTACGTAGTCTGCGCCAAGCAGACTACTATGCCCGGCCATGACGAAGTATATTGGTTGGCAAGGTACTCTCGGAATATCGCAATGAACGCCGCTCAACCGCTAACGCAAATCCAAGGCACCGTCGTCCTCGCCGGCGCGGGGAAGATGGGCGGGGCGATGCTGTCGGGCTGGCTGGCGCAGGGCCTCGACGCCAAGCGCGTCGTGGTGATCGAGCCGCACCCCTCCGACGACATCCGCGCGCTCCTGGCAAAGGGCGTGCGCCTCAATCCGCAGCCCAAGGATGTGAGCCAGGTCGCAGCCCTGGTGGTCGCGTTGAAGCCGCAAGCTTTCCGCGAAGCCGGGCCCGGCCTGAAGCCGTTCGCCGGTCCTTCCGCGCTCGTGGTCTCGATCATGGCGGGAACGACGATCGCAGGGATCGCCGAGGTCTGCGGCGGCAACGTGGTGCGCGCCATGCCGAATACGCCGGCCGCGATCGGCCGCGGCATCACGGTGGCGGTGGCGGCAAAGAACGTCGGCGCTGCGCAGCGCGCGGCCGCAGATAGCCTGCTGCGCGCCACCGGTTCGGTCGAGTGGGTCGAGGACGAGGGTTTGATGGACGCGGTGACCGCGGTCTCCGGCTCCGGTCCGGCCTATGTGTTTCTTTTGGCCGAAGGGCTGGCGCGCGCCGGCGTCGAGGCCGGCCTGCCCGAGGCGCTTGCGAGCAGGCTCGCGCGCGAAACCGTCGCCGGCTCCGGCGAATTGTTGCATCGCTCCGATCTTTCCTCGGCGACGCTGCGCCAGAACGTCACCTCGCCCGGTGGCACCACGGCGGCGGCGCTGGCGGTGCTGATGGGAGCGGACGGCATGCAGTCGCTGCTGACCCGCGCGGTCGCCGCGGCGACGCGCCGCTCGAAGGAACTGGCGAAGTAAATTTCTCTGAACCGTCATCCTGAGGTGCGAGCCTCTTCGGCGAGCCTCGAAGGGTGACGCGGGGCGGTGCCAGCGGCCATCCTTCGAGACGCCGCTGCGCGGCTCCTCAGGATGACGGCGGTGAACTTCCCAAACGCCTGGTGAATGCCTCGACGTTGACGAGACCGCGGGCATGGCGGCCCTCGCCGATGCGGCGCTTGTCGTCGAAGGCCTCGACCTCGAACCGGATCAGGCGGCGTTCCACCGCGATCACCCGCGCCGTGGTGCGCACGGTCGCGCCGACCGGGGTGGCAGCGAGATGCCGGACATCGACCTCGGTGCCGACCGTGACCCAGCCCGGTTCGAGACAGGGCTTGATGGCGTCGCCGGACACCAGCTCCATCTCCAGGATCATCATCGGGGTCGCATAGACCATCGGCATGCCCGGAACGAAATGCCCGACGGTGCGCTCCGCCGGCACCACCAGCCTGCGCTCGGCGCTCATGCCGATTTTAATGACGTGGCGTGCGTCCATGGGAAGGCCTTCTTCCCCTCTCCCTTGTGGGAGAGGGTGCATTCGCGAAGCGAAGGCGGGTGAGGGGTCTCTCTCCGCGGATGCAAACCCCTCATCCGTCGCGGACTTTGCACAGCCGGTGCAAAAGCATCGGCGTTCTTGTTAAGGAACGGCGGCCGAAGGCCGCCTATGGCCACCTTCTCCCACAAGGGGAGAAGGAAGCGTAGCGCTACTTGCTCTGCATCGCCGCGCGCTCGACGAAGGTCTTGCCGCCCTTCATCTTGTGGGCCAGCGGCGCCTCGTTGATCTGGATCACGACGGCGTCGGCATCGACGCCGAGATTCTTCACCAGCGCCTGGGTGATGTCGCGCATCATGCCGGCCTTCTGTTCGTCGGTGCGGCCAGCGGCCATGCTGATGGTAATTTCAGGCATTCTTGTCACTCCCTCTGCTCTTGCTACGTACACTACCCCCTACCCCGCCATGACGCGGATGCGCCGCATCTTGCACTGTCGTCATCATCCGCGAAAGCGGATGATCCAGTATTCCGCGCCGGTTTTATTCAACGCTGGCGTCGCGGCTTACTGGATGCCCGCTGGAGCCTGTCGTCGGGCTCGCCGAAGGCGAGACCCGATGGCGGGCATGACGGTTCTAACCCGCTACCCCCACTTCACCTCGTGCCGCGCCAGCACTTCTCGCACCCTGGCGACAAGCTCATCTTCCCTGCACGAAAACTGCGCAGGCCGGGTCTCGCGCCATTCCTGGTTGGAAGCAATCGCGGCCGCGGCCTTGGCGCCCTCGATCAGATCCTTGATCTGCACCTCGCCGCGCGCCTTCTCGTCCGAGCCCTGAATGATCACGCAAGGCGAATTGCGCCGGTCGGCATATTTGAGCTGGTTGCCCATGTTCTTGGGATTGCCGAGATACAGCTCGGCGCGGATTTTTGCCTCGCGCAAGACGGCGACCATCTTCTGGTAATCGGCGACGCGGTCGCGGTCGAATACCGTGACCACGACGGGACCGAATTCCTGCTTGGTGTCGAGCTTGCCCAGCATCGTGAGCGCGGCCTGCAGCCGCGACACGCCGATGGAAAATCCGGTCGCCGGCACCGTTTCAGCCCGAAAGCGCGACACCAGACCATCATAGCGCCCGCCGCCGCCGACCGAGCCGAAGCGCACGGGACGGCCTTTTTCGTCTTTGGTCTCCAGCGTGAGTTCTACCTCGTAGACCGGGCCGGTGTAGTATTCGAGGCCGCGCACGACGGAGGGATCGACGACAATGCGATCAGACCCATAACCAGACGCAGCGACGAGCCTTCCTATTTCTTCCAGCTCTTCACGACCTTGCTGTCCAACCTTGCTATCACGTAGCCTGACATCAATCTGCGCAACTTTTTCCTCGGTATCGCTTACTTGCTCAATAACACTGGTCACTAAAACGATATCGGCGCGACTCAGTCCGGCTCCTTTCGTAAAATCTCCGGACTCATCTTTACGACCTTCACCGAGCAAATCCTGAACGCCGGATATGCCCAGTCGATCCAATTTATCAATCGCGCGCATGACGATTAGCCACTGAGCATCATCGGTCACGCCGATCGCTTCTCTCACCCCATCGAGCACCTTGCGGTTATTCACCTTCACCACATAGCTGCCGCGCGGGATGCCCAGCGCTTCCATGGTGTCGGCCGCCATCATGCACATCTCGGCGTCGGCGGCGGGCGAGGCAGAGCCCACCGTATCGGCGTCGAACTGCATGAACTGGCGGAAGCGGCCAGGGCCCGGCTTCTCGTTGCGGTAGACGTAGCCTTCGCGGTAGCTGCGATAGGGCTTTGGCAGAGAATCGAAATTTTCGGCGACGTAGCGCGCGAGCGGCGCGGTCAGATCGTAGCGCAGCGAGATCCACTGCTCGTCATCGTCCTGGAACGAGAACACGCCCTCATTGGGCCGGTCCTGGTCCGGCAGGAATTTTCCCAGAGCGTCGGTGTACTCCATCGCCGGGGTTTCCACCGGCTCGAAGCCGTAGCGCTCGTAGACTTCGCGGATTTTCGCGACCATCGCGCGGGTCGCCGCGATCTCGGCGGGTCCGCGATCGGCGAGCCCGCGCGGCAGGCGGGCTTTGAGTTTTTGCGGTTTTTTCGGTTTCTCGGCCATGGGCGGCGTTGGTATCAGCCGAGACGCGACGCGGCAACCGTGGCTTCCTAACCTCGCCCCGCTTGCGGGCTTTCTTCACCTCGCCCCGCCCTTCTGCGGGGAGAGGTCGAAATTCGCGATAGCGAATTTCGGGTGAGGGGCATGGCACGATGCCCATCCCTGATTCGGTGTTCGCGGAGACAAGAGCCCCTCTCCCCGCGAAGGGCGGGACGAGGGAGTGCAGAGAGCACGCCTCGCCTTACGCCGCGGCGGCCTTGCCCTTGGGCTGCACTTCGGCGGTGTAGTCCTTCATCAGGGCTTCCGAGATCGCAGCCGGCGTGAACTTCCACTGCGCGATTTCCGACACCGGCGTCACCTCGGCGGCGGTGCCGGTGATGAAGCACTCGGAAAAGCCGGTGAGTTCCTCCGGCAGGATGCGGCGCTCGATCACCTCGATGCCCCGCCGTTTGGCCAAATCGATCACGGTGGCCCGCGTAATGCCGGCCAGAAAACAGTCGGCTACGGGCGTGTGGATCTTGCCGTCCTTGATGAAGAAGATGTTGGCGCCGGTGCATTCGGCGACGCGGTCCTGCCAGTCCAGCATCATCGCATCCGCATAGCCCTCGCGCTCGGCCTTGTGCTTAGAGATGGTGCAGATCATGTAGAGTCCCGCCGCTTTCGCCAGCGCCGGTATCGTCCTCGGGTCGGGTCGGCGATATTCGGCGAGCCCAATCCGGATTCCCTTCAGCTTCTGTGCTGGATCGAAGTAGCTCGGCCATTCCCAGGCGGCAACCGCGAGATGGATGGTATTGGTCTGCGCCGACACGCCCATCATCTCCGACCCGCGCCAGGCGACCGGACGGACATAGGCATCGGGAAGGTTGTTCTTGTCGATCACCAGCTGCTTGGCGGCGTCGATGTCGGCCACCGACCACGGGATCTCGAAATCCAGGATACGTCCGGAATTTTTCAATCGCTCCGAATGCTCCGTGCTCTTGAATATCTTGCCGCCATAGGCGCGCTCGCCCTCGAACACGCAGCTCGCATAATGCAGCCCGTGGGTGAGCACATGGACGTTGGCATCGGCCCACGGCACCAGTTTGCCGTCATACCAGATGACGCCATCGATTTTATCGAACGAAACTCCCATGGGCTCTCTCCCGGATGGACGCTGCTCCCGCGCGTCTCGCGCCGTGGCGCGGTTGGTTACGTCTGGGCCTCCGCTTGTGCCCGGCCTTGCAGCCGGCTTCAGCGCCGGCATGGCCCTTAGGACATGCTTTTGTGAAACGCGGAAGTCCAGTATGTTTGCCGAAATGCCGCTCGACAATCGTACGGTCAACAAATTCGCGGCCCTGCCGCTACCTCTGGGCTTTCTCTGGGCTTTCCCGGACCGCTTTCAACATCGCCACGATTGAAACGACTTAATATTTCGTCGTGATTGCTTGTTTTGTAACATTGAACCCAAGATATGTCAATATGCCTGACATAAATTTCTCAAACCCGTCCGCCGCCTCCGATTCGAAGGCGAGCGAGGGGCGTTCGTCGGCCACGGCGCCGGCCGGTTTGCGCTGGGACATCATCGAGCTGTTGTTCTTCGCCTATCGGGATTTCGTCGGCGATGCCGATCATGAGCTGGAAGCCTTCGGATTCGGGCGGGCGCATCACCGCGTGCTGCATTTCGTCCACCGCTACCCCGGGCTGAAGGTGGCCGATCTGCTCGATGTGCTGCGGATCACCAAGCAATCGCTGGGACGGGTACTCAAGCAACTGCTCGATGAAGGCTATATCGTGCAGAAAGCCGGCAATAACGACCGGCGGCAACGCCTTCTTTTCGCCACCGCAAAGGGCGAGGCGCTGGTGGCGAAGCTCGCAGGACTGCAGACCGATCGGCTGAACCGCGCGCTGAGCGACATCGCCCCGTCCGGCGTGGATGCGGTCCGCCAGTTCCTGCGCGCGATGATCGATCGCGACGATCCCGACAAGGTGCTGGAAGCCATTTTTGGAACCGGCAACGCGACCGTAAAGGCAAAGGAATAATGATAGCTGCAACGCTCGCACGAACGCCGCCGCGACCGGCCGACGACGCCCCGCATCTCTTGCTGGTCGATGACGACCGCCGCATCCGCGATCTGTTGTCGCGCTTTCTTTGCGGCGAAGGCTACCGCGTCACCACGGCGATGAGCGCGAAGGACGCCCGCGCCAAGCTCAACGGCCTGCATTTCGATCTCCTGATCCTCGACGTGATGATGCCCGGCGAAACCGGTTTCGATCTGGCCCGTTTCATCCGCACCTCGTCATCGGTGCCGATCGTCATGTTGACGGCGCGCCACGAGGCCGAGAGCCGGATCGAGGGCCTGCAGATCGGCGCAGACGACTATGTCGCCAAGCCGTTCGAGCCGCGCGAACTCGTGCTGCGGATCGGCAATATCCTCAAGCGCACCGCGCCGCCGCAGGTGGAGGCGCTGGAGCAGATCGCGTTCGGGCCCTACGTCTATCATCTGGAACGCGGCGAACTTCGCCATGGCGAAGAAGTCATCCATCTCACCGACCGCGAGCGCGACATGCTGCGCATGCTAGCCTTGGCGCGGGGCGAGACCGTGCCGCGCGGCGCGCTGACCGGCAACGGCACCGTCAACGAACGCGCGGTCGACGTCCAGATCAACCGCCTGCGGCGCAAAATCGAGCGCGACCCCGCCAACCCGCTGTTTCTGCAGGCGGTGCGCGGCATCGGTTATCGCCTGGTCGCTTCGCCTTGAGCGCTTACTTATGAATCCTGTCGGATGAATTTTGTGAATCTTGCCCGATGAGCACGCTCGACACCGGCCTCACGCTGATCCGCACCGCGGCGGGGCGTGTTTCCGCGGCCAACGGCTGGGTGGGCAACGCGTTCAAGGGCTGGATGCCGACCGGGCTTTATGCCCGCGCGCTCCTGATCATGATCGTGCCGATGGTGGTGCTGCAATCGGTCGTGGCGTTCGTGTTCATGGAACGGCACTGGAACACGGTCACGCGGCATCTCTCCGCGGCGGTGGTGCAGGATATCGCCGCCTTGATCGACGTCTACAAGGGCTATCCGCAGGACAGGGACCGCGCGCAGTTAAGACGCATCGCCCAGCAGCGGCTGGGGCTGGTGGTGGACTTCCTCCCGGTCGGCGACATGCCCCCGCCCGGCCCAAAACCGTTCTTCTCGCTGCTCGACCAGACGCTCTCGGTCCAGCTTGGCCGGCAAATCGCAAAACCGTTCTGGATCGACACCGTCGGCCGCTCCAACCTGGTCGAAATCCGCATTCAGCTCGACGACGCGGTGATGCGCATCTTCGCCCAGCGCAGCGCCGCCTATGCCTCGAATTCGGAGATCTTCCTGTTCTGGATGGTGGGCACGTCGTCGATCCTTTTGATCGTCGCGGTGCTGTTCCTGCGCAACCAGATCAGGCCGATCCTGCGCCTCGCGGATGCCGCCGAGAGTTTTGGCAAAGGCCGCGAGGCGCCCAACTTCCGTCCCCGCGGGGCGCGCGAGGTGCGCCGCGCCGCGCAGGCGTTCATCGAGATGAAATCGCGCATCGAGCGCTCGATCGAGCAGCGCACCGCGATGCTGGCCGGCGTGTCGCACGATCTGCGCACCATCCTGACCCGCTTCAAGCTCGAACTGGCGCTGATCGGCGACAGTCCGGAAGTCGACGCCATGCGCAGGGATGTCGACGAGATGTCCGGCATGCTGGAGGATTACCTCGCCTTCGCGCGCGGCGACAGCGGCGAACAGGCGCAGCCGACCGACATGGCGCAGGCGCTGGAGGAATTGCGCGGCGACGCCGAGCGCAACGGCCACACCGCCACCGTCTCGTTTCACGGGATTCCGGTCGTGACGGTGAAGCCGGCCGCGTTCAAGCGCTGCCTCGCCAACCTGGTGTCGAACGCGGCGCGGCACGCCAACACGATTTCAATCACCGGCCACCGCGATCATCGCTATCTGACGGTGACGGTCGACGACGACGGACCGGGCATTCCCCAGTCCATGCGCGAGGAAGTGTTCAAGCCGTTCCTGCGGCTGGATGACGCCCGCAACCAGGACGAGGGCGGCACCGGACTGGGTCTTGCGATTGCCCGCGACATCGCGCGCTCGCATGGCGGCGACATCACGCTTGGCAACAGTCCGATGGGCGGGCTTCGCGCCGCGGTGCGGATACCGGTGTGAGATTCTCCCTCGCTCCCTCGCCCCGCTCTTCGCGGGGATTGCCCCGGCCAGCTCGTCGTCCCTGCGAAAGCAGGGACCCATACTCCGCGGCCGATGTTGGGAGAGGAGGTAGAACTACCAGCAGTCCGAAAAC
The DNA here is from genome assembly GCA_963753875.1 of uncultured Alphaproteobacteria bacterium. Taxonomy (GTDB): domain Bacteria; phylum Pseudomonadota; class Alphaproteobacteria; order Rhizobiales; family Xanthobacteraceae; genus Bradyrhizobium. Next base: position 128,070 of record CAVWDY010000013.1, on the reverse strand, counting down.
AACTAGCGACTGTGGTTATGGGTCCCCGCGTGCGCGGGGACGACGGCTGACAAGAATCAGAACTACTTCGGCACCAGTCCCTTGAGTTTTTCCGCGTCCTTGATGTTGAGCTTGAAGCCGCCGGGCATCACGATGTCGCCGGGTTTCTGATCGGGCTTGCAGGCTCCCAGCCACTTCGCCTCGATCGTGGTCGTGGCGTCGCGCGGCATGCCGGCGGGGCCGTGTTCGCTATGCGAGGTGGTCTTGACGGTATAGGCGGAATTGAAATCGCCGGTCACCTCGGAATGCGAAGTCATCGACATGCCCGCCGCGCCGCACACGGAATTGGTGACGTAACCGGTCGCGGTCTTCTGGATATCCTGTTTGGAACAGATTTCTTTCGACATCGGCGAGGACGCGGTCGCCATGTCCTTGTCGGTGGTCTCGTCGGTGCAGTGCTGCATCGTCATCTCGGGCAGCGGCGAGCCGGTCCTCACCATCTTCATTTCCCAAAGACCGGCCTTGCGAAGCGGCATCTCAACCGCGCGCGCCTCGAACGCCGGCAACAGCGCCAGCAGGCAAGCTCCCAACCAAAATGAGAGAAGCTGTCGCTTCATGGCCCGCACTCCCGGTGAATGGTTTCCGCAGCGGGGATGGTCTGGTTCAGTAGCTGGCGCGCAACGGCCGGTCGTTGGCGCCATAGGGCACCCAGCGGCAGGCAAACGAAATGTAACCGCCCTCACGCGCATCGACGGCAAGGAATTTCACCACCTTGTCGTATTTGGCGCAGTGATCGACCGCGAGCTGGCGGGCATCGGTCTGGGAGGCCAATGAATAGGCGATGATTCCGCCGGTATCGTTGCCCTTGAAAGGCGGTACCCAATCGGCCGGCGCCGGCGACGAGGCCAGCATTCCGCAGACGGCGACCAGGCTTGCGGCCCCAGTGATTCGCATATCAGACTCCGTTTCGCTTGAAGCGCACCTTAGAGCGCATCGGTTGCCGTGAAAAGAACGGCTTCGGGCCGGAGACGGAGTTATTGCCAGGTGTTGCCGCGTTGCACTTGACCTCCTCTGCCCTTCACGGCACGGTCTCTCCTGTTCGATCACCCGGCGGACCGACCATGCGCGACCTCTTCACATTCTCCTTCACGTTCTCGCGGAAAACCGGCTTTTCCCTGAAAGCAACCTTGGGCGCGGTTCTTGGCGCCCTGTTCGGCCTGTGTGTCTTTGGCCAGGCGGCCGAGGCGGCCAATCCGCTGGAGCTGAATTTCTGGCTGTCGGGCCCGAAATATGAGGGACGGATCGCCCCCTGCGAGTCCGCACTGGGTACCATCACGTCCCAGTTCCAGGAAAAAGAGAGCACCTTCTGGAATTCGGCGCTGCAGATCACGGCCTATGGCCGGATCCACGAAACCGCGTTCGGCCCTGGCAATCGGACAATATTCCGCGCCGCTACTGCAGTGGCGACGTGATGCTGAGCGACGGCAAGATGCGCACCGTCCATTACTCGATCATCGAGGATGGCGGTTTTGCCGGCTACAACCAGGGCGTCGAATGGTGCGTGACCGGACTTGACCGCAACTGGGCCTATAATCCCGCCTGCAGGGCCGCACGGCCCTGATTTATTTGCGATTTTCCTGGCCATTTTCTCCATCCTCGAACTGAGGCGCTTCGTCCGGCCCGCCTCGTCTGCATTTTTGTTCTTGAAATGTTCTGGTCAGCTGCTAGGCTTCCAGCGCAGTCTGGCATGAGGGCATCACCATGTTTGAGTTTCGTTTCGATTGGATGGCGCGGATTTCGGCCGGCTTCGGCCACCTCCTCTTGATGGCGCTGATCGGCATCGCCGGAGCCGCCATCGCTGGAGCCGGCGCCGCTTCGGCGCAGGATCGCCGGCAGAACACGCCCGGTGAGTTCGATTTCTACGTGCTGTCGCTGTCGTGGTCGCCCTCCTTCTGCGAGGAGGCCTCCGAACGCGGCAACAGCGGGCGTTCGCAGGCCCAGTGCGGCGGGCGGCCATTTTCCTTTGTGGTGCATGGCCTGTGGCCGCAATACGAGCACGGCTTTCCCGATTATTGCGAACGGCCCTCGCCGCGGCTCGATCGCAATATCATGTCGTCGATGCTGGATCTGATGCCGGCGCCCGGGCTGATCTTCAACGAGTGGGACAAGCACGGCACCTGCTCGGGGCTGTCGCCGCGGGCCTATTTCGAGACCATCCGCAAGGCCCGCTCGGCGGTGAAGATTCCCCCTGAATTTATCGAACTGTCGGATCCGAGGACGGTGGCGCCGTCGGAGATCGAGGACGCCTTCATCAAGGTCAATCCCGGCCTCTCCAGCGCCGCGGTTGCCGTCACCTGCAACAGGACGCGGCTCAGCGAAGTGCGCATCTGCATGAGCAAGGATCTCCAGTTCCGCGCCTGCGAGGAGATCGATCGCCGCGCCTGCCGGCGCGAGCAGGTGCTGATGCCGCCGATGCGCGGCGGGTAAATCACGAAGCGTCACTCCGGGGCGATGCCAACGGGTCCGGCCTGCGGCCGGCCCGATGACAGGCTCCGCATCGAGCCCGGAATCTCGAGATTCCCCGATGCGCAATTGCGCATCTGAGGTCTGGTGCAAACGCACCATCCCGGAATGACATGGGTTACTTTCGTCGCCTGATGTCGTAACCCCTCTCCCATGAACTATCGTCACGCCTTTCATGCCGGCGGCTTTGCCGACGTCATCAAGCACATCGTGCTGGTGCGCATTCTCGTTTATCTGCAGGAAAAGCAGGCCGCGTTTCGGGTGATCGACACCCATGCCGGCGCCGGCGTCTATGATCTCACGGGTGAGGAGGCGAGCCGGGGCGGCGAATGGCTCACCGGCATTGCGCGCATCATGCAGGCGCGATTCTCGGAGACCACGATGCCGCTGATGAAGCCCTATCTCGACATCGTCAGAGCCTTCAATCCGCAACCCCCGCTCAAAACCTATCCGGGATCGCCGCTGATCGCGCGAGCGCTGCTGCGGCCGCAGGATCGCCTGACGGCATGCGAGGTCGAACCGAAAGCGCGCAAACACCTGATCGACGCGCTGCGCCGCGATACCCAGGCCCGCGTGGTCGACCTCGATGGCTGGACCGCGTTGCCGGCCTTTGTGCCGCCGAAGGAGCGGCGCGGCCTGGTCCTGATCGATCCGCCTTACGAACAGAAGGACGAGTTTGAACGCCTGGCCTCGGGCTTTGCGGAAGCCTTCGCCAAATGGCCGACCGGCAGCTATTTGCTGTGGTATCCGGTCAAGAGCCGGCGCGCCACAGACGACCTGGCGCGGCATGTCGCGCAGGCGGCGGCCGGCGGCACGCCCCCCGGGAGCGCTTTGCGTCTGGAGTTCAGCGTCGCGCCGCGGACCGAGGCCGGCCTGACCTCGGCGGGTCTCTTGATCGTCAATCCACCGTGGACGCTGGCGGGCGAACTCAAGGCCATCCTTCCCGAACTCGAAAAGCCGCTCGGCCAGGGCGGCGCCGGCCGGTTCCGGCTCGAGACGCCCAAACCTTAGACAGGTCCGGCCCAGGCAGCGCCCTTGAAAAGTCCGATAGGCAATTTGCCGGGAACCGTATTATGCTCATGCCCATTAGGATCGGCTTTACGTTCCGCTTCCGCGAATGGTAGCGGCGGAGTGCCAAGGCCTCAGATATTTTAAAGGCGGGTCGAAGCTCATCACCGGATCCGCCCGGATGGCCAAGCTTTCCGGCAGCGAATGTCCGGTCGGCCGATACGCGGGGGCGTAGCGGCGGAGCAATGCGGGGGAGGAGTTTCCCGATGGCCATGACTGGAACGGTCAAGTTCTTCAACGGAGAACGCGGCTATGGCTTCATCAAGCCCGATGACGGCGGCCGCGATGTTTTCGTCCACATCACGGCGGTGGAGCGGGCGGGGTTGAAGGATCTGACCGAAGGACAGCGCATCACATTCGAGGTCGAGCCGGACAAGAAGGGCAAAGGCCCCAAGGCGGTCAATCTGGTGATTTCATCGTGAGCTAAAGGTTCACGCCGAAACGGAATGAATTCTCGCGTGTGAATCAAGGCCCTGGTTGGCCTTGCGGCTCAGATTGCCGCAGCGTGCATGATGTGGCCGCCCCTGGTGGGCGCCGATCGTTCCGCTTCCGGGAAGAAGCGCGCGGCGAGGCGCTCCGGCCCGGTATCATCGACATGACCAAAGCCGATCGCGCGCAATTCGGCGCGCAGGCGCTCCGTATCGAAATAGCTCTGGATCCGCTCGCCAAGAGCTGCAACCCGTTCGGCAAGCGCCTGGTGCGTGATCCGACCGGCCGGAGCGATCGAAGCCGCCGGATTGACGTAGTCGAACACCACTTCACCACCGCCGGGCAGGCCGGCAATCAGCGCAAGCGTCGAGAAGACGGCTTGTTCGGTGAGATAGGGCACGACGCCGAGCCAGCTACAGAAGGTTCGCGCGTCATGATCGAAACCTGCAGCGCCAAGCGCGTCCGTCAGCGTTTGCCGTTCGAAATCAACTGGAACGAATGTAAGCGTATCAGGCACGGCAATCGCCGCAGCGCTGAGCTTGCCGCGCTTCCACGCCTGCGTTGCGGGATGATCGACCTCGAATATCCGCAGACGTCCGGCGAGGTCGGTACGATAGGCGAGCGTATCGAGCCCGGCTCCAAGCACGACAAGCTGGCGCGTGCCCTTTTCGACCGCGACGTTCAACGCGTCCTCGGCAATGCGCGAGCGCGCCGCGATGAACCAGCGGATCCGCGGACCCAACGGATGCGCATCCGCATGATCAAGCAAAGCCTCGTTGTCAGTGCCGAGAATGCGCGCGGCGAGCGGGTCGACGAGGATCGATGCGCGGTCCAGCACTTGATGTGCCGCGCGCAAGCGAGCAGCGCCCAACGCGGTTAGACTTGGTTGTCCCGGCTGCATGTCCCCGCAATTCTAGGGCATGATCCAAAGAGTAGATACCGGTTTTCCGAAAAGCAGGCCGTCGGGTCCGAGCCCGAGGGGTCATGCCCGAAGCACGCCGTCCGGCGGGCGCAAAAAAATCCCGGCCGCGCCGCGGCCGGGAGTTTGCGTCCGGTATTTTCTTGTTGCTCTCAGAAGTGATAGTTCACGCCGGCGCGAGCCAATCCGAAGCGGTAGCCGTTTTGGGCGCCGGTGATGGTGAAGTTGCTGTCGTTGAGATCCACATAGAGATATTCGAGCTTCGCACTCCAGTTTTGCGCAAGACCGAATTCGGCGCCGAGCCCGACGGTCCAGCCGGCATTGGTATGGGTCTCGGTCAGGCCGAACGTCTCGCCTTTCAATTCGCCGAACGCCAGACCCGCGGTGCCGTAGAACAGGATGTTGTTGAGCGCATAGCCGGCCCGGCCGCGCACCGTGCCGAACCACGGATTGGAGAACTTCCACGGGGCGAAGGTATCGGAGGCGCCGGTGGCCTCGATGTCGCCTTCGATGCCGAACACCCACGGACCCGTTTGCCAGTTATAGCCGGCCTGCACCCCGCCCACGAAACCCGAGGGCTTGGTCGGATTGTTGTCGACGGAACCCCAGTCCCAGCCGATATTGCCGCCGAGATAGGGACCGGCCCAGCTATAGATATTGAGTGGCTGGTTGACGGTGTAGGGAGCGCGCGATCCGTAGGGAAGGTCGGCGGCCTGTACCGAGGCTGTCGAACCCAAGGTGATCAACGCCGCCGCGCCCAGAACGATCCTGCTCATCTCTCACTCTCCCCAACACATCTGCCGCGGTCGTTCGTTTTGCACGCCCCAAGACGTGCGATGACGTGGACCGGCATGGTTACGGAATTCCAATTTTTACCGATGAGATTTATCGAGACTTTTAAGTTAAAGGCTTGTTAAGGGCGGTTACCGCCGCTCAGCATTGTTAAGAAAGCGTTACGCGCATTTCCCCGCGCGGCGCTGGCGATGGCCGGCATCGGCGCTTAAGTTTAGGGTCATGGATCACGATTCTACCGATAGCCCGGAGGCACCGGGCCTCCGCAAGGCACGGCCCGGTTCCGAGCCGGCCGGCCAGCAAGCCGACTTGCCGCCGCAAGACCTTGGCGCTCAAGACCTTAGCGCTCAAGACCTTAGCGCTCAAGACTTGGCCGCCGATGATGTCGACCCGGCCACCGTCAACGCCGAGGAGGACGACGAGGCACGGCTGCCGGAGGTTGCCGAGGAAAGCGGCGAAGCGGTTGGCGAGGGCCCGCTTGCGATCGGCCACGCCGCGATCGAAAACGCGGTGCGCCTCGCGCCGACCTCGCCCGGCGTCTATCGCATGTTGAATGCGGCCAGCGACGTGCTCTATGTCGGCAAGGCGAAGAATGTCCGCAAGCGGCTTTCCTCCTATGCAAGGGTGACCGCGCCCCAGCCGGCGCGCATCCTGCGCATGATCGCGACAACGGTTTCGGTCGAGATCATCTCGACCACGACCGAGACCGAAGCGCTCTTGCTCGAGGCCAACCTGATCAAGCAATTGCGTCCGCGCTTCAACGTGCAACTGCGCGACGACAAGTCGTTTCCCTATATTCTGATCACGGGCGATCATTGGGCGCCGCAGATCCTCAAGCACCGCGGCGCCCAAACCCGGACCGGGCAGTATTTCGGACCGTTCGCGTCCGCGGGCGCGGTCAATCGCACCATCACGGCGCTGCAACGCGCCTTCCTGATGCGCTCCTGCACCGACGCGTTTTTCGAAAGCCGCACCCGGCCCTGCCTGCTCTACCAGATCCGCCGCTGCTCGGGGCCCTGCACCCACGAGATCGATTTTCCCGGCTATACGGAGCTGGTGCGCGAAGCCAAGGATTTCCTGTCCGGCCGCAGCCGCCTCGTGAAGCAGGAACTCGCAACCGAGATGGAAAAGGCTTCCGCCGAGCTCGAATTTGAGACCGCCGCCCTTTACCGCGACCGTCTCGCCGCGCTGTCGGCGATCCAGTCGCAGCAGGGCATCAATCCGCGCACCGTCGAGGAAGCCGACGTATTCGCCATCCACCAGGAAGGCGGATATTCCTGCGTCGAGGTGTTCTTCTTTCGCACCGGGCAGAACTGGGGCAACCGCGCCTATTTTCCGCGCGCGGAAAAATCGTTCACGCCGGAGGAGGTGCTGGCCTCGTTCCTCGCGCAGTTCTACGACGACAAGCCGCCGCCAAAACTCATCCTGCTGTCGCATGGGATCGAGGAAAGCGAGCTGATGGCCGATGCGCTGTCCATCAAGGCCGGCTTCAAGGTCGAAGTCGCAACCCCCCGGCGCGGCGAAAAGAAGGAACTGATCGCGCACGCACTGACCAATGCGCGGGAAGCCTTGGGGCGCAAGCTCGCCGATACCGCGACGCAAGGCCGGCTGCTGGCCGGCCTCGTCACCACGCTCGGGCTGTCGCATCCACTGAAGCGGATCGAGGTCTACGACAACAGCCACATCCAGGGCACCAACGCGGTCGGCGCCATGATCGTGGCAGGCCCGGACGGCTTCATCAAAAACCAGTATCGCAAGTTCAACATCAAGTCCGAAGGGCTGACGCCCGGCGACGATTACGCGATGATGCGCGAGGTTCTGCAGCGGCGCTTCAAGCGGCTAACGACACCCGCGGCCGAGGGCGACGCAGCCAAACCCCGGCCCGACGACGATTCGTTTCCACAATGGCCCGACCTCGTCATTATCGATGGCGGTCGCGGCCAGCTCAACGCGGCGCGGGAGATTTTCGAGGGGCTTGGATTGAGCCAGGTCGCGCTGCTGGCCGTCGCAAAGGGACCGGACCGCGACGCCGGCCGCGAAACCCTGTTCATGCCGGACCGCGAGGCCATCAAGCTCGAGCCGCGCGACCCGGTGCTGTACTTCATCCAGCGGCTGCGCGACGAGGCCCATCGTTTTGTCATTGGCTCGCATCGCAAGCTGCGCAAAAAGGACATCCGCGAAGCCGGATTGCAGGAAATTCCCGGCATCGGCCCCTCACGCAAACGTGCCTTGCTGCACCATTTCGGAACCCTGAAGGAGATCGAGCGGGCCTCGATCGCCGATCTCGGCAAGGTTCGGGGCGTCAGCGCGGAAAGCGCCCGCAAGATTTTCGAGTTTTTCCACGCCGAGTCGGGGTAAAGTTGGGTTTCTATTCATCCGGGCGTCGTCTCCAACAGATCATGTGCGTCGCACGGTTGACCTTCATGCTTCAGCGGTATTGGTAAGGCGGATGAACATCGCCACAACCCGGGGACAGGCCAAAACCCTGTCCCTCCCGAATATCCTGACCTATGCCCGCATCGCCGCCATCCCGGTGGTGGTCGGCTGCGTGTTCTGGGAATCCATCCTGGACGGCCCGATGTGGCTGCGCTGGCTGGCGCTGGCCGTGTTCATCGCCGCAGGCGTTACCGACTATCTCGATGGCTATTATGCGCGAATCTGGGACCAGCAATCCGCCTTCGGCCGGATGCTCGACCCGATCGCCGACAAGCTCCTGGTCGCGTCCTGCCTCTTGATTCTGGCGGCGGACAACAGCATCCATGGCTGGACGCTGTGGGCCGCCATCGTCATTTTGTGCCGCGAAATCCTGGTGTCGGGCCTGCGCGAATATCTCGCTGGTCTCCGCGTCAGCGTGCCCGTGACGAAACTTGCGAAGTGGAAGACCACCATTCAATTGGTTGCGATCGGCTTTCTGATCGCCGGCGAAGCCGGCGAGCAGATTATCCCCTCGACCACCCTGATCGGCATCGTCCTGCTCTGGATGTCGGCGATCTTCACGATCTACACCGGCTGGGATTATTTTCGCGCCGGCATCCATCACCTCATCAAGGAGGATGAGGCATGAAGCTCAAATATTTCGCCTGGGTGCGCGAACGGGTCGGCAAGTCGGAGGAAACAATTGAACCGCCGCCTGGCGTTCGAACCGTCGAGGACCTGATGGCGTGGCTGGCCAAGCGCGGCGAGACTTACGCCCATGCCTTCGAGACGCCGCGGGTGGTCCGTGCCGCGATCGACCACGCCCATGTCAAATCAGATGCCGTCATCGCCGGCGCCCGCGAGATTGCCTTCTTCCCGCCGATGACCGGCGGCTAATTCATTTCAAAGCGTCGCGATACTCTCATGACCGCCAATGTGACCATCCGTATCCAGGAAGCCGATTTCGACGTCGCCCGCGAGATATCGGCGCTGACGAAAGGACACACCGATATCGGCGCGGTCGTGAGTTTCAGCGGGATTTGCCGGGGCAGCGAAGGCGGTGAGACCATCGCGGCATTGACGCTCGAACACTATCCCGGCATGGCGGAAGCCGAAATCGCGCGCCACGCCGACACCGCGATGTCGCGCTGGCCGCTGACCGGTGTGAGCATCGTTCACCGCGTCGGCCGCATCGTTCCCGGCGAAAATATCGTGCTGGTCCTGACCGCATCGGAGCATCGGCAGGCGGCGTTTCAGGCCGCGGAGTTCCTGATGGACTATCTGAAGGCCAACGCGCCGTTCTGGAAGCGTGAGGAAAGTCCCGGTGGGACCAACTGGGTCGATGCGCGCCATCACGACGACGACGCCGCGGCGCGCTGGACCAAATCCTGATGGCGAAGCGCGCCAAAGCCAAAGCAAAGCGCCCCCGCGCCGCGCCGAAATTTCCGAAAGTGTCATCCGGCGAGCTGGTGACGCTGCTCGATTTCGTCCGCTACGCGGTGAGCCGCTTCGTCGAGGCCAAACTGACCTTCGCCCATGGCACGCCCGATCCGGTGGCGGAGGCGGCATTCCTGGTTTGCGAGGCGCTGCATCTTCACCCCGACCAGTTCGAGGCGTTTGCGACCGCGCGGGTCACCGCGGGCGAGGCCAAATCAATCCTCGAATTGATCGCCCGCCGCGTCTCTTCGCGAAAACCGGCCGCCTACCTCGTCAACAAGATCTACATGCGCGGCCTGCCCTTCTATGTCGACGAGCGCGTGATCGTGCCGCGTTCCTTGATCGGCGAGTTGCTGGATTCTCATTTCGGCGGCGAGAGTGACGAAGGCGGCGCGCTGATCGACGATCCGGCAGCGGTGGAAAACGTGCTCGACCTCTGCACCGGCTCCGGCTGCCTTGCCATTCTTGCCAGCCGTGCCTTTCCGAACGCCCGGATCGACGCAGTCGATATCTCCAAGGACGCGCTTGAGGTCGCCGCCCGCAACGTTGCCGATTTCGGCCTTCAAGACCGGGTGATGTTGCGCCGCGGCGACCTGTTTGGGCCGATCGGCGACAAGCGCTACGACCTGATCATCTCCAACCCGCCCTATGTCGATGCGGAAGGCATGGCCGGACTGCCGCGCGAGTGCCGCGCGGAGCCGAAGCTCGCCTTCGACGGCGGCGCCGACGGGCTCGACGTCGTCAGGCGCATTCTGAACGAGGCCGGGCGGCATTTGACGCCCGAAGGCGGGTTATTGTGCGAGATCGGCCGCTGCCGGCCCGCGCTTGAGGCGGCCTATCCAGAGACCGATTTTCTCTGGCTCGACACCGAGGATTCCGAGGGCGAAGTGTTCTGGATCGGCGCCGCCGATCTGTGAACTTCGAGGTGAACCTGGACAGGTGCCGCGGCTCGTCCTGAAACCGCCCGATTGAGCGGAAATAGTCCACCTTCTGGCGTTCCAGTCCCGCGACGAAGCTGATAGCTTGCGGGACAGTCGCCACGCCCCAAAACTTGAAGAGGCCTCCCATGCTGGACAAGAGCCCACGCCCCGCCGCCGTCAATGTGCCCAACGACCTTGCCGCATACTGGATGCCATTCACCGCCAACCGGGCCTTCAAGAAGGCGCCACGGCTGCTCGCCGGCGCCAAGGACATGCATTACATCACGGTCGACGGCCGCAAAATCATCGATGCCGCCGCCGGCATGTGGTGCACCAATGCGGGTCACGGCCGCGTGCAGGTTTCCGAGGCCATCGCCAAGCAGGCCGCGGCGATGGACTATGCGCCGCCGTTCCAGTTCGGCATCCCGCAGGCTTTCGAGCTCGCCAGCCGGGTCGCCGCACTGGCGCCCGCCGGCCTCGATCATGTGTTCTTTTGCAATTCCGGATCGGAAGCCGTCGACACCGCGCTCAAGATCGCGCTGGCCTACCACCAGGTTGCCGGCCAGGGCAGCCGCACCCGACTGATCGGCCGCGAGCGCGGTTATCACGGCGTCGGCTTCGGCGGCACCTCCGTCGGCGGCATCGTCAACAACCGCAGGCTGTTTGGAACGCTGCTCGCCGGCGTCGACCATCTGTCCCACACCTATGACCGCGAGAAGCAGGCTTTCACCAAGGGCGAGCCGGAATACGGCGCGCATTTTGCCGAGGAGCTGGAGCGCCTGGTCAACCTGCACGGCTCAAACACCATTGCCGCCGTCATCGTCGAACCGATGGCCGGATCGACCGGCGTGCTCCCGGCGCCCAAGGGCTATCTCAAGCGGCTGCGCGAGATCACCCAGAAGCACGGCATTCTGCTCATTTTCGACGAGGTCATCACCGGCTTTGGCCGACTGGGCTTTGCCTTCGCGGCGGAGCGTTACGGCGTGCTGCCGGACATGATCAGCTTTGCCAAGGGCGTCACCAACGGCGCCGCCCCGATGGGAGGGGTCGTGGTGCGCGATACCATCCACGACGCCTTCATGACCGGCCCGGAGCATGTCGTCGAACTGACCCATGGCTATACCTATTCGGCCCATCCGCTGGCCTGCGCCGCGGGCCTTGCCACCCTCGATATCTACCGCGACGAAAAGCTGTTCGAGCGTGCCCGCGCGCTCGAGCCGAAATTCGCCGACGCCGTGATGTCGCTGAAAAATGAGCCGAACGTGGTGGACATCCGCACCGTCGGACTGACCGCCGGGATCGACCTCGCCTCGCGCCCTGACCTGCCGGGCAAGCGCGGCTTCGACGGGCTGAACAGCGCGTTCCACGACAATGACCTGATGCTGCGTGTCGCCGGCGATACCCTGGCGCTGACCCCGCCCCTCATCGTCAACGACGACCAGATCGGCGAGATCGTCGAGAAGGTCGCCAAGGTGATCCGCGCGGTGGCGTAGATTTCCAACCTCTCCCCGCAACAGCGGGGAGAGAGGGGGCACAACGGCAGCCGTAGCCGGCGCGCGGTTCCCGGTGGACGAAAAACAAGAAGATTCGTCCGCCGAATCAGCAATGGTGATAGGATCGGACGCCTGCGCAGCGAAAGCAGGCACCGGTTCTGGGGGACGTTCGCGTTAAATGATCCGCATTTCCACGATCTTTATTGCCATTTGCATGGTGCTGGTCGCAGCATCCCTCGGCCTGATCCTTTACTCTGTTGCAGGTCTTACCGCATCGGAATCCGCGATCGTCGCGCTCACCGCGCTGACCTTCCTGATCCTCTACAACGCCGTGTCGATGCGGCTGCGCGACCGCACCGACGTCGGCAGCCAGATCGCGGATTTGTCGCGCGGCACGGCCGATCTTGCGCGCCAGGTCGCCGAATTCGGCCGCCGTCTCGCCGCGGTTGAAGGCCGCGTCGCGTCGGCCAATTCCGCGGGTGCGGAGCGCATTCAGGCTGTGGTCGGCGAGATCGGCGAACTCGGCGTGCTGGTCAGGCAGCTTGCGGTTTCCGTCGCAAGCCATGACGACATGCTGTCCGCGGGCGCGCCGCCCGCCCCGCCACCCGGCAAGCCGGCGAATGAGCCGCCGAAGGAACTGCCGTTCCCCGCGGAGGGCGCCAACGTGGCGGCGGAAGCGGTGGCGCCTTCCGTTGTCGCCACGGCTTCCGCTGTCGCCACCGAGAAACCCGCGCCTTCCCGCAGCGAGGCGCAAGTCCTCAACTCGCTGAAAGCCGCGGTCGAGGAAAACCGGCTCGACATCTATCTGCAGCCGATGGTGAGCTTGCCGCAGCGCAAGGTACGCTTCTACGAAGCGGTGACGCGGCTGCGTGACGAGAATGATCGGGTTCTGGCAGCCGAAGATTTCATCGGGATCGCGGAAGCCGCCGGGCTGATCGGCCGGATCGACCACATGGTGATGCTCCGCTGCGTGCAGGTGCTGCGCCGGCTGACGGTGCGCAACAAGGATGTCGGGGTGTTCTGCAACGTGGCCGCCGCGACGCTTGCCAATCCAGCCACCTTCGCGCAATGCCTGGATTTCCTCGAAGCCAATCGCGCGCTGGCGCCGTCATTCGTGCTCGAGTTCAAGCAGGCGACGTTTCGCAATCTCGGCCCGGCGGAGAGCGAACATCTCGCGGCTCTGGCGCAGCGCGGCTACCGTTTCTCGATCGATCACGTCACCGACCTGCGGATCGAGCCGCGCGAATTGGCCGACCGCGGCGTCCGCTTCATCAAGGTGCCCGCCACACTGCTGCTCGACCCCAGGCGGTCCTCGACATCGGACATTCACCCCTCGGACCTGTCGGATCTGCTCGGCCGCTTCGGCATCGATCTGATCGCCGAACGGATCGAAGGCGAGCGCGCCGTCGTCGATCTGCTCGATTACGACGTGCGGTTCGGTCAGGGCTTTCTGTTTGCGCCGCCCCGGCCGTTGCGGCCCGAGGGGGCATCTGCTACCGGCGGGACTTCCCCGAGCAAGGCGCAAGAATCCAATGGCTCATCCAATGGCCCATCCAATGGCTCCGACAAACCGGCTGCCGTCGATGGCCCGGCGATCGCCACGCCGCGGGCGACCGGCAACGCCGCGCTGGCGCGGCGCGCCGCCGGTCCGGGCTGACCGGCAAGCCAGGCCATGACGACGCTGAAGTTTGCCGAGAGGCTGCGCGACCTCGTCGGCGGCGTGGATGTGCTGCTCAGCGACATCTGGGGCGTGGTCCACAACGGTCTGGTCGCGTTCCCCGAAGCCTGCGAAGCCCTGCACAGCTTCCGCGCGCAAGGCGGCACCGTGATCCTCATTACCAACGCGCCGCGGCCGGCGGATTCGGTGCAGCGGCAGTTGCGCAAGCTCGGCGTCGCGGACGAGACCTATGACGCCATCGTCAGTTCAGGCGACCTCACCCGGCATTTCGTCGCCGACCATCCCGGCCAGAAAATGTTCTGGCTCGGCCCGGAGCGCGACAATTCGATCTATCGCGGACTTGATCCGGTAATCGCGCCGCTGGAGCAGGCCGATTACATCGTCTGCACCGGCCTGTTCGACGATGAAACCGAATTGGCCGAAAATTATCGCGCGATGATGTTGCAGGCGCGCGAGCGCAAGCTGACGCTGGTCTGCGCCAATCCGGACATCGTCGTCGAACGCGGCGACCGTCTGATCTATTGCGCGGGCGCGATCGCCGAACTCTATCTCGAACTCGGCGGCGAGGTGATCTTCTACGGCAAGCCGCACCGGCCGATCTATGAGCGCGCCATCGCGCTGGCCGCCGCGCGCCGCGGCCAGACGGTTCAGCTCAGCCGCGTTCTTGCGATCGGGGATTCGGTGCGAACGGATCTGGCCGGCGCCCACGGCTTCGGGATCGATTGCCTGTTCGTGACCCGGGGCATCCACGCCGAGGACTTCGAAGGCATCGATCAGCTGGACCCCGCCTCGGTCAGGGAGCTGTTCGGCCATCCGCCACGGGCCCTGACGCGGGAACTGCGGTGGTAGGACGTCGTTTCCCGGATGCTGCGCAGCGCGGCGCTCTTGGCGGCGCGGTGCGCTGCCGATCCGGGATCCATCTATCTTGAAGAGGTAGGTCCCGGCTCTGCGGAGCAGCGTTGCACGCTGCACCGCGTCCGGGACACGAGAGCGTCCCTTACGCGCTCGCCATGTCCGGGAATACCGCCTCGATCTTGGTCTTCAGCGTGGCCGCATTGAAGGGCTTGACGATGTAGTTGTTCACGCCGGCCTTCTTGGCGGCGATCACGTTCTCGGTCTTGGATTCGGCGGTGATCATGATGAACGGCGTGGTGGCGAGATTGGGGTCGGCCCGGACCTCCCGGAGCAGGTCATAGCCGGTCATCGGCTCCATGTTCCAGTCGGAGATCACCAGCCCATACTTCTTGCCGCGCATCTTGTTCAGCGCCGCCGATCCGTCGCTGGCGTCGTCGATATTCTCGAAGCCAAGCTGCTTGAGGAGATTTCTGATGATGCGAATCATGGTGTTGTAGTCATCCACCACCAGAACCGACATCGACAAATCAACCGCCATCTTCAATCCCCCGCGCAACACCCGCGAAACCATCTGTCAGCCTGCCCGGGGCCAAAGGCGCCCCCGCAGTCCAACTCAAGCACTACCATCAGCCATTAAACAGCCCGTTAACCGACCGCCGCCGGAAAACCGGCCTGCCGGCCGTGGGGACACGGATCGGGTCCGGCTTGACTTCATTAGGGCCCCCGCGTCACCGTCCCGCGCCCACCGATCAAGTTGAAGAATTCCTGAAATGGCGTCTGACTTTACCGTGATCCGCGATTCTACTCCTACGGCCGCGATCCCCAGGGGAATGGTGGTTGCGATGGGTAATTTCGACGGCGTCCATCTCGGCCACCGCGCCGTTATTGATGCGGCCCTCCAGATGGGACGCTCGCATGGCAGGCCTGCGCTGGCGGTGACCTTCGAACCACATCCACGCAGCTTCTTCAGCCCGCACACCCCCCAATTCCGGCTCACCGACGAGGCGGGAAAGCTGCGGCTATTGGCCGGGACCGGGCTCGCGGGCGCCGTGGTGATGACATTCGACAAACGCCGCGCCGGGACCACGGCGCAAGATTTCATTCACCATGATCTCATCGAACGGCTCGGGATCAGCGGCATCGCGGTCGGCTACGACTTTCATTTCGGCAAGGGCCGGGTCGGCTCGCCGAGCCTGTTGGTAGCCGAAGCGCCCCGGCTTGGCATCGAAGTGGACGTGCAGTCCCATGTCGACATCGCCGAACGGCCGGTCTCCTCCTCGGCGATCCGCATGGCGCTCGCCGAGGGGCAGATCGAGGACGCCACCGCGATGCTGGGGGGGCCGTGGTTCGTTACCGGCGAGGTGATCCATGGCGAGAAACGCGGGCGAGACCTCGGCTATCCCACCGCCAATATCCGCCTCGACAGGAATTGCGGGTTGAAGCACGGCATCTATGCGGTGCGGGTCGGCCAGGGTGCCGGAAAGGACCAGGTGCGCATCGATGGCGTCGCCAGTTTCGGTCGCCGCCCGACCTTCGACAATGGCGCGCCGCTGCTGGAAGTCTTCCTGTTCGATTTCAAGGGTGACCTCTACGGAAAAAGCCTGGACGTCGCCTTCATCGGCTTCATTCGCGATGAATTGAAGTTCGACAGCATCGAGGCGCTGATCCGCCAGATGGACGACGACAGCGCCCGCGCCCGCGCCCAGCTGGCGGCCGCGCCCGGCGCCTTCCCCAGGCTCGGGACGATCGGTTAGCCGCCTTCCTGATGTCGCAGCCCCGCTTGGCAGGGCTTTGCGATTTCGCCTGCCGGCTGCTATGGAAACCCCATGTTTGCGCGGCGCACCATCAGCATTAGCGGCCCGGCTTCCGCCTGAGCTTCGGCTCGGCGCAAGACCGGGATTTTCGTCCATCCCCGCGATCGATCGCGTATCTCGCGCCCTTTGAGCCAAACAGAGCATTCATGTCCGAAAAGCCGCAAAAGTCCGACGCCACAGACTATTCCAAAACCCTGTTCCTGCCGCAGACGGAATTCCCGATGCGCGCCGGCCTGCCGCAGCGCGAGCCGGAAATCCTCAAAAATTGGAACGAGATCGGCCTCTACGAGCGCTTGCGCAAAGGCTCCGCCGGGCGGCCGAAATTCGTGCTGCATGACGGCCCGCCCTATGCCAACGGCAACATCCATATCGGGCACGCGCTCAACAAGATCCTCAAGGACGTGGTGACGAAGAGCCAGCAGATGCTCGGCTTCGATTCCAATTACGTGCCGGGCTGGGACTGCCACGGGTTGCCGATCGAATGGAAGATCGAGGAAGAGAATTACCGCTCCAAGGGCAAGCAGAAGCCGGATTTTCGCGATTCCGCGGCGATGGTGGCGTTCCGAAAAGAGTGCCGCGCCTACGCCACGCACTGGCTCAACGTGCAGCGCGAGGAATTCAAGCGGCTCGGCATCATCGGCGACTGGGATCATCCCTACGCCACCATGGATTATTTCGCCGAGGCGCAGATCGCGCGCGAACTGATGAAATTCGCCGCCAACGGCACCCTGTACCGCGGCTCCAAGCCCGTGATGTGGAGCGTGGTGGAGAAGACCGCGCTGGCGGAAGCCGAGGTCGAGTACGAGGATTACACCAGCGATACGGTGTGGGTGAAGTTTCCGGTCACAGCCATGCAGCTCGGTCCTCAGGCCAGGCGTTTGCGTGATGATGCGGAAGTGCCCGTAATGCGAGACTTAGCCGCCGAGAAAGCTTCAATCGTCATTTGGACCACAACGCCATGGACACTGCCAGGCAATCGCGCGATTAGCTTCTCGTCAAAGATCCGCTATGGCCTCTACAGAGTGACTGAGGCAGCCCACGACAACTGGGCAAAAACCGGAGATCTCCTAGTATTAGCCGACAAACTCGCGGACGGCGTTTTCAAACAAGCCCGAGTCAATACTTGGGTGCGCGAATGCGATGTGACTACGGATATGCTTTCGTCGGCTGAATGTTCACATCCGCTGCTGGATTTCGTACCGTCAGGCTCTCTGCTTTCGGGGTCAATGTCGGATGGTTCTCTAGGTCTCACCGGTTATGGGTTTCGCGTCCCGCTGCTTGCCGGCGATCACGTCACCGACGACACCGGAACCGGCTTCGTGCACACCGCGCCGGGCCACGGCCGCGAAGATTTTGATGTATGGATGGCGAATGCCTCACGTCTTGAGAGGCGCGGCATCTCCACCACCATCCCCTACACCGTCGACGAGAACGGCGCGTTCACCGATCACGCCCCCGGCTTCACCGGAAAACGCGTCATCAACGACAAGGGCGAAAAGGGCGATGCCAACGAGGCCGTGATCAAGGCGCTGGTCGACGCCGGCATGCTCTTGGCGCGCGGCCGGCTCAAGCATCAATATCCACATTCCTGGCGCTCGAAGAAGCCGGTGATCTTCCGCAACACGCCGCAATGGTTCATTGCGATGGATAAAGACATCGCAGACCATGGCAAGGCCAAATCCGGCGACACGCTGCGCGCCCGCGCGCTGCACGCGATCTCCGTCACCCAATGGGTGCCGCCCGCGGGACAGAACCGCATCAACGGCATGATCGCGGGCCGTCCGGACTGGGTGATCTCGCGGCAGCGCGCCTGGGGCGTGCCGATCGCGGTGTTCGTCCGCGAAAAAGCCGATGGCTCCGCTGAAATCCTCCAAGACGACGCCGTCAACAAGCGCATCGCGGATGCCTTCGAGCGGGAAGGCGCCGATGCCTGGTACATGGACGGCGCCCGCGAGCGCTTCCTGGGGCCGCTTGCCAACGAGGACTGGAAGAAGATCGACGACATCTGCGACGTCTGGTTCGATTCCGGCTCGACCCACGCCTTCGTGCTGGAAGACCCCGTGCACTTCCCCGGCCTTGCCGGCATCAAGCGCAAGGTCGATGGCGGCGCCGACACCGTGATGTATCTGGAGGGTTCGGACCAGCACCGCGGCTGGTTTCATTCCTCGCTCTTGGAGAGCTGCGGCACCCGCGGCCGCGCGCCCTATGACGTCGTGTTGACGCACGGTTTCACGCTGGACGAGAACGGCCGCAAGATGTCGAAGTCGCTCGGCAACACCGTCGAGCCGCAAAAAGTCATGGCGCAATCCGGCGCCGATATCCTGCGGCTGTGGGTCTGCGCGACCGATTATGCCGACGACCAGCGTATCGGTCCGGAAATCCTCAAAAACACCATCGAGACCTATCGCAAGCTGCGCAACTCGATCCGCTGGATGCTCGGCACGCTGGCGCATCTGAAGCCCGGCGACGAGGTCGATCGCGCCGACATGCCGGAACTCGAGCGCCTGATGCTGCATCGCCTGTCCGAAGTCGATGCGATCGTGCGCAAGGCCTATGCCGATTTTGACTACAAGACGGTGGTGGCAACGCTGGCGGCGTTCATGAACACCGACCTGTCGGCATTCTATTTCGATATCCGCAAGGATGCGCTGTACTGCGACCCGCCGTCGTCGCTGACGCGCAAGGCCGCGCTGACCACGATCGACCGGATCTGCGATGCGATCCTGAAATGGTTTGCACCGGTGCTCAGCTTCACCTGCGAGGAAGCCTGGCGGCTCTATAAGCCCGACGCGGAGCCGTCGGTGCATCTCACGCTGTTTCCGGATGGAATCGACGCGTTTCGCGACGACGCGCTGGCGGCAAAATGGGAAACCATTCGCGATGTCCGCCGCGTCGTGACCGGCGCGCTGGAAGTCGAGCGCGCGGCGAAACGGATCGGCTCCTCGCTCGAGGCCTCGCCGATTATCTATGTTTCGGACAAGGCAATTTTGGCGACGCTGTTCGACGTCGACCTCGCCGAAGTCTGCATCACCTCGAACTATGAGGTGAGAGAGGGCGAGGCCCCTTCGGGCGCCTTCCGTCTGGACAACGTGCCCGGCGTCGCAGTCGTGGTCGAGAAAGCCGCGGGCGCCAAATGCGCGCGGTCGTGGAAGATACTGCCGAGCGTGGGCGAAGACCCCGAATATCCCGATGTGTCGCCGCGCGACGCCCAGGCGCTGCGCGAATGGAAGGCGCTGAGGGTGATGGTTTGACCGCTTACCTCCGCCCCGGCGTCATCGCGGCCGTCGCCGTGCTTGCACTCGATCAGGCTTCCAAACTCTGGCTGCTGCGGGTGTTGGACATCGGCCACCGCGGCGCGGTGAAGGTGACGCCGTTCTTCGATCTGGTGCTGGCCTGGAACACGGGGATCAGCTACGGCTGGTTTCAGAACGAAAGCGCGGCGGGCCAGGCGATCCTGCTCGCGATCAAGGCCGTGGCCGTAGTCATACTGGCGATCTGGATGGCGCGGTCGCGTACCCTGATCGCGACCATTGCGCTCGGCCTGATCATCGGCGGGGCCGTCGGCAACGCCATTGACCGCTTCGCCTATGGCGCGGTCGTCGATTTTGCCCTTTTCCACGTCCAGATTGGCGAAAATACCTTCAATTGGTACGTGTTTAACCTTGCCGACGTGGCAATTGTTGCCGGAGTTGCGGCCCTGTTGTATGATTCATTCCACGGGGTACCCGCCGCAAAAGCGCCCTGATCCCGGCAGATACGAACCCTCTGAGCTAGGGCTTGCGGGTGTGTTGGATTGTGCGCCTAAATCGGTGGGCCGCGGGAAATTTTGGACAGGAAAATCGCGATGCGCCAGACCAAAGCGAGCGGTTGTATTGTACGGAGTTCGTCGAGCGCGACGATGCGTGCCCTGCGGCTCGCTGTCGTTCCGTTGGGCATCAGTCTGGTCATGACGGCCGGGGCCGCGCGCGCGGGCGACGACCAACCCGACGATAGAACCATCACGGAAAAAATCGTCGACAGCTTCAAGTCCGCGATTCGCGGCACCAACATGGACAACCGCGGGATCGACTATCGCGAGCGATCTCCGCTGGTGGTGCCTCCGAAGCTCGATTTGCCGCCGCCGGCCGCCTCGACCGACGGTGTGAAGGTTGCGAACTGGCCGAAGGATCCAGACGAACGCCAGCGCAAGGCCGCGATCGCGGCCAAGAAGAAGAACGCGCCGCCCGTGGCCCGTGTCCAGGCGCCCAGCGAAGCCACCGCGGCGGCTCCTGCTGCTGCCGGCGCGGCCCCTGGCGCCGTTGTCGCTACCGCTCACCCGGTCAACATCGCTCCTCCCCCCGAGGATCCGCCGATTCCCGGCACAACCCGTCCGGCCTATGCAAATGATACCAACGGCACTGCTCGGATCGATCCTGTCTACGACCAGCCGGGCGATTTGTTCAAGGGCGGGGCTAGCGCGATCGTGCCATCGAGTATCAGCGACAGCTTCAACATCAGTAATTGGTTCGGCGGCAAGAAGGCCGATACGGCAGCGGCGGCGCCCGGCAGTGAGCCGACGCGAGAAGCCCTGACGCAGCCGCCATCCGGGTATCAGACGCCGTCTCCGAATTATCCCTACGCCCCCGAGTCGAAGGGATTGCTGAGCGGTGAGTCGAACCCCGATCACAACCCGGCGGCCCAACAATCTAGCGCATCCAGCGTCGTGCGATAGCGCGGTCCGTCTCTCGACGGCTTCGTGACGCTCATCGCCGGCCGCACATTGTACGATGCCGTGATTTCTCCCGAACGTTTCTGTTCGGGCTTTCCAGATAGGCCATGATGTCCTTACGCCGCTCCGCCGCTTCGCTCTTCGCCGCGCTGCTCCCGGCGTTCGCTATCTCCGCAAGCGGGGTTCTCGCCCAGACCACCGTCACCTCGGCGCCTCCCGCGACATTCACCCTTGGCAACGGACTTCAGGTGGTGGTGATCCCGGACCACCGCACGCCGGTCGTCACGCAGATGATCTGGTACAAGGTCGGCTCGGCCGACGAGACGCCGGGCAAATCCGGGCTTGCGCACTTTCTCGAACACCTGATGTTCAAGGGCACGAGCAAACATCCGGCCGGCGAATTTTCCCAGACCGTGCTGCGGATCGGCGGCAACGAGAACGCCTTCACCTCGACCGACTACACCGGCTATTACCAGCGCGTGCCGAGCGAGGAGCTCGGCAAGATGATGGAGTTCGAGGCCGATCGCATGACCGGCCTGATCCTCAAGGACGAAAACGTGCTGCCGGAACGCGACGTCGTGCTCGAGGAATACAACATGCGGGTGGCCAACAACCCGGAAGCGCGGCTGACCGAGCAGATCATGGCGGCGCTTTATCTCAATCACCCGTATGGCCGTCCCGTAATCGGCTGGCATCAGGAAATCGAGCAGCTCGATCGCGGAGATGCGCTGGCGTTCTACCGGCGCTTCTATGCGCCGAACAACGCAATCCTGGTGATCGCCGGCGACGTCGATGCCACTGATGTTCGCCCCTTGGTGGAGCGGACGTTCGGCGCCATCGCCGCGCAGCCGGCGATACCGGCGCGCCGCCTTCGTCCCCAGGAACCCGAGCCGGCCGCGCCGCGCACGGTGACGCTGTCCGACGCCAGGGTCGAGCAACCCAGCTTGCGGCGCTATTATCTGGTTCCGTCCGCGGCCACGGCCGCCGCCGGAGAAAATCCGGCACTCGACGTGCTCGCGCAACTGATGGGCGGCGGCAGCAACTCCTATCTTTATCGCAGGCTGGTGGTCGACCGGCCGCTCGCGGTCAACGCCAGCGCCGCATATCAGGGAACCTCGCTCGACGCGACGCAGTTCTCGATATCGGTTTCACCGAGGTCCGGCGTCGAGTTCGCGCAAATCGAGCAGATGATCGACGACGTGATATCGGATATCGGGCAGAACGCGGTCCGCGCCGAAGATCTCGATCGCGTCAAGACCCAGCTTATCGCCGAAGCCATCTATGCCCAGGACAACCAGGCCACGCTGGCCCGCTGGTACGGCGGGGCGCTGACCACGGGGCTGAGCATCGAGGACATTCGAAGCTGGCCGGACCGCATTCGCGCGGTCACCGCCGAGCAGGTCCGCGAGGCCGCGCAAAAATGGCTCGACAAGAAACGTTCAGTGACCGGGTATCTGATCAAGGACAACAAGCCGAAACGCGAGGAGAAGCGGTCGTGATTCACCCCAAGGTTGGCGCGCGGCGCGTTGGATTCCTTATCGCCGCATGCCTGGCAATGACGGCCATGATGTCGGCTCCCTCGCACGCCGCGGCCAAGATCCAGCATCTGATTTCGCCCGGAGGTATCGAGGCCTGGTTCGTGCAGGACGCAACGGTGCCCCTGGTGGCGATGGAATTCGGCATCAGCGGCGGCGCGGCACAGGACCCGGCCGACAAGCCCGGCGTCGGCAACATGGTCGCCGATCTCATTGATGAAGGCTCGGGCGATCTGGATTCCCGAACGTTTCATGAGCACCTCGATCGCCGCGCCATCGAATTGAGTTTCAGCGTGACGCGGGATAATTTCCGTGGCTCGCTGCGCATGCTCAAGGACAACAAGGACGAAGCCTTCGATCTGCTTCGGATGTCGCTGACGTCGCCGCATTTCGAAAGCACCGATGTCGAACGCATTCGCGCGCAGATCCTCTCCGGCCTCAAGCGCGATACTTCCAATCCTGGCGCGCTTGCCAGCCGCAAGTTCCTGGACGTTGCCTTTGGCGACCACCCCTACGGCCGGCCGACCAGCGGGACCCTGGAAAGCGTTCCAAACATCACGATCGCCGATTTGAAGGAATATGTCCGCCGCGTGCTGGCGAAGGAGAACCTCAGGATTGCCGTGGTCGGCGACATCGACGCCGCTTCGCTCGGCAGACTGCTCGACCAGACATTCGGCGGATTGCCGGCCAAAGCGAGCCTTACACCGGTACCCGACATCGAAGCTGCGAGGCCGCCGCAACGCGAATTCATTCCGCTCGACGTGCCGCAGACCGTGGTGACGTTCGGCGGCCCCGGCATCAAGCGCAACGATCCGAATTTCATGGCGGCCTATGTCGTCAACCACATTCTCGGCGGCGGAACGTTGTCGTCGCGGCTCTACCACGAAGTCCGTGAGAAGCGCGGGCTCGCCTATTCGGTCTACGACTCGCTTCTATGGATGGATCACTCCGCGATGTTCGTCGGCAATACCGGAACCCGCGCCGATCGCGCCGGCGAAACGGTCGATGCCGTCAACAAGGAAATCCGCCGCATGGCCGAGGACGGTCCGACCCAGCAGGAACTGGATGAGGCCAAATCCTATCTCAAGGGATCGCGGATGCTGTCACTCGATACCTCCTCGAAGCTGGCGTCGGCACTGCTGCAATATCAACTGGACCATCTTCCGATCGACTATATCGAGAGACGCAATGCCATCGTCGACGCGGTGACCCTCGATGACGCCAGGCAAGCCGCCCGAAGGCTGTGGGGGCATGGCCTTCTCACCGTGATCGTCGGCCGCGCCCTGCAGACCGCGGCCCAGCCGGCGGCCCAGCCCGCAGCCGCGACCAGGGCGAACTGAGCCGCGTTTCCGCGACTCGTGTCCCGGACGCGGTGCAGCGCTCATAAGCGCGTTCATGCGCGTCTTCGACGCGCTATGGCGGTGCGCCGCAGAGCCGGGACCCACTTTTTCCCTTGCGGCCATGGACCCCGGACGCGTCCCTTGTCCTTCAGCGCTGCAGACAAAACCGCTATCCTGTCGCCGCCCGATTCCCGCCAGGAATCATTTTCGGTTCATCATTTTCGGTTCGGTGACGCCATGCTGCGGATTTCCCGCGACCTCACGATCGACGAGAACGACGTCGAGATATCCTTTGTGCGCGCCTCGGGACCGGGCGGCCAGAACGTCAACAAGCTCTCCACCGCCGCGCAATTGCGTTTCGACACCCGGCGGATAACGCTGCCGGCCGATGCCGGGGCGCGGCTCACCCGGCTCGCGGGCCAGCGCATGACCAAGGACGGCGTGATCGTGATTCATGCGCGGCGCTTCCGTACCCAGGAGCGCAACCGCGCCGACGCGATCGACCGGCTGGTCGAACTGCTGCGCGAGGCCATGACGCGGCCCGTTCCGCGACGGCCGACCCGGCCGACGCTGGGATCGAAACAACGCCGGCTGGAAGGCAAGAAGCGCCGCGGCGACGTCAAGGCGAAGCGGAGTTCGAGCGGGTTCGACGATTGAACTTCGGCCTGCCGTGAACAGCGGGGAGCCACCGAATCCCCTGGGTTTGGCAGCCTCCGCCCTCCCGCCGGGCCACAAAAGCTCCTAGATTGCCCCTCCGTTTCCACGAGTTGTTCAAACCCATGCCCGTCCGCCAGCTCCCCGAACAGGTCGTCAACCGCATCGCCGCCGGCGAAGTGGTCGAGCGTCCGGCGAGCGTGGTCAAGGAACTGGTCGAGAACGCCATCGACGCCGGCGCCAGCCGGATCGACATCTTCACCGACGGCGGCGGGCGGCGGCGGATCGGCATCACCGACGATGGCAGCGGCATGCCATCGCCCGACCTTGCGCTGGCCGTCGACCGCCATGCCACCTCCAAGCTCGACGACGAGGACCTGTTGCGGATCCGCACGTTGGGGTTTCGCGGCGAGGCGCTGCCCTCGATTGGCGCGGTGGCTAAACTCAGCATCATCACGCGTTACGCAAGCGAGCCGCATGCCTGGTCGCTGTCCGTCGAAGGCGGGGTGAAATCGGCCCTCATGCCGGCGGCGCTTTCACAAGGTACCCGCGTCGAAGTCAGCGATCTCTTTTACGCAACGCCCGCGCGGCTGAAATTTCTCAAGACCGACCGTACCGAAGCCGAAGCGATCCGCGAGGTCGTGCGCCGTCTCGCGATGGCGCGGCCCGATATCGCCTTCACGCTGGCCGGCGAGGAACGCGCGCCCGTCACCTGGGCCGCGGCCCTGCCCGGCGCCGCCGGCCGGCTGACCCGGCTTGGCGATATCCTGGGCGCGGATTTTCGCGGCAGCGCCATCGAGGTGCGCGCCGAGCGCGAAGGCGTCGTGGTCGAAGGCTTTGCCGCCGCACCCTCGCTGACGCGGGCGAACGCGCTCGGGCAATATCTGTTCGTCAATGGCCGGCCGGTGCGCGACAAGCTGATTTTGGGGGCGGTGCGCGCGGCCTATTCCGACTATCTGCCGCGCGACCGCCATCCCGTCGTGGCGCTGTTCGTGACATCGGATCCGCAAGAGGTCGACGCCAATGTGCATCCCGCCAAAACCGAGGTCCGGTTCCGCAATGCCGGTCTGGTCCGCGCCTTGATCGTGCACGCGCTGAAAGAGGGGCTTGCCCGCGAGGGCAAGCGCACCGCGGCCAACAGCGACGGCGCGGCCATCGCCTCGTTTCGCCCGTCCTTCGCGCCGCGCCCGACGAATTGGGACTGGCGGCGCTCGCAGGCCCATCCGGTTGGTCCATTGCCGGCCTTCGAAGGCGCGGCGGCGGCGGCCTTTGCCGAACCCGGCCAGGCCGCGTTCGATGTCGGCGCACCGACCGCCGACGTGCGCTTTCAGGAGCAGCCTTCGGCCGACCTGCTCGATCGCCCGCTCGGTACGGCGCGGACGCAGATTCATGAGACCTACATCGTGTCGCAGACCCGCGACGGCCTCATCGTCGTGGACCAACACGCCGCGCATGAGCGCATCGTCTATGAAAGACTGAAGGCCTCGCTGGCGAAGAACGGCGTGCAGCGGCAAATCCTGCTGATCCCGGAAATTGTCGAACTCGACGAGGCAACGGTGGAGAAGTTGCTCGCCCGCACCGAGGAGCTGGCATCCTTCGGGCTAGCGATCGAATCCTTCGGGCCCGGCGCGGTCGCGGTGCGCGAGACGCC
Organism: uncultured Alphaproteobacteria bacterium; assembly: GCA_963753875.1. Classification (GTDB taxonomy): domain Bacteria; phylum Pseudomonadota; class Alphaproteobacteria; order Rhizobiales; family Xanthobacteraceae; genus Bradyrhizobium. The sequence goes on along the minus strand of CAVWDY010000013.1, from coordinate 101,860 downwards.
GTCGCTGCTCGGCAGGACCAATGCCGGCGCGCTGTTGCGCGATCTCGCCGAACATATGGCGGAATGGGACGAGGCCTTGCCGCTGGAGCGCCGGCTGATGCACGTCGCGGCCACCATGGCCTGCCACGGCTCGGTGCGCGCCGGCCGCCGCCTCAAGCCCGAGGAAATGAACGCGCTATTGCGCGAAATGGAAGACACGCCGAATTCCGGCCAATGCAATCACGGCCGGCCGACCTATGTCGAGTTGAAGCTCTCGGATATCGAGAAGCTGTTCGGGCGAAGGTAAGGTGGGTTGCTTCCACCTGCTCCGCCGTCATCGTCCGCGAAGGCGGACGATCCAGTACGCCGCGCTGTTCGAAATTTTGCAGTGAGGCCGCGGAATACTGGATGCCCCGCCTTCGCGGGGCATGACGAGCTAGAGCATGATGAGATTAGGCTGAGTTGGAGGCGCAGCGGCGGCCGACTCTTCTCCCTCGCCCCGCTCTTCGCGGGGAGAGGGTTGGGGTGAGGGGCTCTTTCGGCAAGTTCGACTCGTGGAGAGTGCCCCTCACCCGGCGCTCTCCGAACGATGCGGAGCCTGTCATCGGGCGCGCATTCGCGCGACCCGTTGGCATCGTCGGGAGAGCGCCGACCTCTCCCCGCAAGCGGGGCGAGGTGATCGAACTCGTGCGTCGGCCGATTCAACTAAAAGCCATCAAGCTCTGGGTTTGGGAAGTGGTCAGCTACTGCGCAAAAACACGAACTCGGTGTCGTCATACACCCGCCGCTCGAGCTGTTCGAAACCTTCGGGGGCCGCGAATGCCGCGGCCTTGGCTTCCTCCACCACCAACAGCGCGCCCGGCGCCAGCCAGCCGCCATCGCGCAACGAGATCAGCGCCTTGTCCGCCAGTCCCTTGGCGTAGGGCGGATCGAGAAACACCAGCGAGAACGGCTCCACCGGATGCGCCGGTCCGAGGTTGGTGGCGTCGCGGCGATAGACCTTTGTCACGCCGCCCAGGCCCAGCGCCTCGACATTGTTGCGCAACAGCGCGCGGGCCTCGGCGCCGTTGTCGACGAACAGCGCGAATTTGGCGCCGCGCGAGATCGCCTCGATGCCGAGCGCGCCGGTGCCCGCGAACAGGTCGAGCACGCGCGCCTCCGCGATCGGATCGTCGTAGGCATGAACGAGAATATTGAACAGCGACTCGCGCAAACGGTCCGCGGTGGGACGGATGTCGCGCGAGGACGGCGACGCCAGGTTGCGGCCCTTCAATCGTCCTCCGACGACGCGCATTAGCGTAGAACGCTGCGTTCCCCTCCCCCTTGTGGGGAGGGGTTAGGGGTGGGGGTGCCACGCACACAGACCTCTCGTGGGGTACCCCCCTCCCATAAGGGGGGAGGGAACGGAGAGACCTCGTGCGCGGTAGTGTAGAGATTCAAGCAGGCGTTGGATGGAGTTACAAAATTCATCGGACGAACCCCTACTCGTCCAGCGGCTTCAGGTCGCGCTTGCCGTGATAGCCGCGCTGCGGGCGCCGCGGCGGACCGTAGCCGTTGGCTTCGGCCTCGTTGCGCGCGCGCGCCTCCTCGCTGCCGGTGCGTTGCACCAGCACGCGGCGGCCCTTGCGGTCGGCGATCAGGCCGCTCTTGCCGGCCGGCTTGAACGGCTTTTTGCCGCGCGGCGCCTCAGCCGCTTCATCCTCGGATTTTGCGTCCGCCTCGCCCGGCATCGGCCGGTTGAAATCCGCCCCCGCCAGCGTCGCGATTTTTTCGCCGAGCTGCTCGCGCAGCACCCGTGTCTTGACCTCCTCGACCGCGCCTTCGGGGAGTTCGGCCAGCTGGAACGGACCGTAGGAGATCCGGATCAGCCGGTTCACTTCGAGACCGAGATGCGCCATGACGTTGCGCACCTCGCGGTTCTTGCCTTCGCGGATCGCAAACACCAGCCAGACATTGGCGCCCTGGTCGCGTTCCAGCGTCGCATCGATCGGGCCGTATTTGACGCCGTCGACCTCGACGCCCCTTTTCAACGCGTCGAGCTGTGCCTGCGTCACTTCGCCATGGGCGCGGACGCGGTAGCGCCGCAGCCAGCCGGTCTCCGGCAGTTCGAGCGCGCGGGCGAGCCCGCCGTCATTGGTCAGGAGCAAGAGGCCCTCGGTGTTGAAATCGAGCCGGCCGACCGAGATCAGCCGCGGCAGGCCTTCGGGCAGATTGTCGAACACCGTCGGCCGCCCTTCGGGATCGGCATGGGTTGTCATCAACCCACGCGGCTTGTGGAACAGAAACAGCCGGGTGCGCTCGCGCGGCGGCAACGGCTTGCCGTCGACGGTGATGACGTCGCTCTCGGTGACATCGAGCGCCGGCGAATTGATGACGCGGCCGTTGACCGTGACGCGCCCCTGCACGATCCATTCCTCGGCGTCGCGGCGCGAGGCCAGCCCTGCCCGCGACACCACCTTGGCGATGCGCTCGCCGGATTTCTTTTCGCGCGGCGGCCGTGCCGGACGCCGCTCCTCGGGCGCGCGCTCGCGATAGGCGCCGCGGCCGCCGAAGGCGGGGCGCTTTGCAAAGATCTTGCTGTCGTCCTCATTGTCGCGGCGCGGACGATCGGCATCGCGGCCAAACGATCGCGGCTCGCCGCGCGGATGCTCCTGCCAGTCTGCGCGGCCCTCGGAGCGCTGACGTGGACGATCGAACTTCGGACGGTCCTCGCGACTCTCGCGGGGGCGGTCGAATTTCGGCCGCTCGCGAAACGGGCGGTCGCCTTCGGGACGATCCTGACGCGGGCGCGAGAAGCGCGGACGCTCCTCGCCGCCGCGGTCCTCACGCGGCTTGTCGAAATTTCGTGCGCCGTCGCGCGGGGGCCGCGAATTGCGACCGGCGTGGTCGGGCGAACTCGCATCGCGCTTCTGCCACGGCTTGGAATCGCCGCGATCAGCCCCGAAATCCTTGTTGCGATCCGGGCGGCTGCCAAAATCCTTGCGAGGCCCGCGATCCGCGGGTTCGCCCTTGCGATACCCAGGGTCGCTCTTGCGATCCCGGGGCGCTCCACGCGAGAATTTCTTGTCACCGCCAAATTTTCTCTCGGGACGATCTCCCCGGGGCCGGTCGCCGTCGCGCGGCGGCCTCGCGCTATACGGACGGTCTCCGCGCGGCCGGTCGCCGTCTTTCCGGAAACCTTCGCCACGTGGGGTGTAGGGCCGCTTCTCTCCGCCGCCCTCGCGGGGGGTATAGGGCCGCTTGTCGCCGAATTTCTTGCCCTGGAAGCGCGAGGCCGGACGGCCTTCTCCACGCGGCGTGTACGGACGCTTTTCGCCGCCACGGTCTTCGCGCGGGCGAAATTCCTTGCGATCCGGACGATCGCCGCCGCCGCGCGCGGGCCGGTCGTCGTAATCCCGGCGCGGCGGAGCGCCTTCACGTTTGCCGGCGTATGGTTTTCCCGAGCCCGAATAGGGCTTTTTGGCATACGATCGCTCGCCCTCGGGCTTGCCGGCATAGGGGCGCCTCTCGCCATCGGGCTTGCCGGCAAAATCGCGCTTGGCGAATTTCTTCTCCGGTCCCCTCGCGGCGCCGGAGCGGCCTTTGCCGCCGGATGGACGGTCGCGCCGGCCGCGGGAATCGTTGTTTTTATCGGTATCGCGGGGCATGAATGTCTCTCGTGTACAAATGAATTGGCGATCAGGCGGATGTGGATAGGCTGTCATAGCGATAACGCGCGCGCGCTTGGCTCAAGGCGCATTCTCACGCAAAACCGGCATCCACTTTTGCTGAAGGCGTATCTCATAGCAGGTTTATTCCAATGATACGAGGCATGACCGCCCCTTCCTTTATGGATTTGGCGCTGAAAAAGGCAGAAAACGCCGGAAAATCAGGCGAAGTCCCGATCGGATGCGTGATTGTGCGCGATTACGAGGTCATCGCCACAGCCAGCAACCGTACCCTCACCGACCGCGATCCGACCGCCCATGCCGAGATATTGGCGATCCGGCAAGCCGCCGAGGCCATCGGCACCGAGCGGCTGATCGATTGCGACCTCTATGTCACGCTGGAGCCGTGCACGATGTGCGCGAGCGCGATCTCGTTTGCGAGGATCAGGCGGCTCTATTACGGCGCGGCCGATCCCAAGGGCGGCGCGGTGGAATCAGGCGTGAGGTTTTTCGCATCAAAGACATGCCACCATGTGCCCGAGGTTTATTCGGCGGTCGGCGAGACTGAGGCCGCCACGCTGCTGCGGGATTTCTTCAAGGCGCGGCGCTGATTTGATCTCCACCTCTCCCGCTTGCGGGGGGAGGTCGCCGCGCTCGGCAGCGCAATTGCGCGCCAGAGCGCGGCGGGTGGGGGAAAGTCTATCTACTCGACCAGTTCGTTTTGCGGAGGCACCCCCACCCCAACCCTCCCCCGCAAGCGGGAGAGGGAGCGCACTTCCGTTGCCGTCACAGACCACGCAACAACCTCAAGCCACAAAAAACTCCCTCAGCGCCTTCGCCGTCACATCCGGATTTTCCTCGGTCAGGAAATGACCGGAATCGACCGGCGCGCCCGCAACATTGGTCGCCCAATTCTTCCAGGTGTCGAGCGGCGTCGCCGCGGCGCGCGCGATGCCGGCATCGCCCCACAGCGCCAGCATCGGGATCGTGATCTTCTTTCCCGCGTCGCGATCGGCCTTGTCGACCTCGAAATCGGCATAGGCCCCGGCGCGGTAATCCTCGCACATCGCATGCACCCGCGACGGATCGCGGAATGCGGCGAGATAGTGCTCCAGCGCGCGCGGATCGATCGCATCGAGATTCTTCGACTTGGTCTGGCTCGCCATCTTCTGCCTGAGAAAGAAATCGGGATGGCCGCCGATCAGCGTTTCCGGCAACGGGAAAGGCTGCGCCAGAAACGTCCAGTGATAGATCTTCAGCGCATAGAGCCGGTCCATGCGCGCCCAATAGTCATAGGTCGGCAGGATATCCAGCACCGCGAGCCGCGACAGCCGGCCGGGATGATCGAGCGCGAGGCGATACGCAACCCGCCCGCCGCGATCGTGGCCGGCGAGCGCAAAATGCACATGGCCGAGCTGCTCCATCGCCTCGATCATGGTCAGCGCCATCGCACGCTTGGTGTAGGGCGTATGATCCTTGTCGCTCTCCGGCATATCCGACCAGCCGTAACCCGGCAGGTCCGCGATGATCAGCCTGAATTTGTCGGCCAACTGCGGCGCGACGCGGTGCCACATCACATGGGTTTCGGAGAAGCCGTGCAGCAGCAAGAGCGGCGGTCCCTTGCCGCCGACGCGGGCAAAGATGCGCCCGGATCTGGTGTTGATCCATTCGGAAGCATAACCGGGAAACAGGTCGGCGAGATCGGGCATGGCCATTTCCTTTTCGTCATGGCCGGGCTCTTCCCGGCCATCCACGTCTTTGAGCGAAAGTAGCCCGCAAGCGCGGGGTAGGCAAAAAACACAGCTTCGCGATCTCGCCGCGCATTTCGCGCGAGTTTTGAGAGGAAACGTTCCGCCCTCGGTAGTCAGAGGGCGCAAGGAAAGCCGGGTGCGCGCTGCACCCGCGGTCTCGCGCGCAAAAAGCAGAAAGAAAAGCGCACACGAGCATACAGGTTCAGCGGAAGCAGTCCGGCCTTCCCTGCGCAGTGGTTTACGGCTTACTTCGAGCTCTCCCCGGCGATCGGGCTTTTTTGTCACCGTCACCGGCGGGAAATTTTCCCCGCCGACTTGAACGCCAGCGTCGAGGCGTCAGGACCACACGACTTCGCCGTCCGCATCAGTGCCGTTCGTCAGCGGCACTTCCACGTCCACCGCATCCCGCACCCAACGTCCGTGACGACCGCGAAGCGCCCCTCTTGTGGGCACGAGACGGCGACCATATAAAACTGATTTGGCATTTCTGAAAATCAGAATATTTTTTCAAAAGGGGCTGGACAGAGGGGGCGGTAAATCGCCCAGGTGATTTGCCCGACGGGTCGCTTTTCTGCACACCCGTATTTTTTTGCACTGCCGGGCGAATGAGGTGGTGTGGTGGGTTAGCCGCCAGAGCGCAAAAGCACCGATCAAATTGCTCAACGAATTTGGGATCAGATGGCGTTCAGCATTATCGGAGGTTCGAGGCGATCGTTAAGCTCGACCTTCAGCACCGATAGGGTCGCGCACGGCAAATTGCAGGATTTTTTCAACAGCTAAAAGGATTCTCCCCATGAGCGAACAATGGCCATCATACACGGTCGCCGACGAAGCCGTAGTTCACGCGCTTGGCGTAATGAACATCAACTACGTCCGCTTCGAGACCACCCACGTCTACATGCTCTCAGCCATTTCCAACATCTCTACAAACCAAGCCGCCGTATTTTTCGCTCGGATTAACCCAACGGAACGCGCCAACATCCTTGATCGCTCGTTTCAAATGCGCAAATGGCAAGATGACCCTAAAAGCGCGATTGACGTTTATATCAAAGGCATGCGTACCCTAACCGAAAACCGGAATACACTTATCCACGGCAACATTGTTGATATGGCGATCGGTAAAGTCATAGAGCCCGCAATCATCAGCATGGGTCGAGATGGTCGTACCGCTGTTTTTAAGTCGTCGTTGCCAGCCATAAGACAGGTGGCTGACGACCTCTATTCCTATTCCTACTTCGGAAGCAATCTCTCGGCCTATCTAGCCACGGAGTTCTCTCCAGTTGCGAGGGAGGCTGGCATGCTGGCTCTAAGCGTCTGCCCTACACCTCTGCCAATACCGAAGCCGATACGTCCTTCTCAGCAAAAGATTCCGGTCTAACGACCTCAAAATCCACTTCGTCCGATAATTCGCCTCGCCGACTATGGATAGGCTATGTCCGCTTCTTAGGGTATCTCGGACTCAAGTCGGAGATCGCGTGGGGTCCGAAAAGTGCCTGCCATAAGCAAACAGTCGGGACGCTTGTAATGCGTTAGTAGCGCCGCCGATTCTTGCGAAAAGCTTGGTGAAATTTTCGGATTCGCGGTTGAAAGAGGCCCAACTGAGGCGGCCTTAATTTCTATTGGAGGCAGGCAGCCTTTGGGCAATTCGAACAAAAAGCTCCGCTCGTTCTGCTTTGGCTTTGAAGCTCTTATCGAAAGAGCGCGTGGCGAGATTCCATAAAAAATCTGACCCAGCACCCGCGATCCCCCCGGCGGCCGCACCAACAACTGCGCCAGCGGGACCGCCCGCGATAGCTCCTGTCACCGCACCCGTTGCCATGCTTCCCGTGACTCTGCTTGCAAATCCCTTCACCGCATCGAGACCGAATTTGGTACTTCCTTTTCGGAAGAATGGCAAAAGTCCGTTCTCCGCCCGAACTTTTTCCGCTGCGTCTTCCAATCGAGCTCGAATATCTCCGATTACCGTCGCCTCCTCCGAATTCGCGGCTAGTCGGATCAATTCGCGAATAGTAGCCAAAGCTTCGGAGTCTTTTCGTATCATTAAGATATCGTTCCAGATCGCCTGTGAGAACTGCGGCAGCTCGATCTGGTCGGCTATTTCCACCTTTTTCGGCGTGGAATTGAGACCCGACATAACGAACTCATACACATCAGCGTCGCCGGGCAGTTCTGGCTGCAGAACTGCGCCGCAGCGAGTTGATACAAGCGTATTCACGAGGCCGTACAGCAACATCGGTGTGCGGTCGCCAATATGAAGGTCCGTCCCCAGCGGCAGATGGGGCGCATCTTTGATTTGGATTCTGATAGGACTTAGCCGCACGCCAAGATTGTATTCGTTCTGCGGGTAATGCATCTGCATTTTAGATGACGGTGCTCGCAACAAGTCTATTGAAGATTTGAATCCGCCTCTATGCTTTAGCAAAAGCGTTTCCCACGATACGAAACGAACTGCTCCTGCATCGTGAAGCGGCCTGAGCTCGCGAAGGCGCTGTAACCTCGGCGGAAGCTCCTTGAGAAGAAATTCATGACGATCATATTTTTTCTGGTGACCAAGTGGCCGCCAATCGAGGGAGATATGAGGTCCTTTTCCAAAAAACTGCGAATTGCGTTCCGGCAACAGATTCCATGCGTCAGCCGCTGCGGCGCTAATTAGGCTATATACTGGGTCAAATAGCCAGACCGAGTCGAAAACGAGCGCGGGTATAGCCAGACTTTCAGGACCAACTGCTCCATCCCCGATACTCGTCGTTAAATGAGCACCGAGGAACGAAGAGCCCAGCCGACCAGAGAAGTCACTTTCGTATATCTGCCTCAGCGCGACATCTATCTGCCGCCAATCCGCCGGCCGGAGCGTGCTTAAACTTTGGCTTTCCCCTAGCAATTTCCACTGGTCGAGTACGTCGTAGACAGTTGGCATGGTAGCCGCGCTCTGAGATCAAAACCTTAGATAGCATGAATTTCTTGGGAGCCAAGACCGGGGCCGGTCCGTGGCGCGTGGTTTCTAATTTCCGCTTCGGGTCATTTGCGTCGAATGCTGGTATGTCCGTCGATGTCCGGTTTGCGGGCATCTTCGGACTTCTTAGCAATCAGGATCGACCGGCCAAGCCGGTAATTCCGGCCTATCCGGCCGGGTTCGGCCGCATCAATTGCGCTCCCGCGCCACGGCCTGCCAGCCGATATCGCGCCGGCAGAAACCGTCGGGCCATTTGATCCGGTCGACCGCCGCGTAGGCGCGCTGCTGCGCTTCCGCCACCGTCTTGCCGGTCGCGCAGACGTCGAGCACACGGCCGCCATTGGCGAGAATCTGTCCGTCCCTGGCAATCGTCCCGGCATGGAAGACCTCGACACCCTCGACCTTGCCGGCCTCATCCAGTCCCTCGATGCGGGTCCCCCTGGCGTAGTCGCCGGGATACCCCTTCGCCGCCATCACCACCGTCAGCGCGGGTTCCGCGAACCAGCGCAGGTCAAAGTTCTTCAGCTGGCCGTCGCAGCACGCGAGCATCGCCGGCACGATGTCCGACATCATCCGCAGCATCAGCACCTGGCATTCGGGGTCGCCGAAACGGACATTGTATTCGAACAGTTTTGGCCCATCCGCCGTCAGCATGACGCCCGCGTAGAGCACGCCGCGAAACGGCGTGCCGCGCGCCTTCATGCCGGCGACGGTCGGAAGGATGATCTTCGCCATGATCGCGGCATGAATTTCGTCCGTCACGAACGGCGTCGGCGAGTAGGCGCCCATGCCACCGGTGTTCGGGCCCTGGTCATGATCGAACACGCGCTTGTGGTCCTGGGCCGAGGCCAGCGCGATCGCGGTCTCGCCGTCGCACAGCGCAAAGAAGCTGATTTCGCGGCCGGCGAGATATTCCTCGATCACCACTTCCGCGCCGGCCTTGCCGAACGCGCCATCGAACATCATGGCGATGGCGGCTTCCGCCTCAGCCATGGTCATGGCGACCACCACGCCCTTGCCCGCGGCAAGGCCGTCGGCCTTGACCACGATCGGCGCGCCCTGCTTGCGCACATAGGCCCGCGCATCCGCCGCATTGGTGAAACGGCCATAGACGCCGGTCGGAATGCCGAATTCGGTGCAGAGCGCTTTTGTAAATCCCTTGGAACCCTCAAGTTGCGCGGCCTGTTTGCTCGGCCCGAAGGCCTTGATGCCGGCGCGCGCGAGATCGTCGACGATGCCGGCGGCGAGCGGCGTTTCCGGACCCACCACGACAAGCTCGACCGTATTCTGTCGGCAAAAATCGATCACCGCGGCGTGGTCGGCGATGTCGAGCGCCACGCATTCGGCTTCGCGCGCGATGCCGGCATTGCCCGGCGCGCACCAGAGTTTGGTCACCAAAGGCGAAGCCGCGATCTTCCACGCCAAGGCGTGTTCGCGGCCGCCTGAACCGAGCAGAAGAATGTGCATGGGATGCAGCCAGAATGAGGTGTGCGGAATCGAGTCGGTCGCACGAAACTCCTTCCCCCCGCAAGGGGGATAAATCAACCGCCGGATATGAGAATTCCTTAATAGAGAACTCTATCGTATGGAGTAATCTGGCCTGCAAGCGTAGATTTGCGGTGGTGGCCGAAATCCCTACCTTGTAGGCGCACCTGAAAAGCCCGATTCGATTGTCCGAGATGACCGCAACTGAGGCCCTTATCAACGCGCCGGAATTCACGGTGTCGGAGCTGTCGTCCGCCTTGAAGCGGACGGTGGAGGATGCCTATGGGCATGTCCGGGTGCGCGGCGAAATCACGGGCTTCCGCGGGCCGCACTCCTCCGGGCACTGCTATTTCGCGCTCAAGGACGAGAGCGCCAAGATCGAGGCGGTGATCTGGAAGGGCGTCCATGGCCGGATGCGCTTCAAGCCGCAGGAAGGGCTCGAGGTCATCGCCACCGGCAAGCTCACGACCTATCCTGGCTCGTCGAAGTACCAGATCGTGATCGAGGCGCTCGAACCCGCCGGGATCGGCGCGCTGATGGCGCTGATGGAAGAGCGCAAGAAAAAACTTGCCGCCGAAGGGCTGTTCGACGCGGCGCGCAAGCAGTTGTTGCCGTGGCTACCGGAAGTGATCGGCGTCGTCACCTCGCCGACCGGCGCGGTGATCCGCGACATCCTGCATCGCCTGGAGGACCGCTTTCCACGCCGTGTGCTGGTGTGGCCGGTGCGGGTACAGGGCGAAGGCTCGGCCGAACAGATCGCAGGCGCGATCCGCGGCTTCAATGCGCTGCCCGAAGAAGGCCCGATTCCGCGGCCCGATCTTCTGATCGTCGCGCGCGGCGGCGGCTCGCTGGAGGACCTCTGGTCGTTCAATGAAGAGATCGTGGTCCGCGCCGCCGCAGAAAGCATGATCCCGCTGATCTCGGCCGTCGGCCACGAGACCGATATCACGCTGATCGATTTTGCCGCCGACAAGCGCGCGCCGACGCCGACGGCCGCCGCCGAAATGGCGGTCCCGGTGCGCGCCGAATTGTTCGTCGAGGTCGCTGGCCTGGCGCGGCGGACAATGCTGTGCTGGCAGCGCAGCCACGAATCGCGCCGCAACGAGCTACGCGCCGCGGCGCGCGCGCTGCCTGGACTGAGTGAGCTGTTGGCCATCCCGCGGCAGCGGCTGGATGGCGCTATTGGATCGCTGCCCCGTGGCCTGAAGGCCAATACCCACGCCCACTTCCGCCGCTTCGCGGGCGTCAGCGCGCGATTAACAATGCGGGTGCTGCGCGCGCAGCTTGCACAGGCCCAGCATCGGCTGACCGGCTCCGGCGAGCGGATGGCGCATTCGGCCAAAACCCTGTTGCGAAATCGCAGGGATCGCTTTGCCGGACTTGAGATCAGGCTGAAGGCCTCAAAACTCTCCAATGCGCAGGCACAGCGGCAGATCATCGCGCGCGACCGTGAACGCACGCTGCGATTGGCCGAGCGCGCGCGGCGCGCGCTCGCAACGTCAACCCAAAGGCTTGCCGCACGCGTCGCCCACAGCGGCCAACTGCTCGGCGCGCTGTCGTATCGCGGCGTTCTCGCGCGCGGTTTTGCCTTGGTGCGTGACGCAGAGGGCCACGCAGTGCGCGCCGCCGCCAGCATCGGCCCGGGCGCGCGGCTCAGTCTGGAATTTGCCGACGGACGTGTGGCGACGACCGCGGATACGGATCGGCCGGCGGCGACGGCAACGTCAGCAAAGCCGGTCACCAGCGAGCCGAAGCCGGCAACGCCCAAGCGCGCCGCGAAACCTGTTGGTCAGGGCAGTCTGTTTTAAAAACTGCGGGATCGTCGTTCGTGGCGCACGCCGTTGTCTTCAGACGGCGCAGCTTTGCCCAACATTCTGCCCCGCCCCTCACCCGAAGCCTTCGGCTTCGACCTCTCCCCGCAAAGCGCGGGGAGAGGTTAAGAAAGGTCGGGCAATTCGGAGTTCAACGCACACTGTTCTGCGCTCCCTCGCCCCGCTCTTGCGGGGTCGAGACGAGCGAAGCTCGCTCTTATACCAATGGCGGCGGCCATTAACTCACTGCGTCATCCCCGGATGAGCGCAATTGCGCTCACTCGGGAGGTGCGAGCGAAGCGAGCCTCGAAGGATGGCAACACGCACGGACTCGCGGCCATCCTTCGAGGCCCGCGCAAGAGCGCGGGCACCTACGGGTGAACGCGATTGCGTTCATCCCGGGGATGACGGTCATTGTCCGGTGCCGTTGGCATTAGAGGGGCGGGGTGAGGGGCTCTTCAAGCGGACGCCAAAGAAATGATCTGCGCGATATCCCGCCTACCGCGCCAGCCATTCCGCGACGCGTTTTTGCGAATCGGCGCGGGCTTCGGCGTCGGTGCCGAGGTGACCCTTTTCAGGGTCGGTCGCATCGGCGGCAGGGCCGACCGCGTGAACGGGCAAATTGGCGCGGTCGAAATCGTGATAGGCGCCGGGATAGACCACGATCCGCGCCAGCGCGCTGCGGCCGTGCGCGCCATCGATCATCTGGCGGCAGGCGGGCGGCGAACTGACGTCGTCCTTGGCGCCGATCAAGACCAGCGTCGGAACGCGCGCGCTCCAGCCCAGACCCGACGAGACGCGGCAGTCCGGATAGAACGCAATCGCCGAGCGAAAATCCGGCTCGACATTGCGCGCCGACAATTGCGGACGAACCGCCCACAACAGCGCGTTCGCGCCGTTGGCCCAGCCCAGCAGGCTGATGCGACCGTGCGCGGCCCAGGGCTGCTGCACCAGCCATTGCCGCGCCGCCAGGATGTCGGCCACCCGCTCGCGGCGGGCCAGCACGCGGCGTTCCCTAACGTGGCATTGCGGACCTAGCTCACGCGAACCGTAGCTGTCCGGCAACAACACGGCTTTGCCGTCCTTCAGCAGCTGCTCGGCCCAATCGCGATACCGCGGCTGGACCGGCTCGGAATGGCCCGCCAATCCGCCGCATCCGTGCAGCGCGATCACGACTGGAAACGGGCCATCACCGTCAGGCTTGTAAAGCTGCGCGTGCAACACCCCGCTGCCTGAGGGAATGTCGACCTGATGCGGAACGGGCAGCGGCGCGGCATCCGCCGCGAACGCCACGGCAAATTGTGCCAGGAAGAAAATGGCGGTGAGCGCGCGCATCGTATTTGCCGGGTCGTGATGGTGCTCTTGAAAACAGCGATCCATTCGTGCGGACGGAGGCTAGCATGTGGCAAAGATCGCAATTCATCACAAATCGGTGGGTTTGACGGGCGGACAGCCCGACCTATCTATGGTAGATTAATTTCCTGACATTTGGCCCGGTGAAATCGCCGGGAACTATCGGAGAACTTAACCGTGCTCAATAAATTCGGCCCCTCGGGCCACGGCGAAGCACAGCTGCAATATCTGGACGGCGATTTCCGCGTGATCTCGCCGGGAACCTATGTGCGCTGCGCGGTGACCGACGCGCGGATCCCGCTCGACGAGCTGAAATACTGGAGCGTCGATCTGCAGGAGGCCTACGCGCTGCCGGGCGCCGTGCTTCAGCGGCATTTTCCCGGCGCGCTGAAGACTTAAGGGTTAGGAGTTCATGTCGACCCGGCTCGCGCTTCGGCTGGCCGGGACGAGATGAATGAGCTATTTGCTTGTCCGAAACTTCTTCTCGCGCGCCTTGAATAGCCATTCCGATAACAGCTTTCTCAGGTCAGCGGCGTCCTCGAATTCGAGCGTCACTGCGAACGGCACAATCTCCCGCGCCCGGTCCGGAAGCCCCTCGCGGCCGCGCAGCCGCGCCAGATCCTTTTCCGTCGTCACCAGCGTCAGCGCGTCGCGCCTGGCTTGCGCGATCAAGGTTTCGATCTCGCCTTGCGAAAACGGATGATGATCGGCGAAGGCCCGTTCCAGGACAACTTCGACCCCGCTCGCGCGCAGCGTCCGAAAAAACCTGTTGGGATCGCCGATCCCGGCAAAGGCCGCCACGCGCTTGCCGCTGAGCGACGCCAGCGATGCATCGTCGGCCTTCAGATGCGCCGACAATACCGGCTTGCCCCGCACGGCGACAGCGGCAGCGATCTTCCCGGCCGCGGCGCCGTCGCCGATAACGACCAGCGCATCGGTGCGGGCGATTTGCGGCGGCAGCGGTGCGCGCAGGGGGCCTGCGGGAAACACGCAGCCGTTGCCGAGGCCGCGGCGAGCGTCGACCACGATCAGCGAAGCATCCTTGGCGATGGCCGGATTCTGGAAGCCGTCGTCCATCACGATCACGGTGGCGCCTTGCGACCGCGCCAATGCGACGCCATCAAGACGGTCGCGTGCGACCGTCACCGGGACCGTCCGCGCCAGCATCAGCGGCTCGTCGCCGACGTCGGCCGCCGCGTGGCGATCGGGATCGACCATCACCGGTCCGCGCAGTCGTCCGCCATAGCCGCGGCTGAGCACGACCGGCGTCTCGCCGAGATCGCGCAGCAGCTTGACAAGGGCCAGCACCGCCGGTGTCTTGCCGGCGCCGCCGACATGATAATTGCCGACACAGAGCACGGGAATGCCGGCATCGAATCCTTCACGCCGCAGCCGATGGCCGGCGACCGCGCCATAGACGGCAGCGAGCGGCATCAAGAGTTGCGACATCCATGATGATGGCCGGTACCAGAAGTCCGGCTCATGCATCCGACGCCCCCATTTCGAGGCGCAATTGCAACAGATAGGGTTCGAGCGCAGCCAGCGTGCGCTCGAGCGCGCCGCCGAGCTGCGCGACCACCCGCTCGGCTGCCGCGACCGACAAATTGCGCGCCGCGGGATCGGCCAGCAACTTGCCGAGCTGCTTGACCAGCGCTTCCTGCGTGTCGGCCCGCTTCGCGCCGCCGGCACTGTCGAGCGCCTCGTAAACGTCGCTGAAATTGAACACGTGAGGGCCGTGAACAATCGACGCGCCCAGCTTGACCGCCTCGATCGGATTCTGTCCGCCGTGTTCGACCAGCGATCCTCCCATGAACACGATCGGCGACATCCGATAGAACAGTCCCAATTCGCCCATGGTGTCGGCGACATAGATGTCGGTGGCCGCGGTCGGCAGTTCCTCGCGCGAACGCAAGCCCGCATGCAGACCGGAGGCGGCGACCATGCGGGCGATCGCTTCGCCGCGACCGGGGTGGCGCGGCACGATCACGGTCGACAGCGATGGAAAAAATCCTGCAAGCGTGCGGTGCGCCTCAAGCAATATCTCTTCTTCGCCGGGATGCGTCGACGCCGCCACGATGATCGGACGGCCGCGCGTCACCGACATCAACCGCTCCAGTTTGTTGAAATCGGCCGGCGGGGCCGGAACATCCAGTTTCAGATTGCCCGTGACCACGACGTTGCGGCTGCCCAGCGCCGTAAAGCGCTCCGCATCGACCCGCGATTGCGCCAGGCAGACGTCGAACCGGCCGAGCAGCGCCGAGATCGTGCTGCTCACCCTGCGCCAGCGCGGAAACGAGCGATGCGACATCCGGCCGTTGATCAATACCATCGGCAGACGCCGCGCCGCACTCGACAGGATCAGATTCGGCCACAGATCGGATTCGATGAACAGCGCAAGGCTGGGCCGCCAGTGATCGAGAAAGCGCGCGACGTAGCGCGGAGAATCGTAAGGAACATATTGATGGATGATATCGGCGGGAAACCGCTTGGCGACGATGGCCGCCGAGGTCACGGTCCCCGAGGTCAGGAGGATGCGAATATTGAGCGCGCGCAACTTCTCGATCAGGGCCGCGGCGGACAGTACTTCGCCGACGCTCGCACCGTGAATCCAGACCAGCGGTCCGTGGGGCCGGATATCCCTGCTCATGCCACGGCGCTCGCTGACGCGCGCCGGATCCTCCTTGCCCTGTTTCAGCCGCTGCTTGATCAGCGCAGGCGCCAGCGGCGCGGCCGCGGCCGACAGCCGCTGGTAGACGCGCAGCGTCATCGGCAAGGAGCTAGCCATGCGCCGCCTCTTCCGGACGGCCGACCTGCGCATAAGCGCGCGCCGTCGCGTCGTTCAGCGTCGCCTCCAGTCGCGCGCGCAATTCTTCCATCGCCTCGACACCGGCGTCCGGTGGAACCATGATAATTTCGCCTCCCACCAGTGCCCCTCGCCCGAATGGCAGATTGATCGTGGTGCGGTCCCAGTTTTTCAGGCGCAAAAAACGGCTGGTCGCCATCGCGAACGGCATGATCGGCCGCCCGGATTCGCGTGCCAGCATGATGATGCCGAGACCCGCTATTCGCGAGCGCTTCGGCACGTCGGCGGTCAGCGCGACGTTATAACCTTGTTCGAGCGCCCGCACCATCTCCTTGAATGCGCCGACGCCGCCCTTGCGGTGAAACGCCGAGCCGTGATCCCCGGAGCCGCGGATGGTGCCGATCCCAAGCCGCTCGGCGGCGATGGCGTTGAATTCGCCATCGCGATGCCGCGAGATCAGCACCTTGGCGCGATGGATTTCCTTGGTCTTGATAAACGGCGTGAGGAAATGCTGGCCGTGCCAGAATGCGAAGATCGCCGGCATCTGCGGCTCGACGATGTCATAGACCTCGGGCGGATCGAAACTGAACCTGTTGGTCAGCCAGACCAGCCGCAGAAACTCGGCCGTGAGAAAACCCACAGCGCGCTGGAACCAGCTGCTGCGCAGCAGATCGCGGATCAATATCTTCAACGGGCAGGCTTCGCGTCTTGACTTGGATCGAGCAGCCGATGGAGGTGGACGATGAAATACCGCATGTGGGCGTTGTCGACGGTCTGCTGCGCCTTGGCCTTCCAGGCGGTGTAAGCGGCCGCGTAATTAGGGAACAGGCCGACGATCTCTACCTGAGAGAGATCCTTGAACGTCGTCTGTTCAAGGCCGGTCAGTTCGCCTCCGATGACGAGATGAAGCAATTGATGCGGGGCACTATCTGGCATGGTCTCTTTTCCTAATGCGGTGCCCGGCGAACAAAGTTTCCGGCACTCATCGGGGGCATTCAGGGCAAGGGACGAGCCCGAAAATGCTCGACAATGCTTGCATGACGATCGCGTCCCGCTGCCACCAGCACCCCGTGCGTCACCTCCCGGCGATTATACAGGATGGTATCCCCCGAAAGCGCGGTCATGTTACCATTCGCTTCCTGCACGATCAAATTGGCCGCGGCAAGGTCCCAGTCGCGGCTTTGACCGCCCGCAAAGGCCGCATCGAGCCTTCCCTGCGCAACCCGGCACAGCCGAAGCGCCAACGATCCGATTCGGGGATGGAGGGTAATTTCAACCGCTGAGCGGTTGAGCCGTTCGGCCAGCGGTTTCGGACCGGCCACGCGAGAAAAGTCGAGCTCCGTGCCGGATGCCGCATAAACCGGTTGGCCGTTGAGCAATGAGCCCCGGCCACGTTCAGCGAAGAAAAATTCATCGCTGGCCGGCGCGAACACCGCCGCCAACAATGGCCGCGTGTCCTCGACCAGCGCCACGCTCACGCACCAATCTTCGCGGCCGGCGAGATAGCCGCGGGTGCCGTCGATCGGATCGACAATCCAGACCAGCCGCTTGCCGAGACGCATCTCGTCGTCGGCGCTCTCCTCCGACAGCCAGCCATAATCCGGCGTGGCGGATCGCAGCCTTCCGGCGATCAGGTCGTTGACCGCGATGTCGGCCTCCGACACGGGTGACGAGGCGCCCTTGGTCCAGTTTTTCAGTTCGGTACGGAACAGCGAAAGCGCCAGTGCGCCGGCCTCCCGCACCGTCTCCGCCAGCAAAGCAGCGTCGCGCTTCAGAACATCGTGCGCCAATGTCTTCTCATGCACGCCATCGGCGTTAGCGTCCGCCAAGCGTCAATCCCTCGACCCGCAGCGTCGGCGCATTGACGCCATAACGAAATGCCAGATCGTTGGCGGGCACCAGCGACTTGAAGATCTCGAGAAGATGACCTGCGATCGTCACCTCGCTCACCGGATAGATGATCTTGCCGTTCTCGATCCAGAAGCCGGACGCCCCGCGGCTATAGTCGCCTGTCACGCCATTGACGCCGGAGCCAATCAGGTCAGTGACGTAGAACCCCTGGCGAATATCGGAGATCAGCTCGGCCGGGGTTGGCTCGCCGGCCTCGAGATGGAGGTTATACGATCCCGGCGAGGGCGACGACGATACGCCGCGATGGGCATGACCGGTCGTGACCAGTCCGAGCTCGCGCGCGGTCGCGCAATCCAATAACCATGATGTCAAAACGCCCTGATCGACGATCGCGAGCCTTTTGACCTTGACGCCCTCGGCGTCGAACGGCTGCGAGCGCAGTCCTCGCGCCCGCAACGGATCGTCGATGATGCGGATATTCCTTGCAAACAGCTGCTCGCCGAGACGATCCCTCAGAAAGCTGGTCTTGCGCGCGATCGAGGCGCCATTGATCGCTCCCACCAGGTGGCCGACCAGCGAGCCCGACACGCGGGGGTCGAACACGACAGGCACTTTGCAGGTCTCGACCTTGCGCGGATTGGCGCGCGCAACCGTGCGCTCGCCGGCGGTGCGGCCGACGCTTTCGGGCGAGACGAGATCGGAGCCATGCGGCGCTGTGGTGTAGTCGTAGTCGCGTTCCATGGCGGTGCCTTCGCCGGATATGGCGGTCACCGAGATGCCCTGGCTCGAACGCAAATAGGAGCCATGAAAGCCGGTGCTGGTCACCAGCACCATGCCGCCGATTCCCGTCGAGGCCGATGCGCCGCCCGATTTGGTCACGCCTTTGACGGCGAGCGCGGCCGCCTCGGCTTCGCAGGCGCGGCGTTCAAGTTCAGCCGTTGTCGGAACATGGGGGTCGAGCAGATCGAGATCGGGCAAGTCGCGAGCCAGCAGCGAGGGATCGGCGAGACCGACATATTTGTCATCGGGC
Organism: uncultured Alphaproteobacteria bacterium; assembly: GCA_963753875.1. GTDB lineage: Bacteria > Pseudomonadota > Alphaproteobacteria > Rhizobiales > Xanthobacteraceae > Bradyrhizobium. Next base: position 83,197 of record CAVWDY010000013.1, on the reverse strand, counting down.
GCGACACGCGCCATTGCGACCGCCCGCTCCGCAAGCCTTGCGACGCCATCGCCGCTGACATCGTTGGTCGAGACCACCGCCTGGCGCTGTCCCACCAGCACGCGCAGGCCGACATCATCGCCTTCCGAGCGCTCGGATTCCTCGACGCGCCCGTCGCGCACCTCCACGCCCTGCGACACGCCGCGCACCGCCACCGCATCGGCAGCGTCCGCGCCGGCGCGCCTGGCAGCCTCGACGAGACGCTGCGCCAGCGTGCTCAGGGCGGATTGATCAAACAGGTCGGAAGCGACCGCCTTGGACGAAAGCGGCGATGTCGTCGATGGTGAAGAGATCACGAACAAAATCCCGGGGATTCAAGAAGGATTGGAGAGGTCCACATCAGTCGATACACCAGATGTGCGTGATTCACGGGTATTTCAAGCATTTTCACGGGACAAAAACCAAGGATTTTCGAGCTCGCCGCAAGGTCTCGTCAATCATGCGAGCCAAGGTCTTGTCAATCATGTGCACTGGTGACGGCGGATTAACCAGCCTTTTTAAGCGAATTCGGGCGCGGCTCTGGCATGCTCTCGCGTATCGACCGGGAACATAATCCCGGCGGGGAGACAAAGCCGTGAGGCGTCAAACTGCAACAGGCGGGATCAATCCCGCCGGGTCGAGCCGCGCATTGCGGCTCGACCCTCTCTCTTTGCCCGTCAGTTTCGATGCGCAGGATATCCGCGCGGACGGCGGCGTGCGCAACGTGGAACTTCACCGCGAACGTGTCGTGCTGCGGCGTGCCGTCCAGGGCATGCGGATGGCCATCAACCTTCGCGTCAGCGATTTCCGCGGCATCGCGCTGCGCGGCATCGACGATGCCCAGATGCTGGTGCTGGTTCACCGCGATCCATCGCTGACGATCCCCTTGTGCGTGAGCTCCGACCGCGACGAGATTTCGGCGGCCTGGCAAATGTGGAGCGACATTTTCGCGCTCCCGCAATTGCCGGAAGACAAAACGTGCGAGCCCGCGGCGCGGCGGCGGCGGCACAACGCGATCCGCTCGCGGCGTCCGAAATTCCTGGCGCGGCGGCGCGGCGGCGGCGCGCTCGATGCCGCCAATGTGCATCGCGGCGAGCGCGAGATCATCGCGCGGAACTAAAAGAGGACCGAGTCCTCGGGCTTAAGTCAGGTAGCGGCCATCACCGCATCCGCGAGCAGCCCCGCAAACAGCAACAGCCCGGCATCGCGGTTGGACTTGAAGATGCGCAGACACAGCGCGGGATCGCCGATTTTCAGCCGCCGAATTTGCCAGACGAGATGCGCCGCGAACGCGGCAAGTCCGATCCACGCCGGGAAGCCCGCGCCGGCGAGCCTGATCGCCACGCCGATCAAAACCACCGCCAGGGCGTAGAACACGATCAGCGCCTGATGGGTGTGTGCGCCAAACAGGCGCGCGGTCGATTTTACCCCGATCAGCGCATCGTCTTCGGCGTCCTGATGCGCATAGATGGTGTCGTAGCCGATCACCCACGCGATCGAACCGGCATAGAGAAAAAGCGCCGCCGCATCGATCCGTCCCAGGATGACGGCAAATCCCATCAGCGCGCCCCACGAGAAGGCCAGGCCAAGCACGACCTGCGGCCACCAGGTGATCCGCTTCATGAAGGGATAGACCGCGACGATGACGAGCGAGGCGATGCCGGTGGCTACCGCAAAGCGGTTGAACTGCAGCAGCACCGAAAGCCCGATCAACGCCTGCGCCACCAGGAAGACAAGCGCTTGCGGCACGCTTACCTGTCCCGCCGGTATCGGCCGCGACCGCGTCCGCTCCACCTTTGCGTCGAGATCGCGATCGGTGATGTCGTTCCAGGTGCAACCCGCGCCGCGCATGGCAAAGGCGCCGACGAAAAACAGCGCGACGACGAGGGGCAGTCGGCTCCCATGATGGGAGACGCCAGCGGCGAGCGCCGCCGACCACCAGCACGGCATCAGCAATAGCCAGGATCCGATCGGCCGGTCGAGGCGGGAGAGCCGCAAGTAAGGCCGCGACCATCGCGGCGCGAGCGTATCGACCCAGTTGCCGGTCGCATCCGCAACGCGGGCCGCGGCGCCGCTCATCCGAGACTTGCGTCCTGTTTCCGACGTCGGTTCAGATCGGCCGCGGCGATCATCGCGCGAGAGCGTTGCCGTTCAGCGTATCGAAAGTGCCTCCGCCCTTCTTGGCGACGGTGGCCTCCGGAAGCGCCGTCGCAGAACCCAGCACCTCGCTCAGGCTCGGACCCGCCGGCCCTTTCTGTTGCATCTGCTGGGCCACCGCACAGACTTTCTGCTGCATGCCCTCGGTGTTCTTGTGGCCGGCCTTGAGCTGATCGGCGATCTGCGGCGGAATCCCGCACTTCGCCGCGTGGGCTTCGACGTATTTGATCATCTTGATCTCGGACTGGGCGAAGTTTCCGATCAGCTTGCAAGCCTCAGTCGGCGGGGCATGCCGATCGCTGGCGGCCTTGATCAGCTTGCCGCGTTTCTCTGCCTCTTCGCGCAGCGGCAAGAAGCCCTTCATGCAATCCTCGGAGGGACCCGCCTGGGTCGGAGGCGCCGCGAACGGCGAACTCGCAAAGGGCGTCGCTCCGGCTGCCGGAAATCCACCGGGCGCGGGCGCAGCGCCAAAGGAAGGTGTAGGCGCTGCTCCATTCACCGGCGGAAATGCCGGATCATTGGCCGCACCGGCCTTACCCGGTAGCGGCGCCGGAAATGCACCCTGCGCAAAAGCCTGGCCGGCATGGAGCGTAACGATGGCCACGGTGAGTAGCACGATCAGGCGGCGGATCATCAAAGCTGTTCCTCAGGCAAGGTCCAATGGCCCCTCGCGTCTTCCCGGTAGAAGAGCGACTCTGATAGGGCATTTTACGATTGCTGCCAGAGCTTAACAACCCGTGGATTTGGGCAACAGCGCGGCGTTGAGCCGCGCCGGACGGCCGATAATCGACGTAATTTCTCATCCTTTGGGCTAAAAGGCCCGCGGATTGGAACCTTGGCCATGCCCCCACTCGATTTTCGCAAGCCGCGGCTGTTTGTCGACGCAGCCCTGGTACCGGACGCGACGGTCGCGCTCGAACGTGACCAGAGCAACTATCTCGGCAACGTGTTGCGGCTCTCCGCAGGCGAAACCATTCTGGTTTTCAATGGACGCGACGGCGAGTGGCAGGCTTCGATCTCAGGGCGCAAACGGCCCGACAGTCTCGAAATCATGACCCAGACCCGGCCGCAGGATCGCCTGCCCGACCTTGCTTACGTCTTCGCGCCGCTGAAACATGCCCGTCTCGACTACGTGGTGCAGAAGGCAGTCGAGATGGGAGCTTCCTCACTGCAGCCGGTTTTGACCCGTTTCACCCAGGTCTCGAGGGTCAACGGCGAACGGATGCGGGCCAATGTCATCGAGGCGGCAGAGCAATGCGGCATCCTCTGCATCGCCGGTGTCGCCGAACCTGTGCCGCTCGATCGCTATCTGGGCGGACGCAAGGAGGGTCGCCTGCTGGTGTTCTGCGACGAGGCCGCGGAGGTCACCAATCCGCTGCGGGCATTGAGCGGCGAGCCAACCGCCGCGGACGGGATCGATATCCTGATCGGCCCCGAGGGCGGATTTGCCGAGGAGGAGCGTGCCATGCTGCTGCGCCAGCCGCGAACTTTGCGGCTTTCGCTGGGACCGCGAATTCTGCGCGCCGACACCGCCGGCGTGGCAGCCCTTGCCCTGGTCCAGGCGGCGCTCGGCGACTGGACCGCTGGCGGTTCATAGGTCCAAGCCTTAACCGGCCTTAACCCCTCGTCAACTTCTCCTCCTTGGCCCCCTGTTAAGGCACTTTTGTATTAAGGCACTTGGCCGATCTGGCTCGAAACCCCGCCCCGGCCATGCTAAGGGGCTGCGCCAGCTCACGCGGAACCGCATTTTCCGGCTCGATGGGATCCCCGTTAACCGCAAGAAAATGCTTTTTATCAATGACTTGCGTGTATCCTAATCGCAAAATCGGCGCCCGCCCTTGCTGATCAATGTGCTAGAGCCCGTTTTCGGGGATTTGGACTTCGAGATGACTGTGACCGCCGCCACTGGTGCCGCCGATTTGAAGTTCCTGCACCGGTTGCGGCGAGTCCGCATCAGGAACTTCAAATCGGTAAGCGGCACCAGAAATGTATTTTTGCCAGTACCCCTTGGTTTCCGAAGTTCGTTTCGGAGGAGCCGCAATGGCTGACGAACTTCGGAAACGGGGTACTGGTGCGACCGGATCCGCCGCATGGGCGGACGCGCTGCTATTGTCGTTCGCACAGGCCGGCTACACCCTGGCCGAACCAGCGATATTGCAGCCCGCCGAACCATTTCTCGACCTCTCGGGCGAGGACATCCGCAAGAGCCTTTATCTGACCACCGACGCCGGCGGCGAGGAACTGTGCCTCCGCCCCGACCTCACCATCCCGGTCGCGCGGGATTATCTCGCCTCCAGCAAGGCCGGGCAGCCCGCAGGCTTCAGCTATCTCGGGCCGGTGTTCCGTTATCGCGGCGGCCGGCCCAGCGAGTTCTTGCAGGCCGGCATCGAATCCTTCGGGCGGCAGGATCGCCCGGCGGCGGACGCTGAAATGCTCGCGCTGGCGCTTGAGGCCACGAGCGCGTTCGGCCTGACCGAAGTCGAGATCCGCACCGGCGATGTCGCGCTGTTCACGGCCCTGATCGATGCCCTCGATCTCTATCCGGTATGGCGGCGGCGCCTGATCAAGGATTTCAACCGCAAGACCAGCCTGGAGCAGGATCTCGAGCGGCTGACACTCGCGACCGGATCGACCCGCAACGAATATGAGGGTGTGCTCGCCGCGCTCGCGGGCTCCGATCGCAAGGCGGCGCTGGCGCTGGTGACCGATCTGATGTCGATCGCCGGCACCACCAATGTCGGCGGGCGCACGGTTGCGGAGATCGCCGACCGCTTCCTCGAACAGTCAACCCTGAAGGGCGGCGCGCTGCCCCGCGACGCGCTCGATCTGATCAAGCGATTCCTCGCGATCTCGGGCGACCCCGGCGATTCGATTGCGCGGTTACGGGCGCTCGCCGCCGACGCAAAGCTCGACATCGCCGCCGCCATCGATGCATTCGAGAGCCGCGTCGGCTTCATGGCGGCGCGCGGCATCGATACCGGCTCGACGCGCTTTTCCACCTCGTTCGGCCGTGGCCTCGACTATTACACGGGCTTCGAGTTCGAGCTGCATGCCAAGGGCAACGGCGTCGAGCCGCTGGTGGCGGGCGGACGCTATGACGGGCTGATGACCCAGCTCGGCGCCAAAACCCCGATCCCCGCGGTCGGATTCTCGGCCTGGGTCGAAACCTTGACCCAGCTTGGCGGCAAGCCTGCCAAAATCCGCGGCAGCGGGAGCGCGTCATGACGGCGCCGTTCGTACTCGCGGTTCCCTCAAAAGGCCGCTTGCAGGAAAACGCCGAAGCGTTCTTCACGCGTGCCGGACTTGCGCTGGCAAAGCCGCGCGGCGCCCGCGACTATCGCGGCACCATCCCCGGGCTCGCTAATGTCGAAATCGCCTATCTCTCCGCGAGCGAGATTGCCTCGCAGCTCGCACGCGGCGCGGTCCATCTCGGCGTCACTGGCGAGGACCTGGTGCGCGAAAGCATTGCCGACGCCGACAAGCGCGTCCTGCTGATCGACAGTCTCGGCTTCGGCAGTGCCAATGTCGTGGTTGCGGTACCGCAGGCCTGGATCGACGTCCGGACCATGGCCGACCTCGACGACGTCACCACCGGCTTCCGCGCGCAGCATAACCGGCGGATGCGGGTGGCGACCAAATACATCAACCTGACCCGGACATTCTTTGCTTCGCACGGCATCGTCGACTACCGCATCGTCGAGAGCGCCGGCGCGACCGAAGGCGCGCCAGCGGTCGGCACCGCGGAGATGATCGTCGATATCACGACGACCGGCGCGACGCTTGCCGCCAACGGCCTGAAGGTGCTCGACGACGGCGTGATCCTCCGCAGCCAGGCCAATCTCGTGGCCTCGCGGGACGCCGACTGGTCGAACGAGGCGCGTGAGGCTGCGCGCGTTATCCTGGATCATATCGCCGCGCGAGCCCGCGCCAGCAAATACCGGGAAGTCCGCACCCGCTTTGCGGGATGTAACGCAGCTCTGCTGGCCGAGGCCCATAACCGCTTCGGCGTGGTGTCACCGTTCGGCGGGCCGACGTCCTCGGGAATGGTGACGCTGCACTGTCCGCCGGCGCAGCTTTACGCGCTCGGCAGCTTTCTTCGCGCCCATGGCGCGGAAACGGTTTCGGTGGCGTCGCTCGACTACGTGCTCGACCGCGACAATCCGCTGTTTGCCAAGCTTGAGGCATTCCTGCGGCGGTAAGACGAAACGCCGCGGCCCATCCCCGTGGCGACAATTCACCCCGATTGCCATATGTTGTCTTTCGGAGCGTTTTCGAGCGAAGTGGATACCGGTTCGCGTCAAGAAAATGCGTCAAAATTAAAGGCTTTAGGATGGTTGGAACCTGATCGATGATGCTGGGTACGGATGTCTCGAGCTTGTCAACGACCGCGGCGACGGCTGCGGCGCAGGGTTTATCCATCGTCGTCCCCCTCTATAACGAGGCGGCCGGGCTTGGGTTGCTGCATCAGCGGCTCTGCGGGCTGGCAGGGACGCTCCATGACCGTTATCGCCTGGCTTGCGAGGTCGTCTATGTCGACGACGGCAGCGCGGATGCGACGCTCGCCATCGCACGCGGACTTGCCGCCGATACGCTCGATGTTCAGGTGGTTTCGCTGTCACGCAACTTCGGCAAGGAGGCAGCCCTGATGGCGGGACTGGACCATGCCCGGCGCGGTGCCGTCCTGTTCATGGACGGCGATGGTCAGCATCCGCCTGACCTCGTCGAGAAGCTTGTCGGTCACTGGATCGATGACGGCTACGACGTCGTCTATACGGCGAAGGCGCATCGCGACAACGAATCCTTCCTGCGGCGGCTCGCCGTGCACGGCTTCTACGCGCTGATCAATTGGGGCGCACGACAGAAAATCCCGGAAGATGCCGGCGACTTCCGCCTGCTGTCGCCGCGGGCCGTGGCCGCGCTGCGGCAGCTTCCCGAGCGCAATCGGTTTTTCAAGGGTCTTGCAAGCTGGATCGGGTTCCGCCAGATCCGCGTCGACTACGAGCCGGCGCCGCGCGCGCACGGCAGCACCACCTTCAGTGCCGGCCGACTGGTCGGGCTTTCGATCGAAGGCCTGACGTCTTTCTCGGTCGCGCCGCTGCGTTTTGCCAGCCTGCTCGGCGTGTTGCTTGCCAGCGTGGCCTTTCTGTTCGGGCTTTCGATCCTGTGGGAAACCTGGACGACCGGAAAATCGGTCCCCGGCTATCCCTCGCTGGTGGTCGGCCTGATGACCATTGGCGGCGTGCAACTCATCATGATCGGCATCGTCGGGGAATATATCGGGAAAATTCTTTCAGAGCTGAAGGCGCGTCCGATCTATTTCGTCGCCGAACACAGCGAGAAACGCAGGGAGGCGAAAACCGATGCCGGCGCCAGCGAAAGGACCGCCGCCGAATGAACCATGCCGCCTAGTGGAGCTTAGGATTTGACGTTCGCATCGAGAAATCGCGGCAAATGGTAGCGAACGTCAAATCCGCTCCACTACCGCGCCGCATTTGGTTGTGCGCCGACGACTACGGCATCAGTCCCGGCGTCAACCATGCCATTCGCGACCTGATCGAGCGCGGCCGTCTCAATGCCACCTCGGTCATGGTGGTCGGCCCGGCCATCGGCCGTGACGAAGCGAGCGCGCTCCAAGCCGCGGCCGCGAACAATCCGCGCTGCGCCATCGGCCTCCATGTCACGCTGACGGCGCCATTTCGGCCCTTGACGATGCACTTCAGGCCGATCGACGGCGGCTTGTTCCTGCCCTTTCCGAAACTGTTGCGCGCCGGCATAATGCGCAGGCTCGATCCTGAAGTCATCCACACGGAATTGATGGTGCAATTCTCGACCTTCGGCGAATTGTTCGGCCGGGTCCCGGACTTTGTCGATGGTCATCAGCATGCGCAGCTGTTTCCCGTCGTGCGCGACGCCTTTCTGACGGCGGTGAGCGATGCTGCGCCCAACGCCTGGGTTCGCCAGGGCGGACGCAATCAACCTCTGGTCCGGCGACTCGGCACGCCCAAGGCATTGGTTCTCGACACCTTGAGCGCGCAATTTCGCCGCCGTGCCGCGCGCGCCAATATCGCATTCAACCCGGGATTCGCCGGTGCCTATGATTTTTCCCGACAACCCGATTTCGGGACGTTGATGCAAGAATTTCTCGACGGTCTGCCTGAGGCCGGTGTCATCATGTGTCACCCCGGGGTGGTGGACGAGATCCTTGTCAGCCTCGATCCGCTGACGGTTCAGCGCGAACGCGAATACGCATTTCTCGGCGGAGAGCAATTCCCGCCTTTGCTGGCCGCGAATAATGTTACCCTGGGCTGAAATTCCAGGAAACGCGCGGCCATTTTCCGGCTTCCGATCAATCATTTGCGTGCATTACCTTGGCGAGAGGCAGGTGTCCGCGACCGGACACCTTGTCGCATGCATAAATTTAATCCCCGACAGCACTACTGGCGACACAAAGGGCGCCTACATCTGCCCCGCGCTGCGAAGCGAGGGAGAAGCTCGATGACACCGCAAGAACGCCAACTGGTTGACGACCTTTTCGACCGGCTTTCAAAAATGGAGAGCGCGCCGCGCGATCCGGACGCTACTGCCGCGATCGCGCAAGGCTTGCGCGCCGCGCCCAGCGCGGTTTACGCGCTGGTGCAAACGGTTCTGGTCCAGGACGAAGCGCTCAGGCGCGCGAACAGCCGCATCCAGGAACTGGAGGCGGCAGGCGCGCCGCAACAGGATCACGCCGGCGGGTTCCTCGATTCGATGCGCGATACCATCTTCGGGCAAAGTCAGCCGCACGGCTCGGTGCCGAATGTGCGAGCGCCCGAAGTCGGCAGCCGTCCGGTCTGGAACAGCGGCCAAGTGATGCAGCAGGCGCAGCCTCCGGGACAGTATGATCAGGGTGCTTACGGGCAGCCATCTTACGGGCAGCCATATGGCGCACCCCAGGGCCCGATGGGTGGCGGCGGCTCATTTCTCGGAACCGCGGCAGCCGCCGCGGCCGGGGTGGTCGGCGGATCGCTGCTGCTCAACAGCATCCGCTCGATGATGGGCGGCAGCCGCCACGGATTCGGCGATAGCAGCGTGATGACTGAGAGGGCCACGGGCCAAAGTCCGTGGACAGATCGGTCCAGCAGCAGTCTCGCGCGTGACGCCGGGATCGACGACATCGGCTCATCCGGCGACCGCGCCGATGACAGTTCGCGCGCTGGATTTCTCGATACCGCCTCGAACGACGACGATCATGACGACATGGATCTCGATTCGGACGACTTCGGTGGCGATGGCGACAGCGACTTCGCCTGAGGCGATGGCGCTAGCATAATATAAAACGGCCGCCCGGAATGGACGGCCGTTTTTTAATTTTCGTCCCGCTAGAGCGGGATGATTTCTCCTTGTATCGTCATCCCGCTCTAACTTCTTGTTTGAGCATGATCTCCGCGCAAACGCTCCGCGTTTGTCGCGAGGGAAAACCGATCCCCACTTTTCCGGATCATGCTCTATCGATCAGATGACGACGACCTTGGTGCCGACATTGACGCGACCATAGAGGTCGATCACATCCTCATTGCGCATTCGGATGCAGCCCGACGACACGTTGGTGCCGATCGTCCAGGGTTCGTTGGAACCGTGAATGCGATAGAGCGACGATCCCAGATACATGGCGCGGGCGCCGAGCGGATTTTGTGGTCCGCCTTCCATGTGCCGCGGCAGGTCGGGCCGCCGAACCAGCATTTCCGCCGGCGGCGTCCAGTCCGGCCATTCCTTCTTGGCGGAAATCTGCTTGATGCCCGACCAGGTGAACCCGGGGCGGCCGACACCGATGCCGTAACGCATCGCCTTGCCGTTGCCCTGCACCAGGTACAGGAATTTGTTGGGCGTATCGACGACGATGGTGCCGGCGCTCTCCTTGCCGGCATAATCGACGACCTGCTTGTCGAATTTCGGATCGAAGGCGGGATGCGCGGGCTCGCTCAGCTCCTGCTGGCGCATGGCTTGCTGCGGCTCCATCGGCGGCAGCAGCGGGCGCTGCGGGTATGATGGCTGCTGCTGATAGGCAGGCTGCTGCCGATAGCGATCGCCCTGATTCTGTCCGTCACCGAACAGGAACTCGATGAAGCCGCCGCCCATATTGGAGCGTTCGGCCGAGGCCGTTCGCATCGGCGCGGCAGGCCGCTCGGCGGACTGATCGGCGTAGATCACGGTTGGTTCGGAGACAAACTCGGCCTCGTTCGCCATGGCCTGATGTGTGGAGCTGAGAAAAGACGCGCCGGCAAGGAGCGCTAGATAGGTTCTGTTGGACATCGACGTACTCTGTACTGTTTCGTCGCGCGAGCGCCGGAGCGGCGCCTTTGCACGCCACCAGCTAAGATCAGAACCGCATCGGTTTGGTAAACAGAATCGTCGTTTTGATTCACCACGTCGTCAAATGCGCGTGGTTTTGTCTGGCAGCGTTTATTTTCGGTGAACGCAGGGAGCGCATGGTTAATCGTTGGTATGCGCGCACTCGGCGCGCTTTTGGTAACCGGTTCCCCGCGTGAACTTCATGTTAAATCGAGTCTGCTTTAAACGCGAACAGTGAAGTTCAGGGACAAATCTCATGCCGGTTCATCGCAGACGTTTTCGTATCGAAGAAGCAATCATTGGCGACATTGCGATGCCACCGGGCGTTGACGGCGAGATTGGTCCCTTGCATCACGAAATCATGACCGAGCTGCGCGCGATCCGGGCCCAGATGGCCGCCCGAGGCAATAAAGCGGCAACCAATGCCATCGGCGATTCAGTCACGCACGAAGTCGCCGAAGCGCAAGCATTGCTTGAAACCTATCGCGCCCAGATCGAGCAATGCGAGAAACTCAAGGTCGAACTCGACCTCATCTACGATGCCATCAGCCGCACCAAGCGCGAAATCGCAGTGCTGCACGGCAAGAGTTTCAATGGCGAGGAAATGGCCAAGGTCAACGGTGAGCTCGGCGCCGTGGTCGGCGGCACCGAAGAGGCCACGCAGCAAATCCTGGAAGCGGCCGAGACGATCGATAACGCGGCAGCCGCGCTGAGCGGCGTAACCTCGCCGGATCAGCAGAAACTGCTCGGTGAGGAAATCCAGGAACGCGTCGTTTCCATCTTCGAGGCTTGCAATTTCCAGGACCTGACCGGTCAGCGCATCAAGAAAGTGATGACCACGATGAAGTTCATCGAAAATCACATCACCGTTATGATGGACATCTGGGGTGGCGTCGATGCCATCAAGGCCCACGCCCCCGCGATCGTCGACACCCGCGAGGGCGACGCCAGGCTGCTGAACGGTCCAAAGGCCGAGGGCGACGTCGGCCACGCCTCGCAGGACGACATCGACGCGTTGTTCGACTGACGGCCGAATTTTCTTCGCCAGAAAAACAAAAGCGGCGGCGAAACGCCGGCGTTTTCCGTTGAGACCGTCATTCCGGGGCGATGCCAAGCATCGAACTGCGACGGTTGGAAAATAGAACTCTTCAGGTCAGGCGCGCGGCGCGCAGCGGACGTAGACCATGTTGCCGTAGCGGGTTGCCGCATCCTTGTCGATGAAGCGGGTGATAAGGACACGCCCGTCGAAGGAGACGATCTCGCGATCCTGTTCGCCCGCGGCCGGTCCGGGAGGACCGATATAATTCTTGCCGCTCGGGCTGCCCTTGAGACGCAATTCCTGGGGCGTCGCCTGATCGGCCAGATGCATGACCACACCGCCATTGGCGCCTGCTCCGATCACGTAAGGTTGCTTGCACTGCGCCCGCGCCGCGGCTTCGGTGCGCGCGCGGTCATTGGGATTCTGGAACGACGCAAGGCCCCACTTGCCGACAATCTCATCGGCGCGGATCGTTGCCGGCATTTCGGGCACCGGGGCAGGCTCCGGCGCCACCGAAGGGGACGACGAAAAGGATGGCAGGCTCATGCTCGAGCAGGCACCCAGGAATATCGTCAGCGCCGAGGCGACCCCCAGATTGGCAACCGCCCGCGCGCCAGATGAACCGACCATGTTCTCCCCCAAGCAAATCCGCGGCTGCACCCGTCCAGCAGCCAAGCGCAAAACCCCTGCCGGAGCAATGCGGTCCAGCAAATTACGCCGGCGCTCCGATTTGGTTTCCTGAAGCATCCTATATCTGCCTCACCAAGGCCTTAACCGCGTTTGCTTGACAGGATCGGCGGCACGCCATATCCCCGGGCACACAATTGGCACTCTGAGAGTGCGATTGCCAAGGATTCGAGTAATTCTGCCCTCGGCGGTGTCGAATACGCCCGTATTCCCATCCACTTTCGATGGCAAACCGAGCAAACCAGGCCTCCAAAAGGAACTGTCATGGCTAAAACCAAATTTCGTCCGCTGCATGACCGTGTCGTGGTCAAACGAATCGACGCCGAGGAAAAGACCAAGGGCGGCATCATCATTCCCGACAGCGCCAAGGAAAAGCCCTCGCAGGGCGAGATCACGGCGGTCGGTCCGGGCGGCCGTGACGAATCGGGCAAGCTGATCCCGATCGACCTCAGGGTCGGCGACCGCGTGCTGTTCGGCAAATGGTCGGGCACCGAGGTCAAGCTCGACGGCGAAGAGCTCCTGATCATGAAGGAGAGCGACATCATGGGCGTGCTCGCCTGAGACAAGCCCGATAAGGCCGCGGCGCTCTCGATCGTCATGCCCGGACGCCTGTCCCCGACTGGATCGGGGATGATCCGGGCATCCATCAAGCTTCAAAAATGATGGTTTACCGGGTCTGGCGCGAACACAGGTTTCGCGCTTTGCCCGGCAGTGACCAGCAGACGACATCGACAAAACAAATCCATCAGGAGTGAATTCAAATGGCAGCCAAGGACGTCAAATTTTCCGGAGACGCACGCGACCGCATGCTGCGGGGCGTCGATATTCTCGCCAATGCCGTCAAGGTGACGCTCGGCCCCAAGGGCCGCAACGTCGTCATCGAAAAGAGCTTCGGCGCACCGCGTATCACCAAGGACGGCGTCACCGTCGCCAAGGAAATCGAACTTGATGACAAGTTCGAAAATATGGGCGCGCAGATGCTGCGCGAAGTCGCCTCCAAGACCAACGACACCGCCGGCGATGGCACCACCACCGCCACCGTGCTGGCGCAGGCGATCGTGCGGGAAGGCGCCAAGGCGGTTGCCGCCGGCATGAACCCGATGGACCTCAAGCGCGGCATCGAAATTGCCGTGGCGGCGGTGGTCAAGGACATCGAGAAGCGCGCCAAGCCGGTCGCCTCATCCTCCGAAGTAGCCCAGGTCGGCACCATCTCGTCCAATGGCGATGCCGCGATCGGCAAGATGATCGCCCAGGCAATGCAGAAGGTCGGCAATGAAGGCGTCATCACCGTCGAAGAGAACAAGTCGCTCGAAACCGAAGTCGACATCGTCGAGGGCATGAAATTCGACCGCGGTTATCTGTCGCCCTATTTCATCACCAACGGCGAGAAGATGACCGCCGAGCTCGAGGACGTCTACGTGCTGCTGCACGAGAAGAAACTGTCCGGTCTGCAGGCGATGCTGCCGGTGCTGGAGGCCGTGGTGCAGTCGGGCAAGCCGCTCCTGATTATCGCCGAAGACGTCGAGGGCGAGGCCCTGGCGACGCTGGTCGTCAACCGTCTGCGCGGCGGGCTGAAGGTCGCCGCCGTCAAGGCGCCCGGATTCGGCGATCGCCGCAAGGCGATGCTGGAAGACATCGCGATCCTGACCGGCGGCCAGCTGATCTCCGATGAACTCGGCATGAAGCTGGAAAGCGTCACGGTCAACATGCTCGGCCGCGCCCGCAAGGTCGTGATCGACAAGGAGAACACCACGATCGTCCACGGCGCCGGCAAGAAGAAGGACATCGAGTCCCGCGTCGGCCAGATCAAGGCGCAGATCGAGGAGACCACCTCAGACTATGACCGCGAGAAGCTGCAGGAACGTCTTGCCAAGCTCGCGGGCGGCGTCGCGGTGATCCGCGTCGGCGGCGCGACCGAGGTCGAGGTGAAGGAGAAGAAGGATCGCGTCGAGGACGCGCTCAACGCCACCCGCGCGGCGGTGCAGGAAGGCATCGTGCCCGGCGGCGGCGTGGCGCTATTGCGCGCCAAGAAGGCCGTCGGCCGCATCCACAACGAAAACTCCGACGTGCAGGCCGGCATCAATATCGTGCTCAAGGCGCTGGAAGCGCCGATCCGCCAGATCTCGGAAAACGCCGGTGTCGAAGGCTCGATCGTCGTCGGCAAGATCCTGGAGGACAAGTCGGAGACCTTCGGTTTCGACGCGCAGACCGAGGAATACGTCGACATGGTCGCCAAGGGCATCATCGACCCGGCCAAGGTGGTGCGCACCGCGCTGCAGGACGCCTCCTCCGTGGCTGCCCTTCTGGTGACGACCGAAGCCATGGTCGCCGAACTGCCGAAGGAGCCGGCGGCGCCGATGCCCGGCGGCGGTGGCGGCATGGGTGGCATGGGCTTCTAGAGCGTTTTCGAGCGAAGTGGGTACCGGTTCGCGTAAAGAAAACGCGTCAAAACATAAGACCAGGCCGTCCCGTTATCAGCGTTATCGATCGACGAAGGCCGCCTCCGGGCGGCCTTCTTTTTGGCATTTTGTGCGGAGCTTTTGCCGGGGAAAGATCAGGTTCCGATTCAATCGCAGCCGATATAGCTCTACCGTGACGCCCGATTCTATCCTTCCCCGGGGAACTTCACATGCGCGCCCTTTTGTTCTGCCTGGTCGGACTGGTGACGGCCTCGACCGGTCTCGCCTACGGCCAGATAAAGCTCTCGCCGAAAGCCGCACCTGGCGCGAACGAAACCCGATACTTTACCGCCATCGATGGATTGATGGACGGCAATGCCGACGCCATCCTCAAGGAGACCCGGCAAGGCAGGACCGTCACCGCGGCCGTGCTCGACGTCTGTTATCCCCTGGCGAAAGGCTCCGACCGCAAGGATCGCTTTGTCGCCAACCTCGCCGTAAACGGCCAGACCCTGACCGGCACCACGCAGAGCATCGGCGGCAAATTGCCGGTCACGGTGAAGCTCGTGCGCAAGCCGACCGGCGACAGCTTCGAATTCAAGGGCCAGATCAGCATCGGTCAGGCCGTGACCGAGGTGAACTCGAGCGACAATTCAGACCTCAGCGAGAAAGAATTTCAGGACAATCAGACGATTGATGACGGCATCACCGCGACGCCAAAGGATTTTACCGAAGTATCTCCGGAATCGATCGGCGTGCGAGTAAAGCTGGATGCGGCTTCGGATTTCCTCAAGGGCCTGAAAGGGCAAGACGTCGAGGTTTCCTTGAGCAGTCTCGCGGTCACCTGCGACGCGCTGCGCGCCGGCGAACAGACGATCAACCTCAGCGCCGATCCGGATCGCGCCGCCGGGCTGATCGCCAAATTCAAGTCGTCGCCGGGCGTGGTCGCCGCGGGCTGGACCACGGGGGTGATCGAGATGGAGCGCACCATCCGTTTTCCGGCCGCCGACTGGCGCGACGGCGACCGGCTCAACAGGGACAAGCTCATGGCGGCGATCTCCAACGTCCTTGCCGGAACGCTCTCGGCGAAATCGTCGTCCGGCGCATGGAGCACCAGCAACGGGAAGCTGAAATTGACGTTCAAGCGGCCGAGCCAGTTATTCCCCACGCTCGATCTCACCGAGACGATCGAGGTCACCGCCCTGCTGGCGCCGGAGAAGCCCGGCGCGTCCGACCGGTTGATGCTGTGGATCAGCAATCCCGTCGCCTCGACAACGGATGAGGCCGCGGGCCCGAAACTCAATCTGGCCAACGATTCCAACGGCGACGAGGAAGGCGATCAAAAAGACGATAACGGCTCCGTCGACGCGCTGGCCAAGGAATTCAAGGGACAACGCTGGGACGCGGACAAGTCGGTCTGGAAGTAGCCGACTTTACTTGCACGCGCCGACCCGATCTTGCGCGAGGGATAGAGCGCTCCAAAACAGAAGCCTGCCACGGTCGCGATCCGGCGGATCAAGGTTCGCGTCAAGAAACCGCGTCGGAGACACGAAGCTTCAGTTGGTATTGATTCGGAAACGCAGCGGCCTGGTTCCGATAAACGACACCAGATCGCCCCGCCGCTTCCAGGTTGCGGCCTCGCTCAGCGCCGCGACCAGGTCGTCGTCAGCCCGCGCTCGCGCCGGCGGACAGTCGCGATCCTGCAGCTGGCCAGGTACAAAAATCACGGTATTGCCCGCGACCGAAAACTGGCCCTTGCCGCTCTTGCACCACAAATCAAGCTTCGCCTCACCGTTATCGCCGATCTCGAGCGTCGGAATCCGCTTCGATCCGCCTTGAGGTGCCGCGTCCAGCGACATCTCGAACCCGAACGGAAACCCGTCGTCGGCAAAAGCCGGGGGAGCCGCGAAGGCCGTTAGCGTCAATGTCGCCGCAGCCGCGGCATGCCTTAAAAAACCCGTCGTTGAAAACATGCAGTTCCTCGAAACGGCCGCACATTCCCGGCCGCGCGCCCTTGTAATGGGCAAGCATGACTTTGACCAGATTGGCGGTCAAAAAATTATCGCTTCGCAAAAAAATCCCCGCGTCGATCGGACGCGGGGTTTTTGATCGATGTGGTTCAGGCCCGGGCGTCTACTTCAACACCATGGCAGTGAACGGATAGACGTAGGCCTGCAGCATGACCAGGAGGCCGACCAGGCACGCCAGCGCGATCGAGTGTTTAAACACGAAGCGCAAAATCGTGCCTTCGTGTCCGTACCAGTTGGTCGCCGTGGAGGCGACGACGATCGACTGCGCGTCGATCATCTTGCCCATGACGCCGCCGGACGAGTTCGCCGCAGCCATCAGGACCGACGAGAGGCCCAGTTGCTCCGAGGTGATCTTCTGCAGATTGCCGAACAGAATGTTCGACGCTGTGTCCGATCCCGTCAGCGCCACGCCCAACCAGCCGAGCAGCGTGCCGAAGAAGGGATAGAGCACGCCGGTTGCCGCGAACGCCAGACCCAGCGTCGCATCGACGCCGGAGAGGCGCGTCAGCGTGCCGATCGCCAGCATCGCCGAGATCGTGATCAGCGAGACCGCGCAGATCTTGAGGGTACGGCCGTATTCCGCGATCATCTTCGCCGGCGAAAATCCCATCAGGAAGCCGGAGATGATCGCCGCGATCAGCATGCCTGTTCCGGTGAACGACAGGTAGGTGAACCCGAATACCGCGCCCTCCGGCGTCGGCTTCGCCGCCACCGGCGGCACCTTGTTGATCATGTTGTGCAGTTCGGGAACCGGGTAATTCCAGGTGAATATCCCATTTGCCCAGGTCTTGAACCAGCCGCTGCCCCAGACCAGCATCACGATGCAAACGATGATCCATGGCAGCAGCGAGCTCCAGAGCTGCGCCTGGGTCAGCGGCGTTTTGTCCATCGGTTTCGCGGGCGTCATGGTCGCCGCGGATTCGTCGTTGCCGCGCAGCGCCGGCGAAAGCCAAAGCTGCTTCGGCTGCCAAACCTTGAGGAACAGGATGAGGCACCCCATCGAGATCAGCGACGCGCCGATATCGACGATCCAGGGGTTGATGTAGTTGGAGATCGCGAATTGCGGAACCGCGAAGGTGACGCCGGTGACCAGGATGGCCGGCCAGACGTCCTTCATGCCCTTCCAGCCGGCGAACGCCCATACCACCCAGAACGGCACGATCAGCGAGAACACCGGCAACTGCCGTCCGACCATCGCGCCGAGAATATACGGATCGAGACCGGTCACCGAAGCAAGACCCTGAATCGGGGTACCGAGCGCGCCATAGGCCACCGGCGCGGTATTGGCGATCAGCGACAGGCCGGACGCGGCGAGCGGGGAGAAACCGAGACCGATCAGAACCGCGCCGGTCACGGCAACCGGCGTTCCGAAGCCGGACGCGCCTTCAAAAAACGCCCCGAATGAAAAGGCGATCAGCAGCAACTGCAGGCGCCGGTCTTCGGTCACCCCGCCGATCGCACGCTGCAACAGGTCGAAACGCCCGGTAGCAACCGTCACGCGGTAGAGGAAAATAACGTTCAGGACGATCCAGCCGATCGGGAAGAATCCGGCCACCACGCCAAGCAGCGAGGCGCGGACCGACATGTTTGTCGGCATCCCGAACACGCGAATCGCGATGAGGTTGGTAGCGATCAGCGCAATGATCGCGGCGATATGCGCCTTGACCTTGCCGCTTGCGATCAACACCAGCAGCGTAACGACCGGTATCGCCGCGGCGATCGTCGAAAGCACCGTATTGTCAAAAGGATTATAGACCTGATTCCACATTGCGATTCCTCCCCACGCGCTTATTCGGCGCCCGACCCGCGTGAACGATCGGTACGCCTGGCGCGATTGCCGGGGTGTCTTTAGCAAAGCGCGCGGTCGGAGGCGAATTTGGCCGTGCCAAACCCGCTCACAGACACGCGAAGCATGAAGGTCCCCCGCCCCTCGCCATTACGGGCATGCTAGAGTTGACTCCGAGGCCGGGACAAGCGAACGCAGACCATGAAAATTACGACTTTAGTCTAGCCCCTCCCGATTTTTCCCTGTTTCAGGCCTTGTGGCCGTCCTCCCGGAGACCGCGATCTGTGAATAACCTCCGCTTGACGCCCGCGACCGTGTGGCGGATCGCTGCTCCCTATTTCCAGTCAGAAGATAAATTCGCGGGCCGCCTGCTGCTGGCGTCGGTCATTACGATCGAACTGACGGTGGTCGGGATCAATGTTCTCCTGAATCAGTGGAACAACCGCTTCTATAATGCGCTGCAGGAGAAGGACTGGGACAGCTTCGTCAGGGAAATCGGCGTCTTTTGCATCCTGGCCGCGTGCTTTATCGCGCTTTCGGTCTATCAGCTCTATCTCAATCAGTGGCTTCAGATCCGCTGGCGGCGCTGGCTGACCAGCCGCTACCTGGGAGAATGGCTGCGCGAGGCCAACCACTACCGCATGCAGCTCCAGGGCGACGCCGCCGACAATCCGGACCAGCGCATCACCGATGACGTGAAACTGTTTGTCGATCAAACGCTGGGTATCTGCGTCGGCTTTTTGAGCGCGGTGGTAACGCTGGCGTCCTTTGTGGTCATCCTGTGGGGTCTGTCGACGGAAGCCCCGTTGCACGTTTTCGGCCACGAGTTCGCCATCCCCGGCTATCTGGTGTGGGGAGCGCTGATCTATGCCGTGTTCGGAACCGCGCTGACCCACTGGATCGGCTCGCCGCTGGTCCTGCTTGATTTTCAACAGCAGCGTTTCGAGGCCGACTTCCGCTTCAACCTGGTGCGGGTGCGCGAGAATTCCGAGCAGATCGCGCTGCTGCGAGGCGAGAGCGCCGAACGGCAGCGGCTTTCGGAGCGCTTCGGCCGCGTCGTTCAAAACTGGTACGAGATCATGGGCCGGACCAAGCGGCTGACGGCGTTTACGTCGAGCTACGCGCAAGCCGCGGTGGTTTTCCCCTACATCCTGGTGGCGCCGGCCTATTTTGCCGACAAGATCCAGCTCGGCGGCATGATGCAGACCGCATCCGCGTTCGACAGCGTGCAGAAGTCACTTTCATTTTTCGTTTCGATCTATCGCGCGCTGGCGGAATGGCGAGCGGTGATCGCGCGTCTTGACGGTTTCGAGGAGGCGATCGCCAGCGCCGCGACGCTGGCCAGCGGCGCCGGTTCGATCGACGTCGTGCCTTCGACGGGCAGCGACAAAATCGAGCTGCGGCAGCTTCTGGTCCGGCTGCCCAACGGAACCCCCCAGGTCGCGGCGGACGGCTTCAGCATCCACAGCCACGAACGCACCCTGGTCACCGGTCCGTCCGGCGCCGGCAAGTCGACGCTTTTCCGCGCCATCGCCGGCGTCTGGCCGTTCGGAACCGGCGCGATCGCGATTCCGCCCAAGGCCACGCTGATGATGTTGCCCCAGCGGCCGTATTTTCCGGTCGGTTCGCTGAAGGCTGCGATCGTCTATCCCGCGGAATCCGACGCGTACAGCACGGAGCTCGTCGGGAATGCTCTCACCTCTGTGGGCCTGCCTCAGCTCGTATCGCGTTTGGAGGAGCACGCGCACTGGAATCGAATGCTCTCGCTCGGCGAGCAGCAGCGGCTTGGGCTCGCACGCGCGCTCCTGCACGCGCCGCAATTTCTGTTCCTCGACGAGGCGACCGCGTCGCTCGACGAGCCTTCCGAAGCGGCGCTCTATCGTCTCCTCGCCGAGAAGTTGCCGGCAACGACCGTGGTCTCGATCGGCCATCGGAGCACGCTTGAGGCCTTCCACGAGCGCAATGTCATGCTGGCCCGTGACGGCGATCGATTTACGTTGCAGGACCAGGGCAAGGGCGGCCAACCGGGCTCCAGTATCTGACGCGTTTTCTTCACGCGAACCGGTACCCACTTCGCTTGAAAACGCTATAGCCAGCGCAGCGGCCACGGCCGGCGCAGGAACCAGCGGTGCCAGATATAGGCAAACGCCGTCAGCGACACCGCGCCCGCGAGCACTGGCGCCAGCAGGAATGACCAGGGAAGGCTCCCGGAGACCACCAGCAGCGGGTTGATTCCCGCCGGCGGATGGAAGGTGCCTGTGACATACATCGCAAGCACGGCCAATCCCACCGCGGCAGCAGCTGCCCATGCTTGCGGTCCAGCCAGCCGCAACACCGCGAATCCGACCAGGGTCGCCACGATATGTCCACCAATCAAGGCACGCGGCTGGGCCGGCTCGACGTCCGGTGATCCCATGACCAGCACGATGGAGGTGGCGAACGGGATGAGGACCAGCGGATAGTGGGAAACCAGTGAGGACCACTCCATGCCACCGATCGCGAAGGCCGCTCCAAGGCCTGCCGCGGCCGCTTGCGCGATATTGGGAAGGCCGATGCGCCGGCGCGCTCTCTTCACCACCCCTTGCCAGTCGACGAGATGCATTGGTCCCCCAAAAAAAGCGACAGATTGCTCTGCCGCTCTTTCTACAGTCTCGGGAGAAAAATTACTTCAGGTTGGTCATCGCGGTCAGGTCGGCCGAGAGCTTCACGATGCCGGCCGCGCCGCACCAGTTCGAGCCCACGCCAGTGGGATTGATCGCCGTGACGTTCGTCGTACCGGAAGCGTTGAACGCGCTGGTGAAGGCGTTGCAATTGCCCTTGCTCAGATCGGTATCGGAATAGCGCAGATCGAGGGTGAACACCTTGTAGGTGAAGCCGATGCCTATATTCCAAGTGTTGTAGTCAGCATATTTGATGCCGTTCGGGAACGGGCCGCCGAAAACGGTGCCCACCGTCGTACCGTAGAAGGAATCACTGGTTCCGAGGAACTGCCGACCAAATTCGCCGGACACATACATACCAACGCCGCTCTTGCCGAATGTCGTGCTGGGCGCGGTGTATTTGCCGGTGATCGACGCGTAGTCGCCCCAGGCGCCGGAGTTGAGGAAATTCGGCGAATAGTACTCATTGATGCCGAACTGCCAGTTGTCATTGATGGTGTAGTTTACCTTGCCATAGACCTCGACGAAGCTGACGTCCTTCTTCATGACGTTGCCGTTGGCGAGGAAGATGGTATTCGTGCTGACCGCGCAAACATTGCCGCCGGTGAGGACGTTGTCGGCGCAACTCCCGCCCGGATAGAGGTAACCCCAGACACCAAAGTCGAAGGCGAAGGCGCCGAAGGTCGGCCGCACGCCGCCGTAGATATCGACCTCAGCCGCCGCGCGATTGGCAAACGAGATGCTCTCCGCGGAGGAGCCGATATACAGCTGCAGGTCCTTGCTGACGTTATAACGCGGCTCGAAATAGGCCGCGACCGAAGGGTTGTGATTGGACTGGGTGACCCCTCGGAAGAGGTAGTCGTTCATGGCTGCGCCGCCGAACGCGATATCCCAGGGATCGAACGGCGCCGGTGGTGGCGCTTTGACGGCCTTCAGAGGCAAATCTGCCGCGAGAGCCGAACCCGCCATTGCCAATACGGCGGCGGCCAAAACCAACTTCTTCATCAAGGTCCCCATCCAAACATCAAATTCAGCGTCCGATAGGACGGCAGCCGAATTCGTTAATCCGGGAGGCAATCTGGTATGGGTCGCTCAAAGTACGAAGCAAAAAATGTATTTATCTGCATATTTTTTATGCGTGATCGGCATTATATGAAAGGTTGTCCGCGACTGTTGTAATCTGACAACAACTTTTGCAATGGTCAGCGGCCTGGTCGGCCGGCGGAATGACCCGAATCAGTGGATGCTCGCGCCCCCAACCTCTCCCGGTTCGCCTGCGAGAAGTCTGCTCCAAAACAAGGAAAGGCCGCAGCGGCGAGCGCTGCGGCCTTTCCAAGTGACCCGGATCAGCCCGGATGCGAAGTTCTAGTTGTTGTCGTCGTCGCCGGAGGACGGCAGGCTCGGCGAATGCCCCCATGACGGTGCAGGACTTGGCGCAGCCGGACTGGGCGCGGCCCAACTCGGCGCCGCAGGCGGCGGCGCTGCGGCGGGTTTGGGCGCAACAGGCATCGCCACAGCCGCCTTTTTCGCCGGACGCTTCTTGGCTTTGGCCTTCTTGGCTGACTTTTTCGGCGCCGCCTTTGACTTCTTGGCCGATTTCTTCGCCGTCTTCTTGGCCTTCTTCGCTGACTTCTTGGCGGATTTCTTCGAAGCTTTCTTCGCGGATTTCTTCTTCGCCGTCACAACCTTTTTCTTGTTCTTGTTTTTCTTGCCAGCCTTCTTCTTTTTGCCTTTAGCCATCGTGATCCTCCTGTTGCCGCCGACCAATGTCTATCGAGCGTTTCAAGTCGTCCGCCTCAAGCATAAGGCCCATCGATCAGTTCAATCCTGGCCGGGGACCGCCTGTCGCCCAATCGAGAAGCTC
The DNA here is from genome assembly GCA_963753875.1 of uncultured Alphaproteobacteria bacterium. Taxonomy (GTDB): domain Bacteria; phylum Pseudomonadota; class Alphaproteobacteria; order Rhizobiales; family Xanthobacteraceae; genus Bradyrhizobium. The sequence continues at coordinate 60,229 of CAVWDY010000013.1, read as the reverse complement.
AATCGTGTGCACCACAGGAACTGACGTACCGCCGGCAATCTGCACCATGCATCCAATATTGCCTGCAGCAATCATGTCCGGCTTGACCATCGCAATATTGGCGACCTTTCGGTCGCGCAATTTGTTCGCAATGTCAGGCTGGAGAATGTTGTATGTCCCCGCCGAACCGCAACACAAATGGCTCTCGGGTACATCTTTCACCACGAATCCGTTCTTGGAAAGCAATTCTTTCGGGGCTTGCGCAATTTTCTGCCCGTGCTGCAGCGAACAAGCCGAGTGATAGGCAACGACGATGTCGCCGAGTTGCAGCGCCGGCCGCAGATCGATGCCGCCGACAAACTCGGTGATATCCTTGGCCAACGCCGAAACCTTCGCGGCCCCGGCAGCAAAATCCCGGTCCTCGCGCAGCATGAAACCATAGTCCTTGATCACGGTTCCACAGCCTGACGTGGTCACCAGGATGGCGTCGAGGCCGCCTCGCCCGGCCTCCGCGAGCCAGGCGGCAATGTTGGCGCGGGCGAACGCCAGCGCGGCGGCGTCGCGGCCGAGATGATGGGTCAGCGCACCGCAACATTGCTCATCCTTGACCAGCACGACCTCGACGCCGTGACGTGTCAGCAGGTTGATCGCGGCCTGGTTGATCCGCGGCGCCAGAACCTGTTGGGCGCAGCCCTGCAGCAGGGCGACACGCCCGCGCCTTTCGCCAATGGCTGGAAAAACGCTGCCGCCGGCGGGCCCCGGCGCCGGCAGGCTGCCCGGCGCCAGCGTCAGCATCGCCTTGATTCGCCGCAGCAAAGTCGGCGATGCCGGGGCCGCCTTGGGCGTCGGCAGCAAGCCGATCAGCGGCCGGCCAAGCCGCGCCAGGATCATGCCGGCGCGAAACAGAGCGGGCTGCGGCAGCACAAGCGCGAGCACCGCACGCAGCAGCCGCTCGGTCAGCGGCCTTTTATAGTCCCGTTCGATCCTGACCCGCGCCTGATCCACCAGGTGCATGTAGTTCACGCCCGACGGACAGGTGGTCATGCAGGCGAGACAGGAGAGACAGCGGTCGATGTGCTTGACCACTTCCTTGGTCGGCGGCCGATCCTTTTCCAGCATCTCCTTGATGAGATAGATCCTGCCGCGCGGGCTATCGAGTTCGTCGCCGAGCAACACGTAGGTCGGACAGGTCGCGGTACAGAATCCGCAATGCACGCACGCACGCAAGATCTTGTCCGCTTCGGCGATATCGGGATCGGCGAGCTGCGCAAGGCTGAATTCGGTCTTCATGCCACCGATCCCCGTGTCATTCGGCCGCGATTGAGGATGTTTTTCGGATCGAAGCCGAGGCGGACGCGTTCGCCCAAGGCCGCAACGCCGCTCTTTGGCGGGTGGAACACGTCGACGTTACGCCTTACCTCGTCGGAGGCGCGCAGCAGCATGGCGTGGCCGCCGGCGGCTTCGACCCGTGGACGCAGCAATGCGGCCTGGGCATCCGCCTTGGGCGGCAGCGCCGCCCAGATCAGGCCGCCGCCCCAGTCGTAGATCACGTCGCCGCCGGTATCGCGCGCCAACGCCTGGCCAAGCGCGCCGCCGGCAGCCGGCGGACAGACGATCCGCCATACCGGCCACGCTCCGAGCGCGCCCCTGGCCGCGAACGGCTCGACGTCGCGGATGGAACTCCAGATCGCCGCCGAGGTGGCATCTTCCAGAATTTCGGCCGCCCCGAATGACGACAGCACCTTGGCGAGCGCGGCCGCGCGGTGGGCGGCGGACGCCGTAATTCCCTCAAGCCGCACCAGCGTGACCGCCTCGCGCGGCGATCCGACATCGCCTAGCCCGCCCACCGAACCTCGAAGCGCCGAATTCGGCACATGCGCCGCGCCCGACACATCGAACGGCGAGCCCAATGCCGCCGTCATCGCCCTGTTGGCCGTTACGTCATCCAGCCCACGCAGCACCAGCGTGCGCTCGCTCTCCGGCCTGGGCATGACCTTCAGCGTCACCTCGGTCATGACCGCCAGCGTGCCCCACGACCCCGCCAGCAGCTTGCAAAGATCATAGCCGGTGACGTTCTTCACCACCCGGCCACCGGCCTTGAAACTGTCGCCGAAGCCCGACACGGCATGGGCGCCGAGCAGATGATCGCGGGCGCCCCCGGCCTGAACGCGGCGCGGCCCCGCCAGGCCGGCGCCGATCATGCCCCCGATGGTTCCCTCGCCCGGCGTCCCCAGCAGCAGGCTGGTATCGACCGGCTCGAAGGCGAAATGCTGATTCTTGGAATCGATCAGCGACTTGACGTCGGCAAGCGGCGCCCCCGCCTGCACGGTGATGATCAACTCGTTTGGCTCATAGGATGTGACGGCATTGAGCGACGACAAATCGAGCAGCGCGTTGGTCGCCATCGGCTGGCCAATCAGCCGCTTGGTGCCATGGCCGATGATTTCCAGCGGCTGGTCGCTCGCGATCGCCGCGCGCACCGCCTGCTCGACATCCAGGGCATCACGTACTTTCAAGGTGTCCACGATCGCTCCGCATACCCTCCGTTCCCTCCCCCCTTGCGGGGCAGGGTTAGGGAGGGGGGTAAGCCGCAAACGCCGGAGTTCGTGGTACCCCCCACCCCAACCCTGCCCCGCAAGGGGGGAGGGAGTACACTGTGCTCAAACGCGAAGCTGATTACTCTCATCGCTAAAACCTCGGAATATCGGGGAAGGCAAGCTTGCCGCCGTGGACGTGCATGCGGCCAAGTTCGGCGCAGCGGTGCAGGGTCGGAAACACCTTGCCGGGATTGAGTAACCCTTGCGCGTCGAATGCGCATTTCAGCCGCTGCTGCTGGTTGAGGTCGATCTCGCTGAACATCTCCGGCATCAGGTCGCGCTTTTCGATGCCGACGCCATGTTCGCCGGTCAGCACGCCGCCGAGTTCCACGCAGGCCCGCAGGATATCGGCGCCGAAGGCTTCCGCCCGCTCCATCTCGCCGGGCTGGTTGGCATCGTAGAGGATCAGCGGATGCAGATTGCCGTCGCCCGCGTGAAACACGTTGGCGACGCGCAGATCGTACTTTTTCGACAGCTCGCGGATTCGCGCCAGCGCCTCCGGCAGCGCACCGCGCGGGATGGTGCCGTCCATGCACAGATAATCCGGCGAGATCCGCCCGACGGCGGGAAACGCCGCCTTGCGGCCGGCCCAGAACAGATTGCGCTCGGCTTCCGAGTTGGAGATTTGGCATGTGGTCGAGCCGCAACCTTGCGCGATCGCCTCCACCCGCTTGATCAGTTCATCGACCTCGACACCCGGCCCGTCGAGTTCGATGATCAGAAGCGCCTCGACGTCGAGCGGATAGCCGGCATGGACGAAGGCTTCGGCGGCGTGGATCGCGGGCCTATCCATCATTTCCATGCCGCCGGGGATGATACCGGCGCCGATGATCCGCGCCACGCATTCGCCGGCCGCCTCGACCTCGGCGAAGCCGACCATCAGGGCGCGGGCCGTCTCCGGCTTCCGCAGGATTCGCACGGTGATCTCGGTAATGACGCCGAGCAGGCCTTCGGACCCCGTGATGATCCCCATCAAATCATAGCCGCCGGTCTCGGCGGATTTTCCGCCGATCCTGACGATCTCGCCCGTGATCAGCACGATCTCGCAACCCAGCACATTGTTGGTGGTCATGCCGTATTTCAGGCAATGCACGCCGCCGGAATTCTCGGCGACATTGCCGCCGATCGAACAGGCGATCTGCGACGACGGATCGGGCGCATAGTAAAAACCGGCATGGGCGACCGCCTGGCTGATGGCGAGATTGGTCACCCCCGGCTCGGTCACGACCACGCGGTTGTCGAAATCGATGTCGCGGATGCGCTTGAATTTGCCGAGGCCCAGCAGCACCGCATCGGCGAGCGGCAGCGCGCCGCCGGACAGCGAGGTACCGGAGCCGCGCGGCACGACCTTGATGCCCTGCTCGAAGCAATATTTCAGAACCTGCGACACCTGCTCCGTGGTGTCCGGAAGCACGACCACCATCGGCGGCTGACGATAGGCCATCAGGCCATCGGACTCGTAAGGGACCATTTCGGCGGGACTGTCGATCACGCCCTCGCCCGGCACGATGGTGCGCAACGCTTTGACGATGTCGTCGCGGCGACCCAAAACCGCCTGATCCGGCGCCGGCATCATGATGGTCATGTGAATATCTCCCGCCGGGGCCAAAGAGGCCCGCGACTTTGCCAATTTGTCATGCGGAATCAAGCACGTCTGGACCGCTTTGGGTAGGCCGCAAGGAGACAGGTGGGCCGGCAATATCCGAAAGACGTAGGCGATATGGCGGAAAGGCGAACGGCATTTCGTGGCTTGTCCATCATGCGCGGCCTATGCCACAAACAGCCGTGGAGCCCACCCCAAGCAACGAAGAGCGGATAATGAAAAAATTGACACTGAGCACACTGGTCATCATCGCATCGGCGGCGGCCGTCCCGGCTGCGCTGGCGCAGGACGCCGCGGCCGGCAAGACCTCGTTCAACAAGTGCCTGGCCTGCCATGCGATCGGGGAAGGCGCCAAGAACAAGGTTGGGCCGGAGCTCAACGGCCTCGACGGCCGCAAGTCCGGCACCGCGCCGGATTATAACTACTCCGACGCCAACAAGAATTCCGGCATCACCTGGAACGAGGCCCAGTTCAAGGAATACATCAAGGATCCGAAGGCGAAGGTTCCCGGCACCAAGATGGCGTTTGCCGGCATCAAGAACGAGAAAGAGATCAACGATCTCTGGGCGTACGTCTCGCAATACGACAAGGACGGAAAGACGAAGTAAGGCGATCCAGGCCGGCAAGGGATGGGGCCTGACGATCGGCCCCTACTCGCCCCGAGCCGCATGCTTGCCGTCTAATTCGCCGCAGCAGCCGTTCCGTGCGCGGTTCGGCCGACCAGGGCGTCGATCTCGCGCATCACAAGGTCGGGCACCGCGTTCTGCACCATGTGACCGACGCCCGGCAGCACGATCAGTTTTGCGTCAGGCACCGTTGCGGCGAACGGGCGCGAATGGATATTCGTCGACACGGTTTTGTCGACGTCGCCTGAAATCACCACCGTCGGCGCCTTGATCGCTGCGTAGCGCGGCGCCTGCTCCTTGACCGCGGCCTTCAGCGTCACGAGATCGCGGGCATTGGCAAGGAACTCGCGCGGACGCAACAAAAGCCGCGTCGCGGTGTTGCCGATGAAATCTTCCGGCATGGTTTGCGGCAAGAATACGTTGCGGGCGGCGGGCGGCGCCAGGAAGAAGCCGAGCGGCAGCGTGATCGTATAGGCCAGCATTGGACCGATCACCGGCATGGTGACGACCTCGTTGTACCAGCCGACGCCGCCGGGCCATGGGTAGGCCACCGGCGCCAGCAGCACCAGACCCGCGACACGGTGCGGGTAATCGAGCGCCATCCGCGCCCCAAGCGCGCCGGCCCATGAGTGCGCCACCAGGATCGCCGGGCCGACGCCGAGTTTCTCCAGCGCCTCCTCGATCATGCTGCCCTGGATTGCCGGCGTCGAATTGTCTTCGCGCGCACGCGTACTCCAGCCGTGGCCGGGGCGGTCGATCAGGATCACGCGATGTTTGGCGGCCAGCATCTCGCCAAGCGGCTTACGCATGGCCTCCAGATTTGAGCTGGCGCCATGGATCAACACGACAGGCGGACCGGGCGCATCGCGCGGCCCGATATCGACGACGTTGAGTGTTGCGCCGGCCACCTCGATCGTCTCGCCTTGCGCGGGATAGATGCGCTGCACGGCCAGGACACCGGCCTGCGAGATCAGCGCCAACACCAACAGCGCCGCTACGAAAACGACTGGTATCATTGAAGGGATCCGGATCAGTCTGGGCACAAACAAGTTACGGTCGGGAAGCAGCCGGGTTTCGCAGGCCTACGGCTCTTGAGTTTTCCACCGCGCGACGCCGGTCTTCATACGCCCGTCATTGGCAGCTTTCTATAAGCGTGGGCGGCACTTTTACGATCCGATGGGTGCGTGCCTTCGAAGCTTTCACAGCCTGGCCTATCCCCGTAATCCACAGCAACCCGTGGGGCGCCAAAGTGTTATTTCACGGGAAAATTGGAGGATTTTTGATGACTTCCGGACCAAATGAGGCGGCTATCGACGAAATTGTCGCCAGATGCAATGGTGACATACACGGCGCGCTAAAGGCGCTGCTGCTGGTCAACGAGCAGCTGGAGGCGGAACTTCAACAGCTCCATGCCGCGGTGGCCCATGGCGGACTGACAGGACACGGCGGCAACGTTCTGCACTAGTCGTGTCGTTTGGTGACGGCGCGATCAGATGTCGCGGCCTTCGACCTTCTCGGTCAGGGTCTTGACCAGCTCCGGCACCTTTTCGAGATGCGGATTGACGGCGAGCGCCTTGCGGAAGGCGTCAAGCGCGCGTTTTTCGTCGCCGATATCCTGCATGATCATGCCAAGTCCCGCCAGCGCGCCGAAATGGCGCGGTTCGCGGACCAGCACCTGCTCGATATCCTGCAGCGAATGGACGTAGTCGTTCCTCAGGTAATAAAGCGTGGCGCGCCGGTTCCATCCCTCGACATAGTCGGGACGCAGCTTGACCACGGCATCGAGCAGCTTCAGCGCGACATCCATCTGCTGGGCGTCCATCGCGGCCTTGGCGCGCATCATCAACAGCGCCGTGGTGTCGCTCGGCGTCTGCATCCACAGCGCCCAGATCCGGGCCTCGACGTGTTTGGCGCTGGCCTCATCGGGGGCAGCCTTCAGCGCGCCGAACAGAAAATCCAGTCCGCGCGTCTTGTCGGCGCCGACCTTCGGCAGTTTGCTGGGGGCTTCCGGTGGTTTCTTCTGCTGCTTTGGCGGGGTGCCCCTTAAGTCCTGCCCGAGCGCCGAAATCGGCACCACCGCGCTCATCGCGGTGACAAGAATGAGTATCCGGCAGCTTCGCGCGGGGAATCTGAAGGCCATGGCCAAAGTCTAGACGCAGCAAAAGCCGCTTGCAAAGCAGCAAGGCGTCAAAGACCTGTGAAGAGGAACCCCATACCGGCCCGAAACGGGCCAACTCAAACCTGGTTCAGTCTTGCTGATTCAACCTTGGCGCGCCTTGAAGCGGCGCTGAACCTTGTTGATCACATAAACCCGGCCCTTGCGGCGGACCAGACGGTTGTTGCGGTGACGACCGCGCAACGATTTCAGCGAGTTACGGACCTTCATGGGACAATCCTGATGCTTTGAAAGGCCGCGTTCGGCACGATCGTTCGGGAACCCGAAAATGGCAATTGGGCTTTATCCCGCCGGCAGCCGAGCCGCCCGGGACGCGCGGTTTCTAAGCCATGGCGCAGCCGAATGTCAATCCGAACAGGCCGTTTTGGACCTTTTTTGGCCGACAGGGCCAATCCGTTGGGGGTAATCCCCTCTGTTTCCGCCGCCTGCTGTCTTGCGAATTTGTTATATGGTATAATTAATTTTGGGTGGCTGCACGATCACGCAAGCCCGCATCCGAGGTGTGGAGATGTCCAGATTGAAGCTGCCCAATATCGAAGACGTCGTGGCGATCGACATCCACACCCATGCCGAAGAACCCTGCGGCATGCATGGCGACGACGGCTATGACGACTTCCAGGCGCAGATGGCCGAGTACTTCAAGTCGCCGAACAGGCATCCGCCGACCGTGCCGGAGACCGCGGCCTACTACCGCGCCAAGAAGATCGCCGCGGTGATCTTCCCGGTCGACGCCGAACGCGAGACCGGCTTCCGCCGCTACAACAATTACGAGATGCTCGAGGTCGCCGCCGAAAATTCCGATGTGCTGATCCCCTTCGTCAGCATCGATCCCCACAAGGGCAAGCTCGGCGTTCGCGAGGCGAAGAAGCTGATCGAGGAGTTCGGCGTCAAGGGCTTCAAATTCCACCCGACCATGCAGGGCTTCTATCCCAACGACCGCATGGCCTATTCGCTCTACGAAGCCATCAGCGATGGCGGCGCGATCGCGCTGTTTCACACCGGACAGACCGGCGTCGGAAGCGGCATGCCGGGCGGCATGGGGATGCGGCTGAAATATTCCAATCCGATGTATATGGACGACGTGGCGGCGGACTTCCCCGACCTGAAGATCATCCTCGCCCACCCGTCCTTCCCCTGGCAGGAAGAGGCGTTGTCGGTCGCGACCCACAAGCCGAATGTCTATATCGACCTCTCCGGCTGGTCGCCGAAATACTTTCCGCCGGTCCTGGTGCGCTACATCAACTCCATCCTGCAGGACAAGATGCTGTTCGGCTCGGACTGGCCGGTGATCACGCCCGATCGCTGGCTGGCGGATTTTGCCAAGCTCGACATCCGCGACGAGATCCGGTCGAAAGTGCTAAAGGCCAATGCGCGCAAAATTCTGAACATCTAGCACGCGCCCATCAAGCGAGCACCCCGTGACGATCCAAGCTGTTGTGTTCGATGCCTATGGCACGCTCTATGACATTCAGTCGGTGGCGGCCATCACCGAGGAGGCATTCCCAGGGTACGGCGAGATCATTACCCAGATCTGGCGCATCAAGCAGCTCGAATACACCTGGCTGCGCTCGCTGATGCGGCGCTACGAGGATTTTTCAGCGATCACGCGGGATTCGCTCGCCTATACGATCAGGGTGCTCGGACTGAAACACGATGCGGCAACGTTCGAGCGCATCATGGACAAATATCTGCATCTCGATCTTTATCCGGATGCGCTTGTCACGCTTGCGGCGCTGAAGGGTCGCAAGCTGGCGATACTTTCCAATGGCTCAACCGCCATGCTCAACGTGCTGGTGCGCAACAGCGGTCTGGACCGCGTGCTCGACGCCACCATCAGTATCGACTCCCAAAGGATCTTCAAGCCCGCGCCGGACGCCTATACCTTGATCGAAGCAACGCTTCGCGTGACCCCCACCGAGGTGCTGTTCGTTTCGTCGAACCCCTGGGATGCTTGTGGCGCCAAAGCCTTCGGGCTAAATGTCGCCTGGATCGAGCGGGTGACGCCGGAAGCGATGGCGCTCGCCTGCGTCAAAAGTGACGTCGTCCCCCCGCTCACGATGTTCAAGGCGATCCGGACGCAAATGGACGAACTCGGGATCCAGCCTGACTATCGTATCCATGCATTGTCAGAATTGCCCGACCTTGTCGCCCGCCCATGAGCCTTGAATCCGTCCGTGCGTTTTTTGCCGCGAACGCGCCTGATATCACCGTGATCGAATTGCCGATGAGTTCGGCGACCGTCGCGCTGGCCGCCGAGGCCTATGGCGTCGAACCGGCGCGGATCGCCAAAACGCTGAGTTTGAGGATCGGCGAACAGGTGATCCTGATCGTCGCCAGCGGCACCTCGCGGATGGACAACAAGAAGGTCAAGGCGCGCTTCGGCGGCAAGCCGAAGATGCTGGGCTTCGATGAGGTCGCCGACATCACCGGCCATGAAGTCGGCGGCGTCTGCCCGTTCGGCCTGAAGGCGCCGCTGCCGGTTTACTGCGACGTTTCGCTGAAGGCATTCGACGAGGTGGTGCCGGCGGCGGGCTCGATCCATAGCGCGGTCCGCATCGCGCCATCGCGCATGGCTGAACTCGTCGCCGCCGAATGGGTCGATGTTTGTCAGATGCCGGAGTGACCGAGGTCACTCCACCTTGCCGATTTTCTTGACCGCCGCGACCAGGCGCGCGCTGTCGGCTTCGATGAATTTTGAAAATTCCGGCGCGTCCATATAGGCCACCGGACTGCCCGCGGTCTCAAAGGTCTTTATCACCTCCGGACTTTTCACGGCCTGCGCCATCGCCTCGCGCAGCCGCATCATGATCGGCGCCGGCAGCGCCTGTTGCGCGAACAGCCCCGCCCAGATGTAGAACTCGACGTCCTTGTAGCCGAGCTCCCTGAACGTCGGCAGATCGGGAAAGCTCGCGATCCGTTCCGCGCCCCAATTGGCAAGCACGCGCATCTTCCCGTCATCGACCTGCTGCTTCAACGTGCCCGGCGCCGACGCCAATGCCTGCACCGTTCCGGTCAGGATCGCGTTGAGGGCGGGACCGGCGCCGCGAAACGGGATGTGAAGCAATTTGATGCCCGCGGAGGCCGCGAACATTTCCATGGCCACGTGCAGCGTGCCGTAGGGACCGGATGATCCGTAGGGAATTTGGCCGGGGCGCTTTTTGGCATCGTCGACGAAATCGGCCAGCGTCTTCCACGGCGCCGACGCCGGCACTGCGAGCAGCGTGGGGTCGGCAAGGACGCGCGCGACGGCTGCGAATTGCGAAACTTCGTAAACCGGCGGACGGTCGAACAGGCGGTCGGCCTCCGGCAGCACCGCCAACGACGACAGCGTCATCAGCAATGTGTAGCCATCCGGCTCGGCGCGCGCCGCCGCCGCGTTGCCGATCGCACCGCCTGCGCCGCCGGCGCGATTGTCGACGATGACGGATTTGCCCAAAATCTTCTCCAGCGCCAGCGCCACGGGCCGGGCGGCGAGATCGGCCTGACCGCCGGCCGGAAACGGCACGATCATGCTGATCGTGCGGGTCGGCCACGCGGCTTGCGCGACGGCAGGGGTCGGGCGCGCGGCTTTCAGCAGCGGCAACGCCGCCGTGGCTTTGAGAAGTTCACGTCGATTCATCGGCAGCTTCCCCCGGGGATTTTCGTTTTGGCTGTTGGATGGAGCCTATAGCCTGAACCGAAGGATGAGCAAAGGCGCTCGGCGCCGCTGCCGCTCTTCATGCGCGCCGGGGTGATTTCAGCCGTTTCGCCTTGGCAAAATGCTTCGCCAGGAAATCTGCCAGTACCTCGACGCGCGCCGGGCGCGGGCCGCCCGGCGGCGTCACCAGATGAACCGCGCCTTCGGTCTGCTTCCAGTCCTTCAGGATCACTTCGACTTCGCCCGACGCAATGGCGTCGCCGACGATGAAATCCGGCAGATCCGCGATGCCGAGCCCCGCGATGACCGCCGGCAACAGGGCTTCGCCATTGTTGACGCGCAGCGGCCCGCCCGGCCGCACGCTGACCTGCTCGCCTCGCGCGTTGATGTAGTGCCAGACATCGGGTGTCGACAGATAGGCGTAACCGAGACATCGGTGCTGGGCGAGGTGCATCGGGTGCATGGGCCGGCCGTGGCGCTTGAGATAGGCCGCCGACGCCACCGTGTAACGCGGCATCGCGCACAGCCGCCGCGCGATCAGCGACGAATCCGGCAGGCTCGCGATCCGCAAGCCCACATCGAAGCCCTCGCCGATCAGGTCCACCATGGCGTCGCTGAGATGGAGATCGACCGCGACATCGGGATACTGTCTGAAAAACTCCGGCAGGATCGGCGCCACCGCTTTCACCCCGAACGTCATCGGCACGGCGAGGCGGACCAGGCCGCGCGGCGCCACCGATTGCGCCAGCGCCTCGCTCTCGGCGGCCTCGCCATCGGCCAGCAGGCGTTCGGCGCGTCCGGACAGTTTCTGCCCGGCATCGGTCAACGCCAGCCGCCGCGACGTGCGGTTGAATAGCCGCGCCCCGAGACGCTCCTCGAGCCGGCTGACCGCCTTCGAAACGGTCGCCTTGGACAGCGCCAGTTCACCGGCTGCCGCCGCAAATGACCGTAATTCAACGACTTTTGCGAAAATCGCGAGGCCTTCGAAATCGGGAAGCTTTGCCATCGGCGTTATCCCACAAGCTTATAAATGGAAACAATGTGTTTCTATTGTTTCTATTTATGCACGATCTGGAAGTGCTTATCCAGACGGTCATCAGAACTTGAGGCAACATCCCATGATTGAACTTCGACCCTTCAACAAGCTCGGCGCCGCCGACCACGGCTGGTTGAAGGCAAAACACCACTTCTCATTCGGCAGTCACTACGACCCCGGCAATATGGGCCACGGCGCCTTGCGGGTTTGGAACGACGACGAGATCGCACCGAACACCGGCTTTCCGCCGCACCCTCACGCCAATATGGAAATCATCACCTACGTCCGCGAGGGCGCGATTACCCACCAGGACAGTCTCGGCAACAAGGGCCGCACGGAGGCGGGCGACGTTCAGGTGATGAGCGCCGGCTCCGGCATTCGCCACTCCGAATACAATCTTGAACCGAAGCCGACAAAAATCTTCCAGATCTGGATAGAGCCGACAACCGAAGGCGGCCAGCCGACCTGGGGTGCGAAGCCGTTCCCGAAGCCGGACCGCTCCGGCAATTTCGTCACCATCGCCAGCGGATTTGCCGATGACAAGGAGGCGCTGCCGATCCGTGCCGACGCGCGGGTGCTTGCCACCACGCTGAAAGCCGGCGAGAGCGCGCACTACGCACCTGGCAAAACGCGCAACCTCTACCTGGTGCCGGCGGCCGGCAGCGTCGAGGTCAACGGCGTTCGCGTCAACGCCCGCGACGGCGTCGCGATCAGCGACGAGGCCCAGCTCAAGATCACGGCGCTGGAAGATTCCGAACTGGTGCTGGTCGACGCAGCATGAAGAACGTCCGCTAAAGCTGTCATCAAGACTTTCGTGCGCGGGCAAGAGCGCGAAGCGCGTCTTCGCACCTGGACGACCCGCGCACGAACTTCTCTGCCGAACAATCTCAAGAAGTTGAATTGCCGGTTCAAGCCGGCAATGACAACCACCTCAAGTCAACCATCCCCCTGGAGCTCAACCATGACGAAAGTTCTCGTTCTCTATTATTCCGCCTACGGCCATATCGAGACAATGGCGAACGCCATTGCGCAAGGCGCGCGCGAAGCCGGCGCTTCGGTCGATATCAAGCGCGTGCCCGAACTGGTGCCGCCGGAGGTCGCGAAGGCATCGTATTAGAAGGTCGATCAAGCGGCCCCGGTGGCCAAGATCGAGGACCTCGTCAACTACGATGCCATTATCGTCGGCACCGGCACCCGCTTCGGCCGCATGGCGTCACAGATGGCGAATTTCCTCGATCAGGCCGGCGGCCTCTGGGCGAAGGGCGCGCTGCACGGCAAGGTCGGCGGCGCTTTCACGTCGACCGCGACCCAGCACGGCGGCCAGGAAACCACGCTGTTCTCCATCATCGGCAACCTCCTGCATTTCGGCATGACCATCGTCGGCCTGAACTACGGTTTCGCCGGCCAGATGAAGCTCGATGAAGTTACCGGCGGCGCGCCCTACGGCGCGACCACGATCACCGGCGGCGACGGCAGCCGCCAGCCATCCGAAAACGAACTCGCGGGCGCGCGCTATCAAGGCCGCGTGATCGCCGAGACCGCCAAGAAGTTGCATGGCTGAACTACATGGCTGATGCGAGGGAGGCGGCGTTCTCTTCGGAGAATGCCGCCCCATCTTTGCCAGGCGATCAGCAGGTTGGCAGATCGGACGACGGACTTCGCCATGATCGAAATGCTCTTTATCAAAGCCGACCGCGTGCTCAAGCAATTCCGCACCGGCTTCCTCGGCAAGGCGAGCCCGGTCCACTTCTTCTGGGGCAGCTTCGATCTGGCCGTCACCCGTTTCTCCGGCCGTCGCGCGCCGCGCCATCCCGGCGGCGTGCCTCATCTATCCGACGCTGTCGCATGCGAGGCCTATTCTCACGAGGTCAGCAGCGCCGGCTTCTGGCCGGGCTCTGGCGCGATCGATTATCCCGCGCTCTATTCCTACGCCTATCCTGAACCGGCCGGCTTCCGGTCGACGCGGGTGCACGGTGCTCTTGGTGGATAGGACTTATCGTCGTTCCATCGTTTCTCTCAAACCGCAGCGCAATCGCAGCCGGCGCCGCTTCAAGGCGGCTGCGGGATCGGCGGCCAGGTCAGCATGTGCTTGCTATTTCCTGGTGTGAAATCCCGCCTGCCACGCATGCGAGTCCGCCCCTTGCACCGCTGGAGCCGGCCCGGCTAGCATGAGAGCGACGAAAGACGAAACACGCGGCGGCGTTTCAGCCCGCGGAATCCGATGGAGGAGACCATGAAAGCCACCAACCGGTTTTGGCGATACCTCCTGATGCCGATATCGCTCGCCGGCATGTTGAGCATCAGCTCGGCCGCCGAACTCAACCCCGCCGCGGTGATCTACAAACTGCCGGATCAGATCCCGTGGAGCCCGGTAGATGCCCGGGGCGCGCAAAGTGCCGTGGTTGTTGGCGATCCCAACAAGCCCGGCTTCTATATGGTCTACAACAAATGGACCAAGGGCAACCATTTCAGCCGGCCGCATTTCCATCCCAACGACCGTTACATTGTCGTGTTGCAGGGTACCTGGTGGGTGGGCTCGGGGCCGAAATTCGATCCGGCCAACACCACGCCCATGCCTGCCGGAAGTTTCGTCACGCATTTCGGCAAACAGGTGCATTGGGACGGCGCCAAGGACGAGGACGCCGTTCTGCTGATCATGGGCGAAGGCCCGGCGACCGCTACCGGAGCGGAAGAGAAATAACACCGACAGAAGCGATCTATTCCAGTGAAGGATTCAATGCATCAATCAGCGAACGTGCAATTCGAGCGCGCTGTGCTCGAATTCGCCCGCTGGCGCGCGGTCCCGGAGCAAGCGAGATCGCCGGCCCCGGCATGGTGGTGGGGCACGGCTTTTGAGCAGCGCGAGGCACATCAGCCCATGCCGGGCGCATGGTGCGCAAGCCTGGAATTGCCCGATGGGGCGACGTTCGCCGATGGGGCAAAGGTATTTCTCAAATGCCTCGCTGACCAGACGACGCTGCCATGGCCCGGCGGTTTTCCAGGGCATGTGGCGCATCCAAATTCCGCTTAGTGGATCTGGTGGTGTAGGCGCATGGAAAACTCAAGCCGCGGGCCGCGGCGGAACAATGAGGGGATGATGCGTGCGCTGGCTTAAGTTTACCGCGAACGAACTGACATCCTGGGGTATCGTCGAAGGCGATCGGGTGATCGCGGTCAGCGGCGATCCCTTTGGCGAATGGCAACGCACAAAGCAGACGCATTCTTTGGCAGATGTGAGGATCGAGCTGCCGCTGGTGCCGCGCACCTTTTATTGCGTCGGGTTGAACTACCTCAAGCACCTCAAGGAGGCCGCCGACAAGCGTGGCGAGGTGCCCAACGTTCCCGACCGGCCCGAGGTCGGCTACCGCGCGCAGAACGCGCTGATCGCCCATGACGAAGAGGTGGTTATTCCCGCGACCGCCACCGAGAAGATTCACTACGAGGGTGAGTTGGTCGTCGTCATCGGCAAAAAAGCGAAGCACCTCAGCGAGCGTGACGCGATGTCCTGCGTATTCGGCTACACCATCGGCAACGATGTCAGCGAGCGCACCTGGCAGAAGGCCGACCGCGGACTGTGGCGGGCCAAGAACGCCGACACCTTCAAGCCGATGGGACCGTGGATCGAAACCTCGGTCGATCTCGACAAGATGGAAACCATCGTGAGAGTGAACGGCAAGGAGAGCAATCGCTTCCGCACCAATGACATGATCTTCGGCATCAAGGCATTCATCGTCGAAATGACGAAATATTTCACCTTGTGGCCGGGCGACGTGATCTGGATGGGAACCGACGGCGCCTCGCCGGATATCAAGGCGGGCGATGTCGTCGAGATCGAGATCGCCGGGATCGGCACCCTGCGCAACAAGTTTGTTGCGGAGACAGCGCCGGGGAGCAAGGCGTGGGCCGCCACTTGACCGCGCACCATTTTCGCGGCCGCACCGCGAAAGTCGAAACGCGGTCGCGAAGGCGCCGCAGCCGGTTTCCCGCTGCGGCGCCAAAGAACCTCCGTAGCAACGAGCCTCGACGCCTGGCGGCGCCAAGCAGCTGACACGCTTATTTTACGATGTCGGCGCCGACCTTGCAGATGGCGGCATCCTGATCGCCGGTGCCACCGCTGCACCCGACCGCACCGATGAGCTTTCCGCCTTCGACAAGCGGAAATCCGCCGGGGCTTGCGACCAGGGTGGGATCGAGCGTGCCGACATAGGCGTGACCGGTTTCATAGGCATTGTAGAACGCGCGGGATTCGCGACGGTAGCGCGCCGCCGTGCGGGCCTTGCCGATCGAAATCGAACCGGAGGCGATTTGCGCGCCCTCCATCCGCTCGAACATCACGGGCTCACCGTTGGTATCGACGACGGCGATGTTCATCTTCCAATTCCGCTTCATGGCTTCGGCTTCCGCCGCGGCCATCACCTTCTTGGCTTGTTCAAGCCCAATCGACTGGCCATAGGGAATATCGAACGGCATCTTGTCGGGTGTTCCGCCCGCGGACGGCGGCGCCGGTGGCGTTGCTGGCGCCGGGGCTTGTGCCAGGGCCAGCGAACCCATCGCCGCAACGGCGCAAGCCGCCAGTGTCATCGGAATAATCGAACGCATTATATTCTCCCAGTTGAAGTTTGCTTTCGTGGTAGTGCCGTTGAAGTCGACGCCGCGTCACATCGGCGGCGTCAACCCGTCCTTGCCGTAGGTGACGCGCGGGGTTTGCACCGTGCCGTCAGCCTGCTTCTTCCCGGCACCGACGAAAATCTTGGTGCCCGGCTTGAGATCGTCCTTGCTGCCCATGACGTAGGTGACGACCGCGGTCTCCGGGGTCACCAAAACCTTCTTCTCGCCATCCTTGTATTTGACGGACAGGACCGGTCCCTCGACGCCTGCGACGGTCTGCTCGACGTTGGCATTGGTCATTTTGGTGTTGGGCTTGAGATCCCAGTCGTAATGGCCTTCGCCCGTGCCGCGCATCGATTCCGGGAAGATATGCACCTCGATGGCCTTCTGGCTGCCGTCGGGCTGCGTCATTCCGGTCGCGCCGACGAACATGCCCGGCTTGATGTCGGCCATCGTCGACTTCACGATCGCCACGTACAGGCCAGGGTCGCTAACCGTCACCTTCATCTCCGCGCCGTCACGATTCTTGACCACGTAAACGGAGCCGTCGACCTTTTCGATGGTGCCGCGGATGCGAACCGTTTCCTGTGCCGACGCCGGCACGGCGATGCAGATCAAAGCGAAACCCGCAGCCGCGAACGTGCGCTGGAGCGTACTGGACATTGTAATCCTCCATGGGTCTGGACTGTCGGCTGGCGTGACTAATTAGCGGATTAATTGCGGGGCCGAAAGCCGTCCCGCCAAGTGCCTGAAAGACGTCTTCCCTGCAACCCCAGTGGCCCGCGAATATTCCCGATCAAGATGACGGCAAACCTCCGTCGCACTGCAACAAGATGTCATTTTACTCGACCTTGATCCCGGCGTCCTGGATCACACGGCGCCAGCGCTCCTCCTCGCCGCGGACATATCGGTCAAGCTCCTCCGGGGGACGCGCAATCATGACCAGACCCTCGTTCGCGCCCAGCCTTTTGAAGGCCTCGGATTGGACGGCCAAAGCTGCTGATTTGTTGAGCCGATCGACGATATCGGCCGGAGTCCCGGCCGGCGCGAACAGGCCATACCAGCTCTCGGCGGCATAGCCGGGGACGCCAGCTTCCGCCACCGTCGGCAATTTCGGAAATGCCGGCGAACGCTCCGCCGATGTCACCGCAATCGCGCGCAGCTGGCCGCTTCCGACCAGCGAAGCGGCGCTGGCAACCGTCGTAAACATCACCTCGATCTGGCCGCCGATCAGGTCGGTGATCGCAGGCGCCGCGCCTTTGTAAGGTACCGCCGTCAGATTGACCTTGGCCATGTCCTTGAACAGCTCGCCCGCGAGATGGGCCGAGGTGCCAACGCCAAACGTCCCATAGGACAATTTGTCGGGATCGGCTTTGGCCGCCGCGATCAGGTCCGCAATCGTCTGAAACGGCGATTTGGGATGGACCACGACAAGATTGAAGGAGCGTGCGATCAGGGCGACGGCTGCGAAATCCTTGTGCGGATCATAGGGCAAGTTCGCGCTGAGACTTGAATTGACCGCGTGCGAGAACGTCCCCATCAACAGCGTGTAGCCGTCCGGCGCGCTGGCGGCGACGGCTTGGGTGCCGATGATGGTCCCTGCCCCGGGCTTGTTCTCGATGACCACCGAGACGCCCAGGTCCTTGGCCATCTCCTGCGCAAGCGTGCGCGCGACCACGTCGGTGCCGCCACCCGGCGCAAAGGGGACGACGATCCGCACCGCCCGTTCCGGATACAAAGCGATTGCCTCGCCGGTCGAGAATGCCGCAAGCAACAGCGCGCCAAGCGCAACCAGCAAGGACGATATTCTCGTATGGCGTTCAAAGGGCATGAGCTTCGCTGGCGCGGGGCGTTGTGAAGATACAGTAGCAGATTTTGTTTCCCGCACAGTGCCATGCGCTGAACTGGCGGGTGCAGAAGCTGACCCTGAAGCCTTAGACTCCGTTACACCGCGGTGGCGCGGGCGAAATCGATGTAGATCTCGCGCAGGCGCGCGGCCATCGGCCCCGGCTTGCCATTGGCGATGCTTTTGCCATCGATGCTCACCACCGCCTGCACGAACGAAGACGCGCTGGTGATGAAGGCTTCCTTCGCCGCCAGCGCCTCATCAATGGTAAACGGCCGCTCCTCGACCCGCAGCTGGCGCTCTTCGGCGAGCGCGACCACCGCCTTGCGCGTGCAACCCGGCAAAATCGCGGACGAATTCTGCCGCGTCACCAGCACGTCGTCCTGGGTCAGGATGAAGGCCGAGGACGATCCGCCTTCGGTCACCTTGCCGTCCTCGATCATCCAGGCTTCGCCTGCGCCGGCTTCCGCCGCCGCCTGCTTGGCCAGCACCTGCGCCAGGAGCGCCACGCTCTTGATGTCGCGCCGCGCCCAGCGGATGTCGCGCACGGTGATGACGCCGATACCGGTCCTGGCCGACGGCGCGTTGACGATGTCCTTCACCGAAGTGAACATGACAAAAGTCGGCTTGACGCCCTTCGGGAACGCAAAGTCGCGGCCCTTGTCGGCGCCGCGCGTGACCTCCATATAGACCAGGCCATGCACGAGCTGATTGCGCGCGATCAGCTCGCGCTGGATTTCCACAATGCGCACCAGCGATTCCGGCATGGCAAGCGCGATCTCGCCGACCGAGCGCTCCAGCCGCGCCAGATGCGAGGCGTTGTCGACCAGCTTGCCATCCAGCACCGCGGAAACTTCGTAGATACCGTCGGCGAACAAAAAGCCGCGGTCCAAAATCGAAACCTTGGCCTCAGCGAGCGGCACAAACGAACCGTTGACGTAAGCGATCTGGTCCAAACCAATTCTCCTCTTGGCGGCGACGAAGCAGCCGCAGTAAGCATATACGCAAATTGTCGCTGCCGATAAACCCTCGCGCCGTCATTCCGGGATGGTCCGAAGGACCAGACCTCAGATGCGCAATTGCACATCGTAGTTCGACGCTTACGCATCGCCCCGGAATGACCCGGGGCCTCAATGCGACAATATCTTCGACAGAAATTTCTGCGCGCGGTCGCTGCGGGGCTTGCCGAAGAAATCCTCTTTGAGCGCGTCCTCGACGATTTCACCCTGGTCCATGAAGATCACCCGATGCGCGACCTTGCTGGCAAAACCCATTTCGTGGGTGACGACCATCATGGTCATGCCCTCACGCGCAAGGTCGACCATCACGTCAAGCACCTCGCTGATCATCTCGGGATCGAGCGCTGAGGTGGGCTCGTCGAACAGCATGACGATCGGGTCCATCGCCAGCGCCCGGGCGATCGCGACCCGCTGCTGCTGTCCGCCCGACAATTCGGCCGGGTATTTTTGCGCGTGATCCTTGAGGCCGACGCGGTCGAGCAGCTTTGAACCCTTCGCGACCGCCTCGTCATGCGGGCGTCCCAAGACCTTTTCCTGCGCGAGGCAGAGATTCTCGATGATCCGCAAATGCGGGAAGAGTTCAAAATGCTGAAACACCATGCCGACGCGGGCACGCAGTTTCGGCAGGTTTGTCTTGGGATCGTTGACCCGGATGCCGTCGAGGATGATTTCCCCGTTCTGGAACGGCTCCAGCGCGTTGACGCATTTGATCAGTGTCGATTTGCCTGAACCCGATGGGCCGCACACCACCACCACCTCGCCCTTGGCGACGCTGGTGGTGCAATCCTTCAGCGCCTGAAAATTCGGCCCGTACCATTTGTCGACGTGGCTGATTTCGATCATCACGTATCCTGTCAGTGGACGAAGGCGACGCGCGCCTGAAGGCGCCTGACGCCGAATGACGCGATACAGGAAATTGCGAAATAAACGACGGCCGCAAACAGGTACATCTCGACCAGCCGCCCGTCGCGTTGCGCGACCTTGCTGGCTGCGCCAAGGAAATCGGGAATCGACAGCACGTAAACCAGCGAAGTGTCCTGGAACAGCACGATGGTCTGCGTCAGCAATACCGGGAGCATGTTGCGGAAGGCCTGCGGCAGCACGACGTAACGCATGGTCTGGCTGTAGGTCAGGCCGAGCGCCTGGGCGGCCGCGGGTTGCCCCTTCGAGATCGACTGGATGCCCGCGCGCATGATCTCGGAGAAATAGGCGGCCTCGAACAGGGTGAAGGTGACGAGCGAGGAGGCAAACGCGCCGACGCGCACCGGCCGCGACGATCCGGTCAACCACTGTCCGATGTAAGGCACCAGGAAATAGAACCAGAAGATCACCAGCACCAGCGGCAGCGAGCGCATCAGGTCGACATAGAGGCCGGCAATGCGTCCGAGCAGCCAGAAGCTGGACAACCGCATCAATGCGATCAACGTCCCGAAGATGATGCCGCCGAAAGTGGCAAGGCCCGTCAACGTCAGCGTGAATGTCATGCCATCGAAAAACAGATAGCTGAGCGAGCGGCGGATCACGTCGAAGTCGAAATTGGCGAACATGGCGTGCTATTTCCCGGTGATGTAGCCGGGGACCGCCAATCCGCGCTCGACGAAGCGCATGGCGATGACGACGACGATATTGACCACGAGATACAGTATCGTCGCGGCGGTGAAGGCTTCGAATACCTGAAAGGAGAATTCCTGCATCGCCCGCGCCTCAGCCGTCAGCTCAATCAGGCCGATGGTGATCGCCACCGAGGTATTCTTGATGGTGGAGAGGAATTCGGAGGTCAATGGCGGCAGGATAATGCGGATCGCCATCGGCAGCAGCACGTAGCGATAGGTCTGCGCCGTCGTCAGTCCAAGCGCGGTGGCGGCCATCTTCTGTCCGCGCGGCAGCGAGTTGACGCCCGCACGGGTTTGTTCGGCCACGCGCGCGGACATGAACAGCCCGATCCCGATCGCCGCCGTATAGAATGGCGCGTTGGGAATTTGCTTCAACCAAAGCCCCCACGATGGCGGCAGGAGTTCCGGCAGGACGAAGAACCAGAGGAACAACTGCACCAATAGCGGCATGTTGCGGAAGAATTCGACATAGGCAAAGCCAACCCGGGACGCGGTCTTCGAGGGCAGCGTGCGCAGCACACCGATGACCATTCCGGTTACCAGCGCGATGATCCAGGCGCAGATCGCGGTCTCGATCGTCAGCACGAGCCCGCTCAGCAGCATGTCGAGATAGGTGCCGGTCCCGTTCGGGGCCGGCTCCCAGAAGACACGCCAGTTCCAATGATAGTTCACGACGGCAGCCCCGGCGCCGCACCAGACGGACCCGGAAAATCCGATGTTCGCTCAAGCAATGTCCGGGTCATCGCCAAGGCTCACACGCCCTACATCGCCTTGTAGGAATTGGGATCGGGGGAATCGGACGGCTTGGCGAATTCATGCTTCAGCTCCGCGCTGATCGGCACGTTGAGATTCAGCCCCTTGGGCGGAATTTTCTGCATGAACCATTTGTCGTAAAGCCTCTCACCTTCCGCGCTCTGGTAGAGCGCGGCCGTGGCGGCATCGACCACCTTCTTGAAGGCCGCATCGTCCTTGCGCACCATGATGCCGTAGGGCTCCGGCTTGGAGAATGCATCGGTGGAGATGACATAGGCGCCCGGCTCCTTCGATCCGGCCACGAGGCTCGCCAGCAAGATGTCGTCCATCACGAACGCCACCGCCCGATCGGTCTCGACCATCAGGAATGCCTCGGCGTGATCCTTTGCCGGGATGATGTTGATGCCGAGATTGCGGGCGGCATTGGCTTCGTTGAGCTGCTTGATATTGGTGGTGCCTGAGGTCGAGACCACCGATTTGCTCTTGAGGTCGTCGATCGAGTTGATGTTGCTGGATTTTTTCGAAACGAAGCGGCTCGCGGTCAGGAAGTGCGTATTGGTGAACCAGACCTGCTTCTGACGTTCGGCGTTGTTGGTGGTCGAACCGCATTCGAGGTCGACGGTGCCATTGGCCATCAACGGAATGCGGGTCGCCGATGTCACCGGGTTGAGCTTGACCTCGAGCTTGTCGAGCTTGAGCTCCTTCTTCACGGCATCGACAATCTTGTAGCAAATGTCCATGGCGTAGCCGACCGGCTTCTGGCTGTCGTCCAGATAGGAAAACGGGATCGACGAGTCGCGATAACCCAGGGTGATCGCGCCGGTCTCCTTGATGTTCTTCAACGTTCCCGTGAGCTCCTCGGCATTCGCCTGGCACCCGCAGAACGCAACGGCGAGCGCATAGCCAAAAACACGCGAGCAATTCATCGATATTCTCCTTGTCTGTCGGATATGGATTGTTCGAGGATCTGATCCAGGACCGGCGCGATGTAGCGGCGAAACTGTTCGGGATTCTCGCTCATCGGAAAATGACCGAGTTGCTCCATGATGGTGACGCTGGCGCCCTTGATCGCAGCGGCCGTCCGCCGCGTGTCGTCCGGCGTGCAGGAAAAATCGTATTCGCCGGTGAGCAGATAGAGCGGACAGACGCCGGTGTCGATCCCCTCGACCCGGCCGCGCAGATCTCCGTCGACCCTGTAGAAGTACAGATCGCCCTTGAACACGCCCGGCCCGCTTTGCATGTAGCACCACAAGGTTTCGCGGCGCGAAGCGTCAGGACTTTGCGGCGCGATCAAACCCGACACCAGCGCCGCGCAGACCTCGCCGCCGTGAACGTCGGGACGGTGCAGCCAGCCGGTATCGTACCACGGCGCCTGGAAATCGGCGGCTTCCAGACCGATCAAGGCGCGGAATTCCGCGGCGTGCTCGATCGCAAGGTTGAGAACGATACGGCCGCCGATCGAACAGCCCATCACGACGGGCTTCTCCAGTGCCAGCGCCTTGCAGAAGGCGCGGATGGTCTGCGTGTAACGCGCGGTGGTGAGGCGATATTCCTCGCCGGTCCAGCTCGCCGGTGGATTCGATTTGCCGTGCCATGGCATATCGAAGGCGACGATCCGGAATTTCTTCGCGAACGCTTCGTCCGCGAGCAGATGCCGCCACTGGCGTCCATCCGACCCCGCCGTGTGCAGGCAGACCAGCGGTATACCCGCGCCGTTTTCCTCGAAATAGATTCGGTGTGTCTCGCCATCGATCTCGACATGGACGTAGCGGCCGACCATCGGCTCGATATGGCCGGTCATGATGCCACCGCGAAACGATGCAGCCGGGGAAGCGCCAGCACATCCTTGAAATACTGCAGATGCGCCATGAAGGGATGCAGGTCGCCTTCCAGCACCGCCTCTTCACGCTTGGTCAAGGCGAGCAGATCGTGCCAGCCCGGCCGCGGCATGGGTTTCCAATATTCGGCCCAGGCTTTGGACGAGGCGCGATAAGAAAAGCGCCAGGACCGCATCAGGACCGGCGCCGGCGTCAGGTCGACGATCCTGCCGCAGCGGATCGACGCATGAAACGGTTGATCCGTCGGTCCAAGCAAACATTCGCAGTCGAGCGTGCGGCCGCGAAGGATTAATGCAGGGGCTTGGTCGAGCAGCGCGGGAATTCCCGCGAACGCCTCGAAAACCGCGGCGTCGCTTGCGTTCGAAGGTGACGTCATACGCTTCAAGCAGGCATTTCCTGCAATACTGACAATGGCGACCGAACGGGACAGGCCTTTCGATCAACTGTGCCTATCTTATGGTCCGAACGTACGGCCATCGCAAGACGCCTTTGGCGGCGCCGGCCGGCTGCATCTCACAACGGGCGCGGCATTTCGCCCAGATCCCAGAACAGGCCGGCCATGATGCCAAGCGCCTCTTCGGTGACCGATAGAAGAATATGCTCATCGGGCGCATGCTGGGAGCAGCCCGGATAGGAGTGCGGCACCCACATCGTGGGCAGACCGAGCGAATCGGAAAACACGTCATTCGGCAGCGAGCCGCCGAAATTGGGCAGAACCGCAGGCGGCTTTCCTGTCGTTTTCCGGATCGACTCCGCCGTCCAGTTCACCCACGGACTATCGAAATCGGTTCGCGACGCGGCGAACCTCTGCGTCGCCTGGACCTCGACCATCGGAAAGCCGCGCTCGTGCAAATGCGCCCTGATCACGTCGGCAATATTCTCGACCCTGGTGCCGACAACAAAGCGAAGTTGCAGGATCGCTGAGGCGTGTCCAGGAATGGCGTTGGCCGGCTTTTCGATATTGCCGGACGACATCGCCAGCACTTCGAGCGTGTTCCATGCGTAGAGCCGTTCGGCGGCCGACAGGCCTTCCTCACCCCAGTTTTCAGAGAGTGCCGGCTCATCCGGCATCGGCTCGATCTTCACGTCGGCCAAGGCTGAACGAATCTGGTTGGAAAGGCGTGGTGGCTTCAGTTGGTCCACCTGCAAACGTCCCTTGCCGTCGACAAGCGTGGCAATAGCGCTGGCGAGGATGGTCGCGGGATTGGCGAGGACGCCGCCCCAATTGCCGGAATGATGCGAGCCTTCGCGCAAGTTCACATCCAGATGAATCCGTATTCCGCCGCGGCACCCGAGAAATAGTGTGGGGCGATCGGCGGAAAGCCTTGGACCATCGGATGCAAGAAACAGATCGGCTTTCAGCTCACCGCGCAGTTGTTCGCAGACCTGGCGCAAATCCGGCGACCCGATCTCCTCGCCGGTTTCAACGATGAATTTGGCATTGAAGCCCAGCCGGCCGCCGCGCGTTTCCCGTACGGCCCGAAGGGCCGACATATTGATGCTGTGTTGCCCCTTGTTGTCGGCGGTGCCCCGGCCGTAGACCCGATTTCCCGATGTCGTCGTGCGCCACGGATCGAGATTGTCGCGCCACTCCCCGACCATGCCGTCGACGACATCGCCATGTCCGTACATGAGAACGGTGGGAGCCGATGCGCTCTCGCGGTATTCCGCGAGAAGGTAAGGATTTTTTCCGGTCGGGGATTCGATCAGCCTTGTCGCGAAATCGAGTTGCGAAAATGCCGGCTGAAGATCGTCCGTGAGGTAGGCGCGCAGGGCGTCCCGCTTTTCGGGGTTTTGGCTTTCCGTCTGATAGGCGACCCTGCGGTCGAGTTCTCTCAAGAACTCGCCGGAATGAAGAAAATGGTGGGCCCGGGCGATCGCATCGGTTCTGGTCATGTCTTCTCTTTTTATTCCACTCGCAACGCTTTGATTTTGTCACGTTACCGGGATCCGCCGCCGGCCGGAAGCCTTAAGGATTTGCCTTTGCCAAACCCGGCGGGAATGCGACAATTTCGCCCCGCAGCCCGGCGTTCGATCGGGCGAATCTCTGGGAGAGCTCCATGAAAACGATCCTCCGCGTCTCGGCTGTCTGCATGCTGTTTGCAGGTTCCGCCTTGGCCCTGACCGGCGAGCGCATGCCGGAAATTCCGCTCGACAAAATGTCGGCCGCCCAGCGCAGCATTGCGGACGCCATCATGTCCGGACCGAGAAAGAGGATGAGCGGGCCGTTCAATGCCTGGCTGCGCAGCCCGGAGCTGGCGGATCGTCTGCAAAAGGTCGGCGAGTATGTCAGGTTCAACACCTCGCTCGACAAGCGGGTCAACGAGATGGCGATACTCATGACGGCGCAAGCCTGGGGCTCGCAATATGAATGGTACGCGCATGCGCCGCTGGCGCTCAAGGCGGGCCTCGATCCCGCCATCGTCGCCGCCATCGGGGCCGGCCGAAAGCCCGACAACATGAAGAATGATGAGGCGATCGTCTGGGAGTTCACCACGCAGCTGCGGCGCGATCACGGTGTCGACGACGCGATCTACGCCAGGGCGCTGGAAAAATTCGGCGAACAAGGCATCATGGATCTGGTCGCGGTGAACGGATATTACGATGTGGTCTCGATGACGCTCAACGTCGCGCACGTGGCGCCGCCAGCGGATGCGCAATTGCCCTTCAAACAGGCCGGCCGATAGTCTTCTGTCTTGCACTTGTCGCGCGACGCCCTTTGCCGCGCGGCAACACGTTTAGAGTTACCCTGTGATGAAAAAAGAAATCCGGCTCAACGCCTTCGCCATGAACTGCGTCGCGCATCAATCGCCGGGACTGTGGACCCACCCGCGCGATCGCACCGCCGGCTATAACCGGCTGCCGTACTGGATCGATCTGGCCAAGACGCTGGAACGCGGACGGTTCGACGGTCTTTTCCTGGCGGACGTGCTCGGCGTCTACGACGTATTCGGCGGCAGCCCGGACGCGGCGCTGCGCAACGCCGCGCAGACGCCCGCCAATGATCCCTTGCTGCTGATCCCGGCGATGGCCTCGGTCACCGAAAATCTTGGTTTCGGAGTGACATCCAATCTGTCCTACGAGCCGCCCTATACGTTCGCGCGGCGGATGTCGACGCTCGACCATCTCACCGAGGGACGGGTCGGCTGGAACGTCGTGACCGGCTATCTCGACAGCGCCGCCAAAGGCGCCGGCAAGGACAAGCAGACCGCGCATGACGACCGTTACGACGTCGCCGACGAATATATGGAAGTGGTCTACAAGCTCTGGGAAGGAAGCTGGGAAAACGACGCGGCGCTGCGCGATCGCGCGCGCGGCGTCTTCGCCGATCCCTCCAAGGTGCATCGCGTCCGGCACCAGGGAAACAATTACCGGGTCGACGCCATTCACCTCTGCGAACCGTCGCCGCAACGCACGCCCGTGCTTTATCAGGCCGGCACCTCGCCACGCGGACGCCAGTTCGCCGCCGAGCACGCCGAATGCGTATTCATGTCGGGACCATCGGCCAAGATCATCGCGCCGCGCGTCGCCGCCATTCGCGAACTCGCCGCGAAGGCCGGGCGCAACCCGGCCGAAATCCTGATGTTCAGCATGTTCACCATCATTCTCGGCCGCACCGAAGCCGAGGCCAAAGCCAAATACGCCGACTACCGCAGCCACGTCAGCCCCGAAGGCGCGCTGACCCTGATGTCCGGCTGGACCGGCGTCGATTTCTCGACCTACGACCTCGATCAGGAGGTTCGCCACGTCGAAAACGACGCTGGCCGCAGCGCGATGGACAACATCACCCGCGCCGATCCGGACCGGGTCTGGACCGTGCGCGAGGTCGCCCAGCATGTCGGCATCGGCGGCATCGGGCCGGTCGCGGTCGGCACGCCCGAGCAGGCCGCCGACGCGATCGAGGCGTGGTTCGACCAGACCGACGTTGACGGCCTGAACGTCCCGTTTGCGATTTCCCCCGGCGATTTCGAGGATATCACTGACATGCTGGTGCCCGAGCTGGTAAAGCGCGGGCGTTACAAGGCCGCGTACCAGCCGGGAACATTGCGTGAAAAATTGTTCGGCGCCGGCCGCGCGCGGCTCGCAGCGCCCCATCCGGCTGTGCAGTACAGGCCACGCGTGGCAGTGAAGTAGCCACCTCCCGTCATTGCGAGGAGCGAAGCGACGAAGCTCCAGTTCTTTTGCGTGGCCATGGATTGCTTAGCTCCGCTCGCAATGACGAGTCAAACCGTACCGTCAACCACCACCTCGATCAGCTTCGCGCCGGGCCGCTTGAACGCCGACGCCAGCGTCGACTTCAACTCCCTTGGGTCCGTGATCCGCATCGCCTCGAGCCCGAGCGATCTGGCCATGCCGGCAAAATCGACCGGAGGATCGGCAAAATCCATCCCGACGTAATGGTCGTCGCCATGGAAGGCGAGCAGCCTCTGCTTGATGATGCGGTAGCCGCCATTGTTCGCGATCACCACCGTCAGCGGCAGCTTGTGATGCGCCGCGGTCCACAACGCCTGTATCGAATACATCGCGCTGCCGTCGCCGGAAAAACACACCACCGGCCGATCGGGATTGGCCATGCTGACGCCGACCGAAGCCGGCAGTCCCCAGCCGATGCCGCCTGACGCCAGCGCATGATAACAAAAGCGATCGCGATGCGGCCGCAGCGCCAGCATCTGCCGCGAGGAGGTCAATCCCTCGTCGACGAGAATGGCGTTGTCGGGCATCGCCTCGACCACCCTTAGCGTCAGATAGTCCGGATCGATCGGCGAGCGATCCCCGTGCTTGGAGATCTGCTCGACCAGGGTTGCGCGCCGCGCCGTCCAGTTCTTCGGCGCCAGCGCCGCGATCCCCTGTTTGGCGCGGGCCTCAAGGGCGACGCCGCCGGCGGACTTCAGCGCCGGCACCAACGCGCGCAGGGTTTCCTTGACGTCGGCCTTCAGCGCGATCTCCGCGCCGTAATTCTTGGCGAGGTCCCATTCGACGAGGCCGATCTGCGCGATCGGCAGTCCCTCCGGCAGCGGCTCGACCTCACTATGCACCGACATCCGCAACGGATCGGCGCCAAGCACGATCAGGAGATCGTAGGGCGACAGCACTTCGCGCACCTGCGGTTGCGAGCGCGACAGCGCACCCATGAAGCACGGACTTTCCGACAGAAAATGCGCGCCGTAAGGCGTCGACTGCTGAAAGGCGGGGCAGCCGAGCGCCGCGGCCAGCGAAGCGGCCTCCTGCAGTGCGTCGCTCTTGACGATCTCATCGCCGGCGATAATGACGGGCCGCTGCGCCTTGAGGATGCGCGCCGCCAGCGCCTGCAGCGCCTCGTCGGAGGGTTTGACGCGGGCATCGACGCGGGTCGAGCGGCCGAGTTCGATGCCGGCCTCCGAATTGAGGATGTCGCCCGGCAGCGAGATGAACACCGGTCCGGTTGGCGGCGTGGTCGCGATCTTGGCGGCGCGGCGCACGATCCGCGGCAGGTCCTCCAGCCGCGTCACCTCGACCGCCCATTTCACCAGCGGCTCGGCCATCCGAACCAGGGGGCCGTACAGCAACGGCTCCATCAACCCGTGGCCCTGTTCCTGCTGGCCGGCGGTCAGGATCATCGGCGTGCCCGTGAATTGCGCGTTGTAGAGCGAGCCCATCGCGTTGCCGAGTCCGGGCGCGACGTGAACATTGCAGGCGACCAAGCGGCCGGACGCCCGGCTGAAGCCGTCGGCGATGGCGACCACCAGGCTCTCCTGCATCGCCATCACATAGGTGAGATCGGGATGATCCTTCAGCGCATGCATGATCGGCAGTTCGGTGGTGCCGGGATTGCCGAACAGATGCGTGATGCCCTCGTCCTTGAGCAAGGCGAGGAACGCCGAGCGCCCGGTGATACGATTCTTCATGTCTCCTCCTGCCCGCGGCCGTTGCCGTCGGGATTTCGACATCATGACTGATCCAGGACGGTGAGATCAAGGAAGCGCGCTCATGGCTGCCCTGCATGGACCAGCGCGGCGCGCGCAACGCCGATCAAAACATCCCTTCGCGGGCGACGCGAATTTCTTCTTCGAGCGCTGCCAGACCACGCCCGGAAAACCCTTCAGCGGCACCAGCGGCTCGCCGGTATAGATCCATTCCTGCAGCTCTTCGATGGCGACATGATAGAGCGGCTGCCGCCCGGTGCGGCCGGAGAAAAGCGCGCGCGGGATGTTGACCATGTGCGGCGAGCGCGCGCGTTCGTACATCAGCGGCGTGCCGCAGCGCTTGCAGAAGCTGCGCGTGGCTTTCGCGGCCTTGTCGTCGAAGCGCGCGATCCCCGCCTCGCCTTCGGTGATGCGAAAACGCTTGCGCCAGCTCCCGACATAGGTCGCGTAGGCCGCGCCATGCGCGCGCCGGCTGGCGAGCGAATGATCATGCCAGGCCCAGCGGGCCGGTACATCGATCTCGAATCCGACGCTGCCGCACTGGCATTGGCCGCTGGCAATTCCCGCTGGTTTTGGTGCTCTTGGCACTGGCTCTTTCCTCATCGTGATTCCGGGGCGAAGCGAAGCATCGAACTACGATGTGCAATTGCAAATCGGAGAATCTCGAGATTCCCCGATGTGCAATTGCACATCTGAGGTCTGGTGCTAACGCACCATCCCGGAATGACGGAGTTTGGAATCTTCGCTGCGCTCGCAATGACGTTAGGCTATCACGCCGGCTCCAGCTCGCCATAAACGGGGTAATCGGTATAGCCCACTTCCTCGCCGCCATAGAAGGTCGCACGGTTGTAGGGCGTCAGCGGAAACCCGTGTTGCAGACGGCGCGGCAGATCGGGATTGGAGATGAAGATGCGGCCGAACGCGATGGCATCGGCGTGACCTTCGGCAATCGCGGCCTCCGCCGTCTCGCCCGTGAATCCGCCCGCCGAGATCAGGACGCCGCGCCAGATCGGCCGGAACAGCACCATCGCCGACGGCACGTTCTGATGGTTGACCTCGGCGCGGCCGGCGCCGCTCGATCGCGGCTCGATGAAATGCAAATAGGCAAGGCCAAGCCGATCGAGCGCCTCGATGACATGGATATAGAGCGGCATCGGATCGGCTTCGCCGCTGCCGTTGGCGACACCATAGGGCGACAATCGCACGCCGACGCGATTGGCCCCCCACACCTCGATCGCGGCTAAAGTGATTTCCATCAACAGCCGCGCGCGGTTTTCGATTCCGCCGCCATATTGATCGGTGCGCAAATTGGTGTGCGACTGGAGGAATTGCTCGAGCAGATAGCCGTTGGCGCCATGGATCTCGACGCCGTCGAACCCGGCCTTCAAGGCGTTGTGGGCTGCCTGCCGAAACGCTTCGACGATTCCCTTTACTTCGCCGGTTTCAAGCGCCCGCGGCGTCTCATAGGGCACCGCCTTGCCGTCGGCGGTCATCGCCAGCATCCCGTTGCCGGTGATCGGCACGGCCGAGGGTGCGACCGGCAGCGCGCCACCGGGCTGGAACGAGGAATGCGACACGCGGCCGACATGCCAGAGCTGGAGAAAGATCACGCCGCCCTTGGCATGAACCGCATCGACGACATCCCGCCATCCCCTGATCTGCTCATCCGAGTAGATGCCGGGCGTGGCGGGATTGCCGCGTCCGGTCGCCATCACGGGCGAGGCCTCGGCGATGATCAATCCGCCCGGCGTGGCGCGCTGCCCGTAATATTCCGCATTCAGCGCCCGCGGCGCGAAGCTCGATCGCTCCGCCCGCATCCGCGTCAAGGGCGCCATCACGACGCGATGCTGGAGCCGGTAGGGACCGACCTGAAGCGGTGAAAATAACGAAGGAAAATTCATCTCTGCCCCGATTTGTTTCTCTAGTCACTGAAGTTTCGGTAGTCACTCAATATGCAAGCGCGAGCCGTTGAAAAAAGCGGCGGCCGAAGCCGCCGCCTGATGAACCATTTCTCCCTCTCCCCGCTTGCGGGGAGAGGGCTGGGGTGAGGGGGACCCTCCACGCACTCGAACTCGCGGAAAGTCCCCCTCACCCGGATTGCTCCGCAATCCGACCTCTCCCCGCAAGCGGGGCGAGGTAAACCAGCTCAACGCCATCTCTCTTATTCCGAACGCCTACGCCGTCTTGATCCAGACCGCCTTGACGTTGAGATATTCTTCCAGATGCTGCTTGCCGGACTCCCGGCCATAGCCGCTCATCTTGTAGCCGCCGAACGGCACCGCCGGGTCCATCGCCTGATAGCAATTGACCCAAACCGAGCCTGCGCGAAGCGCCTTTGCGACACGGTGCGCCTTGCCGACGTCCCTGGTCCAGACGCCGCTGCCGAGGCCGAAGGTCGTGGCATTGGCGCGCTGGATCAATTCGTCAGGATCCTTGAACGAGATCGCGGAAATAACGGGCCCGAAGATCTCCTCCTGCGCGATCCGCATATTATCCTGGACGTTGGCGAACACCGTCGGCGGCACGAAATAGCCTTTCGACAGCGCGCCTTCGGTGAGCCGAGCGCCGCCCGCGAGCGCCTTGGCACCTTCCTTCTGGCCGATGGCGAGATAGCCCGAAACGCGTTCGAGCTGCTGTTCCGACACCAGCGGGCCGATTTGCGTGTTGGGGTCGAGGCCGTTGCCGACCTGCAGCTTCTTGCCGAACTCGGCGACGCGGCCGACGAATTCGTCATACACCTGTTGCTCTACGAACAGCCGCGTGCCCGCGCTGCAGATTTGCCCCGAATTGGCAAACACCGCCATCGCCGCACCCGGCACCGCCGCGTCGAGATCGGCGTCGGCGAACACGATATCAGGCGACTTGCCGCCAAGCTCCAGCGACACCCGCTTCAGATTGCCGGCCGAGGCCTTGACGATGGATTGCCCGGTGACGTGCGAGCCGGTGAAGGCGACCTTGTCGACGCCCGGATGCGAGGCCAGCGCCGCGCCCGCGGTCTCGCCATAGCCCGCCACCACGTTGACGACGCCGGGCGGGATGCCGGCTTCCATACAAAGTTCGGCGAGCCGCAGCGAGGTCAGCGGCGCCTCTTCGGCGGGCTTCAAGATCACCGTGCAGCCGGTGGCGATCGCAGGCCCGATCTTCCAGACGCTGGCCCCGAGCGGGCCGTTCCACGGGATGATCGCGCCGACGACGCCGACCGGCTCCTTCAGGGTGTAGGAGAAGATTTCGCCGGGCAGCGAATTCTCGATGGTCTCGCCATGCAGGGCAGTCGCCTGCCCCGCGTAATAACGGAGCATACCGAGCACGCGAAGCTTGTTGCCGCGGGTACGGCTGATCGGCGCGCCCATGTCGAGCGTGTCGAGCTGCGAAAGCTCCTCGAAATTCTTTTCGACGAGATCGGCGAGCTTCAAGAGAAGGTTCTGCCGCTCGAACGGCTTGACCTTGCTCCACGGCCCCTCGAAGGCGCGGCGCGCGGCGGCCACCGCGCGATTGATGTCCTCGGCATCGCCCTCGGCGACGGTAGCGAGCAATTCGCCGGTCGCCGGGTTGTGGGTCTCGAAGCGTTTGCCGGATGCGGCGTCGACCCATTTACCGTCGATCAGCATCTTCTTGTAGGAGCCATCCGCGAAAGGATGGCGTGTGATCGGAATTGCCTGCGTGACGGCCATGTCTGCACTCCCTTGCGTCGATCGATGTTCCGGTCGTTAGGTTCGAAATGTACGGCGTGCATGTGAACCCGTAAAGCGCGCTCACCGCCGCCGAGAGGGCACCGAACGAAGGTCTCCCATGCCGTTTCGTGCATGGCGATCTATCAAGGTCGTCCCCGCGCAGTCCCCAGAGGTGTCATACCCCGGGTAGTATCCAGTACGCCGCGGCCTCTCGATTCTATCGCAACTGCTCTGGAATACTGGATCACCCGCTGGAGCCTGTCATCGGGCGGCGCATCGCGCCGACCCGGTGGCGGATGATGACGGCCTGGAGTCAATTCCCAAACAGCATTGCTTCCAGCCACAGCTTCGCGATCTCGCCCCATGCGCGCGAGTTTTGCCATGAGCGTCCCGCCTCCGAAATTCGGAAGGGCGCAATCGGGATAGGGGGGAGCCTCGCGGCTCCTCCCAACTCCCACACCACCGTACATACGGGTCCGTATACGGCGGTTCGCTGGATTATGCGGTGGCGGGACTTACGAGGGAACGTAGGCCGAGTGGTCTGAAGAAGCCGATCGGCATGGCGATGTGGAGCGCGGGGCTGGCTGCGAGCCGCCAACGGGTCGCGCGAATGGCGCCCTGCATCGCAACAATCAGCCGCTTCGCTCAATTGCCTCCGTCGGCGCGCGCGAAAGCTGCGTTGCGGCATTTCAAGACCAAGTGCCTTCGCAGTTTCGAGGTTGATGGTCCCATGACTTGACGCCGGGACCGCAGCCTCTTCGAACGTCGCCGAGCCAATATTTGCTATTCGCCGGGGATCTTGACGACCTTGATCTCAATCGCCGTAAAATAGGCTGCAAGATCCTCGATATCCTTGTCCGATAGGGACGGAGCGACCACCGACATCGCGTCGTTCTTTCGCCCCCCGGCTTTGAACGCTTGAAGCTGTGCGACGATGTATGGTTCGGTCTGACCGGCGATGTTCGGCGCGTCGGGGGTCTTTGAGAGGCCGTCCAGGCCATGACATGCCTGGCACATCAGCGCCTTCGTGCGGCCGGCCTTTGCGTCGCCGGCGCCGCATACGCTGCCGCTGGCCGCGAGAAGAGAAAGCGACGTGAGTGAGCCGAGCACAAACTGTACCGCCTTCAGACGCACAGGAATCACCCTAAACCCTCACGAACCTTGGACGATGGAAAGCGTGATGGTCCCCGTGTCAGGGGACCATCAACCGGATCAGGGTGTTACTTGCCGTCGTACCAGATGCGATAGAGCGCTCCGACCAGATCGTCCGAAACGAGCAGCGAACCATCGTGCATCTGCGCCACGTCAACCGGACGGCCAAGATAATAGCCATTGTCGTTCCACCCTTCGGCGAACGGCTCAGACTTGCCTGCGACGTGGCCATCCTCCTTGAGGAATGTCACCATTAACCGGGCGCCGACTGGAACGGTTCGATTCCACGAGCCGTGCTGTGTCGAGAAAATTGCACCCTGGTATTTCTTCGGAAACATGGTGCCAGTGTAGAACATCAGGCCGAGGTCCGCCGCGTGAGCGGCCTGCTCGACTTCCGGGAAGACCACATTGGCGGGCGGCGTCTCGGTCTTGTACTCGTTGGTGCGCGTATGGCCGCCTCCATACCACGGGAAGCCAAAATCTTGCCCCGGAGCGGTGATGCGGTTCATCTCGCCCGGGGGGATCTCGTCGCCCATGCCGTCAACCTGATTGTCGTTGGTCCAAAGTGTCTTGTCCTTTGGATTGAAGTCCATGCCGACGGGATTGCGGAGTCCGACAGCGTAGACTTCGCGGTTCTTGCCGTCACGGTCCATGCGGATGATTCCGCCCATGCCGACTTTACGGTACAGGTCAAACTTATCCTTCGCCGGCACGTTATAAGGCTGACCTAGCTGAATGTAGAGCTTGTTGTCCGGCCCGATCCGGCAGGTTCGCGCCGTGTGATTATAGCTCTCCTCCGACTTGGGAATCAGCTCGCCTTCCGGAACGACGTTGCCGGCGACGACATCCGCGCTTTCATAGAAGAACTCGGCCGCCGCATATTCCAGCACCCGATTCTGCTCAGCGATGTACAGGAAGCCATCTTTCGAGAAGCATACGCCGTTAGGTATCTTCTTCGGCAGGGTCGGCGCGAACTCCTTCACCTCGTCTCCCACGCCGCCGCGCGAGCGGTCGGTCACCACCCAGACTTTCGACTTGCGCGTACCGACAAACGTCGCGACGCCCTGTGGGCCGACCGCGATGTGGCGCGCGTCCGGCACCAGAGCATAGAGCGAAATATGGAAGCCCGCCGGAAGCTTGACCTTGGTCAGGTTCTGCTTGACCTGGTCGGCTTTCGCTCCGGTCTGCGGGACTTCGGGCCAGTCAGCCGTGCTGCCCGTCTGGTGCATCGCACCCAATGTTTCGAGTGTGCTCGGCGCCGGTTGTGCCGGCTGCGCCGCTGCCGGCCAAGCGGCCAGCGTCAGCAACGCCACCGTTGTTTTCAAATGAACCTTCATGATGCCTCCCTAGGATACCCCAATTCTAGCAGGCGACCGACCCGCCGTCGGGGAAGACGGATATCAATGCGCCGGTCCGAATGATTGTCAATGGCAACTGCAACGTGTGAGGGAGATGATGGGGCATCGCACCCATTTTATGGAACGCTGCCCACAATTCTGTCGTGTTCTTGAATTGAGAATCGTGGCGAGGAAAAGCTGACACCGAAATTAAATTAAACTGCCACCATACGTTCACAACGCATTTGCCGATGTCCGAGACGGGTCCGGATTTGCAGCGCTTTGTCGATCAGTCCCGGCAGCGTCATGGCGAGCGCGCCGACCTGATTCAGGGACAGCCGGATGGTCGCCGGATTGCCGGTGGAATCGACAAAACCGAGCGAAATGGCGCCGCCGTCGGCGGCGACTTCGCAGGCCGCCGGCGACTGGGTGTCGATCTCCATCATCAGGCTCCGGAACAGTCTGTCGTTATATACGTATAAATATATCGCTATGCCGGACGGGTCGTCCAGCCGGATTTTGGCCGACCCGGTGTGCTCAGGTGTGGCCTCACATGCAAAATCGTGATATGTGAATGTCTATAACGAGGTTCGAAGCGGCCCGCAAAGCAAGGGTAAACGGAAGGCGCCCGATGTTTGACTCACAATGCGACCTCGCAGCCCTGGTCTACGGGCAGGATCAGGACCCCGACGAATTGCTGCGCGCCTTTGCGTCCGACCTGAAGGCTCGCGGATACCGCGTGGCAGGCCTCGTTCAAACCGGCCATCATTGCATCGATGCACCGAGACTGTCGGCCGTGCTGGTTCATAGCGGCGAGGAATTGCAGCTGTTTCAGGATCTCGGCGCCCATGCGACGGGCTGCAGGCTGGACGTCGGCCAACTTCTCGACGCCGGCGCCCGGGTCGCGAGCGCCATCGATCAGGGCGCTGACCTCGTGATCGTCAACCGGTTCGGAAGGCAGGAGTGCGAGGGCAAAGGCCTTTCGTTTCTGGTCGAGCGCGCATTGAGCGCGGAGATTCCGGTCGTCATCGCCGTGCCGAGCCACCGCCTTGCGGACTGGATCAGCTTCGCCGACGGCATGAGCGTGAAGCTCCGCTGCGACCGGAAGACACTGGACGCGTGGTGGAACGCGGTATCCCTGCGAAATGCCGGTCTCATCAGGCGGGATCACCGCACCGTCTGCGAAGTTTTCAAATAAGCCGCCGACGGAAAGATTTCACAGCGTCTCTTGCTTGTGGCCGCATTGCTTGCAGGCGAATTTTACCCGGGTGGCGCCTTTTTCCGCCGAGAGGCGGTTTGGCGCGCCGCATTTTCCGCAAACAGCCTCGATGCGGGTATTGCCCTGCTTCACGACCAGGGCCTTACGTTCCATGGTTTCGCGGATCAGGCGCTCGGCCTCCTCGCGCATCGACTGCTTCGACATTCGCTCGCACCTGTCGTGACCTTAAGATGCGGCCTTATAGCACGTGAGACGTATCTTGCGAGTGACCGGGTGGGTATTCCGCACGCGCTCCATTCGAAAACCGGAAATCCATCCCCGGATCAAGTCCGCACCTTGACGCGCGCCGGATCGAACCAGGATTGCCTGCGAAATTTTTCGCTGTGTGAGCAGCAATTGCGGGTTAGGCTGCCGGCAAAAGGCAGCATCGCGGATAGGCGATGCCGCTTTCGCAAGAGGCCTGCTCGGAGATGCCATGACCAGCCTTGTGATCCGCGGTGGCACGGTCGTGAATCACGATCACGCGCACCGCGCGGACGTGCTTGTTGACGGCGAGACGATTGTCGCGGTCGGCGCGGCCGTCGACGCTCCCGCTGGCGCGCAAATCATCGACGCCGGCGGCTGCTATGTGATGCCGGGCGGCATCGATCCGCACACCCATCTCGAACTGGGGTTCATGGGCAGCGTTTCCGCCGACGATTTCGAATGGGGCACCAAGGCCGCGCTCACCGGCGGCGCCACCATGGTCGTCGATTTCTGCATTCCCGATCCCGGGCAATCGATGCTCGCGGCGTATCAGACTGGCGGCGCAAGTCCGAGAAGGCGGCCAGCGACTACGGCTTCCACTTGGCGGTGACCTCGTGGTCGAAGCAGGCGTTCGACGAGATGGAGATCGTCGTCAAGACCTACGGCATCAACACCTTCAAGCACTTCATGGCCTACAAGGGCGCGCTGATGGTGAACGACGACGAGTTCTACAACTCGTTTGCGCGCTGCGCCCATCTCGGCGCCCTGCCGCTGGTGCATGCCGAGAATGGCGACGTGGTGGCCCGCATGCAGGAAGCCCTGCTCGAGCGTGGCGTCACCGGCCCCGAGGGGCACGCGTTTTCACGTCCGCCGGTAGTCGAAGGCGAAGCGACCAACCGCGCCATCATGATCGCGGATATGACGGGCACGCCGCTCTATGTCGTGCATACCAGCTGCCGCGAGTCGCTTGAGGCGATCGCGCGGGCCCGCGCCGGCGGCAGGCGCGTCTACGGCGAGCCGTTGATCCAGCATCTGCTGCTCGATGCGGACGAATATCAAAACAGGAACTGGGACCATGCCGCCCGCCGCGTGATGTCGCCGCCGTTCCGCGACAAGAGCCATCAGGACAGTCTCTGGGCCGGGCTGCAGTCCGGCTCGCTGCAGGTGGTCGCAACCGATCACTGCGCGTTCACCACGGAACAGAAGCGGCTTGGCGCCGGCGACTTTCGCAAAATCCCGAACGGGACCGGCGGGCTCGAAGACCGCATGCCGCTGCTCTGGACCGCCGGCGTCAACACCGGACGGCTGACGAAAGAGGAGTTCGTCTTGGTGACATCGGCCAATATCGCCCGCATCCTGAATATTTATCCACGAAAGGGCCGCCTCGCCATCGGCTCCGACGCCGACATCGTCGTGTGGGATCCCTCGGCCGGCAAAACCATCACCGCCAAGAACCAATTGAGCCGGATCGACTACAATGTGTTCGAGGGTTTTGCCTGCCTGGGCGCACCCATTGCCACGCTGTCGCGCGGCAAGATCGCTTTCGCAAACGGCGAGCTTCGCGCCGAGAAGGGGGATGGACGCTATGTGGAGCGGCCGCCGTTTTCGCCGGTCCATGTCGCCAATTCGACCTGGAAGCAGACGGACGCGCCGCAAGCGGTGCGGCGGGCAGACGTGACGCCTTGAATGGGAGGCGACGGCACTCAATCATAGCTTCGATATAACTGCTGCGAGACTAGCTTGTGATCCAAATGGCCCCTCCAATCAAATATTTCCTTTGCCGTGTCGTGGAAGGAAGCACATCTCGTTTAGAAATCACGCAACAAGAATATTTGTAACTGCCCCAGGTAGCCTGATTTCGGGCTGACCTTGAGGCGGGCTGGATTTTTCTGGACGGCGGCATCGGTTTTTGAATCAATAGCCGGATGATTCGCGCCACGCCGAGGGAGCCGAGCCGGGAAGAGCTGATAGCGCTGATCGCCGCGCAAGCGGCTGAGATCGCGGCGCTGAAAGCGCGTCTGGCGGAGCTTGAGCGCCGGCTTGGATTGAACAGTTCGAACAGCTCCAAGCCGCCGTCGAAAGCGCTATGAACCTCGCCGTTTCGGTAGTTGGCGCCGAGGTCGCGACTGGTGATCTATTTTCCGCTCTGGGCGAACCGTCGGCATGGGATACTCCCACAGAACCGGACCTGTGTGGGGTTGGCGGGCGGACCTCGGATGGGGATGATTGAACCAAATGGTGGGCACGACAGGGATCGAACCTGTGACCCCTACCATGTCAAGGTAGTGCTCTCCCGCTGAGCTACGTGCCCGAAAGTCGTATTGGGTGGGGTCCGTATATCGGCTCCAAAGCGGGCAGGCAACCCATAGCGTTTTCAAGCGAAGTGGGTGCCGGTTCGCGTCAAGAAAACGCGTCAAAACAAAAAGCTAGGCCAGATCCTGGCCCAACAGGCTTTGGACCGGATCAGGCCGCCAGCATCTTGTTCACTTCGCTGACCAATTCGCGAAGGTGGACCGGCTTCGACAGCACTTTTGCATTTTTTGGCGCCTCGGAATCCGAGTTGAGCGCCACCGCCGCAAAGCCGGTGATGAACATGATCTTGATGTCGGGATCGAGTTCGGAGGCACGGCGCGCGAGCTCGATGCCGTCCATCTCGGGCATCACGATATCGGTGAGCAGCATCTCAAACGGCTCCTCGCGCAGCTTCTGGTAGGCCGACATGCCGTTATCATGCGGGGAGACCTGAAAACCGGCGTTTTCCAACGCCTTGACCAGGAAGCGGCGCATGTCGTTGTCGTCTTCGGCGAGGAGGATCTTGTGCATGGCGGTTTCTGGTCAAATCCCGATTGGAGGATCAATCCGCCCACTAAGCCCGAAAGAGGGTAAATTTCGGGTGAAAGGGAACGGCATGCGGCCGGCTGTTCGCGGCGTTATTTTTGGACCCTAACACGTCTCGAATCAATGAAGCCGGGCATTTTCCGCCGGCAAGAGACGTTCCAGCCGGATGGGTGTTTTTTTCACTTGGCAGAAGGTCCGTGATTACCGACAATGAATTCTCATAAAAAACCCCGGTTTTATGGCAGGAATGATGCACTCCAGACCGGCGGATTTGAGGGACGGCGCCCGACAATGACCCTGTTTGACGGAGAACTGTCGCCCCCGTTCGAGATTCTGGAGCCGGCCGTCTGGCGGGCGCCGATCATCTTCAACTCTCCGCATTCGGGATCGGTCTATCCGGACGAATTCCTGAGCGCGTCGCGGATCGATCTTCCGGCGCTGCGCCGTTCCGAAGATTCGTTCATGGACGAGCTGATCGGGGGCCTGAGCGATCACGGCTTTCCGACGGTGAGGGTCAACTTTCCCCGCTCCTATGTCGATGTTAACCGCGAGCCCTACGAACTCGATCCGCGCATGTTTTCGGGGCGATTGCCGAGCTTCGCCAATACGCGATCGATGCGGGTGGCCGGCGGGCTCGGCACCATCCCGCGCGTCGTCGGTGACGGGCAGGAAATCTATCGCGAGCGCCTCTCCGTCGATGATGCCCTTGCCAGGATCGAGGCCCTCTACAAACCCTATCACCGCGCATTGCGGCGGCTGATCAACAAGGCGCATCAGGCGTTCGGAACCGTGGTCGTGGTGGATTGCCATTCGATGCCCTCGATCGGCGTGTCGCGGGATGAGCCGCGGCGGCCGGATGTGGTGATTGGCGACCGCTACGGCACCAGTTGCGCGCCGCTGCTCGCCGACATGGTCGAGGAAACCATGCGCCGGCTTGGCTATTCGGTCGGACGCAACAAGCCCTATGCCGGCGGTTTCATCACCGAGCATTACGGCAATCCGGCATCCGGATTGCACACCGTCCAGCTCGAACTCAACCGCGCAATCTACATGGACGAGCGACGCCGCGAGCGCAGCGCGAGATTCGCGCAGGTGATGAGCGATTTCGCCATTCTGGCCGAAGCGCTGGCCGCCGTGCCGCTCGACGATCTCGGACCGTTCCAGGCGGCGGCGGAGTAGATCAATTTCACCATCATTCCGGGGCGCGAGCGTGGCGAGTGAACCCGGAATCTCGAGATTCCGGGTGTGCGTTTCGCGCATCCCGGAATGACACCTGAAAAACAAATGACAGTTTCAAGAAAAAAGGGCCGCTTGAGTAAACAAGCGGCCCAAGTCTAGGGAGGAAACGCCCAAGGAGGGCAGCGATAACGCAAAGCGCTACCGCACCGCAACAATATGCGACCGCGCTGCACAAAGTGCAAGGGCTTTTGGCTCATTTCCGGTGCATAATTTATACGTATGGCGCGCAGGCAACAGGACGTCCATCCATAAGTATTTCTGCTATTTTTTCAATTAGTTAGACCTTCAGCCGGTCCGCCGGACCAGCCATAAATCGACCGTTATCCCCGTGCTCTCGATTTCGTGATCGAAAGTGTCATCAGAAAATATACCTCTTTGTCGGAGCAATTCGCGGACCGGATAATGGCAGGCAAAGCCCACGCGAGATGTCCGTTAACCGTGCGTATTTTGCGGGATTGCGCTACGCAGGAACCTCGACATTCTCCGCCTCCTGTCACACCTCAGGGAACCGCCGTGACGGTCATCGATTTTACTGCCTTCATTGGCCGCCTTGCGACTGCCTCCGGCGAAACCATTCTGCCGTTCTTCAGAACGTCGCTGGGCATCGACAACA
This sequence comes from uncultured Alphaproteobacteria bacterium, assembly GCA_963753875.1. Taxonomy (GTDB): domain Bacteria; phylum Pseudomonadota; class Alphaproteobacteria; order Rhizobiales; family Xanthobacteraceae; genus Bradyrhizobium. Next base: position 18,680 of record CAVWDY010000013.1, on the reverse strand, counting down.
AGGGTGCAGCCCATGATTTCGATCCGGTGACGGAGGCCGATCGCGCGGCGGAGGCGGTGATGCGCCGCCTGATCAAGGCCAGCTTTCCCCAGCACGGCATCGTCGGCGAGGAATTCGGCAGCGAGCGCGAGGACGCCGAATATGTCTGGGTGCTGGACCCGATCGACGGCACCAAATCCTTCATCTCGGGCTTTCCGATCTGGGGCACGCTGATCGCGCTGTTGCACAAGGGAACGCCGGTGTTCGGCATGATGCACCAGCCCTTCATCGGCGAACGCTTTTCCGGCGACAGCGGCTCGGCGCATTATTCCGGGTCTGCCGGGGAGCGAAAACTGGCGGTGCGGCGCTGCGCCTCGCTTCGGGATGCGACCATGTTCACGACCAGTCCGTTGTTGATGAACCACGCCGACCGCGCAGCCTTCGGCCGCGTCGAACAAGCGGTGCGGCTGACGCGCTATGGCGGCGACTGTTATTCCTATTGCATGCTCGCCGCCGGACATCTCGATCTCGTGATCGAGACCGAACTGAAACCCTACGACATCGCAGCCTTGATTCCGATCATCACCGGCGCCGGCGGCGTCGTCAGCACATGGGAAGGCAAGCCCGCCCAAAGCGGCGGCCGCATCATCGCGGCCGGCGACCCGCGCGTGCATGAAGCGGCGATGAAGCTGCTGAACGATTAGAGCGTTTTCGAGCGAAGTGGATACCGGTTCGCGTGAAGAAAACGCGTCAAAACAAAGGATTAGAGCGTCGGTTCTGATTCAATCAGAACCGATCTTGCTCTAGTGTCGGAGCGTTGCATGAGAGTTCTGAGAGCATTGGCAACCGGATTGTCGCTGCTGCTGCCGGCAGCGGTTGCGGCGGAGGATTTTCCCGACAGAGCCATCAGGCTGATCGTGCCTTTTCCGGCTGGAGGCCCCAACGACATTATCGCGCGCGTGATCGGTCAGCGCATGTCGGAACTGACGAAGCAGCCGGTGTTGATCGACAACCGCGGCGGACAAGGCGGCGTGCTCGGAACCGACGCGGTGGCGAAGGCGAAGCCGGATGGCTACACCATCGCGATTTCGAGCGCGGGCGCGCTCGCCATCAGCCCCAGCATGGAAAAAGTCGCCTACGATCCGATGAAGGACCTGCAAGCGATCACTCTGGTCGCCATGGTGCCGGAGATGCTGGTGGTCGCGGGCAATGTCCCCGCCAAGGACATGAACGAACTCGTCGCGCTGGCCAAGGCGCAGCCAGGCAAACTCAATTTCGCATCATCCGGACCCGGCAGCCTGCCGCATCTGGCCGGTGAATTGCTCAAGCTGACGGCAAAGATCGACATCGTGCACGTGCCCTATCGTGGCGCGGCACCTGCCGTGAACGATCTGCTGGGACAACAGGTGCAGATGGTGTTTCTCGATCTGCCGATTATCTTGCCGCAGATCAGGGCCGGCGCGTTGCGGGCGATTGCGATCGGCGCGCCGGAGCGCGCGCCGACGGCAATGGAAGTACCGACCACGGCCGAGGTCGGGATGCCGGATCTGCTGGCGGAAAACTGGTACGGCATGGTGGCTCCTGCCGGCACGCCGGCGCCCATCGTCGCGGCGCTGAACCGGATCGCGACCGAAGCGATGCGCGATCCAACCGTCAAGGAAAAGCTCGCCATTCAGGGCGCCACGCTGATTGGCGACACCCCGGAACATTTTCACAGCTTCATCGGCACCGAGATCGAGAGATGGGCGAAAGTGATCAAGGACGCCGGTGTAGCAACCGAGAAGTGAGGCGACCTTCTCGTCATTGCGAGCCCTCCCCGTCATTGCGAGCCAACGGTCTCTGGCTTTCGCGCTTGCAGTCATTCGCTCAAAATCTTCAGCGTTGCGCCGCCTTGCGCAGATGATCCACCAATTGCTTCGCCGGTCTTGCCAGCGTCTTGAAGCCGCGGGCGCAGATCGCGAGCTTCCGGTTGGCCCATGCGTCGCGGATCGTGAGGTGCATGATCGGCATGGATCGCGCGCAACGCCTGGCGGCGGCCTCCGGCACCACCGCGATCCCGACACCCGCACCGACCATCTGACAGATCGCGTCGAAATCTCTCAACCGCGCCCGGACCCGCAACCGCACTCCCAGCCGCGCCGCATGCTTTGCGATGTGGACCTGAAGCGCGGTCGCGTTGGTCAGTCCGACGAAGTCACGGTCCGCCACCTCCGTAAAATCGATTCCGCGGCGGTTGGCGAACTCGCCGCGCCGCGGCGCCACCAGCATCAACCGGTCCTCGCTGAACAGGAATCGCTCGAAATTCTCCGGCAGGGCGTGCTCGGCGGCAAAGCCGAGATCGGCCGACGCATGGCGGATCTTTCCAACCATCTGCCTTCGTCGTGGCCGAAGGCTTATTCAATAAGCTCCAGATTGTGCCGATCCGCCCGATCGGTCAATGTGACGCCATGTTCGAACCTCTCCTGCTTTTCATCGCCGCGGCGTTCCTGTTGGCGGGTTTCGTCAAGGGCGTGATCGGGCTTGGTCTGCCGACGGTGTCGATGGGCCTGCTCGCGGTCGCGATGCCGCCGTCGCACGCGCTCGCCATCGTCGTCGTGCCGGCGGTCGTGACCAACATCTGGCAGACCTTCGTTGGCCCCTATTTGCGCGGCATCATCCGGCGGCTCTGGCCGCTGATGGCGGGCACGGCGATTGGCATCTGGCTGAACGCGGGCATGTTGACCGGTCCCTATGCCCGCTATGGCACCATCGTTCTCGGCGCCTTGCTGGCGATCTATGCGGCCATTGGCCTGCGCAAATTCAGCTTCAGCGTCGCGACCCGCGACGAAAAATGGATGGGCGGGATCGTCGGCCTGATCACCGGCGCGATCTCGGCCGCTACCGGCGTGCAGGTGATCCCGTCGATGCCTTTCATGCAGGCGATCGGCATGGAGAAAGATGAACTGGTGCAGGCGCTCGGGGTGTATTTCACCGTCGCGACCGTGGGGCTCGCCTTCAATCTTACCAGCGAGGGATTGCTCACTGCCGCGACCGCGTTGCCCGGCGCCATCGCCATGGCCACCTCCTTCGCCGGCATGTTTATCGGACAGGCGCTGCGCTCGCGGACGCAGCCGGACACCTTCCGCCGCTGGTTCCTGATCGCGATGATTTTTCTCGGGATCTATCTCGCCGGCAGCGCGATTTACAATCTGATGCGCTGACGCGCGTTCACCCGAACAGCGGCGTGCCCGGCACGAAGGCGTCGAACGCCGCCCAGAATTGCGCGCGGTAGCGGTCCTGCTCCTGCAGGATTTCATGTTTGGCGCCGGCGATGACGAGATGCGAGCCGGCACGCAAATGATAGGCGAACTCCTCGATCGCCGGCGTCGAGACGATGGTGTCATTGCTGGCGGCGAGCATCAGGATCGGCTGACGAATCTCCAAGGGGTAGTTCGAGGCGCGAAAGCCGTGCATCGCCGTGAACGCGGTATCGGCCCAGGTCACCGTCGGGGCCCCGAGGCCCAGCGTCGGGTCTTCCTCGATGATCGCGGCGTTACGGGCGTAGCGCACGGGATCGCTGGTCAGGGGATTGTTGACGAACGGCTCCGTGCCGGTCAGCGCGCCATTGCCGCCGGGGACGAAGCCGCCGCCCAGCCCCGCGAACCGCAGGACGCGCAGCAGCGCCCGCGCCGGGAATGACGTTCGGTGTCCGGGAAGGTCGATCATCGGCGCCGACAGCACCATGCGGTCGAACCAGCGCTTGCCGGCATGCGCGATCCGCAGCATCACCGCGCCCCCCATCGAATGCGCCAGGGCAAAATACGGCGGCGGACAATCCGGCAGCACCACCTGCTGCACGAAGGTTTCGACATCCACTTCGTAGTCCGAGAAATCACGGACATAGCCCTTGCGCGGATCGCGCAGGCGCCGCGACGAGTGGCCCTGCCCGCGCCAGTCGATCATGGCCACCGCGAAACCGCGATCGCGCAAATCGCGCACCGTTTCAAAATACTTTTCGATCTGCTCGCTGCGGCCGGTGAAGACGCAGACCGTACCCTTGCGGCCCGCCGGCGGCGCCCAGCGCGCGAACCGCAACTCCGCGCCATCCGGCGTCTTGATGGTGCCCGAGACGACGTTCTCCGGCACGGGGTTGGCAGGGATCGAGACGAGCGTCATGGGCGGCGGACCGGCTAGGTGAAAAGTGCTGAAAATCAAGGGGCGAGCGCGTCAAAAAGGGCGATGTCGCCCGCTCTTGAACGCGGTTTATGTCCCTCCCATATCACCTTCGTGCAGGCCGCTACCAGTGTTTCGGGAACCCGAAAGCATCAGGCTGCACAAAAGACAAAAGCCCGGCCCGATGGCGGGCGGGTTGATTCAACAGTCGCTCAATGGAGGACTACCCTATGCGTACCTACGATCGCACCCCGTTTTATCGTTCCAGCGTCGGCTTCGACCGCCTCTTTTCCCTGCTCGACCAGGCGACCTCGGACGGCAGCCCCGGCTATCCGCCCTACAACATCGAACGTACCGGCGAGAACAGCTACCGCATCAGTGTGGCGGTTTCCGGCTTTGCGCCGGGCGAGCTTTCGATCGTCGCGAAGGAAAACACGCTGACGATCAAGGGCGAAAAATCCGCCAATGAGAACGGCAAGCAAAAATCCGAGGTGCTCTATCGCGGCATCGCGGCGCGCGCTTTCGAACGCGCCTTCCAGCTTGCCGATTTCGTGGCCGTGAAAAACGCCTCGCTCGAGAACGGTCTGCTCCACGTCGATCTCGTTCGCGAGATTCCCGAGGCCAGGAAGCCCCGCAGCATTCCGATCTCCACCAACGCCCAGGGGGCGCAGGCGATCGAAGGCTCGGCCGAGAAGGCCGCCGCGTAACGCGCTTCTTTCGCAGCCTGATTTACGACGACGAAAACGCCCCGGAAAACCGGGGCGTTTTTTTGCTTCCCTCTCCCCTTGTGGGAGAGGGTGGCGCGAATGAGCGCAGCGAGTTCGCGACGGGTGAGGGGTCTGTCTCCGCGGAAAGAGACCCCTCACCCGCCTTCGCTTCGCCATAGCCGATGCAAAGCATCGGCGTTCTATTGAAAAGAACGGCGGCGGAAGGCCGCCTACGCACCCTCTCCCACAAGGGGAGAGGGGAAGCAGAAGCCATCGCTCGGGCTACTCCAGCCCCTGCACCTTGGGCATCTCCTGCGTCGGCTGAATTGGCGGCGCAGCAGGCTTTGCCTCGACAACCGGGGGTGCGGCCTGCGGCGTTGCCGGCGTATCGGCTGGCTTTGTCTGCACCGCCGCCGATTGCTGCACCGGCTCGGGCGCGGGCTTCTCGACCAGTGGCCTGGCATCGCTTGGGCGCTGCGGTGACGCTTTCGGCATCGGTACGGTCGGCGGCATGCGGCTCGCCACCTTCGGCACGGCAGCCGGCGGCCGTGGGCCGCTCAGATTGCCGATCGGGGGCAGCGGTCCGGCCGGCGCATATGGTGTCGGCATATCGTCATAGAGATGACCGCCCATCCGATAGGCCGGCACGAAGCGCACGATCTGACCGTTACGGGCGTCGATCACCAGGCGGCCATCGTCGCCATTGCGGTCGATGACGGCGATGACGTAGAACATGCCGCGCTGGTGCGGAACCCCAAGCGGAGAGAACCCGCTCTCGCGAACGACGGTGTAGACTTCCCGCGGCGGCAGCAAAGTCGGGCCATAACCGGGCACCGGGGCCTCCGGCGGCATGGCCGCATAGGGCCCGCTGAAGTCGGATACGGCCGTGTATGGCGAGCGGCCGGTTTCATTTGGCGCGAGCCCTTGCGCGTTCGCAGCCGCGGCCGTGAGAACCAGCCCGGCCGACATGACCCACCCTGTGAACAATTTCATTGTCCGTCGCTCCTGTAACGCCCCCGAGCGCTTCTGCGCTCTTTCCCGGCCGGAATTTCATCGCTGAATCCGGCGGTCCTTGGACCGGATCGCGGCGCGGTTGCTTCAAATCCGGGGCGGGGCGACCACTGTGATGAACGGAACCCCGGGCCAAGCGGCGAGCGACTTTCACGCGCTTGTGTGATAGAAAAAATTTTGGCATGGTCGACGTTAGGACAGTAAAGCTGTCTCAATTTCAGCCGCAAACCCGGCACGGGGATTGCAGCGCAAAGTTGGGCGTCGAGACGCCAGAGATTAAAGGCAAGGCCGTTCGTCGGAGACGCTGAACGCCCGGGCCGGAATTTAAGACATCGCGGCTCGCGGAGGACGAGCGGTGGCCCGCTGGGTGCCGCAAACGCCCAAGGTGCGCCGACGACGACGGTGAGGCCCTAGCCTTATTGAGAGGACTTAGGATGAGCGGGTCGGAGTTCGAGCGCGAAAACATCGTGACGGATGCGCTGTCGGCGGCCGCGGCCTCGAAACCGGCTGACCCTTCGCACATCGCGCGCGAGCACAGCTGGCGGCCGGCCGCCGAAGGCATGTACGATCCCAGCCTCGAGAAGGATTCCTGCGGCGTCGGCTTCATCGCCAATATCAAGGGCAAGAAGTCGCGTCAGATCGTCTCCGACGCGATCAGCATCCTCTGCAATCTCGAGCATCGCGGCGCGGTCGGCGCCGATCCGCGCGCGGGCGACGGCGCCGGCATCCTGGTGCAGATTCCGCACGCCTTCTTCGCGCGCAAGGCGAAGGATCTCGGCTTTGCGTTGCCGGCGCCCGGCAGTTACGCGGTCGGCGCCCTGTTCATGCCGAAGGAAAAGGCCTGGCGCAAAGTCATCCAGAGCATCATCGCCGACCAGATCAAGGCCGAGCAACTGACGCTGCTCGGCTGGCGCGACGTGCCGACCGACAATTCCTCGCTCGGTGAAACCGTCAAGCCGACCGAACCTGCCAACATGCAGGTGTTCATCGGCCGCAATGGCACGGTGAAGACCGACGACGAGTTCGAGCGCAAGCTCTACATCCTGCGCAAGTCGATCTCGCAGGCGATCTACCAGCGCCGCGATCGCGGGCTCGCCGGCTATTATCCGTGCTCGCTGTCCTGCCGGACCGTGATCTACAAGGGCATGTTCCTCGCCGACCAGCTCGGCAGCTACTATCCCGACCTGCATGAGCCCGACTTCGAGAGCGCGCTGGCGCTGGTGCATCAGCGCTTCTCGACCAACACTTTCCCAACCTGGTCGCTGGCGCACCCCTATCGCATGGTGGCGCACAATGGCGAGATCAACACGCTGCGCGGCAACACCAACTGGATGGCGGCGCGGCAGGCCTCGGTGCATTCGGAGCTCTACGGCAAGGACATCAGCCGGCTGTGGCCGATTTCCTATGAAGGACAAAGCGACACCGCCTGTTTCGACAACGGCCTCGAATTCCTGGTGCAAGGCGGCTACTCGCTGCCGCACGCCGTCATGATGATGATTCCGGAAGCCTGGGCGGGCAATCCGCTGATGGACGAACAGCGCCGCGCCTTCTACGAATACCATGCCGCGATCATGGAGCCGTGGGACGGCCCCGCCGCGATCGCCTTCACCGACGGCCGCCAGATCGGCGCCACGCTCGACCGCAACGGCTTGCGCCCGGCGCGTTATCTCGTGACCAGCGACGACCGCATCGTCATGGCCTCCGAAATGGGCGTGCTGAAAATCCCTGAGGACCAGATCGTCACCAAATGGCGGCTGCAGCCGGGCAAGATGCTGCTCGTCGACCTCGAACAGGGCCGGCTCATTCCGGACGACGAAATCAAGGCCGAGTTGGCGAACAGCCATCCCTATCGCGAATGGCTCGACCGCACCCAGATCGTGCTGGAAGAATTGCCGGAAGCGCCGACCAAGGGCATGCGCTCGAACCTGCCGCTCCTGGATCGGCAGCAGGCGTTCGGCTACAGCCAGGAGGACATCAACATCCTGATGACGCCGATGGCCTCCACCGGCGAAGAAGCCAACGGCTCGATGGGCAACGACACGCCGATCTCGGCGCTGTCGGACAAGCCGAAGCCGCTGTTCACCTACTTCAAGCAGAATTTCGCCCAGGTCACGAATCCGCCGATCGACCCGATCCGCGAGGAACTGGTGATGAGTTTCGTCTCCATCATCGGCCCGCGGCCGAACCTGTTCGATCTGGAGGGAGTGGCCGGCACCAAGCGTCTCGAAGTGCGCCAGCCGATCCTGACCGACGCCGACCTGGAAAAGATCCGCTCGATTTCGGAGATCGCGGACAGCCATTTCAAGTCGCGCACGCTCGACACCACCTTCGATGCCGGCCTCGGCGCGGCGGGACTCGAGCAGGTGCTCGACGAATTGTGTGCGCGCGCCGAAGCCGCGGTGCGCGAAGGCATCAACATCGTCATCCTGTCGGACCGCATGGCGGGCACGGACCGGATTCCGATCCCCTCGCTGCTCGCCTGCGCGGCCGTGCATCATCATCTGATCCGCACGGGGTTGCGCACCTCGGTCGGCCTCGTCGTCGAATCCGGCGAGCCGCGCGAGGTGCATCATTTCGCCTGTCTCGCCGGCTACGGCGCCGAGGCGATCAATCCATACCTGGCATTCGAGACCATCATCGCGATGAAGGACCGGCTGCCGGCGGCGCTGGAAGATCATGAAATCGTCAAGCGCTACATCAAGTCGATCGGCAAGGGCCTTTTGAAGGTGATGTCGAAGATGGGCATCTCGACCTATCAGTCCTATTGCGGCGCGCAGATTTTCGACGCCGTCGGCCTGAAGGCCGATTTCGTCTCGAAATATTTCGTCGGCACCCATACCCGCATCGAAGGCGTCGGCCTTGCCGAGATCGCCGAGGAAACCGCGCGCCGCCATGCCGACGCGTTCGGCGATGCGCTGGTCTACAAGAACGCCCTCGATGTCGGCGGCGAATATGCCTACCGCACCCGCGGCGAGGATCACGCCTGGACCGCCGAGTCGGTCTCGACGCTGCAGCACGCCGTGCGCGGCAATTCGCTGGAGCGCTACCGGGCGTTCGCCAAGATCCTCAACGAGCAGTCCGAGCGGCTGTTGACGCTGCGCGGCCTGTTCAAGATCAAGACCGCCGAGGACGAGAAGCGCAAGCCTGTCGCCCTCGACCAGGTCGAGCCGGCCAGGGAGATCGTCAAGCGCTTCGCCACCGGCGCAATGTCGTTCGGCTCGATCTCGCGCGAGGCGCACACGACATTGGCGATCGCGATGAACCGGATCGGCGGCAAGTCCAACACCGGCGAGGGCGGCGAGGAGAGCGATCGCTTCAAGCCGTTACCGAACGGCGATTCCATGCGCTCGGCGATCAAGCAGGTCGCCTCGGGCCGCTTCGGCGTCACCACGGAATATCTCGTCAACTCCGACATGATGCAGATCAAGATGGCGCAGGGCGCCAAGCCCGGCGAAGGCGGACAACTGCCCGGCCATAAGGTCGATGCGACCATTGCCAAGGTGCGGCATTCGACGCCCGGCGTCGGCCTGATCTCGCCGCCGCCGCACCACGACATCTATTCGATCGAGGACCTGGCGCAGCTGATCTACGACCTGAAGAACGTCAACCCCGATGGCCAGGTTTCGGTCAAGCTGGTCTCCGAAATCGGCGTCGGCACGGTTGCCGCCGGCGTCGCCAAGGCCCGCGCCGACCATGTCACCATCGCCGGCTTCGAAGGCGGCACCGGCGCGTCTCCGCTGACCTCGATCAAGCACGCCGGCAGCCCTTGGGAAATCGGCCTCGCCGAAACCCACCAGACGCTGGTGCGCGAGCGGCTGCGCAGCCGCATCGTGGTGCAGGTCGACGGTGGCTTCCGCACCGGACGCGACGTCGTGATCGGCGCGCTGTTGGGCGCGGATGAGTTCGGCTTCGCCACGGCGCCGCTGATCGCGGCCGGCTGCATCATGATGCGCAAGTGCCATCTCAACACCTGCCCGGTCGGCGTCGCCACCCAGGACCCGGTGCTGCGCAAGCGCTTCACCGGCCAGCCCGAGCACGTCATCAACTACTTCTTCTTCGTCGCCGAGGAAGTCCGCGAGCTCATGGCCGCGCTCGGTTATCGCAGCTTCAACGAGATGGTCGGCCAGACCCAGATGCTCGACCAGTCGAAGCTGGTGGCGCACTGGAAGGCCAAGGGGCTCGATTTCTCGAAACTGTTCGTGCGGCAGAAGGAAGAGAAAGGCCAGAAGATCTATCACGCCGAGGCGCAGAACCATCATCTGGAGGCCGTGCTCGACCGCAGGCTGATCGAAAAATCGCAGGCTGCGCTCGACCGCGGGGCGCCGGTTAGAATCGAGATGGAGATCAACAATACCGACCGCAGCGCCGGCGCGATGCTGTCGGGAACGTTGGCGAAGATCTACGGCCATCATGGTTTGCCGCATGACACCATCAGTGTGAGCTTCAAGGGCACCGCGGGCCAGGCATTCGGCGCGTGGCTCGCGCGCGGCATCACCTTCGAGCTCGAGGGCGAAGGCAACGACTATGTCGGCAAGGGCCTGTCCGGCGGCCGCATCATCGTCAAGCCGCCGCGCAATTCCGGCATCGTGCCGGAGGAATCCATCATCGTCGGCAACACCGTGATGTATGGCGCGATCGAGGGCGAATGCTATTTCCGCGGCATCGCCGGCGAACGTTTTGCGGTGCGTAATTCGGGCGCCGTGGCGGTCGTCGAGGGCGCCGGCGATCACTGCTGCGAATACATGACCGGCGGCATCGTCGTCGTGCTCGGCAAGACCGGCCGCAACTTCGCGGCCGGCATGTCCGGCGGCGTCGCCTATGTGCTCGACGAGGCCGGTGACTTCCAAAAACTCTGCAACATGGCGATGGTCGACCTCGAGCCGGTGCTGTCGGAAGAGATGATCAACGAGAACACCTACCATCAGTCGGGCGATCTCGAAGCGCATGGCCGGGTCGATGTGTTCCAGAACCTGCTCGATTCCGATGTCGAACGGCTGCATATCCTGATCACGCGCCACGCCAAACTGACGGGTTCACGGCGCGCCGCCGAGATTCTCGCGAACTGGACGGCGAGCTTGCCGAAATTCCGCAAGGTGATGCCGGTGGAGTACCGCCGCGCGCTGAAGGAACTGAAGGCGAATGCCGACGCCGAGCCGAAGATCGCGATCGGGGCGTAAAGAGAAGCGTCATCCTGAGGTGCGAGCCATCTTCGGCGAGCCTCGAAGGATGACACGAGAAATGTCTGTTGCTCATCCTTCGAGACGCGGCGAAGACGCCGCTCCCTGGGGATGACGAAAAAAGAGAGAAGCGTCATCCTGAGGTGCGAGCCTCTTCGGCGAGCCTCGAAGGATGACACGAGAAATGTCTGTTGCTCATCCTTCGAGGCGGCGAAGACGCCGCTCCCTGGGGATGACGAAAAAAGAGAAAAGCGTCATCCTGAGGTGCGAGCCTCTTCGGCGAGCCTCGAAGGATGACACGAGAAATGTCTGTTGCTCATCCTTCGAGACGCGGCGAAGACGCCGCTCCTCAGGATGACGAAAAAGAGAGAAGCGTCATCCTGAGGTGCGAGCCTCTTCGGCGAGCCTCGAAGGATGACACGAGAAATGTCTGTTGCTCATCCTTCGAGACGCGGCGAAGACGCCGCTCCTCAGGATGACGAAAAAAGAGAGAAGCGTCATCCTGAGGTGCGAGCCTCTTCGGCGAGCCTCGAAGGATGACACGAGAAATGTCTGTTGCTCATCCTTCGAGACGCGGCGAAGACGCCGCTCCTCAGGATGACGAAAAAAGAGAGAAGCGTCATCCTGAGGTGCGAGCCTCTTCGGCGAGCCTCGAAGGATGACACGAGAAATGTCTGTTGCTCATCCTTCGAGACGCGGCGAAGACGCCGCTCCCTGGGGATGACGGGGAATGACCGGATAGAAATTCAGGGGCGTCAGGTTTAATGGGCAAGGTAACAGGTTTTCTGGAAATCGACCGGCACGACCGCAAATACGCGCCGGTTGCCGAACGCATCAAGAGCTATCGCGAATTCGTCATTCCCTTGAGCGAGAAGGACACCCGCGACCAGGCCGCGCGTTGCATGAATTGCGGCATTCCCTATTGCCATGGCACCGGCTCGGTGGCGCCGGGCACGCCGGGCTGCCCGGTCAACAACCAGATTCCGGATTTCAACGATCTGGTCTACCAGGGCAACTGGGAAGAAGCCTCGCGCAACCTGCATTCGACCAACAACTTCCCGGAATTCACCGGCCGCATCTGCCCGGCTCCCTGCGAAGCCTCCTGCACGCTCAACATCGACGACAATCCGGTCACCATCAAGACGATCGAATGCGCCATCGTCGACCGCGCCTGGGAGAACGGCTGGATCAAGCCGGAAATCCCAACCGAAAAGACCGGCAAGAAGGTCGCGGTGATCGGCTCGGGACCCGCGGGGCTCGCTTGCGCGCAGCAACTCGCGCGGGCAGGCCACGACGTGCATGTGTTCGAGAAATACGCCAAGGCCGGCGGGCTGCTGCGCTACGGCATTCCCGATTTCAAGATGGAGAAGCACGTCATCGACCGCCGCGTCACGCAGATGGAGGCCGAGGGCGTCACCTTCCACTACGGCTCCCCGGTCGGCGGCACGCTGCCGGGCGCGCTCGATCCGCAAGGCATGCTGAACGACTACGACGCGCTGGCGCTGACCGGCGGCGCGGAGGCCGCGCGTGACCTGCCGATCCCCGGCCGCGATCTCGCCGGCATTCACTTCGCGATGGATTTCCTGCCGCAGCAAAATCGCCGCGTCTCCAGCGAGCCGCTTGGCGGCACGCCCGACATTCTGGCCGGCGGCAAGCATGTGGTGGTGATCGGCGGCGGCGACACCGGATCGGACTGCATCGGCACCTCGTTCCGGCAGGGCGCCAAGTCGGTGACCCAGCTCGAGATCATGCCGGCGCCGCCCGCGCACGAGAACAAGGGCCTGACCTGGCCGAACTGGCCCTTGAAGATGCGAACCTCGTCGAGCCAGGCCGAAGGCGCGCGGCGCGAATATGCCGTGTTGACGCAGCACTTCTCAGGCGCCGACGGCAAGGTGGCAAAACTGCATTGCGTGCAGGTCGACGACAAGTTCAAGCCGATTGCCGGAAGCGAATTCGAACTCGAGGCGCAACTGGTGCTGCTGGCGATGGGTTTTGTGCACCCCGTGCATGAGGGCCTGTTGAAGACGCTCGGCGTCGAACTCGACCCCCGCGGCAATGTCCGCGCCAACACCGTCGATTACCTGACCTCGCGGCCGAACGTGTTCTCCGCCGGCGACATGCGCCGCGGGCAATCGCTGGTCGTGTGGGCAATCCGCGAGGGCCGGCTGTGCGCGCGGGCGATCGATGCGTTTCTGATGGGGACGACGAATTTGCCGAGGTAGGTTTCTGGTAGCGGTCTCGCGTAACTGGCGCTCCCTAGCGGAAGGACCGAGCGTCTTAGCAAACCCTTATAAAACAAGCACAAATCAGCTTCGCTGCTGCGAGATTGCTACCACGCGGTGCTACCACTATCAAGTCTCGTCCGAACAAGCTCGGGGGGGCGCGCTACATATAGACCCGATCGCCGTAGTACTTTTCCATCGCTTGGCAAAAATTTTCCCGATGAGAAATTATTTCGACGTTATCTACCGCATAGGGTCCTTCGTCGTTAATTCGGCCCATGAGAAAACCGCCCCGGCCGCGAAGATGATAAACGCCGCTGTCCTCCCAGAGCTTGCACCATTGTTCGAAGCTCAGGAAAAATTCTACGTCCCTTTGCTTTGCGCTGTACCGTTGCCGTTGATATTGGTCGTATCGCTTGTCCATGGCTTCCTCCAGTTTTCTTCATGGAACTAAAGAACTGAGGCGCAAATGCGAACCGGTTAATCAAGAAGCTCCGTTTCCTAAACTGAGACGCGTATAGCGGCAAACGCATTATGCCAGTCGATCCCGAACCGGATCGGCTTGAAGTCGGAACGGATCAAGCCATTGCGGCGTGCGGTGGGGATGTGCGCAAATTCCATCGACCGCCGTGGCTAGCAGCGGCTTCATACTGAACCTTTCGGGGGAGAGTGAGCATGATCAAATGGCGTTTCCCATCTTCGGCCCCGCGCGATGGCACGCCGTTTGTCGTGAAAAAATCAAATGGAGTTTTGCAGAACTGCTTTTTCGATCAGGAAGCGCCTGGCTTCATTATCAAAGGTCTCGTTGATGCAGAGAAGCGGATGACACCAACATTAACCGATCACGTAGGCTGGGCACCATGGGGTGATCTATTTGAGCACCTTCAAGACACTGGCGGCGACCTTGATAGGCAAGAGCTAAGACAGGCGCGGCGACATGCCGACACTGCAATCGAGCTATTACATTGGCTCGCATGCAAATCAGCACCCCACGATAAGGAAACTCTACAGGAGGTGAGAAGCGCGATAGAGGGTCTTCTGAAAATAATTCCCGAGGGGCGTTAATGCCGTTTGGTGCGTGCGAGCTATGCAATTCGAAATCCCTCGGATGATCCTAAAATGTGTTGTATAAATGCTAATCGACCGAATGACGCCTATACGAACTAGTCGAGACGCAAAGCACGTAGGATGGGTGGAGCGAAAGCGATACCCATCAAAACAGATACTTCTGCCAGGACCCATCTCATCAAATTGATTATCCAACACGCGCCCATCATCCGAAAGCGCGTAGGATGGCTGGAGCGAAGCACTACCCATCGAATTTCAGTATGCGAAGACGATGGGTTTCGCGAACGGCTCAACCCATTCTACGCGCTGATAAGCTTTTGCGTATCTTCTTATACCAACGGCGACCGCCATTAACTCACTGCGTCATCCCGGATGAGCGCAATTGCGCTCACTCGGGAGGTGCGAGCGAAGCGAGCCTCGAAGGATGGCAATACGCACAAACTCGCCGCCATCCTTCGAGGCCCGCGCAAGAGCGCGGGCACCTATGGGTGAACGCGATTGCGTTCATCCCGGGGATGACGGTCATTGTCTGGTGCCGTTGGTATTATCAGTCAACGAAGTGACTCGGTTTCGTATGTTTGATTTCGCCTTCACCTTGCCAATTGAGAGCTGTGGGCCAATTATTCGGCGGGTCGAAGAGGCGCGCGCCAACCAACGCGCCGGCTTCGCGCAGACGAGGAGACGACAATGCGGGTCAAAGTAACCTCTGCCCTTGTCGGGTGTTTGCTCGCCGGTGCGGTCTATGCCGAGGAGCCAGCCACGGACAGCCCGGCCTTGTGGGGAAGCCCTACCGTCGACCACGGCGCATGCTGCAAGACGTTGGGCGAAGTTCGCAGCAACATCGATCGTCTCGATCGAGAGATCGTTCACCTGATCGCGGAGCGAAGTCACTATGTTCATGAGGCTGCCCGGTTCAAGGCCAACCCCGCCCAGGTCGAGGCGCCCGAGCGCGCGGAAGCCGTCGTGCGCAAGGCGATGGCCACCGCCGAGCAGGAGGGACTATCGCCAAAGATCGCTGAAGCCACCTACCGAGCCATGATTCGGGCGTTCATCGACTACGAACAGGACATCTTTTCGGCGGCCGCTGCGGCGGGGAAAGCCCCGAAGCGGAAGTAAATTCAGAGCATTAAATTAGCGGCTCCGCGACGGACGCGAAACCGGAGCCTCGAATCATGCGCAACGATGTTGCGCATAGGATGGGCGGAGCGAGGCGATGTCCATCTATTGCAGCAGCGAAGATGATGGCTTTGGCAAGGAGCTCAACCCATCGAGCCAGCTCAAAGACGCGTCTCCCTTAGCGTCGCGGCGATGTTGACACCGTCAATACGCAGATGCGTTCAAACTTTATCCCATCGGCGAGCGACAGGGTCTGCACGACTGGCGACGTCGCGCTCCCGTACACGTCAAATCCGTGGTCGCCGATGGCTTTCTTGAGCTCGAAGCCGGAAAGGCTGAAGCTCCGCCCCACATAGGGCCCGGCGGTAAAGGTTCCGCTTATCATTCCCGCATGGAAGGTTGTGCTGCCATCGTCCCCCGACTCGGTGATGGCAACGGTCAGCCTGTCGTCATAAGCGTGCGCAGCGGGAGTATGCATTCGTGGCCCAACGCCGAAGGAGGCAGTGTCCACGGCCTGGCCGACCTCGGTGGCTGCGCCGCGATCGTCAACACTGCCCGCGCTCGTGAATGTCGTCGTCCACGCAACGCCGGAATTGATGGGTTCCAACTTCGAGTTGAAACCCAACGGTGAGGCCAAACATGTTCCCGAGCTTCGATAGGTAAACGCCGGAGTGTTCGCGTTCGCGCTGATCGGGGCGGCCAACGCCGGGAGGACTACGAGCGCCATCAACAGGCGAGAGCAAGATACGGCCCTCATTTCGCACCTCCTTTCGTCCCCTCATCGGGCGGCGCCACGAAGGGATGACACCATCATAATCGCCTTGATCTCAATCGGCCAGAGCAGGCCGCTGATCGAGCCAGGCGCGGCAATGTGCGCGCCAGCACCGCCGATTATCTGACCTTCCGCGAGGGCCGGCTCTGGCCTGGGCGATCGACGCGTCTCCGATGGGGACGACAAGCTTGCCGAGGTGAGGTGCATTTCATCGCAAAGCCCCAGCTAGCCCTATTATCCACCACTGATTTGCCCGACGGGCAAGTATCACGAAATCCTGTCCACCCCCTCGACGAAAAATATTTCGCTTCGCGGTTTGCTAAAATCAGCATTATTGATTCCACCGTCCCGCCTCGAGCAGAGGGGCGTATCGCGATCGTCACGGACGTGGAGCGCGGGATGCGGTGGACGCAGGCGGCGCGCAGACGAATGCGCCGGCTTGCGGACGGCGAAGTCGTGTGGTCCTGACGCCCCGACGCTGGCGTCAAGTTCTCAAGAAGCAAGCTTCTTGGGAGCGACGGTGGCAAAAGAGCCCGGTCACCGGGGAGAGCGCGAAGGACACCGTTAAAACCATTGCGCAGGGAAGGCCGGATGATTCCGCCTACACCTGTGGTTCTACCCGTGTGCTACCTTTTTTGCACACGGGCCATGGGTGTGAGCTGAGCACCCGGCCTTCCCTGCGCCCTCTTGTTTTGAAGGGCGGATGAATTTCTTGCAAAAGCTCGGGCGCATCGCGCCGCGAGAATGCGGATGCATGAGCTCTTTGAAATTTGAATCCATCCACGTCGTCCCGGACAAGCGAGCATCGCGAGTGCGATCCGGGACCCATAACCACCGTTGCGCATTGTTGCGCCAGCTGGGGGCTCTAGCGTCGCTCGACAAAAAATACCTGTGGTTATGGGTCCCCGCTTCCGCGGGGACGACCATCTGACAGGAATGGTATTGGAAGCGAATCCCTGTCGGCGGCCGCCATTGACTCACTGCGTCATCCTGAGGTGCCCGCGCTCTTGCGCGGGCCTCGAAGGATGGCAGCGAGTCCATGCGTGTTGCCATCCTTCGAGGCTCGCCCAGCGGTGCAAGTGCACCGCAAGGCTCGCACCTCCCGAGTGAGCGCAATTGCGCTCATCCGGGGATGACGCAGTGAGTCAATGGCGGCCGCAGTTCGTATTAATTCTGCAACCTCACGCCCAGCATCACCACCGTCGCGGCTGAGCTCGCCAGCGGAACGTTGGAGTCGAGAATATCCCGCCGCAGCGTGCCCTTGATCCAGAGGTTGCGGGTGATCTTGTAGATCAGGCCGCCCTCGATCGAATAGGTTTTGTCGAAGCGTCCGTCGCCCTGATAGTCGTAGGTGCCGTAGGTGAATTTTCCGATTGCCGTGAGCCAGCGGCGGAAATCGTGGTCGACCTCGAAGGTGTAGGTGTGCGTCAGCACGCCGGAGACGCCGGGCACGATGACCTCGTCGATCGAGGTGGCGGAATAGAATTTCGCCGTGGTCAGCGGCGTCGCGGTCCAGGTCAGCGAGGACGCGGTCAACAGGCCCTCGAGCCGGCCGAGGCGGGGATCGGCATAGCTGCGTTCGGCGAAGCCGGCCGATATTTCACCGGTCAGAAGCCGCGTGAATTCGAACGAGCTGCCGGCCTTGGCGTAGCCGCCGTTGGAATTGCGCGCATAGCCGAAATTGTCGATCTGCTGATCGTGGAAGCGGCTGTCGCCCTCGGCCTCGACGAACGGCTTCACCCCCGGCGTCAGCTCATAGCTGACCCGGCCGACGCCGCCATATTGATTGAAGGCGCGGTCATCATTGCTGGACATGGTGCCATCGGTGAGCGTGGAGTTCTGGTAGACGGTACGGTCGATGGTGGCGCCGCCGGAAATCTGCAGCCGGTTGAACTTCTGATCGACGCCGAGGGTGCCGCCCAGCGTCGTATAAACGGGATAGCTGGCGAGGCCCGCCTGGATGTTCGGGCTGCCGGGAATGTCGGTCGCAACGCGCAGCCGCACCTGCGAGGTCACGTGGGTATCCTCGGTGACGTCGAGCCGGCCGTCGATGTGACCGGTGAAATCCGGCCGGTCGATGTTGGTTGGCGCCGGCGAGACCGCGCCGTCGACGATCGGCGGCAGACTGTTGCCGTAGCCGGTGAACGATCCGCGCAAATCGGCGACCAGCGCGTGGCGTTCCCAGTCTGAGACCGCGAGGAATTCCGGCGCGACAACCCAGAAAGGAGCACCTATCGGCGTCGCGAGCCGGCCGGGATTGGTGTCGTAGCCGCCGCGCAGTTCGACCGCAGACTTGATAAGAAAGCTGCCGGCGTAATCGCCGACCGCGCCGAACGGATCGTCGTCGATCTTGAGCCGCTTGCGCGGCGGCTGGCCGACCACCGTGCCAGCCATCGCCGGCGAAATCGGCGTCTTGTTGGCGGCCGCGGACGGCGGGATCGACAGCCGCGCCTGCCCGTTCGAACTCGCCGGCGCC
>CAVWDY010000012.1:0-15329 GCA_963753875.1 uncultured Alphaproteobacteria bacterium | reverse complement strand
TCGCATGGTGGTCGGGTGATGTCCTGGGTAAGATCGACGATGCCGGTCTGATCGAGCAGTTCCGGTTTTGTCCAGGACCAATCCTCACGGCAGCGCCAGCAGTCCGCCGGCGACCGCCAGCGTGGCGAGCGCGGACAGCGCCAGCGACCAGTGCACGCCGATCAGGCTGCCGAGCAGGCCAACGGAAACGCCGCTGAAGGCGCGCAAGCCGAGGCTCGCCATGTTGAACAGGCCGATGACGCGTCCGCGCTTGTCGGGCGGCGCATTGATCTGGACCAGGCTCTGCGCCATGGCGTTGAAGGACAGTTCCAGGAAACCCGCAGCGAACAGGAAGCCGAGCGCGAGCGGATAGCTTTTCGCCAGCGAGAAGCTCGCCAGCGCCGCGCACCACAGCATCGCGAGCACGATCGCGGTGCGCGGTCGCGGCGGCAGCAATCCCCGGCCTTCGAGCACGATCCCGCCGAGAAACGCGCCGGCGGCGTCCGCGGCCAGCAACAGGCTGTAGGACACGCCGGGATCGCCGTGGCCGAGATCGGTCGGCGAGACCCGGCATTTGCGAACTATAGGCATTGCCGACAAAGAACGACGCCGCACCGGCGAGCAGCGTCATCGAGACGATGACGGCATGAGGCTTGATGTCCTGCACCGTCTGCACGATGTCGCCAAACCCGCGGACGGCGCGGCGCGGGGCGGGTATGCCTGTGCGGAAGCGTGGACCATAGGGCGCCTTCACGAGCCACAGCACCAGCGGCAAATAGAACACCGTGTTGAGCATGATGCCGGGCGCCGGCCCGAGCGCGATCAGGATGGCGCCGCCGACCGCCGGGCCGATCAGGATGCCGAGATAGCGCGCCATCGCGTTGAGCCGCACCGCGCTCTCCAGATCCTGCGGGCCGACGATGTCGTAGAGCAGCATCTGGTTCGGCGTCTGCCACAGCACCCCGGCACAGCCATGAATGACCAAAATCACCATGGCCTGCCACATCTGCAGGGTGCCGGTGACGAAGAAATAGCTCCAGCTCAGCGAGGCGATGATGAACAGGGTCATGCCGATCTGGATGATCCGGCGCGGGTCGAAGCGGTCGGCGAGCGCGCCGGCGGCGACCGAGAACAGCAGGAACGGCAGCCAATGCGACACGATGGCGAAACCCGCCAAGGCCGGCGAGTGAAATTTCTGATACACCATCCAGTAGCTGATGACGTGCTCGATATTGTCCGCCATCATGGCGAGCACATAAGTGATGAACTGGGCGCGGAATCCCGGGTGGCGCATCGCCGCAAAAGACCGCTTCGTGGATCGCGACCCGTTGGCGGGGGTAGACTGGCTGTCGCTCATCAAGGAACCGCTTGCTGCGCTGTGTGAGGGCCACATCCGGCAGCGCGAGGCATTGGATATGTTCGAATGGATTTTGGATTCGGATATTACGGTTTGCCCGGCCACGATGTCGATGGTCCTGGCCGAATAGCACTGGGGCTGATGCTGCATGGCCGCGCTGACGAGCGATCCGGTAGCGCAGGTGTCTTCATCGTCAGATCGGTCGTCGGCCCGTTTCCTGCCTGATCCCTTCCAAAGTGCTCTCCTGGCACGATACGATGTCCGCCTGAACCCAGGCAGGAGAAGCCTCGATGAAATCAAGGCCGGTTGTTCTCTGTTATCCATGATTGGTGTGGCCGCCCTGTTGGCGGTGAGGGCAGCCTCCGCCGCCGACGTGCAGGTGATGATCTCGTCCGGCTTTTATGGGGTCTACTCCGAGCTCGCTCCGGCCTTCGAGCGCGCGAGCGGTCACCATCTGGTCACGACCCGCGGTCCATCCATGGGGGACTCTCCGGAGGCCATTCCCGCGCGCCTCGCGCGGGGCGAGGCCGCCGACGTCGTGATCCTGGATGGAGGGGCGGCCGACGAACTGGGCCGGCGAGGATTGGTGCGCGCCGACAGCAAGACTGCGCTCGCACGCTCGCTGATCGGGATGGTGGTGCGCGAAGGCGCCGCAAAGCCGGACATCGGCAGCGTCGACGCATTCCGGAGCGCGCTTCTGGCGGCAAAGTCTATCGCGTACTCCGACAGCGGCAGCGGCACTTATCTTTCGACCAAATTATTCGCCAAGCTCGGCGTCGCCGACCAGATCGCGGGCAAGAGCCGAAAGGTGCGGGGACCTCCTTCCGGCGAGCCGGTAGCCGCGGTCGTCGCGCGTGGCGAGGCGGAGATCGGCTTTCAGCAGGTCAGCGAGCTGATACATGTCCCCGGAATTACCTTCGTCGGCACCATTCCGGCCGAGGTCCAGCCAGTGTTTTCGTTCGCGGGCGCGCTCACGAGTACGGTCAGGCAGCCCGAAGCGGCCGGCGCGCTGATCCGTTTCCTCGCTTCGCCCGAGGCGGCGCCGATCATCTTGAAGGCTGGGCTGGCGCCACCCTCAGAGCGATAGCTGTGTTAAGCGTTTTCACCAGCGAACGCACGGCGATATCAGGGCAGGAATTTTATGCCCTCGGACTTGCCGCGACGCAAACGACTTCGCACAGCTCGCGCTCGGATGATCCGGCACAAGCGCCAATTCGAACGTGTCCCTGACATCCATCGCGTCAGCTGTCGCAATCCTGGCGCAGCCTTGGCGAGACGGCCAATCCGATGGATTCGCGGTTCGTTAGAGCGTTTTCGAGCGTCATGCAGGCCGCTCTCGCACTTGCCGCCGGGTTCGCTACAGCTTCGGCTGGATTCCGAACAGTCATGGTGGTCAGCCGGCGTTGCCTTGGCGGAGATCGGATCGGCGGTGGTCATACCGGTTCGCGAGATTGAAGACGATTTCGTAAAGTTCCCTTAGCGCGTTGCCTTGAATTTAATCAGATCAGACCGCCGGGATCTCCGGAGCCTCCGCATCGTGCATCTCGGCGTTCTCAGCTACAAAAGATCGAGCCGGGTTTCCCGCTTCGAACGCGAAAGCGCTGCGCGGAGATCTGCTCTGACACTTGAGCGTCGCGATGGCGTCGCGCACGTTCGGATCAAGGCCGGCGCCACCGGCGTCGAGATGGGCCAGGATCGCGGAGCGCATCCGCGGCTCCCAGAATTTCCGGATATGTTCGGCAATTCCCGGAACCGCCTTGTCGTGCCCCTGGGTCTGGAAGAACTTGCCGATTTGATTGGCCATGTAGATCAGCCGGTCAGGCGACATGGACGGCTCCTTGGATGACGGCCGCGGACGTAATGCGGCCCGGATGGGTGAATATCTCGAAGCCGTCGGCGCGCGCGATGGCGGCAAGGGTAATGCCGGCCGCCTCCGCCATCCGCACCGCCAGCGCGGTCGGTGCGGAGACCGCAACCATGACCGGGGCGCCCATCGCCGCGGTCTTCTGTACCATCTCGACCGAGACCCGGCTGGTCAGCAGGACCATGCCTTCGCCAGCGGAAGTCTTGTCCTGCGCCAGCGCGCCGGCCAGCTTGTCGAGCGCGTTGTGGCGGCCGACATCCTCGCGCAGGGCAACAATACCGCGCCCCGGCATCCAGAACGCCGCGGCGTGTACCGCGCGGGTTTCGATGTTGATGGTCTGCAATGGTGGAATGCTCTGCATCGCCGCCATCACCTCTCGCGATGAGAAGCTTCGTCCTTCCGCGACGATGGCCGCGGGACGAACGGCTTCGGCGATCGAATCGATCCCGCATATGCCGCAACCGGTGGGACCCGCGATGTGCCGCCGCCGTTCATTGAGGCGATCCGCATTGGCTTGCGCCAGCCACATCCGCAGCTCGATGCCATCGTCGAGATCGATGATGTCGAGCGAACGGATATCGTCGGGGGATTGCACGATCCCTTCGCTGAGGCTGAATCCGACAGCGAAATCCGCCAGATTCTGCGGGGTGCCCATCATCACGGCATAGGTGCCGCCATTATAGGTGAGCGCGATCGCGGTCTCTTCCGGGATGATGCGCATGCCGGTGCTTAAGCCGCCATCGCGCCAGACCTGACGATCAACCGTGCGAACCGGCTCGCGCATCCCCTTACTCCGCGGCTTCCACGACGGGCGCAATGCGCCTGGAGTGGCGGGCCTGTTCGTCGTAGGCCTTTTGCCATTCCGACGGGCCGTTGGAGGGCGATATCTGTACCGCCGTGACCTTGTATTCCGGGCAGTTCGTGGCCCAGTCGGAATATTCCGTGGTGATGACGTTGGCCTGCGTGTCCGGGTGATGGAACGTGGTGTAGACCACGCCCGGCGCGACGCGTTCGGTGATCAGCGCGCGCAAGGTGGTTTCCCCGGCGCGGCTCGCAAGCCGCACCCAGTCGCCATCGCGCACGCCGCGCTGCTCGGCGTCGTGCGGATGCATCTCGAGCCGGTCTTCCTCGTGCCAGACGATATTGTCGGTTCGTCGGGTCTGGGCGCCGACATTGTACTGGCTGAGAATGCGTCCCGTGGTCAGCAGCAGCGGGTAGCGCGGACCGGTACGCTCGTCGGTCGGGATATATTCGGTAATGACGAACTTGCCCTTGCCGCGCACGAAGCCGCCGATGTGCATGACCGGCGTTCCCTCGGGCGCCTTCTCGTTGCAGGGCCATTGCACGGAGCCGAGCTCATCGAGCTTCGCAAAGGAAACGCCGCTGAATGTCGGGGTCAGCGCCGCGATCTCGTCCATGATCTCGGACGGATGGGTATAATTCATCTCAAAGCCCATCGCCTTGGCGAGGCGGATCGTCACCTCCCAGTCGGCCAATCCGTTGCGCGGCGTCATCACCTTGCGGACGAGCTGGATGCGGCGCTCGGCGTTGGTGAAGGTGCCGTCCTTCTCGAGGAAGGTCGATCCCGGCAGGAAGATATGAGCGTAGTTGGCGGTTTCGTTGAGGAAGAGATCGTGGACGATGACGCATTCCATCGCCGATAGCGCCGCGACGACGTGCTTGGTGTTGGGGTCGGATTGCAGGATGTCCTCACCCTGCACGTAAAGCCCCATGAAGGTACCCTCGATGGCGGCATCGAACATGTTGGGAATCCGCAAGCCCGGCTCCTTGTTGAGCTTGACGTTCCACATGGACTCGAAGGACTCGCGCACCGCGTCGCCCGAGATGTGCCGATAGCCAGGCAGCTCGTGCGGGAAGGAACCCATGTCGCAGGAACCCTGCACATTGTTCTGGCCGCGCAGCGGGTTCACGCCGACACCGGGCCGGCCGATATTACCGGTCGCCATGGCGAGATTGGCGATCGCAATGACCGTCGTGGAGCCCTGGCTGTGTTCGGTGACGCCGAGCCCATAATAGATCGCAGCATTGCCGCCGGTGGCGTACAGGCGCGCGGCGGCACGCAGCTCCTTGGGATCGACGCCGGTCGCAAGGGCGGTGGCTTCCGGGCTGTTCTTCGGCAGCGCGACGAAATGCGCCCAATCCTGGAACTCGCTCCAGTCGCAGCGCTCGCGGACGAAGGCTTCATTGACGAGACCCTCGGTGACGATCACATGCGCCATCGCGGTCAGCACGGCGACGTTGGTGCCCGGCAACAGCGGCAAATGGTGCTGGGCTTCCACATGGGCGGAGCGAACGATGTCGGTGCGCCGCGGATCGACCACGATCAGCTTGGCGCCGGCGCGCAGCCGCTTCTTCATGCGCGAGGCGAACACCGGATGCGCGTCGGTCGGATTGGCGCCGATGATCAGGACGACGTCGGTGTGCTCGACCGAGTCGAAGTCCTGCGTGCCGGCCGAGGTGCCGAAGGTGGTGGCCAGGCCATACCCGGTCGGCGAATGGCAGACGCGGGCGCAGGTATCGACGTTATTGTTGCCGAAGCCGGCGCGGATCAGCTTCTGCACCAGATAGGTTTCCTCGTTGGTGCACCGCGACGAGGTGATGCCGCCGATGGAATCACGGCCATATTTGGCCTGGATGCGCTTGAACTCGGCGGCCGCATGGTTGAATGCCTCCTCCCACGATACTTCGCGCCAGGGATCGGTGATTTTTTCACGGATCATCGGATGGAGGATGCGCTCCTTGTGGGTGGTGTAACCCCAGGCGAAGCGGCCCTTGACGCAGGAATGACCGCGATTGGCCTTGCCGTCCTTGTAAGGCACCATGCGGACGACTTCCTCGCCGCGCATTTCGGCCTTGAAGGCGCAGCCGACGCCGCAATAGGCGCAGGTCGTCACCACGGAATGTTCGGGCTGGCCGATCTCAATGACCGATTTTTCGGTGAGCGTGGCGGTCGGGCAGGCCTGCACGCAGGCGCCGCAGGACACGCATTCGGAACCGAGGAAGCTTTCGCTCATGCCGGGCGAGACCCGGCTGTCAAAACCGCGTCCGGAAATGGTCAGCGCAAACGTGCCCTGGACTTCCTCGCAGGCGCGCACGCAGCGTGAGCAGACGATGCATTTCGACGGGTCGTAGGTGAAATAGGGGTTGGACTCGTCCTTCGGCATCCAGGCCGCGTTCGCGTTGCCGTTGGACTTGGCGAAGACGTGGTTGTCGCCCTCATAGCCGTAGCGCACATCGCGCAGGCCTACCGCGCCCGCCATGTCCTGCAATTCGCAGTCGCCATTGGCGGCGCAGGTCAGGCAATCCAGCGGATGGTCGGAGATGTAGAGCTCCATCACGCCCTTGCGCAGTTTCTTCAGCCGCTCGGTCTGGGTGTGCACCACAAGGTCCGCCATGACCGGGGTTGTGCAGGAAGCCGGCGTTCCCGCGCGGCCCTCGATCTCGATCAGGCACAGCCGGCAGGAGCCGAAAGCGTCCACCATGTCGGTGGCGCAGAGTTTTGGAATCTGCGTGCCGGCTTCCATTGCCGCGCGCATGATCGATGTGCCCTCGGGCACCGTGACGCTCTGGCCGTCGATGGTCAGCGTCACCGTCTTCTCGGATTTGGAGCGCGGCGTTCCAAAATCGATTTCATGGATCAGCGACATGGCGATCGTCCTTTATTCCTATTCCGCGGCTTGCAGGCTCGCGGGGGCCGGGCCGAAGTCTTCCCGGAAGTGCGTCAGCGCGCTCATCACGGGGTAGGGCGTAAAGCCGCCCAGCGCGCAGAGCGAGCCGAATTTCATGGTGTTGCAGAGGTCTTCGATGACAGCGATATTCTCCGCCACGTGGTCGCCGGCGCGAATTTTGTCGATGGTCTCGACGCCGCGGGTCGAGCCGATCCGGCAGGGTGTGCACTTGCCGCAGGATTCGATCGCGCAGAATTCCATCGCGAAACGCGCCTGCCGCGACATGTCGACGCTGTCGTCGAACACCACGATGCCGCCATGGCCGATCAGGCCGTCGCGCGCCGCGAAGGCCTCATAGTCGAACGGCGTGTCGAACAGCGCGCGTGGAAAATAGGCGCCAAGCGGGCCGCCGACCTGCACGGCGCGAACGGGACGTCCGGTAAAGGTACCGCCGCCGACGTCGTCGACCAATTCGCCGAGCGTGATGCCGAAGGCGACCTCGAACAGGCCGCCATATTTCACATTGCCGGCGAGCTGGATCGGCATGGTGCCGCGGGACCGGCCCATGCCGAAATCGGCATAGGCTTTGGCGCCGCCGGCCAGGATGAAGGGGATCGCGGCGAACGACAGCACGTTGTTGATCACGGTGGGCTTGCCGAACAGGCCCTTATGCGCCGGCAGAGGCGGCTTGGCACGGACGATGCCGCGCCGGCCCTCGAGACTTTCCAGCAGCGAAGTCTCTTCGCCGCAGACATAGGCGCCGGCGCCGACCCGGACTTCGAGATCGAAGCTGTGCGAGGTGCCGCCGATGCGGGCGCCGAGATACCCGTCGCGCCGTGCCGCCACGATCGCCGCGTTCATCGCCTCGATCGCATGCGGGTATTCCGAGCGGATGTAGATGTAGCCTTTGGTGGCGCCGACCGCGATGCCTGCAATGGTCATGCCTTCGATCACCACGAAGGGATCGCCTTCCATGATCATGCGGTCGGCGAAGGTGCCGCTGTCGCCCTCGTCGGCGTTGCAGACGATATACTTCCGGTCAGCGCTGGTCTGCGCCACGGTCTTCCATTTGATACCGGTCGGAAAACCGGCGCCGCCGCGGCCACGCAAGCCGGACGCGGTGACATCGGCGAGGATAGCATCCGAGGCCAGCGTCAACGCGCGCTCGAGACCCTTGTAACCATCATGGGCACGGTAATCCTCAAGGGAACGCGGATCGACCACGCCGCACCGCGCGAAGGTGAGACGAGTCTGCCGTTTCAGCCAGGGAATCTCTTCGGTAATTCCGAGCCGCAGGGCATGCGGGCCATCGGCGAGCATCGCGTCGAGCACGGATGCGACGTCGGCCTCGGTCACCGGGCCGAACGCGACGCGCCCTTGCGCCATTGCGACCTCGACCATTGGCTCCAGCCAATACAGGCCGCGCGAACCGGTCCTGATGATTTCAATGGCCGCGCCGCGTTTCGCCGCGGCCCGCTCCAGCGCCACGGCCACTTCATCGGCGCCGACCGCGACCGCGCCCGCATCGCGCGAGACGAAAATACGCAAGCTCATCGTTGCGCCTCCGCGACCAGCGCATCGATGCGCGCTTCGTCCAGCCGTCCGACCACGCGGCCATCGAGCATCGCCGAGGGCGCGGTGGCGCAGAGCCCGAGGCAATAGATCGGCTCCAGCGTCACGCGTTCATCCGGCGTGGTATTTCCGATGGCAATGCCGAGTTGGGCTTCCGCGCGCGCGGCGAGCGCGTCGCCGCCGGCGGCCTGACAAGCTTCGGCGCGGCACAGTTTCAGGACGTGCCGGCCCGCGGGCTTGTGGCGAAAATCATGGTAGAATGTGAACACGCCGTGGACCTCGGCGCGGGACAGGTTCAATGCGGACGCGATCATGGGTATCGCCGGCTCCGGCACGTAGCCGAAGGCTTCCTGCAGCGCGTGCAGGATCACCAGCGTCGCACCTTCAAGGTGTGCATGCTCCGCGATGATCTCGGTGCCGCGCGTGGCGTTCCATGGTTCGTAGACGGTCATTATCCGCTCTCTCTATCGGAGGCCTGTTACCCAAACGCATGAGACGCGGAAATCGTTCGGAAAATCAATAAAGCCGTCCCATGCGGCGATAGCGAAAGGCGATCAATAAGAATATGATATCAAGCGATATGAAAGTAAAATGGAAGGAGGCTGATACCGTTGCAACGTCGACTGGTCGGGACATTTTGCATCTTCGACCCGCGCCGACCGTGGTATTGGTTACGCTGAAATCGTGGGGGTCTTTTTGATCGAGAAGCTTGAACTTCTGCTCGCGCTGGCCAAGGAACGTCACTTCGGACGCGCCGCGGAGGCCTGCGGCGTTACGCAGCCGACGATGTCGACGAGCCTCAAGCAGCTCGAGGAAATCCTCGGCGTGATGCTGGTACAGCGTGGCTCGCGGTTTCAGGGTTTTACGCCCGAAGGCGAGCGTACGCTTGACTGGGCGCGGCGTATCGTCGGCGACGCCCGCGCGATGCGCCAGGAAATCAACTCACTGAAGGACAAGCTTTCCGGAGAAATCCGGATTGCGGCGATTCCCACCGTGCTGGGCATGGTTGCTTCACTGACCACACCGTTTCGCGCGCGCTATCCGGACGTGCGCTTTCGAATCCAGTCCTGCACCTCGGCCGACGTTCTCGGCCTTCTGGAAAATCTGGAGGTCGACGCCGGCTTGACCTACATCGAGAACGAGCCGATCGGCAAGGTTCGCACCATTCCGCTTTACAACGAGAGCTATCGCCTGCTGACTTCGCCCGATGCCATGTTCGGCGATCGCAAACAGGTCAGCTGGACGGAAGTCGGGCAGGTTCCCCTGTGCTTGCTGACGTCGGACATGCAGAACCGGCGCATTATCGATCGCGCCCTTCGCTCCGTGGGGGCCGAGGCGACGCCGACGCTGACCTCGAACTCGCTGCTGGTTCTTTATACCCACGTCAAGACCGGCCGCTGGGCCAGCGTGATGCCGGCCAAGCTCGCGGAAACGCTCGGGCTGGCGGATGCCGTCCGCAGCATTCCGATCGTCGATCCCGAAGTAAACTACAGCATCGGGATGGTGATTCCGCAGCGCGATCCGATGACGCCGCTGATTGCCGCGCTGGTTCAAATCGCGCGCGAGGTCGCCCCGACGCTGGAGTCGTGAAGCGACCGGTCCAGGCTAGGCCGCAGCCGGCATTTTCTCTCTCGTCTTGCCCGCATCGCGCGGCAGCGACACGCGGACCACCGTGCCGGTGCCGAGCTTCGAGCGCAACCGCATCGATCCGCCATGCAGATTGGTCAGCGATCTCGCAATCGCCAGTCCCAGCCCGGAGCCGTGATAGGTTTTGGTCAACTGGCTTTCGACCTGCTCGAACGGCCGGCCCAGTCGCTGCAGCGATTGCGGCGCGATACCGATGCCGGTGTCGGCAATCATCAGCACGATAAAGTCCTCGACCAACCGGCTGCGGACAACCACCTTGCCGCCATCGGGTGTGAATTTGACCGCGTTGGACAACAGATTGACGATGATCTGCTTGATCGCCCGGCGGTCCGCCACGACCGAGATGCTGCTATCGATATCGGCATCGAGCAGGAGGTTCTTGTCGTCGGCTCGCCCGGACACCACACGCAGGGATTCCGCCAGCGTCCTGGACAGATCGAGCTGCTCCATGTCGAGCTTCATCCTGCCGGCTTCGATCTTCGACATATCCAGGATGTCGTTGATCACTTCGAGCAGGTAATGCCCGCTGGTAAGGATGTCGTGGCAATATTCCTGATATTTCTCCGAACCCAGCGTTCCGAACATGCCGCTTTCCATGATCTCGGAAAATCCAATGATGGCATTGAGCGGCGTGCGCAGCTCGTGGCTCATATTGGCGAGGAATTTGGATTTGGTCTGATTGGCTTCCTCGGCGCGGGTTTTCTCCCTGGAGTATTTCTCCGCGAGATCGGCGAGCTCGATGGCTTGCTGTTCGAGCGCGGTCTGCGAGCGTTTCAGATCGATCACGGTGGCGCGCAGGCGAAGGTCGTTGTCGACCAGCTTCTGTTCGTGCTCCTTGATACGGGTGATGTCGGTTCCGACCGAGACGTAGCCGCCGTCCTTGGTCCGGCGCTCGCTGATATGCAGCCAGCTTCCGTCGTCGAGCTGCGCCTCGAAGGTTCGCGCGCCCGGCGCCTGGTCGCCGGCTTCGTGCAGCCGGGTGCGGACCTCCGGCATGCTGCCGACTTCGATCACGGTTTCATAGGACGTGCCCGGCGTCACGGCTGAATCCGGCAGCTTGTGCAGCCGCTGGAAATGCGAGTTGCACAGCACCAGCCGGTCTCCCGCGTCCCATAACACGAAGGCTTCCGGGATGGTCTCGATCGCATCGCGCAGCCGCAAGTCGGCCTCTATCGTCTTCTCGGCCAGGCTCTTTTGCTCGGTGATATCAACGGCGATGCCGATCAGGTGCAGGCCGGCGTCGGCCGCGCCCTGACTGAGTTCGCAGCGTACCCGCAGCCAGATCCAGTGGCCGCCGGTGTGCTGCATGCGGAAGGTCTGGTCGATGTGATTGATTTTCGAGGAAATGAGCTGATCGGCGATCGCGAACAGGTCGATGTCGTCGGATTTTACCAGCGCGTTGACCTCGCCGAAGGTCAGGAGGTCGCTGCGGTTCTCGAGGCCTAGCATCGTGAACATCGATTGCGACCAGAAGATTCTGCCGCGCGAGAGATCCCAATCCCACAATCCGCAACGTCCGCGATTGAGCGCGGTATCGATACGCCCGCGCACGGCGTCGTTGATCAGATCGCCTTCGCGCGCGCGGGTCGATTGCCAGTGGAACGCGAAGCCCAGGATCAGCACGACAAAGCCGGTGGTGGCGGAAAGCGTCACCGACAAGGCTGCGTCCGACCGCCAAAGCGAATCGACCTTTTCCTGGATGACGATGACCTGACCGGGCAGCGATTTGACGACGTGCTGAACCGCCAGCGCTTCATTGCCGTTCGGCAGGGTGATGTCGGTCACGGCGGCCTGCTGCCCGGCCGCGCCCAGCGGCAGCACCGCGCTGATGACGTCGAGGATGCGGTTGGTGTCGCCGATCGCGGATTCGACTGGAACGCGGGCGAGAATGCGCTGGTCCATGCCGGTGACGATGACGTGTCTGCCGGCTGCGATGGCCCAGGACGGAATGAGGCCGGGCAGCAGGAGTTGCAGGCGCTCAAATGATGCCGCGCGATCCTGTCGAACCGAAGTGATGCGGTCGAGACGTTCGGCCAGCAGATCGGCGACCGCGGCCAGGTCGCGCTTGATCGACGCGCGCTTTTGCCGGTTCTGATCGATCACCTGCACGAAGGCGCCAAGGCAAATCGTGATGAGGAACGCAATGATCAGGGTGGGCACAGCTCGGCGGAGCGCAGGCTCCGCTATCAGCAGCCTGTGGTAGGCCGGTTTTGCGATCGATTGCGCCAATCCCTTGATCGAATCGGATTGCACGCACGCGCTCGCCGCGTGTGCACGCGCCATGCCTTTGACCCCCTCGGGAAGACTTTTCTCTACCCCGTTCGGAAGAACCCCAGTGCTTCCGAATCAAGGTTATTTGAATCCAGTTTTTGCGAGCTGTCGAGAGTCAACGATTCGTTAATGCAAATAAATCTTGTCCACGGAGAATCAGGCCTTCGAAACTCCCCGCAAAAATACCTGCGATGTGAGTCCGAAAGGAGAACGCGCGCGGCAATGCGGATGCCGGCTACGCGTCCGGCGGCTCGGCGTGACTGATCACGCGCTTTACGGTCGGAAAAGCGCGTCGCAACGCGCGCTCGATCTCGTCGACATTCTCGTGAACCTTGATCACGCTCATCGACGGCGCGGCGCGGCAATGAAAGTTCACGATTTCGCCGGCATCCGTATCGCGCACCCGCACGCTGTGTATGTCATGGATCGCGCCATTGGCGGCGAACCCCGACAGCGCGAGCCTGATGGCTTCGACCCGGTCGGGTGCGGCATCGGTGCCGAGCGGCAGTTCCGGTTCCAGCGGCTCGATGTGGGTGTCGACTTCGACATCCTCGCCGAATTCGTCGCGAATACTCCGCTCCAGTCCCTGGGCGATGTCGTGGGCCGCCGTCAGCGCCATATCGCCGTCGACTTCGAGGTCGATGCTGACGGTGAGCTTGCCGCCGAGATCGTGCACGGTGACGTGGTGGACGGCGAGACCGGAATTGCGGGCGATCACCATGATGCGTTCGCGGACGCTCTCATTGTCGCGCGCGACCGGCACCGCGGTGAAGGTCAGGTCGGCGTCGTCAAGCGTTCTGGCGACCGCGTCCTGCGCCTTCCGCTTGATCTCCTCGACGCGGTCGATGGGGTAGGTGCGCGGCACCTGCACGATGGCGTCAATGAAGTGCGTCGATCCCACCATGCGGACCCGCAGCCGTTCGACATCGACCACGCCCGGCACCGTCCTGATCGCGGCGGTGGCCTTCTCCGACGACGCCTTCGGGCGCGCGGTCGAGCAGGGTTTCGACGGTGGAGCGCGCCAGCCGCAGGCCCAGCATCGCGATCATGACCGCCACGCCGACCGCGGCGGCGGCATCGCCCCAGGCATAGCCCCATCCGGAAAGCGCAAGTCCGATGATGACGGCGACCGAACCAAGCACGTCGGAGCGCAAAATGCAGCGCGTCGGCGGCCAGTGCCTGGCTCTTGGTGTCGTGCGCGGCGCGGTGCAGCGCGCGGGCGCGCCAGAAATTCACGGCGATATCGACGAGCAGTACGATGAACGGGATCGCCGACAGCGTCGGCGGCGGCGCACCCTCGTGCAGGCGGCTGTATGATTCGACCAGAATCCCGCCCGCCAGCACGTAGAGCATCGCGATAACGCCCAGCGCCGACAAGCTCTCGAGCTTGCCGTGGCCGTAGTGATGTTCCTCGTCCGCCGGAAGGTCGGAAACCCGCACCACCATCCAGGTGACGACGGTCGCGACCACGTCGACCGAGGAGTGCAGCGCCTCGGAGATCAGCGCGAGACTGCCGATGGCGATACCGACCACGAATTTGGCCGTGGCCATGGCGGCGCTGGCGAAAATCGAGATCGCCGCGACGCGGGATTTGACGTGTGAACGGGAGGGCCCATGGGCGCGGGTTTAGCAGCCCGTCACGGAACATTAAAGCGCGGGCGAGGCGCAATCGCCACTTGGTCGCAACAGAAATCCGTCGCAAATTACCGGCTGAGCACCCCGGCTGCGCGGTGCCTGGGAGAGCAGCGCCGATTGGCCGACGATATTGAACACAAATCGAAATGCATTTCGCGATGGTGAACTCGGCATGAAGAATACGCGAGTGCACCATCGCCCGGCGATGACCAGTTCTACAACGTCACGACGATCTTGCCGAGATGCTTGTTGGCTTCCATGTGTTCGAACGCCTTGCCGATATCGTCGAAGGCAAACACCTTGTCGATCGGCAATTGCAATTTGCGTGATTCCACCGCCGGCCAGATATCCTTGCGGACCTCGTCGAAAATCTCGCGGATTTCCTCGATCGTGCGGGTGCGGAAGGTGACGCCGATATAGCTGATGCGGCGCGCGGCGTGCAGGTCGAAGTTGAAATCGGCATGGGTGCCGCCGAGCCTGCCGACATTGACGATGCGGCCCTTGATTTTGGTGGCCTTGAGATTTTGGCTCGCGACCTTGCCCGAAACCTGGTCGACGATCAGGTCGACGCCTTCGCCGGAGGTCGCCTGCAGCACCTGATCGACCCAGCCGGGATCGCTGGAATCCACCGCCAGATCGGCGCCGAATTCCTTCAGCCGCCCGCGGCGCATCGCGTCCGTCGAAGAGCCGACCACGAGGCTGGCGCCCTTGAGCTTTGCGATCTGCAGCGCCATCAGGCCGACGCCGGAGCTGGCGCCTTGAATCAACACGGTCTGGCCGGGCTGCAAGCCGCCGACGGTCACCACCGCGTTGTGCATGGTGGCGAGCGCGATCGGCAGCGTGCAGGCTTCCTCGAAGTTCATGTTCGAGGGCGTGCGGAACAACCGGCCGTGATCGGCCAGCGTATATTCCGCGAAGGCGGCGCTGCCCGAACCCATCACCTTGTCGCCGACCTTGACGCCCCTGGCGTCGGGGCCGACTTCGGCGATCTCGCCCGCCCATTCCATCCCCAGCACGGTGCCGGCGCCGCCGGCGCTGCCATGCGCGTGACCCTTGGTCATGCCGAGGTCGGCGCGGTTGAGGCCGCAGGCGTGAACGCGGACCAGAACCTGCGTGCCCTTCGGCGATGGCTTGGCGACTTCGGTGATTGCGGCGCCGTTGGCGCCGTAGACATAGGCCTTCATGCGATCATTTCCCGTTGGGTGGTGACGTGGAGCCGCCTATTCGGCGGCTTGACGGCGGTCGCCGGATATCATGCCTTCGAGTCGGCTCTGGATGATGGCTTCCGCCTCGCGCATGATGCGGGATACCAGCT
>CAVWDY010000011.1:0-65937 GCA_963753875.1 uncultured Alphaproteobacteria bacterium | reverse complement strand
ATTTCACCTACGACCCGTCGAAATGCATCGTCTGCTCGCGCTGCGTGCGCGCCTGCGAGGAAGTCCAGGGGACGTTTGCGCTGACCATTTCCGGACGCGGTTTTGACAGCCGGGTCTCGCCCGGCATGAGCGAAAGCTTCCTCGGTTCCGAATGCGTGTCCTGCGGCGCCTGCGTGCAGGCCTGCCCGACCGCCACGCTCACCGAAAAATCGGTCATTGAGATCGGCCAGCCCGAACATTCCGTAGTGACGACCTGCGCCTATTGCGGCGTCGGCTGCGCCTTCAAGGCCGAAATGCGCGGCGAGGAAGTCGTCCGCATGGTGCCTTACAAGGACGGCAAGGCCAATCGCGGTCATTCCTGCGTCAAGGGCCGCTTCGCCTGGGGTTACACCACCCACAAGGAGCGCATCCTCCATCCGATGATCCGTGAAAAAATCACCGATCCCTGGCGCGAAGTATCGTGGGAGGAGGCATTCAACCATGCGGCCGCCGAGTTCAAGCGCATCCAGGCCAAATACGGCCGTGATTCCATCGGCGGCATCACCTCGTCGCGGTGCACCAACGAGGAAACCTATCTGGTGCAGAAGCTGATCCGCGCCGGCTTCGGCAACAACAACGTCGATACCTGCGCCCGTGTCTGCCATTCGCCGACCGGATATGGGCTGGCCACCACCTTCGGCACCTCGGCCGGCACGCAGGACTTCGACTCGGTCGAGCACACCGACGTCGTCCTGATTATTGGCGCCAACCCGACCGACGCGCATCCGGTGTTCGCCTCGCGCATGAAGAAGCGGCTGCGCGCCGGCGCCAAGCTGATCGTGGTCGATCCGCGGCGCACCGACATCGTTCGCTCCGCCCATGTGGAAGCCCAACACCATTTGCCGCTGTTGCCGGGCACCAACGTCGCCGTGCTGACCGCGATGGCGCATGTGATCGTCACCGAGGGTCTCGTCAATGAAGCCTTCGTCCGCGAGCGCTGCGACTGGAGCGAGTTCCAGGATTGGGCGCATTTCGTCGCGCTGCCGAAGAACAGCCCGGAAGCCACCGCCCTTGCGACCGGCGTCGATCCCAAGGAGCTGCGTGCCGCCGCGCGCCTGTACGCCACCGGCGGCAATGCTGCGATCTATTATGGGCTCGGCGTCACCGAACACAGCCAGGGCTCCACGACGGTCATTGCGATCGCCAATCTCGCCATGGCGACCGGTAATATCGGCCGGCCCGGTGTCGGCGTGAACCCGCTGCGCGGCCAGAACAATGTGCAGGGTTCCTGCGACATGGGTTCCTTCCCGCACGAGCTGCCTGGCTATCGGCACATCTCGGGCGACGCGGTGCGCGAGTCCTTCGAGTCCATGTGGAACGTCAAGCTCAACAAGGAGCCGGGCTTGCGGATTCCCAACATGTTCGATGCCGCCATCGAGGGTACCTTCATGGGGCTTTACGTGCAGGGTGAGGACATCCTGCAATCCGACCCCAACACCAAGCACGTCGTCGCGGCGCTATCGGCGATGGAATGCGTCATCGTCCACGATCTCTTCCTCAACGAAACCGCCAACTACGCTCATATCTTCCTGCCGGGATCGACCTTCCTCGAGAAGGACGGCACCTTCACCAACGCCGAGCGCCGCATCCAGCTCGTCCGCAAGGTGATGACGCCGCGCAACGGATTGGCCGACTGGGAGGTGACGATCCGCCTCGCCAAGGCGATGGGCTTTGAGATGAATTATACCCATCCGTCCGAGATCATGGACGAGATCGCGGCGCTGACCCCGACATTCAGCGGCGTTTCCTTTGCGAAGCTCGATGAGCTCGGCTCCGTGCAATGGCCCTGCAACGAGAAGGCGCCCGAGGGAACGCCGGTCATGCACATCGGCGGCTTCGTGCGCGGCAAGGGCAAGTTCGTCATTACCGAATATATCCCGACCGACGAGCGTACCGGTCCGCGCTACCCGCTGCTGCTGACCACGGGACGCATTCTCAGCCAGTACAATGTCGGCGCCCAGACCCGACGAACCGACAATATCGTCTGGCACGAGGAAGACCGGCTCGAGATGCATCCGCACGACGCCGAGCAGCGCGGCGTGCGCGATGGCGACTGGGTGCGGCTTGCGAGCCGCGCCGGGGAAACCACCTTGCGCGCGCTGATCACCGAACGCGTCGCGCCGGGCGTGGTCTACACCACGTTCCATCACCCGGACACGCAGGCCAACGTCATCACCACGGAATATTCCGACTGGGCCACGAACTGCCCGGAATACAAGGTCACGGCGGTACAGATATCGCCCTCCAACGGCCCGTCGGAATGGCAAAAGGCCTACGACGAACAGGCCCGCCACTCCAGGCGCATTGCGCCCGTCGTGGAAGCCGCGGAGTAAGGGGATGCGCGAGCCGGTTCGCACGGTTGATCGTCAGGTCTGGCGCGATGGCGGCTTAAGCACCGGCATGCGCATCATCCCGGAAGAGACCGCGATCGCGCTCACCTATAATGGCGGCACCTATGCCGTGATGATGGGCACCCCGCAGAATCTGGCGGATTTCGCTGTCGGATTCAGCCTCAGCGAAGGGATCGTGCAATCCCCCGACGATATCCGTTCGCTCGACATCATCGATCTCGACGATGGCATCGAGCTGCGGATGTGGCTGGCGCAAGCCAATGCGGATCGCCTCAATGAACGGCGGCGGCACATCGCGGGTCCCACCGGTTGCGGCATATGCGGGATCGATTCGATCGCCGAAGCCGTTCGTCCCGCGGCCATCGTCGCGGAAGGACGAAGCTTCTCATCGCGAGAGGTGATGGCGGCGATGCAGAGCATTCCACCATTGCAGACCATCAACATCGAAACCCGCGCGGTACACGCCGCGGCGTTCTGGATGCCGGGGCGCGGTATTGTTGCCCTGCGCGAGGATGTCGGCCGCCACAACGCGCTCGACAAGCTGGCGGGCGCGCTGGCGCAGGACAAGACTTCCGCTGGCGAAGGCATGGTCCTGCTGACCAGCCGGGTCTCGGTCGAGATGGTACAGAAGAC
Source organism: uncultured Alphaproteobacteria bacterium (assembly GCA_963753875.1). GTDB lineage: Bacteria > Pseudomonadota > Alphaproteobacteria > Rhizobiales > Xanthobacteraceae > Bradyrhizobium. The sequence continues at coordinate 62,914 of CAVWDY010000011.1, read as the reverse complement.
CGCGGCGATGGGCGCCCCGGTCATGGTTGCGGTCTCCGCACCGACCGCGCTGGCGGTGCGGATGGCGGAGGCGGCCGGCATTACCCTTGCCGCCATCGCGCGCGCCGACGGCTTCGAGATATTCACCCATCCGGGCCGCATTACGTCCGCGGCCGTCATCCAAGGAGCCGTCCATGTCGCCTGACCGGCTGATCTACATGGCCAATCAAATCGGCAAGTTCTTCCAGACCCAGGGGCACGACAAGGCGGTTCCGGGAATTGCCGAACATATCCGGAAATTCTGGGAGCCGCGGATGCGCTCCGCGATCCTTGCCCATCTCGACGCCGGTGGCGCCGGCCTTGATCCGAACGTGCGCGACGCCATCGCGACGCTCAAGGCTGTCAACGCCGAGATGCAACGATAGGCTAGAGCCTGATCGGTTCTGATTGAATCAGAACCCGGCTCTGATCTTTTTATTTTGACGCGTTTTCTTTACGCGAACCGGTATCCACCCCCGGATCCCGTCTCCGCCAAGGCTTCGCCGGACCACTAGCTCACTCGGCCGCCGAAGCTGTAGCGAAGGCGGCAAGTCCGAGGGCATGCTTCGCTTGAAAACGCTCTAACAGAAGCTATCGCTCTGAGGGTGGCGCCAGCCCAGCCTTCAAGATGATCGGCGCCGCCTCGGGCGAAGCGAGGAAACGGATCAGCGCGCCGGCCGCTTCGGGCTGCCTGACCGTACTCGTGAGCGCGCCCGCGAACGAAAACACTGGCTGGACCTCGGCCGGAATGGTGCCGACGAAGGTAATTCCGGGGACATGTATCAGCTCGCTGACCTGCTGAAAGCCGATCTCCGCCTCGCCACGCGCGACGACCGCGGCTACCGGCTCGCCGGAAGGAGGTCCCCGCACCTTTCGGCTCTTGCCCGCGATCTGGTCGGCGACGCCGAGCTTGGCGAATAATTTGGTCGAAAGATAAGTGCCGCTGCCGCTGTCGGAGTACGCGATAGACTTTGCCGCCAGAAGCGCGCTCCGGAATGCGTCGACGCTGCCGATGTCCGGCTTTGCGGCGCCTTCGCGCACCACCATCCCGATCAGCGAGCGTGCGAGCGCAGTCTTGCTGTCGGCGCGCACCAATCCTCGCCGGCCCAGTTCGTCGGCCGCCCCTCCATCCAGGATCACGACGTCGGCGGCCTCGCCCCGCGCGAGGCGCGCGGGAATGGCCTCCGGAGAGTCCCCCATGGATGGACCGCGGGTCGTGACCAGATGGTGACCGCTCGCGCGCTCGAAGGCCGGAGCGAGCTCGGAGTAGACCCCATAAAAGCCGGACGAGATCATCACCTGCACGTCGGCGGCGGAGGCTGCCCTCACCGCCAACAGGGCGGCGACACCAATCATGGATAACCAGAGAACAACCGGCCTTGATTTCATCGAGGCTTCTCCTGCCTGGGTTCAGGCGGACATCGTATCGTGCCAGGAGAGCACTTTGGAGGGGGTCGGAGTTCAGCAAGCAACTGCTCCTGGCACTGAAAAAGTGCCAACCGGCGACATCCCCTCATACGCCAAACGGTATGTTGATGGCGGCGAATCATCTAGAGGGTGGTGCGCTGCCCGGATTTGAAATGTGCCGATGAACCGTCGCGAACGCCGGGCAGCCGCCCGAAAATCCCAGACAGCGTCGAACGGTGCCGGCGCTGGCACCCCTGCCGCGTTCTGCGAGGCCGGCTTTCGCTACCTGCAATCCGGCCAGCCTCTCGACGCCCAGCTGTGCTGCCGGCAAGCGCTTGCAGCAGATCCCAATCACGCAGACTCCCTGCACTTGATGGGTCTCATCGCCCTTCACGCCAAACAATACGATCACGCGCTGGAGTGGATCGCTCGCGCGATCGGGCACGATCCGAGGCCGGAATACCTTGCGAGCCTTGCGACCACGCTGCAGCAACAGGGACGGCGCGAGGAGGCGCTCAAGGCCTGCGACAAGGCGGTTCAGCTCAAGCCTGATGATGCCGAGTTGTGGAAACTCATGGGCAACATTCTCCTGGAGCTGGGGCGCTATGACCAGGCGCTATTGAGCTTTCAGCACGTGCTCAAACTCGATCCGCGTCATCAGGACGCTGCATACAAGTGCGGCGTTCTCCTTAATGAAATGGGGCGGCTCGAGGAGGCGATTGCCCATCTTGACCTCTGCGACGAAGTGCTGCCAAACCACGCCCCGACACTGCAGGCGCGCGCGCGTACGCTGTACAACCTGAAGCGGTTCGAAGCAGCTTTGGCCGACAACAGGCGGGCCAACAAGCTGGATCCCGGCAACGCTGACACCTGCAACAACATCGGCGCCTGCCTGCAATCGCTCGGCAGAGAAGAAGAGGCGCTGTCATGGTTTGGCCAGGCGCTGGATCGTTTGCCGAACGCCATCGAAATCCTGAACAACAAGGCCTTCATGCTTGGCCAGTTGCAGCGCTTCGATGAGGCGTTCGCATTCTACGATCATATCAGGGCGCTTCACCTGAATGACGCCACGACGGATTGGAATCTGGCCCTGCTGCGGATGCTGACCGGCAATTTCGAAGCCGGCTGGGCCGGGCGCGAGTCGCGTTGGGCGAAAACCAGTCCGCCGCCCTACCCGAAATTCAGCCAACCGATGTGGCTTGGCCATGAGCCCATCGAAGGCAAGACCATCCTCATCCATGTGGACGAAGGGCTGGGCGATACGATCCAGTTCGCGCGCTATGTGCCGATGGTGGCGGCGCGCGGCGCCCGCGTTGTTCTGGTGGTTGAGCGCCCGCTTCATTCCCTGCTGTCCGGGTTGCCAGGCGTCAGCCAGTGCCTTGCCTTCTCGGACGGTCCCCTGCCGGCGTTCGACATGCACTGCCCAATGGGCAGCCTGCCGCTGGTGTTCGGAACACGCCTCGACACCATTCCGTCGGCGACTTCCTATCTGCCTTCCCCGCCGGAAGCCCGCGCAAAGGTTTGGGAAGAGCGCCTCGGACCTCACGACAGGCCGCGGGTGGGCCTGGTCTGGTCGGGGAACGCAAGCCACAAGAACGATCTCAATCGATCAACGTCTCTCCGGCTATTGTCTCGCATCCTCGACGTGGATGCGACCTTCGTCAGCCTGCAGAAAGACCCGCGGCCCGACGACAAGGCGCTGCTCGAGCAGACCAAGATCGTCGATCTTACCGCGGATCTCACCGACTTCGCCGAGACGGCGGCGCTGGTTGGCTGCCTTGATCTTGTCATCACGGTGGACACCAGCGTTGCCCATCTCGCTGGCGCCCTTGGATGTCCAACCTGGATTCTGCTGCCCTGGACGCCCGACTATCGCTGGCTGCTCGCTCGCGACGACAGTCCCTGGTATCCGACGGTGCGTCTCTTCAGGCAGACCGAAACCCGCGACTACGCCGGCGTGCTCGATTCCGTGCGGGCCGAGTTGCTTAGGTTGGTAGCCGCCGGATAGTCTTTCTCCCGCAGTCAGTCTTCGACTTTTGGCATGGGCTAGCTGCCGCTACCGATCAACATCCGAAATACCCGGCGTACCTCGGCCTGGGTCTCCTTCACCCGTGCTTCGAGCGAGGAAAAGTCCGGTGCATCGCCGGCCCGCGCCATGATCCGCAAAAGATCTTCCCCCGATGTCTCCGGGTTGAACCTTTCGCTGACGCAGAGCCGCAGAATCTGCGTCAGGTCGTGATAGAGCCGCGCCGCCGAGCGCAGGATTTCCGCCGAGGCTTGCGGCAATACGCCGAGCCGCGCCGCATTGTCGAGCACGTGCAGGGTGCTGACGTCGAGAATGTCAGGCTTGTCGGCGGCATGAACGAGCTGCAGATATTGCGCGATGAAATCGATATCGACCATGCCACCTGCGGCATATTTCAGGTCCCAGATGTCGTCCTCGCCCTTCTCGAGCGCGACGGCTCGGCGCATATCCGCGACATCGCTGGCAACGCCGCCGGCGTCACGCGGCCGCGTCAGGACCTTGCGGATGATTTCTTCGATCCGCCTGCGAAAATCCGGGGACGCTGAAATCACCCGGGCACGTGTCAGTGCCATATGCTCCCAGGTCCAGGCTTCCCGCTCCTGGTATTCGGCAAACGAATCGACGTGCGAGGCCACCGGACCCGCCCGGCCCGAGGGCCGCAGCCGCATATCCACCTCGTAAAGCACGCCGTAATTCGTCCGCGTCGTAAATGCGCTGATCAGCCGCTGGGTGAAGCGTGCAAAGTATTGTGCCCCATGCAGGGATTTCGCGCCGTCGGAATCCGGGTGTTCAGCCTCGAATTCATAGAGCAGGATCAAATCGAGGTCGGACGCAGCGGTCATTTCACGGCTGCCAAGCCGGCCCATCGCCAGTATCGCGGTCTGCTGCCCCTTGATCCGGCCATACTGGGCGGCGAATTGTTCGGTCACCAGACCATGCACCGTATGGACGATGCCCTCGGCGACGTCGGCGAAGGCGATGCTGGCCTGCTGGGCGGAGACCGTGCCGGACAATATGCGCGTGCCGATCAGGAACAGGCTTTCCCGGCCGAATAATCGCAATCGATCGAGAAACTCTTCGTAGGAATGGGCGTCCTCCAGGGTCGCGGCTAACCGGGTGGACAATTCGCGCCGGTCCGGCATCGCGCCAAAGAAGCGCGGATCAATCAAACCATCCATGATCTGCGGCTGCCGCGCCAGCATATCGCCGAGACGCGGCGCGGCACCCAGGATCAGCGCCACCAATGCGACGAGGTCGCGGTTCTGACTGAGCAGCACGAACAGCCTCCCGCCGCGCTGCAACGCCTGCAGGAAGCGATCGAAGACCGTCACCGCGTTATCGGGCTCTTCGGCGTTGGCGAGGCCCGCGATCAACGCAGGAACGAACTCGGCGAACGCGCTGCGCGTGGATTCCGATCGGAACACGCGATAGTCGCCGTCCAGCCATTGTTGCACGGTCTGTGCCACCATGATCGGATTCTTGAAGCCGAGCGCGGCGAGGTGCTCGGTCAGCCGCGGATCGTCCGGACCCGACGTATAATCCACCTCCGGCAATTTCGCGGTACCGGCCGGGTCGCCTTCGAACAGCTTGGCATAATGACCCTGCACGACGTTGAGATGGCCAAGCAGGTCGCTGGCGAACGCAGCGCGGCTTTCATACCCGAAAAAGCGGGCAAAGCGCTCCACCGCTTCGCCCTCGTCAGGCAGCGCGTGGGTTTGCTCGTCCGCCATCATCTGCAGCCGGTGTTCGACCCGGCGCAGGAACTCGTACGCGGCGGTCAACTCATCGCGCGCGGCGAAGGTGATCCAGTTGCTTGAGGCCAGCAGATTCAACGCCTCGAGCGTCGGCCGCACCCGCAATTGGGGATGCCGGCCGCCGGCGATCAGTTGCTGGGTCTGCGCGAAGAACTCGATTTCGCGGATGCCGCCGCGCCCGATCTTGACGTTGTGGCCCTCGACCGCGATTTCGCTTTGCCCGCGATAGGTCTGCATCTGCCGTTTCATGTCGTGCACATCGGCAAGGGCGGCAAAATCCAGATGCTTGCGCCAGACAAAGGGCGCGAGTTCCGCGATCAGTGCCTCGCCAGCCCTGAGGTCACCGGCGCAGGGGCGCGCCTTGATCATGGCGGCGCGCTCCCAGGTCCGCCCTTCCCGTTCGTAATAATGCAGCGCGGAGGCCGTCGAGATCGCCACCGGCGTCGAGGCGGGATCTGGCCGCAGCCGCAGATCGACACGGAAAACATAACCGTCCCCGCTTCGTTGCTGCAATATCCGCGACAACCCTTGCGTCACGCGCACGAAGAACGGCTGCGGCTCGATGTCGGACGCAAGCGTGGACGCTTCAGAATCGAAAAACACGATCAGATCGATGTCGCTGGAGAAATTCAGTTCGCCCGCGCCCATCTTGCCCATCGCGAGCACGATCAGACCGCTGCCGTCCTCGGGGCGGTCAGGGTTCGGCGGCGTCATCCTCCCGCGCGCGGCTTCCTGCTGCAGCAAGAAGCGCAGCGCCGATTGCACCGAAGTGATTGCAAGGTCGGTCAGCGCCGCCGTCACCCGCATCACCGGCCAGACGCCACCGATGTCGCACAGCGCGATCAAGAGGGCTGCTTCCGACTTCAAGCGGCGAAGCTTCTGCATCACGTCGGCTTCGCTTGCGACCGCCAAAACCTCGCTTCTGGTTTTCTCGATCAGTTGCGCCAGATACCGTTCGGGCTCGCACTCAAGCACCCTGACGGCGCGTGCGCCGTCGGCGCGAACAAGATCGAATAGATACGGGGAGGCCTCGGCGATACCCAAAAGGATGATCCTGGACCGGGGAAATCGCGCCAGCAGATCATCGATCGCCGCCGCCTGTCCCGGCGCAAGATCGGTCAGCCAGTCCCTCAGTCGCCGCTCGGCTTCGTCGGGGACAGACACATGCGGCCCGTCCACGAACCGCGCGGCCAGTGAGCCGGATTTGACATTCGCTTCGGTGCTTTCGCGAATTGTCATAGCGAATGTCAAATCCACAAACCGCGCTGGAATCGCATCTTTGCCCGTCTCCCCTGGGTTCCGACATCCCCAAGAGGGTTCGCAGCTATCGAATACGAATCACCGCCGGAACCTGGACGATTTTGTTCCGCGTCGTCCTGCGCGGATGAATTCATGCCGCCTTCTGTGGCACATCATGCGTTTGAGCCGCAAGCCCATCGCTGACGCCGGACAGCGCCGGGATCGCCAGGGTTGCGATCAGGCCCGGATGAGCGTCATCGAGCCGGAGGTCACCGCCATGCAACGTTGCTACCGCCGATGCCAGGCTCAATCCAAGACCGGAGCCGGGCTGGGTTCGGCTCGCCTCCAGCCGGACAAATCGCTCCACCGCATGCTTGCGGTCGGCCACCGGAATTCCTGGTCCATGGTCGGTGACGCTGAGCAGCACCCGATCGCCGTCGCGCCGGGCCTCGATCAGGATCTCTTTTTGGTCCGCAGCCGAAATCGCGCCGGCGCTCAGCGGCGGCGCGGCGGAGACCGGCTTGCCATATTTGATCGCGTTCTCGACCAAATTCGCCAACGCCTGGCTGATCAATTCGCGGTTGCCGTGAAGCGGCGCCGACTCGGTCTTGACGTGCAGGGTCATGCCTCCGTCTTCGGCGAGCGGCTCGTAAAGTTCGTGAATGCCGTTGGCGACGTCGGCGGCGTCAAAATTATCCATATTGCCGCGGGCCTGCCCGGACTCGGCGCGCGCGATCATCAACAGCGCATTGAATGTGCGGATCAGGCCATCGGATTCCTCGATCGTCCGTTCCAGCGCGGTGCGGTATTCGGCCTCGGTCCCGGATTTTGCCAATGCCTCCTCGGCGCGATTGCGCAATCGCGTCAGCGGCGTCTTCAGGTCGTGGGCGATATTGTCGGAGACTTCCTTCAGGCCCACCATCAGGGCTTCGATGCGTTCCAGCATGGCATTGAGATTCTCCGCCAGGCGGTCAATCTCGTCGCCGCTGCGCCCAACCGGCAGCCTGCCGCTCAGATCGCCCGCCATGATACGCTGGGCGGTGCCGGTCATGGCATCGATCCGCCGCAGCACGCGCCGCGCGACAAAGACGCCGCCGCCAAGGCCGAGCACCACCACAATCAACACCGACCATTGCGCGGCCTTGGCGACAATGCCGAACAGCCGCCGCCGCTCCTCCAGATCGCGCCCGATCAAAAGCCTGAAGCCGCTGGAGAGTTCGGTAACCCGCACCAGCGCGTGATGATCGGCGCTGTCCTGCTCGTCGAGCCGCCGATAGGCGGTCTCGGACCATCCCGACGTCGCCATCACGCCCGGCGCAAGCGAACCGACATTGCCGGCGATCGCCTGCCCTGCCGGAGTGGTCACGAGATAGAGATTGGCGCCGGGCCGCAGCGCGCGATTTTCGAGGGTGAAAACCAGGCCACGCAGGCCGCGCCGCGCGAAAATATCGCTGATCTCGCCGGTTTCCGCGTTCACGGTGGTCGTAATCTGTTCGGTGATCAGCCTTCGCGTATTCCAGGCGAAATAGCCCAGCAGCGACGCCGCAAACAGCGCGAACAAGAACAGATAGACCAGCGTCAACCGGAACGCCGTGGTTCGGATCAGCTTACCGAATGCCGTCACGGATCATGTATCCCGCGCCGCGAATGGTGTGAAGCAACGGCCGTTCGAACCCCTTGTCGATCTTGGAACGCAGCCGTGAAATATGCACGTCGATGACATTGGTCTGCGGATCGAAATGATAGTCCCAGACATTCTCCAGCAGCATGGTCCGCGTCACCACCTGGCCTGCGTGCTTCATCAAATATTCCAGCAGCCGGAACTCGCGCGGCTGCAGCGTCAACTCGTCCTTGCCGCGGGTCACCCGGTGCGACAGCCGATCGAGTTCGAGGTCGCCCACGCGATAGGTGGTTTCCTCCGCCGGACCGCCACGGCGGCGCGACAGCACTTCGATCCGCGCCAGCAATTCGGCGAACGAATAGGGTTTTGGCAGATAGTCGTCGCCGCCGGCGCGCAGGCCCTTGATGCGGTCATCGACCTGTCCGAGCGCCGAGAGAATCAAAACGGGGGTGCTATTGCCCTTCTCGCGCAGGGTGCCGATCAGCGACAGGCCGTCGCGTTTCGGCAGCATGCGGTCGACCACCAGCACGTCGTAATCGCCGCTCTCGGCGAGAGCCAACCCCTCCTCGCCATCGCTGGCAAGGTCGGCGACATAACCGACCTCGCGGAACGCCTTGACCAGATAGTCGGCGGACTCACGGTCGTCTTCGATGATCAGGAGGCGCATCAGGGTGTCGGTTGCGGTCAAGTGGGGCAGCTTTCTATCACCATGGCGCGGTCGGCAGCCTCATGCAAGGCGACATGCAAGGCTTCCTGGCGCGCCCTTTTGAGCCAAAAAAGCGGGCGGTGAAGCTGGGGGAACCTCACCGCCCTTTTAACCTTCCGACGGAGGGGGGCGTTTTCCACCGGAAGGTAACCTGAGGGGAGCGGGCTTTCGACCCGCCCCCCGGAAAGAGCCGTCGGCGGGGGCGACTAAAGCCGGCGACACCCTCCATCTCTTTGTTCATGATCCGAATAGGCTCACCCTTCCGGATCATGCTCCAGGCGCCCGATACTCAGCCTTTCGCAAGCGGGATCGCGACAAAGCGCGACGACCCACCGCTCTTGACACGCATCAGCACGCTGTTCTTGTTGTCGCTCCGCGCGGCATTGATCGCTTCGCGCACGTCACCCACATTGGCGACGCTCTTTCCGGCGACTTCCAGAATAACGTCACCCTCCTTGAAACCGCGCTCGGCCGCCGCGCTCTTCGGATCGACGTCGGTCACAACGACGCCGTCCTTGCCGGCGCCGGCCACGCTGTTGGCGGGCGCGAGCGTCAAGCCGAGTTTCGGCACGTCGGTACCGCGGGTAGCGCTGCCCTTGTCGCTGTTATCGCTGTCCGCCTTGGCTTCCAGCGCGTTCGGCAACTGGCCAAGGGTAAGGTTGATGACCTTGTCCTGGCCCTTGTGCAGCACGTTGAGCTTCACGGCATTGCCCGGGGAAAGACTGCCGATGGTACGCGCGAGTTCGCGGGCATCCTTGACCGTTTCGCCGTTCACCGCCGTGATCACGTCGCCGGATTCGATGCCGGCCTTGGCCGCCGGACCGTTGGCCTGGGGTTCGGCAACCAACGCGCCTTCCGCCTTTTTGAGGCCGAGGCTATCGGCAATGTCTGGCGTGACGGGCTGAATCTGGACACCGATCCAGCCGCGGCTGACCGAGCCCTTGTCCTTGAGCTGCGCAATCACGCTCTTCACGGTCGATGCCGGGATCGAAAACGCGATGCCGACGCTGCCGCCGGACGGCGAGTAAATCGCGGTATTGACGCCCATCACTTCACCTTCGGTATTGAAGGCCGGACCACCGGAATTGCCCTTGTTCACGGGCGCGTCGATCTGAATGAAGTCGTCATACGGGCCGTTGCCGATGTCGCGGCCGCTGGCCGAGACGATGCCGGCCGTGACGGTTCCACCGAGGCCGAAGGGATTGCCGACCGCGAGCACCCAGTCACCGATTCGGGGCTTGCCGTCGGACAATTTGGCGAAGGGGAAGTTCGAACCGCCTTCCACCTTGATCAACGCGAGATCGGTGCGCGCATCGGTGCCGATCACCTTGGCGCTGAAGGTCTTGCCATCGTCGGTCGTCACTTCGACCTTGTCCGCACCATCGACCACGTGGTTGTTGGTGACGGCGAAACCGTCAGCCGAAATGAAGAAGCCGGAGCCCTGGCCGGTCACCACGCCGCGTCCGCCGCGCGGTCCACCCCGCAAGCCGGGCGGCAAACCATCGGGTCCGCCGAAGCGGCGGAAGAAGCGTTCCATCGGCGATCCCGGCTGGAACGGCGAGTCGTCATTGTTGTCGCTGCTGTCGCTCTTGGCGACCTTCTCGTTGATGTTGACCTTCACCGAAATCACCGACGGTTTCACGCGCTCGACGATATCGGCAAAGCCGATGGGTTGCGCGACCTTGCGGACTTCGTTGTTAACCTGCGCGTGCGCGGTGCTGCTGAAGACATCCACCGGACCGGAGGATGGGCTGAAGCCATAAACGGCAACGCCAAGGCCGGCGACGACCGAGGCCATCAGCGCGAACTTGCGCGCCGAGAAAAGCGAACGGCGGGGCGCTCGATAGGACGGAAGCGACGAAAGATCGATGGGGCGGTCGGTCATACAAATTTCTCCAGAGCCTGAATCGGTGGTGCGGGGGCATGCACCCTGTAGGTCTGAAGATGGGGATATCCGCCTTACGGCGCGCTGGCGGGGGAATTAAACTTTTGTAATGAACCGACGATCGAAATGCGGCGGATTATCGCAGGGCGAAATCGGCTTATCGTGCAAGGCCTTGGTTCCGCGGCGGCTTCCGCCGGTCCGCCCGCCAGACCACTCCGGTCCGTCAGATCGCCCGGACGCTCATGATGAAGCCGTCCACTTCCCGTTTCAGGGTTTCGGCCTGCTGTGAAAGGTCGACCGCCGAGTCCCGGGCGTCGCTGGCCATGCGCCCCGTCTCAGACGAGGTGGATGTGATCTGCACGATGTGATTTGAGACGTCCAGCGTGCCCCGGGCCGCGTCCTGGACGCTCTTCGATATGTCTTGCGTGGCGTTTCGCTGCTGCGCGGTGTCGACTTCGATCCCGGACATGATCGCGCTGATTTCCGCGATGGTATTCGATATGTCGTCCATCGCCTCTCGCGTCTCGCCGGTGATGCCCTGAATGCTGGCGACGTGCGTGGAGATTTCCTCGGTGGCTTTGCTGGTCTGGTGGGCGAGATTCTTGACCTCCGAAGCCACCACCGCGAAGCCCTTGCCGGCCTCGCCAGCCCGCGCCGCCTCGATCGTGGCGTTGAGAGCCAGCAGGTTTGTCTGGGAGGCGATAGCTTGAACCAGTTGCACGACAGCTCCGATCTTCTCGGCCGCCTCCGACAGCGCATGAATGGTGTCGCTGCTCTTCCGCGCCTGTGCGGCCGCTCCTTCGGCACGCTGCGTGGCGTCGGTAACGCGCCGACTGATGGTGCCAATGGACGTCGTCATCTCCTCTGCCGAACTGGCGACCGTCTGTACGCTGGTACTGGCCTGGCTCGCGGCGCTCGCAACGGCATTGGCCTTGGCGCTGGTCTCATTGGCGGCCTGCGACAGGGTTTCCGCATTGCTCTTCAACCGGACGGCGGATGTAGCGACGCTGCTGACGACATTGGCGACAAGGCCGTTGAAACCTCGAATCCTCTCATCAAGAAATCGGGAACGCTCGCCCTGACGCTGCGCTTCGAGCAATTCATGGTCGGTCAAGCGTTGCCGCTCGATACCCGTCGTCTTGAACACTTCGAGTGCGCCGGCAAGGAGGCCGATTTCGTTGGCGCCGCCCAATCCTGGGATGGGAGTTTCGTATTTCCGGTCGGCGACCTGCCGCATCGCGTGCACCATCGCAGCCAGTGGCCCCATGATGCCGTTTCGAACGGCAAAATAAGTTGTGAGGCAAACGATCGAGGCAACAAGCGCAATAGCAACGCAAGCCAGCAGAAAATATGAAAATGCCGCCTGGGCCTGATGATAAATCTGCAGCGCATGGTCGCGGCTTGGGCCGCTCAACGCACCGAATTCAGCGGAGAGGCTTGTGATTTCGTTGTTCAGGTAAAGGACGGCGACAAATCCTGTGCCGCCACCAACCCCCAGCAACAGCAACAGGGCGGCCACAACGGCTCCGATCAGAAAGCGGATTGTCAAATTGCTGTTGGAAAACATCGGTTCGCTCTGATGGGAGAATCGCGGGATGCGCGGATGCAAACTTTCAGAGAAAGGTCAAAAATGCATAAACTTGTCCGACGCAGGCGGCGAAGCCGACGGGGCGCGACATTGCGATTCGGTCGCATTAGTGAGTATGCATCCATAAGAATACCGAGCTAGGCCACCTTCTTCGGAGACGCCTTGCCCGATAGCAGTGCCTCCAGCCGGGCTTCCTCATCCGGGGTCAAGGTGACAGGGGCCGCTTCCGCGCCGCGGCTGCCGCGCCGCCGACTATAGGCCCACAGCGCGAACCCGCCGCCGGCCAACGCCATCGGCGGCAGCAGCCAGAGCAGCCAGGTATGGGGGTTCAATCGCGGCTTCAGCAGCACGAACTCGCCATAGCGCGCCACCAGAAAGTCGATCACTTGCGCGTCGCTGTCCCCGGCCGCGATCCGCTCACGCACCAAAAGCCGCAAATCTCGCGCCAAAGGTGCGTCGGAATCGTCGATCGACTGGTTTTGACACACCATGCAACGCAGTTCCCGCGACAAGTCCCGCGCCCGCGCCTCCTTTGCGGTATCGGACATGATCTCGTCGGGCTGGACGGCGCGGGCCGGGGATCCCGCCATCACGGCGATAGCGAACACGCAGGAAAGGATTCGTTTCAAGACATCACTCCGCCGCCTGCAATCCGCGCATCGATTTCGCAGGTTTCGGCGCACCGACGCGCAGCCGCCGATCTGACAGCGACAGCATGCCGCCGAACGCCATCAGCACCGGACCGAACCAGATCAACAGCACCAGCGGCTTGTGATAGATCCGCACCGCGATCGTACCGTCGCCCGCGGTATCGCCGAGCGAGATGTAAAGCTGGCTTGCGCCCCGCGTCAGCAACGCGGCCTCGGTTGTCGTCGATCCGCGCGTGGTAAAACTGCGTTTCGACGGCGTCATCGTGTCAAGAGGCTTACCATCGAGCCTGACGCTGAACTGCGCGATCATTTCGCGATAATTTGGCCCCTGGCGCTGGTTCGCGCCGTCGAGCTTCAATTCGTAGCCGGCGATGCGGGCGACATCGCCGAGTTTCATCGATCCGATGTATTCGCTGTTCCAGGTGGTCTCGCAGACGATCCCGATCAGGGCGACGCCAACGCCGGCATGGGCGAACACCGTGCCCCAGCTCGAGCGCGGCAGTCCGCGTGCCCGCCGCGCCGCGGTTCCCAGCGGCACGCGAAACAGGCCGATGCGCTCGACAAGATCGGTCAATGCACCGGCGATCACAAAAATCGCAAGACCAATCGCGAGCGGCGCGAAGGTGCTGCCGCCAAGCGTCCATGCCCATACGACCGCGACCGCGATCAGCGCCACGACGCCGGCGCCGATCAGTCGCTGCGCGGCGCCGAGGAGATCGCCGCGTTTCCACGCCAGCAATGGTCCGAAGGGTACCGCGATCATCAACGGAAGGAACAACGGCCCGAAGGTGAGATTGAAGAACGGCGCGCCCACTGAAATCTTGTCCCCCGTGATCACTTCCAGCGCCAGGGGATACAGCGTTCCCACAAACACCGTTGCGCAGGCCGTGGTCAGGAAGAGATTATTGAGCACGAGCGCGCCTTCGCGCGAGATCGGCGCGAACAGGCCGCCCTGCTTGAGCGCCGATGCCCGCCAGGCGTAGAGCGAAAGACTGCCACCGATGAAGATGCAGAGGATCAGCAGGATGAACACGCCGCGCGTCGGATCGCTGGCAAATGCGTGGACCGATGTGAGCACGCCCGAGCGCACCAGGAAGGTCCCGAGCAGCGACAGCGAGAATGTCAGGATTGAAAGCAGGATGGTCCAGACCTTGAGCGCATTGCGCTTTTCCATGACCACCAGAGAGTGCAGCAGAGCGGTGCCCGCCAGCCACGGCATCAGCGAGGCATTCTCGACCGGATCCCAGAACCACCAGCCGCCCCAACCGAGCTCGTAATAGGCCCAGTAAGAGCCCATGGCGATGCCGAGCGTGAGGAATATCCATGCCACCAGCGTCCAGGGCCGCACCCAACGCGCCCATGCGGCGTCGATCCGGCCCTCGATCAGGGCAGCGACGGCGAAGGAAAATGAAATCGAGAATCCGACATAGCCGAGATAGAGCATCGGCGGATGCACCGCGAGCCCGATATCCTGCAAGACCGGATTGAGATCGCGGCCCTCGATCGGCGGATCGGCGATGCGCAGGAACGGGTTCGAGGTGATCAGGATGAACAGGTAGAACGCGCTGGCAACCCAGGCCTGCACGGCCAGCACATGGGCGCGCAGCGACAGCGGCAGGTTGTTGCCGAAGATCGCGACCATGCCTCCGAACAAGGCCAGGATGGACACCCACAGCAGCATCGAGCCCTCGTGGTTGCCCCAAACGCCGGTGATCTTGTAGATCAGCGGTTTCATCGAATGCGAATTCTCGAACACGTTGACGACGGAGAAGTCCGAGGAGACGTGCAACGAAACCAACGCCGCGAAGGACGCCGCCACGAACAAGAGCTGCGCGATCGCCGTCGAGCGCGCGACATTCATCAGCGCGAGATCGCGCCAACGCGCGCCCAGAACCGGCAGGGTCGACTGGATCAGCGCCAGGCCGAGCGCCAATACCAGCGCGTAATGTCCGGCTTCCGCGATCATCGCAGCGCCCCCTGCCCGGCCTGCGGCGCGCCCTGCGCCGCGCGCGATGTACCGGGGCTAGCTTCGGATCTTGTGTCGCCTTTCGGCTTCGCGCCGTATTCGTCTTTCCAGTGTCCCTGTTTCTTCAGGGCGTCGGCGACATCCTTGGGCATGTAGTTCTCGTCGTGCTTGGCGAGCACGGTGTCGGCCTTGAACACACCTGAGGAGTCGAGCGCGCCCTCCGCGACGACGCCCTGCCCTTCGCGAAACAGATCCGGAAGAATTCCCTTGTAGGAAACGGGCAAAGTCGCGCTGCCATCGGCGACCTGGAAAGTGACGACCAGATTGTCGCCGCGCACCAGTGATCCTGGCTGAACAAGTCCGCCGAGCCGGAAGCGCTTGCCCGGCTGAATATGTTTCTCCGCCACCATCGCCGGCGTCGAGAAGAAAACGATCGAGTCGCGCATCGCGTTCAGCACCAGCGCCGCCGCAACCGCAAGCACCGCGAGCGAGCCGCCGATGATCGTCAAACGCCGCTGCTTGCGCGTCATGCATGGCCTCTATTTCTGCGCATGATGTTATCCGAAAACCGCTTCACACTTTTCGGCATCATGCGCCCTATTTCTGCGCATGATGTTGTCCGAAAACCGCATCGCACTTTTCGGCACCACGCTCATCCATCAAGCCCGAGATTCTTCAGGCCCTCATTCAATTGTCGTAGCCGTTCCGGATCGTTCGCAACGGCCTGACGCGCGTCCTTCAGCGCGCCCTTTGCCTTGTCCGGGTCGCCCATCACCATATAGGCCCTCACCAGCCGCAGCCATCCCTCCACGTCGTCGCCGTTTTGCTTCAATCGGGTGGCCAGACGATCGACCATGCCACGGATCATGGCGCTGCGGTCGGTCTCATTCATGTCCTTTGCCGCGGCCACCGCGTCGTCCGACAGCGCCGGAACGGGGGAACCGCCGACCCGCACCAAGGCGGCCTGAACCAGCGGACGCCACGGCGCGTTCGCCGGCGCCTTCGCGAGCATTGCGCGCCAGATCGAAGCAGCCTCGGCGGCGCGGCCGTCCTGCTCAGCGGCAAGGCCCAGGAAGTAGCTCGCCTTGACCTCGTCAGCATTCAGCGCGATGGCGCGCTCGAATTCGGCCTTCGCTTCGGCAGTGACGACGCCGCCCGCGGCGGCGACAAGGGCTTCACCCAGATCGGCCCGGCGCTCGGCGCTGTCGCCATTATAGGTGATCGAATTGCGAAAAGCGCGGATCGCATCGTCGTAACGGCCGAGCCTTGCCAGCACCGGCGCAAGCACATTCCACCCCCGGCCATCGGTCGGATTCTGCTCCAGGTGCTGCTCGACCTGCGCCACCAGAGTGTCAAGCGGCTGGGTCGCGTCGGGCGTGCGGGCGCGCTGTGCCAGCGGAAAATCGCCAAGACGCGGCGACCCGAGCGGGTAATAAAGCGCAACCGCGACGACTGGAAGTCCAACAAGAGCAATGACTGCCGCCGCACGGCGCAACCTGATATTGGATCCCGACGGCGGATCGCGCCGATTGTCCGCCGCGGCCAAGAGCCGGCGGCTGATTTCGACGCGCGCGGCCTCTGCCTCGGAGGCGTTAATCAGGCCCGCGGAAACGTCACGATCGATCTCGGCAAGTTGATCCTTGTAGACGGCCGCTTCGCTGCCATCATTTTGGGGACGGCTGCCGCGGCTCAACGGCCAGAGCACGGCGAAAATCGCCGCGGCCGTCATCAGCGCGAACAAAAACCACAGCATCATCGGGCGGGTTCCGGTGGCAAGGCGCCAACCAACAAAGCGCCGTGGCGCCGCTTTACACCACAGGCGGCAAGCCGGGCAATTGACAATTGTCAAATTCCCGGCAGGGCCGAAGAATCCCGAAAAGCTTGAGAAAATCAGGCGTTAGGCGACGTCAAACACGACACTTTGCGCTGCAAACTCGCCATGCCCGTTCAGCGCTCTCAGAAAATAGTGCCCTGCCCTGACCGAAGCCGGCAGGCTGATCCGCAGCGAGCCGCTGGGCATCGGAGAGGTAATCTTGGTCGCCGGCTCCGGCAACGGTTCCCCGCTAATCTTGTCGACGAGTTGGACCTTCGCCCCGATCATGAGGTTTCGATAGGTCGCGGAGATCACACGGTTCTCAAGTTCAACGAAATAAATGATGGGATTCATGCCCAAACGCTAAATTCCTGCTCGAACCGCGTCAACCAAAAATTGTAGTTTTGGTTTTCACTATCTTATTATGGTCAGGCGCGCGATGATTTGCGTTCGCCCGTCACCGCGTTTTCGGCCGCCCTGCTCATCAGCGATGCGTAATCGGGGCCGAACAATACGTCACAGAATTGGATTGCCGCTGCGACCTGCATCTGGCGATAGGCCCGGTTCTTGCCCTCGCTGGCGCGCAGCGATTGCACCAGCGCCTCGGTGGATTGCTCGACATAATGTTGCAGGTCGGAATACGTCCGCAGCGTGACCTCATTGATCGCCAGTTCGCTGGCATAGGTGCGGCATACCGCGACGAAGTCGATCAATGCAGCGGCCTCGTCGACCTCGCTGGCGTCAACCTGAGCGCCGGCGGGAATATCCTTATCGGCGCGCTGGCGCAGCAGGCGCCGGACACGGCCGGGCACGCTGTCGATTTCCGATTGCAGGGCATTGGAAATCTCGGCCCGGATCGACGCCAGCTGCCTGCCCCAGGTGGAATCTTGGCGGAGATCGAGTTCGGTACGCAGGCCGCGCACGCCGTCGTGAAGGATTTTCAGATGCTCGCTCACATTGTCAAAATGCCCGCGCCTGATATCCGCCCGCAGGGTCGACGCAAGGCAAGACAGATCGTGCAGCGCGATGGTGACGGCGATACCATACGGGGTCGCGGCAACGCGGAGTTCATCGTCGGACGCGGCCATCCTGACGGCCAGCCGGATGATTTGCCACGGCGCGGTCAGCCGCTGCATCACCAGCGACAGTGCAAAGGGCAGCAGCTGTGGCGTTTGCAGCGCGGGAACGTTGAGCGCGGCCCCCACCGTGGCAATCTGCGCTTCGTTGAAAACTCGCAGGAAGCTGGGAATCGGGCCGTTAAGGGTGTCGATCGCTTCGCGGGCCTGTAACAGCGAAGCAATCGATTGCAGATCCTCGATCACATCCGGCGGGCCCACCCGGGCGAGTGCGCGCCGCTGGTCCGCTCCGCGCGTGGCGATGTCAAAGATCGCATCCGCCGCGGCGAGCTGAAGTTTCCGGACCGCGGCTTCTATCTCCGAGCTGGTTTCGGGCCCCCGGGACAGCGCCTGTTCGAATTCCCGCGCCTGGTCTGGCGCCCCTTCGCGAACAAGCCACTGCCACACCGGCGGCAGCGACGCGCGGCGGATCTGGCCCGGCCGCAACGGAACATTGCCGTCGACAAGAAACGGCTCAAGCGGCTGGAACAAAAGCCGTGCCGGATTATCGGTTCGCGGGCCCGCCTCCCCGTCGGCTCCGCGGACGATCTTGCGCAACTGTTCGAGCACGAAGGTCGCGACCGTCGTGTCTTCGCCGCGTTCGATGGCGCGCTCGAACTCCCGCATCAGCAGCGCCTGCGACTGTGGCGGAAGCTGCGCGAGATAATCCCTCAGCCGTTCGGTTGATGTCTGGCCCATGCGCCCGAATTGCACGTTTTTGTCGCGCGGACGGCAGAATGCGTCCACCGGGTATCTTAAAAGCGCCGACGTTAAGAAGTCGTTTAGGATGATAGACCGGGCCGGGCCTCCAGGACGCTGTCCCAGCCAAAGCAGAGGGTACCGCCGAGCGGCAACTTATACCCCCGGCAGCAGCAATTCCGCCCGCAGCCCTCCAATGGGCGCGCGGCCGAGCGAAAGGCTGCCACCATACAGGGCCGCAAGGTCGACCACGATCGACAGCCCCAGCCCGGAACCCGGCTTGGACTCGTCGAGCCGCTGACCGCGGCGTGATACCTGCGCGCGCTCGGCCGCCGAGAGCCCGCGCCCGTCGTCGTCGACGATGATTCGCAGCATCGGGCCGGCGCCGGTCTCGGCCGGCGGCTCTACCAGCACCTCGATGAATACACGCGAGGCCGCCCATTTGCAGGCGTTGTCGACGAGGTTGCCGGCCATCTCCTCAAGGTCCTGCCGCTCACCGCGAAACTTCGCTTGCGCGTCGGCGTCAACCTCGATGGCGATGCCGCGGCCGCGGTGGATCTTCTCCATGGTCCGCCGCAAGGCATCGATCACGGGGGCGACTTCGGTGACCGTACCGATGATGGTGAGACGCGCGGCCATGCGCGCGCGCTCAAGATGATGAGCGACCTGATCACGCATCACATCGGCCTGCTCCAGAACCTTCATCGCAAAGGGATCGGCGGCGTGCGCCGCGGCCTCGTTGACGATCACAGACAGCGGCGTCTTGATGGCGTGGGCAAGATTTCCGACGTGAGTCCGGGCGCGCTCGACGATTTCGCGGTTGGCGTCGATCAGCGCATTGGTCTCGCGCGCCAGCGGCGCGATCTCGACGGGAAATTCGCCCTCGAGCCGTTCGGCGCGGCCGGAGCGGATGTCGGCGATCGAATCTGAAATGCGCTTGAGCGGCGCAAGGCCAAAGCGGACCTGGAAGATCGTGGTCAGGACCAGCACGATCGAAAGTGCTGCGAATGTGCCGCCGAGATAGTAGTCGAAGCTGCGCGTTTCGTCGAAGATCTCTGTCGCGTCGCCGGCCACATTGACCAGGAACTTGCCGTCGGCACCGAGATCGACCGGCCGTTCCACCATCCGCAGGGTCTGGCCCTCCGGGCCTTCGACATAACCGAGGCGAATACCGGCCGCGGTCAACTCGGCGCCATGCTCTTCGAGCTTCGGCAGTTTCTTGTCCCACAGCGAGCGCGACGCGCGCACCTCTGGCTTGTCGGAATCGGTGCGGGTGATCTGCCAGTACCAGCCAGACAGCGGCAGTTCGAACAACGGTTCGCCGAGCGACTGAAACTGGTGGTCAGGCGGCTCGTCCGGCGTCGCCACTTCGGCGACCAGGGTGCGCAGATAGAGGTTGAGGCGGCGATCGAAAGCGCGCTCGGTGGCATCGCGGTACACCGACGACAGCACCACGCCGGTGATAACCAGAATCACCACCACCCAGGCGGTCGCGGACAGGAACAGCCGGGTGGCAAGGGAACTGCCGCGCATCAGGGCATCATCCCGAAAGGCATCCCCTCGGGCGGCGACCCGATGGATGAATACCGATCCTCGGAAAAGGTCATGCCCGAACCAGAGCACAGGGCCAGGTGGCTGATCAACACCGCTGATCAAGTACCCGGCGATGGTGGTGGCGTCAGCAGATAGCCAAGCCCCCGCACGGTCTGGATGATATCGACCTCGAGCTTCTTGCGGATGCGGCCGACGAACACTTCAATCGTGTTGGAGTCGCGGTCGAAATCTTGATCGTAGAGATGCTCGACCAGTTCGGTGCGCGACACCACGCGCCCGGTGTGATGCATGAGGTAGGCAAGCAGCCGATACTCGTGCGAGGTCATCTTGATCGGATTGCCGGATACGCTGACCCGGCCGGTCCGGGTGTCCAGCGAAACCGGGCCGCAGGTCAGTTCCGACTGGGCGTGGCCGGTGGAGCGGCGGAGCAGCGCGCGGATCCGGGCCAGGATTTCCTCGAGGTGAAACGGTTTTGCCACGTAGTCGTCGGCGCCGGCGTCGAAACCCTGCACCTTGTCGCTCCAGCGGTCGCGCGCGGTGAGGATCAGCACCGGCATCGCACGCCCGTTGCGGCGCCAGGCTTCCAGCACCGAGATGCCGTCCATCTTCGGCAGCCCGATATCGAGCACGACCGCGTCGTAGGGCTCGCTGTCACCGAGATAATGGCCTTCTTCGCCATCGAACGCGCGATCGACCACGTAGCCGGCATCCGTCAGGGCCGTGGTCAGTTGACGATTGAGATCCGGATCATCTTCAACGACAAGCAGGCGCACGCTGGTCTCCGAATGTGAGCGGTACAATTTCAGGCATCAAGATGAGCCCGGCCGGCGTGAACGGGCTATGAACGGACCACACACCGCAATATTACTTTTTCTCCATAACGGCGTTTGCCACCATCTCGATCGCATCGCCGGAGGCGGCGCGGATCTCTTTGAGCGCTCGAACCGCCACGCCAAAGGCCTAACACGCCAAATCGCAAGCCCCAATAGGGCTGGCCGCGGCCCTCCGTTTAGCGTCCCGCCGGCGCTCCCTTGATCACAATAAAATCGACGGGGCCGCCCGATCTGTCATCGTCGAAAACGCCGATCGTCAGCCGTCCCGTCCGCCAGGCGAGCGTATCCAGGTTGGTGCGGCCTTCGTACAGTAGCGGGCCGTCGGGGCAATTATCGTGGCCGTGGACGACGTGGAGTTTCCCGAAACCATCGGGAAATCCCTTCGGATAGCGCTTCCATAACAGCGTCGCTTCGCCCTGCCGATCCAGGGGGATTTCGGGATCGACGCCGGCGTGCACGTAGAGGCGATGCGCGTCGACATGCATCAGGCGTAGTCCGTCGAGCCAGTCAATGTGGGTTTGCGGCACGGCGGCGGGATCGCCACCATAGGACGCCAACGCGGCGTCGCCGCCCTTCGCGGTCCACGCCGCCATCTTCGATGGATCCCGTAGCGCATCCACCATCAAGGCGTCGTGGTTACCCTTCAGCGCAACCAGGCCAACCCCCTCGCCGACGCCCGACAGCAGCCGGTCAATGACTTCCTTGCTGTCCGGCCCCTTGTCGACGTAATCACCTATTGTGACAACGACGCCGGCCTTGCCTTTCGAATGCACGGCAATTTCAGCCAGACCATCGCAAAGCAGATCATATCGGCCGTGGATGTCCGGAATGACAAAAGTCAAACTCATTGGGCTACTGCGGTACGGCCCGGATCGCCCCCGGGGTTAGGGATATTTGACCAATATCCGCGGAACCAACTTGTAAAGCCACGAACAGGTTGAAATCAAATTGCTTGTAGCTTACCTACCAGCCATGATTCAAAGAGTATCCACTATTGTGGGCTGGCTGGCACTCGCTTTCATCATCTATGCGACGCTGTCTCCGATTGACGCCCGGCCGGTACTCGCCAGCCCTCACCGTGAGCATTTCGCGGCATTTGCGCTGATGGGACTTGCGTTCGGTCTGGCTTACCCCAACCGTGTATTGCTTGTTGTCGTCATCGTCGTGGGAGCCGCGGCCGGATTAGAGGCGCTGCAAGTGCTGACGCCAGATCGCCATGGCCGCGTCTTCGACGCGCTGGTAAAGGCGCTGGGCGGCATCTGCGGGATCAGTTTTGGTCAGCTGGCGTCGTTTCTGCTTCACTTCAAATCGGCCCGGTCAGAAGACCAGCTTGATTTCGACGCGTGAAGCTTCCCCGCAATCGGGGATGAGCGAACCGGAATTGTGTTTACGCTACGCGCTCGAGCGGCCGGTTCTGATTGAATCGGAACCGGCGCCCTGATCTTTTGTTTTGCTGCCTTTTCTTTACGCGAACCGGTATCGACCCTCGGATCAAGTCCGAGGGCATGCTTCACTTGAAAACGCTCTAAGGTTATCAGCAGCCCTTGACCAGCAGCGGGCCTGTGAAGACGTCGTCGGTATAAAATTGACAGGCTGGAGCCTCGACGTCACGGAATTCAATCGCGATCTTCAAATTGAGCGGCATTCCGAGCAGGCTTGCGCTCGCCGGATGCAAGCCCATGCAGAGTGCAGCGATAGCGGCCGTCACGATGGAAATGTTCTTTTTCATTGTGGCTCTCCCCGTCTTCTTGAGAACGAGGATAGCAACAACGAATTTCCATTTTGGCCTGAAGCTATTTCAAATGCCCTGTTCACAGGTGTCGATTTGTTAACCATCGTTTATCGGTCGATCAACCAGCGTGGTTTCCAGCACCTGCAAAGATCGCGTTCAAAGCCGGCGGTTCACGCCGTCAGGTTTGTTTGCCGTACATCAACGCCTTGGATGCGCCTTTTGATGCCACGCCCACGCCGAAGTCACGATGGTGGCAAGGTCGGAAACCAACGGACGGAAACCCAGGGATTTGCGAGCGGACGATGGGTCCGCGACAAGAAACGGAGGATCGCCGGCACGACGGGACTTGACGACCAGGGGAACCTTTCGGCCGGCTGCCGCCTCAATTGCGGCGATCACCTCTCGCACCGAATAGCCCGAACCAGTGCCGAGATTGAAACAACCGCCGATCGATCCGTTCAATAGCGACTCGACCGCCAAAATATGAGCAGCCGCCAAATCCTCGACATGAATGTAATCGCGGACCGCTGTTCCGTCGGGCGTATCATAGTCGTCGCCGAAAATCGCGAAATCATCGACATACCCTTGCAGCGCCATCATCGCGCGGGGGATCAGGTGCGTCTCCGGGTCTCTAAACTCGCCGATCGAAGCGGATTTTTCCGCGCCGCTGGCATTGAAATAACGCAAGCAGGTCGAGTTAAGACGATAGGCAGCGCGGTAGTCGGCCAAGATCTGCTCGATCATCCACTTCGAAACGCCATAGGGGTTGACCGGCGAGCCGGCGGCATCTTCCGAAATAGGATCGCGCCCGGCGTTGCCATAGACCGCGCCGGTGCTGGAAAAAACAAGATGGCTGCAACCTGTCTCCCGCATGGCCGCCAGAAGGGAAAGCGTACCGCCCACATTGTTCGAATAGTATTTCTGAGGATCGACGACGGATTCGCCGACTTGACTGAAAGCGGCAAAATGCATCACCGCGGCGATACGATGGCTCCTGATGGTTTCCCCCACCAGCGTGGTGTCACGAACGCTGCCGACAACAAGCGGTCCCCATTTCACAAAGTCACGGCTTCCGGTCGAAAGGTCGTCGACACAGACCGGCAGATAACCAGCTTCTGACAGCGCCTTGCAGCAGTGAGCACCGATATACCCTGCTCCCCCCGTGACAAGAATTGTTACATTGCGCGCCATTCTCTTTCACCAAAACATTTTCCGGCCGGCAGCCATCGTTTGACTTGATCCCAAATTCATAACCCGCGCAATTGAGCGTCGGACTCCGCCGAGCCGCCGGTCAAGCGCATTTGCGGCCATCGCGATCGACACTTCAATTGTCAGGTACTGGTGGCCACGGGCTGCAGTCCGGAAACCTGCTCAACGTCGCGGCCTTCAGAAACTTGAAATGCGTGATCGCGGTCGCGAGTTCGTTGAGGCGACGTTGTCCATTGGCGATCTCGGAGCTGAACAAGTCTTGATGATGGCTATCGAGCGCTTCGCGTTCCAGGTACTCGTCGGTTGCGTTTCCCATGGTTACCGCAGCGCGTGCCAGCACATCCTCAACCCGTTGCTTAAGGCCCGATTGTTCCTGCTCTGCCTCGTGCAGGGCATGTTCGATGGCCTCCAGAATGGACCCGACGCGCGACCGGTCGGTTTCAGCATCCCGTTCGGCCGAGCGGGCTTTGAAAGCCTGATCTTTCCGCCGGGTTCTAAGGTAGTTGTGCGCGCGGGCCCGCAAAAAAAGCTGAAACATGAATGTATGTCCCGGTCCAAGCCGCGGTCGTAGGCGCAACATGCTCCACGTCACGCTATCTTGGTTAAGATATCCTAAACTTTCGCAATAGCCGAGGGGTTCGGACCATCTGCGGGAAATGAATAGCCCCCTGATGTCCGGGGTGACGCACGCAGTCCCGAGCCGGCGGCTCGGTATGCTACCGCGCAATTGGGATGATCTCATGCGCGACTGTAACAACGCTGTTGATCGACGCGAGGCTCCAGCCTTTCGCGTTGAATTGGAACTGCACTCAAAAGCAATTTCTCGGGGAACAGTCTTCGGTAGCGGCCAGCGCCCTCGTCGTGGCGGCACGAAGAATTCCATGTCGCGGACCGTATTTCCGTCTCAGCTGCGGAAGAACACAAACCACAGCACGCCCAGAATCAAAACCGCGAGGCCGGTGGAGACCATCAGCAGGGCAAGCACCGACGGCCCAGATTCGGCCTGCCGCGCTTCGGTCGGGGTTTCGACGGTCTGACGTTGCTGTCGCATTGCCATGCTGGCCTCGATTCCTTGACGTCGCGCCGGATTTTTTTGGCGCGAGATGTCTTGGCAACGCATGATTTCAAATGATGTTCCGGGCTTTGCGGCGATCTGTTATCGCGTGACATCAGGAGGAGATGGTCGTCTTTGGCTACTCCCAAGCGGCCTTTTGCCCCGCCCGCGGCCTAGCAACCGGGCATGCCGCCACGGTTAACGCCGTTTGGAGATTCCTCGCTCGGCTTGCTTGAAACCCGGTTCTCCGGTGGTATCCTTAAATCTTCGTCCGTTGCGTTCTAGGAGAATCCCATGGCCCCCCGCGCCAATTGGAAGGGTTTCCTGCGCCTGTCGCTGGTGACCTGCCCCGTCGCCCTGTATCCGGCGACATCGGACACCGAAAAGGTCAGCTTCAACCAGATCAACCGCAAGACCGGTCATCGCATCAAATATGCGAAGGTCGATGCCGACACCGGCGAGGAAGTCGCCTCCGAAGACATCATGAAAGGCTACAAGGTCGACACCGACACCTACATCGAGGTGTCGAACGAGGAGCTTGAGGACATTGCGCTGGAGTCGACGCATACGATCGAGATCGACGAGTTCGTGCCGAAAGCCGATATCGACATCCGCTATCTGATCCGCCCTTATTATCTCGTGCCCGACGGCAAGGTCGGCCATGACGCTTTTGCGGTGATCCGCGAAACCGTTCGCAGCATGAACAAGGTCGCGATCGGGCGCGTGGTGCTGACCAACCGCGAGCACATCATCGCGCTGGAGCCGCTCGGCAAGGGCCTGTTGGGCACGCTGCTGCGCTACCCTTACGAGGTGCGCAGCGAAAAGGAGTATTTCGACGACATCCAGGACGTGAAGGTCACCAAGGATATGCTGGATCTCGCCAAGCACATCGTCGAGAAGAAGTCCGGAACGTTCGAGCCCGACAAGTTCGAGGATCATTACGAATCCGCGCTGATCGATCTCATCAACAGGAAACGCAGCGGCATTCGCACCACGGCGAAAGCCGCGCCGAAAACTGGCGGCAACGTCATCAATCTGATGGACGCGCTCAAGCGCAGCCTTGCCAGCGAACGGCAGGCTCCTCCGCCCGCCAAGGTCAAGGGCAAAAAGCCGAAGAAACGCATCGAGGGTCAGCGTGAAATGCTGCTGCCGATCAGCGGCAAGCGCGCCGCCAAGGAGGAAGCGAAGACGCCGGCGCCCAGGAAGGCCGACAAACCGGTGCGCGCGCCCGTTCGATCGAAAAAGGCCGGGTAGTGCCGCTACTTCAGCGACGAATTCACCGAGGAGAACTTGGTGTTAAGTTGGGGTCCGATGCCCTGAACCGTCGCGATGATCGCGAATGCGATCCCGGTGGCGATCAAACAATATTCGATAGCTGTCGCGCCGGACTGATCCGCCAGGAATCTTGAAATCAGCTGCCGCATTCGAAGCTCCTGTTGGCGCCCCATAAATTCTTCCCGCCCCAACGCCCGGCGGGAATCTAGATATTATTGGTTGCGAGGACATTGACGAACACGCTGAAAGATAGGTTAACCAGACGGGTCGATAATTCAAGCATCTCTCGCGCGGACGCGCAGTCCGCGTTGAAAATCATGATTTGGGTCAAAGGGGCTGAAGCAAGAGCGCCCTATGTGGTCTGAATGGTCTCAACCACCGGTTTTGCCAATGGACCCAGCCGACACAACCCGCCCACAACTGCAAATTCGCAGCGTCAATCTCGATACCGGACGAGAGAACGTGGTCGTCATTTCGCGGCAGTCAAAGGCACTGCGCGCGGAAATCTTTCGCGGATTCAGCCGCGTCGAATTGCGTCGCGACTCGAAAGTGCTGCTCGCCACCCTCCTCATCACCGACGACGATGCCTTGGTAGGCCGCGATGAAATCGGGCTTTCCCAGCCGGCATTTCGGCGCTTCGCTGAACCCGCCGGCAACCTGGTGACCGTGACGCCGGCGGCTCCGCCGGAAAGCCTCGACGCGGTTCGGGCCAAGATTCACGGTCAGACCCTGAGCGCCCAGGAGATAACCGCCGTCGTCAACGATCTCACCCACTATCGATACTCCGACATGGAGATCGCGGCGTTCCTGATCGGCTCCGCCAGTTTCATGACCAGCGACGAGTTGATCGCCCTGACCCGGGCCATGGCCCAGGCGGGAACGCAGCTGAAGTGGACCGACCCGATCGTGGTCGACAAGCATTGCATCGGCGGCATTCCGGGCAACCGAACTTCCATGATCGTGGTGCCAATCGTGGCGGCCCATGGCCTGCCGATTCCGAAGACCTCTTCGCGCGCCATTACCTCTCCCGCCGGCACCGCCGATACGATGGAAGTGCTGGCGCGGGTCAATGTCGGCGCCGACGAGATGAAAGCCATCGTCGCGGCCTGCAACGGCTGTCTGGTTTGGGGCGGGCACGTCAACCTGTCGCCCGCCGACGATATCCTGATCTCGGTGGAGCGGCCGCTCAGCCTCGACACCCGCGAACAGATGGTGGCTTCGATCATGTCAAAGAAACTGGCGGCTGGTTCGACCCATCTCCTCATCGACCTGCCGGTCGGCCCGACGGCCAAGCTCACCAACGGCACGGAAGCCATGCGGCTGCGCAAACTGTTCGAGTTCGTCGGTGACCGTTTCGGCATAGCGGTGGAGGTGATCACAACCGATGGCCGCCAGCCGATCGGAAGCGGGATCGGTCCCGTGCTCGAAGCCCAGGACGTCATGGCCGTTCTGGCGAACGACCCCGCAGCCCCGATCGACCTGCGCGAAAAGTCGCTGCGGCTCGCCGCCCATTTGCTGGAGTACGATCCGAAGCTGCGGGGCGGTGCCGGCTATGCTCGCGCCCGCGAGTTGCTCGACAGCGGGGCGGCCCTCAAACAAATGCAAAAGATCATCGATGCGCAGGGGCCGTCGGACTGCCGCGCCGTATTGGGGGACTTGACCTTCGATGTGCCGGCCGGCAGCGATGGCGTCGTCTCCGGCATCGACTGTCTGCAGATGAACCGCCTGGCGCGGACCGCGGGCGCTCCGCTCGACAAGGGAGCGGGCATCCGGTTGTTCAAGAAAATCGGCGACCGCGTCGAAAGCGGCGAGCCGCTCTATCGGATTTACGCTTTCGATCCGTCGGGGCGCGATCTTGCGGCGGCGAGCGCGAAGATCGATACCGGCTACGCGATCGAAAACCCGACACCGCTTCAGGGCCAGACAACCCGTGAGCAACGTCGCCATTCAGAGCCTGCCATCCGGTGCCGGCGATGCAAGACGGCTGGCTTCGCTGCTTGACTTTCCTTTCCACGAGATCGCGCTGCACCGATTTCCCGACGGGGAAATGCGCGTGACGATCGGCCCTGCCGCCGCGACGACGATCATCTATGCCTCCCTCGACCAGCCAAATGACAAACTGATTGCCATACTGTTCGCCGCGGAAGCACTGCGGCGGGCGGGCGCCAAGCGGCTCGTGCTGCTTGCGCCCTATCTCTGCTACATGCGCCAGGACGCAGCCTTTAGCGAAGGCGAAGCGATTAGCCAAAAGGCGATCGGCCGGCTCATCGCTGGAATGGTGGACCGCGTGATCACGGTGGATGCTCACCTGCATCGCACGCACGACATCAGGGAGGTTTTTCCCGGTATCGAGGCTGAAAACCTGTCCGCCATGCCGGCGATCGCGAATTCACTGCGCTCGGCCGCGATCGATCCCGCAACGATCGTGGTCGGCCCCGACGCGGAATCCGGGCCCTGGGTGAGCGATCTCGCCGGACGGCTCGGGCTGGCGCATTCGGTGGCGCAGAAGCTTCGCCGCGGCGACCGCTCGGTCGAGATCGGATTCACCGATCCGGCATCGATCGCCGGCCGGCCGGTGCTGCTCGTTGACGATATCGTTTCGTCCGGCGGCACCCTGATCGCCTGCGCCAAAGCACTCCACGCCGCGGGCGTCACGACGATCGACGCGATCATTACCCACGCGCTGTTTCCGCAGGACATGGCCACCAGGTTCGCCGACGCCGGCATCCGCTCGATCCGCTCGACTTCCAGCGTGCCGCACCCCACCAATGCGATTCCGCTCGATGACATTCTTGCGGCCGCGCTGCGCGGTGAGGCGAATGCCGCAACCTTTACGGAGACGACAACATGAGCGTGACCGTTCGATTTTGCGGCGCGGCGCACACGGTAACGGGTTCGTGCTACCTGCTCGAAACGCCGTCGGGGCGCTTCCTGATCGACTGCGGCCTGTTTCAGGGTCACAAGACCCTGAAGGAACTCAATTACGGCGCCTTTCCATTTCGGCCCGCCGATATCGATACCGTGCTTCTGACGCATGCCCATATCGACCACAGCGGACTGCTGCCGAAGCTCGTGCGCGAAGGGTTCCGTGGCAAGATCCTGGCGACGCGCGGAACGATCGACCTGTGCTCCTATATGCTGCCGGATGCCGGAAGCATTCAGGAATTGGAGGTCGTCGCCCTCAACAGGCGCAATTCGGCGCGCGGGAAATCCGAGGTCAGCCCCATTTACACGCAAGCGGACGCCGTCGCGTCGCTGCAATCGTTCCAGCCAGTCGATTACGAGACGTGGGTCGACGTGATAGGAGACGTTCGCGCACGCTACTGGAATGCCGGTCACCTGCTCGGCTCGGCCTCGATCGAAATTGAGTTCGAGCGTGAGAGCTCCGCCGGTCAACCGCTACGCCTGCTCGCGTCAGGCGATATCGGTCCCGACGCAAAGCTGCTCGAGCCCGATCCGAAGGCGCCAGCGCGGTTCGACTACGTCATTTCGGAATCGACCTATGGCGACAGAATTCGCGCAGCGACGACGCCGCAACAACGCCGTCAGCATCTCGCGACCGAGGTCCGGGACGCCGCGGCGGCGAAAGGCGCCCTGCTCATCCCCGCCTTCGCGGTCGAACGCACCCAGGAATTGATCGTCGATCTCGTCGATCTGATGGAACGCGGCGAGATCCCGCCGGCGCCGCTATTTCTCGATTCACCGCTGGCGATCCACGCAACGGAGGTTTTCCGCAAACACGCCGCGAGCCTCGACGTGGATATCGACGTCAATCGCCTGTTCAACTCGTCGCATCTGCGATTTACCGAGACCGTCAACGAAAGCAAATCGATCGCAAAACTGACCGGCTTTCATATCATCATAGCTGCAAGCGGAATGTGCGACGCCGGGCGAATCCGGCATCACCTCAAGCACTGGCTCTGGAACAGCCGGGGCACGGTGCTCTTGGTCGGCTATCAGGCGCACGGCACCCTTGGCCGGTTTCTTCAGGAGGGCGCCAAGGCCGTCAGGATCCAGGGCGAGGAGATCAGGGTGGCCGCCCGCATCCGCATGATGGATGAATATTCAGGTCATGCCGATGGGTCCGAAATCACGCGCTGGATCGCCGCGCGCCGCCCGATTCAAAGAGGTGTCTTCCTCGTCCACGGCGAAGAGCAAGCGATCGCAGGTCTGGCCGAACGTGTCGCCGAGCGGATCGTCCCGGCGGCAAAGCTCTTTCAGCCGGTGCTGGACGACATTTACGAGCTTACGACGCCGGCGCCCACACTGCTGGACGTCGCCCATCGCCGCCGCCTCGCCCCTGAAGCGGTCACCCATCTCGATTGGCACAATGAGATGTCAAGGCTTGTGCTCGATATCAGCGACCAGATCGAGGCCGCGGCCGATGACCGTTCCCGCGGCGTCATCATCCGCCGGCTGCGACGCGCACTGGCGGATCGGGGGTGAACCTGCGGCCTGACGCTGGACAATTGGCCGGAATGGGCACACCCACCGGAAAACTGGCCCGATGGCGCTAGCCCCGATGCATCCGAGATGGAATAATTGGACATCGATCAGTGGGATGCCCCTTGAGCCCGGCGCCGCCGGGCAACCGGTGTACTGGAATTCATTAGATGACCGCGCTTCCCCAGGACGTAGTGGCCGAGCTCAAGCGGGAGAATGCCCGGCTGCGGGCGGAGCTTCGCGCCGCGGGGGACCGCCAGAACGCCAGCGCCGAAATCCTGCGCACGATTGGCGGCGCTTCGGGCGACGCCGAACTGTCGTTGCAGCAGATCGCCGAGACGACCAAGCGCCTGTTTGAGGCTTCCAGCGTATCGATCTTTGTCGCTGACGGCGACAAGTGGGGCCGGATTATCCACGACGGTGCGAGCTCGAAACGGATCGGCGCCGAAGTCCCGGTGGCGCAGCTCCGGATCGGCGGCCACAGCCTGCCAGGCACAGCCTTCGGCGAAAACCGGCAGATCCATCTGCCCGACATCGACAACGTCGATCCCGCGATAGCGGACTGGCCCGGACTGCGTCCGGCACGTGCCGCGGGCACCCGCGCGATTTCCGGCACCCCGCTCCGGCGTGCCGGTCAGACGGTCGGCGTTCTCATCGTACACCGCGACCGACCCGTGCCCTTCACGGAGGACGAGCTCGCGCTGCTGCAGAGCTTTGCCGACCAGGCCGCGATCGCGACCGAAAACGCCCGGCTGTTCAACGAGACCAAGGAGGCGCTGGAGCGGCAGACCGCGACCGCCGACATCCTGAGGGTCATCGCCAGTTCGCCGTCCGACGTGCAGCCGGTATTCGAGGCCATCGCGATCAGCTCCAACCGGCTGATCGGCGGCTTCTCCACCGCGGTGATGCGATTCGTCGGCGACGAGCTTCACCTCGCGGCATTCACCCCGACCAATCCAAAGGCGGACGAAGCCCTGAAGGCGTCGTTTCCGCGGCCGCTGGCCGAATTCCCGCTCTTCATGCTGGTTCGGCACGGCGAGACCCAGCAGTTCACCGATACCGAATCGGAGGGTGTGCCGCCGTTGCTGCGGGACCTGGCGCGGTTGCGCGGCTATCGCAGCATGTTGTTCACGCCGCTGATGAATAGCGGCAAGCCGATCGGAATGATCAGCGTCACGCGCAAGGAGCCGGCGACGTTCGCCGCCCACCACGTCCAGTTGGTTCGGACCTTCGCCGACCAGGCCGTGATCGCTATCGAGAATGCACGGCTGTTCGACGAGGTACAGGCGAAGACGCGCGATCTCTCGGAGGCACTTACATATCAGACCGGGAGCGGCAATATTCTCAAGGTGATCGCTTCCTCGCCGACCAATGTCGGTCCGGTTCTTGAGGCCATTGTCGAGAATGCGTGCAAGCTTTGTGATGCCGATGATGCGGTGGTGCATTTGCGAGAGGGCGATGATCTTCAATACGCCGCACATCATGGACCGATACCGGTAGGCCTGCAAAGACGGCCCATCAACCGGAATTTCATCGCGGGACGCTCGGTAGCCGACAGGGTGACTATTCACCTGCACGATTTGCTGTCTGCTGAGGGCGTCGAGTTTCCGGAAGCCCAGGAGATGTCTCGCCGTCACGGCAGCCGGACTTTCCTGTGCGTGCCTTTGCTGCGCGAAACCGAAAGCATCGGCACGATCATGCTTCGCCGTACCGAGGTGAACCCTTTTAGCAGCAAGCAAATCGCCCTGTTGCAGACCTTCGCCGACCAGGCGGTGATCGCCATCGGCAACGTCCGCCTGTTCGACGAGGTGCAGGCGCGCACGCGGGAGCTGTCGCAATCGCTCGATGAATTGCGCACCGCGCAGGATCGCCTGGTGCAGACCGAAAAACTGGCCTCGCTCGGCCAGCTCACGGCGGGGATTGCCCACGAGATCAAGAACCCGCTCAATTTCGTCAACAATTTCTCAGCATTGTCGG
Source organism: uncultured Alphaproteobacteria bacterium (assembly GCA_963753875.1). Classification (GTDB taxonomy): domain Bacteria; phylum Pseudomonadota; class Alphaproteobacteria; order Rhizobiales; family Xanthobacteraceae; genus Bradyrhizobium. The sequence goes on along the minus strand of CAVWDY010000011.1, from coordinate 30,350 downwards.
CCGAATTGACCGATGAGCTCAACGACGTGCTGAAGTCCGCCACCCTCGCCGGCAATATCCGCGAGGAAGTCGACGAATTGACAGGCATGCTGAAGGACAATCTCGAAAAGGTTGTCCAGCACGGCAAGCGCGCCGATTCCATCGTCAAGAACATGCTGCTGCATTCGCGTGAGGGCTCCGGCGACCACCGGCCTGCCGACATCAATGCACTTCTGGATGAAAGCCTTAATCTTGCCTATCACGGCGCGCGCGCCGAAAAATCGCAGTTCAATGTCACCCTGCGGCGGGATTTCGACCCCAACGCCGGCATGATCGAGGTGTTTCCGCAGGAAATCACCCGCGTGCTCCTGAACTTGATCTCGAATGGCTTCTATGCGGTGACCAAGCGCAAGGCCGAGAATGGCACGGGTTTTGAACCGAGCGTGATCGCCAGCACCAGGGACCGGGGCGAACATGTCGAGATCCGGATTCGCGACAATGGCACCGGCATCCCCGCCGAGGTAAAGGAAAAGATGTTCAACCCGTTCTTTACGACCAAACCGGCGGGCGAAGGCACCGGCCTTGGGCTGTCGATGAGCCACGACATCATCGTGAAACAACACGGTGGCACCATCGATGTCGATACCGAACCAGGGCAGTTCACCGAGTTCAGAATCGTATTGCCGCGAACCAGTAATCCTTCAAATAAGCCCAGAGGTTAGACGTGAGCGTTCTAGTTCTTGTGGTGGATGACGAGCCCGACGTCGAGGCGTTGTTCCGCCAGCAATTCAGGCGCGATTTGCGCGCGCAGCGTTTCATGATGGACTTTGCCATTTCGGCAGCGGACGCGCTGGCGCGCATCGCCTCCACCATCGAGCAATCGCTGATCCTGATCCTGTCCGACATCAACATGCCCGGCATGACCGGCCTCGAAATGCTGCCCAAGGTCAAGGAGATGCGGCCCGAGGTTCCCGTGATCATGATCACCGCCTACGGCGATCCCGAGACCAAACGCAAGGCGATCGAGGGCGGCGCGAGCGGTTTGCTGACCAAGCCGATCGACTTCGCCGTGCTGCGGGAGGAAATCGACACCAGGCTACAGCAGGCCAATTGAACCGCGAGCTTACGGCTTGAAAAACGCGGGATCGTTCAGCGCCTTGATCATGGTGTCCACCATGTCGGCGGCGGCGTGATCTTCGCGCTCTTCCAGAAGCTCCCACATCTTGCGCAGGTTGGCGCGCATCGGCGCCTTCAACGACGGATCGCGCTCGATCAGGGTCCGCGCGATGCAGAAGGCAATGCCTTCGGTGCCCAGCCGGATCTGTTCAATGGTGGGCTTGCTCATGGCCGGCTCCTTGCAAATTTCAATGTCAGACTGGGTTCCGGCCGCTGATAAAGGAATTTCGGGCCGATTGGTAGGCCGCCCCGCGGAAGAACAGGCAGAACTCCGCTTTCGCGTGCCCTACTCCGCCATTTCGACGGGCCTGGCAGGCCCGGCGAGCGGCTTTTCTTCCATCAGGATCATGCACAGCGATGCACCGACCATCATGGCCGCGGCGGCACCGAAGACATAGTGGAATGCAGTGACCATGTCGGCGACCGGAATCGAGCTCACCGGACCGCGGTGCTCGCCGGCAAGTGAGATATCCGCGCCAAGCGCCATCAACAGGATCGCGCTGAACACGGCCACCGTGAACGACGCCAACAGTGCGCGGAAGAAGTTTGTCGCCCCGGTAATGGTGCCGATCTGCGACCGCGCAACCGCATTCTGCGCCGAAACCGTGCTGACCGGAAACGCGGTGCCCAGGCCCAACGCGAACACCGACAGCAGCACCAGCAACACCCACAGCGGCATGGCAAAAAGCGCGAGCGCGCCTCCCGCCGACGCCGCAATCAATGTTCCGATGATGGCTACCTGCTTATAGTGTTTTGCCCGCGCCATGGCCCGGCCGGCAATCGCGGCGCCGCCGGTCGAAACGGCCGCCAGCGGGATTAGAGCAAGCCCTGCTTCGCTGGCACTGAGATGATAGACCACCTCGTAGTAGAGCGGCAGATGCACGGTCAGTCCGAGCATCGCGCCCATCGCGAAGCCGCCGCAAGCCATTGCGTAGGGCACGACCGTTCCGCCCATCAGCGGTAACGGCAGGAAAGGCTCTTCGGCATTCCCGACATGCCACACGAACGCCAGCGCAAGCGCGATCGACGATCCGACCATCGCCACGATCACAGGTGACAGCCAGAGATATCGGTTGCCGCCCCACGTCAGCACCAGCATGAACACCACAGCAGCGGCCATCAGCAGCACGCCGCCGAGCCAGTCCACCTTTCGCCTTCTGTGGAATACCGGGATCTTGCCCATCTTCGGCAACAGCATGGCGAGCGATGCAAGCCCGAGCGGCACGTTGATCCAGAAGATCATCGACCAGTGCAAATGTTCGGCGAAGACGCCGCCGAGGATAGGTCCGCCGATACCGGCCGCCATCCATACGCCGCTGAAATAGGCCTGGTACTGGCCCCTCTCGCGCGGCGTCACAACGTCCGCAATCACGGTCTGCACGATCGGCAAAATGCCGCCGCCGCCGAGCCCCTGCAGGCCGCGGGCCACAATCAGCACCGGCATGTTGGGCGCCACCGCGCACAATATCGAGCCCGAGATGAACAGGCTCATCGCGGTGATAATCATGGCGCGGCGGCCGTAGATGTCGCTCAGCGTCCCGAACACCGGTGCTACCGCGGTCGATGCCAGAAGATAGGCGGTGATCACCCACGACAGGCTGGACACGTCCCGGAATTGCCGGCCGATGGTCGGCAATGCCGTGGCCACGATGGTCTGGTCGAGGGCGGCCAGAAACATCGTCAGCATCAGGCTCAGCAGGATGGTGCGGACTTCGCCTGGCGTTAGCGGCGGGCGCGGCTGAATCGGTGGCGCGTCGCTGACATCGACGATCTCCGCGGGCAAATGCGCAAGCTCGCCCCCGGTCGCTTCGGGCAACGTCTGTTGGTCAGCCGGTTGACGGCTCTGCCGTTCGAACTTGTTCATGCGGAGCGGTATTTGGGCAACGCGACCGGAGGCCGCCGGGATTTGATTCTAATTTAGTCGGCAAACCGAGGTTGCGACAGCGGGTTGTGCGCATGGGTGCGTCCCGCGAGAGTGCCAACGCAACCGATTGATAAGATAGCGGGATCCACCTTCAGGATGGCGGCCGCTTCTTGAGTCGGGCACGCTTTGGCAACAGCGCCGGCCATTGCACGATGTGGTCTTCGAGGTCGGCATCCGCGATCTCGTTCTCGGTTCCCTGCACCCGTCCGCGCACCGAGACGCCAGCCTCATGAACCGTATTGGGGTCGCCCGAAATCAGCGGGTGCCACCAATAGAGGTCGCGGCCTTCGGCTACGAGCTTGTAACCGCAACTGGGCGGCAGCCAGTTCAGGGTACGGACATTCTCCGGCGTAAGCCTGACGCAGTCCGAAACCCGGTCGGAGCGGTGCGCATAGTCCTTGCACGCGCACAGCCCGGCATCCAGCAATTTGCAGGAAACATGGGTGAAATAGATCTTGCCGGTATCCTCGTCCTCAAGCTTCTCCAGGCAGCAGCGCGCGCAGCCGTCGCACAGGCTTTCCCATTCTGCGTTGGACATCTCTTCCAACGTCTTGGTTTTCCAGAAGAATCCCTCTTGGCTAGAGGGCGGCTTGGACTTGGTGGTCATGAGTCCTGGGGTTTATCCAGAGCGCTAAGGGGCTTTGGCCCTTCTAGGGGGTGCGGCGGCACGGGTGCAAGTGGCATGGTGCGGCGCTACGCGAAGGCCGGGACAACGTTATCCCTGCCGATGGAAATCGCGAGCGCGGCCATTGGTTTATGGTCCCCGCTCGTTTAGATAAGGACGGAGTCGCCACGGGCGCAAATGCGCCTTGGGTTTGCCGCAACATTCCCGCAAGACGTCTCGACGGTGCCCAGCCGGGCGCTTGAAGCGCTGCGAATTTTGGAAAACGGGCACTCGTGCGCAAGATCGTGCCAAAGGAATGGACGAAGAAAATCCGGCACTGGATGCTGGATCTGGACGCGCGCATCGATTCCACACTGTTCTCGTCCGGCAAAGGCGCGCGCGAACTCTATGAGCGGTACTCAACCTTCATGGACCGCTTCTATGTCGGCCGCTGGAAGCGCTGGGTCTTCATCGAGCCGCTGTCGGAGGCCGCCACGATCGGGCTCGGCGGCCTGGTCCTGATGCTGGCGCTGGCGGTGCCGGCCTTCCGCGAAACGGCCGACGACGACTGGCTGAAGAAATCCGATCTCGCGGTGAGCTTCCTCGACCGCTACGGCAATCCGATCGGCAGCCGCGGCATAAAGCATAATGATTCGATTCCGTTAGAGGATTTTCCTGACAATCTGATCAAGGCAACGCTGGCGACCGAGGACCGGCGCTTCTACGACCATTTCGGCATCGACATCGCCGGCACCGCGCGCGCGCTGTTGACCAATGCGCAGGCCGGCGGGGTGCGACAAGGCGGTTCGTCAATCACCCAGCAGCTTGCCAAGAACCTGTTTCTGAGCAACGAGCGCACCATCGAGCGCAAGGTCAACGAGGCGTTCCTCGCCATCTGGCTGGAAACGCGGCTCACCAAGAATGAAATTCTCAAGCTCTACCTCGATCGCGCCTATATGGGCGGCGGCACCTTCGGCGTCGACGGCGCGGCGCATTTCTATTTCAACAAGTCGGCGCGCGACGTCAATCTCGCGGAAGCCGCGATGCTCGCCGGATTGTTCAAGGCGCCCACCAAATATGCCCCCCACATCAACCTGCCCGCCGCGCGTGCGCGCGCCAACGTGGTGCTGGACAACCTCGTCGACGCCGGCTTCATGACCGAAGGCCAGGTGTTCGGCGCGCGGCGCAATCCGGCCACCGCCGTCGATCGCCGCGACGAGAATTCCCCGAACTATTATCTCGACTGGGCGTTCGACGAGATGCGCAAGCTCGTCGATACCTTTCCGAAATCCTACAGCGAGCGCGTCTTCGTCGTCCGCACCGCCATCGACATGAACGTGCAGCGCGCCGCGGAAGAGGCCATCGAGAACCAATTGCGCCAGTTCGGGCGCGACTATCACGCGACCCAGGCCGCCACCGTGGTCGCCGATCTCGACGGCGGCGTGCGGGCGATGGTCGGGGGCCGCGATTATGGCGCCAGCCAGTTCAACCGAGCAACCGACGCCTACCGGCAACCTGGTTCGTCGTTCAAGCCATATGTCTATACGACGGCGCTGCTCAACGGCTTCAAGCCGACCTCGATCATCGTCGACGGTCCGGTGTGCATCGGCAACTGGTGTCCCCAGAACTACGGCCACTCCTATTCGGGCGCGGTGACCCTGACGCAGGCGATCACCCGCTCCATCAACGTCGTTCCGGTGAAGCTGTCGATCGCGATCGGCAACAATCCGAAAAACCAGTGGGAGGCCGCCAAGAGAGGCCGCGCCAAGATCGTGGAGGTCGCGCGCCGCTTCGGCCTCAAGGCACCGCTGCCGGATACGCCCTCGTTGCCGATCGGCGCTGACGAAGTCACGGTGGTTGAGCATGCGGTGGCCTACGCGACATTCCCCAACAAGGGCAAGTCGGTCACCCCGCACGCGGTGCTGGAAGTTCGCACCGGCGCCGGCGATCTGGTCTGGCGTTTCGACCGCGACGGCAAGAAGCCGCTCCAGGCGATCCCGGCGTCGATTGCCGCCGACATGGCGGGGATGATGAGCCACGTCGTCAGCGAAGGTACCGCGCGGCGCGCGGCGCTCGACGGCATTCCGACCGCAGGCAAGACCGGCACCACCAATGCGTATCGTGACGCGTGGTTCGTCGGATATACCGGCAACTTCACCTGCGCCATCTGGTACGGCAATGACGATTACTCCCCGACCAACCGCATGACCGGCGGTTCATTGCCGGCGCAGACCTGGCACGACATCATGGTCGCCGCCCATCAGGGCGTCGAAATCAAGGAGATTCCGGGGATCGGGATGGGCACGAAATTGCCCGGTCAAGTCGCCTCCGCGTCTTTCGCCACCAACGGCGCTCAGAAGTCTGCGGACATCAAACCGCCGCCGCCGATCCTCACCAAACGCGGTGCGGACATCCTGGTACGCGTGGAAAAACTGCTCGACGACGCGGCCAAGACCGCCGGCGACCCGGCGAAGCCGGTCAAGCCGGTGTCCTCCAGCTCCGTGGGATTTACGGATAGCTTTGCCTCGGCAGTGCCCGACAAACCGGCTGCGCCTGCGGCACGCAAGAACTAGTGCGGCGAATTTGAAGTTCCTATGCGGCTGATCTTCATCACCTTGCTGGCGCTGATCCTCGCCACCGTCGTCGGCCTTGGCGCGACGTGGATGACGGCGACGCGCGGCACCGATCTCGGCACCCTCACGATCGGCGCATGGACCGCCCGACCGAAAACCGGCACCGCCGACGTCGATCCCTATTCGCGTGCATCCATTGTCCGCAGCGGCGAACTCCCGGTCGGCACCGGCGACGGCGTGGCATTCTCGGCAACGGCGGACGATCGCAAGCGGCCGCTTGACGGCCGCTGCGACGTGGTGGTGAGCGGCGTCACACCCGCGGCGCGATTCTGGACGCTGACGCTCTATGATTCGAAAGGACGCCTGGTTGCCAATTCGCTGCAACGTTATGGTTTCACCAGCCAGGAAATCATCCGCGGCGCGGACGGCGCGTTTGAAGTGCGGGTGGCGGCGAGATCGCGCGCCGGCAACTGGCTGCCCACCGGGGGAATCGAGCGCTATGCGCTGGTACTGCGGCTCTACGACACGCCGGTTGGCGTGGCGACGCGAACCCAGCGCGATGCGCCGATGCCGTCAATTGCGACCGTGGGTTGCCCATGATTCGCCTGTTGTTCACGATCATCGCTGGCGTGCTGCTCGGCGGCATCGTGCATCTTGTCAGCGTATTGGCGTTGCCGCGCATAGCCACCCAGGACGCCTATTCGCGTCTTGCGCCGATCACAAAACTGAATGCCGTCAGTTCCCTGCCGCTGCCGGATCCGGGCAATGCGCCGCTGCCCTTCATGGACCCGGCGTTTGCTGTTGCGATCTGCCGCTACGATCTGTCCGGAGGACCCATCAAGCTCACGGTCCCCGTCAGCCAGGCCTATACGTCGGTGTCGTTCTATACGCGCAATGAAGTCGCCTATTACGCCATCAACGACCGATCCGCCGGGCGCAAGGTGATCGAGCTCGATCTCATGACCGAGGCTCAACACGCCGAATTGCCTGAGGACGAGGACGTGACCGCGGCCGACCGGCTGATCATCGATTCTCCAACCGCGGCCGGGTTGATCGTGATGAAGGCGCTCGCGCCGGAACCCGGCCTGATGCCGCAGGCCCAGGCTTCTCTGGCCGCGTCGAACTGCAAGGTGCAGACGGAGCCGGCGCCCGCCAAGCGCTGATGCTCCCTGTTCGTCCAAAAAATCCTTAGAGCCTGGGTTCTGATTAAATCAGAACCCAGGCTCTAATCTTATGTTTTAACGCGTTTTCTTTACGCGAACCGGTATCCACTTCGCTCGAAAACGCTCTATCTAGCCGCGCACGCTGACGGCGTGCCCGATGACGGGGTGCGCGGCGACCGGAGGGTTGGCGGTTTGGGCTGCGAGTTCGCCGATCAATCGATCGGCGTCGGCTGCCATATTGTCCGGCGCCTGGATCACCAGCCGTTCCAGCGCCCAACCGTACGACGAGATTCGGCGCTCCAGGCATTGCTGGACCCACTGCACGATCAGGGTATTCTCTTCCATGCGGGCAACCGCGTCGGCGCGTTCGCGCGGCGATAGTTGCGAGACGCGCGCGAGACTGGCGTTGCGTTTCCTGTCGAGATCGAGCACACGCACGGCATTGGCGTAGAACGGCTCGAAGCGGGAAATGTCGTCGCGCACATCTTCAATCAGCTGCGCATAGCGCGACATGTGCGAGCGGTGCGGCTCGTCGATCAGCTGGCGTCCATAGGCGGTGCGATCGAACGCCACCTTCTGCCGCCACGGCGAAGGCAGCGCCTGGTAGTCGCCGAACACACTCTTCCAGGCCGGACGCGAATGCGGCGGTTCGATCAGCGGATAGGCCAGATCGCGAAGCTGCCGTTCGCCGTCGGTAAGCTGGAACTGCGACGCATGCAGGCCGACGCTTCCCGTTGCCTCGGCGCCGATCCAGCGATGCATGTCGTCGTTGAGGAAATCCTGTCGGGTGCGGCCGAAATCGCCACCGCTGCACCCCCCGAGCGCAAGGCCCATCGAGAGCAGCGTCAGGACTGCCGCGGAGCCGGAGCGGGATGACTCTTCGTTGAATCGACTTCCCGCTCTCTCTTTTTGCTTGAGCATGATCTTTCCGGAAAACCGGTGTCCACTTTTCCGGATCATGCTCTAGCCCGCAACCTGGTCCGGATCGGAAAATACGCCTCCGGCATAAAGAATGTCCGATGTCAGCGCCTGCGACGGCGGCGGCGGGGAGCGGTACCTTCTTCCGGTCCGCTGCCACCGCTGGTTTTCTCGGGCTGGCGCTCGATCCGGACGACGGGAAGGATCAGGATGGTTCCCATGCCTTCGCGCGGGGCGCCATCCATGGTTGAGCCCAGCCGCCGCGATGCCGCATCCGCCGGAAATTCAATGATGGTGCCCATGCCAAACTCTCTCTGGTTGCCGCTCTGACGCGATTTGCCGGCGACAGGCCATCATTAAGAACAGGACGTGGTTAACGGCATCTTAATGCCGTGGCAGCCGATCCGATCTGGCGCAGACATGGTCCGCGATGGCGCAAAGACGACCATGCCGGTTCACAGATTGTTTTCCTTAACGAGCTGTTAAAGCAAGTGGACTAGGCTGGTGCGAAGAAACTACTCAGTCGCGTACCCCTGACATGACCACTTCACCGCTGTTCCCCGGCTTCGACGGGCTGATGACACTCTCCCGCCGAGAGGGTGTCGATATCCGACCCACTTTGCTACGTGTGCTCACCGATCTCTATGTTCAGGCCAGCATGCACAGCGAGGACGAAGCGCGGCAGTTTGTCGAGCTCACCTCCCGCCTGATCGATCAGGTTGACGACGCCACGCGCGCGGCCGTGCGGGCACGGCTTGCGGTCTATCCGGGCACGCCAATCCAGGTCCTGAAACAGCTCGGGCTGAAACCCTCGCACCCCGATCGGCGTGTGCCGCTCGCCCAGCAGATCCCTGCGAGTTCGATTCCTGCGGACCCCGCAGCGGCGCCACAGGAGCTCAAGGCGCCGAGCGATGCGCAATTGCGATTGGCCTCGAATTTGACGATGCAGCCGACGGATGCCGCCGAAATCAGCGGCCTGTTTTTTGGCGCTGGTTCGAGCGAGCGCGCCCTGATCCTGCACAATCTTGCCGACACGCCATTGAAGGCTTCGCCGCGAATTCCCGCCCCGCGCGCGGCACGCGCCATCGAGACGCTGGAGATGGCGGCGTTCGCCGCCGACGTCGAAAACTTCACCCTCGAACTCGGCGAATCCCTGATATTGCCGTGGAAAATCTCGACCCAGGTTGTCAACGATCCCGGTGGCGAGCCGCTGGCCTGCGCGGCCAAGGCGCTTGGCATGCCGAGCCCGGTTTTCCAGCGGGTGTTGCTGTTCCTCAAGCCGGAATTCGGCACGTCAGTTCACACCGTCTACCGGCTGTCGCGTCTGTACGACATATTGAGTGAGCGATCCGCCCTGGTGATGCTGGCCGCATGGCGCGGCTCGACCATGGCGGTCACCCGTGCCAAGTACCATCCCTCGCTCTACGACGACGAACGCCACCGCGCGCGGCCGGCGGCCGCCCAAACCCGCCCAGCGGCGCAACCTGCGGATACTGTGTCGTCCCGCGAACGGGCTCCCAAGGCTCCGGACGTTAGCGGCTCAGTCGCGCGGCAAATCGAGGAAGTGCCGCCCTGCCCGGTCCTCGGTCTCCACGATCCAGGCATCCGGATCGAACCGGATTTCCCTGTGGAGACGTTCTTCCACGGATGGTTCCGGGATAGGCTCCTTTGATGTCGGCATGAAAAAACGCTCGATCGGCCGGCTGTCGTCATAAACCGTCTGCGGCGCCGGCACGTACAGCATGGCATTGCCGTCGAGCAGCGCCACCTTGACGAACACGGCACCGGCTTCTTCCGCGCCGCGCCGGCGCACGGCGCCAAAGACGCCCGCGCTCTGGCAGCGGCGCAAATAGGCCGCCACCCAAATACTGGATTTCAATCGCATGAGATCGACGATAGGCCAGCAGCTTGTATGACGCTAGGAGCCTGTCGGACTTAAGAACAAACGCAAAACAAAATGGAATATGATTCATTCGATCGGGTGGCCAATCATTGCGGTTAGTTCGCGCACCAGGCGATCGGACACCTGGCCAGTCACCGGAAGCTTCCGCGCCCGCTCGAATTTCTGGATCGCGGCCTGGGTATCCGAACCGATAATGCCGGTGGGTTTCAGCTGGCCATAGCCATATTCCGTGAGCGCGCGCTGCACTGCCGCCACCCGCCGCGAGCCCGCGCCTGGGATGGCGGCGGTGTCGTTGTGGGAAACGAGCGGAATAGCCGCGGGTGGCCGCGGGACAACGGCCGGCATAACCGGCGCTGCGCTGGTTGTCTTGACCAGATTAGCCAGCGGATCGGCGGCTTTCGGCTCCGCCGGCCTGGATTCGGACTGAGTGGCGTCGGCCTCGACCGGACGGGGACGCGGCAGTGGATTGGCGGGCGCCGCCACCGCGGGCATGGCGGTGACCGAGCCGAACATCGGCGCGGGATGGCGCCCGGCCTGCAGGAACAGGGCGTTGGCGATAATGGCGCTGACGGCCGCGAAAGCGAGCGCGCCCGCGACCATGTCTTTCGGACTATGCAGCAAGATTCGCATCACCAGGCCGCGTTCCGCGTCCGCTTCGACCGCTGTCGCTTTGGCGCCACGACGGCGGCGCGGCAAGTCGTCGTCCCTGAAAATCTGTCTAGGCACTTTTCTTCACCCGGTGAGCTTGGCCTGGGATTGCGGGCCGCGACGGCGGACTGAGCGTCGCGATATTGCTTGAGGGTTGCGCGGCCCGTGGTGTGAACGTCAGCGGCAGCGCGACCGTAACAGTGGTTCCTTCATCGATCTTGCTTTGCATGGTCATCTCGCCGCCATGCAGCCCAATCAGGCTTTTCACGATCGACAGCCCGAGGCCAGTGCCTTCGTGCCGCCGCTGGTAGGTCTTGCCGGCCTGGAAGAAGGGATCGCCGATTCGCTTGAGATCCTCGGTCGTGATGCCGACGCCGGTATCGATGACGCGAAGTAGCAGCCGCGGTCCTTCGACGCCGGCCGAAACCGTCACCCTGCCGCTGCGCTCGGTGAACTTGATGGCATTGGAGACCAGATTCAGCACGATCTGTTTGAACGCACGCGGATCGCCAATCATGACCGGCAGATCGTCCGGCGCGCGGGTGACGAGATCGATCCCATTCTCCCGCGCCTTCAGGGCCAGAAGATTGCAGCAATTGAGAAGCGCGGCCCGCGGCGCGAACGGCTCCGGCGAGATTTCGAAATTGCCGGACTCCATCTTGGACATGTCGAGAATGCCGTTGACGACCGACAACAGATGCTGGCCTGAATCGTTGATCAGTTGGGCATATTCCTTGCGGCGCGGCGCATCCAGCATCAGCGTGTCTTCCTGAGCGATCATCTCCGAGAAGCCGATGATGGCGTTAAGCGGCGTGCGCAGTTCGTGGCTCATGGTGGCAAGGAAGCGGGTCTTGGCCGCGTCCGCCTGCTCGGCAGCGGTCAGTGCGAGATCGAGCGCCTGTTCCTGGTTTTTCCGGTCCGTGACGTCACGCATCACGGCGACCACCTCGGCTTCGGACGGGGTCGCCGTCTCCAGCACCTGTTCGAGCGGCCGGCAACGCATCTCCACCCAGATGAAGTCCACCTGACTGCCCTGACTCCGGTCGCGGCCGCGCGGCGCATCCCGCCTCAGACGAAATTCGACGCTACGCGCCTCGCCAACGCGCGCCGCGTCGGAAAGCGCGGTGAGATAGGCCGGACGATCGGCGACATGGACGCGGTCGAACAGGCCGTGCCCAAGCAGCAGCGGAACCGGCGTTCCCAGCATCGTCTCCACGGCAGGCGAAATGAATTGCACCGCGCCGTTGCGATGATGGCGCGAAATCACGTCACTCATGTTTCGTGCCAGCAGGCGATATCGATCCTCCTCGACATAGAGCAGCGAGACGCTGGTGCGCGCCAGCAATTCGGCGCCGAAGGCGAGCCCGGCGGCATAGAGCGTCGCCGACGCCACACCGAAGGCCACGAACACGGCGCGCAGCGCCGAATTTGCTTCCGGTGCCGGCAACATGTGGAAATGCCCAAGCACGATCAGCAGGGAAGCACAGCTCAGCGCCAGCGCGGACGCAAACGCAACCACGCGACGCGAACCCGAAAGCGCCGCCTCAATGGGAACAACGACAAGCCAGATCGCGGCGAAGGATTCGATGCCGCCGGTGGTCGTTGCCAGCGTCATGACAAGACCGGCGAGCGCCAGCGACGAAAGAATACAGGCTCCCTCGTAGCGGCCGGTACGCGACAGAAACCACGACAGCAAAATGGGTGCGATCAGCCAGGCGAAGGCCGCGACCTCAAGGGCGGTGGGCGCGCCGCGCATCGCAAGATAGGCCGGAAACGCCGCAAAGGCCCCGAGGCTTCCGAGCAGTCGCGGCGCGATGAACGCGCGATGCCGAGCGCCCGTCAACGCATCATATCGTGCCGACGAATGCAGCAGCGCATCGAGACAATCGCGGATGATACTCAAAACTGTCACGGCTCTCGCGCCTCGGCTTTGCGTGGAACAGACGCGCCGGAACGCCCCCTTTATCGTTACGCCACCGTGTCAGAGCGACATTAAGCGAACGCTAAGGCGCGCAAGCCCGCGGCCGAACACCGTAGCATCGCGGGGCTTTCGGGCACCGCGATGCCGCTCAATCAACGCGGATGGTGAACAGCGGGTTTCCGGCGACGATCCCGTATGGTTTCGAAATGGTGGATGTGGCCTAAAGCCGCCAAACCGGCATCAATCGAAAATTTACGCCGAATCAAATCATTCGAATTTTTCGCGAATTTTCGAAGATTTAACCTCAATGCAAACACTTGCGATTTATCGACGGCTGTTAGTCAGGACTGCACGATCAACTGCAACACGATCGAAGAGGCGGCCGGAGTCGCGAAATGTTTTTTCTGTTTCGCCTGGTGTTCTGGGTCGGGCTGGTGCTCGTGCTGTTGCCCAGAGACAAAACCCCGCAATCGGACAAGCAGCCGCAATTGGGCGCGTCCGAAGCCGTGTCCGCTGCCACCGCGGCGGTCTCGGACATGAGTCAGTTCTGCAAGCGCCAGCCGGCAGCGTGTGAAGTCGGCGGACAGGCCGCGACCGTGATCGGCCAGCGCGCCCAGGCCGGCGCGCGCAAACTATACCAGATCATCATCGACAAGCGTTCACCCGACGACAAGCGTTCGCCCGATCATACCGGCTCGATCGGCGGCATGGAGAATGCCGAAGTTTCCTTGGTGGAAGCTGCGCCGCGCGACACCCTGACACCCGATGACATGCAGGTGGAGTGGCAGGGCGCGCCGCCGCCTGCGCCCTGAAACAAGCCGGGAACAGGTCCGCTTTTTGATCGGGCAATATCGCTTTCGGCCGCCTTCGATCCTATATATGGTTTGGGATTGAGCGCGGGACACGATGACGATCGGCGAAATCAGAGAAAACTTTGCGCTGCTGGACGACTGGGACGACCGTTATCGGTACGTCATCGAACTCGGCCGGACGCTCGATCCGATGCCGGAGGCCGAGCACTCCGCCGCGAACAAGGTGCATGGTTGCGCCAGCCAGGTCTGGCTCTCGAGGCGGGTCGAACGCAGCGGCAGCGGCGAACCGGTGCTGCTTTATCGGGGCGACAGCGATGCCCATATCGTGCGCGGATTGATCGCGATACTGCTGACGCTTTATTCCGGCCACACGCCGCAGCAAATTCTTTCGACGGACGCCATCGCGGTGTTCGACGAATTCGGATTCCGCGAACATCTCACGCCGCAACGTTCCAACGGCCTGCGCGCGATGGTGGAGCGCATTCGCACCGACGCGCGCGAAACGCTCGCCGCAGCCTCCTGACATTCGGGCTCTTTTGGTTTGACGCGTTTTCTTGACGCAAACCGAACCGGTGCCCACCCCGCCGGATCAGGTCCGAGGGGATGCTGCGCTCGAGAACGCTCTATTTACGCCGCCGCCGCTGCTGGCCGAGCCCCATTTTCTTGGCGAGCTGTGAACGTGCCACCGCATAATTCGGCGCCACCATCGGGTAGTCCGGCGGAAGACCCCATTTGTCCCGATATTGCTCCGGCGTCATGTTGTATTGCGAGCGCAGATGCCGCTTCAGCGATTTGAAGCGCTTGCCGTCCTCGAGACAAACCAGATAGTCCGGGGTCATCGATTTCTTGACGGAAACCGCGGGCTTGGCAGGTTCCAGAGACGTTTCGACCCTTCCCGTCGAGATCCGCAGCAGGGCCGCGTGGATCTGGCTGATCAGGGCCGGAATCTCCGACGCCGGCGTCGGATTGTTGCTGAGATAGGCCGACACGATGTCCGCTGTCAGGTCGATAAAATTCTTGCCGGCGCCGTCGGTCATGGCCTGAACCTTCTGCAGATCGTCATTACGCAAGATATCATAGTTGTCGCACAGCAACCCGCGGCACCAATACGCTTGCGGATTCGTGCACTACTTTGGAATATGAGCGGATTACTCAGACGGTGACAAGAACAGCGATGGCTATTTTTCGAGCCAGGTCCGCCCTAAATTTCGATCTCCTCAGGGCCGCTGGTCGAGGTGCGAGCGCAGCTCATCGATCGACGCAAACCGCATCATGCCCTCCGGCATTTGTGCCTCGATCGAACCGTCGGAATACAATGAATAGGCCATTCCATCGACGACACCTGACTTGAGAACGGTCACCGGTGGCTGATCCTCGTTTCGCACGGCCGGTGGATGGCGATCGGCCCCAGCCGCGTCGTCGAGGGTTGCCTCGCTAAACGTCGATGGCGCTCGTCCGCTGCGCCGCTGACCAGGCGCTTCAGTGGATCTTGAGCGCTCCGATTTTGGCCAGGCGTCATCGAATGTCGCCGGTGGCGCCTCGCTGATTTCGGGAGCTGGCGGCGTGGCGGCTGGCGCGGGACCAAGCTCGTCCGCGGATACATCGGCCGATCGGGCTTGCGCGCGCTCGTGTTCCCTCCGCGATGTGGAGGAAAACATCAGATTACGCCGCGGTTTGGCGGCGGGCGCGGTCTCGGCTGGCTCCGACAGTGGCGGCACGTCACTGCGTACGCTCCGCGCCGCTGCGTCGTCACGCCACAGCGCCGACGGGTGCGCTTCCGCTTCAGCGCCGTCCGCCCCTTCCGCGGCACGTTGATCGCGGCTGAACAAGAAGCCGCCACCTCCCGGCGCCTGGTGGCGCCGGGGCGGCGTTACGGCTGTCGGTTGCATCGCGGTTCCCGCCCAGTCCGAGGACACGCCAGGGCCAAGCCGCTGGGCGATGTTCTTCAGCTCGCGAACGACGACCCACAGGCCCAGGATAACGAACCCCGTGCATGCCGCGACAGCGCCTGCCAGGATCAGGGTATTGCCGAAACTGAATTCTTTTACCGGGATTCCGAAACCGATCGCCAGGAGGCCCGCCAAAAGACAGCCAATCCCGGCGACCAACATTACAACCATCATCAAACCTACCCCCGGGCCGCGCTCAAAATAGGCGCAAGCCACAATGCCACGCTACCGTCATATTGTGCGCCTCGCCAACCAGCAATTGCGGGAGTAGTTCCCGCGGAAGCCGCCGGTCTGGCCCGACCGAGCCAAAAAACCAAACCATTGCTGCATTGCACCAGGGCAATTACGCCACAATTCCCAATTACTTGGAAAGATATCTGCGCTATATGGATGCCGGGGATGAGGCCCAAAAGCGTCAGCTGGGCCACAGGGGACCGGGTTACCAATAGCCATGTCATCGATCACTACCTCGGCTATCGATACGCCGTCGCGGCGCTCGGTGGAGCGAGCTTGCGACGATCTTGCGATCATCGTGCTGACTGTGGTCGGATTGATCGCGAGCCTCACCTTTCGCGACTATGGATTGGGCTGGGACGATTATACCCACGCCGAATATGCCGACCTGTTGCTGCGAATGTACGGCTCCGGTTTCAAGGATACCGGCGCCCTGTCGTTCGCCAATCTCTACATGTATGGCGGCGGCTTCGACATGGCGGCGGCCTTGCTGCACAAGGCGATTCCGCTCGAACTATTTGAAACGCGCCGCCTGCTCGGCGCCGCCGTCGGCATCATCGGCCTGGCGGTCACATGGCGGCTTGGCCGGCGCGTCGGTGGCCCCCTTGCCGGGCTAGCCGCCTTGCTGCTGCTGGCGCTCTGCCCGACCTTCTACGGGCACATGTTCATGAATCCCAAGGATGCGCCGTTCGCCGTCGCGATGGTGATCCTGATGCTTGGCCTGGTCCGTCTGGCCGAGGAATACCCGTCACCCTCGCCACGGACGATCCTGATCGTCGGCCTTGGCGCCGGCCTGTCGATTGGTTCGCGTATCCTCGGCGGGCTGGCCCTGATTTATGCGGTGGTCGGCTTTGTGCCGATGTTGCTCGAGGAGATCCGCACGCAGGGCGCGCGCGAAGCCGTCCGGCGGTTCGTACACGTCGGCTATGTGCTGCTGCCGGGCCTGATCCTTGGCTACCTCGTCATGGGGCTGATCTGGCCGTGGTCGATCATCGAGCCCGGCAACCCGTTCCAGGCCGCGACCTATTTCTCGCACTTCTTCGAGAAGCCGTGGAAGGAAATGTTCGACGGCGCACTGGTGTCGGTGCCGGACATGCCGTGGTCGTATCTTCCGACCCTGTTCGCCCTGCAACTTCCCGAAGTATTGCTTGGCCTGTCGATCGCCGCCGCCGTCGCCACGCTGCTCGCGCTGCCGCGCGCCGACGTGTCGGGCCGCCGCAAGACCATCCTCTTGATGCTGACGCTTGCGGCCACGCTGCCGATCGCAGTTGCCATCGTCAAGCGTCCGGCGCTCTACAACGGCATTCGCCATTTCATCTTTGTCATTCCGCCGATGACGGTGCTCGCGGGCACCGCCTTCGCGTGGGGAATGAATTGGCTGAAGCAAAACCGCCGCAGCTGGCAACCTGCCGCGCTCGCCGTCTTCTCATTCGGTCTCCTGTTGCCGCTTGGCGAGATGATCCGGCTGCACCCTTATCAATACACCCACTTCAATCATATCGCGGGCACGGTGCGCGGCGCCGATTATCGCTACATGCTGGATTACTGGGGCCTCGCGCTGAAGCAGGCTTCCGACAGCCTGCGCGAAGAACTCGACGAGCGGCACGAAGCTCCGCCGCATGGGCGCAAATGGAAGGTCGCGGTGTGCGGTCCGCAGCGTCCTGCCCAGGTCGCGCTTGGGCCCGACTTCACCATCGGCTGGGACAGCCATGCCGCCGATTTTGCGATGACCCTCGGCGAATTCTACTGCAAGGGCCTGACCGCGCCGGTGATGGTGGAAATCAAGCGCGACGACGTGGTGTTTGCCCGCGTCTACGATATCCGCGGTCGCAGCATCTCCAGCCTGCTGGCGATTCCGGCGCCCTGAAGCGCAACCGCCGTTACGAGAGCATAACTGCCACGCCGGCGCGGCGGCTTGCTGCGATCCTGCCGCGGGAATAGGCTCGAAGCCATCAGTTCAACGGGAGAAACCGGTCATGTCGCCAGCGGAAGCTCGCCTGAAGGAAGTGCCGTCGGAAATGACGGATGGCGAATGGAGCCAGCGCGTCAATCTTGCTGCCTGCTACCGCCTCATCGCGCATTACGGCTGGGACGATCTGGTCGACACCCACATCTCCGCGCGGGTGCCGGGCCCGGAACATCATTTCCTGATCAACCCTTACGGGCTGATGTTCGACGAAATCACCGCATCGAGCCTGGTCAAGGTCGACCTCGACGGCAACCAGCTCACCAAGAGCCCCTACGGCATCAACCCGGCCGGCTTCACGATTCATTCGGCGATCCATGAGGTTCGCGAAGACGCCGGCTGCGTGCTTCACCTGCACACGCCCGACGGCACCGCGGTGGCAAGCAGCATGGAAGGATTGCAGCCGCTGAACCAGACCGCGCAGCTTGTGACCTACGATCTCGCCTATCACGACTATGAAGGCATCGCGCTCGACCATGACGAACGCCCGCGCCTGCAACGGGACCTCGGCAACAAAAACCACATGCTGTTGCGCAATCACGGCACGCTGACGGTCGGCCGCTCTGTCGCGTCCGCCTTCGAACGCATGTTCCACCTGGAGCGGGCCTGCACCATGCAGGTGCGCACCCGGATGCTCGGCCCCGTCGCCTATCCCGTCGATCCGGCGGTGGTAGACAAGAACACCAGCCTGCTCGCAAACCCCGAGCGGCAGGAACTGCGCTCGACTACGCTGGTGTGGCCGGCGCTGCTGCGCAAGCTCGATCGCCTCGATCCCGGCTACAAGAATTGAAAAACCCGGAATTCAGTGTAGTATTGGGTCTAACAACCTCTGCACACCGAATCAAAACGCCGCCCGATCCCGGGCGGCGTTTTTGCGTTCGGCGGAGCGGTTGGGGCGGTCGGTTCGCGGGAAAAATTCGCCTGAAATTAACCTAATCGGTAGACATTGCCCGCACCGGGCAAAAGATTCGCGCCGATTGGGGGCTGCATGTCGATTCTTTCTTCACCATTTTCTTCTTCCACCGTTAAGGCCCGGCGCGCGCAGGCCATGGGGAAATCGGCCGACGCTGCGGCGCTGGCGAGCCAGCTGGCTGAACTTGAGGCGCGCGACCGGGCCTTGGTTGCGTGTATCGACTGCATTATCGACGGTCGCCTCGACGTTGCGCGGCCGACGGCACAGGATCCCCTCTCTGATGCCCTCGGTAGACTGCTGGAACGGCTTGCATCAAGCGCATCTCACGATCTCGATCGTGTCGTCAATCTCAGCATCCAGGGAAGCGAGACCGCGATCTCGACCGCCCGCTTGCTCAATACATCGCGCGAGGTGGATATGCGTACCCAGACGCTGGCTGCAGCCAGCGAGGAGTTAGTGGCGTCGATTGGTCAGATCCGGGCAACCGCACAGGCGGCAACCGGAGACGCCGAGGAAATGCGTGCCAGCGCCGAGCATGGCATGTCGACCGCGGATTCGGCGTCGGCGGCAATGGGCCGCGTGGGTACGACTGCAAATCTGGCGTCGGAGAAAATCACGGCCTTGAGCGAAGCATCCGAGGCGATCGGAACTATCGTAAGTTCGATCGACGCGATCGCAAAACAGACCAACCTTCTGGCGTTGAATGCAACCATTGAGGCCGCACGAGCGGGTGAGGCAGGCAAGGGCTTTGCCGTCGTCGCGACCGAAGTCAAAAGCCTCTCGCAGCAGACGAGCGGTGCCACCGTAGAAATTCGGACCCGAATCGACCAGCTGCGCGTCGATATCCAAACCATTGTCGAGGCAATGTCCGACTGCACCAAAGCGGCGGTGGAAAGTCGTGACGTTGTGGCATCGCTCGGTGGAGCGATGGCCGGCGTCAGCAAGCAGGTATCCAGCGTGACCACCGGGATGGCAGAAATCGCCGGCATCTTAAATCAGCAGACCGACGCGTCGCGCGAAATCGCTCAAGGCATTTCCTCCATCGCCGCAATGACGGAACAGAGCGTCGAACAGGTGGTGGCAATTTCCAACCAACTCGATGTCGTCCATGCTCTGGTCGGAGAGGAACTTCAGAATATTTCGAACTTTTCGTTCGAGAACAAGGTTCCGCGTCTTGCCAAGGCGGATCACGTAATCTGGAAAAAGCGCCTCGCGGACATGGCGGTGGGACGTGTCAAATTGAAAGCCAACGAACTGGCGGACCACCATTCCTGCCGGCTCGGGAAATGGTACTACGGCGACGCCTCACGCGACTGCCAAAGCCACAACGCATTCGCTCTTCTGGAAAAGCCTCACGCTCTCGTCCATCAACATGGAAAGCAAGCGGCAAAATTGTTCGAAGCGGGCGATCTTCCTGGCGCCCTGAAGGAAATACAGAATGTCGAAGCTGCGTCGAAGGACGTTTTGGAGCTTCTGGACCAATTAGGCAAATAGCAAGATCATCGAATTCTAGCGCTTGATTGATTGATTATGCCTTTGGTGCGTTTGCAAGCGCCGCGAGAATCCGCGCCCAAGAACGAATGCCCTTGTGAAAGCTCTTGATGTCGTATTTTTCGTTCGGCGAATGGATGTTGTCGTCGTCGAGCCCAAACCCCACCAGCACCGTATCAAGGCCGAGGGTGCGCTTGAAATCGGCGACGATCGGGATAGAGGCGCCGGACCCCACCAGGACAGCCTCCTTGCCCCACTCGTCCGTCAAGGCGCGCCTGGCGGCGGTGAGCGGCTTCATGTTCCAGTCGAGCGCAATCGCCGGTGCATTGGAATGATCGGTGAATTCCGCCCGGCAATCTCCGGGGAGCCGCGCGGTCACGTAGTCGCGGAACGCCTTTCTTATCTTGTCGGGGTCCTGCCCTTCCACCAGCCGGAACGATATCTTCGCGGAGGCTTCCGCAGGGATCACCGTCTTTGAGCCTTCCCCGGTATAACCCCCGATAATGCCATTGATATCGCAGGTCGGACGCGAGGAGATTTGCTCGATCAGCAAACGGCCCTTTTCGCCGGCGGGGATCGAAAGTCCGATCGGCTTCAGAAACGTTTCAGCCGTCAGCTTGAGCTTCTCCCATTGCGCGAGAATGTCGGCCGGCAGATCCTTTACGCCATCATAGAAACCGGGGATGGTGATGCGGCCGTCTTGATCGAAAATGCCGCCAAGGATGCGCGTCAATACCCGGATCGGGTTTTGCGCACCACCGCCGAAGATGCCGGAATGCAGATCGCGATTGGCGGCCTTGATCTTCACCTCGTCGTAAACAAGTCCGCGCAGCGAGGTGGTGATCGCAGGCGTATTCGGGTCCCACATGCCGGTGTCGCAGACGAGCGCGTAGTCCGCCTTGAGGTCTTCCTTATTGCTTTCGAGAAACGGAACGAAATTCTTCGATCCGATTTCCTCTTCACCTTCGATGACGATAGTCACGTCGACCGGCAGCGAACCCGTCACCGCCTTCCAGGCGCGGCAAGCTTCGACGAAGGTCATCAGCTGGCCCTTGTCGTCCTCGGCGCCGCGCGCAACGATGATTTTCCGTCCGTCGGCGTGGTCGGCGATAACGGGCTCGAACGGCGGGCGATGCCAGAGATTGAGCGGATCGACCGGCTGTACGTCGTAGTGACCGTAGAACAGGACGTGCGGCCGCGCGGCGCCATTTCCCTTGCCGCTGCTCTTGCCCTGGCTCTTGGCGACGATGGCCGGATGACCCGCGGTCGGCCTGACCTCACTGGCGAATCCGAGCGTCGCGATATCCCTGGCAAGATGATCGGCCGCCACCCTGCAATCTCCGGCAAAGGCCGGATCGGCCGAGATCGACTTGATCCGCAATAGCGCAAACAGCCGCTCAAGGCTGGTATCGAAGTCGGCATCGATGCGGTCGAGGACCGTCTGAAGTTGCGGCGCGTCGGACATTTCCGATTTCCCTTAGGTTAGGGGTTTTTCTTGATCTCAGCTTGTAGCGCGCCGGCCGCCGGAGAAAAGGCGCTGACCGCGCCAATTAACGGCGGGTGCAGGATATGCCAGACCAGTGCCCCGGCAATCGCGGCGGTGGCCGCGAGATTGTTTCCGAAAGCCTGCAAATCATTCGGGAAAACCGGAAGCGACAGGTAAAACAGGCACCCGGCGATCGCAAGCACGACCCACGTTCCCTTGCACACAGCGGCACGGGGATCATACGCGGCCCGGTGCATCAGGACGGTCACCGGGAAGAACAGCCACATGAAATAATACTGCCGGGCCAATGGCGACGCCACCGTCATCAGGCAGAACAGGATACCGAGTTCCTCGGCGTCGGACAGGGGCGTCCTGCGCGAACGCGCCGGCATCACGGCAATGAATCCAAGCCCGATCGCGATCGAAACTCCGATCACGATCCAATTGGCCGTCTTGAAATCGAGATCGACCAGATTCATGTACGCGGGCGGCTTGGCCGGATTATCCTGGTTGTAGTTGACCGGCCGGGTCAGCCGATGCGTCACGGCGATGATGGATTGGTTGACCCACGACCAGTTCTGCTCGCCACGCTGTCCGAAACCTTGCTCCGAACTCGACCCAACCATTCCCTGATACCAGGTCTTCAGCTCGGAAAAATTGTGCTGAAAGCCGCGCACCGGAGCTGGAACAACGAACAGAAGAATTCCGAGGAACACCACCATGCTCGCCGACGACGCCCATTGCCTTCGCCAAAGCAGATAGGGGAGTACGGCTACGGGGAAAACCTTGATCGCGGTCGCCAGCGCAAACATGCTGCCCGAGGCCCACGGGCGGCCGTGCTGCAGGAACCAGAATCCGTACATCATCATCGCAAGCAGAATGAGGTTCGGCTGGCCGAGATCGAACATGTCAAAGACAAAGGATATCGTGACTATGGCCGGCAGTGCCGCCAACCAGGGATCCGGAACCCTGCCGGACCCCGTCATCGCGTTCGAAAGCTGCGCCGTCATCCACCACGCGACCGCGTTGAGGACGGACAAACATATATAGAGCGGGATTTTGCCGAAATAGCTGGGGATCGCGAGCAGGATAGCCGACAGCGGCGGATAGATGAAGTCGAAATAGGCGTTGGGATCGCCGGGATAGAGATCCTTTCCCTGCAGGACCTGCTGCCCGGCCCAGAACCAGAGCGGATAGTCCTTTGTCTTTCCGTTCCCGAAGATTTCCGGAGCGAGAACGTCGGCGGTCAGCACGATGCAGCACACCAGGAAAAGAATATCGAGCGGCGCTCGCAACGACGGATATCTCAGCACACGTCACTTTCTAAAAATCAGAGGAGAGATCATGTCGTCGCAAATGAGCGAAAAATTCTATCGTCGCAGCAGTCCGCCGAGCGCACCGCGCACGATGGCGCGGCCGACCGAGCCGCCGATCGAACCGCCGACCGACTTGCCGAGATCGGCAACCACCCCGCCGACCACCTTGTTGGTGACGGAGCGCGTCACGCTTCGCGCGATAACCTGGCCGGTCGACATTCTTCCACGCGGCGTGTTGGTGCCGAAAATCGTCCCGACAATTCCGCCGATCTGCCCGAGAATTCCTCCGCCTCCGCCGCCGGCCGCGGCTCCGGCCACCCGCTTCCGCAGCTCCTCGTAAGCGGATTCGGAATCGATCGTGGTGTCGTATTTGCCCTTCACGGGGCTGTTGTCCATGATTGCCTTGCGCTCCTCGGGCGTGATCGGTCCGATCCGCGCCGTCGGCGGCCGGATCATGACGCGCTCGACCATCGCCGGTGTGCCGTTGCCTTCGAGGAACGAGACCAGTGCTTCGCCCTTGCCGAGTTCCATGATCACCTTGGCGGTGTCGAGCTTCGGATTTGGCCGGAACGTCTGGGCAGCCGCCGCGACCGCCTTCTGGTCGCGCGGGGTAAACGCGCGGAGCGCATGCTGCACGCGGTTGCCCAGTTGGCCAAGCACCTTGTCCGGCACATCGATCGGATTTTGCGTGACGAAATAGACACCCACCCCCTTCGAGCGGATCAGCCGCACCACCTGCTCAATCTTGTCCATCAGCGCCTTGGGCGCGTCGTTGAACAGCAGGTGCGCCTCGTCGAAGAAGAATACCAGCTTGGGCTTCGGGGGGTCGCCGGCCTCGGGCAGTTCCTCAAATAACTCCGACAACATCCAGAGCAGGAAGGTTGCATACAGACGCGGGCTCTGCATCAGCTTGTCGGCGACGAGGATATTGACCATGCCCCGTCCGTCGCGATCGGTGCGCATGAAATCCTTCAATGACAGAGCCGGCTCGCCGAAGAATTTGGTGCCGCCCTGGTTCTCCAGCACCAGGAGCTGGCGCTGAATGGTTCCGACGGTTGCTTTTGTGACGTTGCCGAATCCTTGCGCGGCCTTGCGGATCGGCGCCAGCGGATCGGCGCCACCATCGGCGGCCGTCTTGCCGGCATCCGGAACAATCGCGTCCAGCAACGCACGAAGATCCTTCATGTCGATCAGGGCAAGACCGTTGTCGTCTGCCACGCGGAACGCGACATTCAGGACGCCTTCCTGCACGTCGTTCAGATCAAGCATGCGTGACAATAATAGCGGGCCCATCTCGGTGACCGTTGCCCGGACCGGATGCCCCTGCTCGCCGAAAACGTCCCAAAACACGGTCGAAAACCGGTCCGGCTGGAAGCTGAGGCCCATGTCGCCGGCCCGCTTGAGGATAAAATCCTTGGGCTCGCCCACTTCGGAAATGCCCGAAAGGTCGCCCTTGATGTCGGCCGCGAATACCGGAACGCCCGCACGCGCAAATCCCTCGGCCATCACTTGCAGCGAGACGGTTTTTCCGGTTCCGGTCGCGCCGGTGACGAGGCCATGACGATTGGCAAGCCCGAGCGTCAACCACGCCGGCTGTTCACCCTTGCCAATAAAAATCCTCTCCTCGGTATCGACCGTCGGAGTATCGGATGTAGCCATTGCATCGCCTCGTCGCGCACATCGGGGGGCGCAGTCGCCAAGCACCGGAACTATACCGCATCTTGCAAGCCGATTGAAACCGGTCAACGCCCCCGTTGGATTGCAAACCCGTATGGTCGACACGCGTTCGACCGGTTTTCTCCTGCTGTGCCGCCGAAAGTTGGAACGAAACTCACGCCGCCACGGCGCGAAATCTGCGCCTGCTCTTGCATTGCTGCAACACTCGTCAAGCGATCGAACATGAATTGCCGGTTCGAATGCGGTCATCGCTTGTAATTCGCATCGCAGAAGATCAAGATAAATTTGCAAGCAAGGGTCCGGCACGTAACCGGCTGAGGGCGGGGCACTATGGACGAACTGATTGGACGGCTGGCCGCAAAGGCCGGCATCGACGATGCTGTGGCCGAAAAAACCATCGGCATCATTCTGGGTTTCCTTCGCAACGAGGGACCCTCCGACACAGTTCAGGCCTTGATTGACGAGATTCCTGGCGCCGAAGCCGCGATCTCCGCCTCCGGCAACAATGGAGGTCTCGGAGGGTTGATGGGCGGGGGTCTGATGGCGCTCGGCACCAAGCTGATGGGACTTGGTTTGGGAATTAGCGAGATTCAGAACATCGCGCGTGAACTTTTTCGGTTCGGCCAAGACAAAATCGGAGCGGGTCGCATGGGCAAGATCATCGCAGGGACCCCGGGCCTCAGCCAGTTCGCTTAAAAGCACCTTTCACATCGAGTACCATGACATACCCAATCTCCGAGATTGACGGCTTACCATCCTTCGCCGCTGCCAAACTGAAATCGCTGGGCATTCGCACGACGGACGGGCTGCTTGAGGCGGCGCGGACCGTAAAGGGGCGCAAAGCCCTTGCGACGAAAACCGGTATCAGCGAGCAGCAACTGCTCGAATGGGCGAACGTTTCGGACTACATGCGGATTCCGGGCATGGGAAAGGCAAAGGTCGGCCTGGTGCGCGCCGCGGGCGTCACCACGGTTCGCGAACTCGCCCTTCGTAACCCCTCGCGCCTGGCGCAGAACATGAAAGAAGTGAATATCAGGCGCAAACTCGTCCGCGTGCTGCCTTCGGAAAGGTCCGTCGAGCAGCTGATCGCCAAGGCGCGCAAGCTGCAGCCCAAAATTACGTACTGACCGGGATTAGCCCTTTAGGCCTGACAGAGGTAGCCGGGCCGAATCCCGCGCGACGTAAGCGCGGCTCGCATCTTGACTCCCCTGCGCCGACCGCGCAAAGCGACCGCATGATCGCGACCTCGCCCAGAACCGCGGCCGCCTCGGCCGATCGTCCGACATGGCCGGCGCTCTTGTCCAGGCCGTATCCGGCCGTCATGGGGGTCCTCAATCTCACGCCGGACTCCTTCTCGGACGGTGGACAGTTCATTGCACCGGAGCACGCGCTGGCACAGGCCCAGCGCATGATCGCCGAGGGCGCCGACATCATCGACATCGGCGCGGAATCCACCCGGCCCTATGGCGCGGAACCGGTTTCCGCGGAGGAAGAGCTCAAGCGCTTGCAGCCGATCCTGGCCGATGTCGTTTCCCTCGGTGTTCCCGTCTCCATCGACAGCATGAAATCGGCCGTCGTCGCCTGGGCGCTTGATGCGGGGGCAACCATCGCCAACGACGTCTGGGGCCTGCAGCGCGATCCCGACATGGCCAGGCTGCTCGCCGCGCGCCATTGCCCGGTCGTCATCATGCACAACCGCGACCGCGCCGATGCCGGCATCGACATCATGACGGATATTGCCGGATTTTTTGCGCGCTCGCTCGAGACGGCCGCGAAGGCCGGTATTTCACGTGAAAATATCGTGCTCGACCCCGGCATCGGCTTCGGCAAGACACCCGAACAGAGCATGACGGTGCTCGCCCGGCTGAGCCAACTCGGCACATTCGGCCTTCCGCTGTTGGTCGGCGCCTCACGCAAGCGCTTCATCAGTTCGGTGTCGCCCTCCGAGCCGCATCAACGGCTGGGTGGCTCGATCGCCGCCCATCTGATAGCAGCCAGGGGCGGCGCACGGATCATCCGGACCCATGATGTGTCCGAAACCGTACAAGCGTTGCGTGTGGCCACCGCGATTTGGGACAAGGAATGAGCGATACCATCTTCATCACCGGCGTCGTCATCCATGCCCGGCATGGCGTCATGGAGCATGAGACCGAGGTCGGGCAGCGTTTTGTCATCGATCTCGAACTCTCCGCCGATCTGTCGGAATCCTCGCGCACCGATCGTCTCGCCGATACCGTCTCCTATTCCAATGTGGTCGCAACCGCGACCGCGGCCTTCAAGAACGCCAATTACAAATTGCTGGAGCGCGCGGCCGGCGCCGTCGCCGATGCCATCCTGGCGGCGTTTCCGAAGATCAGCGCCATCAAGGTCACCGTTCACAAGCCGCACGCGCCGATCGCCGCGATCTTCGACGATGTCGGCGTGATGCTGACGCGTATTCGGCAACCCTAGCGGCATGGCAAACGCCCTGATCGCGCTTGGCGGCAATGTCGGCGACGTCCGCGCGACATTCCAGAAGGCGATCGCCAATATCTGCGGCATGACGCAGGCCGTACTTCTGGCGCGGTCATCCGACTATGCCACGCCGCCCTGGGGCGACGAGCAGCAGGCGCGCTTCATCAATGCCTGCATCGAAATCGACACCAGCCTCGATCCCCACGCGCTGCTGTTCACGCTGCACAAGATCGAGACCAAATTCGGCCGCGACCGCGCCAATGAAAGACGCTGGGGACCGCGCACGCTCGACCTCGATCTGATCGCCTATGACGACGTTTCCATTCAAGAGCCGGAGCTGACGCTGCCGCACCCCCGTCTGTTCGAACGCGCCTTCGTGCTGGTGCCGCTTAAGGAAATCGCGCCGGACCGCGTGATCGCGGGACGCAGCGTCGCATCGGCGCTGGCGCAGCTGTCGACCGAAGGAATCGAGCGGCTACCCGACCTCGGATGACCAAAAGAGACTGAAAACAACCATTTGGCTTGGCGGTCGGCCCGTGGCAATTTCGGCAGCGAATAACGGCGCCCAGGAGCGACCTGCCGAATGACATCTGAGACCTGCGACCTTCCCCTCGCCGCGGATTTCGCGCCCGCGACTTATGACGACTGGCGCAAGCTGGTCGATGGCGTTTTGAAAGGCGCGCCGTTCGAGAAGCTCGTCAGCAAGACCTATGACGGTTTGCGGATCGAACCGATCTACCGGCGCGCCCGCGATTCCGCCCCGATCGCCGGCCGGCCTGCGGCCGCGCCCTGGCAGATCATGCAGCGCATCGATCATCCCGATGCCGCGGCGGCAAACGCGCAGGCGCTCCACGATCTTGAGAACGGCGCCACCGGTCTGACGCTGGTATTCGCGGGCGCCAATGGCGCCTACGGTTTTGGGATGGATCCAACCGCCGAAGCGATCGAGAAGATCCTCGACGGCGTCTTTATCGATGCCGGCATTGCAATTGAACTTCAGGTCGGTCCGCAGTCGCGCATGGCGGCGATCCACCTGGCCGAGTATGTGCAACGCAAAGGGATCAGCCCCGCGGCGTGCGATATCCGCTTCGGCCTCGATCCGATTGGCGCCTGCGCGGTCTGGGGGTCCAGTCCTTATACCTGGTCCGAAATCGTGCCGGCGGTCACCGGCGCGATCAAGGGCCTCGCGGCGATGGGTTTTAAAGGCCCGTTTGCGGCCGCTGACGGACGGGTAATCCATGATGCCGGCGGATCGGAGGTGCAGGAACTGGCGTTCGTGCTGGCGTCCGCTCTCGCCTATCTGCGCGCGATCGAAGAGGCAGGTATTGCGCTGGAAGAAGCGCGGAACATGGTCTACGCGCGGCTCAGCGCCGATGCCGATCAGTTCCTGACCATGGCGAAATTTCGCGCGCTGCGTTTGTTATGGACGCGCGTCGAACAGGCTTGCGGCCTTGCGCCGAAGCCGTTGTTGATCGCCGCCGATACCGCGTGGCGAATGCTGACCCAGCGCGATCCCTATGTGAACATGCTGCGTGCGACCATGGCGACGTTTTCCGCGGGCCTCGGCGGCGCCAACGGCATCAACGTTCTGCCGCACACGCTGGCGTTGGGATTGCCCGATCCGTTCGCGCGGCGCGTGGCGCGCAACACGCAACTGGTGCTGCTGGAAGAGTCCAACCTCGCCAAAGTGTCCGATCCCGCGGCCGGCTCCGGCGGCATCGAAGCCCTGACAAGCGAGCTTTGCGAGGCCGCCTGGCAGCTGTTTCAGGAAACCGAGAAAGCCGGCGGCGTGTTCGCGGCGCTGGAGCAAAACCTGATCCAGCGCAAAGTCGCGGCAACACGGGCGGTACGCGAAGCCAGTATCGCCCGGCGCAAGGAAGTGCTGACCGGCGCCAGCGAATTTCCG
Organism: uncultured Alphaproteobacteria bacterium; assembly: GCA_963753875.1. Lineage (GTDB taxonomy): Bacteria > Pseudomonadota > Alphaproteobacteria > Rhizobiales > Xanthobacteraceae > Bradyrhizobium. The sequence goes on along the minus strand of CAVWDY010000011.1, from coordinate 1,337 downwards.
AACCTTGGGGAAGCTCAGGTCGCGGTGCTGGAGGCGAAGCCGGTTGCGCTTGCGCCCTACGGCGAGGCCAAATTCAAATTCGACGCATTGCCGCCGATACGGCTGGCGGTGCCGTTCGAACGCCTGCGCGACCGCTCGGATGAAATCCTGAAATCCACGGGCACGCGGCCAAAGGTTTTCCTCGCCAACCTCGGCACATCAGCCGACTTCACCGCGCGGGCGACGTTTGCAAAGAGTTTTTTCGAGACCGGCGGGATCGAGGCCGTCGATACCGAAGGGTTTACCGACCCGGCGGCATTGGCAAAGGCCTTCAAGGCGTCCGGCGCGGCGCTCGCCTGCCTTTGCTCCCAAGACAAGGTCTATGCCGCGCTGGCGGCTGTCGCCGCGAAGGCCCTTCAAGCCGCGGGCGCAAAACATATCTATCTGGCAGGGCGCGCGAGCGAGCAGGAAGCCGTGCTTCGCGCCGCCGGCGTTAACGATTTCATCTTTGCCGGCGGCGATGCTCTGGCGACGCTACAGGAAGCCTATCGGCTGGTGGAGCAAACATGACGACGCCTGCGAAACCCGTTCTGACCGGCGGCTGCCAATGCGGCGCCATTCGCTTTGCGCTGTCGGCGCCACCCACGAAAGTCAGTATCTGCCATTGCCGGATGTGCCAGAAGGCCTCCGGCGCGCCGTTCGCCTCCTTCGCCGAGATCGAAAAGAGCGATTTCGCCTGGACCCGCGGCAAGCCCGCCGCGTTCCGCTCCTCCTCGATCGCCGAGCGCGACTTCTGCAGGGATTGCGGCACGCCGCTCAGCTTTCGCCGCATCGACGGCCCGCGGATCGAGATCATGACCGGCGCCTTCGACCGGCCGGACCGGGTGGTGCCAACCACGCAATACGGCGCCGAATCCCGGCTCGGCTGGGTGGTGGCGATCGCCAACCTGCCGAGCCAGACCACGCTGCAGAATTACGGTGCCCGAGAAGCTTGGCGGGATCGTCAGCCACCAGCATCCGGACCACGATTAGGGACGGCGACCCCTGGGGGCTGGTTGTGATATGGTGAAACAATGACCCGCATACCGAACTTTGCGAATTTGGCATTTGAAAAAGCCACCGATGCGCAACCGGCCGGCAAGGCCGAGCCCTGGCTCACGCCGGAGGGAATCCCGGTAAAATCGGGCTACTCGGAAAGCGATCTCGAAGGCATCGATTTCCTCGAGACCTGGCCCGGCATCGCGCCCTATCTGCGCGGTCCCTATCCGACCATGTATGTCAACCAGCCCTGGACGATCCGGCAATACGCCGGGTTTTCCACGGCGGAGGATTCCAACGCGTTCTACCGGCGCAACCTC
>CAVWDY010000010.1:0-10131 GCA_963753875.1 uncultured Alphaproteobacteria bacterium | reverse complement strand
GCTTGCGGCGCCATCGCTTGCACGAGGCACGCGTGAGTGCGACGCCTTTTTTGCGATCATCGCGAATCCTCGAGGATCATCGCAGCACCCTTCTCGGCGATCATCGCGGTTGGGGTATTGGTATTCCCCGAGGTGATCGTCGGCATGACGGAGGCGTCGGCCACGCGCAGTCCCGAAATCCCGTAAAAGCGCAAGCGTTCATCGACGACGGCCGTGGGATCGCCTGCCGTGCCCATCTTCGCGGTTCCCACGGGGTGAAAAATCGTGGTGCCGATATCGCCGGCGGCTTTCGCCAGCGACGCATCGTCGTCGCCGACCGACGGGCCCGGCAGAAATTCCTCAGGGCGATAGGACGCAAGCGCAGGCTGCTTCATCAGGCGCCGCGTCGTGCGGATGGCATCGGCGGCGACCTGACGATCGTCACCCGTCGATAGATAGTTCGGCGCGATCGAGGGCGCCTGATCCGGCAGCGCCGAGCGAATGCGCACGGTGCCGCGCGAGGTAGGCTGCAAATTGCACGCGCTCACCGTGATCGCGGGGAAGCGGTGCAAGGGATCGCCGAACTTGTCGAGCGAGAGCGGCTGCACATGGAACTGGATGTTGGCGCGCTCGCGATGCGGATCCGAACGGGTGAAAATGCCGAGCTGCGACGGCGCCATGGTCAAGGGACCACGGCGGCGGAACGCATAATCGAGGCCCATCAGGCCGCGCCCTGCAAGCGAATAATAGGTTTCGTTGAGCGTGCGCACGCCATGAACCTTGTAAATCGCGCGCTGCTGCAGATGATCCTGCAGATTTCGCCCGACGCCTTGCCGGTCGAGGACGCCGGCGATCCCAAGCGGTGTCAGCCATTCCGCCGGCCCGATGCCGGAGCGGTGCAGCACCTGTGTCGAGCCGATCGAGCCGGCGCACAGGATCACTTCGCCCTTGGCGCGGGCCTCGATGACTTCGCCGCCTCGCGCGAAGCGCACGCCGGCGGCGCGGCCGTCCTCGATGATGAGGCGCTCGACCAGCACGTCCTTTTCGAGGCGCAGATTGGCGCGCTTCAAGGCGGGCTTCAGGAAGCCGCGTGCCGAAGACCAGCGGCGTCCGCGCTTCTGGTTGACGTGGAAATAGCCGACGCCCTCATTGTCGCCGGTGTTGAAATCCGGAATTTTCCGAACTCCCATCTGTTCCGCCGCGTCCCCAACCGCGTCCAGAATGGCCCATGACAGGCGCGGGGCTTCGATCCGCCAGCCGCCGCCGGTGCCGTGATGCTCGCTCTCGCCCAGAAAGTGATCTTCGAGCCGACGGAACGCGGGCAGCACGTCATCGTAACCCCAGCCGGTCAGCCCGAGCTGGCGCCAATGGTCGTAGTCGGCGGCCTGTCCGCGCATGGAGATCATGGCGTTGATGGCGGATGAGCCGCCGATCACCTTGCCGCGGGGATAGGCCAGCGATCGGCCGTTGAGACCGGCTTCGGGTTCGGTCCTGAACATCCAGTCCGAACGCGGATTGCCGATGGCGAAGAGATAGCCGACCGGAATGTGAAACCAGATCCAGTTGTCACCGCCGCCGGCCTCCAGGATCAGGACGCGGTTCTTGGGATCGGCCGACAGCCGGTTGGCGACGATGCAGCCGGCGGTGCCCGCGCCCACGACAATATAGTCGAAATCACCTTCAAGTTGCTTGGTCATTTCTCGATTTCCGCCCGAAACAAGGTGGATGCCCGGCCATGACGACTGTTGTCAATGCCGGAGGAGTATTGGGCAGACCGTGGCTGCGTGCTAGACAGGGTCATTACCCGAAATTTGGACCGAGATCTCATGCCCATCGTCAATCGCGTCGCCGATCTGCAACCCGATATTCAGGCCTGGCGCCGGGATATCCACGAACACCCCGAATTGGCGTACGACGTTCATCGCACCGCGGCACTCGTGGCGGAGCGGCTTCGGGATTTCGGCTGCGACGAAGTTGCCACCGGTATTGGCCGCACCGGCGTCGTCGGCGTTATCAGGGGACGCAAGCCGGCGGGCAAAGGCGATATCCGGGCGATCGGGCTTCGCGCCGATATGGATGCGCTTCCGATCGAGGAGGCGACCGAACTGCCTTACGCCTCCAAAACGCCGGGCAAGATGCATGCCTGCGGCCACGACGGGCATACCGCGATGCTGCTCGGCGCGGCCCGCTATCTGGCGGAGACCAGGAATTTCGCCGGCGATGCGGTTGTCATCTTTCAACCGGCGGAAGAGGGCGGCTTTGGCGCCGCGGCGATGATCAAGGATGGGCTGTTTGACCGCTTCACCATCGATCAGGTTTACGGCATGCATAATGGTCCGGGCATTCCGGTCGGTTCGTTTGCGATCCGGCCCGGTCCAATCATGGCCTCGACCGACGCGGTCGACATCCGGATCGAGGGACGCGGCGGGCATGCGGCGCGCCCGCATATCTCCATCGATTCGGTTATGGTTGGCGCACAGCTGATCACCGCGTTGCAGTCGATTGTGTCGCGTAGCGTCGATCCGCTGGAATCGGCCGTTATCTCGATGTGCGAATTCCACGCCGGCAACGCGCGCAACGTGATACCGCAGACCGCCGAGCTGAAAGGCACTGTCCGCACCCTGACGCCCGAAGTGCGCGCGCTGGTCGAGAAGCGCGTGCGCGAGGTGGTCGCCGGCGTGGCGCAGATGACGGGCGCGAAAATCGATCTCACTTACGAACCCGGCTATCCGGTCGTGGTCAACCATGCCCGGCAGACGGATTTCGCGATCCAGGTGGCGAAGGAAGTGGCCGGCGACGCCAACGTTCAGGAGATGCCGCCTTTGATGGGGGGCGAGGATTTCGCCTACATGCTGGAGCAGCGGCCGGGTGCGTTTATTTTCTGCGGCAACGGCGACAGCGCGGGCCTCCATCATCCCGCTTACAATTTCGACGACGACGCCATCGTCTTCGGCACCTCGTACTGGATCAGGCTGGTGGAGAACACGCTTGCCGCGTGAAGCTTCCCGGCGCAACATCAATTTTGTTTCCCACGTACAAAGGCCCGCGCTGCCGACAGATTCAGTTTTTTCATTCTCGCGAATCCTCGAGGATCATCGCAGCACCCTTCTCGGCGATCATCGCGGTTGGGGTATTGGTATTCCCCGAGGTGATCGTCGGCATGACGGAGGCGTCGGCCACGCGCAGTCCCGAAATCCCGTAAAAACGCAAGCGTTCATCGACGACGGCCGTGGGATCGCCTGCCGTGCCCATCTTCGCGGTTCCCACGGGGTGAAAAATCGTGGTGCCGATATCGCCGGCGGCTTTCGCCAGCGACGCATCGTCGTCGCCGACCGACGGGCCCGGCAGAAATTCCTCAGGGCGATAGGACGCAAGCGCAGGCTGCTTCATCAGGCGCCGCGTCGTGCGGATGGCATCGGCGGCGACCTGACGATCGTCACCCGTCGATAGATAGTTCGGCGCGATCGAGGGCGCCTGATCCGGCAGCGCCGAGCGAATGCGCACGGTGCCGCGCGAGGTAGGCTGCAAATTGCACGCGCTCACCGTGATCGCGGGGAAGCGGTGCAAGGGATCGCCGAACTTGTCGAGCGAGAGCGGCTGCACGTGGAACTGGATGTTGGCGCGTTCGCGATGCGGATCCGAACGGGTGAAAATGCCGAGTTGCGACGGCGCCATGGTCAAGGGACCACGGCGGCGGAACGCATAATCGAGGCCCATCAGGCCGCGCCCTGCAAGCGAATAATAGGTTTCGTTGAGCGTGCGCACGCCATGAACCTTGTAAATCGCGCGCTGCTGCAGATGATCCTGCAGATTTCGCCCGACGCCTTGCCGGTCGAGGACGCCGGCGATCCCAAGCGGTGTCAGCCATTCCGCCGGCCCGATGCCGGAGCGGTGCAGCACCTGTGTCGAGCCGATCGAGCCGGCGCACAGGATCACTTCGCCCTTGGCGCGGGCCTCGATGACTTCGCCGCCTCGCGCGAAGCGCACGCCGGCGGCGCGGCCGTCCTCGATGATGAGGCGCTCGACCAGCACGTCCTTTTCGAGGCGCAGATTGGCGCGCTTCAAGGCGGGCTTCAGGAAGCCGCGCGCCGAAGACCAGCGGCGTCCGCGCTTCTGGTTGACGTGGAAGTAGCCGACGCCCTCATTGTCGCCGGTGTTGAAATCCGGAATTTTCCGAACTCCCATCTGTTCCGCCGCGTCGCCAACCGCGTCCAGAATGGCCCATGACAGGCGCGGGGCTTCGATCCGCCAGCCGCCGCCGGTGCCGTGATGCTCGCTCTCGCCCAGAAAGTGATCTTCGAGCCGACGGAACGCGGGCAGCACGTCGTCGTAACCCCAGCCGGTCAGCCCGAGCTGGCGCCAATGGTCGTAGTCGGCGGCCTGTCCGCGCATGGAGATCATGGCGTTGATGGCGGACGAGCCGCCGATCACCTTGCCGCGGGGATAGGCCAGCGATCGGCCGTTGAGACCGGCTTCGGGTTCGGTCCTGAACATCCAGTCCGAGCGCGGATTGCCGATGGCGAAGAGATAGCCGACCGGAATGTGAAACCAGATCCAGTTGTCACCGCCGCCGGCCTCCAGGATCAGGACGCGGTTCTTGGGATCGGCCGACAGCCGGTTGGCGACGATGCAGCCGGCGGTGCCCGCGCCGACGACGATATAGTCGAAATCACCTTCAAGTTGCTTGGTCATTTCTCGATTTCCGCCTGAAACAAGGTGGATGCCCGGCCATGACGACTTTTGTCAATGGCGGAGGAGTATTGGGCAGACCGGGACCGCGTGCTAGACAGGGTCATCACCCGAAATTTGGACCGAGATTTACCATGCCCATCGTCAATCGCGTCGCCGATCTCCAACCCGAAATCCAGGCCTGGCGCCGGGATATCCACGAACACCCTGAATTGGCGTACGACGTTCATCGCACCGCGGCACTCGTGGCGGAGCGGTTGCGGGAGTTCGGCTGCGACGAAGTTGCCACCGGTATTGGCCGCACCGGCGTCGTCGGCGTTATCAGGGGACGCAAGCCGGCGGGCAAAGGCGATATCCGGGCGATCGGGCTTCGCGCCGATATGGATGCGCTGCCGATCGAGGAGGCGACCGAACTGCCTTACGCCTCCAGGACGCCGGGCAAGATGCATGCCTGCGGCCACGACGGGCATACCGCGATGCTGCTCGGCGCGGCCCGCTATCTGGCCGAGACCAGGAATTTCGCAGGCGATGCGGTCGTCATCTTTCAGCCCGCGGAAGAGGGCGGCTTTGGCGCCGCCGCGATGATCAAGGATGGGCTGTTTGACCGCTTCACCATCGATCAGGTTTACGGCATGCATAATGGTCCGGGCATTCCGGTCGGTTCGTTTGCCATCCGGCCCGGTCCGATCATGGCCTCGACCGACGCGGTCGACATCCGGATCGAGGGACGCGGCGGGCATGCGGCGCGCCCGCATATATCGATCGATTCGGTTATGGTTGGCGCACAGCTGATCACCGCGTTGCAGTCGATCGTGTCGCGCAGCGTCGATCCGCTGGAATCGGCCGTTATCTCGATGTGCGAATTCCACGCCGGCAACGCGCGCAACGTGATACCGCAGACCGCCGAGCTGAAAGGTACGGTCCGTACCCTGACGAAGGAGGTGCGCGCGCTGGTCGAGAAGCGCGTGCGCGAGGTGGTCGCCGGCGTGGCGCAGATGACGGGCGCGAGGATCGATCTCACTTACGAACCCGGCTATCCGGTCGTGGTCAACCATGCCCGGCAAACGGATTTCGCGATCCAGGTGGCGAAGGAAGTTGCCGGCGACGCCAACGTTCGCGAGATGCCGCCTTTGATGGGTGGGGAGGATTTCGCCTACATGCTGGAGCAGCGGCCGGGTGCGTTCATTTTTTGCGGCAACGGCGACAGCGCGGGCCTCCATCATCCCGCTTACAATTTCGACGACGACGCCATCGTCTTTGGCACCTCGTACTGGATCAGGCTGGTGGAGAACACGCTGGCGGCGTGAAGCCTCCCGGCGCAACATCAATTTTGTTTCCCACGTACAAAGGCCCGCGCTGCCGACAGATTCAGTTTTTTCAAACAGCCTTCTCGAGGCCTCATGGTTCGAGACGGCGCGATGCGCCTCCTCACCATGAGGGTCTGACTTTCGCGCCACATCTGAAGACCTCATCCTGAGGAGCGGCCGGCAGGCCGCGTCTCGAAGGATGGACTGACGGCGAACATTTGCCGCAACGACAAATCTGGCACGACTCCGCGATCTCGCCGCGCATTTTCGCGCGAGTCTTGCGATGAACGTCCTGCCCTCGAGAAACAGAGGGCGCAGGGAATGCCGGGTGCCCGCCGCACCCGCAGCCGCGCGTGGTGTAGTAAACACGCGCGTTAGTCACCACGAGTACGCCGGAAAACACCCGGCATTCCCCGCACAATGGTTTTAACGGTTTCCTTCGTACTCTCCCCGGTGACCGGGCTTTGTTGCCACCGTCGCCAGCGCGATGCGGAGCATCGTCGCCAACTTGACGCCAGCGTCGGGGCGTCAGGACCACACGACTTCGCCGTCCGCGAGCCGCGCGCTCGTCGAAAGCGCAACTCGCGTCCATCGCATCCCGCACCCAACGTTCGTGACGACGCGTACGCCCCTCTTGAGGGCACGGAACGGGGCGAGTTGGTAAAGGTGATTTGCCCGACGGGACCAGCGGAAAATTTTTCGCGCGGGGGCTGGACACGAAATCACGAACCAAGCCCGACGGGCAAATCACGCTGTGCAGGGCTTTGTCGCAACGGTCCGTGGCTCCCGCTGATGTCGGCCGGCGTGCAGGCCAATGCTGCCAACCCTCCGGGCTTTTACGCGTGGCGAAGGTTTACCGCGTGAGGTCCGAAAAGTGCCCCATAAACGGAAATCGTACTCCCTTTCAATGGCTCGGGCTCTGACGTAGCATTATCCGCCCAAGCATCTCGGAACCGCTGCCTTATGACACGTCGCCGAATTGGCCTCGCACTCGGGAGCGGCTCCGCCCGCGGATGGGCGCATATCGGGGCCATCGATGCGTTGACCGAGGCGGGAATTGAGCCCGACATCGTCTGCGGGACCTCGATCGGCGCGCTGGTCGGAGCGGCCTATGTCGCGGGGCGGCTGACCGATCTGCGGCAGTGGGCGGAGGCGGCGACCTGGCGGGAGATTATCGGGCTGATGGATGTCCGGTTTTCGGGTGGTGGGTTGATGGACGGCAAAGAGGTGGTCGAATTTCTGCGCAGGCTCGGAATTGGAGCGCCAATCGAGAGCTATGCCAAGGCCTATGCTGCCATCGCCACAGATCTCGCCACCGGCCGCGAGATATGGCTGCAGTCCGGGCCAATCCATGAAGCGGTGCGCGCCTCGATCGCGCTGCCCGCGATTTTCAGCCCGGCACGGATCGACGACAAATGGCTTGTGGACGGTGGCCTCTCCAACCCGGTACCGGTTTCGGTCTGCCGTGCCCTCGGAGCGGACGTGATCATCGCGATCAATCTTAACGGTGACTTGTTGGGACGACGGTTCGAGGCTCAGCCCGACGCATCGGCGCCGACTGCGTCGGCTGTTCCGCACGAATTTTTCGATCGGGTACTGAGCCATTTGCCGCCGGCGATGCGCGACCAGGCTGCGCAGATCGCCCAGCAGTTGCTGCCGAAGCAGCCGTCGGCACCTGGATATTTCGACGTGCTCGCCAACTCGATCAACATCATGCAGGACCATATCACCCGCACCCGCCTCGCCGGCGAGCCACCACACGTGATGCTGCTCCCGCGACTGCGCGACATGGGCTTGATGGAATTCGACCGGGCCAAGGAGGCAATCGCCGAAGGCCGCATCTGCGTCGAGCAGGCACTGCCGATGCTGCGGCGTTACTTGTAGAAAGACGACAGCAACTGACGCCGTGCAATCGTCAGCACTTCGCCGAAGGTCGGCGCCTGATCGGCCCGTTCGCTCAGGTTTTTTGGGCGTGGCTCTCGTGCCAGTGCCACCAGAGCACAACGCCGATTCCGAGTGCCGCTATCGAAATCAACGCGACAATCAAAGCTGACGCTTCGATCCACGCCGCCGCCGGAACGCAGAACGCCATGATGATCCCGAGAAGACAGATCTGCCAGGAAAGGATATGAACACCTGCGGTAAAGGTGCCGAGCGCCAATAACATGAGAACGGCGAGCCCGGTCGCATTGGCATTGAGTATGGTCTGGACGCTAGGCAACAGGATCATATTCATCACGAGCAGGAACGCGGCCCAGTGCAGCGCCTGCGTAGCTATCAATTGCATTCGCGCTTTATTATCGTAGGCACTGGACCATCCGGAGCCGACACAGACCAATCCGATCACCGGCGCCAGAAGCTCCCAATAGCCCATGATCGGTTGTTTCAACAGACTGGTATAGGCAACGCCTAGCAAGGTCAGGATCAACACCAGGCTGAACGGTAACTCCCTGATCCAAAAGCTGACGTGCCGCCCGTTGCCGACGGCGGGTTTCGGATCGCCTGATCGCGCACCCCGGGGGTCCGCATCCATGCTGCTCATCGCGGCTGCTCCTCTGGGGCCGTTTTCAAGCGTCTCCCGGAAGGAGAAGCCGCCTCCCGGCGGCTCCTCCGACCGAGAGAGGTCTGCATCAGGCAGCTCGCTTGAACGCGTCGCGCGCCGCCTGATTGGCGCGATCGAACGCGGCGCGGGTTTCCGTCAAAACCGCCATCAGTGCGGACCATGACTGTGTCCCCATCTGCTCCATCTGCTTCTGGAGTTTTTCCTCCGCTGCGGCGGCGTCGGCCTGCATGCGCATCACGGCGGTATCGATTTCGGCCTGACGCCCGGTAGCGAATTGCTTGGTATCGCCGGCAAGCTTGTCGGCGGCCTCCCGCCACGCCTTCAGTTGAGCCGCCGACTGAAGCTTGAATGTCGCACGCTGCTGCTCGACCTGCCTTGTGAAGTTCTCGACGTATTTCTTGACCTCGGCCTCGAATGTATTCCACTCCGGCTCAAGCTTTGCCTTTGCGCTGGTCCAAGCGGCCTCGTTGGCCTCCGCCTGCTTCTTGACGGTATCCCGGAAAATATCACGGGTTTTGCGCAGATCAGCGAGTGCCTTGTTGGCCTTGTCGCGAGCATCGGCCTGAACCTCGCCAATCCTGCCTTCAAGCGAAGTCAGTACGGCTTCCATTTCATCAAGCCGTTCCTTAGCCCAATTTACATAGAAGTGGATATTGCTCTGCGTCTGCATTGCTCATCTCCATAGATAGACGGACGATGCCCCTTAACGCGATTAACATGCCTCCCATTTTTCCTCTTGATATGTGTCAACGATACAATGATCACTTGATGCGGTAGGTGGGCACTGCACCCAACCCGTCGTGCCAACCAGAATTGCTATCGATGGGGTGTTATACCAGCGGCCCCAGACAATGACCGTCATCCTGAGGTGCCCGCGCTCTTGCGCGGGCCTCGAAGGATGGCCGCGAGTCCGTGCATGTTGCCATCCTTCGAGGCTCGCTTCGCTCGCACCTCAGGATGACGCAGTGAGTCAATGGCCGCGGCCGTTGGTACTACGCCGCGTGCGCCGATTTTCGCAACAGCGCGGCGGCAATCCTGAGATCACTGACGAAACGTTCGTATTCCCGCGCCCTGGCGGCTTCATCGGGCAGCCGCAACAGATAGGACGGATGCACCGTCACCAGCGCCTTGATCCCGTCATCGAGATCGATCAGGCGGCCGCGGTTTTTGTTGATCGGCGTGATTTTCCCGAACACGCTTTGCGCGGCGGTGGTGCCCATCGCCACGACCAGCGCTGGTTTGATCGCGGCCAGTTCGCGTTCATACCATGGCCGGCAGGCCTTGATTTCCGGCGTCGTCGGCTTCTGGTGCAGGCGGATTTTTCCGCGGCGGCACGAACTTGAAATGTTTGACCGCATTGGTGACGTAGACTTTCCCGCGGTCGATGCCGGCCTCGATCAGCGCGCGGTCGAGCATCAGCCCGGCCGGTCCCACGAACGGTTTGCCGACAAGGTCTTCCTTGTCGCCGGGCGCCTCGCCGACCAGCACGGCTCGCGCATGCGCCGGGCCTTCGCCGAACACGGTCTGGGTCGCGTCTTTCCAGAGCGGGCAGGCGCGGCAATGGGCGGCCTCTTCGCGCAGGGTCTGGAGGCT
>CAVWDY010000009.1:0-36074 GCA_963753875.1 uncultured Alphaproteobacteria bacterium | reverse complement strand
CCCGCAGCCGCGCGTGGTGTAGTAAACACGCGCGTTAGTCACCACGAGTACGCCGGAAAACACCCGGCATTCCCCGCACAATGGTTTTAACGGTTTCCTTCGTACTCTCCCCGGTGACCGGGCTTTGTTGCCACCGTCGCCAGCGCGATGCGGAGCATCGTCGCCAACTTGACGCCAGCGTCGGGGCGTCAGGACCACACGACTTCGCCGTCCGCGAGCCGCGCGCTCGTCGAAAGCGCAACTCGCGTCCATCGCATCCCGCACCCAACGTTCGTGACGACGCGTACGCCCCTCTTGAGGGCACGGAACGGGGCGAGTTGGTAAAGGTGATTTGCCCGACGGGACCAGCGGAAAATTTTTCGCGCGGGGGCTGGACACGAAATCACGAACCAAGCCCGACGGGCAAATCACGCTGTGCAGGGCTTTGTCGCAACGGTCCGTGGCTCCCGCTGATGTCGGCCGGCGTGCAGGCCAATGCTGCCAACCCTCCGGGCTTTTACGCGTGGCGAAGGTTTACCGCGTGAGGTCCGAAAAGTGCCCCATAAACGGAAATCGTACTCCCTTTCAATGGCTCGGGCTCTGACGTAGCATTATCCGCCCAAGCATCTCGGAACCGCTGCCTTATGACACGTCGCCGAATTGGCCTCGCACTCGGGAGCGGCTCCGCCCGCGGATGGGCGCATATCGGGGCCATCGATGCGTTGACCGAGGAGGGAATTGAGCCCGACATCGTCTGCGGGACCTCGATCGGCGCGCTGGTCGGAGCGGCCTATGTCGCGGGGCGGCTGACCGATCTGCGGCAGTGGGCGGAGGCGGCGACCTGGCGGGAGATTATCGGGCTGATGGATGTCCGGTTTTCGGGTGGTGGGTTGATGGACGGCAAAGAGGTGGTCGAATTTCTGCGCAGGCTCGGAATTGGAGCGCCAATCGAGAGCTATGCCAAGGCCTATGCTGCCATCGCCACAGATCTCGCCACCGGCCGCGAGATATGGCTGCAGTCCGGGCCAATCCATGAAGCGGTGCGCGCCTCGATCGCGCTGCCCGCGATTTTCAGCCCGGCACGGATCGACGACAAATGGCTTGTGGACGGTGGCCTCTCCAACCCGGTACCGGTTTCGGTCTGCCGTGCCCTCGGAGCGGACGTGATCATCGCGATCAATCTTAACGGTGACTTGTTGGGACGACGGTTCGAGGCTCAGCCCGACGCATCGGCGCCGACTGCGTCGGCTGTTCCGCACGAATTTTTCGATCGGGTACTGAGCCATTTGCCGCCGGCGATGCGCGACCAGGCTGCGCAGATCGCCCAGCAGTTGCTGCCGAAGCAGCCGTCGGCACCTGGATATTTCGACGTGCTCGCCAACTCGATCAACATCATGCAGGACCATATCACCCGCACCCGCCTCGCCGGCGAGCCACCACACGTGATGCTGCTCCCGCGACTGCGCGACATGGGCTTGATGGAATTCGACCGGGCCAAGGAGGCAATCGCCGAAGGCCGCATCTGCGTCGAGCAGGCACTGCCGATGCTGCGGCGTTACTTGTAGAAAGACGACAGCAACTGACGCCGTGCAATCGTCAGCACTTCGCCGAAGGTCGGCGCCTGATCGGCCCGTTCGCTCAGGTTTTTTGGGCGTGGCTCTCGTGCCAGTGCCACCAGAGCACAACGCCGATTCCGAGTGCCGCTATCGAAATCAACGCGACAATCAAAGCTGACGCTTCGATCCACGCCGCCGCCGGAACGCAGAACGCCATGATGATCCCGAGAAGACAGATCTGCCAGGAAAGGATATGAACACCTGCGGTAAAGGTGCCGAGCGCCAATAACATGAGAACGGCGAGCCCGGTCGCATTGGCATTGAGTATGGTCTGGACGCTAGGCAACAGGATCATATTCATCACGAGCAGGAACGCGGCCCAGTGCAGCGCCTGCGTAGCTATCAATTGCATTCGCGCTTTATTATCGTAGGCACTGGACCATCCGGAGCCGACACAGACCAATCCGATCACCGGCGCCAGAAGTTCCCAATAGCCCATGATCGGTTGTTTCAACAGACTGGTATAGGCAACGCCTAGCAAGGTCAGGATCAACACCAGGCTGAACGGTAACTCCCTGATCCAAAAGCTGACGTGCCGCCCGTTGCCGACGGCGGGTTTCGGATCGCCTGATCGCGCACCCCGGGGGTCCGCATCCATGCTGCTCATCGCGGCTGCTCCTCTGGGGCCGTTTTCAAGCGTCTCCCGGAAGGAGAAGCCGCCTCCCGGCGGCTCCTCCGACCGAGAGAGGTCTGCATCAGGCAGCTCGCTTGAACGCGTCGCGCGCCGCCTGATTGGCGCGATCGAACGCGGCGCGGGTTTCCGTCAAAACCGCCATCAGTGCGGACCATGACTGTGTCCCCATCTGCTCCATCTGCTTCTGGAGTTTTTCCTCCGCTGCGGCGGCGTCGGCCTGCATGCGCATCACGGCGGTATCGATTTCGGCCTGACGCCCGGTAGCGAATTGCTTGGTATCGCCGGCAAGCTTGTCGGCGGCCTCCCGCCACGCCTTCAGTTGAGCCGCCGACTGAAGCTTGAATGTCGCACGCTGCTGCTCGACCTGCCTTGTGAAGTTCTCGACGTATTTCTTGACCTCGGCCTCGAATGTATTCCACTCCGGCTCAAGCTTTGCCTTTGCGCTGGTCCAAGCGGCCTCGTTGGCCTCCGCCTGCTTCTTGACGGTATCCCGGAAAATATCACGGGTTTTGCGCAGATCAGCGAGTGCCTTGTTGGCCTTGTCGCGAGCATCGGCCTGAACCTCGCCAATCCTGCCTTCAAGCGAAGTCAGTACGGCTTCCATTTCATCAAGCCGTTCCTTAGCCCAATTTACATAGAAGTGGATATTGCTCTGCGTCTGCATTGCTCATCTCCATAGATAGACGGACGATGCCCCTTAACGCGATTAACATGCCTCCCATTTTTCCTCTTGATATGTGTCAACGATACAATGATCACTTGATGCGGTAGGTGGGCACTGCACCCAACCCGTCGTGCCAACCAGAATTGCTATCGATGGGGTGTTATACCAGCGGCCCCAGACAATGACCGTCATCCTGAGGTGCCCGCGCTCTTGCGCGGGCCTCGAAGGATGGCCGCGAGTCCGTGCATGTTGCCATCCTTCGAGGCTCGCTTCGCTCGCACCTCAGGATGACGCAGTGAGTCAATGGCCGCGGCCGTTGGTACTACGCCGCGTGCGCCGATTTTCGCAACAGCGCGGCGGCAATCCTGAGATCACTGACGAAACGTTCGTATTCCCGCGCCCTGGCGGCTTCATCCGGCAGCCGCAACAGATAGGACGGATGCACCGTCACCAGCGCCTTGATCCCGTCATCGAGATCGATCAGGCGGCCGCGGTTTTTGTTGATCGGCGTGATTTTCCCGAACACGCTTTGCGCGGCGGTGGTGCCCATCGCCACGACCAGCGCTGGTTTGATCGCGGCCAGTTCGCGTTCATACCATGGCCGGCAGGCTTTGATTTCCGGCGTCGTCGGCTTCTGGTGCAGGCGGATTTTTCCGCGGCGGACGAACTTGAAATGTTTGACCGCATTGGTGACGTAGACTCGTCCGCGATCGATGCCGGCCTCGATCAGCGCGCGGTCGAGCATCAGCCCGGCCGGTCCCACGAACGGTTTGCCGACAAGGTCTTCCTTGTCGCCGGGCGCCTCGCCGACCAGCACGGCTCGCGCATGCGCCGGGCCTTCGCCGAATACGGTCTGGGTCGCGTCTTTCCAGAGCGGGCAGGCGCGGCAATGGGCGGCCTCTTCGCGCAGGGTCTGGAGGCTGGATGAGGCTGTCGCCATGGGATTTTCCGGTATTATGGCGCAAACGCCACCGCGCGGTTCAAACAGCCGTAAAGTTGATTTTGCTGCATAATACCGGGGAAAGAGCCCGGTGTTATCAAAGCTATGGCGTTCTGAAGCGCCTCTACCTGAGATAATATACCCGGGGAGGCTTCACTATGATGTCAGTAGACCGGCACATAGCTATCCAGTCTGGCTGGATTGCCGGTCCAGCTTTTGGTGTTGCCATGATGGCGGCACCTGAATATCTCCACCTAGGACCGATAGCTTCAGCCGCCCTATTTTGGGGCGGTATAGCAGTGTTCTTAGCAACAATCGCCGTGGTAGTTGTTGTTTCTCTTCATGAAGAGGGAAAACGAAAAGCGGTGATCGGCCCCGTAATTATCATGGCGATCGGCGCACTCATCTTTTGTGGTGGGGCAGCTTGGTATTTTTGGCCGCAAACTGCGCCGAAAGTTGTGGAAACATCTCAGCCGCCTCCTCCATCACCGATTCCTCCGCAGAAGCCAGAATCTGCTGGCATGGAATCGAAGCCGGCACCGCAACCAAGCGGTGTTCGTAGGTACGCCATGGAAGGATTAATCAAGGCGCGCGGCGATCTGCTAAGTATCAAAAAAGAGAGTTTGTCGTGTGACGCTCTAAACGCTTGGCAATCGCGCGCGGATGCTGCCACGCGCCTCGCGCACGCAAACGGCATAGGAGTTCACAATCCTATCTCACAATATTTGGGGGCCTGTAGAAATATTACGGACGTTGAGCTTTTAGATGCTATCCGGGCGGACATCATCAAATTGTTGGACCAAGGCATTCGGAGCGCTGGCGGCTAAATTTCATCTAGCGTTACCTGCTCTAATTCTAGGGCCGCCATACAGGCCAGAAAGAACGTCGCGGTGCGGGCGCGGCTCAATGCGGGCAGGCACCAAGCGCTCCCTCGATCCCATTGGGATTGCTCAGGAAAAATATGCTCGCTAATCCCGATTGACTCTCCCGCCGATGTTAGCTTTATATTAGAACATATCATGAACAAATAAGCCGGCTTCGGGTTCTCCCTCTGTGAACCTGAAAGCGGTCCCAACCTTTCGAGAGGAGCGGCGCATGACCGGCGCACGCACGAGCGCGCTTGCGACCCTGCGCGGCAGTATCGAGCGCATCGAGGCGCAGGGCGAGGCGTATTCACCGCGCCGGGTGGCGCTCGGGCATGCGGATGCCGACGCGACGCTGCAGGGCGGTCTCGCTTTGGGGGCGATGCACGAAGTGTTTGCGGATGCCGGCCGGCAGAGCGCCGCGGCGACCGGTTTTGTTGCAGGGGTCGCGGGGCGGGTGTCTGCAACGAAACTTCCACACCGGCCGCTGGTGTGGATACGGCAGGATTTCACCGAGATGGAATCGGGCGCGGTGTCGATGAGCGGGCTGGCCGAACTCGGTCTCGATCCGCGCCTTCTCGTGTCGGTGCGCGCGGCCGATGTGGACAGCGCGTTGCGGACGGCCGCCGACGCGCTGGCCTGCGATGCGGTCGGCGTCGTCGTGCTGGAAGTCTGGGGCGAGGCGCGGCAGCTCGACCTCGTCGCCAGCCGCAAACTGACACTGGCGGCGCAGGCCTCGGGCGTGACCGGCCTGGTGCTGCGGATGGCGGCGGAGCCCCAGCCGTCGACGGCCGAGACCAGATGGATCGTGCGCGCGGCGCATTCGCCGCCGGCGGCGCAGGCGCCTTGCAGCGCGTGGGGCGCGCCCCTGCTCGATGCGCAACTTGTCCGCAACCGTCATGGCCCTGTCGGCCGCTGGATCATGGAATGGAAATGTGATGAGTGCCTTTTCGGAAAACCGGCGGCGTATCCTCAGCCTGTGGCTGCCGCGCCTGCCCATCGACCGCATCAAGCGCCAACTCGGGTACGAGGCGAAAACGCTTTCAAGCGAAGTGGTTACCGGTTCGGGTAAAGAAAATGCGTTAAACCCCAGCATCGTCGTCGCCAGGCAAAACAACGCGCTGCAGATTTTTGCGCTCGACGACGCGGCCGCGCGTCTTGGCCTCGATGTCGGCCTGCCGCTCGCCAATGCCCGCGCCATCTGCCCTCAGGTGCAGGTGTATGATGCCGATGAAGCCGCCGATATCGACGCGCTGAACGCCATTGCTGACTGGTGCGACCGCTTCACCCCGCTGGTGGCGCTCGATCCCCCGCACGGCCTGTTTCTCGACATCACCGGCTGCGCGCATCTGTTCGGCGGCGAGGCCGCGATGATGCGGCTTGTGTGCGGCGTATTGACCGCGCAGGGGTTTGCGGTCAGCGCCGCCGTCGCCGGCACCGCCGTGTGCGCGCGGACGCTGACCCGTCATGCCCATGGCCGCATTATCCGCGCAGGCGAGGAAGCCGATGCGGTCAGGCCGCTGCCGGTGTCGGCGCTCGGCGCTGACGCGGCCGTGGTCACGGGCCTGCGCCGCGCCGGCTTGAAAACCATCGGCGATGTGGCTGATCGCGCGCGGCATGAAATCACCGCCAGATTTGGCGCCGGTTTCACGACGCTGCTGGAACAGGCGCTGGGGCAGAGCGATGCGCCGATCTGCCCGCGCCAGCCGCTGCCGGATTACATCGTGGAAAAGCGGTTCGCCGAGCCGGTGGCGACCGAAGCGGTGATCGCGGCGACCTTGTCGGGGTTGGCCTCGATGCTGGTCGCGGCGATGGGCCAGCAGGGCAAGGGCGCGCGGCGGCTGGAAGCCTGTTTCTTCCGCACCGATGGCACGGTCCGCACGATTGCGGTCGATACCGGACAGCCCGTGACCAGGGGAGAGGTGATCGACCGGCTGTTTCGCGAGCGGCTCGATGCTTTAAGCGATCCGCTCGATCCCGGTTTCGGATTCGATCTCATTCGTCTGTCCGCCAGCCGCACCGAAATCGTCGTGCAGCAGCAGCGCGATCTCGACGCCAATGTGCACGACAATGACGAACTGGCCGCATTGATCGATCGCATCGCTGCGCGCATCGGGGGAAAGCGCGTGGTCGTGCACCTGCCGCAGGACACCCATATTCCGGAGCGCGCGGTGCTGGCTGTATCGGCGCAGCATCATCTGGCCGCCGCCGCGCACGCCGTCTGGCCGGCGCGCGCGGCAGGCGAGCCGCCATTGCGGCCGTTGCGGCTGTTCGAGCGGCCGGAACAGATCAAAGTCATCGCGCAGGTGCCGGATGGCCCGCCCGCGCGGTTTGTCTGGCGCCGCGCCAGCCACGCCGTGGTCCGCGCCGAAGGTCCCGAGCGCGTCGCCATGGAGTGGTGGCGCGCGGAAAGCGTGACGCTGACGCGGGATTATTTCCGCGTCGAGGACGAGGCGGGTTTGCGGTTCTGGCTTTATCGCGACGGGCTTTATGACCGCGAGATCGTCCAGGAAGAGGGCAGGGCCGTGCAGCCGAACTGGTTCATGCATGGATTGTTCGCATGACGCTAGAGCATGATGAGATTAGATCGAGTTGGAGGTGCAGCGGCGGCCGACTTCTTCTCCCTCTCCCCGCTCTTCGCGGGGAGAGGGTTGGGGTGAGGGGCATTTTTCCGCGATATCCACGTCAGCTTGAGACACCTGTCGCTCACCCGGAGTCGCGCTACGCGCGACTCCGACCTCTCCCCGCAAGCGGGGCGAGGTGATTGAACTCGTGCGTCGACCGATTCAACCAAAAGCCATCCCGCTCTAGTGGTCCGATTCTAACATTTGCATCCCGGTGTGGCAGGTACTTTTGCAAATGTTGGAATCAAAGGACCACTGGCAAATACAGGTTTTCTAGTGGAGTTTTGAATTTTGACATTCGCATCACGAGCGCGGGGCCACGGGGGAGCGAATGTCAAATTCACTCCACCAGCTTACGCGGAAATCGGGATCACGACGAATTTTTCATTCCTGCGCGGCGGGTCGCATCCGCAGGATTACGTGCATCAGGCGAGCCACCTGCGTCTTCCCGTCATCGGCATCGCCGATCGCAACACGCTGGCCGGCGTGGTGCGGGCTTACAAGGAGCTCGATAATCCCGCCGTCAAATACAGGCCGAGGCTTCTGATCGGATCGCGGCTCGTCTTTATCGACGATACGCCGGATATCCTGGCTTTCCCACGCGATCGCGCGGCGTACGGCCGGCTATGCCAGTTGCTCACCCGCGGCAAGCGCGGCGAGGATACCTTGAAGGGCGAGTGTCACCTCAAGCTCGACGACCTCCTGGAATTCGCCGAAGGGCAGCTTCTCACCCTCGCGCTGCCGCATCGCTTCGAGGAAGCGAAGGCATCTGAGGTGCTGGATCGGCTGCGGCAGAGCCGCGCGAATGGCGTATGGCTGGCGGCGAGCCTGTTGCACAGGGGCGACGACCGGCGCCGTCTTGCGCGGCTGCATCGCATCGCTGCATCCGCCGGCGTGCCGCTGCTGGCGACCAATGAAGTGCTGTATCATCATCCGTCGCGCCGGCCGTTGCAGGATGTCCTGACCTGCATCCGCGAGAAGACGACCATCGAGGCCATCGGCAGGCGCCTTGAAGCCAATGCCGAACGTTACCTCAAGCCCGCGGATGAAATGGCGCGGCTGTTCCGCGACGTGCCGGAGGCGATTGCGGAAACCATGCGGTTTGCCGGCCGCATCGTTTTTTCGCTCGATCAGCTCAAATACCAGTATCCCGACGAGCCGGTGCCGCCGGGCAAGACCGCGCAGCGTCATCTGGAAGATCTGACCTGGCAGGGCGCGCATAAAAGATTTCCGGTCCGGATTTCACCCAAGACCAAAAAGGTTTTGCATAAGGAATTGCGCCTGATCAGGAAGCTCAAATACGCGCATTACTTTCTCACCGTGCACGATATCGTCCGTTATGCGCGCGAGCAGAAAATCCTCTGCCAGGGCCGGGGATCGGCGGCGAATTCGGCCGTCTGCTATGTGCTCGATGTGACCTCGGTCGATCCGACCAAGGTCGATCTGTTGTTCGAGCGCTTCATTTCCAAGGAACGGCTGGAGCCGCCCGACATCGACGTCGATTTCGAGCACTCGCGGCGCGAGGAGGTGATGCAATATGTCTACCGGCGATACGGCCGGCACCGCGCGGCGATCATCGCCACCGTCATTCACTACCGGCCGCGCAGCGCGATCCGCGACGTCGGCAAGGCGCTGGGGCTGACCGAGGATGTGACGGCGGCGCTGGCGGATACGGTGTGGGGGAGCTGGGGCAAGGGCCTCGACGAAAAGCAGGTCAAGCAGGCGGGGCTCGATCCGCAAAACCCGATGGTCGAGCGCGCGGTCGAACTCGCCGCCGAGCTGATCGAGTTTCCGCGCCATCTCTCGCAGCATGTCGGCGGTTATGTGCTGACGCAGGACCGGCTCGATACTTACGTGCCGATCGGCAATGCCGCGATGGACGACCGCACCTTCATCGAGTGGGACAAGGACGATGTCGATGCGCTCAACATGATGAAGGTCGATGTGCTGGCGCTGGGGATGCTGACCTGCATCCGCAAATGTTTCGATCTGATCGCGGACCATAAGGGCGAGCGTTGGGAACTGGCGACTGTCCCCCAGGACGTGACGCCGGTCTACGACATGCTGTGCCGGGGTGAATCGCTCGGCGTGTTCCAGGTCGAAAGCCGCGCGCAGATGAACATGCTGCCGCGCCTGAAGCCGCGGGTGTTTTACGATCTCGTGATCGAGGTCGCCATCGTGCGTCCCGGCCCGATCCAGGGCGACATGGTGCATCCCTATCTTCGGCGGCGCAATGGCCAGGAGAAGGTGGTCTATCCGTCGCCATCGCCGGCGCACGGCGACAAGGATGAATTGCGCAGGGTCCTGCACAAGACCCTCGGCGTGCCGCTGTTCCAGGAGCAGGCGATGCGGATCGCCATCGAGGCCGCGAAATTTACCTCCGAGGAGGCCAATGGCCTGCGCCGCGCCATGGCGACGTTCCGCAATGTCGGCACGATCGGAAAATTCGAAGCCAAGATGGTCAACAACATGATCGCGCGCGGTTACGCCCCGCAATTCGCAAAGAACTGTTTCGACCAGATCAAGGGATTCGGCAGTTACGGTTTCCCGGAAAGTCACGCCGCGAGCTTTGCGCAGCTCGTCTATGTCTCGTCATGGCTGAAGCATTTCCATCCCGATGCATTTTGCTGCGGGTTGCTGAATTCGCAGCCGATGGGTTTCTATGCGCCGGCGCAGATCGTCGGCGACGCGCGCAAGAACGGCGTCGAGGTGCGCGAGATCGATGTGTCCTTCAGCTACGCCCAGAATACGCTGGAGGAGAGAAGCGGGGAGCATCACGCCGTGCGGCTCGGTTTTCGCCAGATCGACGGATTCAGATGGCGCGACCCGGACGAGGAGCGGTTGAAACGAATTCAGGCGTCTTTCTCCGATGCGCAATTGCGCATCGGAGATGCGCCAGAAGCAGAATCCCATTTGGTCAACCGCGAAGGGACTGCGCTCCCTCTCCCGCTTGCGGGGGAGGGCTGGGGTGGGGGTGTCTCCACGATTCGCACTGTTCGAGTGGATAGAGCTTCCCCCACCCGCATCGCATCTTTCGATGCGATGCGACCTAAGAGCGAGCTTCGCTCGTCTCGCCCCCCGCAAGCGGGAGAGGTAAAGACCGACTGGGCCGAGCGCATCGTCGCCGCACGGAAGCGCCGTCCCTTTACCTCGCTGGAGGATTTTGCCCGCGACACCGCGCTTCCCAAGCGTGCGCTGATTTTGCTGGCGGACGCCGATGCGTTTCGCTCCCTCGGGCTCGACCGCCGCGCAGCGCTTTGGGCGGTGCGGCGGTTGCCCGACGACATACCGCTGCCGCTGTTCGAAACGGCCGCCGCGCGCGAGCAGCCGGATGAAGCGGCAGAGCCGCTGCCGTTGATGCCGCTGTCGGAGCATGTGGTGGCGGATTATCAGACCATCCGGCTGTCGCTGAAGGGCCACCCGATGGAATTTTTGCGGCCGAGGTTTGAGCGCGAACGCGTCATCGCCTGCGCAGCGGTCTCCGATGCCAATGACCGGCAATATGTCCGCTGTGCCGGCGTGGTGCTGGTGCGCCAGCGTCCGGGCAGCGCCAAGGGCGTCGTCTTCATGACGCTGGAGGATGAAACCGGCATCGCCAATATCGTGGTGTGGCCGAAGGTGATGGAACGTTTTCGGAAAGAAGTGATGGGCGCGCGGCTGGTGCTGGTCGAAGGCTATATTCAAAGCAGCCCGGAAAAGGTCGTGCATCTCGTCGCCGAAAGACTGTTCGATTGCTCCCGCGATCTCGTCGGTCTCGCCAATGACGCGTTCAGCCGGAAACCTGCGGTGCCGGTTGGTCCCGCACTGATCGAGCCGCTCAATGACGATCCTCGTGAGCATCCGGACCATCCGGCCCAGAAAATCCGCCATCCCCGCAACGTGCGCATCCTGCCGCCCTCGCGGGATTTTCATTGAGGACCAGCCGTCATTGCGAGCCAACGGGTCGGCGCAAAGCGCCGCCCGATGACAGGCTCCGCGAAGCAATCCATCTGGCCGCAAAAGCAGGTATGGAATCTTCGTCGCGGAGCCTGTCATCGGGCGCGCATTCGCGCGACCCGTTGGCTCCTCGCAATGACGGTGAAGCCGCATTCGCGGATGATGACAGCTGGTGGTATAGATGCAGCCGACGTCCCCCAAGGAATCCCCCATGCAAACGCCCCGCGAAATCCTGGCCGACCTCTGGATTTCCGCCGGCGGCGAGCCTGCCGCGCTCGATGCCGTCACCCTGACCGGAGAAGAGCCGCAGCTGCCGTCGTCGTTTCGCGTCGCCGCCGCGGCGCAAGCCAGCATCGCCGCGGCCGGGCTTGCTGCCGCGCATATTTGGAAATTGCGCAGCGGGCAAGGCCAGGATGTCGCGGTCGACATGCGTCACGCCGTGGTCGAATGCCGCAGCGAGCGTTACCTGCGCGTCGATGGCAAGCCGCCTCCGCCGGCCTGGGATGTCATCGCTGGCGTCTACAAGACCCGCGATCGGCGCTTTGTGCGGCTGCATACCAATTTCCCCCATCACCGCGAAGCCGTGTGCCGGGTTCTGAACTGCAAGGCGGAACGCGACGACGTTCAGGCCGCGCTGATGCAATGGGACGCCGAGGCCTTCGAGACCGCGGCCTATGCCGCGGGCGGCGTGGTCGCGATGATGCGCTCACACGACGAATGGTCGGAGCTGCCGCACGCCAGCGCGCTGGCCGCATTGCCTTTGATCACCATCGAAAAAATCGGTGAGGCCGCGCCAAAACCATGGCCCGCCGGCGACCGTCCGCTTGCGGACCTGCGGGTGCTCGATCTGTCGCGGGTGATCGCGGGTCCCGTCGCGGGCCGCACGCTCGCTGCGCACGGCGCCGACGTGCTGTTGATTTCGGGTCCCGATCTGCCGGCGATTCCCTGGCTGACGATCGATACCGGCCGCGGCAAGCTGACGAGTTTTGTCGAACTCAAGAGCGAGCAGGGAAGGGGCGTATTGCGCGATCTGCTGGCCACTGCGGATATTTTCTCGCAAGGTTATCGGCCGCGGGCGCTGGCTAACCTCGGCTTCTCGCCGGAGGAGGCAGCGCGGATCAATCCGGGCATCGTTTTCGCCTCGCTCTCCGCCTATGGCCACGCCGGGCCGTGGGCGGAACGCCGCGGCTTTGACTCGCTGGTGCAGACCACGACCGGCTTCAACCACGCCGAGGGCCAGGCCGCCGGCGTCGATGGGCCGAAGGAATTGCCGGCACAGATGCTCGATCACGCCACCGGCTATCTGATGGCGTTCGGCGCCATGATGGCAAAGGCGCGCCAGGGCAGCGAAGGCGGCAGCTGGCATGTCCGTGTGTCGCTGGCGCAGACCGGACGATGGCTGTGGAATCTCGGCCGGGTTGCCGATGGTCTCAAGACCGAAGACTTGACGGGTGAGGCGGTCAGCCCCTTTGTGGAAGAGGTGGCTTCCGGCTTTGGCCCGCTGCGGTCCATCCGTCATTCGGCGGAGTTGTCGAAAACGCCCGCATTCTGGGTGCGCCCGGCGATGCCGCTCGGCAGTCACCCGCCGCAATGGTAACCATTTTGGGCATGTGCCCACAACTCCTGCCCACTCTGATTGTGGTTGACGCGACGTGCCGGCCGTCCCTTGATTGCGTCCAGGGATGAAACCGCAGGAGGTTGCCATTGCGGATCGCGGAACGCCAAACTCAAACCAAGACTTCCGATCAGATTCTGGGAGAGATCCGGGACTATTGCCGCGCGACGAAAACCGCGGAATCCACCTTCGGACGACTGGTCGTCAACGATGGCAAGCTGGTATCGCGGTTGCGCGACGGCGCCAGGATCACCACCGGCACGCTCGACAAGGTCCGCGCCTACCTGTCCGAGCGTCGCGGCGCGACATCGTCCGCACGAAGCGAGCCGTCCGCGGCCAACAAGCCGGTCGACGGCGCAATCGCCGACATCGCACCGCCCGGCTTCCGGTTCTTCGACAACCGGCAGAAATATCTCCTGTTCGTCTCGACCTGCAGCGAAAAGACCGAGATCGCCAACCGGGTCTCGCTCGAACTCGGCAATCTGCAGCCGTCGCCGCCGGCGCTTCGGATCTTCGACGCGGGCGTCGGCGACGGCACCGTGCTGTCGCGCGTGATGCGGGCGGTGCACGCCCGCTTCCCGACCATGCCGCTCTATGTCGTTGCCAAGGAGATCAGTTACGAGGACGTGCGACTGATGCTCGAAAAGATGGCGGACCGTCTGTTCGAGCACCCGGCCACGGTGCTGGTCATCACCAATCTCTATTATGCCGAGGCGCCCTGGCTGACCCCGCGCTCAGCGACCTCGGCGCAAAGCCTGATCTGGAAGGACGTCGCGCTGTCGGGCAATACCGCGCACGGCTTTGCCGAACAGATCGGACAACTCGAGGGGTTTTTGGCCGAAAACTGGCGCGCCGGGATCAGTCCGACCACGGGCAATCCGGTCTATATGCGCCCCATTATCCTGACATTGCGGCGAGAGGATCACTCGTTTCTGCTCGATCCGATCATGCCGCGGCCGGGCCGCGTGATGGCCGACTACGATCTGGTCATCGCCTCGCAGCCTTATCGGGCGCGGGCGAGCGTCGAATTCAAGGCCTCGAAGGTGGTGACCCCGCTGGTCCGGTCGCTGCGGCCCGGCGGCCGGCTGGTCGGCATCCATTCGCACGGCAACGACCCCGGCATCGAGATCATCGAAGCGGTCTGGCCGGGCGACGATCCCTTCAAGACCGATCGCTACGCTATCCTGCGTCAGGTCAAGCATGAGCTGGGCACGGCGGCGAGGCATTACAATTTCAACGCTTCCTCCGATGCCCGTTCGATCTTTCGCTATCACATGCACACGCTTCCGGACGAGGTCAGCGGTCCGATCGGAACGTCTACCCTGTTCGCCGCCTGGAATGCCGCGATCTACGTCGCGCAGATCGAGGATGTCAGGCTGTCGGAGGTCGTTCGCGATGGCCGCTACCTCGAAGCTACCGACCGGGTGCTGAAAAAGTACGGCGGCCTGTGGTTCAACGATGAAACCTATGTGGTTTCGCACCGCCGCGCCTAGAAATCCCGGGATTGAGCCATGACCGCACCTGATCATGCTTCGTCTGGCGAACTGGCCGCGCTGCTGTCGGCGGCCTCCGTCGAGGTTTCATCGCGCGGAAATCAGCTGGCGGAGTTACGGGACAATTTCCGTCCCGGCACAGACGTGACGATCACCTTCCTGCCCGGCGACAACTATCGCCACAATGTCGAGACGGCTGCCGCGTTGCGCCGCGCCGGTTTCAATCCGGTGCCCCATATCGCCGCGCGCGAAATGCCGTCGCGCGAGGCACTTGAGGACTTTCTGGCGCGGGCACGGGGCGAGGCGGATGTCACGCGCGTTCTTCTGATTGCCGGCGACGTCGCGGCTGCCAAGGGCCCGTATCGGTCGAGCCTCGATGTTTGCGCCAGCGGATTGATCGAGGGGTGCGGCATCGCGCGGTTAAGCGTGGCCGGCCATCCCGAAGGCCATCCCTATTTGACAGCGGCCAGCACCTTAACAGGGTTCGAAGCATGGCGCGATTGGGGGCAGCAGGCCAAAATCCACGTCGATGTCATGACGCAGTTCTGCTTCGAAAGCGCGCCGATCCTCGGATGGATCGGCGAACTCGATGCGCGCGGCGTCAACCTTCCCGTCATCGTCGGTCTTGCCGGTCCGGCGAGCCCTGCCACGTTGACGAAATTTGCACTTCGCTGCGGCATCGGTAATTCGATGCGGTCGCTGCGTAGCCAGATCGGCCGTTTCGGCCGGCTTTTGACCGATACCGGGCCTGACGACGTCGTGCGCGGTTTGCAATCGGCGCCGCAAACCGCGACGGCGTCGATTGCCGGGTTCCATCTGTTTCCCTTCGGCGGATTGCGCAAGGCCGCCAATTGGTTGCGCGCCTATCCTCAGGAAATGCTCCGGCAAATGGAGCAGGCGGCATCGCGGGCCGACCTTCAGAATCCGTAGAGCTTGGCCGGATTGTCGACCAGGATCTTTTTGCGGACGCCAGCGTCCGGCGCCCATACCGGCAGCTGGTTGAACAGACGGCCGTCGGCAATCTGAAACAGCGGCGTCAGATCGGTCGGCTTCTTGCCCGGCGGTGTCGTTGAATTCGGATGCGGCCAATCCGTGCCCCAGACGATGCGGTCGGCGTTCGCCGCGATCAGCGCGCGGGCGAACGGTGTGGCGTCGGGATAGTCGGGCTCGAGCTTCGATAACCGGTAGGCGCCGGAAATTTTCACATAGGCCTTGCCGGTCCGCACCAGCTCCACGAGATCCGCCCAGCCCGGCTGCTCCAGACCGAGCGATGCCTCCGCGCCGCCGAAATGGTCGAACACCACCGGGAGCGGAGAACTGGCGACGAGATCCTTGATCGCCGGGATCAAAGCAAGATTGGTATAGATCTGGATATGCCAGCCGCGCGCCTTCATGCGTTCGATCGCGGCCTGCAGGCGCGCGCGTCCCACGCCGGGGTCGTTGACGCCACTGGTTGCGAGATTGATCCGGATGCCGCGGATGCCCGCCTGTCCCATCGCATCAAGATCGCCGTCCTTTGTCTTGTCGTCGATCACGGCAACGCCGCGCGCGGTGTTACCACGGAACTTGATGCCGAACAGGGTTGCCGAATTATCCGTTCCATAGACGCTCGGTGTCACGATCACCACGCGTTCGATGTGTAGCGCCTTGTGCAGCGCCGCCATTTCTTCGGGGGAAGCCGGCTCGGGCGTGTAGACCCGGCCGGCGAAGAACGGAAACTTTTCGGGATCGCCGTGAATGTGGGTGTGGCAGTCGCAGGCCCCGGTGGGAACGTCGAAGTTCACCGGCGTCGAGGGTTGTGACGCCTTTGCAAGCGCGGTTCGGTTGGGCATGGCTACTCCGGCGGCAATTGAGGCAAGCAGAAGATTTCGTCTATTGAGCATGGGGGGTGTCTCCTCTATTCGGCTTTTTTTTGGTTCTATTCGGCCGCGGCGGCTGCGTTCGCGCGCGCCATGGCGGCGGGATCGCCCGCCGCACGCGCGGCAAAGAGGGTGATGACCGCGCATGCGAGCGAGCAGGCGGCCAGGAAATATAGCCCGGCTTCAAAGCTGTTGGTGGAATCCTTGATCCAGCCGACGATGAAGGGGCCGAAATAGCCGCCAAGATTCCCCGTGGCATTGATCAGCGCGATCGCGCCCGCCGCTGCCGTGCCGGTCAGGAACATCGAGGGCATCGGCCAGAAAGCGGCGCGCGAGCCGTAAATGCCGACGGTGGCGGCGGACATTCCAAGCAGCGCCCAATAAGAAGCGCCCGACCATGCCGCGAAGGCCAGACCCAGGGCGCCAACGGTCGAGGCCACGATCAAATGCCAGCGGCGCTCCTTGTTGCGGTCGGATGACCAGCCCCAGGCGATCAGGCCGATGGTGCCGATGATGTAGGGCACCGACGACACCAGGCCGGTCATCATGTTGGTGAGGCCGATGCCTTTGATGATTTGCGGCATGAAGAAAACGATGCCGTAGTTCGCGGTAACGCTCATCAGGTAGATCGCCGAAAGCGCGACGACGCGGGGGTCGGCCAGTGCCCGCATTAACGTCAGGCGGCCGGCGCTTTCGACCTGACGATTTTCGCCGTCGATCCGCGTCTGCAGCCAGGTTTTCTCCTCCGCGGTAAGCCAGTCGGCGCGCCCCGGCCGGTCCGTCATTACCCTGAGTATGACAAAACCGAGCAGCACCGCGGGCAATGCCTCGATGATGAAGATCCACTGCCAGCCCTTGATCCCGAGCACGCCGTCCATTTCAAGAATGGCGGCGGAGACGATGGAGGCGACCGCGTTGGCGACCGGTTGGGCGATAAACAGCGTCGAGATCACCCGGCCGCGATATTCGGAGGGAAACCAG
Organism: uncultured Alphaproteobacteria bacterium; assembly: GCA_963753875.1. Lineage (GTDB taxonomy): Bacteria > Pseudomonadota > Alphaproteobacteria > Rhizobiales > Xanthobacteraceae > Bradyrhizobium. The sequence goes on along the minus strand of CAVWDY010000009.1, from coordinate 18,870 downwards.
TAGGTGAAGTACAGGATCATGCCGGGGAAGAACCCGGCCTCCGCCGCCCCGAGCAGGAAGCGAATGACCAGGAAACTTGTGGTGCCCGTGACGAAGGCGGTAAGACCGGAGATGATCCCCCAGGAGATCATGATCCGCGCGATCCAGATCCGCGCCCCGACCTTTTCCAGAACCAGGTTGCTCGGAATCTCGAACAGGAAATAGCCAAAGAAGAAGATTCCCGCACCCCACCCGTAGATGTAAGCGCTGAAGCCGAGGTCCTTGTTCATGGTGAGCGCGGCGAACGAAATATTGCTGCGATCGATATAGGCAATGCAGTAGGCCAGCGCGACCAGCGGCAGCAGCCGCCAGGATACCTTGGCGATGGTCCGGCGCTCGATTGCCTGCGTACCTTCCGCAATCGCCATCAGTTTTCCCCCCATTCCGCGCTTGTTCCGCGCCTTTTGATTACCGCCAGCGTGAACTGTTCCTGAGCGGTCTGCAAGAGCCTCCCGATCACGTCCGGCCTGTGCCACCTCATCCCGTTCAGCCGAGCTCCTCTGCGATGGCCTTGCGGACGGCGGCTCTTTCGGACATTCGCTGCCGGTGATCGCTGACCTTCGGAAATCGCGCGGGATCAACGCTGTCACCCTCCATCCACTGCGCGACCGTGAATAAATAGGGGTCGCAGATCGTATAGCTATCGCCCATCACCCATGGCCCGCGAAGCATTTTGCTCTCGATCAGCTCGTAGCAGGCGCCGACGGAGTCCGGCACCTTGCGTTTCATCGCTTCCATCGCGGCCGGATCGTCGGCCCAGCGGTATCCGCGCATCCGGTGGGCATGGGCCACGTGCAACGTCGCGCACAGATAGCTGTTGAAGGCCTGCACCTCGGCAAAGGCAAAGGGATCGTCCAGCGGCGCGAGCTTCGCCTTTGGAAAGCTCTGGGCGATGAAGGCGAGCATCGCGGGCGTCTCCGTCAGTATTCCCCTCTCGGTGATCAGGGCCGGGACGCGCCCTTTGGGATTGATGGCGAGATATTGCGGCTTGCGCTGCTCCTCTGCGGCGAAGTCGATCCGCACGGTCGAATATTCGGCGCCGGCGTCCTCGAGCGCGATGTGAGATGCCAGCGCGCAGGTATGCGCCGCGTAATACAATTTCATCATCGTGGTCTTTCCCCGTGAAGTTAGGCGCTTGCAGAATTCCTGGGCCAGCTTAACGCCCATCCGTTGATCAATTTGATATCGCAGCGGTGCGAATTCAGCCAGCCGAGATATTGTCAACCCTCCGCAAATCCCTTCACGATCAACTCCCATCCCGGCAAAATGCTAGAGCATGACGGCTTTTGGTTGAATCGGCATATGCGCGGGTTGTTACCTCGCCCCGCTTGCGGGGAGAGCATCGGCCGCCTTCGGCGGCCGTCCTCTTAGTAGAACGCCGAAGAGAAACTTCGGCTATCGCGAAGCGCCGGGTGAGGGGGACTCTCCGCGAGTCCGAGTCTGTCGATAGAGCCCCTCACCCCAACCCTCTCCCCGTGAAGAACGGGGAGAGCGAGTGGACTTCCGTCGTCGCCGCAAACTCGATCTAATCTCATCACGCTCCAAAATATTGTAAGCTGCAATTCTTCGAAAGCCGCCGGCTATCCCGGCTTGTATCGCTCGGTAAGGAAAATGTATGCCGAAATTGTTTTCCGATCCCGAGGCTATCGCGGAGGACATCATCCGCGACGTCGGGACCGATCTGGTGGTTGGCTTGCCGCTCGGGCTCGGCAAGGCCAACCACATCGCCAATGCGCTCTATGCGCGCGCGGCCGCGGACCGGTCGATCAATCTGACGTTCTTCACCGCGTTGACGCTGCAAAAGCCGAAACCGAAGAATCTGGTCCAGTGGCGCTTCGTCGCGCCGGTGATCGACCGTCTGTTTGGCGGCTATCCCGATCTGACCTATGCCGATGCGTTGCGCGCCAATGCGTTGCCACCCAATATTCAGGTGATCGAATTCTTCTTTCTGGCGGGCAGGTGGCTGCACGTGCCGTTCGCACAGCAGCATTACATCTCCGCCAATTATACCCATGCTTCGTCGTATCTGCTGGCGCGCGGGCTGAACGTCGTCACCCAATTGGTGGCCAGGCGCGTTGTCGATGGCGTCACCCGCTACAGCCTGAGCTGCAATACCGACACCACGCTGGATATCCTGCGGGCGCGCACTGAGGGCCGCGCCTCGTTCAAATTGATCGGGCAAGTCAATTCCGAACTGCCGTTCATGCCGGGCGCGGGGGATCTGCCGGGGGAGGAATTCAGCGCGGTGCTCGATGGCCCCGCGACCGATTTCCCGCTGTTCGCGCCGCCGTCCGAGCCGATCACCGATACCAGATACGCCATCGGTCTTCACGCCGCGGGCCTGGTACGCGACGGCGGCACGTTGCAGATCGGCATCGGGCAGGTTGGCGATGCGCTGGCGCAGGGGTTGATCGTTCGTCATCGCGACAATGCGCAATATCAGGGTATCATGAAGCGGCTTTTGCCCGGACCGGAACAACTCGCAGGGCTGGATACCGGATCGTTCGACAAGGGCCTCTATGGCGTCAGCGAGATGGTGTTCGCCGCGTTTCTCGGCCTGATCGACGCCGGCATTCTCAAACGCGAGGTTGATGGCGTCGTGCTGCACGGCGCGTTTTTTCTCGGGCCGAAATCGTTCTATCGGAGCTTGCGCGAAATGACGCCCGACCAGAGTGCGCGGATCGAGATGATGCCGGTATCCTTCACCAACGAGCTCTATGGCGACGAGGACAGAAAACGCGCCGCCCGCGTCGACGCGCGCTTCGTCAACAGTGCCATGATGGCGACCTTGATGGGGGCGGCGAATTCCGATGGCCTCGAAAACGGACAGGTCGTGAGCGGGGTCGGCGGGCAGTATAATTTCGTGGCGCAGGCATTCGCGCTGCACGGCGCGCGCTCGATCCTCACGGTCGAGGCGACGCGGCAGGCCGGCCGCGGGCCGCAATCGAACATTCGCTGGAGCTACGGCCATGAGACCATCCCGCGGCATTTGCGCGATATCGTCGTCACCGAATACGGCGTCGCCGATCTCAGGGGCAAGTCCGATACCGATGTGATCGCGGCGATGCTGCGGGTTGCGGATTCGCGCTTTCAGGACGAACTGGTGCGGCAGGCCAAGGATGCCGGCAAGCTCCTGAAGAACTATGAGATTCCGGTGGCGCATCGCGAAAATTATCCGGAGCGGATTGCGAACGCGCTGCGACCCGCCCGCGAGGCTGGCCTGCTGCCGTCGTTTCCGTTCGGCAGCGATTTCACCGACGCCGAGCAGCGCCTGCTTCCGGCTTTGCTCATCCTGCAGGACGCGGAACGCGCGCCGCTGCGTCTGGCGGGATTGTTGTGGCAAGGTTTGACGCACACCCCGAACGCGGCCGACCGTGAATGCCTGGCACGGCTCGGCCTCGACCGTCCCGCGAACCTTTCCGAACGCGCGTACCGCGCGCTGCTCAGCGCCGCGCTGGCGCGGAGCCGGGCGGGGTAAAGCGGCCGTCGTCCCGGCGGGCGGACTGCGCACCTACTTGGTGCGTGCCGAACTCTACAAGATTCTCGCCGAAGCCCGCGCGGCGCAGAAGCTGCCGTGGGAGCCGAAGACGGTGCTGCTTTACCGAACCATCTTTCCGCAGATGACGAACTGGCTGCCCGACGACGAGGGCGCGCAACTGCGCTTTGCGTTCGAGACGGAAATCAGGCGGCTGGAAGCGGCCTGAACTGTCTGCTGTCCTGCGCTGGGAACCGTATGGCGCTTACCGTCGTCATTGCGAGCGAAGCGAAGCAATCCATCGGGCCACAAGAATGGATTGCTTCGCTTCGCTCGCAATGACGGAGAAACTATCAACGTGACAAGTGTTATCTGTTTTTGTTCACCGGCTTGCGCTTCTCGATGAACGCCGCCATGCCTTCGGAGCGATCCTCCAACGCGAAGGTGGAACGAAACAAATCACGTTCGACGTTGAGCCCCTCGGCGAGCGGCGTTTCGAAGGCGCGGTTGATGGCGCTCTTGGCCATCTCTGCCGCAGGGCGCGACATCGAGGCGATCTTTTCCGCCATCGCCAGCGCCTCCAGCATCAGCTTGTCCGCAGGCACGACACGGCTGACCAGGCCGGATCGCTCCGCTTCCGCGGCATCCATCATTCGTCCGGTGAGGCACAGATCCATGGCCTTGGATTTGCCCACCGCGCGGGTCAGCCGCTGGGTCCCGCCGATCCCCGGAATGGTGCCGAGCGTGATTTCCGGCTGGCCGAATTTCGCGGTGTCGGCTGCGACGATGATGTCGCACATCATCGCCAGTTCGCAGCCGCCGCCGAGCGCATATCCGCTGACGGCGGCGATGGTCGGCTTGCGGCATTTGGCAACGCGATCGCCTCGGATCGTGAGGAAATCGCTGGCGAACATGTCAATGAAAGTTTTCGGCTGCATTTCCTTGATGTCGGCGCCCGCGGCGAACGCCTTTTCGCCGCCTGCCAGCAGGATGCATCCGATTCCGTCGTCGGCTTCGAGATCGTCGACCGCGGCGGCGATTTCGCTAAACACGCCGAAAGACAGCGCGTTGAGCAGCTTCGGGCGGTTAAGCGTGATGATACCGACCGCGCCTTTGCTTTCGACAATGATGTGTTCGAACGTGCTCATGGTCCACCCCGCGCCTCACCTCGTGCCTCACTCTGCCGGCAATGTGCCTGCTGGCGGGGTGGGCTTCAAGTGGGGGATTTCACGAGCACCACGTCATCCCCGAGTGAGCGCAATGGCGCCCATCCGGGCATGACGGCTTTACCGGCTCACGCTATGAACATCCGCACGGCCGAAGCCATCGTCAGCAGGGCGCCGAAGCCGATGAAGATTTTCCCGATCAGGGAGGTCTCGTCCCAGGTGGAGCTTTCCTGGCTGCTTGCCAAAACGGGAGCGGCCGGCGGATTTGCCGAGGCCACCGCCGCGTTCGCCGCTGTCGAATTACCTTCGCGCAGCGAGCGATCGACATCGTTGAGCTGGTCCGCGGCGACGAGCAGGGTCTGATTGTCGGCCTTGTTGTCGGCTTTGGCGTCAGCCGGATTGTCGGACCCGGCTTGCAGAAGATCGTTCGCCCGCGCCGCCATCGCCCCGGCGGTGCCGCCCGGCATGCCGGGGAGGGCCAGTTGCGCGTTGGCGTTGGCCACCGAGGGCGGAATGACGGTGGGTAACGCTTCGCCATTGTCGGCGACATCGATCGCCACGGCTTTCTTGCCTTCGGCGGGCTTCAACGCAACCTTGTGGGATCTGCGGTGCGCGTAGCTTTTCCTATGATGCGCGCCGTATCGGAGATTTTTGTGGAGCTTGATTGCCGCCGCTGCGGCATTTTCCGATTTCGACGTGGCGGTCGCGTCGTTCGCGGCCGCCGCTGCCAGCGATGGACCTGCGAAACACACAAAGAGTCCCGCCGCCAGGATCAACGCCGAGCGCCCGCTGCCTTTGATGATCATTTGGCAATCTCCCCATTTGCCAGTCCCCGAAGCGAAATGAGACCTCAGGGCATGTCGGCAGCGGGGCAAAAAAAGGGAATCTTCTGACAAGTCCGGGCGAAAACGAGGCAACGGCGCTGTCCTAAGCGGGCCATTCGCGGCCGCCCCTGTGCGAAATCCCTTCAACGCAATCGGACGGGTGTCAGCCGGATCGATCGGTGTTATGAGCCTTCCGGCGAAAACCTGCTGTTGCGAATGCCAATCCAGACGCCGCGATTTACGTGCTTCCGGTCCTGTCGATCACGAAACCGTGATTGACTGCCGATGGCGTAACAAATTGAAAAATCGACCGAATTGACGTGTGGGAGCGCGCGTGCGCAAAATTGAAGACGAGTGGACCAGCCTGATGCGGCAGGCCATTTCCGGCGATAGTGCCGCATATCATCGTCTGCTCAAGGCCGTCACGCCGGTGTTGAGGGCCGGGGCGCGCCGCGGGCTGGCGCGGGCGGGCCAGCCGGTCGATCAATCCGAGGACGTCGTGCAGGATATTTTGTTGGCGGTGCATCTGAAGCGGCATACCTGGGACGCCAACGCGCCGTTCGCCCCCTGGCTGTTTGCGATCGCCCGCAACAAATTGATCGATGCGCTGCGTCGCCGCGGCCGCCGGGTGTTCGTCAACATCGACGATTTCGCCGAAACGATCCCGGACCAACCCGCTGCGGAGACCGCTTCGGCGAGCGAAATCGCAGCCCAGCTGCGGTCCCTTCCTGCCCGCCAGCGCGACGTCCTGCAGTCGATCGCGGTCGAAAGTGCGTCGATCAAGGATACGGCCGCGAAATTCGCGATGAGCGAGGGCGCGGTGCGTGTGGCGCTGCATCGCGCGCTCGCGAGCCTCACCGCCAAACTGCGGGAGCAATGAGAATGGAGACCGAACAGCTCATTCGAACGCTCGCCGCCGATAATTTGCACCGCGCGCGCCCGGTCGGATTTGTGCTGGCGCTGGCGTTGCTTGCCGCGGCGCCGGTTTCAATGGCGATGTTCCTGGCGGAGTTGGGCGTTCGGCCGGACGTCATGACGGCGATGCACAATCCGTTCTTCGGCCTGAAGTTCGCCGTGACGCTGGCGCTGGCGATCTCGGCCATCGGGGTGAGCCTGCATTTGTCGCGGCCGGAGGCGTCGCTGAGGGGCTGGGCGTGGCTGCTGCTGATTCCGGCCGGAATTCTCGCAGCCGCCATCGCAGGCGAGATGATGATGCCGCAGCGCCTGCCGATGATGACGCGCCTGATCGGCAGCAATTCGCGGGTTTGCATGACGGCCATTCCGCTGATGTCGCTGCCGCTGCTGGCGGGGGCGCTGGTCGGCCTGCGTCACGGTGCGCCGGCGCGTCCCGCGGTCGCAGGCGCCATCGCCGGACTGTTGTCGGCGGGACTCGCGGCAACCTTGTATGCTTCGCACTGTACCGACAATTCACCGCTGTTCGTGGCGACCTGGTACACGATCGCTACCGCGCTTGTGGCCGCCGTGGGCGCGCTGGCGGGATCGAGGGTGCTCCGATATTAGAGCATGATCCGGAAAAGTGGGAACCGGTTTTCCGAAAAGATCATGCTCAAACAAAGAGATGAGATCATGATCCGATTCAACCTAATCGGATCATGATCCAGTCGCCGCTTGGTCCTTCGTCGTCCCGGCGTTCGCCGGGACGACAAGAGTGGCTCACGCCGCCGGAGCGGGTTCCGACGTCTGTTGCATCCGATGGAAGCGAAGCACTTGCTGCGCGGTCGAGGGCCGCAGCCGTTCGTAGGTGGCCTTGCAGGCTTCGAGATCGGACCGTTCCTTGCCCGAGAGATCGTCGCGCATGTTGATGATCGCCCTGACGGCCGTCCAGGACATCCCCGAAATCTTTGCCAGGATCATGACGCCCTCGGCGCGGGTTTCCACCATCATATTCTCGGCAATCGACACCGACACGTTGGCAAGTGCCGCGATGGCGGCGTTGGCTTCATCGAATTTGCCGGCTTCGGCAAACGCCGCCACCTGATGCTCGTCGAGCCTGCCGTCTTCGTAAAGGGATTTCACGAGCGCATGCGCTATTGCCGTTTCGTGGGTGATGGCCGATGGCGCCGAGCGCGCCCTCCGTGTTACTTCCCGCACCGCGGTCGATACTTCGCGGGCCAGCGGAGGATTGGCGGCCTCGAGCCGAGCCCGTACCGTCGCGGAGGCCTTTGCAAGCAATTTCAGGTAGAGGTGCCGCGGAATCGTCGGGCGCAGGCCGATGCAGGTCGCGATGTAGTCGTCGCCCTCCGCGCGATTGACCAGCCGGGTGAACCCGCGCTCGGAGAATTCCGCACCGGGATTGTTGACGGTGCTGTGGACCACTTCGTCGTTGCCCCGCAGCACCAGCACGTCAGTGACCGCGCCGCTGAGCACCCTGCGCGTTGAAATCGCCATCAAATGCGCCTGGCTCTTGTTGCGCGCCGTCTCGATCAGCGTCTCGTCGTCGAGCCGTTCCGATTGGGACAGCACCGGCGCCGCGACCTCGATCACATCGTCGAACGCCAGCGCGCGGATCGTAAGCGGCGGCGCGCGGTCAACCGGAGCGAGCCGATTGGAGAGCAGTGCCCTGGCGGAAATCTCGATGTGAAGAATCAGGCACTGGAAGACGTCGTCGAACAGCGCGATCTGATCGTTCGAAAAGTCGACCGCGCCGTTGATGAAGAGATCGGTGACACGGCGCAGGGTTTCGACCCGGCGTGCGACGGTTCCATGTGCGAGCGTGGCCTGCAATTCATCAAGCAGGTTTTCTGAACTGGAGGCGGATTTCGAACTCATGACTCTGTCCTGGAGTGACTGGCGTGGTGGCCGGCGACGCTTTCTTCGTCCACGGGAAATGTTAGATCGGATCAGGCGTTGGCGACGCGGTTGCGTCCCCGTGCTTTGGCCTCATAGAGCGCGCCGTCGGCGCGCGCGAGAAAAGTGTCCGGCGTTTCGTCCGGTTTCAGCGTCGCGACGCCGGCTGAAACGGTCACCCGCATGTCTGGCGAGAACGCGCTCCAGTCCAGATCGGCGACGATCGCCCGCAGCCGATCAAGGATGAGCGCCGCGGTGTCATGGGACGTATCGGGAAGCACCAGCAGGAATTCCTCGCCGCCGAAGCGGCCGAAATGGTCGAAATTGCGGATGTTGGCGAAAACGGTAATGGCGAACGTCCTGAGCACTTCGTCGCCGGCCGGGTGCCCGTAGGAATCGTTGATGCGCTTGAACCAGTCGAGATCGATCAGCGCGATTGAACAGGGGAGCCTGGAGCGATGGGCGCGGGAGGTCTCTTCATGCAGCATCCGCATGATGCAGCGGCGGTTGAACGAGCCGGTCAATTCGTCCAGTTCGGCGAGCTCTTCGATGCGATTATAAGCTTCGCGTAGCTCCGAACTGCGTCTGTAAAGTTTCTTTCGCAGCGCGTCGCCGTACAGTCCGATGAAGGCGCATTGCCCGATCGTGAGAACCAAGCACAACGCCGCGGCAAGGCGCTCGGTCGTCGTGGCGACCGGCATGCCGATCGGTGACTGAGTAAACAGGAAGACCGAAGCCACGCCTGCCGCCGTCAAAGTCCACGCAATCGCCGCCTGGCGCGGCGTCATTTGCAGCGAGGCAACTCCGAAAATCAGAAACAGGACGTTCAGAAAAGCGTATCCGATCTCGGGCGCGGCCAGCACAAACCCGAGCTGGATCGCGACATGGCCGGCGACCTGAAACACCGTCAGATGGTGATCTTCGAAATGGTCGTTGAAATACGTTTCGGACAGGGCGGCAAAAAGCCCGATCAGGGCGACGCCGCACAGGAAGAATGCCGATGGGATGGCCATCGAAATTGTGCCGGTATGCACATAGACCAGCAAGACAGCCGCGCCAAGCGCATAGCTTCCGACCTGCGCCGCCAGCGAATTCCGGCGATGCGTGGCGCGGCGCGACGACACCGCCGCCGTCGGTTTCGAGCCCACGCCTTCCAGTTTGTCCGCAATTGGATTCAGGAAAGGCGACGCAGCGGTGTCCATGATCTCGCCATCGGTGGAAACATGCCGGAAAATCTAAGAGGCAAAGCCTTTAGGTTTGGTATCTTTCCAGCCAAATCTTGGTCGCCCTTGGCCGGCTTTGTCCTTGTTTGGTTGTAGAAATTAGCCGGTGCGGCATCCTTGGGGGTGCGCTGAACGATCCCCTTGCGAAGGCGGGGCGCAGACCGATCGTCCAGGCGCTGGTTTGTGCGCCAACCCTTGATAAGGTTGGGGTCGGGTTGTCCACTTGTCTTGGGCCGGGGCCGTTAAGAGAATTTTACTGTATTATGGCACCTAAATCGCGGCCCTGCGCGCCTGTCCGGCCGCGATGGCTGGTCAACGACCGCACTCTGTGCGGTAGATCACAGTTCCAGGTGGCTATTGCTATAACTTGAAAAATTTTGCCTGTCCGATCGAACCACCAGCGACCCCAATCCGACCAACCTTGCGAGACGGCCATTGAATGCGACACAGGCGGCCGCGGACGAAGTCCCGATCGCTCGGATCGCTCAAGGCGACCGGCTCGCCATGCAGGTGCTCTACGGAAGGCACCATGTCAGGGTGTTCCGTTTCGGGCTTCGGCTCGTTCGGGACGAACAAGTCGCGGAAGACCTCATCAGCGAGGTGTTCCTCGATGTGTGGCGTCAGGCCGGCAAGTTTGAAGGTTTGAAGGCCGATCCGCCGTTTCCACCTGGCTCTTGGCCATTACACGATTCAAGGCCCTGTCTGCGCTGCGCCGCAGGAAGGACGTCGAGCTGGATGACGAGGCCGCCAATGCGATCGAGGATGCGTCCGACGATCCGGAGGTGGCGGTACAGAAGAAAGATACCAGTGAAGCGTTGCGCAAATGTTTGACCGCACTTACGGCGGAGCATCGGGAGATCGTCGATCTCGTCTACCACCATGAGAAATCCGTGGAAGAGGTAGCTGAAATCGTTGGCATACCGGAGAACACCGTGAAGACGCGCCTGTTCTATGCGCGCAAGAAATTGGCCGATCTGCTGAAGGCAGCCGGCGTGGAGCGAGGCTGGCCATGATGGTGACAAGCAAAAGAATACTGGAGCAAGAGCCCGGTGAAATCGAAATGCTGTTGCCCTGGCACGCGGCCGGCACGTTGAACGCTCGCGATTCTCGCCGCGTTGACGAGGCACTTGCCCGCGATCCCGAACTCGCCAGGCAACACGCCGTGATCCGCGAAGAATATGCCGAGACCATTCATCTCAACGAGAGCCTCGGTGCGCCGTCCGCGCGCGCCATGCAGAAGCTGTTCGCGGCGATCGATGCGGAGCCGGCGGGCAGGCCGCACTCCTCGCCCAACGTTGCCGCGCGGTTTACCGGCTTCTTCGCGACGCTCTCGCCGCGAACGCTGGCCTGGTCGGCGAGCCTGGGCGCGCTGGCGCTTCTGTTGCAGGCCGGCGTGATCGGCGCGGTGCTGATGAATAACCGGCCCGCCTCGTTCGAGACCGCATCGTTGAGCACCAGCGAGTCCATCACCCGCGACCTGGGAGCGGCGGTGCTGCCCCGTGCGCTGGTGCGGTTCACGCCGGACGCGCGCGTCGCCGACATCACGGCATTGCTCGATAAATATCAGCCCTCGATCGTCGACGGCGCCAAGGGCGGCATGTTCCGGCTGCGGTTCGGCAACAGGGCGATGACCAAGGATGAAGTCGCCGGCCTCTTGGGCAGGCTGCAAAATGAGAAGATCGTCAGTCTCGCGGTGGCAACGCCTTAAAGCCGCGGCGCGAAAACCGCCCGCGATCTCGGCCCGCCCGGCCGGGACGATCAGTTCGGGGCCGGTGAAGCCGATGCTTTTGCCGCGGTGTCCGCCGCCTCCGCCACACCGGCGGCACCGATCGCCGAGGTTTCGAACCGGCCTGCCACTGAAAGCGGATCCGGCGGGCAGGATGTTTCCCCGACGCGGGCCCTGAACGAGCCCAAGCCCGCCGCAGGCGAACCCAAGCCCGCCGCAGGCGAATTCAAGCCCGCCGCGGGCGAATTCAAGCCCGTTGCGCAGTAATTTCACCGTCCGAAAAGGCCGGCCAGAAAAGTTAAAAAATTCGCAAACGGCTTTGAACGTCCAGCGCTCCTGCCGCGACACAATCAATGTGGGAGCGGTAATCCCTCCCCATCGAGGCTATATTCGGCGCGAGCGCCCATCCACCCCAAGCGCCCATATGGCTTGACCCGTCCGGTTGTCCCCCCGGACGGGTCTTTCGTTTTGGGGGGTAAACCCGCATCGACGAAGGCGCTCGTTCAAGCGGCTGCGTCCGCCGAAGGCGAATCGCTAGACTTTGTTAAGGTTTTCCACAAAATATACCTGTCACCTTCGAATGATTCGTCCGGTTGCGTTCGCGTCCGTCTCTCTCCTAACGGGCTGGTTCATGACACATCAACCGGACGTGGCGGATGGCCGCGACATTGTCGCGCGCTGGTGCGCCCTTGCCGAGCTGCGGCTCGAATACCTCACCGAATTGTTCGAAACCGGCCGCTGGCGCCGCTTTCACAGCGAACGCGCTTTTCTCGAGAATATCCAGGAAGCCAAGGCGGCGGTGGAAACCTGGCGCGATCTTTCATCGCGCGAGGCGTCCTGCGACAACAGAGCCATCGACATGTCCTGGCTTGGCCGTAGCAGGGCGGCGTTGCCGCGCGAAGATAATTGGCCCGATCAGGTTCGTGTGTCCCGGTCCGTGGAGATTTCAGCCGAACAGGCGCTCGAGAACTCGATCGTCCCGCTGTCCGACGCGGCTGCCGCGCAGGATGCGCTTTCCACGCAGCCGGTCGGCGACGACGCGACAGGGTTGACGCCGGATATGGCTACGATCGCGGAACGCTATCCGCTGCTGCACAACGCGCTGTAGGGATGACGGGCGGTGGCTCGCAGTCAATATCCTACCGCCGCACCGCATTGGTCCCCACCACCACCTGGGCAAAGCGCTGCGCGCCTTCGGCGGACAGATCGGGCGTAATCGGGCGCGCGTGATCGAGCCCGACCACCGCGCCGCGCGGCGCCTCCGAGATCGCGTTGTTGTTGACCAGCGCCGTGCCCGCGCCGGGGGTCACCGACACGCCGACGCCGACGAAGGCGTTGCGGATCACATTGCCCGTGATCACGACGTCGCGCAGATATTTGCCCCAGCCGGCGACGATCCCGAACGATGGCGCATTCTCGATCACGTTGCCTGACACGGTGGTATCGGCCTCAACATAGATGCCGATGCCGGCGTCATCATCCGGCGCGGTGCCGATGGGGCGCTTCGGCAACAGGTTGCGGATGATGTTGCCTTGCACGACCGCAAGGCGTCCGCCCTCGTTGAAATTGCACACGGAAACACCGAGCGCCGCGCCATCCACGGTGTTGTTGGCGATCACGGCGCCCTCGAACGAAAATTCGGAATAAAGCGCCACCTCGCGGACATCGCTGACGCTGTTGCCGGTGATCTGGATGTTGGAAGCCGAATTGCCGCGCACGGCGGAATAGTCGCAGTTGCGGATCCGGTTTCCCCGCACGGTCACATTGCCGGCACGAAACGCGTTGATGGCGTTGCCGTATTGTCCGGAACCGCCCGGGCCGGCCTTGATGTCCTCGATGCGGTTGTCCGCGACCAGCGTGCCGTCGTCGCCGATAGCCGTGCGCAAGATTTCGACGCCGTTGTCGTTGGTGCCCTGGATCGTGTTGCGCGTCACCAGCAGGCCCTGCGCGTCGAACGATACGATCGCTGTCGTGGCGGTCCTGGTGACGATGTTGCCGCTGATGTCGCCGGAAGCGTTCTCCAGCCAGATGCCGTTGCCGCCGCTGCCGGTGATCTCGCAATCGGTGATGCGGATGTCGCGGCCAGCGAGACAATGCACGAGGCCGCGTCGCGTCGGCAGGGGAATGCCGCTCCCGTCGATCGTGATGTTGGCGAGGCCGATGCTGCTGGCGCCTTCGCCTGTAAGCATCGACGCGCCGCCGTTGAAGATGAGCCGGGTCGCGCCGCGCACGCCAACAAGCTGCGTGCCGCTTTGCAGGCGAAGCTGGCCTACGCGATAGACGCCGGGCGGCAGCGCCAGCGGCACTTGCGCGCGCGCGGCCTCGTCGATCGCGCGCTGCAGAACTTTGGTCTGGTCGTCTGGGCTGCCGGGGTGGACGCCATATTGCGTGGCGTCGCGCCCGAGGGTGGATGCCAGCTGTGCCGCGCGCGCGGGATCCACTGACATCGCGAGCACGCTCGCCGCGCCGGCGGCGGATGCTCCGAGGAGATGGCGGCGAGTGACGTCCATGATCGCGGGACCCTCGCGAATGCGAGTGGCCGCATCCGCAACGATACGTAACGCAAAAATGCGGCGAAGCAGGGTGAAGCCGCCGCCGAACAGGGGGATTGTTGGGGTAGGGTTAATGGACGATCTGGCGGGTCTAGCCGACCGAACCTACGTCAAGTCATGAGAGACCGCGTCTGCGGCGCGTTTATACTCGAGAAGTGCAGAAACAGCATCGTAGGAATGAAAGCGAGCATAAACGCTGTTCGCCTGTCGTTCCCGCAGATCAGCTAACGCCTCCGACCAATAGGCGATAAGGGCTCGGCGGACACCGGGCAGGTTAAAGATTTTTTCGGCATTCGCGAAATCTTCCTGAAAGTGAATTGCGACGGCTCGTTTGGCGGATGCGTATTCTGCATCGAGAACCTCACCGGCACGTCGCCCAATCCAAATAACAGTATCCGGGTAGTCGAGTATGAGTCGGTCGAGAATGAGAAAGTGCGTGAACTTGTTGTTGTCTGGCTTGCGAGTACTGAAAGCGACTTCGTGAGGTCCGATGTTTAACGTAAACCAACGACCGCCCTTTGTTTTAGGAAGTAAGCTTAATGTCCAAGCTCCTTGAATGTCGAGATTTCCGAATAGACCTGAAAGTTGAAACAGTCTTGTAAAGGTACAGGCGAACGTCGCGATTTGTGAAAAGCTGCTCGGTTCTCTCGTGATCAATTCGAAGTGCAGCGTCGGTGTCTCGCAACCGCGTGCGAGCCTCGTAGGGTGGTACGTTGAAAAGCTCTTGGGTACCCGGCACGTCTCGGACATTCCGTTGTCCTGAAAATGCCGATGCAGCCCACGCTTCTATCGAGCCGCCAGTCTGTCACATGCAAGAAATCTGACAACTGCCAAGGGCCGTGATCCGCATATGATTTCGTTCCGTTGATTCCACGAAGACGTTCACTTATCGGACGTTCTGTCCCACCGATCTTGATGAAATTACTGTTTGGAGAAACAAGAATATATACAAAACCCTGCGCCATATTTAGTCCTTGCCTCAAACTGTCAATAGCAACGATTCGAAACATTGTGCCGCACATCTGACTCGTTCGATACTGCGCGCCCTTCAGACAGATTGTCCTCTCGACAAGCCTGGTCAGCTTGACCATCTCCAGCAGCATGGCTTCGCCGGCATCGACCAGTTCTTCCAGCGTGATGCGGTGCGGGGTGCCCTTGCGTTGGCAAACCCCGCCGCGCGCCAGCAGCGGTATATGCACGAAAGCGGCGAGGCGGGGGCCGTTTCTTATTTCGGCATGATCTTGTCCGAGAACCGGTTCCCACTTTGCGCTAACGCGGCCCTTCGGGTCGGGATCATGCCGTGCGCGGGTTGCTTCGATCGCGCGCCAGCTCAAATAGTTGCAGAGGTAACTGCCGGCATTACGCGAGGCCCGCGCGTCGATGCCGGTGCCGACCGCTGCGCGCAAAAGCTTGACGGTGTGCGGGCCGAACATCAAGGCGTCGGCGCCGCCGGATATCGATCCCTTGCGCACCCGCGCGTGCGCTGCGTCCGGCCACAGCGTGGTGACGGCGTTGCGGGCGCGGGTCTCGATCCGGACATGCGGCGTCCGGGACGCGAGGCCGAACATCAAGAGCGCATGTGGGCGGTGCGTGGCGAGCAAATCTGGCAATTCGCGATCGACGTCCCTGTAGGTGACCGGGAAGATATGCCCTGACAGTTCGACCTCGGCCAGCGCCGGGCGGCGCAGCCGCAACAGCCGCGCCACCAGCGGTTCCGTCGGATTGAACGGCGCGCCGGGAAATGGACCGAAACCGGTGATGAGGAGGCGCAGTTTCTCACTCAATTTGGCCGAATTCCTCGATCGTCATGCCCGCGAAAGCGGGCATCCAGTAAACGCTGAAGGGCCTGTGATTCCCGGTAGCGGCTCTGGAATACTGGATCGTCCGCTTTCGCGGACGATGACTGTCTTCATATGGCGCGAATGCATTTTTGATACTCACCTCAGCATGTCCGCGATCTGCTCCGCCGCCACCGCCGGTGTAACGCGGCCATCGGCCACCTCGGCTTCGATCCTTTTCACCTTGGTGCGCACCGAAGCATCGGCGCGCAGCCGCGCCATCATCCGCTGCTCCAGCATCGACCACATCCACTTCACCTGCTGCTCTCTGCGCCGCGCCGCGAATTCGCCCGACGCGTTCATCGCCGTGCGGTGCTCGAGAATTGTTTGCCACAGCGTATCGATGCCGGCGCCCGTCAAGGCCGAATAGGTCATGACCGGCGGATGCCAGTGCTCCGAACGCGGCGTGAGAATGTGCAGTGCGCCCCGATATTCGGCGGCTGCAAGATTGGCGCGCTTGATGTTGTCGCCGTCGGCCTTGTTGATCGCGATCATGTCGGCGAGCTCGACCAGGCCCTTCTTGATGCCCTGCAACTCGTCGCCGGCGCCGGGCAGCATCAGCGCCAGGAAAAAATCGGTCATGTCGCAGACCGCGGTTTCGGATTGCCCGATGCCGACGGTCTCCACCAGCACCACGTCGAAGCCGGCCGCTTCGCACAACAACATCGCCTCACGCGTCTTCGCGGCGACGCCGCCGAGCGTGCCGGAAGCCGGCGACGGCCGGATATAGGCACTGATCGGAAGCCGAAAGCCGCGCCATGCGGGTCTTGTCGCCGAGGATCGAGCCGCCGGTGCGCGCGGAGGAGGGGTCCACCGCGAGCACCGCGACCTTGTGGCCGCGTTCGATCAGGAACATCCCGAGCGCGTCGATGGTGGTGGATTTTCCGACGCCGGGCGAGCCGGTGATGCCGACCCGGACGGCTTTGCCGGTATCGGGCAATAGCTTCTGCACCAGATCGCGCGCCGCCGCCTGATGATCGCCGCGCCGGCTTTCGATCAGCGTGATCGCGCGCGCCAGTGCGGCGCGGTGGCCGGCGCGGAGGTCTTTGGCCACGGCTTTGATGTCGAGGGGGGCGTTTTTCGGCAGGGGCATGGCTTGGGTTTACAACGGCGGCGCGAAGTAGGCGAGGGGGAGCGTGCACTCCCATTATCGTTTCGAGATAAAGAGTTACACACCGCCGTCATCCTGAGGAGCGCGCTCTCGGCGCGCGTCTCGAAGGATGGCTGCATGCATCGTCGTGAGCTATCCTTCGAGGCTCGCCGAAGACGGCTCGCACCTCAGGATGACGTCAACTATTCAACCCGGTTCACGAAGGTGCTGCTCTGCGCATACTCTAAGCGGCATAAGTTTATCTCGGGATATCGTCCAAAGAACATCGGCCTCGATACGATCGCGTGTGTTTTCAAGGCGACCGCCAATGTCGGCGATGGTTTGCCAATCGACGTCATTTTCGACGGCTTTGAGGCTCGCCGGAATGTGGTCCGACGCTACACTGATGATTTCGAACAGCCGCTCTAAAGCCAGTCGTCGCATTCGATCTTTGGCGAGCGCATCCTCCGAAATTCCATGCAGTTCCTCTTGAACGGCGTCAATCGCAGACAAGATATGAGTAAAGCGGTCAGCCATGGATGGGACGATTTCCAACTCTGTCATTTTTGGATCATCCTATTCAATTTGCGTTTAATCCAAATTCATCCCCGAGGCGCTCAGCTCGCGAGCCGAGTTTTTCTTTCCAAAGGCTTTCAAGCATCAGTACGTCTTTTCGCAGAGCTTTCGAGCCTACCGTCTCCAAAATCGATACAGTGTAGTCCCTTTGATTCCTCAGCTTCAAAAGTTTATTCCCGCCGTGGCCGTCGGCTGCATAGGCATTCCATCGTCCGAGGAAGCCATCATCTCCGGTCGCCGAGCCAACATATTGCGCTCCTGTTTTCTTACAGACGAGCAAATAAACACCCTTTGTTACGCGGAGAACGGCTTTCCATGCTGGATACAAGGTCGGAATTTCGTCAATTCGCTTCTGGAACGAGAAATGGTCTGGGAATTTAGGCTCTTCAAATTGCTTCCGAATTTCAATGACATCTTTTTTCTGCTTTTCTGGCCGTTGGACCCAGCTTCGATAGCCCTCGCCCCAAATCAAGACTAGGCGCTTAGAGAAATCGTTCATTCGTTCGTCATGTGTGAGGTCATAGACGAAAAGTTTGCCAGCATCGTATGACTTGAGCTTGATGGGGCAGGTGATCGCCTCTGAATTGCTGTGGGGCTTCCCAACCCTATAAAGGTCGACAAAAAGTGTTTCCCCGCTCGGAGTTACGACAAAAGAGGCAATAAATTCTCGGCGAAAGACTTCTCGGCCCTGGACCGTTTGGTAAAACTCGAACTCTGGACGATTCTCCTGCAATAGAGAAAAGGGCGTCCGTCCATCAGGTCCACGCGCCTGATGTCGAACTAATTGAACAGACTTCGGATCAAGTTCGCATTCGTTTAGGATTGAATTGAATTTTAGCATAGCAGTTGAAACTCACTCCGCCGCCTCGCTATGTCCCAGCCGTGCGTTGAGCTTGTGGATCAGCTCCTCGGCCGCGTCCGCGATCACGGTGCCCGGCGGGAAGATCGCCTCGGCGCCGGCTTTATACAGCGCGTCGTAATCCTGCGGCGGGACCACGCCGCCGACGATGATCATGATGTCGTCGCGGCCCTGCTTTTTCAGCGCGGCCTTCAATTCTGGCACGGCTGTTAGATGCGCCGCGGCGAGCGAAGACAGCCCGAGAATATGCACATCGTTCTCCACCGCCTGCCGCGCCGCTTCCTCGGCGGTCGCGAACAATGGCCCGATATCGACGTCGAAACCGACATCGGCAAAGGCGGAGGCGATCACCTTCTGGCCGCGGTCGTGGCCGTCCTGGCCGATCTTGGCGACCAGGATGCGCGGCCGGCGCCCTTCCGCCTCTTCGAACGCATCGATCAGCGCCTGCACCTTTTCGACCCGGTTGGACATGGTAGACGCCTCCCGCTTGTAGACGCCGGTGATGGATTTGATTTCGGCGCGATGCCGCCCGAACACCTTCTCCATCGCATCGGAAATTTCGCCGACGGTGGCCTTGGCGCGCGCGGCATCGATCGCCAGCGCCAGAAGGTTGCCATTGCCTTCGCCGGCCGAGCGCGTCAGCGCCGCCAGCGCGTCGTCGACGTCCTTCTGGTTACGCTCGGATCGGAGCCGC
>CAVWDY010000008.1:0-19381 GCA_963753875.1 uncultured Alphaproteobacteria bacterium | reverse complement strand
AACGCCGCCGCCAGCTTCGCCGCATTCTCCTCCAATACCTTGCCATCTTCCTTGCGGCTGGCCGGCGGCAGGAGCGCGACCCCATCGTGGCGCGGCATCACATGCATGTGCAGATGAAATACTACCTGGCCGCCGGCATGCTCGTTGAACTGCTGCACGGTGATGCCGTCGGCCTTGAACGCGGTCATCGCGGCGCGCGCGATTTTCTGGGCGACGCGCGCGACATGGGCGAAATCCTCAGGATTGATATCGAGGATGTTGCGGGCCGGCGCCTTTGGGATCACCAGCGTATGCCCGCCACAGCGCGGCATGATGTCGAGAAAGGCCAGCGTGTGGTCGTCCTCATACACCTTGTAGCAGGGGAATTCGCCGCGCAGGATCTTTGCGAACGGATTGCTGGGGTCATAGGCGGGCATGAAGGCTCCTGAATTCGGTTCTAATCGTCAGCCGGCTCGTCGGCCGTTTTGCGAAACGGGCCGGCCTCGGCGAGTTCGCGCCCGGCTTCCGCCACATAGGCGCGTTCACGCTTGAGATATTCTGATATCGCGCGGCGCAGGTCGGGGTCGGCGATGTAATGCGCCGAATAAGTGGTTTGAGGCAAGTATCCGCGTGCGATCTTGTGCTCGCCCTGCGCGCCGGCCTCGACGGTTTTCAGGCCGCGCGCAATCGCGAAATCGATTGCCTGGTAATAGCAGACCTCGAAATGCAGAAACGGGTGATGCTCGATCGCGCCCCAGTTGCGGCCGAACAGCGTGTCGGAACCGATGAAATTGATCGCGCCGGCGATCCAGCGGTTGTTGCGCCTCGCCATGATCAGCAGCACGTCGTTGGCCATGCTCGCGCCGATCAGGGAGAAGAAAGAGCGGGTAAGGTATGGCCGGCCCCATTTGCGGGAGCCGGTCTCCATGTAGAAGGCGAAGAACGCGTCCCACGCGTCCTCGGTGATATCGGCCCCATTGAGCGCGTGGATCGTGATGCCGTTGGCGATCGCCTCGCGCCGTTCACGCTTGATCGCCTTGCGGTGGCGCGAATTGAGGGTGGCGAGGAAATCGTCGAAACTGCGATAACCCTGGTTGTGCCAGTGGAACTGCTGGTCGGTCCGCTGCAGGAATCCATGTTTGGCCAGGAATTTCCATTCCGCCTCGCGCGCGAAGGTGACGTGTGCGGAGGAGGCATTTGTCGCCTCGCACAGCGCGATCAGGCCGCCTGCCAAGGCAGTTGCGATTTCATCCTTGTCGACGCCATCGCGGATCAGCAGGCGAGGGCCGGTGGCCGGCGTAAAGGGAACCGAGGCCTGCAGCTTCGGGTAATAGCGCCCGCCGGCGCGCTGATAGGCGTCGGCCCAGCCGCGGTCGAACACGTATTCGCCCTGCGAATGCGATTTCAGATAGCAGGGCACGATGCCGGCGATGATGCCGTCGCACCGCGCGAGCAAATGGCGCGGTCCCCAGCCGGTCCGCGCGCAGGCCGATCCGGACGCCTCCAGAGCGGAGAAAAATGCGTGCGAGACGAAGGGGTTATAGGTGTGCTTTAAGCCGGTACAGGAGTCGCTGGGGGAAGCAGGTAAGGCCAGTGTGTCGAGGCCATCGAGGCTGCCCGGATCCGGAACGGGATTGGCGCAAAAATCCCAATCCTCAGCCGGTATCTGGCTGATGGAGGAGACCGCTTCGAGGGTTATTTCGGATGAATCCATCGATGATTTGAACCGGTCACGCGTTACGATCAGCCATCGTATGTGGTGACCGGTGCTAAAGATCGTGCATTGCATCATAGACTTCAAGATGCCGCCGCGCCTGATGCCTTACGGCCGAAAACCTTCAAAGATCATCTGATCGGCGTAGCGGGTCGCGCGCTCGCGCTGTTCCGATGTCCGCACCGTCCAGGTCAGGAGTGGCAGCCCGAAAACATGGCGGGCGATCCAGGGCGCCGGCGCCGGCAAATCATTCACCCAATAAGCGACGAAATGCGGCCGGGTGCGGAACACGTGTCTGAGATGCAGCATGCCCTTGCGCTGGGCCGCCGTGGCCTCCGGCCAGTCGGTTTCGCTGTAGACGCGTTGGGCGACGATGCCGCGGGGAAGTTCCGGCATCGTCTCGCGCAGCGCCTTAACCTGGTCCGGGTCGAACGACATTCCCGCCACCGGTCCCGAATAGTTGGCAAGCACCTCCGCCATTCGTTTCACCAGTTTGCGGTCACCGTCAAAATGGCTCTTCACCTCGATCACGATCGGGACGCGGCCCCTCACCAGCGCGCAGAGATCGAGAAGCGACATCATCTTCTCCGGCGTATCCTTGAAGCTGACCGCTTTGAGCGCCTCCGAGGTGATGCCGAGCAGGGCGCCGGAGCCGTCGGTGAGACGGCCCAGCGCGTCGTCGTGATGCACCATGGCCTCGCCGTCGGCGGTGAGCTGGATATCGCACTCGATGCCGAAATTGGCATCGATCGCGGCAAGCGCGGCACCCGGCATATTTTCGATGATGCCGCGGGCGCGGTCGTGCAGGCCGCGATGGGCCACCGGCCGTGCCGTCAGCCAGTCAGGCGCGCGCACCCCAAAGCTCCCCTTAAACAAGGCTCCCCTTTAAAAAAGACTCCGCTTCAGGAGACTTCGAACACCCCTTCGACCTCGACCGAAGCATCTGCCGGCAGCGAAGCAACGCCGACGGTGGTGCGGGCATGGCGGCCCTTGTCGCCGAAGGCCGCGACCATCAGGTCGGAAGCGCCATTGAGCACTTTCGGCCCATCCACAAAATCCGGGGCGGAATTGACGAAACCGCCGAGGCGGACCACCCGGACCACCTTGTCGAGGTCACCGAGCGCGGCCTTGATCTGCGCCAAAAGGTTGATGGCGCAACCGCGCGCCGCGGCGTTGCCTTGTTCCACGGTGACGCCGGCGCCAAGCTTGCCCTTGGCGATCAGCTTGCCCTCCGGGTTGACGCAGACCTGGCCCGACACGAACAGCAGGTTTCCGGTGCGCACGAAACCGACGTAATTCGCCACCGGGCTCGGCGGCTCATGCAAAACAATGCCTTGTGCCGCAAGTTTCTGCTCGACCGTACCCGCCATGTTACGTCCCCGTTTGATGTGACCAGCACCCGATACAGGTCCGATCGGGGCCGCTTTGTTTCGCGCATCGTGCGTGTACTTGCAAGCGAGGGTGGAGCGGTGGCGGAAATGCCGAAAAACATGGCGGTCCAGCCGCAAATCGTACTTTTCCGTGATGTGGCCGCAGTTGCGGCGCAATGGGGCGGTGAATAAGGTGTCGAAACCCAGCCCCAAGGAAAATCCAAGGAAAAAACATGGCTCGCTCGTTCCGGATTTTGCCCCGTGATGCCAGATCGCTGGCGCGGACTCTAGCCGCGGTTGCGATGGCAACGGGGTTTGCCGCCGGGAATGCGGATGCCGCGGCAAGCGGCGCGTTTCTCCCGCATCAGGCGCTCTACGAACTCAATCTGTTGAAGTCGCGCGGTTCCAACTCGATCAACAGCGCGCGGGGACGCATTCTCTATAATTTTACCGGCAGCGCCTGCGAAGGCTACACCTCCGAATTCAGGCAGGTGTCCGAGATGAATAGCGGCGAGGGCAAGGTGACGCTCAGCGATCTTCGCTCGACGTCGTGGGAAGACGGCGACGGCAAGAGCTATCGTTTCAAAATCGATTCGCGCATGAACGATACCGACTCAAACCCGGTCGACGGGATCGCGGAGCGGACCGGCGATCACATCACGGTCAAATTGAAACAGCCCCAAACCAGGACGTTCACGCTCGACGGCTCGACGGTATTTCCGACCGAGCAAATTCAGCGCATCATCGCCGCGGCGAAAGAAGGCAAATCCCTGCTCGAGCTGACGGTCTATGACGGCTCGGACAACGGCGAAAAGGTCTTCAACACGCTTTCGGTGATCGGGCAGCCGATACCCGGCGACCGGACGATTGCGTTACCGGACCCCTCGACCCAAAACGATGTCATGAAATCGATGACGCGATGGCCGGTCACGGTGAGCTATTACGATCATGACGCCAAGCCCGCGGGCGGCGAGCAGACGCCGGTCTATGCGATGTCATTCGAGCTGTTCGAGAACGGCGTCTCGCGGGCGCTGGTGCTCGACTACAATGACTTTGTGATCTCCGGCGCGCTGGGAAAGTTCGACGTCAAGGATTCCAAGCCCTGTAAGTGACGGCTTTGCCGTCATTCCGGGATGGTGCGGTAGCACCAGACCTCAGATGCGCAATTGCGCATCGGGGAATCTCGAGATTCTCCGATGTGCAATTGCACATCGTAGCTCGATGCTTCGCATCGCCCCGGAATGACGAAACATAGCGTCAGTCCGCCTTTTCCGGCCCCTTATAGGCGATGCCCCTGATCACGGCGGCCTGGCCGAATTTCTTGCGCAGATCGTCGATCGCGCGCTCGGCGTCCGCCGAGCGGCGATCGAGCATATCGGTGTCGTGGGCTTGCGAACCCGGGCGGAGCGCGCTGACGCCGGTGCCCATCAGGCGGAAAGCGGTGCCGTCGATTTCCTTTGCCAGCATTTCCCTCGATACCGCGAAAATCTTGGCCGCGAGCTGGGTCGGGGCGTGAATCGACTGCGAGCGGGTGCGCTGCCGGAAATCGGCGGTCTTCAGCTTCAGCGTGATGGTCGATCCCGCCAATTCGCTGCTCTTCAATCGCGACGACACCTTCTCCGACAGCCGCCACAGCGTCTTTTCGAGGGTGGTAAAATCGCGGATGTCGTTCTCGAATGTCGTCTCGCTGGAAATGGTCTTGGCGCCGCGATCGGGCACCACGCGACGATCGTCGATGCCGCGCGCCAGCCGCCACAGCCTGCGGCCCTCCGTCCCGAACCGCTTCATCAACTCGCTCTCGTCGGCGCGCTGCAGATCGGCGATGGTGCGAAAGCCGCGCTGGATCAGCCGTTCCTGGGTCGCAGGTCCCACGCCGAAGATGAAGCCGACCGGCTTGTCCTTAAGCATCGCGCGCGCCTCATCCTGGTCGAGCGCGGCAAAGCCGCGCGGCTTGTCCATGTCGGAGGCGATCTTGGCGAGGAATTTGTTGCAGGAAAGACCTACCGAAACCGTGATGCCGATATCGCGCTCGACCTCGCGGGCGAACCGCGCCAGCACTTTTGCGGGGATCATGCCGTGAACACGCTGGGTTCCGCCGAGATCGAGGAACGCTTCGTCGATCGACAGCGGCTCGACCAGCGGCGTCAGCGCCTGCATCGCGCGGCGAACCTCGCGGCCGACCCTGACATATTTCGCCATGTCGGGCGGGATCACGATCGCGGAGGGGCAGAGCGCCAGCGCCTTGAACATCGGCATCGCCGAGCGAACGCCGAAGGTGCGGGAGATGTAGCAGGCCGCGGACACCACGCCGCGCTTGCCGCCGCCGATGATCACGGGCTTGTCGGCAAGCTCAGGGTTGTCGCGCTTCTCGACCGTCGCATAGAACGCGTCGCAATCGATGTGGGCAAACGTAAGCGAGGGGAGCGCAGGGTGGCGCACGAGCCGAGGCGAACCACACTCGCCGCATCGCCTGGCCACGACGTCCAGATCATGGAGGCAGTCCCGGCAGAAGCAGGTCGGTCCCTCCATCGATGCTGTCACGGCACGTCGCGCTCCCATTGGGGATCGTTCAGCGCCTGGTGAGCCGCGGCAATGTTGGTGGGATGAAGCTGTGAGGCGGACGCGAACGCCTTCACGGTCGCGTCATCCCGCATCACGAAATCGAGCACGCTTGCGAGAAAATGCGGATCGGCGGCAGCCTTGCGCAGGGTTTCCGGGCCGATCCCGCTTTCGGCCAGGAACGCCCCCAGCCGCTCAGGGTCGCCCGCAACAAAGGAAAGCGCCTGAACTGCAACGATTTCAGCCACTTCCCGGGGGTTATGAGTGGGTTTTCTCAACTGGTGAGTTTGCCTTTCCGTAACTTATGGTCTCTATTTTGGAACGATCATGCCCGAGTTTGCGGAACGTGTTCAAGCAAGTGGAAACCACTTCGCATAAAGACGACACTTGGGCTTAACGGGTTAGAGCGAATCTGGCGCTAGTTTGATTTCACTTTTTGACAGCTTTGGCGGCGGCGCCCGATGCTCCGCCTGCCGGGACTTTACGGGGATTGGAGGGGCGGGATGGCAAAAACCGTCCTGATCGTGGAGGACAACGAGCTCAATATGAAGCTCTTTCGCGATCTGCTCGAGGCGCATGGCTATCAGACTTCCGGCACCAGCAACGGTTTCGAGGCGCTTGATCTCGTGCGCAAGCTTCGCCCCGATCTTATCCTGATGGATATCCAGCTTCCGCAGGTGTCTGGCCTCGAAGTGACGCGGTGGATCAAGGATGATCCGGAACTGCGCTCGATCCCGGTCGTCGCGGTCACGGCGTTCGCGATGAAGGGTGACGAGGAACGCATCCGCGAAGGTGGCTGCGAGGCCTATTTGTCCAAGCCGATATCGGTCGGCAAGTTTATTGAAACCGTCCGACGATTCATCGGATAGGGAGAGTGAGATGTCCGCGCGCATTCTGGTCGTCGACGACGTCCCCGCCAACGTCAAGCTGTTGGAAGCGCGACTTTCCGCCGAGTATTTCGATGTCCTGACCGCGTCCAACGGCGCGGAGGCGCTGGCCGTCTGCGCGCGTGCCGAATGCGACATCATTCTGCTCGACGTCATGATGCCTGACATGGACGGCATTGAGGTTTGCCGCCGGCTGAAGTCCAATCCGGCTACGCATTTCATTCCGGTGGTCATCGTGACGGCGCTGGACAGCCCGGCCGATCGCGTGCGTGGCCTGGAAGCCGGCGCCGACGATTTTCTGACCAAACCGGTGTCCGATATCGTGCTGATCGCGCGGGTGCGCTCGCTGACGCGGCTGAAGATGATGACCGATGAACTGCGCATGCGCGCCATCACCTCGCTTGAGATAGGCGTGCAGGCGCCCGAGCGCAGCGCCGTGGCCGACACCGGGAAGGGTGGCCGCGTGCTTCTGGTCGACGACCGGCCCTCGTCCTACGAGCGGCTGGCGCCGGTGCTGAGCACCGAGCACACCGTCGATGTCGAGACCAACCCTTCGGAAGCGCTGTTTCACGCCGCCGAGGGCGATTACGATCTTTTGATCGTCTCGCTCGGCCTTGATAATTTCGACGGCCTGCGGCTCTGCAGCCAGGCGCGCTCGCTGGAGCGGACCCGGCACGTGCCGATCCTCGCGATCGCCGATGCCGACAACAATACGCGGCTGCTCCGCGGCCTGGAGATCGGCGTCAACGATTATCTGCTTCGCCCGGTCGACAAGAACGAGTTGCTGGCCCGCGCGCGCACCCAGATCCGCAAGCGGCGTTATACCGACGATCTGCGCGACAACGTGCAGAACTCCATCGAGATGGCGATCACCGATGCGCTGACCGGCCTGCATAACCGCCGCTACATGGAGAGCCATTTGGGGACGCTCGCCGAGCAGGCCTCGAGCCGCGGCAAGCCGTTGGCACTGATGATGCTCGACATCGATTTTTTCAAATCGATCAACGATAATTACGGTCATGACGCCGGCGACGACGTGTTGCGCGAATTCGCCGTCCGGGTCCGCAAGTCGATCCGCGGCATCGATCTCGCCTGCCGCTATGGCGGCGAGGAATTTGTCATCGTGATGCCGGAAACCGACTTGCACGTCGCCGGCATGGTGGCGGAACGGCTGCGGCGCTCGATCGCCGGAGAGCCGTTCGCGGTCAACAAGGGCGCAAAACGCATCGATGTCACGATTTCGATCGGCCTGTCGACCCTTGAACGCAAGGGCGAGGCCGTGGCCGACGTGCTCAAGCGCGCCGACACCGCGCTCTACCGCGCCAAGCATGACGGCCGCAACCGCGTGGTGGCGAACGCGGCGTAGTCGGATTCTGGCGGTCGTGGTAGGCTTTTCCCCTGGCATCCTGCCGGTTAGCCATCAAACCCAGCGATCGCACCAACCTCCAGGCCGAGATTGCCTGGCCTACGGATATGGCGGCTATTGGGACGCGCTCGGCTCCTACATGCTGGCCTGGCGGATCGGCGTCGCGTTGGGGCTGGCAGCGGGGATCATCCAGGTGGCGTTTGCGCTGGTGCGTCCGTCGCAACCGCCGCTGCTACGAACCGCGTGAGACGAAAACGGGGCCCAAAAGGCCCCGTTGAAGTCAGTGGTATTTCCGCAATTTTACTTGATCTTGGACTCGCGGAATTCGACGTGCTTGCGTGCGACCGGATCGTACTTCTTCTTGACCAGCTTGTCGGTCATGGTGCGCGAATTCTTCTTGGCGACGTAATAGAAGCCGGTATCCGCCGAGGAAACGAGCTTGACCTTGATGGTGACCGCCTTGGCCATGTGCAAAACCCTTGATGTCTGGAATCGGGCGCCGGCCCATCAGGGGGCGCATTCGCCGCGCAACCTAGCCTCGATCCGTCCAAAGTCAAGGTTTCCCGACCGGATTGACCCCGGATTCAGCCCGATTATCCCTCGAAGCAGGTGTTTTTGGCATTCCGAAACAATGCTGGCGAGGGCAGGCCTACGCCCCCAACACATCCTTCTGCATCCTGCCGCCGTAGAAATGGAAAAACGGCACGTCGGCGTCGTGGCGCAGTGGCCCAGTGGCCAGGCGTTTTTCAAGCTCGTTCAGCACATTTTTGGTCATGGGATGCAGGTCGGCGAGTGGCTTCGATCCGATCTCGACCCAGACCAGTTCGACGAGTTCCGCTTCCGCATGGATGACGCCGTCGACGCGATGGGCGATGGCTGAGGCGTCGGCGGTGAAGAACCGCGCGTCGAAACGCCGGATACGGCCGGGCGGGGTGATCGCGCGCGCAATCAAGAACAGCCCGGACGGGTCGGGCAGGAGGCCGGCCTCGGTGAATGGCCTCCACGGCCCCTTGAGCTCCGGCGCCGAGCCGTTGCCCTTGCGTCCAAGGCAGAGGCCGGTTTCCTCGCAGGCCTCGCGGATTGCGGCAACCGCAAGCGAGCGTGCGCGCGATGCTGTGATCTGTGGACGGCCTTTCAGCAGGTTCGCTTCAAGCGCCTTCGGAATGGGTGCGGCGACGGGAACGCGGCCGTCGGTCTTGTCGACGCGGCCGCCGGGAAAGACGAATTTGCCGGGCATGAACACCACCTTGTCGTGGCGTTTGCCGACCAGGACCTTTGGCGTCGCATCGGCGCGATCGACCAGGATCAGCGTGGCGGCGTCGACCGGGCGGCGAAAGGGATGATGGTCGGCTTCCTTCTCCGCTTTCCCGCTTTCGCCCATTGCACGCCGCCGCCCGTCGTCGTTTCTTGTTGGTGAGATGGTTCGGTCTATGGCTCCGGATTCTGTTCGTCAAATCCGTGCATCCGCAGCGCCCATTGTATCCCGACCACCGCGCCCTTCACCGGCTGCAGCAACAACAATGAGGCGATCAGGGTGCCCGGCAGATAGATCGCCAGTTGCAGCGCTACGGGTGGCGAATAATTGGTTTCGATCGTCAACGCCAGGGGCACCATGATGTGGCCGACGATGACGATGACGAGATAGGCCGGCAGATCGTCAGCGCGGTGCGGCGTGAAATCCTGTCCGCAAACCGAACAATGATCATCGACTTTAAGGAAGGCGCAAAACAGCTTGCCTTCGCCGCAGCGCGGGCAGCGGCCACGAAAGCCGCGCTTCAGCGCGGTCCAGACGTCGCGCTTTTCGGCTCCGGTGGATTCCCGGCTCCAGACGATCGGGTGTGCACTCACGCCTTCCATGACTTGCCTTTCTTCGATTTGGCGGATCTGGCTCTACCCGGCTTGCGATCTTTCTTGCGCGGGCTGCGCCCCGGATGGGCTTTGGGCTGCGGCCTGGAAACATCCTGGCGTTTGCGTCCGCGCGGGGGGACGATGCCTTCCGACAACAGTTCGAACCGCAACGCACCTGCCACGGGGGCTGCTTCTACCAGACGAACGTCGACGACGTCTCCCAAGCGGTGCATGGCACCGCTGCGCGAGCCGACCAGCGCATGACGGGTCTCGTCATAGTTGAAGTATTCGGTCCCCAGCGTGCGGATCGGGATCAGGCCGTCGGCGCCGGTGTCTGAGAGCTTGACGAAAAGCCCGGCGCGGGTGACGCCGGAAATACGGCCCTGAAAGGTGGCGCCGATGCGGTCGGCGAGAAAATGCGCGATCAGACGGTCGGCGGTTTCGCGCTCCGCCTTCATGGCGCGGCGTTCGGTGACGGAAATTTGCGCGGCAACCTCGGTCAGCGTTTCCACCGTCTCGGTCTCGGGCAGCGCACCTTCGCCGAGTCCGAGGCCACGGATCAGCGCGCGGTGCACGATCAGGTCCGCGTATCGCCTGATAGGCGAAGTGAAATGCGCGTAACGCCGGAGGTTCAGGCCGAAATGGCCGTAATTCTCGGCGGCGTATTCGGCCTGGGCTTGCGAGCGCAACACCACTTCATGCACCAGCAGTTCGGTTTCGTGCCCCCTGACCTGCGCCAGCACGCGATTGAACAAAGACGGGCGCAATGCGCCGCTCTTGGCGAACGGCAGATCGAGGGTTTTCAAAAATTCCTGAAGATTGTGAACCTTCTCGAGCGTCGGTTCATCATGCACCCGATAAATAAGCGGCAGCGACTTCCTTTCAAGCATTTCGGCGGCGGCGACATTGGCCAGGATCATGAATTCTTCGATCAACTTGTGCGCATCCAGCCGCTCCGGTACGATCACGCGATCCACCGTGCCGTCCGCCTTCAACAGGATCTTGCGCTCGGGAATATCGAGATCGAGCGGATCGCGCTCGTCGCGCGCGCGCTTGACGACCGCATAAGCGTCGTAGAGCGGTTTTAAGATGGAGGCGAGCAGGGGGCCGGTCGTGTCGTCGGGCCTGCCGTCGATCGCGGCCTGGGCCTGCGCGTAATTCAGTTTCGCCGCCGAGCGCATCAAGATGCGATGAAAGCTGTGCGCGCGCTTGCGGCCGTCATTGCCGATCACTATCCGGACCGCCAGCGCGCCGCGCGGCTCGCCCGGCACCAGCGAGCACAGATCGTTCGAGATGCGCTCCGGCAGCATCGGCACCACGCGGTCAGGGAAATACACCGAATTGCCGCGCGTCAGCGCATCACGGTCGAGCGCCGAGCCCGGCCGCACATAGAACGCGACGTCGGCGATCGCGACATTGACGATGTAGCCGCCCTGATTGTTCGGATCGCGATCAGGCTCGGCATGGACCGCGTCGTCATGGTCCTTGGCGTCGGGCGGATCGATGGTGACCAGCGGCAGGTCGCGCCAGTCCTCGCGGCCCTTCAGGGTTGCAGGTTTTGCCTCTTCGGTCTCGAGCAAGGCGGCCGTTGAAAACGCCTGCGGAATTTCGTGGGCGTGGATGGCGATCAGGCTGACCGCCTTCTCCGTTGCCAGCGAGCCCAGCCGTTCTTTTACCTTGCCGGAAGCAAGCCCAAAACCGCGCGAGCGCACCAGATCGACGCTGACGAGATCGCCATCCTCGGCGCCATGGCTGTCGGCTTTCGCGATGTTCAATTCGCGGGCGGCCTGTTTTTTGTCGACCGGGACCAGCCGCCCGCCGCCGCCGGGAAGGGCGCGGAAGATTCCGAGCACGCGGGTCTTGGCATGGTCGATGACCTTGATGACCCGCCCGCGATAGATCGTGCCTTCGCGGTCGCGCTCTTCGAGTTTCTCCACGCGCAGCAGCGCGCGGTCACCGACACCTGCCGCCGTGCCCGGCTGCGGGCGCCGGGGAATGTGGATGCGGATTTTCGGTGGCTCGCCGCCTTCCACCTCATCCCATTCGGCAGGCGTCGCGATCAATTCGCCGTCGCTGTCGCGCCCGGTGATGTCGGCCATCACGGTCGCCGGCAGCGCCGCGCGTTCACTGACGTTCTTGCCGCGCTTTTCGATCGCGCCTTCGTCGGCCAGTTCGCGCAGGATTCGTTTCAACGCGGCGCGGTCGGCGTTCCTGAGGCCGAATTCGCGCGCGATCTCGCGGGTTCCGACCTCTCCTGGATACGCGCGTATGAAGGCGACGATGGCGTCTCTGGTCGGAAAGCCGCTGTCGCGTTGCTTGGCCACTCTATCCGCTTGCCTTTCCGGCGCTCTTCTTGGCGACGGGTTTTGCCGCCTTGGAAGGCGAGGTTTTCGCCGTTACCGGCGCGCGCGCCTTGTTAATGGCATCGGATTTCGGCTTTGCCGTGGATTTCTTCGCGGCCACCTTCTTGGCGGGCTTTGTTGCCTTCGCATCCACTTCCGCCTTGGCGGGTTTCGCCGCCTTGGCTTTCTTGCCGCCGCGCTTCGCGCCGCCACCCTTTGCCACGCGTTCATCGATCAGCGCGATCGCTTCCGGCAGCGTGATGGTGTCCTGGGTCTTGTCGCTCGGGATCGTGGCGTTGACGCCGCCGGCCGTGACATAGGCGCCATAGCGGCCACTTTTGACTGCGACGGCACCGAGCGTCGGATGATCGCCCAACGGCTTACCGGGATCGGCGCCGAAGCGGCGGCCGCTCGGGCCTTTTGCGATCTTCTCGGCGATCAGGGTCACCGCGCGGTTCAGCCCGATGTCGAAGACCTCGTCGCCGGCCTCGAGGCTGGCATAGGTTTTCTCGTGTCGCACGAAAGGTCCGAAGCGGCCCAGCCCCGCGGTGATCGGCTGGCCGGTTTCGGGATGCTTGCCGATTTCACGCGGCAGCGACAACAGCTTCAGCGCCATATCGAGTTCGATGTCGGAAGGCGACATGTTCTTCGGAATGCCGGCGCGCTTCGGCTTTTCGCCTTCCGCATAATCCTTCTGTTCGCCGAGCTGGATGTAGGGCCCGAACCGTCCGGCCTTCACGATGACGTCGCGATCGGTCTGCGGATCCTTGCCCAGGATGCGGTCGGCGCTGGCTTCGCTGTCGGCGGCAAGCGGGCGGGTGTAGCGGCACTCCGGATAATTGGAGCAGCCGACAAAGGCGCCGAATTTGCCGGCCTTGAGATTGAGCTTGCCGGTGCCGCAGCTCGGGCATTGCCGGGGATCGCCGCCGTCCTCGCGCGGCGCATAGATGTGCGGCCCGAGCATGTCGTCGAGCGCGTCCAGCACCTGGGTGACCCGCAGATCCTTGATCTCGTTCACCGCGCCGATGAAGTCGCCCCAGAAATCCCTCAGCACCTGCTGCCAGGAAATCTCATTGTTGGAGATACGATCGAGCTGTTCTTCCAGCGCCGCGGTGAAGTCGTATTCGACATAGCGTGCGAAGAAGTTTTCCAGGAACGCGACCACGACGCGGCCCTTGTCCTCGCCGTGCAGTCGCTTTTTCTCGAGCCTGACATAGCCGCGGTCCTTCAGCACCTGCAGGATCGAGGCGTAGGTCGAGGGACGGCCGATGCCGAGCTCTTCCATGCGCTTGACCAGGGAGGCCTCGGAGAAACGCGGCGGCGGTTCGGTAAAATGCTGGGTGACCGCGAGATCTCTGCGCTTCAACGCTTCGCCCTCGCTCATGGCGGGGAGGCGGCGGCTATCCTCATCGGCGCCGTCATCGTCGCGGCCTTCCTGATAGAGCGCGAGGAAGCCGTCGAATTTGATGACCTGGCCGGAGGCGCGAAGTTCCAGCACGCGTGAGCCGGCCTTCGCCGCGATGTCGACGGTGGTGCGCTCCAGCTCGGCGGATTCCATCTGGCTCGCGATGGTGCGGATCCAGATCAGTTCATAAAGCTTGGCCTGATCGGTATCGAGCCGCCGGCGCATGTCGGCAGGCCGCCGCGACAGATCGGTAGGGCGGATGGCTTCGTGCGCTTCCTGCGCGTTCTTGGCCTTGGTCTGGTACTGACGTGGCGCGTCGGGCACATAGGCGTTGCCGTAGTCCTCGCCGATCACCTTGCGCGCCTGCGTGATCGCCGAACCGTCGATCTGCACGCCGTCGGTTCGCATATAGGTAATGAGGCCGGTGGTCTCGCCGCCGATATCGATACCTTCATAGAGCCGCTGCGCGATCCGCATGGTGTGCGCCGGGGCAAAGCCGTGCTTGCGGCTGGCCTCCTGCTGCAGCGTCGAGGTGGTGAAGGGGGCCTGCGGATTGCGCCGCGCCGGCTTTGCTTCGACCGTCGTTACCGTGAAGTTGGCGGCCTCGATCGCCTTCCTGAAATCTTCCGCTTCAGCGCCGGTGCCGATATCGAGCCGCTGGATCTTCTTGCCATCGGCGCCGATAAGGCGGGCTTCGAACGTCTCGCCGCGTGGGGTCGCCAGCGTCGCCACCAGCGACCAGTATTCGCGCGGCACGAATTTCTCGATTTCGAGTTCGCGGTCGCAGACCAGCCGCAGCGCCACCGACTGCACCCTGCCAGCCGAGCGCGCGCCGGGCAATTTGCGCCACAGCACCGGCGAGAGCGTGAAGCCGACCAGATAATCCAGCGCGCGGCGCGCCATATAGGCGTCCACCAGCGCGCCATCGATCTGGCGCGGATGCTTCATCGCTTCAGAGACGGCCTGCTTGGTGATGGCGTTGAACACCACGCGCTCGATCGTCTGGTCCTTGAGCGCGCGCTTCTCCTTCAGCACCTCCAGCACATGCCATGAGATCGCTTCGCCCTCGCGATCCGGGTCGGTTGCGAGAATCAGCTTGTCGGCACCCTTGAGCGCCTTGGCGATGTCGTTGAGCCGGCCGGCCGCCTTGGGGTCGACCTCCCAGATCATCTGGAAGTTGGCTTCCGGATCCACCGATCCGTTTTTGGCCGGGAGGTCGCGGACATGGCCGAAAGAGGCCAGAACCTCGTAGGAGGCGCCCAAATATTTGTTGATCGTCTTGGCTTTCGCCGGCGACTCGACAATGACGATATTCATGTCATTCCAATGGCTTACGGGAAAAATAAGGGCCGGTTCCGCGAGACTCGCGTCGGCCGTTTCGATCCGAACATGGGTGCAGAGGAGGCCCCTGTCAAATCGACAGATGTTGAAAGCACGCCTTGGGGCTGTCAGTCACTATCCAAAAAGTTGAGAAATACGTCCTAGAGTTGCGCTCTTGGAGAGAGTATTTTGTAAAAATACACGGCATTGGATGTATTTTGACTAGGACAGGGGGCCGGAGGAGGCGGGGCCGCGCCTCACATCAGCGACACCAGCCCGCCGCCGTGACGCTCGAGCCGTCCGGCGAGTTCAAGCTCGAGCAACACGGTGCGCACGATCGCCGGCGAAGCGTCCGCCATCCGGATAAGGTCGTCGAGCAGAACCGGCGTTGGTCCCAGCAGACCTATGATGCGCGCGCGATCGCTTGCGTCGGGTTCCGGAGCAAGCGGGTCCTCGTCGGGCTCGCGTAGCTCGATCGGCCGGCCCATGATCGGCTCGACGGCCTGGATGACGTCGGCGGCTTCCGTGATCAGCGTTGCGCCCTGCTTGATCAGATCGTTGGTGCCGGCGGCGCGCGGATCAAGCGGCGAGCCCGGCACCGCGAACACCTCGCGGCCCTGTTCGGCGGCGATGCGCGCGGTGATCAGCGATCCCGAACGAAGCGCGGCCTCCACCACGGCCACGCCGAGTGCAGCACCGGAGATCAGCCGGTTGCGCCGCGGAAAATCGCGGGCGCGCGGCACATGCCCGAGCGGCATTTCGGAAACCGCGCCTCCCGACGCGATGATCGCGGCCAGCAAATCCGAGTGCTCGGGCGGGTAGACCTTGTCGTGGCCGCCGGCCAGCACCGCCACCGTGCCGCCTGCGAGGCTGGCGCGATGCGCCGATTGATCGATGCCGCGCGCCAGACCCGAGGCGATGACAAATCCGGCGTCGCTGAGATCGCGCGCCAGCCGCCCAGCGAATTTCAGCCCGGCGCCGGAGGCATTGCGGGAACCGACGATTGCGATCATCGGCCGCATCAGCACTTCACGCGCGCCGCGCACGCCGAGCAAGGGCGGCGCATCGTCCAGCACCGCAAGCCGCGGTGGATAGCCCGCTTCACCCGGGGCGAGCAGACCGACGCCGAGTTTTTCGCCGGCGGCAAGCTCCGCGCGCGCATCTTCCTCGCTGCAGATCCGCGCGGGGCGCGAAGCGCCGCCGCGCCGCGCCAGATCCGGCAGGCGCTCCAGCGCGGTGCGCGCGCTGCCGAAATGATTGATGAGGGAGCGGAAGGTGCGCGGGCCCGGTATTATGGCGCAAACGCCACAAGAATTTTGAACTATCCCCGCCTAAGTCTCCTCCTCAAAGGAGACGACCATGCGCGGCAGACCAACCAAAGACCCCTATACCCGTCCGGCCATCAACACCCTGGAACGGCTGCACGCCGAACTAGGCGGCAAGATACTTGAGAACCGGCAACAGCACGCCGAACTGGCTGAGCAAATGCGGCACGTTGAAGCCGTGATTAAGCTGCTTGATCCCGACTACAGTCTGCGGGCTATCTCGGTGAAGCGCCGGAAGGCCAACCCATGGTTCAAGCGGGGTACGATCTATCGCAAGGCCGTGGACGCCCTGAGGACGGCCACGGAACCCCTGACAGCGCGGGAAATTGCGGAGCGGGTGTTGGACAAGGCCAATATAAAGACCCCCAACAAGGCCGATTTGGCGGACTTGATTGGGACTATCAATTCGTCCCTGCGGAATCATGATGGGAAGGGCGTCCAGCGGACGAATGAGGGTAGTCCGGCGCGGTGGCGATTGGCAGGCAACTAGGTCTTTGTCTTTTTCGGCCGTTCGCCGAGCCCGTCTTCCTTGGTAATGAAGCCGTCCACAATGGCCTTGCGGACGCCAGCCTCGATAAATGCCCGACCGATCGCCGGTACGGTGCGCCCATATGCGCGCACCTTTGCCAAGGCTTCTAGCCAGTTCATCATTTCGCCGGACAGCGTGGTTTGAAATCGCTCGCCCGGTCCCTCGTCTTTTTCGGTCACGTTAGAAAATACCTCAAATTTGAGGCTCTAGTTACCTCAAAAATGAGTAGATAGTAAGAATCTCTTAACCCAACTCGTGACATAAAAAATGGGCAGTCCCTAAAAGGACCGCCCACCTGATAAGACAAATTGGCTACTCGACAGGACTCGAACCTGTACCTCCCTCGGCAACCCGGCGCGGCTACGCTTGGTCTTAGAAACCGAAGGGTTCTCTCCAGTTAAACTACGAATCGCGGGTCCATTAAGCCCGCGACATGATTAATACTTTGTTTCTATTTCTGGGAAAATTCGACAATTACGCGCGTTCGATATGTCGCTGCCAATAGCCGGTGAAATCGACGCTCTTGCCGCGCCTCAATGCTAGATGGGCAATGCGGTTCACCTGATCCCCATTCGAGACGCGGCGGTTATCTTCCCGCCATGATGATTCCTGCGCGTAGCGGAGCAGATATGCGCCGGCAATGTGATGATGGATGCCGATCTCGGCACGGCGCAACCGGCTGAAATATTCCTCGGCTTGGTTGGTGCAGGCACCGTCAAGGCTGTAAGCCTCTTGATGGTTGATGCGCTTCATTTCGAACCGCTCATGCAGCCCATCCCAAGATGCGGCTTCGTCGGCGTGAACCGTGGTGCCCTTGGCGATGCGGGCGCGGATGAATGAAGCGGCTTGGCTTTCCGTTCCAAATACGGCCGGAACCGAATTACCGCCGCGCTCGCGGATCACAACCACGACCTTGCGCTTGCCAGTCTGGTTTTCGGCGAAACGGCGATCGAGGCGCTTTTCTTTCCGGTTGGCGGGCTTCACATAGCCGCCAAAATATCCGCCATCCACCTCAGCCGTTTTGCCTTCGCCGCCGACAACGCGGCCCTTCATTTCCTCTGCCATGGCTTCGCGGAGTTTGTGCAGGAGGACGAATGCGGTCTTGTAGGACACGCACAGATCGCGACTAAGAGCCAATGCGCTCTTGCCCTTCACCTCGTTGCAGAACACGGCAATGGCCGCCAGATAGCCCCTGAGGGGCAACTTGTGGCTGGCGAACAGCGTTCCGCTGGTAACCGTGAAATCCTTCTTGCAGCCCTTGCAGCGGTAGCGGAGAACGCCGTTCGGACGCCGGGCCTCATAGGCATCAAGCGAACCGCAGATCGGGCATACCGGCTCGCCATTGGTGTCCGGCCAGCGGACCATCCGAAAGGCCGTCTCGGCTTCCGCATCAGTCATGCGGAACACCTTAGCGAGGCTCAGGGTCTTTGCCGCTTTGCTGAGGAGGAAGTGTTGGGCCACGTTGCTACCTAACGAATACGATAGCTAACGAATATGAGAGATTTGACAGGGTGTCAACAACAATCTATCGTTTATGTTAGGTCACATAAACGAGAGGTTTGCCGATGGGGTTTGCAAAGACCGAGGAGGAATGGGGCATCCGCGCCAGTGCCTTCCTCAAGGCCAAAATGAAGGAAACCGGCGTTACCTATGCCGAACTGGCCAAACGCCTGAAAAAGCACGGCTTAAAGGAAACCGAGGCCGGAATCACAATGAAGTTGAAACGGGGGACGTTTACAGCAATATTCTTTCTTGCGTGTGTTGCCGCCCTAGAGCTGGAACAGGTAGTGTTGGAGGAGCTTTAAACTAACGCGAACGCGCTCACGGCAAATATAAAAAGGCCGATAAAGTAAAGCGCAGCGCCAAGGCCGGGGCGTCTATGGGGACCATTGAGGAATACAAAGCCCGCAATCGTGACCGCGATGCCCGGCGCGCCGAAAAAGAAAAGCCGCCCGAAAAACGAAGATGGTGGTTTAACCAGCCCATTCCAATTGATCGGTTCACGGGATGGCTCGTCGCTTGGACTGCTTTGCTGTTCTGCGCGACCGTCTCCAACGTGATAGTCATAAATCAAACTGATGAAAAAATTGGAGGCCAACTCAGTGCTATGAACGAACAAGTCAAGGAAGCCAAGAATCAGCGGCTTCTTCTCATTGAGCAAACCCGCGCCAATTTTAGAAGGAATGCTCCAACCATCGAGCGTTTTGAGCCTCGCCAGCCAGACGGCACCACCAAGTTGATAGGTTATCTTATTACACCACGCTGGACCAACGTCGGAAGCACTTCCGCACAAGCGGTCTTGGGATGGTATGGATTGCAAGTTTTCGACGCTACTTTTGATGCCGCTATCCTCAAAGATCGAAAATGCCCCCCAATTTCCGCACCCGATGTTCCGGCTAAATCCACGGCAGTTGCTCAAGGCTCTAGTTTGGCCCAAGGGGCTCAACTCTTGCTCTATAAGGACGCTCTCGCCGCCGCCAACCAATCCAAATTCATTCTTCTGAGCGGCCATTTTCAATATCGGGATGTCTACTATCCCACTACTAGCGAGCACCATGAAGATTGGTGTATCCACCTGTTCCCCAATGATCTCGACAAGTCCATATTCTCGCCCTTCGAAGTTGAGGACGAGGCCGATTAGGACGCTAATTAAAGCGGCCCAAGCCGCCCGGAACCTCACTTTTCGGCCCCGGTGGCGTTTGCGCCATAATACCGCGCGGGCCGACATTGTCGGAGC
>CAVWDY010000007.1:0-25187 GCA_963753875.1 uncultured Alphaproteobacteria bacterium | reverse complement strand
ACACCGTGAAGCTCGGCCTGTCCGATGAGCGCATTCATTCGCTGATCCTCGGTTACTGGCACACCATCGTCACTCCACCGATGGTCTTCGCGCGCAACATGGTGGAAGTGAAGAAGGAGATGGAGGCCAAGGGCTTCGTGAAGCCGATCGTCGCCTCGCTCGCCGGCGACGTCGAGGTGGAGGAAGCAGCCGAGTATCTCTACCAGAACGGCATCCCGGCCTATGCTTACTCGACAGAATTGCCAGTCGAGGTGTTGGGTGCCAAATACAAATGGGCGCGCGGCGCGGGTCTTCTTTAAGAAGGTAAGATCGTTCGACCATCACCGTTGTCATTCCGGGATGCGCCAATTGGCGCAGGCCCGGAATGACGAGTCTTGATCGTTATGACGCCCACGTGCTCCAGCCGACCGCTGCGAATCCGCCCCACAGTGGCGGTCATAACGCGTCGCGCACGCCAAGACCGAGCATGAAACGCTCTCTGATCTGCACGGGATCCCTGCGGGTTGTTCCGGTCCCCGGTTTGTCATCGATGCGCACCCCGATCAATGTCGGTTCGGAAGCGATGAGGGATTGATCGACCAGGCGCTCGAAATCCTCTTCGTCCGCCGCCCAGGCGCTGTGTGAGAGACCGCAGCCGGTGGCGACGGCGATGAGATCGGACGCCGCGGCCGCCGGTGTCGGTTGTGCCCCGGTGATCTGGTAGATGCCGTTGTCCATCACGATCATGGTGAGATTCTTGGGCTTAAGCGTCGCGATGGTCGACAGGCAGCCGAGCTGCATCAGCAGTGAGCCATCTCCCTCCAGCGCAAATACGCGGCGCTTCGGCTGGGCCAGCGCGACGCCAAGCGCAATCGGGAAGGTGAGGCCCATGCTTCCCAGCATGTAGAAATTTTGCGGGCGGTGGCCGGCGGCCCACAGATCGAAATTGGTATTGCCGATTCCGCCGATGACGGCTTCCTCGTTCTTCAGCTTCGCGACCAGCCGCGACGTGAGATCGAACCGGTTCATCACCTTGGTGTTGCGGGCAGCGGCGTTTTCCTGGCTCATCATGGGATCGCTCACTTGTCGAACACTTTGCCGCCGGTCAACAGCGGCGACAGGATCAGCGCGACCGGCGCCTGCGTCGTGATGGCCTGCTTGATCGATCGATCGACGATGAACTCGAACTCGTCGAGCCGGGTCGCGGTATGATGCTCCATCGCGAGCGAGTTGAGTACCGGCCGCATCGTTCGGCAGACCAGCGACTGCCCGTAGTTGAATTCGCCAAGCGTTCCGCGTTCGGACACGAACATGATCAGAGGAATCTGATAGGGGATCGCCAGCGAGGCCAGCACATTTGCGAGCGTGGCAAAGCCGGAAGTCTGCATCAGCACCGCGCCGCGCATGCCGCCCATCCACGCACCGGAGACAATACCGACCGCTTCTTCTTCGCGCGCGGTCGGGAATGTGGTGAAGAACGGATCGGCGTGAATTTCCTTGATCAGCGTTGTCAGTACGCGGTCGGGCACGTATGGCACGAGCCTGATGTCGTTGCGCTTGAGCGCCTGCAGCACCACCTCGTGCCAAGCCTTCTCGTGCCAAGCCTTCTCGTGCGAGGTCTTCACGGGCGACGTTTGTCCCTCGGCAGTCGCCATCGAATACTCCCTTAACGTCGCCGCGATCCTGGTTCGCGATCTGATCGCGCCCTTCTTGTCGAGGCGCCGAAACTTGACGCGATCGGCGGGATTGTCAACATGTCCCGATCGTTACCGTGATCTGCGCGCTGCGGAGATGCCGAAGGTCGCAAGGGCGTGCCATAAAAGAAGCAACGAGAAGATCGGGAGGGCGCCTTGAGAAGGTGGTTCTTGGGCAGCTTGTTTTCGGGCGGGTGGTTCCGGATGGCCGCCGCAGCGGTGGCGATGTTCGCTGTGGGCGGCATCGCCTCCGCGCAGTCGTCGTTTCCGTCCAGGCCCGTCCATATTTTCGTGCCGTATTCAGCCGGCGGTGGGGTGGATATCCTCGCGCGCACGCTCGGTGACGCGGTCTCCCGGCAGTGGGGACAATCCGTCGTCGTGGAAAACCGGCCGGGGGCGGGCGGCGTTGTCGCCTCGCAAGCTCTCGTGACGTCGGCGCCTGACGGCTATACGCTGATTGTGGTGGCGAGCGGCCACGCCACCAATCCGTTCCTGTACCCCAAAATTCCCTACGACACCTTCAAGGACTTCACGCCGATTTCGCTGTTGGCCTCCTCCGCCAATATCCTGCTGGTGCGCGCCGATTCTCCGTTCAAGACGCTCGGCGATATGATTGCGCAGGCGCGGGCGAAGCCGGGAAGTCTCTCCTTCGGCCATGCGGGGAATGGAACGTCGACGCATCTTGCCGGCGAGCTTCTCAAGAACCTCGCCAGGATCGATGTTGACGCCATTTCCTACAAAGGCGGCGCGCCCGCGATCAACGATCTCCTGGGCGGACAGATCCCGATGTCGTTCAACAACACGCCGGAAGCGTCGGGGCAGCTTCAGGCCGGGACGCTGCGTGCGCTCGCGGTCACGACCGCGTCGCGAACGCCGTTTCTGCCCAATGTGCCCGCCATCAGCGAGACCGTGCCCGGCTACGACACGGAAGTCTGGTGGGGCCTGCTCGGACCCGCCGGCATGGCTCCCGAGCTGGTTGCGAAACTCTCGCAGGATTTCGTCGCCGCCTTGAATACCGAGCCAGTGAAGGAGCGCCTGTCAAAACTCGGCGCGTCGCCGATCGGCAGTTCGCCGCAGCAGTTCGATGCCAAAATTCGGGCTGAGTACGAGAAGTGGGGGCCGATCATCAAGGCCGCCGGCCTGAAGGCCGAATGATTTGGAAGGCCGATGATTCCCGCCTGTCTTCCGCCGCGCGATGTGAGCCGGCCGAAAGTGCCGCCGCCGCCCAAGGCCTGCGATACCCACGCCCATGTATTCGGGCCCTCGAAGCGGTTTCCTTACGCCGATGACCGCAGCTACACGCCGCCGGACGCGCCGCTCGAAAAGTATCTGGGCATGCTCGACGCCATCGGATTTGCCCGTGGCGTGCTGGTACAAGGCAGCGCGCACGGCCGCGACAATTCCGCGATGCTCGATGCGCTCGCCCGTTGTCCCGATCGCCTGCGTGGGGTCGCGGTGGCCGACGCCGACGTCTCATCGGTTGATCTGCGCGATTGGAATCGTCAGGGCGTCCGCGGATTGCGCTTCAATCATTTCTTCCGTGACGGGCAATTGCATTATCGCGGCGGCGTGCCGCTTTCCGCGGCGGAGAAGTTGGCGCCCGTGATGGCCGAACTCGGATGGCATCTTCAGCTCTGGATCGATGTGAAGGACCTGCCCGAGACCGTTCCGGTTCTGAAATCGCTGGGCCTTCCGATCGTGATCGATCACATGGGCCGCACCGATGCGCGCGCGGGTACCGGCACGGCAGGCTTCCAATCCCTGCTGCGCGCGGTGGGCGAGGGCTGGTGCTGGGCCAAGCTGTCGGGTGCCCATCGCCTCAGCCGCGCCGCGCCGGATTATCCCGATGCGCGGCCATTCCACGAAGAGCTGGTGCGGTCCAACCCGGAGCGGCTGGTGTGGGGCGGCGACTGGCCGCATCCGCGCGTCGAAGGCGAGATGCCCGATGCCGGACATCTGTTCGAGCTGTTTCAGATCTGGACGCCGGACCAGGCGACGCAGCACCGCATTCTCGTGACCAATCCCGCCAATCTCTATGGTTTCCCGAACTGAAAGTACGTCGATGATGGCCGTCAACAACAAGCGCGTGTTCTACGTCAAATACCTCGCCAACGAGATCTATGCCGACATTCTGCGGGCGCGGCCCGACGTGCGGCTCGACCGGCTCGAGAATGAAAGCCCCGAGGAAGTCGCAGCGCCGATCCTGGCCGCGGCGCATGCGTATCAAATCGGCGCCGCGCGCGATGAGCTGGCGAAGCACTTCCACGTCGATCAGGATTTGCTGAGGCGCGCGCCGAACCTTCTGATCGTCTCCAGCAACGGCGCGGGCTACGATCCCGTCGATGTCGAGGCCTGCACGGCGGCGGGCGTGCTGGTGGTCAATCAGTCCGGCGGCAATGCCCATTCGGTTGCCGAGCACGCGCTGGCGATGCTGATCACGCTATCGAAACGCATCATTCAGGCCGATCGCGCGCTTCGGCGCGAGGCCAATGTCAACCGCAATGCCCTGATGGGCACGGAGGTGCAGGGCAAGACCATCGGCATCGTCGGGCTCGGCAATGTCGGCCGCCGCATCGCCGCGCTCTGCAAGGGCCTGCTCGGCATGAACGTGCTGGCCTACGATCCCTACCTCTCGACAACCGAGATGGCCGAGCGGGGCGGGGAGAAGGTCACGCTGGACGAGTTGCTGCGCCGCTCGGACTACGTCTCGATCTCCTGTCCGTTGACCAGGGAAAGCCGAGGCATGATCGGCGCGCGCGAATTCGCAGCTATGCAGCCTCATGCCTATTTCATCACGACGGCGCGTGGCTTTATCCACGACGAGGCGGCGCTGACCGAGGCGCTGCGCGACAAGCGAATTGCCGGCGCGGGACTTGACGTCTGGGCCAAGGAGCCGCCGCCGCCCGATCACCCGCTGCTGCAGTTCGATAATGTGCTGGCAAGCCCGCATACGGCCGGGGTGACCAAAGAGGCGCGGGAGAACATGGCGAGGATCGCCGCCGAGCAAATGCTGGATGCGCTCGACGGCAAGCGGCCGCCGCGCCTCATCAATCCGGAAGTTTGGCCCGATTACGTCAAGCGCTTCGAACGGACTTTTGGATTTGCGCCGGGATAGCGGTCAGCGTCGGCGGATCGGCCATCGCGCGCTGAATTTCGCAGAGAAAATTCATCCGTTGCCGGTCTGATCGCGGCAATAAATCTGCTGCCATGTCCGGATCGGACGGCGGGCGCGTTGCTATTTTTGCGGCGGTCTCGACACCCGTCAGAGGGGAGCCCATTAATTCGTCCAACCCTTGTTTTCCGGAACGAACGTTTCGGCCGCCGCGCCAGGATTTTGCGATATGCGACAGCTCGGTTCATTGCTGCGTTCTACCCGATCCCGGATCGGCCGCCGTCTCGCTGAGATCGTCGCCATCGCGGCGGCCAGCCTGCCGGCCGCCGGCGCTTAAGCCTCCTACGCGACCATTGCCGCTGGTGTTTTTCTGTGCAGATCCGCCGCCAACGGACGGTGTGGGGTTTGATGTCCGTCAAGACGATCTCCACGCGATCGAATTAGATGGACCTGCGTTGGCGCGAGGCAGCAGGAGGTTCGATGTCACGGTTTGTAGTTCGGTTCATGAAGGATGTGCTCGGCGAAAATGGCCGAGAGGCGGAAATTTGTCAGAGCTCCCTGGAAATCGACGCCGAAAATGAGGGCGATGCCAAGGAGCTGGCAAAGAGAAAATTCTGCGAAACCCAATCGCTGTGCGACTGGTCGCTTCACGCCGATCGTATCCAGGTCAAGGCGGCCGACTTCCCCTCCTAGATCCGGCCAATCGCCGTCACGACACGGGAGTAGTTAGCCGCTCGATCGTTTGAATGTGGCGGGCGAGCAGGCTGCAGGCCTGATCGACATTGCGCATTCGCAGCGCCTGCAGGATCAAGCGGTGGTCCTGATTGGACCGAGGTCGCCAGCCGGCATGGCGCGCCATCGCGAATACCAACCGGGAATTTGCAAGCTGCAATCCGTCGAGACTGGCGAGCAGCCGCGGCATGGCGCAGGACGCCACCAGCGCGTGGTGAAAGGCGCGGTTGGCGGCCTCGAATTCCTGAAGCGTCTCGGCGTTGTCTCCCTCAATCAGCGCCAATTCGATTCCCGCCAGATGGGCGGATGTCAGCCGCGGCGCGGCATTCCGCAACGCGACCACTTCCAGCGCGGCACGCATCTCGGCGATCTCTTTCACCGAATTGGCATCGAGCGGCGCAACCCGCACGCCACGGCGCGGCACGCCGACGACGAGGTGTTGGGCTTCCAACTGCCGAAAGGCCTCGCGCACGGGGACGTGGCTTGAATTGAATTCCCGCGCGACGTGGTCCTGCCGGAGCGGCGCGTCGGGCTGAAGCGCGCCGCTGATGATCCGCTCGCCGATGGTCTCGGCGATGCGCGTTGCCATCGTCGTGTTTTCGTCAGCGGCATTCATAGATTATCTATCATAAAAACGGGTGCGTTCGGGGGTTGTGTCGGATAGCATGGGTATCATTCCACATACTATAGATAAAACTGGCTTTTATCTACAAAAATGGAGGCTGGCTCGATGGTTCAAGCTGCGGGGGTGATACGGAGCGGCGGCCACGAGATCGAGGCTGTCAGGCACGACTGGGACCGCGCCGAGGCCGAAGCTCTCTATGCCCTGCCGTTCGCGGACTTGGTATTTTGGGCGCAGAGCATCCATCGCAGCTATTTCGATCCGAACCACGTCGAGACCGCGAGCCTGCTCAGCATCAAGACCGGCGGCTGCCCCGAGGATTGCGGTTACTGCTCGCAGAGCGCGCATTATGACACCGGCCTGAAGGCGACGAAGCTGATGGCGCGGGAAGACGTGGTCGCCACCGCGCGACGCGCCAGGG
Organism: uncultured Alphaproteobacteria bacterium; assembly: GCA_963753875.1. GTDB lineage: Bacteria > Pseudomonadota > Alphaproteobacteria > Rhizobiales > Xanthobacteraceae > Bradyrhizobium. The sequence continues at coordinate 18,627 of CAVWDY010000007.1, read as the reverse complement.
ACGCCGGCGCGAGCCGCTTCTGCATGGCGGCGGCATGGCGCAATCCGAAAGACCGCGACCTCGATGAGATTTGCGGCATGGTGAGTGCGGTCAAGGATCTCGGCATGGAAACCTGCGCGACGCTCGGCATGCTGACGCCGGCGCAAGCCGCGCGGCTGCGAGAGGCGGGGCTCGACTTCTACAATCACAACGTCGACACCTCGCCCGAGTTCTACGACAAGATCATCACCACGCGCACGCTGCAGGACCGCGTCGATACGCTGGCGCATGTGCGCGACGCCGGCATCAAGGTTTGCTGCGGCGGCATTGTCGGTATCGGCGAAGAGGTCGAGGACCGTCTCGGCATGCTCGTGCTGCTCGCCAACCTGCCGAGCCATCCGGAAAGCGTGCCGATCAACCTCTGGAACGAGGTCAAGGGCGTGCCGGTCAACGACACGGCGGAGCGGCCCGATCCGATCGCGCTCGCCCGGCTGGTCGCGGTGGCCCGCATCCTGATGCCGCGCAGCGTGGTGCGGCTGTCGGCCGGACGGCAGTACATGACCGACGAACTGCAGGCGCTGTGCTTTCTGGCCGGCGCGAATTCGATCTTCATCGGCGACGTGCTCTTGACCACCAAAAACCCGCAACGCGACCGCGATGCGAATTTGCTGGATCGCCTCGGCGTCAAATCCCGCCTCAACCAGGTGCGATCTTCCGAGCCGCGGTCCGCGCACGACTGACGCTTGCCTGAAAGCGGACCACGATGCAGGAGAAGGCCATCGCGCCTTTCCGCGCCGATGCGCGATTCAAGAACGTCCACCGGACCGGCACGAACGCCGCGCTCGAGCTGGAGGCGTACGACAGCGGCTATCTTGCCGGGATCGGCCCGAAGCTTCAGGCCTTCTTTGGCAGCCGAAACTTGCTGCTGCGGCTGCTTGGCAATACGATCTACGCGATGCCGCCCTATTGCGTCGCTTCAGCCGATCTCGACGAGATCTATGCCGCGATCAGGGATGCGGCCAGCATCCAGGGCGCAGGATAAAAATTTTGCAACAACGGGCTCATCCGCTCACATCCCCAGATTGGCCGCCTTCGGCATGCGCGCAAGCTGGGGTTCGTCCGATCTCCCCTCGACAAGACGGCCGTCCTCGATCTGGACGATGCGATCGGCGAATGGAAGGACCCGCGGGTCATGGGTCACGACCAGGACTGCGCTCCCGCGCTCGTGCGCAATGGACGCGAGGATACGCATGAGCGTCTGCCCGTTGGTGCTATCCAGGGCGGCGGTCGGTTCGTCGGCGAGAACGGCGGAGGGATTGGCGACGATGGCACGCGCGATCGCGACCCTCTGCTGCTCGCCGCCGCTGAGCTCGTGCGGATGCGCATTTGTCTTGTGCTCGAGCCCGACCATCTTCAGCGCCTGGCACGACCTTTCCCGGGCCTTGCGGCCGCGCTCGCCGCGGATATCCAGCGCCAGCTGTACGTTCTGCGCCGCCGTCAGCGTCGGGAAGAGATGATACGACTGGAACACAAATCCAATATGGTCACGCCTTATCTTAGCGAGCCCTTCCTCGTCCGCGTCGACGGTAGACACGCCGCACACGCTAACCTGGCCGGAGCTGGGCGCTAACATGCATCCGAGAATCAGGAGCAGCGTCGTCTTGCCACTGCCGGAAGGGCCCATCAGCAGCGTCAGCTCGCCACGCCGCAGCGACAGATCGATGCCGCGGAGCGCCTGCACCTTGCCGGCGCCGCTGCCTAGCGTTTTCTCAATGTTTTTGGCTTCGATGATGTAATCGTTCATCGCATGAATACCGTGGCTGGATCGGTCCGCAATACGCGGACGATGGCTCCGATGCCCGAGGCTACGCACATCGCAATTGTCAGAGCACACAGTGCAACGATCAGCCAGGGCGTGATGACGATCGGCAGCGCGCTTTTCGCGGTCATCTGAACGACGATGGCGCCGATCCCGGCCGCGAGGCAGAACCCGATCACCGCACTGAGCAGCGCCTGATAGATGATGACGTTGTAGATGTACCGGTTGGACGAACCCATGGCGCGCAGGGTGGCGAATTCCTTCAAATGCTCCTTGGTGCTGGAATAGAGCGTTTGCGCGACGATCACCGTGCCGACGATCACGCCCAGTAACGCGCCGGCAAACAGCGCCGCGCCGGCTCCCGTCCCGAATAGCCAGAACGAACGGCTGCGGCTCCGGAATTCAGCCGTGGTGAGAACCTCCGCGTCGCCGGCCTGTGCGCGGACGTCCTGCAGAACCTTTTCGCGATCGACCCCATTTTTCAGCCGCACAAGCAGGTTGCTGGCGCGGTCGACCGGCGTTCCGGTGTAGGTGCGCGCGTTCTTCAAATCCACGAAGACATAGGGTGTCGTGGTGAATGAGCGGATACCGTCGGTGATCACGGCAACCCGCACGCGTCGGCCGCGGATTTCCGCTGTCGATCCGATGCCGCTGGCGCCGAGCCGATCGAAATATGTGCGATCGACCGCGACGGCTCCGCGCTCCGTCAACGTCTGCACGTTGCCTTCGACCACGTTCCACGGCAGCAAGCCGCCATCGCGGAGGTCGGCTCCGACAATGAAGACGGGTGTCATCTCGCCGCCGTCCAGGCGCCAACCCGAGAAGCCGATCACCAGCGGGATCACAGCGGCCACCCCGTCGGTGGCGGCAATGCGATCGCGAAGCTTGATATCGAGCAGCGAGGGGTCCTCGAAGCATTTCGCGCCTTTCGGAACTACCCAGAAGTCCGTCGACGCGTGGTCAATCATCGTGCTGACCATATGTCCAAATCCGAGGAAAAGTCCCATCTGGATCATGACAAGGACAACTGAGAAGACGATGCCGATGAGCGTCGCGACGAAGCGCAGCCGATCGTGGATCAGGTTGCGCGACGCGAGCGTCAATGGCAGCGGCATGTTGCGTCCTTTACCGCAGTTGATCCGCGATCGCGTGTTTTCCGGTCAAACCGGAGAATAGTGCAGCGAGCCTCATCAATCCAGCGCTCACCGCCCAGCTCAGTGCCAGCGCGCCGACAAAGACGAGGGCGGCTTTTTCGATGGCGACGAGGCCGGCACCAAGCAAGGCATACTGCAACCACACCACGAAAACGTAGTGCAGGAGATAGATATTGTAGGCGTGTGCTGACAGGCTATCGAGCACACGATAGCGCGTCCGCATTAGCCGCAGGCAGATCGCGAGCAGCGACAAAGCGCCAGCTGCGCAGGCGGCCGGAAAGGCCAACGCCGCGGCCAGCCGATACGTCAGCGGGCTCGCGTTCCAGTCCGGCAGGGTCAGCGATGTCAGCCCGCCCCAGATTGCGAGGCTCGCAACAGCAGCCGCAAGCCAGGCCAGCCAATGCCGCGCGAGCGGACCGTCAGCGCGCAGCACGCCGCGGTCGATGCCGTGGCTGCCGATGGCGAACGCCGCGAAAAAGTAGATGATGTAGTGCAACGGCCGGCTGAGCTGGACCGAAAACGGACCGAGGGACGTCCAGTCCCACGGCGTGAATACCATTGCGAGCGGAATGTAGGCCAAAATCGAGAGCGCAATCAGGCCGATGCAGAAAGCAAGCGGACGATCGTTGAAGATTCCGGCCAGGCGACCGATCGCCTGGACCCGTTGCGGCGCGAGCGCATGGAGACCGGCGGCAAGCGCGCCCAGCACAAAGAGCTGCCACAGGAACCATGCCGGCCCGGCCGGCCACATCGGCAGGGCCATCCAATGTTGCCAGAACGCCGCCACGGACGGATCGGTTGCCGTCGTGCGATAAGATGCAAAATAGGCGATCGGACTGAGCACGCCGACGGCGAGAAGAAATGGCAGACCGATCCGCCACCATCGTTCGGACAAGTAGGGGAGGCTTCCTTTGCGGCTCAAACTGGCCGGCGTGAATAACCCTGCCAGAAAGAACATCAGCGACATCAGACTAACGTCTTGCCAGGCGCAGAACAGGTCAAAACCGAACCAGCGCTCCGGGTCGAGGATTGGAAAGGCAATCCACCGATAAGGCGCCACATCAAAGGGAAACGGACCAGGCGGTTGCGACGCGAGATAGGGAAGCTCCGAATGAAAGGCGACAACGATGAAAATCACCACCGCACGGAGGTTGCTGAGTGGAATGTTGGGCCGAGAGTTCACGTGACACCCATTCGGCTCTGATTGTTTGCAACCAACGTGAACCCGGATGGCCTGGTTCCGGAATAGAGGCGGATAAAGATGGCCGAATGCTGTCAACGTTCCGCGCTCCGCCGGCAACGAAGTGGCGCGCCCAAAAGTCTGGCCGGATATCCTGCTACTTGAGAGTAAAACGGCAGCCGGGGGCATTTCCCGGCTGCCCCATCTGTGCCAATAGGATAGGGTCCCGCACGTCGATCCGCCCAATCAACTGCGAGCCATGTGATTGATAGTAGAAATCTATTTTCCGTTGCCCCGATGACGTCGGGCCGCCGATCGCCGACTGCATTCCAAAAAAGAAGTAAAACGGAGAAGACAATTGAGAGCGCCTTCGACAAACGCGTGCGGTTGGGTCCAATCGTTCAGTGGCTGGTTACAACCGAAAGGCCTCCGCACCGGTCGGCGCCTGTTTTTGCGATTGCGCCGCGACCCCGATGATCGACGTTAGCCAAAGCTCGAATGACAGCTTCTGGCGCCGAGCGGCCGTACCGCTGCGGTCTCCGGACATCGCCGAAGGCTTCACTCCCTTGAAGGTGACATCTTATGCATGTCGCTTGACGATCCCGGTCGGTGTGGCGAACCCTTCGATGGTTCGAATTCGCTTCTCGAGCCACCATCCATATTCGGGAGTCCAATCTTCGAACTTCCGGTTGATGCCGAGATCGTGTGCCCAGTGCTGTGCGATATTGGGATTGAACTGAGATTGCCGACCGATAGCGATGAGGTCGGCCTGCCCATTCTCCAAGATTGCTTCGGCCTGCCGTGCTTCGAGAATGATGCCAACCGCCATCGACGCAATGCCTACGTCCCTGCGAACCCGTTCGGCGTAGGGCACCTGGAAACCGAGGCCACGCGGGACTTGGACAGCCGTCGCCGAGCCTGAAATGCCGCCGGAGGAGCAGTCGATCACGTCGACGCCGCGGGCCTTCAATTCCCGGGCGAAGGCAACGGTGTCATCTAGATTCCAACCGTTCTGCGCGCCGTCAACGGAGGAGACGCGCACGAACAATGGCATCGTTTCCGGCATTTCGCGCCGCACCGCCTCGACAATCTCGAGCGGCAGGCGCATTCGCCCCGCACGGTCGCCGCCGTATTCATCATTACGCGTGTTGGAAACGGGGGAAAGAAACGACGCGAGCAGATAGCCATGGGCTGCGTGAATCTCGATCACATCGAAACCAGCATCGACCGCATTTCTGGCCGCTGCCGCCCAGGTGCGCACCATCGTCCTGCACTCATCGTTGGTGAGCTGGTGCGGGGTAAGCCATCCCGGCGCGACGGGCTCGCTCGTCGGGCCGACGGGCTGCCACAGCTTTGCGCCCGCCTTGATCTCCTGCGGGGTGAGCGGGCCCATGCCGTCCATCGCGCGCTGCGAGGATGACTTGCGCCCGCCGTGCGCGAGCTGAATGCCGATCGCCGTGTTCTCGCCCTTCATGAAGGCGATCAGGGGCTTGAAGCTCTGTACCTGTGCGTCGTTCCAGATGCCAAGATCATGCTCGTTGATCAGGCCAACCTCTTCGACGGCGGTTGCCTCGACAAAGACAAGCCCAAAGCCTCCCAGGGCATAGCGGCCGAGATGCACGTTGTGAAAGATGCCGCAGGTGCTGCCCGGCCCGGCGCGGTAGTGGACCATAGGCGGCACGACCAGGCGGTTCTTCAGCGTCAAGCCGCGGACCTTGAACGGCTGGAACAACAACGGTCGTGCAAGGGAGATGCTGTCGGTGGCCAAGTCTGACATGGGGTGCCTGTTGAGTTGGATGCAGGGTGGACGCGCTGCATCGAATAATTCTCTATTTTGAGTCACTGGTCCAGCAGGCCTCTTGCGAGAAGCCTCGAAGCTACAAACCCACCGGATTTGCGCTGAGTGAATGCATTAGATTTGTAGTTCAAACTAATTGCCAGGTATTGGACACCAGTCATGAGAGACCTTTGTGCGGATTTTGAATTCCTATACTGAACACCAGAGCGGCGGAAGCCAAGCTGAGCGTCGCAGGCGCACGCCAACCTTCAGAAAGTGGGTTTGCCGGTCCTCACGGCACGGTCATGACGATCTTCCCGAAATTTTCTCCAGCCTCCATGATACGATGGGCCTCGCTGACTTTGGCGAATGGCACCTCCGCGTACATCACAGGCTCGACCTGTTTAGCCAGCAACGGCGGCATCCAGCGCTTGACGAACCGGGCGACGATCGCCGTCTTTTCTCCAATCGATTGCGGGCGCAGCGTGAAGCCGAGCACCTTCAGCCGCTTGTAGAGAATCGGCCGCACATCGATGTCGGCATGGTCGGGACCGAGAACGCCGACGCTCACCATGCGGCCGAGCGGGCGCAGCACGGCGAGGTTGCGTTGGAAATAGGCGGCACCGATAAAATCCTCCACCACGTCGATGCCGGCGGGGGTGAGACCCATGATCTCCTCGGCGAAATCCCGTTCCTTGTAGTTGATGGCATAGCTTGCGCCGAGCCTGCGCGCCTGCTCCAGCTTGCGCGCGACGCTGGCGGTCGCGATCACCTCGGCCTTGACGTGTCGGGCCATCTGGATGGCGGTGCTGCCGATCCCGCTGCCGGCGGCATGGATCAGCACGCGCTCACCGGCCTTCAACTCGCCCAGCGTGAACAGCGTCTCGTTGGCGGTGCAGAACATTTCGATCACCGCGGCCGCCTGCACGTAGCTCCAAGCCTCGGGAATCTCGACCGCGAGCTGTTCGTGGACCAGCGCATATTCCGCATAGGCTCCGGCGGCGACGAGGCCGAAAATCCGCTGGCCGCCACGGAACCGGGATACCTCGGTCCCGGTGGCGACGACGTCGCCGGACAATTCGAGGCCGAGAATGTCGCTCTCGCCCGGCGGCGGCGAGTAGGCGCCGGTGCGCTGCATGACATCGGCGCGGTTCACGCCGATCGCGGCAACCTTGATGAGAAGCTGGTGCGGTCCGGGCTCAGGTCGCTCCACGGAGACGTGGACCATGGACTCCGGCCCGCCGAACGGCGGTGTGCGGATTGCGTGCATTGTCGGCATTGGCGTCTCTATCTGATTGGAGGGGCGTCGGTCAGCTCCGGCCTCAAACGTGGGCAGCTGCTGAGGGCGTTTGTGGTTTGTAGGGGATCTATTCGCGTGGTTCGAGCCGCGGCCGCGGCCCCTCAGTGATGCGGAAGCGAGACAGCACATCCGCGCGTATGGCGCCGCGGAGGACCTTGCCGATTCCGTTCCGCGGCAGTTCGTCCAGCGTGATCATCAGGCGAGGGCGTTTGTAGTCGGTCATGGTTTGCACCACCGCTGCGAAGCGCTGTTCCCATCCGGGGGGCGGACGCTCGACCGCCGCCAGGATCACCTCGCCCCAATACTCCGATGGGATGCCGACGACGGCGACTTCCGATGACTGCAGCGCGGGCGCGAGCATCCGTTCGACTTCCTCCGGCGTGATCTTGTAGCCGCCCGACTTGATGACGTCGGCGGTGCGGCCGGTGAGATGCAGCCGGCCTTGAGGATCGAGATAGCCGAGATCTCCGGTGTCGTGGAATTCGTCCGGCGCGAGCGGATCAAAACCGTCCGCGGTGCGGTATCCCGTCATCAGGTGCTGGGCGCGGATCATGATTTCGCCGCTATCGCCGGCCGCCGCCAATTCGCCAGCCTCGCCGCGAATAGCGATCTCGACACCGGCGGCCGGCCAGCCGACGCAGGCATCGCCGCTACCGGATTCATACCAGGCATCGGTCTCCTCGGCTTCAAGCACGGTGATCGGGTTGAACACTTCGCTCTTGCCGTAGGTCACGCGTATCACCGGCCCGAAGCAGGCCTTGGCGCGCGCGTAGAGCGTCGGCTTCAGCACCGCTGTGCCGCAGAAGATCGTGCGCAGCGACGAGAACCGTCGCTCGCCCGCCGCGGCGAGAATCTTGGCGAGCACCGTCGGCGGAGCGAACATGGCGTCGCACTCGCCACGTGCAAGGACGTCCAGCACCGTCGGCGTGTCGACGCCGTCGAGCAGCATCACCGAGGCGCCCGACGACAGGTAGGCATGCGTCATCAGCGACGAGCCGTGTGAAAACGGCGTCATCAGCAGAATGCGGCTGTCGACGCCGGGCCGGGCCGGTAGACTGGCGCGGAGCAGCAGATTGGCCGTCCAGCGGCCGTTCTGGCTGTGGACGGCGCCCTTCGATCGGCCCGTGGTGCCGGACGTAAAGATGATGCGCGCCGCGGCGTCGCCATCGACGCGCGGGAAGGCAGCGGGTTCGAGCGCGGTGGGCGCGATATCGTCGATCGGCAACACGCGGTGTCCCGCGGCGATCAGCCCCGCTGCGAACTCCCTGCTCGTAATCACCAAGCTCGCATTGGAAACAGCGAGGCAATGCGCCCGTTCCGCGGCGCTAAGCGCGGGGTTGAGCGGCACTTCCATGGCGCCAGCCATCATCACGCCAAAGGTTGCGGCAACGGCCTGGCTGCCGTTTCGGAATAGCGTGGCGATGGCATCGCCCGGACCGACGGCTGATGCCATCAGCGCATGTCCGACGCCGGCGGCCTTGGCGAACAGTGTCGCGTAGGAAACGGTGCCGCCGGCATCCACGACGGCAGGCCTTTCGCTGTAACGTAACGTCAGATTGGCAAACTCGGAAGCCCAGTGGATCGATCTCAAAAGAGCCCTCCCGGCCCGGTGTGGTTTAATGAAACGGTTCTCAATGCTCGCGAACGCGTGGTGCTGCGTGCGCTGATTGGAGCTGTCCGCGCTTCGGGGTGCCCGGTCCAGAACCGCGAATCCCGACACGCAATAAACGTGTATCGCAAACGAAGCTCTGTGTTAAATCGTTTCATTGACAGGCGGCCGATGATAAGCTTAGTTTTCCCTCAACGCTAAAAGGCGAAAGCTGTCGGGACGAAATGCCAATGTCGAAGCGGCTGAACGACATCCAGATGAGATGCCGTATTTCACAATATTATCAAATAGCTTCAATATGATGGATGGGGGTGTGCTTCCGCTGGAAGACTCTCGGCCACCCTTCTAACGCTAGTCCTGCCTGGCGGTTGCAGATCGCGACCGCAAGCCAATAAGAACACGTTTGATGAAACGATCCACCAAGGGAGGCTGACAGTGAAAATAACCCGTCGCAACATGCTGCTGGCAGGTGCGGCCATAGGCACATCCGGGGCCTTGTCGCGCCGAGTGGCACTGGCTGCAGGTCAGGAGTTGACCCTCGGTGTTGTAGGCGTCCTCTCAGGACCTGCCGCGCAATGGGGGCTCGCGCTGCGAGGCGCGGTGGAGCTCGTCGCCGCCGAGGCCAACAGGGATGGCCTGATCAAGATCGACGGTGCGCCTTGCCAGGTCAGCGTTGTTGCCATCGATAGCAAATATACCGCCGAGGGGGCGGCGGCGGCGGCGAACACGATGGCAGGACAGGGAGTCAAATTCATCATCGGTCCCATCGGCTCGCCTGAACTCACGGGCGTGAAGCCTATCGCCAAGCGCAACTCGATGCTGGTGATGGGCAACGGCTACGCCAAGGATGCTCTATCGCCACAATTTCCGTTGGTCTTCCATATGGGACCGGGTCCCTCGGGCTGGGCCGACCCGATCATCAAGATCGCCAAACAGAAATTCGGCATTAAAAGCGTCATGCTGATCGCGCCGAATGATCAGGGCGGTACGGATATCGCGAGCGTCGACGCCGAAGCCTACAAGAAGAACGGCATTACTGCCGCCGAGGAATACTATCAGCGCGGCACCACCAATTTCGCGCCGATCGTTACCCGCATCATGAACGCCAAGCCGGAGGCGGTCGATCTCGCTTCGTCGCCGCCCGGCGATGCCGGCATCATGGTGAAGCAATTGCGTCAGGCTGGTTTTGAGGGACCGATCGGCCGCCTTGGGGGCCCGGGCTATAGCGAAATCTCTCGCGTGGCCGGCGGCGATGCCGTGCTGAAGGACTTCTACTGGTATGAGCCGGTCTTCATCGACGAGAAGGTGCAGTTGATTGCCGACGAGTACAAGAAGCTGCTCGGCGCCGACCGGCCCGAGAATAACCTGTTCTTCCAATGGGTCTCTGCCGCCCGCATGGTGACCAAGGCCATCGCCAAGGCAGGCACGATCTCCGATACGAGCAAGGTAGCGGAAGCGTTGCGCGCTTTACCGGTGGAAGATCCAAATGTCGGCTCTGGCCATTGGATCGGCCAGGATTTCTTCGGCATTAATCAGGAGCTGTCGTTCCCCTTCGGCGTGGGGCTTGTAACCAACGGCAAGCTGCAGCCGACGATCAGGGTCGCGGCGGCCACTGGCAAATAAGGGCGCGTCTGTGGAAGGCATCGTCGCCGCCGGCCTCATCGGCATCAGTCTGGGCGCGCAGTATGCGCTGCTCGCCCTCGGCTTCACTTTGATCTTCGGCATTCTCGGGGTCGTCAATTTCGCTCATGGCGGCTTCTATGTTCTCGGAGGATATCTCGCCTACTCGGCGGTGACTTATCTCGGCGCTCCTTACGCGCTGGCGGTGGTCGGCGCAGCGATCGGCACGACGGCTCTCGGGTATCTGTTCGAGCGTTTTGTGCTCGATCGCCTGATCGACGATCATCTGGCGACACTGATGCTCACGCTCGGACTCTACATGATGATGTCGAGCGGCATCCTGGTGGTGTTCGGGCCGCAATCGCCAGCCTTCACCTTTCCCTTGACCGGCGTCATTCGCGGCCACGGATTCTTTGTGCCGATTGAGAATCTCGTGGTCCTGATCGTCTGTCTTGTCGGGATCCTTTCGATCTATGCTCTCATGTACCATACCGACTTCGGCCGTGCGCTGCGTGCGCTGGCAGACGATCGCGCGGTCGCGACAGCGCAGGGGCTGCGCCCCAAGGTGCTTTTTCCGACGGCTTTCGCGCTGGCGACGGGACTTGCTGGGCTTACGGGCGCTTTGGTCACGCCTATCCTTTCACTCGCTCCGCATATTGGGGACCCGGTGCTGGCGACGTCCTTTCTCATTGTTATTCTTGGCGGCCTTGGCAGCGTCGGCGGAGCAACAGTTGCGGCCTTTATCGTCGGCATGATCGAGGCGTTCTCGGCGGTCTATCTCGGCGGATCGAAAGGCGCTCTCGCCCTCTTTGTACTCGTCCTGATCATGCTGGTGGTCAGACCTTCAGGGCTTTTCGGCTATCGGGTCCGGGGAGCTTGAGCGCATGATCAGGCTCGCTCTTTCCACGGCGCGCCGCGCGGGCATCTCCGAGACGGTAACCGTCCTCGTCGTCGCCGCTACCTTCGTCATCCCGTGGATTAGCCAAAACCCGATGGTCTATTCGCTGGCCAATCAGATGCTGATCGCCATAACGGCTGCGTTCAGCGTCTACATCATGCTGCGCATGAACCTGATGACTTTTGCCGTGCCGACATTCATGGCGATCGGCGGTTACACGGCCGCGAGTTTGGGGCTTCGCTATGGCGTGACCGACGTCCTGCTACTCGGTCTCTTCAGTTTCGTCGTGCCGGCACTATTGGCGCTGCCGCTTGGCGCCTTGGTCCTCCGCCTGACGGGCGTCTATTTCGTACTCGTCACCTTTGTCCTCACCGAGATTACCCAACTGGTCCTGTTCGAGACGCCGGGATGGACTGGCGGATCCAATGGCCTCGTCGGCATGCCAACCGTGACATTCTTTGGCGCGGAGCTCGGCGATAACCGGGCGGTGCTTCTGGTCACCATCGGCCTGGCACTCGCCGGCGCCATTGTCACCGCCGTGGTCACCCGCGCCTTGCGCCAGCATTTCGCCGCCATTGAGGAGAACGAGCTGCTTGCCCGGAGTCTCGGACTCGTCGTTTGGCATTACAAGGCGCTCGGCTTCGCCGTAGCGGCAGGCGTATCCGGCCTTGCGGGCTTGGCTTTGGTCAACATGCTGCTCACCGCCCACCCGACATCGTTCAGTCCACTCTCGTCGGTGAACTACATCGCCTATACGATTATCGGCGGCAAGGGCAGCATGCTCGGGCCGCTCCTCGGCGGGGCTTTGCTGATTTGGGCGGGGGACGCCTTCGCGCTGCGCGGCGAATACTCCCAGTTCCTGTTCGGCTTCCTTATCGTCGTCGTGGTGCTGGCAGCACGCGATGGCATCGCCGGAACCATCTATCGCCTTGGCGTCCGCCTTGCTTCGTCGATCCCGTCTTCCCGGCCCTCGTTGCAGGCTTCGACTGGCGCGCTCGGCGCGCCGACCGCTACAGAGCCGCAGCCATGATCGGACCAGACGATGGCTGCACGGGCCGCGGGGGTGCGCTTCTCGAGGTCGCCTCTATCTCCAAGCGCTTCGGCGGGCTGCACGTCTTCAATGATGTGAGCTTTGCCATACCGCCGGGAGAAGTCCTGGGCATCATCGGGCCGAACGGCGCGGGCAAGACGACGTTAATTAACGTCATCTGCGGAATGCTCCCGCCCACAATCGGCCGTGTCCTGCTCGATGGCAAGGATATGACGGGTAAACCGCTGCACGTCACGAGCCGTATGGGAATCGTGCGAAGTTTTCAGCAGACGAATACCTTCCGAGCCGCAAGCGTGCGCGAAAATATCTCCCGCGCTGTGCGCTTCAGTGGCGGCGGAACGGATGCATGGAATGCCATCGCGCCCTTGCTCGATGAATTTGGGCTCGCGCCGCAGCTTGAAGAGCAGAGCGACAAGCTGCCTTACGGGCTGCAGAAGATGCTCGGCCTCATCCTGGCATACGCCGTTCGACCAAGAGTGCTGCTGCTCGATGAGCCGGCGGCGGGTCTCGAGCGCCGGGAACGCCTGCGGGTCGACGCCTTCGTCCGTCATGCAGGGGCGGAACTGGGCTGCGGCGTCCTGATCGTCGAGCACGACATGGATCTCGTGCGCCGTCTCTGCCCGAAGATCCTCGTGCTGGATTCCGGCCGCGTGCTGGCCGAAGGGGCGCCCGCCGAAGTGCTGGCGCGCAAGGACGTGATCGACGCCTATCTCGGTGCGATCGACGAGGAGGCGGCCTGATGCTGGCGGTAGAGAACCTCGAAGTCCGCTACGGCGGCATCACGGCCCTGCGCGGCGTCTCGATCAACGTTCCCGAGGGCGAAACGGTCCTGCTGGTCGGCGCCAATGGAGCCGGTAAGTCGAGCCTGATCAATGCCGTCATCGGGCTCGCCGCGACCTCGCACGGCACGGTCCGCTTTGCTGGCGAGGACATCAGCGCGTTGTCGTGTGACCGGCGCGCGCGCGCCGGCATGGGCTACTCGCCGGAAGGCCGCCGCGTGTTCGCCACCATGTCGGTCGCCGACAACGTGTTGAGCGGCGCCTGCGGGCGCGGCACCGCGGCTCAACGCGAGGCCTGGGATTGGCTCTGCGGCATTTTTCCGGTGCTGAAGGAACGCGCGGGTCAGCCGGCTGGACAGCTGTCGGGTGGTCAACAGCAGATCGTCGCCTTGGCCCGGGCGATGAGTTCGTTTCCCAGGCTGCTGCTGCTCGACGAGCCCTTCCTCGGACTTGCTCCGGTCTGGATCGCGCAGATCAGCGCGGCGATCCGTCACATGCAGCAGCGTGGCACGACCATCCTCATGACCGAGCAGATGGCCCGTCCTGCGCTGAAGCTTGCGACGCGCGGCTATGTGATGCGCGGCGGCGAGATCAGGCGAAGTGGCACCGTGACCGAAATTCGGGATGTCGCGCTTGCCGAGGAGTATCTGTGATGGCTGCAACGCTGAACGCAACCTCCCGTCTGGGTGCCTTCGCTGCGGCAATGGCCGGTGCCGAACTTGCGCCCGATGTTGCCGCGAAGGCGGCGATCTGTCTCCTTGACTCGCTGGGGCTTGCGCTCGCGGCGCGGGAGGAGCCGACGGCGGTGGCCGCCCGCTCCATGACGACGCCCGTCCCGCGGGGCCTACGGACCGCACGCGTCTGGGCGAACGGAACGCACGTGCCCTTGTCCGAGGCAGTCCTTGCCAACGGTATTGCCGTGCATGCCCATTTCCAGGACGATACCGATCACGACTCGTGGACCCATCCGGGCTCCCTGATCTCGCCCGTCGCTGTTTCATTGGGCGAGACGCTGGACGCACCGCTGCGCATGGTCCTCAACGCCCTCACCACCGGTTACGCCACGCTCAAATGGCTGGGGGCAGGCGAAGCCGTCGCTCGCGGGCTGATCGGCCGCGGCGTGCGTACCAGCCCGACCTTCGGCACCATCGGTGCAGCCGCCGCGGGAGCCGTCATGCTCGGGCTCGACGCTGCACGGGCCACCAACGCGATCGCGATTGCGGCTTCGACGACAGGCGGCACGCTGGAGCCGGTGCGTTGCGGCTCCGACGAGTGGCGTGTGCAGAACGGCCGCGCCGCCCACGGTGGATTCGTGGCCGCCGAACTTGCTGCGCGCGGGGTCGAAGGTGCGCCCGATGCGCTGGAAGGGCCGAAGGGCCTGTTGCGTTCGCTCGCCGGCCTCGATCGCACGCCCGAACAATGGCTGCGGGCCCCCGATGCTGCGACGATGATCGGCATCATGGCGAAGCCCTTCGCAACCCTCGGCGACAACATGTCGGGCGTACTCGCAGCCTATCTGCTCCACCGGGACGGCATCGACCTGTCGCGGGCAAGGCGGATCACCGTGACGATCTGGCGTCCCTATACCGAATATCCGGGAACGTCCTTCAAAGGGCCGTTCACGCGCGTTGTGCAGACCCAGGCGAGTACCGCCTTTGCGATCGCCGCCATGCTCCGCTACGGCCGGCTAGGCTACGACATGGGTGTCGAGCAGCGCCAGAATCCGGAAATCATGTCGCTGGTCGAGAAGACGACGGTGCTGCCTGACGACGTCGGGATGCATCTTGACGCGACCGTCGAAATCGAAATGGACGACGGCACGCGCCACCGGCGCACAGCGCGTGAGGCACCAAAGAGCCTGGTGTTCCAGGATGAAGCGCGCGCCACGGAAGTGTTCGAGGGCCGCCTCGCCGGATCGGGAACTCTGCCGGGCGAAGCAGGCAGGCTCGCGGCAAAGGTTTTCGCCTCGGCACGCAACGGCGGATCGATGCCTGTTCGAATGCTGCTCGATCGCATTACTAGCTCTCACGGAGAAAACGAAAAATGAAACTTGGACTTGAGGGCAAGACGGCGGTCGTCACTGGCGGCAGCAAAGGCATCGGTCTGGAGACCGCGCGCCTTCTGGCGGAGGAGGGTGTCAAGGTGCTGGTCTGCGCGCGGCGAGAAGGCGCGCTTGCAGAAGCCCGCGCCGACATCGAGAAGACAACCGGCGCAAAGGTCGAGACCCTTTCGCTCGACGTCACCGATTTGAAGCAGATCGAGCGGCTGCCGACGGTTGCGCGCGATCGTCTCGGCCGCGTCGACATCCTCGTCAACAATGCCGGCACGGGTACCTACAAGCCGTTTCTCGAAGTCACCGATGAGGAATTGCAGTATGGCATGGCGATCAATTTCTTTGCGCAGTTCCGCATTTGCCAGCGCATCATCCCGATCATGATCGGCCAGAAGGGCGGAAGCATCGTCAATGTCTCGGGCGAAACCGGAATCATGGTGACGATGCCGCCGTTCCTGTCGTCCTGCACCGGCCCGGCCAAGTCGGCGGAGATCCGCTTCTCCAAGATTCTGGCCAATGAGTTCGGGCCCCACAACATCCGCATCAACTGCATTGTCCCCGGATTCGTCAACACGCCGGAGCGTTTTGCAAAGTGGGAGCGCGAACTGGCGAAGCGCAACCTGGGCCCGGAAGAGGCGGAGGCCGAACGTCGGCGCTGGTCGGAGAACAACTCCATGCGCAACACCCGCTGGGGCACGCCGCAGGAGCTTGCCAACCTCATCGTCTTTGCACTCTCCGATCGCGCGAGCTTTGTGAATGGTGCCGTGCTTGTTGCCGACAACGCAATGGACAAATCTTGAACAGTGGATGCGAGAGGCGAGGCGGACACCCATGTTGGATCGATTGAAGATGGTGCGCGCGGGGATGACTACGTCGCCATTCGGGAGAATGTAATGACGGATGTCGACAAGCCGCTCGAGGGCATCACTGTCGTCGAACTCGGCCACAGCGTGGCTGCGCCCTACGCCGGGTTGATTCTGGCCGATCTTGGCGCGCGCGTCATCAAGGTCGAAAACCCCAAAAGCGGCGACTATGCCCGTGGCTGGGGCCCGCCGTTCTGGAACGGGACGGCAAGTGTTTTTCACAGCCTCAACCGCGGCAAAGAGGGCATCACCGTCGATTTTGGCGATCCACGCGACTGCGAGGAGCTGAAGTCGCTGATCCTGGAGAAAGCGGACGCGGTCATCCAGAACCTGCGGCCCGGGATCCTCGAGAAATTCGGCCTCACCGCGGAGACGCTGCGCGCGGAGAAGCCGTCTCTCATCTGGTGCGACATAGGGGCCTTCGGCAGCAAGGGTCCGCTTGCGAGCAAGCCGGGCTATGATCCGCTGGCCCAAGCCAGCACAGGCATCATGAGCGTCACCGGCGAGGGCGGACGTCCGCCGGTGCGCGTCGGCGTTTCGTTGATCGACATGGGTTCGGGCATGTGGGCGGTAATAGGCCTGCTCACGGCGCTTCTCGCGCGCAAGAGCAGTGGCGAGGGGCGGATCGTCTCGACCTCGCTCTACGAGACCGGGCTTGCCTGGATGACCGTACCGCTTGCCGGCTACGCGGCATCAGGTGAGGTGCGCAAGCCCTATGGTTCGGGGACGGCGGAGATTGCGCCCTATCAGGCCTTCGAGGCTTCCGACGGCTGGCTGATGATCGCCGCCGGCAACGACAATCTCTTCCGCAAGCTGTGCGGCGCGCTGCAGCTCGAAGCCCTTGCCCGCGATCCCGACTTCGCGACCAACGCGGCGAGGGTCATCAACAGGGAGCGGTTGATCCCCCAAATTCAGACGGCCGTGTGCCGGTATTCGGTCGAAGCGCTCGGCAAGATTCTCGATGAGGCGGGCGTGCCGAATGCTCCACTGCTGACAACCGATCAGGTCGCCGTGCATCCGCAAACCCGTGCAATCGAGATGACGGCTCGCTGTGACGATGACGACATCGAGCTCGTGGGCATACCGCTCACCTTCGATGGCACGCGTCCGCGGGCGCGCTCGCCCGCTCCTGCGCTGGGCCAGCACAATGCCGGCCTTCGGACATCCGCCACCAAGGGGACAGCCAGTGCGAAATGATTTCGAGACGATCACCGCCGAACGGCACGACGACCATATTCTGCTGGTCACCTTGAATTGGCCGGAAGCATCCAATGCCCTGAACACTCAGATGGGCCTCGATCTGGTCGAGCTGTTTGAAAGGTTCTCGACCGATATTGAAGGTTTGCGGGCCGTGATCCTGACCGGGCGCGGAGAAAAGGCGTTTTGCGCCGGCGGAGACCTCAAGCAGCGCAACGGCATGACAGATGAAGCCTGGCAGGCGCAGCATCTCGTCTTCGAGCGTATGCTGCGCGCCATTCTGGGCTGCCCGATCCCGGTGATCGCGGCGGTGAACGGCGCGGCTTACGGCGGTGGCTGCGAGATCGCTGCGGCGGTCGACTTCGTCTACGCCTCGACCAATGCCCGCTTTGCGCTGACGGAGGTGACGCTCGGCATCATGCCGGGCGGCGGCGGCACACAGAATTTGGCGCGCGCGGTCGGTGAGCGCCGCGCCAAGGAGCTTATCCTGTCAGGCTTGCCGTTCTCGGCCGTCGAGGCGGAAGCCTGGGGATTGGTCAACCGGGTGCTGCCGCCGGAGCAATTGTTGGAAGCAACGTTCGGTATCGCCGGCCGCATCACCAGCAATGGCCCGATCTCGGTGCGTCAGGCCAAGCAGGCGATCCATCGCGGCCTTCAAATGTCGCTCGCGGACGGCCTCGCCTTCGAGATCGAGGCCTATAACCGGCTGGTTCCAACGGCAGACCGCCGTGAAGGCGTGCTCGCCTTCAACGAGCGCCGCAAGCCGAACTTTCTGGGCAAGTAGAGGAAGGCACAAGATGCGCGAGAGAGTTCATGTTCGCGAAGTAGGGCCCCGGGACGGGCTTCAGATGGTCAAGACGATCTTGCCGAGCGCGCGCAAGCTCGCCTGGTGTCGGGGCGCACTGGAAGCCGGCATCCGCGACATCGAGGTGACGTCCTTCGTGCCGCCCAAAGTCGTCCCGCAGTTTACCGATGCCGAGGAGGTGGCGCGCGGTGCTGTGGCGATGCAGGGGCTGCGGCCTTCGGTTCTCGTTCCAAATCTCAAGGGCGCCGAGCGGGGATTCGCGCTTGATGTGCCGCAGGTCAACTACGTGTTGTCGGCAAGCGAGGCCCATAATCTTGCCAATGTCCGCCGTAGCACCGAAGAATTGCTGGAGGATTTCGCCCGCATTGCCGCGGTACGTGATCAACGGCCCGGCGTGCGTATTGCGCTCGGCGGCGGGATCGCCACCGCCTTCGGCTGCACCATCGCGGGCGCGGTATCGGAAGCGCGGGTCGTCGAGATCGCAGTGCGGCTTGTCGAGATGGGCGCCGACGAAATCATCGTTGCCGATACGGTCGGCTATGG
>CAVWDY010000006.1:0-130621 GCA_963753875.1 uncultured Alphaproteobacteria bacterium | reverse complement strand
ATCCGTCAACGAGCTTGATCATTTTGGTGTCTACAAGCGCGCTCTGGAGACCCATGCTGCCGAAGTCCTCGGCGATGATGCCGAGGTCGTTGTCCACGGACTTCCCGCGGGCACGTATGGCGGAGCCTCGGCGACCGCGGTGCTGGGCAATGCCTATGCCTATCACCGCATCCTTGGCCGGGTGATCCACAATGCCATCGCCGCCGAGCGGCAGGGTTACGATGCCTTTGTCATCGGCTCGTTCAGCGAGCCGTTCCTTCGCGAAATCCGATCCGCGGTCGACATTCCCGTGGCGTCGCTGACGGAAAGCGGGCTCCTGGTCGGCTGTTCACTCGGCAGCCTCGTGGCGCTGATCTCGAACGCGCCGGCGGTGCAATGGATGACCAAGGTCGCGGTCGACAAGCACAGGCTTGCCGCCCGCGTGCTTGATGTCGCATCGCTGGATCCGCCGCTCGACGAGCCGGCGCTCGGGCGGGCCTATGCCGATCCGGCGCCCGTCATCGCCAATTTCACGGCCGCGGCCGAGCGGCTGGTGGCGCGTGGCGCCGACGTGATCATCCCGGCCGAGGGTGTGCTTGCCGAGCTCTTGGTCCGTCATGGCGTCCACGAGATCGCAGGTGCGCCCGTGATGGATGTTTTCGCGGTCACCTGGGCCTATGCGCTGATGGAAATTCGGCTCTGGTCCAAGGCGGGACTTCGCGTGGGCCGTTGCTGGCACCACAGACGCGACGATCCTGCCGTCGTCGCACGGCTTTGGGAGGAGGATGCTAGATGAATAATTTGCCCCGGACGCAGGTCGCTGGCGTCTACCATCGCAAGCTTGGCGACGTTCTGGTCACAGGCCTGAGCGATGGTTACGTGGACATGGGATACACGATTTTTCGCAATATCCCGGAAGAAGAAACCAAGGCCATCCTCGCTCGTGATCACCGCACGTCTCCGCCGCGCATCTCGGTCAACGCTTTTGCCCTGCGCTTCGGCGGCCGCACTTATCTTGTCGATTGCGGCTCCGCCGATCTCATGGGCCCGACCTGCGGCCGCTTGCCCGCCAATCTAGCTGCCGCCGGCATCGATCCGGCCTCGGTGGACGGGGTGCTCTTGACCCACGTTCATCCTGACCACTCCAACGGGTTGACGGACGCGGCGACCGGTACGCGTCTGTTCCCCAATGCCGAGGTCATCGTCCATGAAAACGAGATCAATCACTGGTTCAACGACGAATTGATGGCCAAGGCGGCGGAGCGTCCGCGCCGCCGTTATTTCGAGGCCGGCCGTACGCAGCTAAAGCCCTATTTGGCCGCCGACCGCGTGCGTACCTTCCGCAAGGGCGAGGTACTGCCGGGCGTGACGGCCGTTCCCATTGCCGGCCACACTCCCGGCCATACTGCTTACGTCGTCTCCTCTGGACGCGAATCGATGGTCGTCTGGGGCGACACCGTGCATGTGCCGGAAATCCAGGTGGCGCTTCCCCATGTCACGATGGAATTCGACACCGATCCCGAAGCGGCGGCTACCGCACGTCAGATGGTATTCGACATGGTCGTCTCGGACGATATGTTGATCGGCGGCATGCATTTGCATTTTCCCGGCTTTGGCCATATGCGACGGGAGGCCGGGCGTTACAGCCTGGTTGCGGGGCAATGGGCCTTCGAGATCTGACCTGTCAAAGAGAAGGTCGCCGCGAGCTGCTCCACTTTGTCGGGGATGGTGCACCGACCGCCGTGCTCCAGCACGCCGATGGCGCGCGGTCGGATTTCACTTGTAACGTAAACTAGTTGGCGGCCCCGGTGGTGATGACGATAGATCGGCCTATGGCAAGTAGTGGAAGCAAGCTGACAATCCGCGACGTGGCGACCGCCGCAGGGGTCTCGACCGGTACGGTGTCCCGCGTGCTCAATGCGAATGCGACCGTTCGTCCCGACATCCGCCGCAAGGTTCAGCGCGCGATCGATGAACTGGGTTTTGCGCCGAACGCGGTGGCCCGCAGCATGCGTATCCGCTCGACCCACACGATCGGCTGCATCCTGCGCGAGATCAATATCCCGCAACTCGCAGGCTTCGTCAGGGCCGCTCACGACGCGCTCGATGAGGTGGGTTTCTCGCTGGTCATCTCTAACTCCGAAGGTCGAAAGGAGCGCGAGCGCGAATTGCTGAGCCGCCTGTCGAGGCGGCAGGCCGATGGTGTGATGATCGGGCCTTACACGCCGATCGCTGGCGAGTTCGAGGCCTTCTTGCGCGATCTCGACATCCCGATCGTGCTGATCGATCGTGATCAACCGGCGTGGGCCGATGCTGTGATGGCCGATCATGCGCAAGGTATGCGCGCGGCGGTGGGTCATTTGCTGGATCTCGGTCACCGCCGGGTAGCACTGATTACCGGTGAGCATGGGCTCTACCCGGCGCGCGAACGAATGCGCGGATATCGGGAAGCTTACACCGCGCGCGGTCTCGAGCCCGATCCGGCGCTGATCCATGCTCTGAGCTTTCTGCCCGGCGCAGGATTCCGTGTTACTTCGGCGTTGCTCGGCCAGCGCAATCCCCCAACGGCCGTAATCTCCGGCGGCATCGACATGCTGTCAGGCGTGCTGCGCGCGGTGCGGGGGCGAGGACTCCGGATCCCGGAAGATCTCTCAGTGATCGCCTCCGGCCATTCCGAACTCGCCGAGCTCGTCACGCCTCCCATCGCCGTCGTCGGCTGGGACCAGGCGGAAGTCGGCCGTATCGCCGCCGGCATGCTGCTGGATCGGATCCGAAACGATGGTGCTCATGAAGCTCGGCGCGTACTGGTGCCCAACGAATTCATTGCGCGCGCTTCAGTAGGGCCCCCGAGCCGCGCCACCTGAAACAAGGGACAAACTCACAGGTACGGATGATCATGAAGCTGAATGATCAGCGCGGCACGGCGGACCAGACCTTCAAGACATCCGGCCAGGTACGATCATAGCTGCACCTGAGAATCCAAAGGTTTTCGATAACACGCCGACACGAGCGGAGGACCCGTCATGGACTACCGCAAGCTGCGGTACTTTGGTGGCCGAGGAGAGAAGCTTCCATCAAGCCGCCGACAAGCCACGGTCTCACAACCTGCTCTCACAAGAGCCATCAGGGTCTACCAACCGGATCGACATCGAATCTTTCAAATCTCAGCCCTTCACTCAGGTTTTCCCATCGTTTGAATTTTGATTGCAAATACCGGCAATAGGCGCAATGGTTAGAGAAATGCGCCAGAAAAGGCGAACGTCGGGAGGAGAACGATGGCTCTAAGATGGGATCGGCGCGCCTTCATGGGGGGCGTGACCGGAGTGCTGGCGACGCCTTACCTGTTCCGCAAGGCTTGGGCGGAAGATGCGATCAAGCTGCGCTGCTCACTTGACACGGCACCGTCCCACCCACGCAATCAGGCGATCGTCGATTATCTGGCCGAGGTCGACGAGGCGAGCAAAGGCAAGATCAAGTCCGAAGTGTTCCATTCCGGCCAGCTGTTCGCCGATCTCAACGTCACAAAGGCGTTGATCCAAGGCCAGGTCGACATGGCCGCTCCCGGTACCTGGACCATGACCGGGCTGATCCCCGACAGCGATCTTACCCAGTTGCCCGCGCTTTACGGCCAGCCGATCGGCGTTTTTCGCCGTTGTATCGACGGTGCTGCCGGAGACCTGGTCGCAAGGCAGATCGAGACCAAGGTGCGTTCGCACATTCTCGGTCATTGGCTCGAGTTGGGTTACGAGAATTGGTACACGACGAAAAAGGCGATTCGAACGCTCGACGATTTCAATGGACTGAAGATCCGCGGTCCTGGAGGCGCGGGCATTTCCTGGCGCATAGCGTTCGTGCATGCCATCCCCAACGTTACGCCTTGGCCTAACGTTCCGCTATCCTTGTCGCAAGGTACGTTCGATGGCCTTGTGAGCACCGACGAGAGCTGCACGTCGGCCAAATTGTGGGAAGCGGGGATCAAGTATTCCTACGCGGATCATCAATTTTTCGCCAATTACATACCGATGGTCAGCGACGCGTTCTGGTCGAAGCTCGAAGACACCGAGCGGGCGATGATGCGCGACATCTGGAGGGCGAACATCGAACGCTACCGGGCGATGTCGGCGAAATCGCAGGCGGACGCGCGCGAGACCATGAAAACGCACGGCGTCACGTTCGTTGACCCCTCGGCGGAGCAGCTTGCCAACGACCGCGAGCGCATGATCGCGGCGCAAGCTGACCTGATCCGCGACGCCAAGCTTTCGGCTGACATCGTCAAGCTGGTAAACGATGAGGTGGGCAGCCACGGCTGAGACGGAATTGTCAGAGGAGAAGCGGCTCTTGCGTGACGCGTGGTGGGACAGGGTCGAGCGGCTTCTTATCGGCCTGTGCGGCGCCTTGGCGATGCTTATCGGATTGGTACAGGTCGTCGGCCGCTATATCGCCCCGCGATATGCCATGTCCTGGGCGGAAGAGGTGATTGTTTACCTCATCGTCTGGGGCATCATGCTCGCGGCATCGCAACTGGTGCGCACGGACGGCCACGTGCGGCCGGATCTCGTGCTCAGAGCTGTTCCCGCCGGCATCCAGCGGTGGATGGAGGTGCTCAATTGCGTGGCCGCGCTGGTGTTTTGCGCCGGACTCGCCTGGTACGGCTGGAATATCGTCGCGACCTCCTGGCAGTTGGACGAGCGCAGCTCGTCGGATCTGCGGTTTCCGATGTGGCTCTACTCGGCGGCGGTCCCGACGGGGGCTCTGCTGATGACGGGGCGTTATCTGGTCAGGCTCTATCGTTATCTCTACGCCTTTGATCCTGAGACGATGACAGTTGCCCACATTCCCGAGAACGAACGAACCGGTTGTTCGGACCCTTCGCTGCCAGTGACAGACTGAGAGCATCGGGGTAGGTGGGGCGCACCAGTCATGTTGATGATTCTGTTATTGCTGATGTTCTTCGGCCTTCTCGCTGTCGGGATGCCGATCTTCCTTGTTCTCGGATTATGCGCCGCCGTTCTCTACATTGCCTCCGGCGAACCGCTGATCGGCGTGGCGCAAATCGTAATCGATCACCTGAATTCGCCGACACTGATGTCGCTGCCACTGTTTGTCATGGCGGCCACCTTCATGCGCCATGGTGGCGTGGCTAAGGCGCTGGTTGACGTTTCCTCCGCGTGGCTCGGCGGCATTCGTGGTTCGCTCGGGCTCGTGACGGTGGTGGCCTGCACGTTGTTCGCGGCGATCTCCGGCTCTTCGGTGGCGACCGCCCTGGCGATGGGGACCATTCTGCTGCCGGCGATGATCGAGAAAGGCTATCCGCGCAGTTTTGCGTTGGGCGTGGTCGGCGCTTCCGGCACCATCGGCATCGTGATTCCACCTTCGTTGGCGCTCATCCTGTATGGCATCGTCGCCGAACAGTCGGTGCCACGGCTGTTTCTTGCGGGCCTGTTGCCCGGTCTGTTGCAGGCGGTGGTGTTCTTCTGTTGGGTCTGGTACGACGCGCGGCGACGAAATTTCCCGGTCGAGCCGAAACTGCCGCTGGCTGAGCGCGTTCGGTTGACGGCGAGGGCGATACCGGCCTTGATGGTGCCGGTCATCGTGCTCGTCGGCATATATGGCGGCATCGTCACCGTGACCGAGGCGGCGGCTATTGCCGCGGTGGTGTCGCTGGTGGTCAGTCTCACCTATTACCAAGGCTTTCATTGGTCAGAAACGTTGTGGGTGGTAGCCGATGCGCTGAAAAGCGCGGGCGCAATCATGTTGATCGTTGCAACGGCGCTCGCGTTCGGCCACTGGATGACGGCCTCGGGTGTTCCAGCGGAACTCGTCAAATGGGTTTTGGCGCACAATCTAGCGCCGTGGCAGTTCCTGCTAACCATCAATGTGCTGCTGCTCGTACTGGGCTGCTTTCTGGAAGTTATCGCGACGCTGTTGCTGGTGCTGCCGATCCTGGCACCGGTGTTGCCGGCGCTGGGCGTGGATCCGGTGCACTTCTCGATCATTTTCACCCACAATATGGAGATCGCGCTGGTCCATCCGCCGGTCGGGTTGAATCTGTTCGTGCTGTCGACGATCTCGCGCGCGCCGATCGGCGAAGTCGTGCGCGGCGTTCTGCCATTCCTCATTCTACTGCTGATTGTTTTGATGATCATCACTTACGTTCCCGCCCTGACGCTGTGGCTGCCGCACGCGGTATACGGGAGCTAGCACCCAGGCTGGATGGGTGCGCGCGCTGGTGTCTGCGGCCAAGTCCGGGAGAATGTAATGTCTGATGTCGATAAGCCGCTTGGTGGTGTCACCGTGGTCGAACTCGGTCACAGCGTGGCCGCACCTTATGCGGGGCTCATCCTAGAGCGAGATGACTTTTCTTCGAATTGTCATCCCGCTCCAGACGCGCATGCCAAGGCATTGCGCAACTCACGCCAGGTGGCAGCTTTTCCAAATCTACTCGCGTGGCCAATCAGGCGATCATGACCGTCCCGCGCTATTTCGGCGAGGGGCGCTTCTGGCGCCGAGCGGCCGTTCGTCGATATCCGATGTGGCAAAAGTGAGACGGAGGCAAACCGTAGCGGATCGGACGATGCTCAGCTTATCCTTGGCTGGCCGACTGCCTGACCTGGAACACGAGCAAAGGTCCATCCACAGATCAATTTGTTTCGTGCTGCGGGTTGATGAGGCAATCGGCGATGGTCCATAAGCGTCCCTCCCGCGGCTGTTGAATCACCCGCCGCGACGGCTTCAGAAAGATTGCACGTGGCAAACATCTATCGACAGATTGCCGAAGAACTAGGCGTTCGCGAACAACAGGTCGAGGCGACGGTGGCGCTGCTCGACGGCGGCGCCACTGTTCCGTTCGTTGCGCGTTACCGCAAGGAAATCACCGGCTCGCTCGACGATGCGCAGCTGCGCGCGCTTGAGGAGCGATTGAATTACCTGCGCGAGATCGAAGAACGCCGCATCGTAATTCTCAATTCCGTCCGCGAGCAGGGCAAGCTGGATGCCGCGCTGGAAGCGGCGATTCTCGCGGCCGACAGCAAGGGTCGTCTCGAAGACATCTACCTTCCGTTCAAGCCGAAGCGCCGCACCAAGGCCGAGATCGCCAAAGAGGCGGGGCTGGACCCGCTGGCCGACTTGTTGCTGACGCAGCCTGAGAACAATCCGCAGGCCGTGGCGGCACCATTCATCAATGCCGACAAGCAGGTGGCCGATGCCGTGGCCGCGCTCGATGGTGCGCGCGCCATTCTGGTCGAACGCTTCGCCGAAGACGCCGACCTGATCGGCACGCTGCGCGAACAGATGTGGTCGAACGGCCTGATGGCCTCCACGGTGCGCACCGGCAAGAAAACCGAGGGCGAGAAGTTCAAGGACTATTTCGATTTCAGAGAGCCGCTCACCAAACTGCCTTCGCACCGCATCCTCGCAATGTTCCGCGGCGAAAAAGAAGAGATCCTCGACCTACAGATGCTGCCCGAGCGGCCGAGTGCGACGCCGACCGCGGTCAGCCCCTATGAATTGAAGATCATGCAGCGCTTCGCGATTTCCGATCAGGGCCGCCCCGGCGACAAATGGCTGGTGGAGACCGCGCGCTGGGCCTGGCGCACCAAGATCCAGGTCCATCTCAACATCGATTTGCGGATGCGGCTGTGGACCGCGGCCGAGCAGGAGGCGGTGCGCGTGTTTGCGTCGAATCTGCGCGACCTGTTGCTGGCGGCGCCGGCGGGCGGGCGCGTCACGATGGGCCTGGATCCCGGCTTCCGCTCCGGCGTCAAGGTCGCCGTCATCGACATGACCGGCAAGGTGGTCGCCACCGCCACGATCTATCCGCACGAGCCGGCGCGGCGCTGGGACGAAGCGTTGGCGGTGCTGGGCGCGCTTGCGCACCAGCATCGCGTCGAGCTGGTCGCGATCGGCAACGGCACCGCGTCGCGCGAAACCGATAAGCTCGCCATGGAGTTGGTAAGGCTGCTGCCGGACCTGAAGATGTCGAAGATCGTGGTGTCGGAGGCCGGCGCTTCGGTCTATTCGGCGTCGGCCTTTGCATCCGCGGAATTGCCGGAGCTCGACGTCACCTTGCGCGGCGCGGTGTCGATCGCCCGGCGGCTGCAGGATCCACTGGCCGAGCTGGTCAAGATCGATCCGAAGGCCATCGGCGTCGGGCAGTATCAACATGACCTTGGCGAGAGC
The DNA here is from genome assembly GCA_963753875.1 of uncultured Alphaproteobacteria bacterium. Classification (GTDB taxonomy): domain Bacteria; phylum Pseudomonadota; class Alphaproteobacteria; order Rhizobiales; family Xanthobacteraceae; genus Bradyrhizobium. The sequence goes on along the minus strand of CAVWDY010000006.1, from coordinate 122,464 downwards.
AAGCTGGCACGCTCGCTCGATGCCGTGGTCGAGGACTGCGTGAATGCTGTCGGTGTCGATGCCAACACCGCTTCGGCGCCGTTGCTGGCGCGGGTATCGGGGGTCGGCACGGGGCTGGCGCAGAGCATCGTCCAGCACCGCGACGCCAATGGCCCGTTCAAGTCGCGCAAGGCGCTCAAGCAGGTGCCGCGACTTGGGCCGAAAGCGTTCGAACAATGCGCCGGCTTCTTGCGCATCGCGGGGGGTGACGATCCGCTCGATGCCTCCGGCGTCCATCCGGAGGCCTATCCGGTAGTGCGCAAAATTCTTGCGGCGACCAGGAGCGATATCAAGGCGCTGATCGGCAACGCGGAGATCCTGCGCCAGCTCAGGCCGCAGAGCTTCGTCGATGACACCTTTGGTTTGCCGACCGTGACCGACATCCTGTCCGAGCTGGAAAAACCCGGCCGCGATCCGCGCCCGGCCTTCAAGGCGGCGGTGTTCAAGGAGGGGGTTGAGACGCTGAGGGATCTCAAACCCGGCATGATCCTCGAAGGCACCGTAACCAACGTCGCGGCGTTCGGCGCCTTCGTCGATATTGGTGTGCATCAGGATGGGCTGGTGCACATCTCGGCGATGTCGAAGTCCTTCATCAAGGATCCGCGCGAGGTGGTGAAGTCGGGCGATATCGTCAAGGTAAAGGTGATCGAGGTCGAGGTCGCCCGCAAGCGCATCGCACTGACGCTGCGTCTCGATGACGAACCCGGCGGCAGACGCGAGCGTCCGGCGCAAAGCACTCCGCACGACAATTCCCACCCGTCGATGACATTGTCGGCACCGCGCAAGCCGCAACAGCCGTCCGGCGGCGGAGCGCTCGCCGAAGCCTTGCGCCGCGCCACTGAGAAGGGCGGGAGCGGCAAGACCAAGGCTTAGCTGGAATGCAGCCGTCAAGCCCGGCGCTTATGCGGACCTGTATGGCCGCAAGAGACACCGGGCGTACTCGCTTCACATCGGCAATCTGGCTCAGGCTCTTTCGGAGGACTCGATGGCGGTTTTGCCAAATCTGCGCAAATCGCTCGCGAACGGACTGAACAAGCTTGAGGGAGATTCAGTTTTCTAAAGAAACGTGCATGTTCGCTGTGCGGATGACCTCTTGTATTCGAGAACCGTCCTTGCTCCTCAATGATCTTGCATGCGTCATAGCCTGATACATCCAACAGAGGAATTCGCTGGTCGTTGCCTTTCTTCTTTCGGGGATCCTTCCGATTTCGAATGAGAAGCATTCGGGCGCTGGCGTCGAAGTCGCGCCATTCAACTCTTGCAATTTCGTCCTGCCGCATTGCCGTTGCGACCGCAAATCGGATGACACGACCAACCGGAATCTGTTGCCGAATGGTTGCTTCCGATGCCGAGACAATACGATCGAGTTCGTCCTGCGTGGGGCGGCGATCACGCTCATCGCCTTTTCCGACGAGCCCGAGACGTCCAAGAGCGATCCGGGCGAGATCGATTGGTTCAGTTGACACAATGACGCCGTGCACCGCGGCGGCGTGTGACAGAATCGTTTTGATATATCCAAGATCGATGCCGACCGTCACGGGGTCGGCTCCCTCCAGCGCGCGCTCTTTTCCGAATTTGATGAAGCGCTCTCGATCAAGCTCTGGAAGACGAAGATGCCCAAGTCTTTCGTCCAGGAAGATGAGGCTGGCAGTCTTGGAACGACCGATGTCCTTCCCGACCTCTTCCAAGTCTAATCCGCGCTTAAACTCCGTCGAATGAGCGTGCGTTCGATTGCAGGAATTGGTCGTCTCAAAAAGTCCAGCGTAGCTCAAGAGGAAGCGTGGATCGCTGTTGCAGTTCGCGGCAGCGCCCACTTCATCTCAAGGGGAGGGATCTCAGAAGCATCGTATCGAGGTGGGTCGATCGCCACGCGCAGAGCAGACAGGATCAGAGAACAGAGCAGGGGGCTTGCTTTTGATCAGGCTGCATCCGAGATCCGCATTTCAACATGCAAGCCGGCAGCCCCGATCATATTGACCAGGGTATCGAGGCCAAACAGTTCGATCTTGCCACGCATTAGATCAGAGATACGCGGCTGGGTAACGCCAAGCAGCTTGGCGGCCTCCGATTGGCTTAGCCCTGTCCGGGCGATATGATCCTTCAAAGCCATCATCAACGCGGAACGGAGCTTCATGTTCTCGGCTTGCGCAGGTGTATCCTCAATTGCATCCCACACATTGGCGAAGCGTTTCTTGCTCATTGACCTAGCTCCTTTAACAAATCCCGGTAACGCTGTGCGGCCAGGTTCAGATCGGCTTTGTTCGTTTTCTGCGTCTTCTTCTGGAAACAGTGCAGCACATAGACGGCGTCGTCGAATTTTGCCACATACATCACTCTGAATGCTCCCGCGGCATCGCGAATTCGAATTTCCCGCACCCCTCGGCCAATCGTATTCATGGGTTTCCAGTCGTCCGGCTCACGCCCATGCTGGACTTGGTCGAGCTGATATCCCGCCTCGCGCCGGGCCGCCTCCGGAAACGCGCGCAAATCCTCAAGCGCGCTGCCGCGAAACTCTACGGGCTTGGAATCCATCATTAGGACTGACTATACAAAATTTTGTATAGATTGGCAACTCCTATCCGCGGTCGCGCTTGGCTGGCCACGGCGAATAGCGATCTGTGAGTTAAATCGCTACATTCGGGATTGTTGTTCTGATGCATGCCAATCTTCTCGATGACGCAAATGGATGCCAGAATTTCTGAACTCGTGGCGCGGCTCACGGAGCTGGAGCGCGAGTGTGCGGAGATTGTGGCCGAGATCAACGCTCTTCGATCGGTGCAAAGTGAGGGGACCGCAGCTATCAAGGTGCTGCCTTCGGCAAAAGCCGGGAATCCCATCGACCGCAATTCGACAATCAAACAGAAGATTGCTCTGTTTCGCCGGCTTTTCCGCGGCCGCTCAGATGTCTTCCCCATCCGTTGGGAGAACCGCACGACGGGGCGCAGCGGCTACGCACTTGCCTGTGCGAATGAATGGCAGCGTGGAATTTGCGAAAAACCGAAAGTCAAATGTTCGGCATGTCCAAATCAGGCATTTCTGGCCGTAGATGACGTGTCGATCGAACGTCATCTACGCGGGATCGATGCGAACGGCGCCCCGTTCGTTATGGGCGTCTATCCGATGCTTGCGGATAATACCTGTTCGTTTCTGGCCGCGGATTTCGACGAAGGGGAATGGCGAAGAGATGCCTTTGCTTTCAGGGACGCCTGCGAGCGTCATGGAATACCTGTAGCGATTGAGCGGTCCCGATCCGGAAACGGTGCTCACGCCTGGATATTCTTCGACGAGCCGATTCCAGCGGTATTGGCGCGCCGTCTTGGAGCCTTCCTGATTACCGACACGATGGAATGCGTCCCCGATATCGGATTTGGATCCTACGATCGGTTTTTTCCAAGTCAGGATTCAATGCCAGCGGGTGGTTTCGGCAACCTAATTGCTTTGCCCCTTCAGGGGCTCGCGCGAAGTTCTGGCAACAGCGAGTTTATCGACGAATCTTGTTCGCCGTATCCGGATCAGTGGGCGTTCCTTTCGGCGGTTGCGCCTATGCTGCGAGCGAAGGTGGAACATCTGGTCAAGGAAGCAAGTGCATCTGGAAAAATTATCGGCGTGCGTATTCCTCTCGTCGACGAAGACGAAGAACCGTGGCTTGCCCCGCCGTCGCGGCGACAGACGCCGCCAGCAATGCGCGAACCATTGCCAGGTGCGATCACCGTCGTACAGGCGGACCAGATCTACCTCCCACGTCACGCGCTGCCACCGTCGTTGATCGCGCGCCTTATTCGCCTTGCTGCATTCCAGAATCCCGAATTTTACGCCGCACAAGCAATGCGCCGATCGACCCATGACAAGCCCCGGATCATCTCTTGCACAGAGTTGACCAGCCATCACGTTGCGCTACCGCGTGGGTGCTTCGACGCCGTCCTCGATCTGCTTGCGTCACTTGGAATTGCAATAACGATCGAAGATTGCCGCTTTTCCGGTGCGGCGATCCCGCTTGCTTTCACTGGCACATTACGTTCCGATCAGGAAACCGCGATCACGGCCCTGTTGCCGCATGATACCGGCGTGCTCGCGGCAACGACGGCATTCGGCAAGACGATCCTAGCCATCCGGATGATGGCCGAACGCGGACGGAATACATTGGTCCTCGTTCATCGCCGTCAGCTCATGGATCAATGGATCGAAAGGCTCACAGCGTTCTCAACTATGCCGCGTGACGCGATCGGCATGATCGGCGGCGGGCGTCGCAAACCGAAAGGTCAGGTTGACGTCGCCCTGATCCAGAGCCTGGTTCGCAAGGGAGAAGTCGACGATATCGTCGGCAATTATGGGCATCTCGTGGTCGACGAATGCCACCATCTGTCGGCGGTAAGCTTTGAACTGGTCGCGCGCCGCAGTAAGGCCCGCTACGTCCTCGGCCTGTCAGCAACAGTTACGCGAAAAGACGGACATCACCCGATCATCGTTATGCAATGTGGTCCCGTTCGCCATCGCGTAGATGCACGATCCGAGGCAGCCAAGCGTCCATTCGATCACGTGGTGCGGATCAGGGATACCAGCTTCCAACTTCAAGCCACATTGGACACCTCTTCTCCTTCCATCCAGAATATTTTCAAGGAAATGATCGCCGATGAAGCGCGCAATGATCTCATATTCGATGATGTCTTGCGTGCGCTGGAAGCGGGCCGCTCACCTGTCATTATAACCGAGCGTACTGCCCACTTGGAGACCATTGCAAAGCGTCTTGAGCGTTTCGCAAGGCATGTGGTCGTATTGCGCGGTGGGCAAAGCGAGAAGCAGCGCCGCGACATCGCCGCGCGGCTCGCAGCAATTCCCCACGCCGAGGAGCGTGTCATCGTCGCGACCGGACGCTACCTCGGCGAGGGTTTCGATGATTCCCGCCTCGATACTCTTTTTCTTACCATGCCGATTGCTTGGAAAGGCACGCTTGCCCAGTATGCCGGCCGGTTGCATCGTCTCAACGACGCCAAGCGCGAGGTGATCATTTATGATTATGCCGACATGAGGGTGCCGGTTCTCGCCCGCATGGCTGCGAAACGCCGCATAGGCTATCAAGCTATAGGCTACAAGGTATTGGGTGCGCGTGATCTGTTTTCTGATCGGGCGGTTACGCCGAACGAACCCGCATAAGTTTCGCGCGGATCGCTGACCGATCAGGCGTCTGCGTCACGGCAGTGCCATTCCCATTTTCAAATTCGACGAGCTGGCGCAGTTGGGCGTAGAAGGCGCTCTGTCGAGGAGCGGTACTGCGCGGGCATTTTGGTACTGCCGTGCAGTAACTGGGCAAAGTCGAAATAGGCGAAAATAATCGAGTGATCGGATCAAGCTATTGAAAAGAAAGGAGAATGCTTTAGCTGTAACGCTTCAGATTTTCCGTCGGGTCAAAATCGATTGGACCGACAAAGATAATTAAATCGAATGAAAACAACATGTTAGGCCAACGTTTTGCCGTGGCGCCTATGATGGATTGGACCGACCGGCATTGCCGCGTGTTCCACCGGCTGATGACGCGGCGTGCCCGGCTGTACACGGAGATGTTGACGACCGGCGCCATCATTCACGGCGATCGCCGGCGGCTGCTTGGTTTCGATACAATCGAACATCCGGTGGCGCTGCAGCTTGGCGGATCGGACCCGCGCGATCTCGCAACCGCTGCGAAGATCGGCGAGGAATTCGGCTACGACGAAATCAATCTGAATGTCGGCTGCCCGTCGGACCGGGTTAAGGACGGGCGTTTCGGCGCCTGCCTGATGGCCGAGCCTGCGCTCGTCGCCGCCGGCGTCGCGGCGATGAAACGCGAAGTGAAGATCCCGGTCACCGTGAAATGCCGGATCGGCATTGACGATCAGGATCCGGAAATGGCGTTGGACGCGCTCGCGCGCGGCGTCACCGCCGCCGGCGCCGATGCGCTGATCGTCCATGCCCGCAAAGCCTGGCTCAACGGCTTGTCGCCGAAGGAAAATCGCGACGTTCCGCCGCTCGACTACGACAGGGTCTATCGGCTGAAGGCATCGATGCCCGATGTGACTGTCATCATCAATGGCGGCATCGCTGGCCTTGCTGAGGCGAAGAAGCACCTCGCTTATGTCGATGGCGTCATGCTGGGGCGCGCGGCCTACCAGGAGCCGTGGCGGTTGCTGGCGGTCGACCCGGAACTGTTCGGCGAGGCCGCGCCATTTCCGACGATGAAGGACGTATTCGAGGCTGTCATGCCTTATATCGAGGGCGAACTCGCGCAAGGCACGCGGCTGCATTCGATCACGCGGCATTTCGTCGGCGCGTTTCATGCGGTGCCCGGCGCGCGTGCCTTCCGCCGCCACCTCGCCGAGAATGCCGTCAGGCCGGGCGCCGGCGTCAGTGTCTTGCGTGATGCCGTCGCGCTGGTCGAGGACCGCAAGCCGGCCGCGATCGCGGCGTGAAGAATTAGGGATAGCCGCGCAGCTTTAAGCTGTCGGCGCGCACTTCCCAGCTCTCCAGCCGGTCCAGAAAACTCATGCCGAGCAGATTGGTTTTCATCTGTCCGTGCGGCACCACCAGCGCCGGCACCGAACGCTCGACGAGTTGGCCGATGGCCAGGCGATCGAGTGTCAGCCGTGCCGCCCTGGTATGTCCGCCCGCGGTCTCGACATCGACGTCATACTCGAGCAATTCGAGCGGGAGGCCGACCGCCTTCGCCGTCTCGTAGGTCAGGACGACCGAGGTCGCGCCGGTGTCGATCACCATCGGCGCGCTGACGCCGTTGATTTTGGCGCGAAGCGCGAATTCACCGGTCTGTCCGCGCGAGATATGCACGGCGCGCGCCGACGCCCGCTTGCGCAGCAATTCCGCGACGGTGTCCTTTGCCCGCGCGATTTGACCGGGATCGCCATAGGCGACCACAGCACCGGCTGTTGCCAGCAATACGACCACTACCAGCAGAATGCGGCTCACAGCGGGCCTCGCTTGCTTTGCGTCAATCCGCCTTTCGCGCGGTCGCCATCTCCGGCCGCGCCAACCCCGCCTCGACCATCCGCGCGGGCAGTTGCGCCATCACTTCGCGCCGCTCCGCGCTTTCCATGCGGTGCCAGCGCGCGATTTCCGGCAGCGTACGTCCGCAGCCGAAACAAAGGTTGGTTCTGGGATCCATCATACAGACTGCGATACACGGCGTTTCTTTGCTCATCTTTGAATAGTGGAACGGTTCCGGTTACTTGCCAAGCATCCCACCTACAATCCGGTTCCGGCGCTCATGATCGGCTTGCGGCGGACCAGGCGCTTTTCATCGGTGGCACTCTGGTGAGCGGGTTCGGGTTGCAGCGGCGGAGCTTCTTCCGACATCGGAGCCAGCGCCGACATCACGCGCTCCGGCGGGAAGGTGATGATCACTTCGGTGCCGATGCGAAGCTTTGATTTCAGCGTGAATGAGCCGCCATGCATGTCGATCAGGCTCTTGGCGATCGGAAGGCCAAGGCCGGCGCCCTGTTCGGCGGATTTGATCGAATTGGAGCCCTGGCCGAACGACGCGAGCACGATCGGGATTTCATCCTCTGCAATGCCGGAACCGGTGTCCTTGACGCTGAGATATTGTCCACCTGACGCGGTCCATCCCGCCTTCAGCCAGATCTCTCCGCCCTGCGGGGTGAACTTGATGGAGTTCGACAATAGATTGAGCACGATCTGGCGTATCGCGCGCTCATCGCCCCAGATTCGCGGCATGCCCTGCTCGAACACCTCGTGGATGGTGATGCCGCGGCTGGAGGCGCGCAGTTTCAGCAAATGATGGCAGTCGGCGACGACATGCACGAGCGACACCGCCTCTTCGTTGAGCTCGTACCTGCCGGCCTCGATCCGCGACAGGTCGAGAATTTCGTTGATGAGATTCAACAGATGCACGCCCGAATTGTGAATATCGGCGGAATATTCCTTGTAAACGGGAACGGCGTGCGCGCCGAAGATCTCGCTCTTCATCACTTCGGAAAATCCGAGGATCGCGTTCAGCGGCGTGCGCAATTCGTGGCTCATTTGCGCGAGGAACCGCGACTTCGCGACGTTGGCGGCCTCGGCGCGATGGCGCGCCTCATCCGAGATCGATTTCGCCTGCTCAAGCTCGCCGATCAGCGCGTCCTTTTCAGCGCGGGCCTCAAGCGTTGCCAGCGTCGTCGAATGCAGGCGGTGGGCGAGCAGGGCAAAATATCCTTCGGCGGCCAGCGCGAGCAATGCCAGCACGTAGTTGTCGAACGTGCCGCCCAGCACGAAATTCACGGCGATCGCCGACGACACCGGGGCGGTGGCCGCAAGCGCTGCGATGGGCAGGCTCGCCGCGAGCATGCTCGATACCGCGATCACCAGCAGCATCAGGAACATCATCACCGTGTTCGAGACGCCATCGAAGCTCGCCGGGTGGATCAGGATCGCGGTCCAGCACAGCCCGTAGAGCAGATCGAGCAGGACAAATCGCGTCCGCCATTTGCGGGTCGCGGTGAGGGAGGGCGGCTCGGCGAGGAAATTGCCGCAGCTGCGGATGATGGCGGCATGAACGCAGAGCAGGCCGCAGGTCCAGGCCGCGGCCGAGACCGGCGGCATCCAGAAGCCGAACAGCAAACCGGTTGCCACCACCAGCAGCATGACGACGTAGGACGCCGACAGCCGTGTCTGGGCATATTGCCGAAGCAGTTCGCGATCGAAGGCAGGACGGGTTCCGCTGGTCGACGTTAACCGATCGCGCGCCTCGCGCACCCGCTGCGCGGCCGCACGTCGGTTACCGACCGGAATCACGACAGGCGGTTCAGCCGGAAGCTGCACAACTTCGGGCTTTTCAGCGGGGTTACTCATTAAACAACACAAATCCTGCCCGCGGACGGCGCGAGCTTTTGCATTGTCTATCTCTGGCGCCAAAACATTAAGAGCTGCCTTAAGGAACTAAAAAATTACGTTAACGAGAGGTTAAGTTAACCTCCCGCCACCGCCTTCTCAGCTCAGCGTTCGAGCCGCGCCAGCAGGCTCGACGTGTCCCAGCGCTTGCCGCCCATCTTCTCGACTTCCGAATAGAAGGCATCGACCAGCGCGGTGACCGGGAGGCTTGCCCCGTTGCGGCGCGATTCCGCGATGCAGATCGAGAGATCCTTGCGCATCCATTCCACCGCAAAGCCGAAATCGTATTTGCCGTCGTTCATGGTCTTATAGCGGTTCTCCATCTGCCAGGACTGGGCGGCGCCCTTGGAGATGGTGTCGATCACGGCGGCAACGTCGAGCCCGGATTTCTTGGCGAAATGGATGCCTTCCGAAAGGCCCTGGACCAGGCCTGCGATGCAGATCTGGTTGACCATCTTGGTCAGCTGGCCCGAGCCCGCAGCGCCAAGCCGCTTGCACATCCTGGCATAGGCTGAAATCACCGGCTCGGCGCCGGCATAAGCGTCTTCGCTGCCGCCGCACATCACGGTCAACACGCCGTTTTCGGCGCCGGCCTGGCCGCCGGACACCGGCGCATCGACGAATTTGAAGCCGGCTTTGGTCGCTGCGGCGTCAAGTTCGCGCGCGACCTCTGCTGATGCGGTGGTGTGGTCGACGAAGGTAGCCCCTTTTTTCATGCCCGCGAACGCGCCATCGGCGGGAAGCGTGATCGCGCGCAGGTCGTTGTCGTTGCCGACACAGGCCATGACAAAGTCCTGGCCTTCCGCGGCCGCCTTCGGCGTTGCGGCGGTTTTGCCGCCGAATTTCTCCGCCCATGCCTTGGCCTTGGCCGGCGTCCTGTTGAATACCGTGACATCGTGGCCGCCTTTTTTGACCAGATGTCCTGCCATGGGGAAACCCATAACGCCGAGACCGAGAAAAGCGACTTTAGCCATGTGTGTAACCCCAGGGGTTTTGCCGGCGCTTTGGGCTGGCCGGACGTTATGCGAGAGAATGGACGGTGGACTGGTTCGGTGCTCGAAACAGGCTCCGTGGGAACCCGCACAATAAACCGTGCCGCATGAACGGCAACGCCTCCGTTTGGCGGGCGGGCATGGTTTTATGATAGCATTAAGCGATAGTCGAGATTTCAAGAAAAAGGGAGTGACCGCATATGGGCATAAGCGTAGGCGTGCTCGATCATTTCAACATCCGGACCCGAAAGCTCGCCGACACGGTTCGGTTCTATGAGGACATCCTGGGATTGGAGAAGGGCGACCGGCCGAACTTTGCCTTTCCCGGGGCATGGATGTACAGCGAAGGCAAGGCGGTGGTCCATCTGGTCGATATTTCGCCGACGGCGGAGCCGCAGAAGCCCGATTCCGGCGTTGTCCATCATGTCGCGTTCGTGAGCCGAGGTTTTGCCGCCATGAAAGCGCGGCTCCAGTCCAAGGGGATGGCGTTCGACTCGCGGCAGGTGCCGGGTGGCGACCTCTGGCAGATATTCATCAACGACCCCAACGGCGTCATGATCGAACTGAACTACGAGGCCGCCAGGGAGCAGGGGGCGGGAACAGCGCCCACGGAGCGGGCGGACGATATCGGGATGAGGTAGCCTTTTGAGCTGCTACGCTCTATGGGTCGCATCCGCAGATAGTTAGGAGATGCGCCGTGAGCGTAACGCAGCAACAGGTTCTCGATGCTCTGGCCAAGGTAGCGTCGCCGCGCGGCGTTGCCTTGACCAATGCAGGCGTGTTGTCGCCGATTACCGTCAATGACGGCAAGGTGTTCTTTTCGATCAATGTCGAGGCAAGCGAAGCCCGCGCCTGGGAAAGTGTCCGCGCCGCGGCCGAGGCGGCCGTGCGGGCCATTTCCGGCGTTACCGTGGCGATGATCGCGCTGACCGCCGAACGCAAGCCCGGCGCCGCGGCACCGCAGCCGGCGCCGCATCGCCACGCCCAGGGCGTGGCGCCGGTCTCCGCGCACCGGCCGTCGCAAGGCCAGGCCTCGCCGATGTCAAAGCAGGCCGAAATTCCCGGCATCGCCGCCGTCATCGCGGTGGCTTCGGGCAAGGGCGGAGTGGGAAAGTCGACCACGGCGCTCAATCTGGCGCTCGGCCTGCGCGACCTCGGTTTGCGTGTCGGCCTGCTCGACGCGGACATTTATGGGCCGTCGGTGCCGAGATTGACCGGCATTCACGAGAAGCCGCAGCTGAACGGCGAGCGGAAGATGATTCCGATCGTGCGTTTCGGCCTTGCGATCATGTCGATCGGTTTTCTGGTCGAAGAGGATACCGCGATGATCTGGCGCGGGCCGATGGTGATGTCGGCCATCACCCAGATGCTGCGGGATGTGGCATGGGGCACGCTTGATGTTCTGGTGGTCGACATGCCCCCCGGCACCGGCGACGCCCAGCTGACGCTGGCGCAGAATGTGCCGCTCAAGGGGGCCGTCATCATTTCGACGCCGCAGGATCTTTCCCTGATCGATGCGCGGCGGGGATTGGCGATGTTCAAGAAGGTCAATGTGCCGGTTCTCGGCATCGTCGAGAATATGAGCTATTTCCAGTGTCCGCATTGCGGGACCCAATCGGACATCTTCGGTCACGGCGGGGCGCGGCATGAGGCCGAGCGTCTCGGGGTGCCGTTTTTGGGTGAAATCCCGCTGCACATGTCGATCCGCGCCACCTCGGACTCGGGCACGCCCGTCGTCGAGAGTGAGCCGAACGGGCCGCATGCGGCGATCTACCGGGCCATCGGTGCCAAGATCCGCGATCAGCTCAAAGGCGCCATCGCCGCGGCCTGAATTTCGCATATGCGACTTTCGTTTAATCGGCGCAGTCATGCCTTTGTCGCGTATTCGCGGGCCCGCCTTCCGTGTTAAAGCCCCCGCCAGAGCGCCTTCGGTTGACACGGAAATCGCCTCGCCGAAAGAACAGCTCCCGTGACTATGGGAAACGGCCCTACAAGGAGATGCCTTAATGAAGCGTCGTGATTTTTTGAAAGTTTCAGCAACGGGTGCCGCGGCGGCGGCGGTGGCCTCGCCGGCGATTGCGCAATCCTCGCCCGAGATCAAATGGCGCATGACGTCAAGTTTCCCGAAGTCGCTCGATACGATTTACGGCGGCTCCGCGGAGTTTGCCAAATACGTCGCCGAAATGACCGACAACAAATTTCAGATCCAGGTCTTTGCCGCGGGTGAAATCGTTCCGGGTCTGCAGGCGCTCGATGCGACCAGTAACGGCACCATCGAAATGTGCCACACCGTTTCATATTATTACGTCGGCAAGGACCCGACGTTTGCGATCTATGCCTCGGTGCCGTTTGGCCTCAATGCGCGAATGCAGAATTCCTGGTGGTATCAGGGCGGCGGCATGGAGCTCGGAAACGAGTTCTTCAAGAAATTCGGTGTGATCGCTTTTCCCTGCGGCAATACCGGTACCCAGATGGGCGGCTGGTTCCGCAAGGAGATCAAGAGCGTTGCCGATCTCTCCGGCCTGAAATTCCGCATCGGGGGAATCGCCGGGCAGGTGCTGCAAAAGGTCGGCGTCGTGCCGCAGCAGCTCGCGGGCGGCGATATCTATCCCGCGCTCGAGAAGGGAACCATCGATGCGGCCGAATGGGTCGGGCCGTATGACGACGAGAAGCTCGGTTTTCAAAAGGTCGCCAAATATTATTATTATCCCGGCTTCTGGGAGGGCGGTCCCACCGTGCATGCCTTCTGCAATCTGGAGAAGTGGAATTCGCTGCCGAAGAACTACCAGGCCATCATCACCAACGCGACCGCGAATGCCAATAGCTGGATGGCGGCGCGTTACGACATGCAGAATCCATCGGCGCTAAAGCGCCTGGTCGCCGGCGGAACGCAGCTTCGTCCCTTCACCAACGAAGTTCTGGAAGCCTGCCTGAAGGCGACCAACGAATTGTGGGCTGAAATCTCCGCAAAGAATGCCGACTTCAAGAAATCGATCGATGCGATGCAGGCCTATCGCTCCGACCAGTATCTGTGGTGGCAGGTTGCCGAATATACCTTCGACAGCTTCATGATCCGCTCGCGCACCCGCGGCTGATTGCTTCTTTATCAATCGTCCCAAGCCCGGCCTCATCAGAGGCCGGGCTTTTTGCGTTGCGGTATCCCAGTTTCGACATGGAATTCCCAAACCGGATGTTCCATGCTGCGCAAAAGCCTCGACAAAGAAGGCTGACCGACAGCATCACATCACCAAGGGAAGGGAATTCAATGAAGCGTCGCGACTTTATCAAGGTCACAGGAATAGGCGTTGCGGGGGCAGCAACCATTGCCGCACCGGCGATTGCGCAATCGATGCCGGAGATCAAATGGCGCATGACGACAAGCTGGCCAAAATCGCTCGATACGCTGCACGGCGGCGCCGAGATGATGGCCAAGGTCGTCGGTGAAGCCACAGACAACAAGTTCCAGATCCAGACCTTCGCCGCCGGCGAAATCGTTCCGGGCTTGCAGGTTCTCGACGCCGTGCAGAACGGCACCGTCGAGATGGGACACACCGCTTCCTATTATTATTTCGGCAAGGATGCGACCTTCACCTTCGGCTCGTCGATACCGTTCGGACCCAATTCGCGCCTCAACCAGGCCTGGTACATGCTCGGTGGCGGCAAGGAAGTCCTCAACGAATTCTACAAGAGCTACAACGTCACATCGCTGCTCGCGGGCAATACCGGGTGCCAGATGGGTGGCTGGTTCCGCAAGGAGATCACTACCGTCGACGATCTGAAGGGATTGAAATTCCGCATCGGCGGCTTTGCCGGACGCGTCTTGCAGAAGCTCGGCTGCGTGCCGCAGCAGCTCGCCGGTGGCGACATCTATCCCGCGCTGGAAAAAGGCACGATCGACGCGGCGGAATGGGTCGGTCCCTATGACGATGAGAAGCTCGGCTTCTACAAGGTCGCGCCTCACTACTACTATCCCGGCTGGTGGGAGGGCGGGCCCATGCTTCTGGCCATCGTCAACCTCGACAAGTGGAACGCGCTGCCGAAATATTATCAGAGTGCTCTGGAGCAGGCTGGCCACTACGCCAACAACTGGATGATGGCGAAATACGACGCGCAGAATCCGACGGCGCTGCGCAAATTGCTGGCCAGCGGCACCAAGCTGCACGCCTTCCCGCCGGCGGTCATGGAGGCCTCCTTCAAGGCCGCCAAGGAATTGCACAGCGAAGTCTCCGCGACCAACGCGAATTTCAAGAGGGTCTACGACTCGCTGACGGCGTTTTCGAACAACGGCTACCAGTGGTTCCAGGTCGCGGAAGTCGGCTACGACAACTTCATGGCGCGACATTCGCAGAGCTAGTTCCCTCGACGATCCGGACAAACAAAAAACCCCGAAGCGCGAGCTTCGGGGTTTTTCCGTTTGCACGAAGGCAAATCGCTATTATTTGGCCGGCGGACCGAAATCGAGCGGCGGCAGCTCCATCTGCGGGACATCGATCTTGATCTGGTTCAGATCGACGTTGAGCGGCTTGTCGAGCAGGGCGGTCACCGTGATCGGGAACGCGATCACGAGAACGACCATGATCGCCTGTAATCCCACCCAGGGCAGGGCGCCCCAATAGATGTCGGAACTCTTGACCTCTTTCGGGGCGACACCGCGCAGATAGAACAGCGCAAAACCGAACGGCGGATGCATGAACGACGTTTGCATGTTCACGCACAGCATGACGCCGAACCAGATCAGCGCGGCATCCGGACCGACCACGGGTGTCAGGACTTTCTGCGCGATCGGCGCGATCATCGGCAGAATGATGAAGGCGATCTCGAAGAAATCCAGGAAGAACGCCAGGAAAAAGATGAACAGGTTGATGAAGATCAGGAATCCCCAGACGCCGCCGGGTAGCGACGTCAGCAGATGCTCCAGCCAGACGCCGCCGGAGACGCCGAGGAACACCACCGAGAAACAGGTCGAGCCGATCAGAATGAACACGACCATGGTGGTGATGCGCATGGTGGTCTCGTAACCCTGCTTGATCAGGTCGCGGAGTTCGGGAATGCGCACGGCCTCAAGGCAGATCCACACCACCGCAAGATAGGTCGCGGCAAAGGCGGTCTTGAAGATGAGCCCTTCCGTCATGAAGATTCCGACCATGGTGCCAATGCCGGCGGCGACCACGCCCACGATGAGGACCTTCCGGCCGTTCGTGCTGAAATCCTTGCTGTGGATCGCCGCAAGCACGATCGCGCCAACCGCGCCCATGGCGCCGGCTTCGGTCGGCGTGGCAAGACCCATCATCATGGTGCCGAGCACGACAAAGATCAGCACGGCGGAAGGAATGATGCCAAGCAGGCATTTGCGCCAGAGCGGCCACCCGGTCAGCGTCAATGCCGTCTTCGGCACCGGTGGAACGTGATCCGGCTTGAAGACACCGAGCAGGAAGGTGTAACCCGCGAACAGCACGATCTGGAAAACCGACGGTCCCCATGCGCCCAGATACATGTCGCCGACGGACTTGCCGAGCTGATCGGCCAGCACGATCAGCACCAGCGATGGCGGCACCAGCTGGGTGATCGTGCCGGACGCCGCCAGCACGCCCGTGATGTAGCGCATGTTGTAGCCGTAGCGGATCATCACCGGCATCGAGATCAGCGCCATGGCAATGACCTGCGCCGCCACCGTGCCGGTGATGGCGCCGAGAATGAAGCCGACGATGATGACGGAATAGCCGAGGCCGCCGCGGATCGGTCCAAACAGCTGGCCCATCGAATCCAGCATGTCCTCGGCAAGACCGCATCGCTCGAGGATCGCGCCCATGAATGTGAAGAAGGGGATCGCGAGCAGCAGTTCGTTCGAAAGCACGCTGCCGAATACCCGGCCCGGGATGGCCTGCAGAAAATTCATGTCGAAAAAGCCGAGATGAATCGCAAGGAAGCCGAATGAAAGCCCGACCGCGGCAAGCGTGAAGGCCACCGGGAAGCCGATCAGCATGGCAAGAACCAGGCCGCCGAACATCAGCGGCGGCATCGTGTCCAGGGTAATCATTGCGTCGGCCTCTCATATTTCGCATCGATCGACAGCTGACCCTGAAGTGCTGCGATGCGTTTGATGACCTCTGAGACGCCTTGTAATGCGAGCATGACGAAGCCGGACGGAATCACGAACTTGATCGGCCAGCGGACCAGGCCGCCGGCGTTCCCCGACATTTCGCTGACGGCATAAGCCTGCAGGAAGAAAGGCCAGGACAGATAGGCCAGCAGCAGACAGGCCGGGATCAGGAAGAACAGCGTGCCGATCAGATCGAGCCAGAGCTGCCCGCGCTCGGACAGAAACAGGTAGAAGATTTCGACACGGACATGTTCGTTGCGCTTGAACGTGTATGACGCGCCGAACATCACCAGAATGGCGAACATGTACCACTGCAGCTCGAGCCAGCCGTTCGAACTGTAGCCGAAGGCGTAGCGGATCATGGCGTTGGCGGCGCTCACGATGCAGGCGGCCAATACCAGGAGATTGCAGACGTAGCCTATCTTTTCATTGATCAGGTCGATCGCGGCGCTGACCGCCAACAATGGACGCATGGTGCTCTCCCTGGCGGACGTCATCAAGCCATGCCCGTTGTTTCAACGGGCATCACTTCGATTCCGCGCACGGGACTACGGCTCATTTCCAGGAGCGATCGCAACAACAGTCCTCCCCCAATTATTGCTCTTGCCGTCTTGACCGCGCCGATCCGGCGCAGCGGCTTATCCAGCCGCGCGGGCATCAAAGCAAGCGAACCATTTCAGCGCGCCAAGGCTGCGTCAATTGGAAAAATGGGCAAATTGACGTGGGATCAAACAGTTGCAAGCCAAGTCGGCGGCGGCCTGGCTTTCAACCGCCGGTAACGCTCATATGCCGGCTGACGCTTGGGCGGTTGTGCCTGCGATCGATGATGAAGTCGTGGCCCTTCGGTTTCAGGCCGATCGCGCGGTCGATCGCCGCGCTCAAGGGCTCATTGTCGGCGGAGGCCCGCAGCGGCTTGCGCAAATCGGAGGCATCCTCATGGCCGAGGCAGGTGTGCAGCGTGCCGGTACAGGTGATCCGCACGCGGTTACAGGACTCGCAGAAATTATGCGTCATCGGCGTGATGAAGCCGAGCTTGCCGCCGGTCTCGTCGACGCGAACATAGCGCGCCGGCCCGCCGGTGCTCTCGTCGAGGTCGGTCAGGGTGTATTGCTTTGCAAGCCGTGCGCGGAGTAGCGACAGCGGCACATATTGGTCGATGCGTCCTTCGCCGATGTCGCCCATCGGCATCACCTCGATCAGCGTCAGCGCCATGCCTTTGCCGTGCGCCCATTCCATCAGCGAGGGGATTTCCTCCTCGTTCAAACCCTTCAGCGCCACCGCATTGATCTTCACGGCGAGACCCGCCGAGCGCGCGGCCTCGATGCCGGCCAGAACCTTGTCCAGATCGCCCCAGCGGGTGATGGCCCGGAATTTCGCCGGGTCGAGCGTATCCAGCGATACGTTGATGCGACGGACGCCACAGTCGCGTAACTCGCTGGCAAAGCGGGCGAGCTGCGAACCGTTGGTCGTCAGCGTCAGTTCATTGAGCGCGCCGGAGCCGAGATGGCGGGAAAGTGATCGTACCAGCGACATCACATTGCGCCGCACCAGCGGCTCGCCGCCGGTCAACCGCAACTTTCGCACGCCCTTGGCGATGAAGGCCGAACACAGCCGATCGAGTTCTTCGAGCGTCAGCAAATCGGCCTTCGGCAGGAAGGTCATGTCTTCGGACATGCAATAAAAGCAACGCAGATCGCAGCGATCGGTGACCGACACCCGCAAATAGCTGATGGTCCGGCCAAACGGGTCGGTCATCGGACGCGACAGCGATGCGGGAAGCGTGGTTGCGGGTAAGGTCATTTCGGATGTGCCTTCGGCGCTATAGCCGTATCAACAGGGAACGGTGCGCCAGCCCAATCTAGGCAGGTTGCAATCCCTGCACAATCCGCAGTTTGAGCGATCAGCGGGTGGACGAGGCGGGAGGGGCCGCTTGCCCGGGGTCCGGGAACGCCGATCCCGCGCCAGGTGCTGCTGCATCATTTACGGGTTTCTTCGGCTTTTTAGGCCTCATCGGCTTGCGGGCCGCCTTCGGCGGCGGGCCGGCGGGTTGGAGTTCGGCGACCACCGGATTGGGATCGATCTTCGTCGTCGATGCCGTCAATAGGTCGCCGGGGGTGCGGATCACCTGCACCGGGACCGTCGCCGGCTGGAACCTGTTCAGGGTGTAATTGACCGTGAATCCGCCCTCGGGAGCGGTCAGGGTTACCGAGCAGGGGGTCTTGCAGCTCGGCCCGATGGAAGTACGGGCTTCGGCTCCCGGTGGCACCGACTCGAGCTGGAGCTGCACGGGTGGCGGGGTCGGCTTGAAGTAGTCCGTCGAAAACGACGAGCAACCCGCGAGACCTAGTCCTGTTGCAGCAATCGCGATGATACGACGCATGATCGACCCGTCACTCCAGATTATGATCCGATTGGGTTCAGTCGGATCATGATCCCATCTCTCTGTCTGAGCATGATCTCCGCGCAAACGCTCCGCGTTTGTCGCGAGGGAAAACCGGTCCCACTTTTCCGGATCATGCATCTTGTGCGGCTAACTGCCACAATCCCCGGCCCGACCATAAAAGCCTTGGGACCGCCGCGCAACGGGGTGGGTTAATAGATGGTTAACGCCCGCCGGTACGAAAGAAATGTAAAGAAAATCAATATCTTAAATTGAAGATTTCCGCTAAATCATCAGGCTTTCGACGGCGGCCGGCAGCTCGTTCATATGATTGATCAGCCGGTCGGGGTTGAGGTCCGCGATTGGTACCTCGGTATACCCGAAACCAACGCCAATCACCGGAACACCGGCGCGGCGGGCCACGCCGATATCCGGACCGGCATCGCCCACCATGATCGCGGAAGAAATGTGTCCGCCAGCACACGCAACCGTCTGTTGCAATATGCCCGGATCGGGCTTCGAGATACCGAACGTATCGGCGCCGCAAATGGCGGAAAATCGCGCGCTCAATCCCAGCCGATCCAGCAGAAGCTTCGACAGCCATTCCAGCTTGTTGGTGCAGACCGCAAAGCGGTATCCGCTGCTCCCGAGACGATCGAGCGCGTCTTCGAGGCCTTCGAAGGGGCGCGAAACGTCGGCGATGTGGTCGGCATAGTAGGCGATGAAGTCGTCGGTGAGCCGGGTGATGTCAGCGACGCTTGCGGCGCGGCCCTCCAATTCCAGGCCGCGCTCGATCAGCCTGCGGGCGCCCGCGCCGATCATGTTGCGCGCGGAATGAAGGGGAACAGGCGGCAGGCCCTCGCGGTCGAGAACGAAATTGAGCGCGTTGATGAGATCGGGCGCCGTATCGACGAGCGTGCCATCAAGATCGAATACGACGGTGCGGATGGAGGCCATCGAAAATCGCTAGCCGCCCCCGGCCGATCATGCAAGTGGGACCATTTTCCTGGCGGAATGACCGCCGGTTGCGGCCAAGACCACCTCAAGTCGAGCTCAGGTCAGGCCATAGCGCTGTTCCTCCCTCAAAAACGACGCTAGATAGTCCCGGCCGGGGATCGCCGATCGCGCGATCGGCCGCGGCTGGCGGAGGATTGCTTGCACGTGAGCATGGAAGAACTGAAACGGCAGGCGGCGGGCCGCGCGCTGGAGTTCGTGCAGGATGGCATGAAGCTCGGCCTCGGCACCGGATCGACCGCGAAACATTTTGTCGAGCTGCTTGGCGCGCGGGTTCGCGACGGGCTTAGGGTCATCGGCGTGCCGACGTCGGAAGCGACCCGCACTGATGCAATTCGCTGCGGCATTCCCCTGACCACGCTGGACGAGATCGACCGGCTCGACCTGACCGTCGATGGCGCCGACGAAATCGATCCCGCGCTCAACCTCATCAAGGGCGGCGGCGGCGCATTGCTGCGGGAAAAGATCGTTGCCGCAGCTTCCGATCGCATGATCGTGATCGCCGACGACTCCAAATGGGTCGAGGCGCTTGGCCGCTATCCCCTGCCGATCGAGATCATTCCGTTCGGAGTGGGTGCGACCCAGCGCGCGATCGGAGAGGCCTTTGCGGAAAGCGGCGTTTCCGGGCGAATGGTGGTCCGAAAAGGCCAGGGCGGTCACGTTTTCGTCACCGATAGTGGCCACTGGATCGTAGACGCCCATCTCGGCCGCATATCCAATGCGCCGCGGTTGGCGGGATCATTGGCCTCGATTCCGGGTGTCGTCGAGCACGGGCTATTCATCGGCCTTGCCAGCATGGCGATGCTGGCCGGCTCCCAGGGAATTCGCGTTATTGAGCGGCGCTGACGCCGCAATCGAGGAGAAATCGAAATGAAGAGCCTATCAAGAATCTTGTCCGCCGCGGGCCTCCTGCTGGGGCTGGCGCTGGCCGCCGTTCCGGCCGGAGCACAACAGCCGGCGCCGCAACAGCCCGCCGCGCCGCTCAAGACGGCGTCGCCGGCTGCCATCGCGGCGGCGAAAGAACTCCTGACCTTGAAAGGTGTTGGCGGGATCTACGCAGCCGCGGTCCCCAATCTCGTTCAGCGCGCCAAGGACCAGCTTCTGGCGAGCAATCTGAACTATCAAAAAGACCTCAACGAGGTCGCGGTCATCGTCGCCCAGTCGCTTGCGGGCCGCGAGAAGGAGATCGGCGAGCAAATGGCGAAGATTTACGCCAGCGATTTTACCGAGCAGGAATTGAAGGACCTCAACGCTTTCTACAAGACGCCGGTCGGCCAGAAGCTGCTCGCGCAGGAGCCGAAATCGGTTCAGGCCAGCATGGCCTATATGCAACAGTGGGCGCAGAGCTTTAGCGAAACGGTCATGGGCGAATTTCGTTCGGAAATGAAAAAGCGCGGCAAGCCGATCTCGTGATTTGCCTTAACCGGGGCTGACATGGCCGAATTCGATACCGATCTGTTCGTTATCGGCGGAGGGTCGGGCGGCGTTCGCGCGGCCCGGATCGCAGCTAACCACGGCGCACGGGTCATGATCGCCGAGGAGTACCGGATGGGCGGCACCTGCGTGATCCGCGGGTGCGTGCCGAAAAAGCTCCTGGTCTATGCGTCCCATATCCATCACGAGATCGAGGATGCGGCGGGCTTTGGCTGGACGATACCTCCCGCGACCTTCGACTGGCGGACCTTGATTGCCAACAAGGACAAAGAGATCGCCCGGCTTGAGGCGGCCTATACGGCCAACGTGGAAAAAGCCGGCGCGCGTGTCGTCAAGACCCGCGCGGTGTTCGAGGACGCCCATACGCTTCGGCTCGGAAGCGGTGAAACGGTGCGATCGAAATACGTGCTGATCGCCACCGGCGGCGCGCCGAACCACGGCAATGCGATCCCCGGCATCGAACACGTGATTTCTTCCAACGAAGTATTCCATTTGGAGACGCTGCCGCGGCGCATCCTGATCCAGGGCGGCGGCTATATCGCGCTGGAATTCGCCTGCATCTTTGCCGGCTTCGGTTCCGACGTGACGCTGGTCTATCGCGGCGACAACGTGCTGCGCGGTTTCGACGAGGACGTTCGGGCCCATGTGCGGAGCGAGATGGAAAAGGAAGGCATCACCATCCTGACCGGCTGCACCGTCAACAAGATCGACAAACACGGTAAGGACTTCACCTCGCATCTGTCGAACGGCTCGAGCATTGCGTCCGACCAGGTAATGTTCGCGATCGGCCGGCATCCGAATGTTGCCAATCTCGGGCTTGAGAAGGCCGGCGTCGCCATCGACCCCGTCAATGGCGGGATCGCCGTCGACAGCTTTTCGAAAACCTCGGTGCCGAACATCTACGCGATCGGCGACGTCACCCACCGCATCAACCTGACGCCGGTCGCGATCCGCGAGGGGCACGCCTTTGCCGATACGGTATTCGGCAAGCGGCAGGTCCAGGTCGATCATGCCGACATTCCGACCGCGGTGTTTTGCCAGCCTGAAGTCGGCACGGTGGGTCTGACGGAAGCGCAGGCGCGCGCGCAATTCAGCCGCGTCGATATCTACAAGGCGACCTTCAGGCCGATGAAGGCCACCCTGTCCGGCCGCGACACCAGGGTTTTGATGAAGCTGATCGTCGACGCCACCACCGATCGCGTCGTCGGCTGTCACATCGTCGGCGATGGTGCGGCCGAAATGGTGCAGGTGCTGGGCATCGCCGTCAAAATGAAAGCGACCAAGGCCGACTTCGACTCGACCATGGCCTTGCATCCGACCGCGGCGGAAGAGCTGGTGACGATGCGGACGCCGACCGCGCGGCATGTAAGGGAAGCGGCGGAGTAGGGGCCGCGGCTGAGCGTAGCGCACGGCGATAGTAGGGAGCAGCGCGCTTAGCGCTGCCTATCCGATTACGGATATCGAGCCGTCGAAGCGGGAACTCGGCGGCTCCTTGATGGTCAGCGTGATCAGAGGCGGGGTTCAGGCGCCCTTTTCGCACTTCTTCATGAAACTGGCCTTCGCGGCACCCGAAAGCGGCTTGCCGTCCTGACTCACCGCTTTGGTCGCGCAAGCGTCGGCCATGCATTTCTTCATGAATGAGGTCTTTGCCGCACCCGCCAGCGCCTTGCCGTCCTTGCCGACCGCTTTGCTCTCGCAAGCTTCCTGTGCGAGGGCGGCACCACCGGCAAATGTCGCGACTAACACGGCTAACATCATTTTCCTGAGCATGGCTCTCTCCCTTGAATGGCTCTAGCGATCGAATTTGATCCCAGACGTTTCTTTTGAGCAAGGGGGTGACGTCAGATTTCCAAGGGCTGCCAACTCTCAGTGGCTTGCAAGCGCCAATGGCGGCAGCCAAGCCGTCTGAGGGTTGTCCACCGAGGCATGATCGCTGGGGATAGCGGTGGTGGGTGCGGCTACATTAGCCGCAAGGGAAACCGGACTAATTGGCAGGAGGCGGCGTACCTGCGCTGCGCACCAACCTGTCCGCCTTTTGCAAGACGTAGTGGTTCTCAGGTTGCTCTCTTGCAAAAAAGCTGACGGCTACAAAGAGCGCGCAGAACATCAACCCTACCAGCATGACTTTGCGGTGGGTGCGTTTGTCAGCATTGTGGAATGACGAGGACATGCAAAAGCCATAAGGCTTCAGCCTCGAGGCGCAACCTGAATAGGTCTTTAACCTTGCTTATGAAGGTTACTCCGTGCGGCAATTTTAACAGAAATCGAATCGATCGTTCGTCGAGGCAGTCCCGTGTCCTGTCATCGGGCAGCACGCCTTGCGCGGAGCCGTTGGGCCAATCCACCCAACGTGCCGACCTGCTCTTTCATCACGAAGCCGTGTGCCAAACTTCGTGTATTCCTTTTCGGGAACCAATCCGGCGACCGCGGCTTATCGCGCATGTCCCAAAAACCTGGAGACGGCCATGAAAATCGCAAAAATCATTTTGGCTGGCGCTACGACCCTCTGCATCATCGGCTCGGGGGCTTTGGCCCAACAGGCGCGCACGGGAACGGTTACCAAAATTGACCGGATCCATGGCACGGTCGCGATTCAACAAACGCAAAGCGGAACCGTCGGAGCGAATACCGGCGGCGCTGCCGAAGAGTTCAAGGTACAAAACGGCTTGTCGCTGGATACGTTGCATGCCGGCGACAAGGTCACTTTCTCCGCTACTGAAACAGGTGGGAGCAAGACGATCACCAGGCTTCAGAAACAGTAAGTAGCAATCGGCCACATCATCCCGGCCGCTCGCCGGCGCGACGAGGACGGAACGCGCTACTCCGCTGCCTCCGTTCATTCCGCCGCGCCGCGCCCGAGCGTGTCGCAATGCTGCGGGCGAAAAAAGCCGAGATGGCCGATTGCGGTCATGCCGGCGTCGGCAGGCGTGACGGTCAGAATTTCCGGCTTGGTTTCCCGCTGTTCTCGCGACCTCCAAGCAAAGGCGAATTCGGCTTTTGCCGCAAGGGTTTGTCTTTAAGACCGTGCTCCTTTTCCGAAGTCCTGAGCGGTTTGCGGCCCAAAGAGACGAATTTCGGAAACGAAGGCGCTCTGGTAAACCTCTATTTTCCAGTGGCGCGTATCGTCTTAGAAGCTCGCGGGTACGAAAGCGCGGCAGCGCGATAGAGGAGCAGCACTGGCGGCCCGCCACCAGCCTGTGTATAACCCGGCCCTTCGCTACCCCCGCATAAGTAGCGGTTTTTGCTCAGGAGTTAACCTCATGTCCGAGCGGTGGACACCCGACAGCTGGCGCAGCAAGCCGGTTAAGCAAATGCCCGAATATCCGGATGCGAAGGCATTGGCGGATGTCGAGGCGCAGCTTGCGACGTTTCCGCCGCTGGTTTTTGCAGGTGAGGCCCGCAACCTGAAAAAGGCGCTGGCGCGTGTAGCCGCCGGCGAGGCCTTCCTGCTTCAGGGCGGCGACTGCGCCGAGAGCTTCGCCGAGCATGGCGCCAACAATATCCGCGATTTCTTCCGCGTGCTTTTGCAGATGGCGGTCGTGCTGACCTATGCCGGGGCGGTGCCGGTGGTGAAGGTTGGGCGTATCGCCGGACAGTTCGCCAAGCCGCGCTCCTCGCCGACCGAGAAAATCAACGGCGTCGAACTGCCGAGCTATCGCGGCGACATCGTCAACGACATCGCGTTCACGGCGCAGGCGCGCACCCCCGATCCGCAGCGCCAGCTGATGGCGTATCGCCAGTCGGCCGCGACGCTCAATCTGCTGCGCGCGTTTGCCACCGGGGGCTTTGCCAATCTCGGCAGCGTGCATCAGTGGATGCTCGGTTTCCTGAAGGATTCCCCGCAGTCGCGGCGCTACAAGGAACTGGCGGATCGCATCTCGGATGCGCTGAACTTCATGCGCGCCTGCGGGCTCGATCTCGAAAGCCACCCGGAACTGCGCGCCACCGATTTCTACACCAGCCACGAGGCGCTGCTGCTCGGCTACGAGCAGGCCTTCACGCGCGTCGATTCCACGACCGGCGATTGGTACGCGACCTCAGGTCATATGATCTGGATCGGTGACCGCACGCGGCAGCTCGATCACGGCCATGTGGAATATTTCCGCGGTATCAAGAATCCGATCGGGTTGAAGTGCGGCCCGTCGCTGAAGCCGGACGAATTGCTTCGGCTGATCGACGTGCTCAATCCGGACAATGAACCTGGACGCCTGACGCTGATCAATCGCTTCGGTTCGGACAAGATCGCCGATCATCTGCCGCAGCTGATCCGCGCCGTGCAGCGCGAAGGCCGCGTGGTGGTCTGGTCGTGCGATCCGATGCACGGCAATACCATCACCTCGACCTCGGGCTACAAGACCCGGCCGTTCGACCGCATCCTGTCGGAGGTCAAGTCGTTCTTCTTGATCCACGCCGCGGAGGGCACCTATGCCGGCGGCGTTCATCTGGAAATGACCGGTCAGGATGTCACCGAGTGCATCGGTGGCGCGCGCGCCATCACGGATGAGGATCTGAACGACCGCTATCACACGGTCTGCGATCCCCGGCTCAATGCCGAGCAGTCGATCGACATGGCTTTCCTGATCGCCGAATTGCTCAAGCAGGAACGCTCCGGCAAGGTCAAGCCGATGCCGGCCGCGGCGGGACTTTAAGAGTTGCTGCGGCTGTGGCGGGCCACGATCAATACGCGTAACGGGCTTGCCTTTGCGATTCGCTCCGAGCAGGCCGTTCGCGAAGAGCTTTTCGTATTGGCGCTATCCTTGCCGATGGCGTGGCTGGTCGGTGCGACCACGATGCGTCGTATCGAACTGATCGCCGCTGTCGTCCTGGTGCTCGTCGTTGAATTGCTCAACACCGCGATCGAGAAGCTGGCCGACCGGCTGACCACGGACCATGATCCGCAGATCGGGCGGGTCAAGGACATGGGCTCAGCGGCCGTGGGCGTCGCGTCGGTCACGGCAGGTCTGTTCTGGTTGTTTTCGATCGCCGAACGCATGGGCGCGATCTAAAGCATGCAATTGCAGTTTGCCCGCGCGCGAGGCACCATCGCTCCATGACCGAACGCGCCCCTCAGTTTGCGATCACGCTGGCCCAGTTGAACCCGACGGTGGGTGACGTCGCGGGCAATGCCGCCAAGGCACGCGCCGCGCGCGTGCAGGGACGCGCCGATGGCGCCGATCTGGTCGTTTTGCCGGAACTGTTCATTGCCGGCTATCCGCCGGAAGACCTGGTTCTGAAGCCGGCATTTCAGTCGGCCTGCCGCGCCGCGATCGAGGAGCTCGCGCGGGAAACCGCCGATGGCGGGCCGGCCGTCCTGATCGGCACGCCCTGGGTCGAGGACGGCAAGCTCTACAACGCCTGCGCCCTGCTGGACGAGGGCCGCATCGCCGCCATCCGATTCAAGGTCAACCTGCCGAATTACGGCGTATTCGACGAAAAGCGCGTGTTCGCGCGAGGGCCCGGCCACAGGCCCGGTACCCATCCGCGGCGTGCGGGTCGGGGTGCCGATCTGCGAGGATACCTGGCTCGAAGAGTCGGAAGATTACGAGAATGTCGTCGAATGTCTCGCCGAGACCGGCGCGGAAATTCTCGTTGTGCCGAACGGTTCGCCTTACGCGCGCGACAAGAGCGATATCCGCCTGTCGATTTCGGTGGCGCGGGTCACCGAGAGCGGGCTTCCGCTGGTTTATCTCAACCAGGTCGGCGGGCAGGACGAACTCGTATTCGACGGCGCCTCGTTTGCGCTCAACGCCGATCTCTCGGTCGCGGCGCAATTGCCGGCGTTCGTGGAAAACATCACAACGCTGCGCTGGACCAAGGGCGAGGGTGGCTGGCGCTGCACCGGGCCGATCGCGCCTGTCGTCGACGGCGACAAGGCCGATTATGCCGCCTGTGTGCTGGGCCTGCGCGACTATGTCGGCAAGAACGGATTTCCGGGCGTGCTGCTCGGCGTTTCCGGCGGCATCGACTCGGCACTATGCGCGGCGATTGCGGTCGATGCGCTCGGCACGGAGCGCGTGCGCGGCGTGATGCTGCCGTTTCGTTTTACCGCGCAGATGTCGCTCGATGACGCGGCACAACTCGCGGGCAACCTCGGCATCCGCTACGAGGTGCTGCCGATCGCCAAGGCCGTCAACGGCTTCGAGGATATATTGTCCGGCACTTTCGCGGGCCTGCCGCGCGATATCACCGAAGAAAATCTGCAGGCGCGCACGCGCGGCACGCTGTTGATGGCGATCTCCAACAAGACCGGCGTGATGGTCGTCACCACCGGTAACAAGTCGGAAATGTCGGTCGGTTACGCCACGCTCTACGGCGACATGAACGGCGGCTTCAATCCGATCAAGGATATCTACAAGACCGAAGTGTTTCGGCTGTCGACCTTGCGCAATTCATGGAAGCCGGAGGGTGCGCTCGGGCCGTCGGGAGAAGTCATCCCGCCCGATATCATCACGCGGCCGCCGACCGCCGAGTTGCGCGAAAATCAGACCGACCAGGACTCGCTGCCGCCTTACGACATGCTGGACGCGATCCTGGAGCGGCTGGTCGAGCGTGAGGAGCCGCTGGCGGCGATCATCGCGGCGGGTTTCGATCGCGAGGTGGTGGCGAGGATCGATCGCCTGCTCAACATTGCCGAATACAAGCGGCGGCAGGCGGCCCCCGGCGTCAAGGTGACGCGCCGGAATTTCGGGCGCGATCGCCGCTATCCCATCACCAACAGGTTTCGCGATACCGGCATGCCGCTGCCAAAGCCTGACGACACGCTGGTGTCGCGCGCGGGGCGCGGGTCAGCCGAAGCGTTTGACGGATAGACCCTAGATCATGATCCGATTAGGTTGAATCGGATCATGGTCTCATCTCTTTGTTTGAGCATGATCTTTTCGGAAAACCGGTTCCCACTTTTCCGGATCATGCTCTAGCGCGCCGGGATAAATGTCGGACCTACCGAACGGATCGGCTTGTTATCCGACGAAGTGCCGGAAGTCGCCGTCGTGGTGCTTGACGCAGCAGGCGCGGGCGCCGGCGTTGCGTCGGGCGCGGTGGTTGCTGACGTAGCCCCCTTCTTGGCGGGCGCGGGAGCCTGTTTCACCGGCGCCCGCGACATCTTCTTCGCGCTCTCCTCGGTGACGATGATGTCGCCCTGTTGTTCGGCGGCGGCTTTATCGTCGATGGTTTTCAGCGCGTCGGACCAGGTCTGTCCGGCTGCCTTGCACGCACAGGATGGATTGAACTCCTGACGGAAGCGGAAGGCATTCGGCGAGGAGGAATAGGGCTGACCGCTGATCGATACCGCCTGGTTCATGTCTTCGCCGGGGTTGCGATAGGCGTAGAGGTTAGCTTCCGCCGCCGGGCAGAGGGCCTTGCAGGTCTTTTCGTCATCGGGGAAACGGCCGGGCACGGTGGCGAACGAGATCGGAAAATATGCGCCGTCGCAGCTGCGGACGCAGACGGTGCGGTAGGTCCCCGATTGTGGACCGACGTCCGCGGGAGGCGTGCTCGGACTGTTGTTGCCGAACAGATTGTTCAGGAAGTTGCCCGGTCCCTGCACGGCGTTGGCATATTGCGCCCCGCAATTATTCTGCGCCAATGCCAAGAGAACCGAGCGGCGCTGGTTTTCGCGGTCGCTGCCGCCGAGGCCGCCGCCGCGCAGCCGCTCGAGGCTGGTCGTGATCTGATCGAGATTGGCGCGCATCTGCTGAATCTGGTTGTTCACCGGACCGCATTGCGCCGATTGGCCGTTGAACAGCGAGAAAAAGCCGGAACTGTCGCAGCCCATCCGCTTGGCCTGCGAGGTGACGCGATCAAGCTCGGCCTGCTGCTTCGACGCGGCATCCTGGTAGCGGCGGATCTGCTCGTCCTTGGCCGGGTCTCCGCCGCCGCGGTCGATGGTCGCCAATTGGGCTTCCAGGCGAGGGCACATCGGATTGGCCGCGGCCCCCTGCGACGGCGGCGCCGGATTCACCTGCGCGCGGGCGTCCAGGCCGAACGCGGCCACGCCGAGCAGCGCAGCGCAGGCCATGATCGATCTGGAGCGGGAGACAATCAACGACTTGGGCATCACGTGGCTTCCCTTACCCGCTTCTCGGGGCAGCGTCACGTCGTTTCCGGGGCGCCGGTGTGGCGGGGCGGGCCGCTGCCGGGATCGACAGCCTAACGCTGGCAAGTAATGGCGACGTATTCATTGCAACCGGCATGGCCGCAGTTCTCGGCGGCCTTGGGAACCGAGCCGGTTATTTCATCGGGGTCGACGCGCCGGTAGGCGGAAGCCTGGGCGAAGTTCCGCGACTGGCAATAGGATTGGGCGGCGTGAGCGCCGCATTTCTCGCCCTTGGCGAGGCACTGGTCGACGCCATAGCCGTCCGCCTGGTTGGCAATGATGAAAACGCGGCTGTCGGCCCAAGCCGCTGACCCGGCGAGGACGGATATACAGGCCAAAAGCGCCGAAATGGATCGCATGCTGCACCGATGAATGAGGGGATCGCCCTCGGATGATAGGCTCGAAGGGTAAATAATGATTAACC
Organism: uncultured Alphaproteobacteria bacterium; assembly: GCA_963753875.1. Lineage (GTDB taxonomy): Bacteria > Pseudomonadota > Alphaproteobacteria > Rhizobiales > Xanthobacteraceae > Bradyrhizobium. The sequence goes on along the minus strand of CAVWDY010000006.1, from coordinate 93,115 downwards.
ATGGCGGGCTCGGCCGTTTGGTGCCCCAAACAGGCTTTTCTGAGGCACTTGACGCAATCCCCTGCGCTGGCCCATGGTAATTTCCATGAACGGTTTCCTCGCCATTTGCGGCATTTGCCGCGAGATTATGAGCTAGCGATTCGCTGGCTGAGGCCGTCTTTTCTCACACGAGATCACTGGACGCCCGGCCGCAAGGGACGGGTCTATGGAATTGCGACTTTACGATACCTTGACCAAGGAGAAGCGCGTCTTCACGCCGCTCGATCCTAACCATGTGCGCATGTATGTCTGCGGGCCGACGGTCTATGACTTCGCCCATATCGGCAATGCGCGTCCGGTCATCGTGTTCGACGTGCTGTTCCGGCTGCTGCGGCATCTCTACGGCGAGGGGCACGTCACCTATGTCCGCAACATCACCGACGTCGACGACAAGATCAACGACCGCGCCGCGCGGGATTTCCCCGGCACTCCCGCTGAACGAGGCGATCCGCAAGGTCACCGAGCAGACTGAAAAACAGTTCCACGACGATGTCGATGCGCTCGGCTGCCTGCGCCCGACGGTCGAGCCGCGCGCGACCGAACACATCGCGGAAATGCGCACCATCATCGAGAGGCTGGTGCAGGGCGGTTTTGCGTATGTCGCAGAAGATCACGTGCTGTTCTCGCCGCAGGCGATGAATGCGGCGAATTCGGTTTTGCCGCGCTATGGCGCGCTCGCCAACCGCTCGCTGGACGAGATGATCGCGGGCGCGCGCGTCGACGTCGCGCCCTACAAGCGCGACGCCACCGACTTCGTGCTGTGGAAGCCCTCGAAGCCGGGCGAGCCTTCATGGCCGTCGCCGTCGGGCATCAAGGCGGAGGGCCGGCCGGGCTGGCACATCGAGTGCTCGGCGATGGCGTGGAAGCATCTCGGCGAGCAGTTCGACATTCACGGCGGCGGTATCGATCTGGTATTTCCGCATCACGAGAACGAGCTCGCGCAAAGCTGCTGCGCCTTTCATGAAAATCGCATGGCGAATGTCTGGATGCACAACGGCTTCCTGCAGGTCGAAGGCGAGAAGATGTCGAAGAGCCTCGGCAATTTCGTCACGATCAGGGAGTTGCTAACCACCAACAAATTCGGAGGGCGGAGATGGCCGGGACCAGTCGTCCGTCTGGCAATGTTGGGTACACACTACAGGCAACCAATAAACTGGACTGTTGAGGCCTTAGAGGAAGCGGAAAGGATTTACGAAAATTGGTCTGAGATTTGTACAAATCCAACGTTCACCGGTGCCGTCAATCCGGCGGTTATCCGCGCTGTGTCCGATGATCTAAATACACCTCAAGCTTTGACGGTACTTCATTCGCTTAGAAAAGCAGGGAACTCAGAGGCTCGCGCCGCATCGATCTTGTTTCTTGGCGTAGGCTTTACAGTTCAACTAACTGCACGGGCGAAACTACAAATACACATGCAGGCGCGTATAACCCTGGTTTCTCCTGAGCAAGTTGACGAGCAACTTGATCGCATCAAGGGCCTCATTGACGACCGTACCGCCGCACGCGCGCGCAAGGATTTCAAGGAATCCGATCGCATCCGGGACGAACTCGCGGCGATGGGCGTCGTCATCAAGGATTCCAAAGAAGGCACCACCTGGGAGATCGCGTGATGAGTCGTCCTGACACACCTTTTCCAAAGCACTGGCGCTACTACATTTTCATCAAATGGGCGGTGATCGTCGGTGCGGTCGTGCTCGCCCTAAAACTGTTCGGAGCCTTCTGAAGACGATGGGACAGGCGTTGCCCAAACCCGCGCTGCGGCCGTATCTCGGCGAAGACGCGCCCGTGCTGGCGGCGATCTTCGCTGCCAGCATCGAGGAACTGACCGGCGATGACTACAGCGAGGCGCAGCAGCAAGCCTGGGCCAGCGTTGCTGAAGACGAAGAAGCATTTGGCCAACGCCTGGCTTCCGAGCTCACGCTCGTTGCCACGCTTGAAAGTTCGCCGGTGGGCTTTGCCTCACTGAAGGGCACGGGGCACATCGACATGCTCTACGTGCATCCCGGCGCCGTCGGGCAGGGTGTGGCGTCGATGCTGTGCGATGCCCTGGAAAAGCTCGCAGGCGGACGCGGCGCCAAGAGCTTCACCGTCGATGCCAGCGACAACGCGGCGGAATTTTTCGCCAGGCGCGGTTACGTGGCCATGCAGCGCAATACCGTCACGGTCAACGGCGAATGGCTTGCCAATACCACGATGCAGAAGACGCTGGGCGATGGCGCCAAGCCAGAGGTCCACACATGACCCGTTCCGACATGACTCGCGAACGCCTCTATCTGTTCGACACCACGCTGCGCGATGGCGCGCAGACCAACGGCGTCGATTTCACGCTGCACGACAAGGAGCTGATCGCCAAGATGCTGGACGAACTCGGCGTCGACTATGTCGAGGGCGGCTATCCCGGCGCCAATCCCACTGACACCGAATTCTTTGCTGAGAAGCCGAAACTCGGTCACGCTCGTTTCACTGCGTTCGGCATGACCCGCCGGCCCGGCCGCTCCGTCTCCAACGATCCGGGCCTCGTGGCGCTGTTGGAAGCCAGGGCGGACGCGATCTGCTTTGTCGCGAAGTCGTCGGCCTATCAGGTGCGGGTCGCGCTCGAGACCACCAACGAGGAAAATCTCGCCTCGATCCGCGACAGCGTGATGGCAGCGAAATTGGCGGGCCGCGAAGTCATGCTGGATTGCGAGCATTTCTTCGATGGCTACAAGGAAAATCCGGAATTCGCGCTGGCCTGCGCCAAAGCGGCCTACGAGTCCGGCGCGCGCTGGGTGGTGCTGTGCGACACCAATGGCGGCACCATGCCGCACGAGGTCGAGACCATCGTCACTGAAGTGACAAAACATATCCCCGGCGATCACGTCGGCATTCACGCCCACAACGACACCGATCAGGCGGTGGCCAATTCGCTGGCCGCGGTGCGCGCCGGCGCGCGCCAGATCCAGGGTACGCTGAACGGGCTTGGCGAGCGCTGCGGCAACGCCAATCTGTGTTCGCTGATCCCGACCTTGCGGCTCAAGGGCGAATTTTCCGATCGCTTCGAGATTGGCGTATCTGATGACAAGATGGCGACCCTGATGAAGGTGTCGCGGACGCTCGACGACATGCTCAATCGCGCGCCGGACCGCCACGCGCCCTATGTCGGCGAAAGCGCGTTCGTGACCAAGACCGGCATCCATGCCTCCGCCGTGCTCAAGGACCCGCAAACCTACGAGCATGTGCCGCCCGAGGCGGTCGGCAATCACCGCAAGGTGCTGGTGTCCGATCAGGCCGGCCGTTCGAATGTCATCGCCGAACTCGATCGCGCCGGCATTGCCTACGACAAGAACGATGCAAAACTGGCCCGTCTGGTCGAGGAGCTGAAGGACCGCGAGGCCGCGGGCTATGCCTACGAGTCCGCCAATGCCTCGTTCGATCTTTTGGCGCGGCGCACGCTTGGCCGGGTGCCGGAATATTTCCGGGTCGAACAGTTCGACGTCAATGTCGAGCAGCGCTACAACGCCAACGGCCAGCGCGTCACGGTGGCCATGGCCGTGGTCAAGGTCGATGTCGACGGCGAAAAACTGATCTCGGCCGCCGAGGGCAACGGCCCCGTCAACGCGCTCGACGTGGCGCTGCGCAAGGACCTCGGCAAGTACCAGAAATACATCGAAGGCCTGAAGCTGATCGATTATCGCGTGCGTATCCTCAATGGCGGCACCGAAGCGGTAACGCGGGTGCTGATCGAAAGCGCGGACGAGGAGGGCGAACGCTGGACCACGATCGGAGTATCGCCCAATATCATCGACGCCTCGTTCCAGGCGCTGATGGACTCGATCATCTACAAGCTGGTGAAGTCCGGCGCGCCGGCGTGAGGCTTGCGACGAAAGAGGTTCAACACACACTGTCATTGTGAGCAATCCACAGAGCCCCGAACGACGTTGGATCTTCGTCGCGGAGCCTGTCATCGGGCCGGCCGAAGGCCGGACCCGTTGGCTCCTCGCAATGACGGAAACTTTCGAGAGTACCATCCATGATCGACCATATCTCCGTCGGCGTCAGCGACCTCGAGCGGTCCGCGCGTTTTTATGAATTGGCGCTGGCGCCGCTCGGGCTTTCGCGGCTGGTGACCCGGCCTGGGACGGTCGGTTTCGGCAAAAGCTACCCTGAGTTCTGGATCAACCTGCGCGGGGCGATGTCACCGGTGCCGCCGGAGAGCGGCTGTCATATCTGTCTTCGGGCGAAATCGGCCGGCGAGGTCGACGCGTTCCACGCCTCGGCGCTGAGCGGAGGTGGCAGCGACGACGGAGCGCCGGGCCTGCGGCCGCATGATCGCGTGCGCTATTACGCGGCGTTCGTCAGAGATCCCGACGGCAACCGCATCGAAGCGGTGACATTCCCCCAGGAGTGACGCGGAAAAGCCGCGGTGGCGCCTTTGGGCCTGCTACAAGCGGCGGGCGATTTCGGGCTCCATTTCAGCGGTGCCTTCCTTCGCGCGGGCGGCGGCGGCTTGCAGCCGCGGCAGGATATCCTCGACCCGTTCGGCCTTCAGAATATCAACTGCAAGACTTGCCCGAATAAACTGCGTCTCGCGCATATGCGCGAGCAACGCGAGTAACGGCTCCCAAAAGCCCTCGATGTTCGCGAGCAATACCGGCTTGGCGTGGCGGCCGAGCTGCTGCCAGGTGAGCTGCTCCACCAGTTCCTCCAGCGTGCCGATACCGCCGGGCAGCGCCACGAACGCGTCGGAATGTTCGAACATCAGCCGCTTGCGTTCGTGCATGTCGGGCGTGACGATGAGTTCCTGAACGCGCCTGAGAGCGTTCTCCCGGACGGTCAGAAAGCCGGGTATAATGCCGGTCACCGTGCCGCCGTGATCGAGTACGGAGGTGGCCACGGCGCCCATCAGGCCGATCGAGCCGCCGCCATAAACGAGGCGGATACCGCTTTCGGCCATGGCCTTGCCCAATGCGATGGCGGATTCGACGAAGCGGGGATCCGTGCCGGGGCCGGAGCCGCAATAGACACAGACTGTCTTGATCTTGCTCATATGGCTCATGTGGCACTGCAGCGTAAAAGTCGTCAAGCCCAAACAGATTCGCTTGGCGAATGAAATCTATCCGCAGATCCCCACAAATCGCGAAAGAATTTGGTTCCCGCGAGGGTGTACGTGGCGGCTAAACGCTCTATATGACTGCGGAATGCGGGAAAAAGTAAAAAAGCGCGCGCCGAACCGGTGCGCCGCGTTGCGCCGGGCTTAGCTCGATGGCTCACACTGATTCGGCCCGGGGCGCTGGCGAAGCGCCTGCTCCTGACAAAACCTTCGGACAGGCGACCCTGACCGGGACGCTTAAGCATCTGTGGCCCTATATCTGGCCCGGCGACCGCGTCGATCTAAAGATGCGCGTGGTCTGGTCGGTGGTGCTGCTCTTGGTCGCGAAGCTCGCGACCTTGTCGGTGCCGTTCACCTTCAAATGGGCGATCGACGCCTTGACCGGCGCCGACACCGCGCCGGTGCAATCCTCAAACTGGACGCTGTGGCTGATCGCCTCGCCCCTGATCATGACCCTGAGCTACGGCGGCCTGCGCGTGCTGATGGCGGTCCTGACCCAGTGGCGCGATGGAATTTTCGCGCGCGTGGCGATGCACGCCGTGCGCAAGCTTGCCTATCTCACCTTCGTCCACATGCACGAGCTGTCGCTGCGTTTTCATCTGGAGCGCAAGACCGGCGGGCTGACGCGCGTCCTGGAGCGCGGCCGCACCGGCATCGAAGTCATCGTGCGGATGGTGATCCTGCAACTCGTGCCGACCATCGTCGAGGTGTCGCTGCTGATGGCGGTGCTGCTGTGGCAGTTCGATTGGCGTTACGTGCTTGCCACCATGATCACGGTCGTGATCTACATGTACTACACCTACATCGCGACCGAGTGGCGGATCGAGATTCGCCGCAAGATGAACGATTCCGACACCGAAGCGAACACCAAGGCGATCGACTCGCTTCTGAACTACGAGACGGTCAAATATTTCAGCGCCGAGGAACGCGAAGCCGCGCGTTACGACCGCTCGATGGAGCGTTACGAGCAGGCCAGCGTCAAAACCTATACCTCGCTCGCCGTCCTCAACACCGGCCAGGCGATCATCTTCACTGCCGGCTTGACCGCGACCATGCTGATGTGCGCGTTTGGGGTCCGCAGCGGGCACAACACGGTCGGCGATTTCGTCATGGTCAACGCCATGATGATCCAGCTTTACCAGCCGCTGAATTTCATGGGCATGGTCTATCGCGAGATCAAGCAGGCCGTCATCGACATCGAGAAGATGTTCAACGTGTTGTCGCGCAATCCGGAGATCAAGGATATTCCGGGCGCCAGGCCACTGGTCGTGACGTCGGGCAATGTGCGCTTCGACAATGTGCAATTCGCCTACGATCCCGATCGTCCGATCCTCAAGGGTCTCAGTTTCGAGGTGCCGGCCGGCAAGACGGTCGCGATTGTCGGGCCGTCCGGCGCCGGCAAGTCGACGATTTCGCGGTTGCTGTTCCGTCTCTATGACGTTTCCAGCGGCAGGATCCTGATCGACGGCCAGGATATCCGCAACGTCACGCAAACGACGCTGCGGGCCTCGATCGGCATGGTGCCGCAGGACACGGTGTTGTTCAACGACACCATCCGTTACAACATTCGCTATGGCCGTTGGGACGCCACCGATGCCGAGGTGGAAGAGGCAGCGCAGCTCGCGCAGATCGACGGCTTCATCCGGATGTCGCCGAAGGGTTATGAGACGCAAGTGGGCGAAAGGGGCCTGAAACTATCAGGGGGCGAGAAGCAACGCGTCGCGATCGCGCGCACCGTCCTCAAGGCGCCGCCGATCCTGCTGCTCGACGAGGCGACATCGGCACTCGACAGCCATACCGAGCAGGAGATTCAGGATGCGCTCGAGCGGGTGTCGCGCAACCGCACCTCGCTCGTGATCGCGCACCGGCTGTCAACGATCGTCGGCGCCGACGAAATCATCGTGCTCGATCAGGGCCGCATCGCCGAGCGCGGAACCCACGGCCAGCTTTTGGCAACCGGCGGGCTTTATGCCAGTATGTGGAACCGGCAGCGCGAGGCGCAGGAGGCCCGCGAGAAGCTCGCGCGGATCGCCGACGAGAACGAAGCGCCGAACCGCGCGCCGCCGCCGGTCGACGATACGCTGGTCACGCCGGCCGCGGCCGAATGACCTGAATGCAATTCCCTCCCACCAGGGCGAGGGGAAGATGACAGTGAGTCTTGATGTCGATCGCCAACTCCATACGCGCGCAGATTCCGCCCATTCATCCGGAGGGCTATCCGTTTATCGGCGGCTTTGCGGTCGTCAGTCTGATCCTGTTCTGGATCTGGACGCCGCTTGGCTGGATCGGCACTTTGTTGACGATCTGGTGCGCGTTGTTCTTCCGCGATCCGGTGCGGGTGACACCGGTGCGGGACGGTATCGTGGTGGCGCCGGCCGACGGGCGTATCTCGATGGTGACGCAGGTATTGCCGCCGGCTGAGCTTGGGCTTGGCGACAGGCCGCTGCCGCGCATCTCGATCTTCATGAGCGTGTTCAACTGCCATGTGAACCGCAGTCCGGTCGAAGGACGGATCGATCGCATTGCGTATCGGCCGGGCGCCTTCATCAATGCCGAGCTCGACAAGGCGAGCGAGGACAATGAGCGCAATTCGCTGGTCATCTCCACGCCCAACGGGCGCGTCGGCGTGATCCAGATCGCAGGCCTGGTGGCGCGGCGCATCGTATCGTTTGTTCGGGAAGGGCAGACGATCGGCGCGGGCGAGCGGTTCGGCTTGATCCGTTTCGGGTCGCGCCTCGACGTTTACCTGCCCGAAGGCACCGGATCGCTGGTATCGGAGGGTCAAACCGCGGTGGCCGGCGAGACCATTCTGGCCGATTTCAGGCTGAGCGATCAGGGGCGAACCTACCGCGCCGATTAACCATCCAGGCCGTCCAGCCAATTGGGCGACCGCCGCAATGGCGGAACCGGCCGGCGCTTGCTATATGTAAGCGTGCCATGCCGATGCTGATCGATCCCAAATATCCGGAAATGCGCCGCCGCCGGTTTCGTCCGATCCCGGTGCGGATGCTGGTGCCCAATTTCATCACCTTGCTCGCGATCTGCGCTGGGCTAACCGCGATCCGCCTGTCCACGGAAGGGCGGATGGAATTGGCGGTGGCGGCGATCGTGTTCGCCGCCGTGCTCGATGGCATCGACGGCCGTGTCGCTCGCATGATCAAGGGCCAATCGAAATTCGGGGCGGAACTCGACAGTCTCGCGGACTTCGTCAATTTCGGCGTCGCGCCGGGTCTTATTCTGTACTTCTGGCAATTGCACGAACTGCACAATGGCGGCTGGATCGCTGCGATGGTTTTCGCCATCAGCGGCGGCCTGAGATTGGCGCGTTTCAACGCGACCATGGAAGATCCCAACAAGCCGGCGTTTGCGACAAATTACTTCACGGGCGTTCCCGCGCCCATGGGCGCGATCACCGTGCTGCTTCCGATCTATCTTGCGTTTCTCGGCCTGCCGAAACCGCCGGCCGTGCTGACCGCCGGCTACACGCTGCTGATCGGCTTCCTGATGGTTTCACGCCTGCCGGTGTTCTCGGGCAAGACCGTGCGCATGCGCGTGCCGCCGGAAATGGTACTGCCGGTTTTTGTCTCCGTGGTCTTCTTCATCGCGCTTTTGATCGGCTATCCCTGGTATATCCTTTCCGCGGGAACCGTACTTTACCTCCTGAGCCTGCCTGCCGGATGGAAATCCTATCGTGACCATCAGCGCAAGGCCGCCGCGCAGGGCCTGGCGCCGGCTCCCGGCACCTCGTCAGATCCAGCGGCGCCATTCGTGACGCCTGTCGCCGGAGCGCCGCCGGATGATCGGCCAGCCCGCCTGAACTGAGCAGCCAATCATATCGAACGCGATGGCGGGACAAACGAACTCGTTTGCCGCGGAGATTACGCTTTTGCCGATCGCGCGCCGGTCGGCTATATGGCTGACGATAAAAGCCCGCCCCTGAATTTTTCGGAGAGAACGCCGTGACGAATTCCACATCCGCGCCGCTGCCTGCCGTACTGCTTGAGGCGTTGGCGCGCTACGACACGCCGACGATCTGCAATGCGATGGAAGTCGTGGCACCGGAACGCCGCTTGATCGGCTACACCACCAAGCCGCTGGTATGCCCGTTTCCCCAATTGCCGCCGATGGTCGGCTATGCACGCACGGTGACCATGCGCTCGGTGCTCAAGTCCTCCCTTCCACCCGACGAGCAGGCCAGGCGCCGTATCGCCTATTACGAATATATGGGGACCGGCCTTGGACCGCGGATCACGGTGATCCAGGATATCGACGGCCCGGACGTCGGTTACGGCGCGTTCTGGGGAGAGGTGCAAAGCAACGTGCACAAGGCGCTCGGCTGCCTTGGCGTCGTCACCGACGGTTCCATCCGCGACATCCCGCAATGGGCGCCGGGCTTCCAGGCGCTTGCCGGATCTATCGGTCCATCCCACGCCTGGGTTCATGCGGAAAGCTTTGGCGGCGAGGTGCGTGTCGCCGGGATGACGGTCCGCTCCGACGATCTCATTCATGCCGACCAGCATGGAGCGATCGTGATTCCGAACGGCATCGCCGCGAGAATTCCGGATGCCGCCGAACTCTGCGGTCGCCGCGAGACGCCGATCCTGGAAATCGCGCGAGCTAAGGACTTCAGCCTCGAGAAGCTGAAAGAGGCGCTGAAGCGGTCGGCCGAAATCCACTGACGGCGGGTTCGACATGGAAATCGGCGGCAAGACGGTATTGATCACGGGATCGACCGATGGCGTCGGCCGCTATGTCGCCGCCAAACTCGCTTCCGCCGGCGCAAAAGTCCTGATCCATGGCCGCGATCGCGCGAGGGCCATGGCTCTTGCCGATCAGATCAAGCAGGAAGGGCGCGGCGAAGCCCTGTTCTATCGGGCCGATTTGTCGTCGCTGTCAGGGGCGCGGCAACTGGCGGAGGCGGTGAGAGCCGACCACAGTCGGCTTGACGTGTTCATCAGCAACGCCGGAATAGGATCACGGACGCTCGGGCCGGAACGACGGAGCAGCGCGGACGGCCATGAATTGCGTTTTGCCGTGAACTATCTTTCCGGATTTCTGCTCGCCCATCTGCTGCTTCCGCTGCTGAAGGCCTCTGCGCCATCGCGTATCGTGAATGTCGCTTCGCTCGGCCAGCATCCGATCGACTTCGACGATGTGATGCTGACCAAGGGCTATACTGGGACGCGCGCTTACGCCCAGAGCAAGCTGGCGCAGATCATGTTCACCATCGATCTCGCGCAAGAACTCGCAGGCTCCGGCGTGACGGTGAATTCGCTGCATCCCGCCACCTATATGAACACCACGATGGTCCGGGAGGGCGGTATTACGCCGGTCTCCACGGTCGAGCAGGGCGGCGAGGCGATTTTGCATCTCGCCGTCGGCGACGACATGGCAGGCAAGAGTGGGCTGTTCTTCAACGGCATGCAGCAAGCGCAAGCCAATCCGCAAGCCTATGACCAGATCGCCCGCGGGCGGCTGCGCGCGCTCAGTCTCGAACTCACGGGCTTGCCGGGCGCCTGACGAGACGTGGACTTGTCTCGTGGATCGAGCATGATGAGATTAGATCGATCTGTAATGGCAATGAAAGTGCGCCCCCTCTCCCGCTTGCGGGGGTCCGAGGCGAGCGAAGCTCGCTCTCGAGGTTGGGGTGGGGGTGCTTCCGCAAAACACGCTGGTCGAGGGGATAGGCCTTCCCCCACCCGCCACGCTCAGGCGCGCAATTGCGCTGCCGAGCGTGTCGACCTCCCCCGCAAGCGGGAGAGGTGAAGTAAACCCGCCGACTGACCGATTCAATCAAAAGTCATCTCGCTCTAGCGAGACAGGGCCACATCCTGGCCCGAGCCGGTCTTGCCTTCAAAACGATTGGGTCCTGCGGGCGTCAGTTGCGCCAGGGCTTGGGCGTTGTGGTCACGTATGGTCAGGCCGGCCTCGGTATAGGTCCACTTCCGGCTGGTGAAGAAATTGAACGGGCAACCGCCCGCAGGGGCGATGGCGCCCTCGGTCGCGTCAGGGTTGGCGCCGAATGTCATCGCGCATGACCCGGTTCCGGTGGACGAAAGCGTCCATCGGCCGGCGAGGCTGACGGATGGCGCTGCGGCCGCGGGGCCGCCGGCGGGCGCCGTTGGAGCGCCGCCGTTCACCGCAAGACGGTCGCTGCCGCTGCAGGCTGCGAGCAACAGGGCACAGACAACGATCGGAATGGTGGCGCGGGGTACCATGAGTTGCGGATTACCGACGCGATAAGGAGCGATGACTATGGTTAGCAGAATGTTGCTGCCATGTCAGGGCAGCACGTCCATTGGGTTGCATTTGCGGGTTCGGCCGCAGCTTACGACAAAGTGGCGGGCCGGTTCACCGCGGCAGCGTCCCAAAAGCGGCTTAACCTTTACGCGTCTTTAATGGCGGGGGACGTAGGGTTCCGGTTACGCGGCCCAGGATGGGTCGCGTCACCGTCCAGGACGGCCGGTGGTTCGCGTGCGCGTTGGAGTTTCCCATGGATATCATGACGACCGTTGGGCTCATGTTCGGCACCATCGTCGTTGCGACGATAATGTTCATGGGCGGCGATATTCACATGTTCATCAGCGAGCATGCTGTCATCATCGTCATCGGCGGATCGATCGCCGCCACCATGATCAGGTTTCCGCTCAGCGCTATCCTGCACGGCGTTCCGCTCGGAGCGAAATTCGCGTTCACGATGAGCCGGCTGTCGGCGCGCGATCTCGTCGACGAACTCGCCCGCATCGCCGAAATCGCCCGCAAGCAGGGGCCGGTTGGGCTCGAAAAAGTCGAGACCGATGAACCGTTCCTCGCCAAGGGAATTCGCTACGTCGCCGACGGCTACGATCTCGAATTCATCCGCGACAATCTCGAACGAGACCGCGACAACTTTCTGATGCATCTCGACGAAGGCGGGAAAATCTACCGCGCCATCGGCGACTGCACGCCGGCGTTCGGTATGGTCGGCACGTTGATCGGCATGGTGCAGATGTTCGCCAACATGACCGATCCTTCGAAGCTCGGTCCGTTCATGGCCACCGCGCTGCTCGCGACGCTTTACGGCGCGGTGGTCGCCAACCTGTTCTGCCTGCCGATCGCCGACAAGCTGCACGGCAAGCTGCTCGACGAGGAGACCAATCGCACGCTGATCATCGACGGCATCCTGATGATCCGGGATTCCAAGAGCCCGACACTGGTGCGCGAAATGCTGCTGGCCTACTTGCCGGAGAAACACCGCGACGAAGAGGGCGAACCGGTCCCGGCGTAAAGCGGCGGATCTCCGCCCGGAAAATCAGCAATGGCCAAGAAAAAACGCGGCGACGCACATGGCGGAGGGCACGGCTGGTACGTGTCTTTCGCCGATCTCATGGGGCTGATGATGAGCTTCTTCGTGATGCTCGTCGCGTTCTCCACCATGGATAACAACAAGCTCAAGATCGTTGCCGGCTCGATGCGCGATGCTTTCGGCGTGCAGACCGATGCGCGCTACTCCGGCATCATCGAATCCGATGGTCTGCCAACCCGGCCGAAGCTGAAGAACGTCGCGAACATTTCGCCGGATGATGCGTCCAATATGCCGACCCCGGACCAGCAGGATCGCAGCCGCATCAGCGGTGCCCGGCTGAAAATCGATCGCGAGTTTGCGCTTGCCTCAGCCTCGCTGCGACAGGCGTTGCAGGAAATGCCGGAGCTGACCGAAATTTCCAAGCACATCATGTTCGAGGAGACCAAGGAGGGCCTCAACCTGGAAATCGTCGATCAGGACGGCCGCTCGATGTTCGCCGACGGCTCGAAGGCGCCCTATGAGCGGACCCGCCGGCTGATCCAGAAGCTCGCGGCCCCTCTCAAGGCGACGCCGCTGCGAATATCGATCGTCGGTCATACCGCCGCGGGTTTCGTGCCGGCGAAGGGCGATTACGGGGCGTTCGATCTCTCGGCGGATCGGGCGAACGTGGTGCGTCAGATCCTCGAGAGGGAAGGGCTGCCGCCGGCGCACATCTTCGCGGTCTCCGGCAAGGCCGACACCCAGCCGCTGTTTCCCGACGATCCCTCGCTGTCGGCGAACCGCCGCGTCACCATTACGCTGATGCGCGAAGATCCGCCGCTCCCGCCCGACCTGAAGCCGTAGTTTTGTCGCTACTATAGTACCTTTATCGAGCTGCGGTCTGCGTCCAATAGCAATTGCAATTTTTGCATGGCATGGGCTCGAAATCAGGCTAGGCTATGCTTCAAGCGCAGGGCTATAAGCCGCCTCGCTTTGCTATTGTGCAGTGAAGCACGTTGAGGCTCCGTCCCCATGACAAGCGATGTTGTAGCTCCCGCCGCGGAAACGACGGTGGCCAATGGGCATGGCGAGGCCCATTCCACCGCAGGCTTCAAGGCCCTCATGATCGGCAGCATCGGTGTCGTCTATGGCGACATCGGCACCAGCCCGCTGTACGCGTTGCGTGAAGCCGTGGTCGCGGCCAGCGGGTCCTCCGGCGTCGTCGAACCGCAGGCGGTCCTTGGGGTCGTCTCGCTGATCCTGTGGGCGCTGATTATCGTGGTGACGCTGAAATATGTGCTGATCCTGCTTCGCGCGGACAACCACGGCGAGGGCGGAACGCTGGCCCTGATGGCGCTGGCGCAACGCGCGGTCAGCAAAGGCGCCGGCGCCATTGTGCTGCTCGGGATCGTGAGCGGTGCGCTGTTCTACGGCGACGCGGTGATCACGCCGGCGCTGTCGGTGCTGTCGGCGATCGAAGGCATCAAGCTCGTCACCGCGGCGTTCGAGCCATATGTCGTGCCGCTCACCGTGCTTATCTTGCTGGCGCTGTTCGCGGCTCAGTCGCGCGGCACCGCGCATGTTGCGGCGTTCTTCGGACCGGTGATGTGCGTCTGGTTCGGCGTGATCGCGATCGGGGCCATCATTCCGATCATGCAACATCCCGAAGTCCTGTTGGCGCTGAATCCCGTGTTAGCCGTCACGTTCATGCTTCATCACGGCATCATCGGCTTTGTGACGCTGGGTGCCGTGTTTCTCGCGGTCACCGGAGCCGAGGCGCTCTATGCCGACCTCGGGCATTTCGGCAAACGGCCGATCCAGACCGCGTGGCTCTTCATCGTACTGCCGTCGCTGGCGCTGAATTATCTGGGACAGGGCGCTCTTGTCATCGCCGACCCCAAAGCGATCGAAAACCCGTTCTTCCTGATGTTCCCGGACTGGGCGTTGATTCCGATGGTCGCCCTTGCCACCGTCGCGACCGTGATTGCGAGCCAGGCCGTGATCACCGGCGCCTACTCCCTGACGCGGCAGGCCATACAGCTCGGTCTCCTGCCGAGATTTGAAATCCGTCACACTTCGGAAGCCCATTCCGGCCAGATCTACATCCCGCGCATCAACATGCTGCTGCTCGTTGCCGTGATGCTGCTGGTGCTGATGTTCCGTTCCTCAAGCGCGCTGGCGTCGGCCTACGGCATTTCGGTGACCGGCACCATGGTGGTCACGGGGATGATGGGCTTTGTCGTGATCTGGCGCGTATGGAAATGGTCGCCATTCGCGGCCGCGGCGCTGATTGCGCCATTTCTGTTCCTCGATCTCACGTTCCTCGCCGCCAACCTCTTGAAGGTGCTGGAGGGAGGTTGGGTGCCGCTGGCGCTCGGAGCCGTGGTGATGATGCTGATGTACACCTGGCGGCGCGGCAGCCGGCTGCTGTTCGACAAATCGCGCAAGCTGGAGTTTCCGCTGGCCGATCTGGTGGCGATGCTGGAGAAACGGCCGCCGCAGCGCGTTTCCGGCACGGCCGTCTTTCTTACCAGCGATCCCCTGAGCGCGCCGACCGCTCTGATGCACAGTCTGAAGCACTACAAGGTGCTGCATGAGAAGAATGTCATTCTCACCATCGAAACCGCGCCGACGCCGCGGATTGACCCGGCCGAACGGGTGAAGCTGGAACAGATCGGCGCCACCTTCACCAAGGTAACGTTGCGGTTTGGATTTATGGAATCGCCGAACGTCCCGAAGGCGCTGGCGATTGCGCGAAAGCTCGGTTGGCAATTCGACATCATGTCGACGTCGTTTTTCCTCTCGCGGCGCGCGCTGAAGCCGGCCGCGCGTTCCGGAATGCCGCGCTGGCAGGATCATCTCTTCATAGCGCTCAGCCGTACCGCCAATGATGCGACCGACTATTTCCAGATTCCGAGCGGAAGGGTGGTCGAGGTGGGCACGCAGGTGACCATCTAGGCCATCGGTCGCTTCTTGATCCATAGTCCGGTGCTTGATTTTCATCGCATGAGAGGCGACGTTGGCGCGGAAAGGCGAGCCGCCGGCATCCGCGCTTGCGGAATTTGCTCATATCTGCTCGTAATCCGCGGAAGTGGCTGCCGGTTCCGCGGTTGGATACGCGCAAGTTGGATAGCAAAGTGGCGTTAAGGAGGATTTGAGTGGCAGATCAGGGGCATCGGGTTCACGATTTGACGCCGGAAGAAGTATCGAAGGGAATGGCCGACGGGCGCTACCTTCTGGTCGACGTCCGCGAGCCGAACGAAGTGGCCGTGGATGCCTATCCCGGCGCGGTCGTGGTCCCGCTGTCGAGTTTCGATCCGCACGTCATTCCCGATCCGAAGGGCAAGCAGGTGGTTTTTGCCTGCCGCTCCGGCAAGCGATCGGTGACGGCGTCGCTGGCCGCGCAAGCCGGCGGCCTTGCCTATGACAGGCATCTGGCCGGCGGGATGCTGGCCTGGAAGGCTGCGGGTTTGCCGACCAGGTCCGGCGGCTGACCGTTGCCATGACTTCGATGAACAAGGTATTTGCGGACCTTCCCGTCACGATCTTTGAGGCGATGTCGCAGCTTGCGCGCGACAACAACGCGATCAATCTCGGGCAGGGTTTTCCCGACGATCCGGGCCCGGAAGATATTCGCCGCGCCGCCGCGGACGCGGTCATGAACGGTTACAACCAATACCCGTCGATGATGGGTATTCCCGAATTGCGGCAGGCGATTTCCGCTCATTACGAGCGCTGGCACGGCATCGCCCTCGATCCGATGACCGAGGTGATGGTGACCTCGGGCGGCACCGAGGCGCTGACTTCAGCCATTCTTGCCATGGTCGAGCCCGGCGACGAGGTGGTCGTGTTCCAGCCGGTGTACGATTCCTACCTCCCGATCATCCGCCAGGCCGGAGGCATTCCGCGTCTGGTGCGCCTCGAACCGCCGCACTGGCGGTTGACGGAGGAGGCGCTGCGAAGCGTATTCAACCCCAAGACCAAAGCCGTTCTCTTCAACAATCCGCTCAATCCGGCCGCGGTGGTTTATCCGCGCGAGGATCTGGAATTGCTGGCGCGGTTCTGTCAGGAGTTCGATACGATCGCGATCTGCGACGAAGTCTGGGAGCATGTGATCTTCGACGGCCGCGAGCACATTCCGCTGATTACCGTACCGGGAATGCGCGATCGCACGATCAAGGTAGGTTCCGCGGGCAAGATCTTTTCCCTGACCGGCTGGAAGATCGGCTTTGTTTGCGCCGCGCCGCCGCTGTTGCGGGTTGCAGCGAAGGTGCACCAGTTTCTCACCTTCACGACCGCGCCCAATCTTCAGGTCGCGGTCGCCTACGGCCTCGGCAAGGCGGCGGATTATTTTCATCAGATGCGCGAGGATCTGGCGCGCAGCCGCGACCGCCTGACCAAAGGATTGGAGAGCATCGGCTTCCCGGTCCTTCGTTCGCAGGGTACTTATTTTCTCACCGTCGACCTTTCGCCGCTCGGCCTTAACGAGACCGACGAGGCGTTCTGCAAACGCATCGTAACCGACTACAAGGTCGCGGCTATTCCGGTATCGGCCTTCTATGAGAAGGATCCCGTTACGACCATCGTCCGTTTCTGTTTTGCCAAGAAGGATGCAACCCTCGACACCGCGCTCGAGCGCCTGTCCGACGCTGTGCACCGCCGATAGGAATTGGACAGATGGCGCGCGGCCCGACCTGCATTCCATTCCGATGTGGTGTCGCGATGGCCGCGGCGCTTGCGTTGCTATCGCCGCCTGCAAAGGCAGAGGAGCGCACCGTCAACTTCTACAATTGGTCCAACTATATCGCACCAGGGGTGCTCGAAGACTTCACCAGGGAAACCGGCATCAAGGTCGTCTACGACACGTTCGACGCCAATGAGACCCTGGAAACACGGCTGCTCGCCGGGAAGTCCGGCTACGATGTCGTCGTTCCCACGGCCTATTTCCTGCAGCGCCAGATCAAGGCCAATGTTTTTCAGAAGCTCGACAAGTCGAAGTTGCCGAACCTCGCCAACGCCTGGCCGGTGGTGACGGAACGGCTCGCCATCTACGATCCCGGCAACCGATACGCCGCCAATTACATGTGGGGCACGACGGGCATCGGCTACAACGTCAGGATGGTGCAGAAAATCCTCGGCCCCGACGCCAAAATCGACAGTTGGGACGTCGTCTTCAAGCCGGAAAATCTCGCGAAATTCAGGGATTGCGGCGTTCACATGCTCGATTCCGCCGACGATATTTTTCCGGCGGCGTTGGGTTATCTCGGGCTCGATCCAAATTCGACCAAACAGGCGGATATGGAAAAGGCCGCCGATCTCGTCATCAAGATCCGGCCCTTTGTCCGCAAGTTTCATTCCTCGGAATATCTGAGCGCGCTGGCCACTGGAGAGATCTGCTTCGTGGTGGGGTGGTCGGGTGACATCATGCAAGCGCGAAGCCGCGCCGCGGAAGCAAAAAATGACATCGCGATCGGCTATGCCATCCCGAAAGAGGGCGCGCAGATGTTCTTCGACAATCTTGCGATTCCCGCCGACGCCAGGAATGTCACGGAAGCCTACGAACTGATCAATTATCTTTACCGGCCCGAGGTGGCCGCCAGGAATTCGGATTTTCTGTCCTACGCCAACGGCAATTTGGCGAGCCAGAAGCTCGTCGACCCCAGGATTCTCAGTGACAAGAACATCTACCCGGACGATGCAACGCTCGCAAAATTGTTCGTGATCACCGCGCGCGATCCTGCGACGCAGCGCGTCATCAACAGGCTTTGGACGAAGGTGAAGACGGGAAGATAGAGGGTTCAGGTTACCGCCAGCGGCGGTGCAGCCAGAGCCACTGATCCGGATATTCGCGAATCCAGCCCTCGACCACGGATGTGATCGCCTGCATCGTCCCCTGAACATCGATTTGCCCGGAGGCATCGCGCACCGGCTTCACCTCCTCCGATAGCTCGGCGCGGAAACGATGACCGGGCAGGCGGATGATGCGGACGCCGTGGACCGGACATTCGATCTGCCGCAGCAAACGGGCCAGCGTCGGGTTGGCCTTGGTCTTGCGGCCGAAGAAAGTCACCTCGACGCCATTGGTGAAGTACTGGTCGACCAGCATAGCGACATGCTGTCCATTCCGCAGGGCCTCGGCCATCCTGAGCGGCGCGTCGCGGCCGGCGGGAATCAGTGTTCCCATTTTCACCGCGCGAATCTCTTCAATGATCCGGTTGGCGGAAGCGCTGTTGGGCCGGCGAAACAGGATGGCGGCATCCAGTCCGTGCGCCACCGCGGCCACGGCTGGGAGCTCCCAATTGCCAAGGTGGCCTGCGAAGATCAGCGCCGGCTTGCCGTCGAGCCTGAGCTGCGCGAACAGTTCGTGGGTGCGCGGCCCGATTTCGATCCGGCTCTGTTCGGGGAACGCGGGATCGTGCTCCCAGATGTGATCGAGATGGGCAAATTCCGCGCCAAGACGGCCGAGATTGTCCCAGACGCCTGCGAGGATGGTCTCGATCTCCTCTCGCGATTTTTCCGGAAATGCGGCGGTCAGATTGGCGCGGCCAATCCGCTGCTCGCGCGTCAAGGGGCCGATCCGGCCGGCGATCCGGCCGAACAGGTTTGCCGTCTTGATTGGATCGAAATAGCGGGTGGTGCGCAGAAGTCCGATCGTCAGTGCGCCTACCGCGGCTTCGCCGATTGGCTTGATAGCGTCGCGAATACGGGCCCTGGTACGAAGCAGCAGAGGATGCATCAGAGACCAACGACGATTTTGCCGAACGCTATCCGGCTTTCCACGCGCTTTTGCACTGGACGGGCTTTTCGCCGGCTAAACCGGTTCACGCGTCAGAATCAGCACGGCATTCTGGCCGCCAAAGCCGAACGAATTCGACATCACGGCGGTGACGCGGGCGTCGCGGGCTTTGTTGGGAACCACGTCGAAGGGAATCGCCGGGTCCGGAACATCGTAATTGATCGTCGGTGGAATCCGCTGGTGCTCAAGCGTCAGTAGCGAGAACACCGTTTCGACGGCGCCAGCCGCTGAGAGCGTGTGCCCGACCATCGACTTGTTCGACGACACCGGAATTTGCTTGGCGCGCTCGCCGAAAACCGACGAGATGCCCAAATACTCCATCTTGTCGTTCTCGGGCGTCCCGGTGCCGTGCGCGTTGATGTAGTCGATCTGGTCGGAGTCGAGGCTGGCGTCGGACAATGCATTGCGCACGCACCCGATGATCGGCTTGCCGTCAGGGCTAGATCGGGTACGGTGGAAGGAATCCGCCAGCTCGCCGCAGCCGGCAACGATGCCGAGAATCGCCGCGCCGCGCGCGGTGGCGGCTTCGTAGCTTTCCAATACCAGTGCGCCCGCACCTTCGGCCATCACGAAACCGTCGCGGTTCTTCGCAAACGGCCGGACCGCGGCCTGGGGCGGATCGTTATGGGTCGACAGCGCCGACAGCAACGAGAACCGGACCAGCGCTTCGGGATTGACCGACCCGTCGGTCGCAACGCAAAGGGCGGCGTCCGCCTCGCCGCGGCGAATGGCTTCGACGCCGAGCTGGATGGCGCTGGCGCCGGATGCGCATGCGGTGGAAAGTGAAATCGGCGAACCTTTGGTGCCGAACGTCTCGGCGAGATGATTGGCGACCGAGCCGAAAAGGAATCGCCGGTGATATTGCGTAAATCTTCCGCCGCCGCTGACCCGCAGCATGGCATCGTAATCGACTTCGGTCGCGGCTTCGATCGCGCGCCCGAGTTCCTGGCGCTGCGGCCACTCGACTTCGACAGGGGCCACGGCCAGGAACAGCGGACCGGGAAATTCGCCCTTGGTCCCAATGTTGGCCTGGGCGATGGCTTCTTCCGCGACGAGCTCGCCTAGCCGCTCGGAAAGGTCGGTGGACGAGAACGGCTCGACCGGGATGAAATCGACCGTTCCGGCCATCGTCGTCTTCAACCCTTCGGTGGGAAAACGCGTAATGGTGCGGATACCGGATTCGCCAGCGGTGAGTTTCTTCCAGTTGTCGGCCTTGCCGGCCCCGAGCGACGTCACAACGCCCATGCCGGTCACGACGACGATCGGCCTTCCGAACTTATCGCGCGTAGCTGCCATGTTTTCCCCGTCAGTTCAGCGGCATTCAGCTGATCGCTTCGACCAGCGCCATGCCTTCGCCCCGCCAATGACCTGTCCCAATCACTACAATCTGGGTCGGCGGAGTGGACATTTCAACCTCCAGCCCGGTGGGATCGTTGGGTGGAAACAATGCGCCGCGCGAGAGCGAAAGCGCCGCAACGGCCAGCCCCAGCGGAAATTGCGTCTCCATCGTGTGCCCGAACATCGTTCCGGTGGCCCGCACCGGGAAATTCTTATGCGCACTCACGAATGCGCGCTCTTCCGAGGTGGCCGGTTCGGCGCCGGTCGCGCCTGAGATGATGGCACCCTTGCCCTCAAGCTTGCCGAGCTTCGACCACAGCCCTTCCAGCGTCGATGTCACCTCGCCGGAGTGTTTGCGGCGCGCCATATCGGCCACGACGTTGGTCA
Source organism: uncultured Alphaproteobacteria bacterium (assembly GCA_963753875.1). Lineage (GTDB taxonomy): Bacteria > Pseudomonadota > Alphaproteobacteria > Rhizobiales > Xanthobacteraceae > Bradyrhizobium. Next base: position 72,202 of record CAVWDY010000006.1, on the reverse strand, counting down.
GGCGCGCGAAGGGCTTTGCGCCGCGCGCCTCAGCATGCGCCCTGGACTCGATCACAAGAAACGCGCCGCCCGATCCGAGCGCAAAGCCGCCGTTCTTGCCGCGCGCCCAAACCGGAACGAACTTGTCCTTGAGATTGAAACCGCCGAACTCGTAGAGAACCAGCAGATCCTTGCGCTCGCCGTTTTGCGAGCCGCCGATCAATGCGATATCGCTTTGGCCGGCGGCGATGCGTGCGAGAGCGATCCTTGCCGCGTCAACGCCCGCGGCTTCCTCGCCCATGAAGGTGCGGGACGATCCGGTTACGCCGTGCACGATGGCAATGTTGCCCGCCAACAGGTTCGAGAGCTGCGCCAGGAAGAGCGTCGGACGCAGATCGTTCATCAGCCGTTCGTTGAGAAAGCCGGGGGCTGAATTGCCTTTCGCTTCCATATTCAAAATGTTGGAATCCACGGCAAGATCGCGCTCGCCGCCGCCTGCGGCCACGACCATGTCCATCCGCGCCAGGATTTCCTTGTTGCCCTTGATGCCCGCGGACTCCAGCGCCAGTCCGGCGGCGTAGGTACCGATCCGCTGCCAGGCTTCCATCTGACGCTGATCGCCCTTTTTGGGGATCTGGGTGTCGAGATTTATCGGTGCCCAGGGATGCACGATGTAGGGCGCGAAGTTCTTTTCATCGACATTGATTCGCCGCTGATTGAGCGCGTCCCAGTGCGCATCCAGACCCTCGCCAAGCGAAGTGGCCAGACCGATGCCGGTGATCCAGACTTCCGCCGATCCCGGGTTCGAAGATTTCGTCTCAGTCATGGGCGATAGCCTGTTGCGGAAAGCCGATACGCTTGGCCAGGGCATCCATGTGTCCGCGCAATTCCGGATTCGGGAAGGGAATGTGACTGAATGTGATCGTCGCGTTGCACTTCAGCTTGCCGCCGACCCTGACCCTCGCTTCGGTCATCGCATAACCCGAGCCTTCGTGAAGGACGTTGGCGTCGATCGTCAGTAACTCCCCAGGGGTCACGAAGCCGCGCATCTTGGCTTCCTTGACCGCGGCCAGAAACGGCATCCGCTCGAATTTCATCAGCGCGAGCAATAGCCACCCCGAGGTCTGCGCCATCGATTCAATCAGCAGGACGCCGGGCATGATTGGATAGCCCGGGAAATGCCCTTCGAATATGGTGTCGTGCTGAGGGACCTGCGCCTCGACCGTGATGGTCTTCTCACCGATGTTGAGGTCGAGAATACGGTCAATCAGCTGGAAATATTCGAGATGCATGGCGGGCGGTTACGCGCCCTTGGCCGCGACCAATTCGTCGATGCGAGCGCTGAGGTTTTTCAGGACGAAGTACTGTTCGGTGGTCGCTTTGCCGTCGTTGACTTCCTGGGTCCATTTTTCCAGCGGCAATTTGATCCCGAACGCCTTGTCGATCGCAAAGGCGATGTCGAGAAAATCGAGGCTGTCGATCCCCAGATCGTCGATCGCATGGCTCTCCGGCGTGATCGTGTCGCGCGGTATGTCGCAGGTTTCGGCGATAATCGTTGCGACTTGATCGAATGTAGAGGACATCACTAAGCCTTTGATATATTGAAGATAATTTCGGGTATCGTGGGGCAGGCGCCGCTGCGCCCCGGAATGCCCCATCCACCGCCCGGAGTTGAGTGCCCGTATATCGGAGCGCCGCCTTTAGTTCAATGGAGGTGGACGGCGCCGCGGCATCGGATTCAGGGGCAAACGAGCCGGCAGGGGCCGAAATGACTAGGTATGCGGCGCGGAAATCCGCACGCAGTCGCGGCGTCCCATCAGCACGCAGTCCTGAGTTCTGCGCAGATCGGCGATACTCATGGCGAGCCATATTCCGATTGCCAAGAGGGCGACGGTAAATGCGAAAGCCGCCACATTCGCCAGCATGCGATGGCGAAAATCGTCCGGTTCGTCCCGGTCGCGCTCGTAGCGCGATAAATCGTTCGCTGCCTCGAACTGCCGGACCGGCTCGTTCGGATTTCCGCGCTGGCCGGGCGCCGGGGCTGTGCGCGGCCGGAATTGGAGCACACGGTGCTCTTCTTCTGAAGAGGTTGAGATAATGGGCCGCTGGGTTTTCACGGCTGCCAGCTCCGGGAAATTCCGCTCTTATCTAGCACGCTCGCGACGCGTCTCCCAGAAAATGTTGGCATGGCGCGGGGACGAGAATCTATCCGTCCAAAGTCTCGTGGAACCTGCCGTAGTCGATTCGAATCCGGCCATCCTCGGAATTATCGAGAATATCGGCGTAACGCTGGCCAAAGCGAATTTCGGTATGATCGTAGGATCTTCGGGCATGGACGGTTTGCGCCGCAACAACGTCATATCCGGTCACCACAACCACAAGTGACACGCCCAATGAGCTAAAGTCGTCCGCATTCAGCCCGTACAGCGGGCTTTGTTCATCGAGGACGTGGTAGAGCGTCCAGCTGAGGGCGAGCGCGGGGTGCTCGTTTCGCACCAACGGCAGCTCGTGGAATCTTCGCAGGAACTGGCCCTCCTTGCTTACGACATTCCGCAGCAGCCACAGCTTGGCGGTGGCATTGCCGATGATATTGTGACGTTCGTTGGCGAAGCGAACCATCAGGTTCGGCTTGCCTTCATGGTTTGAGATGACCGGATGATTGGCGAACAGCAGCCGGGCATTTGGCCGCGAGAACCGGGCGAAGATCAGCCCGGTCATCAGCGACATCGAGAAGATCCCCGTGAAGAGCTCCACCGTGGCGATGAAATGACCGTAATGGGTCTGGGGGTGCATGTCGCCGTAACCGGCGGTCGAAAGCGTCTCGATACTGAAATAGAGATAATCGATATAGGCGCGGCCTGGCACGTTCGAGACCGGCTGGTCTCCGATCCAGTAGAACACGGCGAAAACCGCGTTGAAGGCGATAAACACCAGCGCGGCTCCGCCGATAAAGGCCGGCCATGAGGCCGTCATGCAGCGATGGCTGATGTCGGCCCAAAAGCTGAGACTAAGACCCTCCGCAATGACCTCGCGATCGCCAAATCGGATGACACGCGACTTCGACATCCGCTCATTCAGGCTTGTGAACATCTTTCCAGTTCTCTTGATGCGTTGGTGCATGATCCGCCAAAGCGTGGACGGCCTGGCGAAAAGCTTGTGCGCTCTTTTAATCAATTAGTGCGCGACCGGACCTAAAATCCAACTCCCGCTTTGCCGATCGCGCTCTTCCGAAGGCAATTGATCGCCGGAAGCATCATGCCATAATCGCAGGAATTGCAGAGGCATTCTTGGCAATCCGACAGGGGGATTTCAAGCCATGGCGAACGTCCGCGAACCGATCCTTCAGCCGATTCCGATTCTCTCGCTCCGTCCGACCCAGATGACCGTCGGAATGCGGGAGGTGAAGGAGAAGCGCAAGCGCTGGCGGGAGCAAAAATCGAAGAAGAAACAGGCGGAGCTGCTGGGCAAGCACATGATCCCGGTGGTTCACGGACCGGACAAGCGCTTCTACGTGATCGATCATCATCACCTGGCGCGGGCTCTTCATGATGAGGGTGTCAAGGATGTTCTCGTGACCATCGTCGCCGACCTCACCATGGTCGATCGCGATGCGTTCTGGGTCGTGCTCGACGACCGCAAGTGGGTCTATCCGTACGATGCCAAGGGCGAACGCAAACGCTACCGGGATATCCCCAAAACTGTCGTGGACCTCAAGGACGATCCGTTCCGCAGCCTCGCCGGCGAATTGCGGCGGATCGGCGGTTTTGCGAAAGATACAACGCCTTTCAGCGAATTTCTGTGGGCGGATTTGCTGCGCCGCAGGCTGCCACGCAAGAGCGTGGAAAGCGATTTCGAGAAAGCCCTCGAGAAAGCGCTGGCTCTGGCGAAAAGCAAGGACGCGGTCTATTTGCCCGGCTGGTGCGGACCCGCGGAGGATTAGAGCATGATCCGGAAAGTGGGAACCGGTTTTCCGAAAGATCATGCTCAAACAAGAGAAGATCATGATCCGATTCAACCTAATCGGAGCATGATTAGCGTCGCGTAGCAGCGGGCCACTGCCTATTTCGGCAGGCGCCCCATCATGTAGAACTCGTCGTTCGGACGCATGGAAGTGACGTTCGCCATCCGGTTCGACAACGCGAAAAACGCGGAGATCGCGGCGATATCCCAGACGTCGTCGTCGGTGAATCCGTGGCTGGCGATCTCGGCGAAATCCGCTTCCGAAATCAGGTGCGCCGCCGTGCTCACCTTCATCGCGAAGTCGAGCATGGCGCGCTGGCGCGGCGTGATATCCGCCTTGCGGTAGTTGACGGCGATCTGGTCGGCGATTTGCGGATTCTTTGCCCGAATTCTCAAGATCGCGCCATGTGCGATCACACAATAGTGGCACTGGTTGGCGCTGGAGGTCGCAACCACGATCATCTCGCGCTCGGCCTTGGTCAGGCCGCTGTCCCTTTCCATCAGGGCGTCGTGATACGCAAAGAACGCCCGGAATTCGTTGGGCCGATAGGCCAGCGCCAGGAAGACGTTCGGAATGAAACCGGATTTTTCCTGCACCGCCAGCAGGCGGCTGCGGATATCTTCGGGCAATGCGTCGATGGAGGGTACTGGAAAGCGTCTGGCGATCGGCTGCGACATGGCGAGACTCCCGCTCAATTCATGCGTAGCCCGAGAACATAGTCGATGGCGGCGTTTGCGCAAACCCTGCGCGCAGGACGGTACGGCCCGAACCAGTTGTCCGACGTGAATTTAGCGCAGCGGCTTCTTCAGCAACGAGAAGCGGTCGGGATCGAGCCCGAGCGAAGGTTGCAGCATTGGAGCTTCCACCGTGCGCGCAGCCGGCCGCTCGTTGATGCCGGGATCGTTGGGAACGTCGCGATTTGACGTGGCTCCGCGCCAGCGTTCGAGTACGGCAGCGACGAAATGCATGTCGTGGCCGGAGGTTGCCGAGGGCACCGTCGAAATGGTGGCTTCGCTGCGCGGCAATTGATGTGGCGGCACTTCCTTGAAGCGCAGCCGGGTCGGCAGCGCCACGCCTTCGCCGAAGGCCAGCACTTCGCGGGTGCCGAGCGAGGGCACGAACGACAAGAGGTTGGCCGCGGCATCGGAGACCGCCGAGCGCAACAGCGCCTGGTCGCGGTCGTTGGCAAGGCGCATCGTAAACAGCGTGTTGCACTGGGAAATGATGGTGGCGTCGAGCTCGGCGGGGCGTTGCGTGACGAGGCCGAGATATACGCCGTATTTGCGGCCTTCCTTGGCGATCCGCGAGACCGCCTTGCGTGTCGGCCCGAAGCCGATGTTGCGGTCGGCCGAAGCGTAGCGATGGGCCTCTTCGCAGACGAACAACAGCGGCGAAACACCGTCGCTCCACAGCCCGAAATCGAACGCCATGCGGCACAGCACCGACACCACGGAATCGATGACTTCGGCAGGAAAGCCCGCCAGCTGCATGACGGTCATCGGCCGGCCGTTGGCCGGCAGCCGGAACAGATGACTGATGACCTCGGCCATGGTGTCGCCGCCGACATTGGCGTTGTCGAACATGAAGGCGTAACGCGGGTCGTTGCGCACGGTCTCGATGCGAGAAATCAGTTTGTGATAGATGATGCGCGAGGAACGGTTCTCGAGCTTGCCCATGCGCTCGTCGATCAGTGAAATCAGGTCGACCAGGCGATAGGGCACCGGGGTGTCGAGGGTATAGCCGACCGACTTGGGGTCGAGGCGCTTAAGCCCGCGATCGGCGTTCTGGTACTGCGTATACATTCCCTTCGCCACCGGAATGACTTCGGCGAGAATGTCGAGTTCCTCAGGAACGCCGGGCCGGCCGGCGAACAGCACATCGACGATCTCTTCGAAGTTGAACAGCCAGAACGGCAGCTTCAGGTTGCGGGGATTGAGGACAAGCGAGCGGTCGCCGAAGCAGCGGCCGTACTCGTTGTGAACGTCGAGCAGGAAAATCCGCAAATTCGGCCGCGACTTGAGAATTTCGTTCAACAGCAACGACACGCCGGTCGATTTACCGACGCCGGTGGACCCCAGTACCGCGAAATGCTTGGAGAGCATTTCCTCGATATCGACATAGGCGATGACGGACGGATCCTGCTGCAGGGTGCCAATATTGATCTGGTCCGATCCGTTCGGCGCATAGACCGTGCGGAGTTCCTGATTGTTGATCAGGTCGACGGCGTCGCCGATGGCCGGATAGTTGGTGACGCCACGCTGAAATTTCTGTCGTTCCGGTCCGCCGAGGATCTCGCCGAGCAGATCGACCGAGGCGCTGGCGATGTAATTGCCGGAGGTCGGCAGATCTTCGCACGACACTTCGGTGATCATGGCGACGATGGTGGAATTTGCGCAGCGGATACTGACGAAGCGGCCGACGGTAGCCCGGACCTCGGATAGGCCCATATCACCCGTCGCCAAAAGTCCGACCCGCGCGAGCGATCCGCGCACCAAAATCACACGTCCGAAGGATGTCACAGTCGTTGAACTCGGCATGTCATGAATTGTGCTTCAATGCGCAACTATGCCGTCAGTCGCTGCACAAACGGTTAAGCCAAATTCGGCAAAGGGCGATATGTTCCGGGTGGCTGGCTCTGACGGGTGACCTGGCCAGCCCCAACGGATCGATTCCGCCGGAAATCCGGCGTTTCGGCCCAGACATCGGCGATGACGCCGCCTGCCGCTTAAGATTTGGTTTACCAATTCCGGAGGTGGTTGCGCCCCGCGGCGCGCTTTCTCTGAAGCCGCCGGGCTGGCCTCGGCCGCCGCGAAGCTGTAATTCTTGTGCCAACAAGAAACAGGGCAGGGTGGAACGCGATGAACCGCGGCATCGAAATTTGAGCGACTTGGCGCGGCTTTCCGCGCTCGCACCCTTCCGCACCAGGAATTACCGTTTCCAGTGGCCGGCCGATTTGCTCACATCGTGGGCTTTCGAGATGGAGACGCTTATTCTCGGCTGGTACGTGCTGACCGAAACCGGATCGGTCCTGCTGCTGACCTTGTTTGCCTCCCTCAGTTACACGGGGACCCTGATCGCGCCGATATTGGGCGTGGTGGGCGACCGTATCGGCCACCGCGATCTGCTCGCGATGATGCGGGCGACTTATTCGGTGCTGGCCGCGACCCTGATGACGCTGGCGCTGACGGGCTATTTGAGCCCCCTTTATGTCCTGGTCATCGTGGCCGTGATGGGCCTCGTTCGCCCGTCCGATCTTGGCGTGCGCGGCGCGCTGGTCGCGACCATCATGCCATCGGACCAGCTAATCGGAGCGATCAGCGTTTCCAGAACCACGATGGACACCGCGCGCATCGCGGGCGCGCTGAGCGGCGCCGGATTGCTGGCAGCCCTTGGCATCGGGCCGGCCTATATGGCGATCGTCAGTCTTTATACACTCGGCACGGTGCTTACGCTCTGCGTCGTGGCGCCGGCGAAGCCGCATCCGATTCCCGAAGGCGCTGAAGGCGCATGGCGGCGCTCACCGATGCGCGACCTCCGGGAGGGCGTGGCCCATGTCTGGACCACGCCGACGATGCGCGCCGCGATCTGGATCGCGTTCCTCGCCAACCTGACCGCCTATCCTTTTTCCAACGGCTTGCTGCCCTATATCGCGCGGGAGGTTTACGGCACCGGCCAGACCGGGCTCGGATACCTGTCGGCCAGCTTCGCGGTCGGTTCATTGGTCGGTTCGATCGCGTTGAGTGTCATCGGCGGCGTCAGGGTGGCGCGGCTGATGATCGGCGCGACGGTCATATGGTACGCGATGCTTCTGGTGTTCGCGCATATTCGGAGCGTGCCGGCCGCGATCGCCTGCCTGCTGCTGGTCGGCTTCTCGCAGAGTCTGTCTATGATTTCCATTGCGGTGATCCTGATGCGCACCGCGAGCGCGCATTTCCGCGGCCGGGTGATGGGCGTGCGCATGCTCGTGATCTACGGCCTGCCGCTGGGGCTGCTGGCGGCCGGCGCGCTGATCGACGAGGTCGGGTTTACGGCGACCGCGACCCTCTATGCCGCCGCCGGTCTCGCGCTCATGATGGCCGTCGCTTTACGCTGGCGTACCGATCTGTGGCAGGTCCACGCGCCGGCAAATGCCAGGTGAGGCGCGTTCGCACGTGAGGCGCGACGGCGAACACGTCGTTGCGCGACGCCTGGATCAGGAGTGCTTGCGACTGCCCGGTTCCGACGCCAGAAATTTGTTGACTTGACCGGATACTTTGTACATTTGTACAAATCAAATGGCCCGTCAATCCGACAGCGACGAAACCACCGCGCGCAAGCCGAACATGCGCGAGGCGATCCTTTGCGCCGCGGAAGAGTTGTTTTCGACCAACGGATTTAATGCGGTGTCGGTTCGGGATATTGCGCAGGCAGCCGGCGCAAATCCCGGCAGCGTGACCTATCATTTCAAGACAAAGGACGGGCTGCTTCTGGAGATTTACCGTCGTCATTGCGGGCCGATGAACCGCAGGCGTTCGGAGTTGCTGGCCGCGGCGAGGCGGGTGCGGGATCTGCAGGACCGGCTGGAGGCGATCGTCCGTGCCTATGTCCTGCCCGCATTTTCTTCGGGCAGCGATCTCGCGGGCGGAGGGGCGCGTTTCACCAGGCTGCGCGCGGTCATGTCGGCGGAAGGCAACGAGGTTGCCGGCAGGGTTATCGCGCAGACCTTCGACGACACCAGTCATGCCTTTATCGACGCGATCCACGAGAGCCTGCCGCACATCCCGCGTGCCGAAATCGTCTGGCGCAGCCACTTTCTCCTGGGGGCGCTTTATTACACGTTGGTCCAGCCTGAACGCGTCGCCCGTCTGTCGCGAGGTGACGCCGATGGTTCGGACGCGGCAAATGCAATCGAGCAGCTTGTGCGGGCAACCGTCGCGGCGTTTCAAGCCGCCGCGCTCGATCGGCCCGCGCCGTTACGGCGACGATCTGCGGCACAAGCCAAGAGCTAGGGAAGAGAAACGCGACGCGTCGGTGCGATTCCGTGCGGCGCCGCTTCGAACAAGGTTTGAATCCTGAGAAATAGTTGAGGGAAGGCAATGGCAAAGACAGGCTTGGTGGTTTCAGCACATCCCGGCGATTTCGTCTGGCGGGCGGGCGGCGCCATCGCGCTTCACGCCAAAAAGGGTTATCGCGTGAAGATCGTCTGTCTTGCGTTCGGTGAGCGCGGAGAGTCCCAGTTCGCCTGGAAGCAGCCGGGCATGACGCTGGAGAAGGTCAAGGCCGGCCGCAAGGACGAGGCGGAGCGCGCCGCGGCGGCGCTCGGGGCCGAGATCGAGTTCTTCGATGCCGGCGACTACCCGCTGCGCCTGACGGATGCGCATATGGATCGGCTGATCGACATTTACCGCGAACTCAACCCGAGCTTTGTGCTGACGCATTCGCTGGAAGATCCCTACAACGTCGATCATCCGGCGGCTGCCGCCTATGCCCAGGAGGCGCGCATCGTGGCGCAGGCGATGGGTCACAAGCCACAGGCCGAATACAGCTATGCGGCGCCGCCGGTGTTTTTGTTTGAGCCGCACCAGCCGGAGATGTGCAACTTCAAGCCTCAGGTCATCCTCAACATCGACGAGGTCTGGGATATCAAGCGCAAGACGTTCGAGATACTCGCCGCGCAAAAGCATCTGTGGGCCTATTACGAGCGGGTGGCGCTGCAGCGGGGCATGCAGGGCGGCCGCAATTCCGGCAAGGCCATGACCTATGGCGAGGCCTATCAGCGGCTATTCCCGATGGCGATGGAGGAACTGGTATGAAGACGGTCGTTGTCCGCAACATCACGCGCGCCGACGCCGATGTCGTCAAACGGCTCGGCGCGCTCGGGGTCGCAACCGTGCACGAGGCCTACGGCCGGTTTGGCCTGATGAAGCCGTATATGCGCCCCGTCTGGGCGGGCGGCGAAGCGGCAGGCACCGCCGTCACCGTGCTGGCGCAGCCGGGCGACAACTGGATGATCCATGTCGCGGTCGAACAGTGCCGGCCGGGCGACATGCTGGTGGTGGGGTGCACCACCGACAATACCGACGGTATGTTCGGCGACTCTTGGCGACCTCGCTGATGGCGCGCGGTGTCACCGGCCTCATCATCGATGCCGGTTGCCGCGATGTGAAATCTCTCAGGGAAATGGGATTTCCGGTCTGGTCGAAGGCGATCTCAGCCAAGGGCACGGTGAAGGCGACACTGGGCGCGGTCAACGTGCCCGTGGTGTGCGCCGGGATCAATGTTCACCCAGGCGATGCCGTGATCGCCGATGACGACGGCGTCGTGGTGGTGCGGAAGAAGGATGCCGGCGAGGTCGCCGTCAAGGGGGAAAAGCGCCAGGCGGACGAGGAGGGCAAGCGCCGGCAGCTCGCCTCCGGCGTGCTCGGGCTCGACATGTATCAGATGCGCGAGCCGCTGGCCAAGGCCGGTCTCGTTTACGTCGACGAGCCGGAGTCCGATTGAGTGACGATGCGCTTGCGCACATTGCTGGGCGACCACGCTTGCACGAAAGCGCTGAAGGACGGATCGATCAAATCCGATTTGGTCGAGTTCGATTTCGTCGCGTATTCGCCGACCAACAAGGGCTTCAAGCCGATGGTCCGCGAGCAGGCGTTCGACGTTTCGGAGATGGCCATCGTCACCTATCTGATGGCGAAAAGCTTCGATAAGCCGATGGTGCTGCTGCCCCATGTCGTGCTGGCGCGGTTTCAGCACGCTTACGCGCTCTATAATGCGAAATCGGGAACGATGACGCCTGCGGACCTCAACGGCAAGCGCGTCGGCATCCGCTCCTTCACCACCACGACCGGCGCATGGCTGCGCGGGATTCTCGCCAACGATTATGGCGTCGATCTCGATTCGATCGATTGGGTCACGTTCGAGGACGCCCATGTCGCCGAATACGTCGATACGACGAAAAGGGCTCCGACCGGCAAGCAGATCATCCAGATGCTGCTCGACGGCGAGCTCGATGCCGTGCTCGGGGAGAAGTCGGAACTCCCCGGCCTGAAACCGCTGTTTCCCGATGTCGGGAAGGAAGAGCAGTCATGGTTTGCCAGGCATGGCGTAGTGCCGATCAACCATATGGTGGTGGTCAGCCGCGAGCTCTCCAACACCCATCCGGAAGCGGTGCGGGAAATTTTCAGGCTGCTGCAAGAGAGCGCGGCGCTGGCGCCGGCCGCCTCGCCCCGGTTCAGCGCCAAAGACATGCGCCGGTCGCTGGAAATGATTATTCGATATGCCGCGCAGCAGGGACTTATTCCCCGCGCCTACGAGGTCGACGAATTGTTCGACGACCTGACGCGGACGCTCATTCAGAGGACCAGCCGATGAACCCCGAACCGATTTTCGATCTCGCCCATCTCGGCCATCTGGAATTGCTGACGCCGAAGCCGGACGAAAGCCTGAAATTCTTCGTCGACGTGATGGGCATGACCATCAGCGGCCGCAAGGGAGAGTCGGTGTACCTGCGCGGCTGGGACGATTACGAGCGCTATTCGCTCAAGCTGACGGCCTCAAAGACCTCGGGCATGGAACACATGGCGCTGCGGGCGCGAAGTCCGCAGGCGCTGGAACGGCGCGTCGCGGCGCTGAAGGGATCCGGATTCGAAATCGGCTGGACCGATGGCGACCTCGGGCATGGTCCGGCATTCCGTTGCCGCGATCCGGATGGCCATATCGTCGAACTCTATTACGAGACCGAGTGGTACGAGGCGCCCCCCGAACTGAAGCCTGCGCTCAAGAACCAGGCGCAGCGCTTTCCGGCGCGCGGCGTCAATGTCCGCCGGCTGGATCATCTCAACTGCCTGGCGGTCGATATCAAGGCCAACCGCATCTTCTTCGAAAAATACCTGGGCTGCCGGTTGACCGAGCAGATCGTGCTCAACGACGGCACCGAAGCCGCGATGTGGATGACGATGTCGAACAAGAGTTATGACTTCGCCTATTCGCACGATCATTCCGGCACGCCGGGCCGATTTCATCACGTCACCTACGCGCTCGACAGCCGTGAGGATGTATTGCGCGCCGCCGACATTTTCCTGGAGAACGGCGTCTTCATCGAAACCGGCCCGCACAAGCATGCCATCCAGCAGACGTTTTTCCTCTATGTCTACGAACCCGGCGGCAACCGGGTCGAGGTCGCCAACGCCGGCGCCCGTCTCATTCTGGCGCCGGACTGGAAGCCGATCGTGTGGACCGAGGAGGAGCGCAAGAAAGGGCAGGCGTGGGGGCTGAAGACGATCGAGTTGTTCCACACCCACGGGACGCCGCCGGTTGGAGGCCAATGAGCTTAAAAAAATGTTGAGCTGTGGAAGATGTCTGGTGTTGGGGCGAAGGCTTCGATAGCTTCCCCGGGCAACCCGCCGCCTGCTATCATCGCGGGCGGTCCAAAGGATCGCGGGACTTTAGCAAGCCTCGCACCAAGAAAAATATTTCAAATGGGGAGAAAATCAGCATGAATCGCCGGTCAGCCATCGCACTGCTTCTTGTGGGTTTCGCCGCTCTTTCGTATTCGCCGCGGGCGTCCAGCGAAACCGGATGGGTTACGCTGTTCGACGGCAAGAACCTCGACAACTTCAACGCGATCGGTGACGCCAACTGGCGGCTCGAGGACGGCGCCGTGGTTGCTGACAAGGGCAACGGCTTCCTGGTCACCAAGAACACCTATACCGATTATCAGATCAGGGCCGAATTCTGGGTTGAAACCGATGCCAACAGCGGCATCTTCATTCGCTGCACCAACCCCGAGAAGGTCGGCGCCGATAACGCCTACGAGGTGAACATCTGGGATGCTCGCCCTGAACCCAGCTACGGCACCGGTGCGATCGTGAACGTCGCCAAGGTCGATCCGATGCCGAAGGCCGGCGGCAAATGGAATGTCTATGAGATCACGGCGAAGGGTTCGACATTCACCGTCGTCCTCAATGGGCAAAAAACCGTCGATGGCGCGCAAGACGCCAAGTTTGCTAGCGGCCGGATCGCCCTGCAGCACGGATTGGGTCTCAAGGACGACAAGGGCGTCGTGAACGACAAAGGCGTGGTCAAGTTCCGCAAGGTGGAAATCAAGCCGCTGTAACGCTGTCCGGCCGGTGCGTGGCGCAAAAAGATCCCCGCGTGCTCCTGGGTGTGCGGGGAGAAGTTGCCGCCTGTGCCGTCCTATCCGCAAAACCTGATCGAACGAACGCCGCCGGGCGAGAGGTAGCTCGAACTGTTAATCGGCACGGGGTCCTGGCGCCGATCGGCACGCCAAGCTATTGATCCAACTAGCGGTGGCGGGGCAATCTTGGACGCTTATTCACATTCATGGTCGACGTCTTTACGCGCCGCTCAATGGGCGTCTCGTTCGTCCGTGTACCAGGACGGCTTTTGCGGGTAGTGCGGTCCGTCATATATCTCCACGACAATCGTCTCTTCGTGGGCGATCGCGGGGCCGTGCACATTGCCTTTCGGATTGCAGTAGAAGCAGCCGGCAGTAAGCACGACGCCGGTCGAGGTATATTCGTACTTGCCTTTCAGGCAGAACATGAACTGATTGGCGGCATGCAGATGCGGCTGGGGAATTCCTGCGCCCTTGTCAAACTTGATCAGAGCGATCGACGCACCGGTATCTTCGTTGCGCCAAAGCATTTTTTCATGAATGCCTTTGAGAGACTTTGCTCGCCACTCGACAGTCTCTGATTGAATCAGGATCTCTTGGAGACTTGGTGCGCCTTCAGGAAGATTCGTCATTGTGACCTCATTATGTTGGAAGATCTAAGTGGGATAGTTTGGGCAAGCGTTGTTGCTATGGCTGATGTTCTCATGGTGAGGGAGTAAACAGGCGGCGACCAAAGACATGTTCGGCGTTCGTTTTCCGAATTTTTCTCTTCAGCGCCATATCGAGATGCGCCAGGTCGTGCTCCGCCGACGAAGCTCCCATCGGAAATGGCCAGTCACTGCCGAGAAGAATGCGATCGGCCCCGATGATGTCGATGATTGCAGCAAGGTATGTGGGCGAATGCACCAGGCTGTCGACGTAAAATCTTCGCACGGCTTCGACAGGCTGCAGCGCCAGTTCTGGTACCCCTGGTCGATTGGTGGCGGCGCCTTGCTGCCAGCGGCCGCATAGGGCCGCCACGCAGCCGCCGCCGTGGGCGAGGATCACCTTCAACCCGGGGAAACGATGCATGACGCCGGAGAAAATCAGATTGGCCGCGGCAATCGTCGTCTCGACGGGGTTGCCGAACAGATTGCTCAGATAGAAGGGGTCAAGACGTTTGTCGGGAGACGAGCCCGGGTGGATGAACAATGGAAGCTTTGCATCGCTCAACGCCTGCCAGAGCGCGTCGTAGCGTTCGGACGCATAAGACAGCATACCCAGTTCGGTCCCTGCGACAGCGCCTGCCCAGTTGTGATCGAGACCTGAAGCGATATTGGCGGCCAATTCGGGGTCTTCGACGGGAAGGTAGGCAAACGGGCGCAGTGAAGGCTCATGCGGGCGGCACGCCGCCAGCAGGCTGTCATTGACAAGTTGGGTGTACCCCTCGCGTTCGGTTGCGCTCAGGTCGGGCCGGAAAAGCGGTGGCGGGACCGATACAATCGCACCGTCGAGGCCGTCGCGGTTGACCCTGTCAACCAAGGCGTCAATCTTCGAGAGCGGAAGCAGTGGAACGCCATGTGCGCAGATATGCAGCGTCTTCGGCTCAGTCCGCATGCCGTAGAGACCACGCTCGCCGGCGGCAATCACGGCCGGAGGGATGATGTGAGCGTGCACATCCCATCCGCCCAATGCGGATGATGTATTCATTCGAACCCACTCGACACGGTCTGACTTAACGCTTGCATCAAAACACCAGAATTATTGCGCAGAGCCTTCAGTGCTTCGCGTGACGGATTTCAACTTGATCAATCGCGAGAGATCGGTGACCTTTGATTTCTTGTCAGCCAATGCGTGCAGAAATGCGCGTTTTCAAGCAGAATATTGTTTCCGATATCATCCAAGGCAATCCCGCGATCTGCCGTAGCTCTCATCCCGAATTCGTCGTCCGCCTGAGCCGCCCTATTTCGTCGGAACCACGGCGATGGCGCTGATCTCGATCAAGTAATCGGGAGACGTCATCTTGTTGATTTCGACCATTGTCGATGCCGGAAGAGGCGGTTTGAAATATTGCGCGCGGACCTTATGGATAGCGTCGAAGTGCTCCATGTTGCGGACATGCACGTCGACGCGGCAAACGTCGTCAAGCGTTCCGCCCGCAGCTTCGACCGCCGCTTTCAGGTTCTCGCAAACCTGCCGGGTCTGTTCGGTGATATCGCCAATGCCGGCAATGCTGCCGTCAAGGCGTCGGGCCGTCATGCCGGACACGAACACGAAGCGGCCGGTCGCTTCGATAGCGGTTGCGTGAGAAAAAACGCCGTTCGCTTTCCGTAATTTTGGGCTCGTAATCTCGGTTTTAGGCATGAAGTGTTCCCTTCGTTGGCTCGTTAAGGCGGAGGTTGTGCGTGACGCCGAGCTCGCCTGCGAGGCGGTTCAGCATGGCCACGATGGATGGTTCGAGTTGAACATTGCTGCCCGAACGCTGGCGTCGGCGCCATTCCGGCTCCCCGGGCGTGAAAAGTTGTTCCACGCCGGGTGCACGTTGTCCGTTCCGGATGCGCTCCGCGGCTGCCGCCGCGTGCTGACGAAACCAGCCGCCGTCGCAAAAATGCTCCACGTCGATCGCAATGAAGAGATGCGAGCAATCGTACGGCACGCTGAAGTCGCCGTAGAGCGGGCGTACTTGCGACCCCGTCGCTCCTTGCGACAGCAATCCACACATCAGATCGATCAGGAATGAAAGTCCGAAGCCCTTGGCGCCACCAGACGGCAGGAGCATCCCCGCGATCGCTTCCGTCGGATTAGTTGTCGGCGCGCCTTGCGCAGTCACCGCCCACGTCGGTGGAATGGCCTCTTCGGCCTTTTCTGCCATTCGGATTTTGCCCATCGCAGCTTCGCTTGTGGCCATATCGAGGACGATCGGAATTTCGCCCGTGGTTGGCAGCGCGATGGCTATTGGATTGTTGCCGACGACGCGTTCGGCGCCGCCTGGTGCCGGCATAAGGGGACGCGTGTTGCACATCGCTATGCCGATGCAGCCGGCATTTGCTGCCTGCAGGGCATATTTTCCGGCGGTGCCGAAATGAAAGCCGTGACGGACCGATACAATGCCGGCGGTGAATTGCCGCGCCTTATCGGTCGCAAGCGACATAGCTTGTAAACCGGTGAGATGACCGAGGGCATGGCCGGCGTCGAGGACGACCGCGCCTTGGCGTTCCGACACGATCGAAGCGCTCTCATTGCACGATACCGAGCCCTTTCGCAGCCGCTCGATGTACATGTCGACCAGCATCACGCCGTGCGAATGAAGGCCTTCGAGATCCGCATCGACCAATCCCTTGGCGACGGTAGCGGCGGCCGTGCCGGGAAGGCCGGCAGCACTAAACAGCTGCGTGACAAAGACGCTGAGATTCTCAGCATCGACATTAATCATTGCACTATCTGTCATTGGTCGGCGGCCTCGGCGGGATCCGTTTGGATGAGAATATCGATCCGGAGCGGGGGGACTGCTCATTGGCAATTCAGCCGGCATAATCAAATGACGGTCAGCGCTTTGGTTGCGGCAAGCACTTTCTCCGTCGTTCGCCGAATATGGCTCGCACACAGTTCGCACGCCAATTCAACGTTTCCCGCAAGAACCGCCTTCATCAACGCTTCGTGCTCACCGAGATCGTCGCGTGGCTTGGCGATATAGCTGATCGACAACGCAACATAGCGTTCGGCCTGATCAAACAGAGAATTCTGAAAGGACATCAACAAATTCGATGCGCATGCTGCCACCAAACTCGTGTGGAAAGCCCGATGCTCGCGTGACCACACGCGTGAAATCACTCCAGGTGAGGTCGGATCGATCTTCTTCTGGCGGGAAAGGCGATGAAAGGCACTAAGGATGTCGGCTTCATACTCGACATTGCCACACTCGATTGCGCGCCTCAACATAACAGTTTCGATATCGATTCGCGTCTCGGTCAGATCCATCAGATGGTCGGGCGAGACAGGCGATACGCGGAAACCCTTATTTTCTTCCAGCGTAACCAGCCCCTCGGACTGAAGCCGCATCAGCGCTTCCCGCAACGGGCTGATGCTCATCCTATAGCGCTCGCGCAGCTCCTCCAGCCGCAAACGGGTATTCGGCCGCAATCGACACTGGAGAATATCGGCGCGCAGAACGTCCAATGCGATTCCGCCGAGGGTTTGTGGTTCGGGGGCTTCGGCCCGACTTTGCATATTCATTCTTCTTGGCATGTCGGTTTGTGTCGTCGTTCGAATGGAAATCAGTTCGTTGTATACGCGAATAATTTTGTAAGATCGAGAGATATTGCAAAATAAATTGACCCAGGGAAAATACGCTGTATTTTCTAAAATAGCGAAGGCTTACCTTAGCGGATCGGAGTTCGTCGGATTCGCAGAAAGGTCGGATGTGAGGGCCGTCATCGATCGGTGATGGTGGTCGCAGAGTCACAATCCAATCCCGGAATACCGGGAGGTTTTTGAGAATTGCTTTGGGCAGAGGAGGGCGAAGGAATGTTCAAGATCTTCGGACAGATGAGTGCGATCGCGATCGTGGCTAGCATCATCGCTATGGCAGGGTCCAACAGAGCGATTGCTCAACAGCCGCAACAATCTGTCGTTCAAATTGACGACAAATCCATCGGAGGAGTGGTTACGAGCAAAAAGGGTCCCGAAGCCGGCGTCTGGGTGGTCGCGGAGACAATGGAGCTTGGCACACGCTTTGCGAAGATGGTGGTCACCGATGATCGAGGGCGTTTCGTGGTGCCCGATCTTCCTAAAGCTTCGTATAACGTTTGGGTGCGTGGTTACGGGTTGGTCGATTCGCCAAAGGTCAAGGCAGAACTTGGCAAGGTCGTGAACCTGACGGCCGTGATTGCGCCAAATGCAGCGGCCGCGGCGGAATACTATCCAGGCATCTACTGGTTTTCCATGATCGACATTCCGGACAAAAGCATGTTTCCGGGTACTGGCGCCGGCCCCGGTGGCAATGGCATGCCGGAGAATATCAAGACGCAAGAGCAATGGCTCAACATGGTACAGCTGAATGGCTGTGGAAACTGTCACCAGTGGGGCAACAAGGCGACTCGCGAAATTCCTGCGGCATTGGGCACTTTCGATTCGTCACGCTGCCGCATGGGATCGACGTATACAATCCGGGCAGGGTGCCTCAGAGATGGCGATGTTCATAAGCAGGATGAACACTGCTGATGGCGGGCACCTGGCGCGGCTGGCGAAATGGACTGATCGAATCAAGGCGGGTGAACTGCCGGCATCGGTGCCGCAGCGCCCCAACGGCATCGAGCGCAATGTCGTCGTCACCGTCTACGACTGGGCCAGTCCCAAGAGCTACGTGCATGATCTGGCTCTTACTGACAAACGGAACCCCACGATCAACCCCAATGGAAAAATTTATGGGGCCCCCGAACTGAGCACGAGCGACATACCGGTTTTCGATCCGATAAAAATCACGAAGAACACGATGCGGGTTCCGGTCCGCGAAAAGGACGTACCGAGTTCAAAGGATGGATTTCCTGTGATTTCGGACTCGCCGTATAACGGCAAGGAGGCCGTTTGGGATACCCAGGTAAACGCCCATAATCCTATGATGGATCAGGAGGGACGAGTTTACTTTACCGCGCAATCGCGCTCGCCCCTGAATATACCGTCTTACTGCTATAAAGACTCGGGACATCCGTCGGCGAAGGCATTCCCGCTTGAAGTCAAGCGCAACGGCTTCGTGCAGAATTCCCGACAGGTTACGGTATACGATCCGAAAACCCAAAAGTTCACGTTCATCGACACATGCTTCGGCACTCACCATCTGAATTTTGCCGAGGATGCCAACAACACGCTGTGGCTAAGCAACAACAGTCAATTCGGCGAAGGCCTGGTCGGCTGGATCAACACCAAGATGTTCTGGAAGACCGGCGACGCGGCGAAGTCGCAAGGTTGGACGGCGCTTGTCGTCGACACCAACGGCAACGGTAAACGAGACGCCTATGTGGAGCCTAACCAGGCGGTCGATCCGACCAAGGACAAGCGATTAGCTCTTGCCTTCTATGGCGTCGCGCCGAGTCCAGTTGATGGCTCCGTCTGGGGCTCGGCATTGGCCCACCCCGGTTACATCCTTCGAGTGATGCCGGGATCGAATCCGTCGGAGACGGCCCTGACTGAAGTCTACAAGGTTCCGGAACCGGGATTTGGGCTGCGCGGGCTGGATGTCGATCGCAAGGGCGTCGTCTGGGTCGGACTTGCGAGCGGACACATGGCCAGCTTCGACCGCCGCAAGTGCAAAGGGCCGCTCAACGGTCCGACAGCAGCAGAAGGCAACCTGTGTCCGGAGGGATGGACGTTCTATCCGATGCCGGGACCAGGGTTTAAAGGAACCGCCGGCGTCGCCGAAGGTCCCTATTATACCTGGGTCGACCAACACAATACTTTTGGTCTAGGTGCCGACACGCCAATAACCACCGGCAATTTCGCGGATTCGCTATACGCGCTGACCTACGGGAAGGTCATCCAGCTTCGCGTTCCCTACCCGATGGGATTCTTCGCGAAAGGCGTGGACGGCCGTATTGACGATCCTAAAGCCGGTTGGAAGGGCAAAGGGTTATGGGCGACATCAGGTAACAGAACGCCAGGGCACATCGAAGGTATCGACGCGCCATCGGCTGGTGCGCCTGGCAAGACGCTGTCTAGTCCGCTGCTCGTGCATTTCCAGCTTCGTCCCGACCCACTCGCGCATTGAGATCAAGTGCCTGAGCGCAGGTTGAGTATTTAACCTGCGCTCAGCTCGACGTAACTCTGCCGTTTTGTCGAGTTGGGCATCGCTTTACGCTTGGCAGTCGTTGTTGCCGAGAGGGTTTCCGATGCCATCGAGCGCAATGATCGATGACAACCCGTCAACCGACCCGGCCGGAGAGATTAAATGACCTGGGCTCGCTTCTGCCTCGCCTTGCTGACAAGCATTGTCTCTTTTTCGGCTTCCGCGGAAGAGTTTCCGACCCGCCCAGTCACCATCATCTCACCTTACCAAGCCGGCGGCACCGGCGACATCATCGCGCGGATTATGGCGCAGAAACTGTCCGAGATTTGGCGTCAGCCGGTTATTGTCGAGAATAGACCTGGCGCCAATGGCACGATTGGTGTGATGTCCGTGGTGCGCGCACCGGCAGATGGATATACGATGCTCGCTATCGCTTCGAGCGGCCTCACGCTCAATCCCCTTGTCTTCCCTGCTCTTCCCTACGACGTGACACGCGATCTGGCGCCAATCAGCGCGACCGGCGAGGTCGCAAACGTCCTTGTTGCCTATCCGGGCCTACCCGTCGCAACCGTGCCCGAATTGGTTAGCCTGGCCCGAACTAAACCGGGCGCGCTCATGTACGGATCGCAAGGCCTCGGCTCGAACGGTCATGTCACGGGGGAGATGTTTCGGCAACGCGCTGGTGTCGATCTCCTCCATGTTCCCTATAAGGGCAGTGTGCCCGCGCTGACCGATCTGCTCGGGGGCCAGATTCAGTTGATGTTTGACAATCTCCCGTCCGCCTTACCCCATATTCGCGCGGGCAAACTCAAGGCGATTGCCGTGACGACCGCCTCGCGCAGTGCCTTGCTGCCCGACGTTCCGACAATTGCGGAAGCGGGATTTCCCGGCTTCGATACAAGCGCGTGGTTTGCGGTTCTCGTCGCTAAGGGGACGTCACCATCACGGCGGGACGAGATCGAACGCGCCGTTATCACGGCCCTCAAGTCGCCCGAGGCGCGCGAACGGCTGACGGCTGCCGGCATCGAAATGGCCGCCACCGGATCCGACGAACTCGCTGCGCGTATTTCACGCGAGGTTCTGATGTGGAAAGACGTCGTGGACAAGGCAAAAATTCGAATCGAATGAAGCAGTATCGGGTCTGAAAGAGAACGAGCGCTGGTTCAATTCCTGTCTGCGGCAAAAATTTTATTGTTAATCGGCGTGGGGTCCTGACGCCGATCGGCACGCCAAGCTATTGATCCAACTAGCGGGGGAGGGGGCAATCTTGGACGATTGGTTCACAGTCTGGCTGGGGAACTAGGATTCGAACCTAGACAAACAGAGTCAGAGTCTGTTGTGCTACCGTTACACCATTCCCCAAAATCAAGCAGAATCAATAAGTTAATGACACCGCCTACCGGATGCCTTGAAGGGATCGCCGATCCCTCCAAGCGTGAGCCGTTCTACTGTTCAGTCCCGGCCTTGGCAAGCACGAGACATCGCCGCTTCGCTGACCGGCCTGTGCGATCCGAGGGTGATGTCCTCAAGTCGCGGTCGGTGCCTGGGCGCATCGCCGGCGCCGAAATCGTGCCGGTGCATTTCGGGTTGCCAGCGCTCGATCGCGCATGCGCTGGTGAAAAGAAGCCATCTCGCGTCACGCTGCCTTCCGATTGAGCGTCTGGCCCGCGAACTTGCCCCTGCCAACCGGGCATGCAATGCTGAAAAAGCCAAGAAAATGAGGGATGTGGGGCGGCACTGCCTCGCGCATCCCGGCCTCAAGAGCCTGGCATCGGGTGGACCTCTCGGAGACGTTCAGACATGAGATTTAAGAATATTCTCGGGCTGCTTTGCGCCGCCTCGATTTTCGTTTTGCCGGCGGGCAATGCTTTTGCGCAGGAAAAGACCGTCAAGATCGGTGCGGTATTTCCGCTGAGCGGCAACGCCGCCAGTGCCGGTGTCCACGCCAAGGCCGCGATCGAAGTCGCGATGGATATCATCAACAACGCCCATCCGGAGTTCGGCAATTTCCCGCTGGCGAAGAACGCAGGCCTCGCAGGGCTCGGCGGCGCCAAGGTCGACGTGGTCTTCGCCGACAATCAGGGCAGCCCGGCCACCGGACAAAATCAGACCCTGCGGCTGATCACGGAAGAGAAGGTGACGGCGCTGACCGGCGCCTATCAGTCCGGCATCACGCTGACGGCGAGCGCGATCGCCGAAAAATACGGCATTCCCTTCGTCAACGGCGAGTTGGTTGCCGCCAACCTGACCGAGCGCGGCTTCAAGTGGTTCTTTCGCGTCACGCCGGTCGCGTCCGACTTCGCCAGGATTTACTACGCGTTCCTCAGCGAGATGAAGGCTAGCGGCGTGAAAACCGACAACGTCGCGCTGGTCCACGACAACACCGAATACGGCACCTCGGTCGCGAGCGTGGTCACCAGCGCATTCAAGGAAAAAGGCCAGAATATCGCGCTCGATATCGCCTATGCGGTCAATGCAACCGACGTACAGGGCCAGGTTCTGCAATTGAAGGAGAAGAAGCCCGACGTCGTGATCATGATCGCCTATGCACCCGATGCGATTCTTTATCAGAAGACGATGCAGGCGCTCGACTATAAGCCGCCGATCATCATCGCCGACGATTCCGGCTATTCCGATCCGTCCTTCATCAAGGCGGTCGGCAAAATCTCGCAAGGTGTCTTCAATCGCTCGTCGTGGAGCGTCGGCCCTCCCGGTTCGCCGACCGCCTTGATTGCCGAGATGTATAAAAAGAAAAGCGGCGACGAAATGGACGACACCGCCGCGCGTCAGATGCAGGCCTTCTTCGTCCTGTGCGACGCCATCGATCGTGCGGCCTCGACCGAGCCCGCCAAGATCCAGGCGGCGCTGAAGGCCACCGACCTGAAGCCCGATCAGCTGATGATGGGTTACAAAGGCATCAAGTTCGACGAGAAGGGCCAGAATATCCTGGCGTCGGGTCTCATCATTCAGTTGCAGGACGGCGAAAACTACGTCACGGTCTGGCCGAAGGCCAGCGCCGGGAAGGCGCCTGTTCTACCCTACAAAGGCTGGTGAGAGTTCGGGGCGGGCAATAGTCCCGCCCTCATTGCTCTGTCATGCATCACCGTCGTCGAGACTTAACCCGCAACACCTTCCGCCGGCATGTCCTCCATCCTTGTTCAGGTGATCGTCGGTGGCCTTCTGTTGGGCGCCGTCTATGCCTTGTTTTCCTCAGGCCTCACGCTGGTCTGGGGCATGATGAACATCGTCAACTTCGCCCACGGCGATTTCGTGATGCTCGGCATGTACGTGGCGTTCGTGGTCTGGACGCTGTTCGGCGCGGGGCCTTGGCTCGGCGCGCCGCTTGCCGCGCTGGTGCTGGCGACGCTCGGCGTCGTCGTCTACTTCGGACTGATCCGTGACATCATGAAAGGGCCGATGCTGGCCCAGATCCTTGGCACCTTCGGGCTCGCGCTTTTGCTGCGCTATTCGGTATTCTGGTGGTTCGGCGCAAACTTCCTGTCATTGCCGGAAAATCTTGTCGGTGGCACGTTCGATATCGTGGGCTTGAGACTCCAGGCCTCACGTCTGCTTGCCGGCGTGGTCGCATTGCTGGTGACGCTCGGTTTGCACCTTCTGCTGACGCGCACCTCGCTGGGATCGAAAATGCTCGCGGTCGCGGAGGATGCCACGGCCGCGCAGCTGGTGGGCATCCGGCCGGACACCATGCAGGCGATCGCCTGGGCGATCGCCGCGGGAGCAACGGGTCTTGCCGGCGCGTTGATCGCGACATTTTTTTACATCGTGCCGACCGTCGGCGAGACCTTGGCCATCGTTGCATTCGTCACGGTGTCGCTGGGCGGTTTCGGCAGCGTGCCCGGCGCGCTTGTGGCGGGACTTCTGATCGGAGTGATCGAGTCCTTGTCGGCATATCTGATTGGCGCCGTCTACAAGGACATGGTCGTCTACGCCCTGTTCCTCGGCTTCCTCTGGTTCAGGCCGCAAGGCCTGATGGGCAAGACGTGACGCGGCGCCGGCTTTGGCTTTCCGTGGTGCTGGCGCTGGTCGTCGCCTATCCGCTTGTGCTGTCGACGCCGTTCCAGCAGCGGCTCGGCGCGCTGGTGCTGCTTTATGCGATCGCCGCGTCGGCCTGGAACATCGTCGGGGGCTATGCCGGCCAGGTGTCGGTGGGGCATGTGGTGTTCTTCGGTTGCGGCGCCTACGCCGCGATGGGCGCCTACGCGCATTTCGGATTGTCGCCGCTGGTGGGAATTCCGGTCGGAATCGTCGTGAGCGTTGCGATATCGGCCGTCGTCGGCGTGCCGACGCTGCGGCTGTCGGGTCACTATTTCAGCATGGCCACGATCGCGGTGGCTGAACTTCTCAGGTTGATTGTCACCAACACCGACTATCTCGGCGCCGCTGTCGGGCTGAGCGGTCCGACCGTGCCGCGCAACGTCTTCGACCTCTCGTTCATATCGGCGCTGCCGTATTATTACCTGTTTCTGACGATCCTCGCGCTGACGCTTGGTATCACCCGGTGGATGACCAACAGCCGGATGGGATTTTACCTTCGCGCCATCCGCGACTCCGAGCGGGCAGCGCGTTCGCTGGGCGCTCCTGCAAGCCGCACCAAGCTTTATGCCTTTATGCTGAGCGCCGGCCTGACCAGCGTCGCCGGCGCGCTTTACGCGATGATGTTTGGATTTGTCGATCCGGAGTCCGGCCTTGGCATCCTGATCTCGGTGAAGATCCTGATCATGGCCGCGCTCGGCGGCGCCGGCCTGCTGTTCGGGCCGCTGGTGGGCGCTGCGATCCTGGTGCCGCTGGAAGAGATTTCCAACAATCTGTTGGGCGGCAAAGGCGCCGGCCTGACCTTTGTCCTGTATGGCGCGATCATCGTGCTGATTGCGCGGTTTCAGCCCGGCGGCATCCTGACGCTGATCAATCGCATGTGGGCGAAGCGAAACGGCAAGTTGCCGGAAGCCGAAGCGGCGAGGGGAGCGTAAGCATGCTTCTTGAAGCCCGCGAGGTCACCAAGGCCTTTGGCAGTTTCAAGGCCGTCGATGCGGCCTCGGTCACGCTGGAGCAGGGCGACATTCTCGGCCTGATTGGGCCGAACGGTGCCGGCAAATCCACCCTCTTCAATTGCCTGACCGGCGACCTGTTGTCGACTTCCGGAACAGTCGTGTTCGAAGGACGCGACATCACCAATCTGACGCCGGAAGCGCGCGCCGAGATCGGGCTTGCGCGGACCTTCCAGGTGCCGCAGACGTTCGAGAGCATGTCGGTGCTGGAGAACGTGATGATCGGCGCGTTTCTTCGCACTTCCCGCAGGTCCGAGGCCGCGACGCGCGCGCGCGCCGTGCTGGAGCGTGTCGGCATGGGAAGGCTCGCGGATGCGCCGGCGCGATCGCTGGGAACGCCGGGCCGCAAACGGCTCGAAATCGCGCGGGCGCTTGCGACCGAGCCCAAGGTTCTTCTGCTCGACGAAGCGATGGCAGGCCTCACCCAGCGCGAAGTGCAGCTCGCCATCGATCTTGTGCGCGACATCCATCGTTCCGGCATTACGCTCGTCATTGTCGAGCACATCATGGAAGTCATCATGTCGCTGGCGACCCGTGTCGTGGTGTTTCATCAGGGCCGTGAGATCGCGCGCGGAAGCCCGCGCGAGGTCACCGGCAACCCCGCCGTCATCGAAGCCTATTTGGGCAAGCGCGCCGCCAAGGCTGCCGCGGCCCACACCCCGATCGAGCTGATGGGCGGACCCGCGACATGACCGTCCCCTTGCTCAAGATCGAGCATCTGGAAGTTCGCTATGGCGACCTGATCGGCGTCTCCGACGTATCGCTCGACGTGCCCGAGGGCAGCGTCGTCGCGCTGCTCGGCTCCAATGGCGGCGGCAAGACCACCGTTCTCAACGCCATTGCCGGCCTGATCCCGGCGCATTCCGGTAGAATCGGATTTCGCGGGCAGGAGATTGGCGGGCAGAGCGCGTTTTCGATCGTGCGCAAGGGCCTTGCCTTGTCGCCGGAAGGTTGGCGGCTGTTCGTGCAGCAAAGTGTCGAGAATAATCTCAAGCTGGGAGCGACTCCGCTGCGCGACAAGTCACGCGCGGCGGCGCTGCTTGACCGCGTCTACGAAATCTTTCCGAAGCTTGCGGAGCGACGCAGCCAGCGTGCCGGCACCATGTCCGGCGGCGAGCGGCAGATGTTGGCGGTCGGTCGGGCGCTGATGAGCGACCCCAAACTCCTGATGCTGGATGAGCCGTCGCTCGGCCTGGCGCCGGCCGTGGTGGAGTCGATGTACGAGACCTTCGGCCGGCTGCACAAGGAGGGGCTGACCATCCTGCTCGCCGAGCAA
This sequence comes from uncultured Alphaproteobacteria bacterium, assembly GCA_963753875.1. Taxonomy (GTDB): domain Bacteria; phylum Pseudomonadota; class Alphaproteobacteria; order Rhizobiales; family Xanthobacteraceae; genus Bradyrhizobium. The sequence goes on along the minus strand of CAVWDY010000006.1, from coordinate 46,048 downwards.
TCGATCGAGCTCGCGCTCGAAGTTTCGGATTTCGCGACCGTCCTGCAAGTCGGCAAGAGCGTCTTGTCGGGCACCGCAGCCGATCTCGCCAACGATCCGCAGGTGCAGAAGGCGTATCTCGGCACTGGCTGAATATCCCGCCGGATGCGGCGGCGGGCCATCAAAGTCAAGTCACTCGGCAGCTTCCTTGACGTCGCCATGCTCGGCGGGATGACCCTCGTCGTCGCCCTTCGAGCGTCCCCAGCTTGAAAAGGCGTTCGAAAGCTTGTCGAGATAGAGATAGACGACGGGCGTGGTGAACAAGGTGAGCGCCTGGCTGACGAGCAGGCCGCCGACCATCGCGTAGCCGAGCGGCTGGCGGATTTCCGATCCGGTACCTGTTCCCAGCATCAGCGGTACGCCGCCGAGCATCGCCGCCATCGTCGTCATCATGATCGGACGGAATCGCAGCAGGGCAGCCTTGCGGATCGACTGTTCCGGCGAGAGATGTTCGTCGCGCTCGGCCGAGATCGCGAAGTCGACCATCATGATGCCGTTCTTCTTGACGATGCCGATCAGGAGGATGATGCCGATCAATGCGATCAGGCTGAAGTCGTAACCAAACGCCATCAGGATCGCCAGCGCGCCGACGCCCGCGGAGGGAAGCGTCGACAGAATGGTGAGCGGATGAATGTAGCTTTCATAGAGAATGCCGAGGATCAGGTACACGACCACGAGCGCCGCCAAGATCAGGAGCGGTACGGTGCCGAGCGATTGCTGGAACGCCTGCGCGGTACCCTGGAAGCTCGAACTGAGCGTCGCAGGCGTGCCGAGATCGGCCATCGCCTTTTGCACGGCATCGGTCGCTTGCCCAAGGGCTGCGTTCTGCGCGAGGTTGAAGCTGATCGTAATCGCCGGGAATTGTCCCTGGTGGCTGATCGAGAGTGGACGGACCGGCACACTGGTCCAGCTCGCGAAGGCCGACAACGGTACCTGATCGCCGGTCGTAGGCGATTTGATATAGAGCTTGTCGAGCGTGTCGAAGTTGCCCTGCAGCTCCGGCAGGATCTCCAGGATCACGTGGTAGCTGTTGAGCTGGGTGAAATACTGGGTCACCTGCCGCTGTCCGAACGCGTCGTAAAGCGTGTCGTCGATCAATTGCGGCTGGATGCCGTAGCGCGACGCGGTGTCGCGGTTGATCTTCAGCTGCAGCGTCGTTCCTTTCGTCTGCTGGTCCGTGGCAACGTCGCGCAGCTCCGGCAGTGTCTGCATCCTGGCGAGGACCTTGGGCGCCCACTCGTTCAGTTCGTCGAGGTTGGCATCCTGCAGCGTGAACTCGAACTGCGTCCGGGTCGGCCGGCCACCGAGCCGGACGTCCTGCGCCGCCTGCATGTACAGCCGCGCGCCCTCGACCTTTTCAAGCTTGGGACGCAGGCGGGAAATGATCTGCTGCGCGGAGGCATCGCGTTCGCTGAGCGGCTTTAAGGTGATGAACACGTTGCCATTGTTGCCGGCCCTGCCGTTGCCGCCGATCACCATTGCCACCGACGCGACGGCGGGGTCCGCCTGCGCGATCGCGCCGAGAGCCTCCTGCCGCCGCTTCATCTCGGCAAAGGAAATGTCCTGATTGGCTTCGGTTGTTGCGGTGATCAGGCCGATGTCTTGCTGGGGGAAGAAGCCCTTGGGAATGATGACGAACAGATAAAGCGATAACCCCAGCGTCGCGAAGAAAATGACCAGCGTCGTCAGCCGCCAGCGCATTGCAACGTCGAGCCCGCGCTCGTAGGCGTTCAGCATCGCGTCGAAACCGCGCTCGCTCCACTGGTAGAACCGGCCGTGCTTGGGCGCTTCGCTATGCGAGCGCAGGAAGCGCGATGCCATCATCGGCGTCAGCGTCAGCGAGACCACCATCGACACGAAGATCGTCATCGCCAGCGTCACCGCGAATTCGCGGAACAGGCGCCCGATGATGCCTCCCATGAGCAGGAGCGGAATCAGCACCGCGACCAGCGAAATACTGATCGACACGATCGTGAACCCGATCTCGCTCGCGCCCTTGAACGCGGCGGCAAGCGGTTTCTCACCTTCCTCGACGTAACGCGTGATGTTTTCCAGCATCACGATGGCGTCGTCGACGACGAATCCGACGGCGATCGTCAACGCCATCAACGAAAGGTTGTCGAGCGTATAGCCGAATACCCACATCAGCGCGCAGGCGCCGAGCAGCGCCAGAGGCACGGTCACGGCCGGAATCACCGTCGCCCAGAAATTGCGCAGGAAAACGAAGATGACCATCACGACGAGCGCAATGGTCAGGAGCAGCGTAAACTGAACGTCCTCGACGGCGGCGCGAATGGTCTGGGTGCGATCGCTGATGACTTCGACCTTGATCCCGGCCGGAATGGCGGCCACCAGCCTCGGCAGCAGCGACTTGATCTTGTCCACGGTATCGATGACGTTGGCGCCGGGCTGCTTGTAGACCACCAGGAACACGCCGCGCTTGCCGTTGGCCCATGCTGCCTGCTTGGCATCTTCCGGTCCCGTCACCGCCTGGCCGATGTCGCGAATCCGTAAAGGTCCGCCATTGCGGTAGGCGACAATGACGTCGTTCCAGTCTTTCGAATCCAGCATCTGGTCGTTGGCGTAGATCGTAAAGGCGCGCTTCTCGCCGTCGATGTTGCCCTTCGGGCTGTCGACCGTCACGATCGAAATCTGGTTGCGCACGTCCTCGAGCGACAGGCCCTTGGCGACCAGTTTCGCCGGATCGATCTGGACGCGGATCGACGGCTTTTGCTGGCCGCCGATGATAACCTGCGCCACGCCGGAAATCTGGCTGATCTGCTGCGCAAGCTGGGCGTCGACGGAGTCGCTCACGGTGGTCAGCGGCAACGTGTCCGACGTTGCCCCCAGCAGCAGGATCGGCGAGTCCGCCGGGTTGACCTTGCGGTAGGTGGGGGGCGAGGGAAGGTTCTTGGGCAACTGGCCGCCGGCGGCGTTAATAGCGGCCAGGACGTCGTTGGCGGCGCCATCGATGTTGCGGTTGAGGTCGAACTGGATCGTGACGGCGGCTGTCCCGAGGTAACTTGTCGAAGTCATCTGGGCGATGCCGGGAATCTGCGCGAATTGCCTTTCCAAAGGCTGCGCCACCGACGAAGCCATGGTTTCAGGGCTTGCGCCCGGCAATTGTGTAGTGATCTGGATCGTCGGGAAATCCACCTGCGGCAGCGGCGCGACCGGCAGCAGCGGATAGGCGACGAGGCCGACAAAGAGAATGCCGGCCATCATCAGCGAGGTGCCGATGGGATAACGAATAAAGGGTGCCGAGATCCCCTCGCTCATTCCTGGCGGACCTTGGGTTGCGCCGGATCCGAGCTCGCCACAGCGGTGCTGACGAGGGTACCGTTCTGAACCTTGAAGTGGCCCGACGTGATAACCTGCTGTCCGGGTGACAAGCCTTGCTCGACCACCGAGCGTCCGTCGATCGACTGGCTCACCTTGATCTTGCGCAGCTCAGCCTTGCTGTCCTGATTGACGACGAAAGCATAGAGGCCTTCGGTTCCATGCTGGATGGCGTCGTCTGGAACCACGGTGGCGCCCTTGATCGTCTGCACCAGGAGCCGCGTCGATACGGACTGGCCCGGCCACAATGCGTGGTCCTTGTTGTCGAACACGGCCTTGAGGCGGATGGTGCCGCTGGTGGTGTCGACCTGATTGTTGACCACCGCGAGCGTTCCTTCCGCCAGGGGTTTCTTGCCGTCGGTCGTGATCGCGATCGTCCTGAGCGGCGCAATCGCCTGCGCCTCATTTATATAAGGCAATTGCTCTTCCGGCGCGGTGAAAATTACTGCAATCGGCTCGATCTGGGTGATCGTGACAATCCCGCTTTGCGTCGCAGCATTGACGATGTTGCCGATGTCGACCTGGCGCAAGCCGACGACGCCGGAGATCGGCGTCTTGATGGAGGTGTAGTCAAGTTGGGTCTGTGCGTTGGCGATGGCCGCGGCGTCGGCCGCGATCTGGGCGGTCAACTGCTGGACGGTAGAACGCTGGGTATCCAGCTGCTGCCGCGTCGCGAATTCGCCGAGCTTGATATAACGCTGCAGATCCAGATTGGTATTTGCCAGATTGGCCTCATCCTGCTCCTTCTTGGCCTTGGCCTGATCCAACGTCGCCTGATACGGGCGGGGATCGATCTCAGCGAGCAGGTCGCCCTGGTTGACCAATTGGCCTTCCTTGAAAGCGATTTTGTCAATCTGGCCGTCGACGCGGGAGCGCACCACAACCGTGTTGAAGGCCTGAACCGTTCCCAGTCCGGTCAGATAGACCGGAAAGTCGGCTTTCTCGACCGGGGCGACGGTGACACGTACCGCAACGCGGGCAGCCTTTTGAGCATTATTCGCCGCCGTCGCATGATCCTCACCGTGGAAGCGCTGCCAGCCGAAATAGCCCAGCCCAACGGCGGCCAGGACCAGCAAAATCCAACGCGTGGTCCGCGATTTGTTCATGTCGGCCTGCAGATTCAAAAAATTATAAGTAGCGGGTCTTCCAAAGAGTTCATAGAGATTCCAAATATAATATGCGTGCACTTAATGTGTAAACATACTATAGCTTGAGAATCCTAAACAATTAGCAATCTAAGGGTCGCAGAACGCATGTCTCTCGATCTGAAAAAGCAGCTGATTACGCAACTTGTCGAAAGTTCGCGCTTTTTGCGCAACTATATCGATCACCGTGCCAAGGGCCGCGGGACGACGCGCGCGCAGTGGATTGTCCTGTTCCAGTTGCGCGATCAGGAGGGACTATCTCAGGTAGATCTGGCCGATGTGCTCGAATTGCAACCGATCTCGCTGGTGCGCCTGCTCGACCGGCTGGTCGAACATGGCCTTGTCGAGCGCCGGCACGACCCCAGGGATCGTCGGGCTAACCGCCTGTTTCTCACGGTCAGCGGGCGCCAGCTGGCCGATGATCTCGACAGTCTGCGCGACTCCATTGCGACCGATGTGCTGCGGGACGTTCCGGCCGCGGCCATCGAAACCAGCCTCAAGACGCTTCGAGACGTCAAGGATCGGATCAAGGCCTTCGCCGAGCCTTCCGGCAGTATCGCGGCGAAGTGAGCTGGCTTAATGACCCTGAAACGGTCAAATTGATCGGTATCTGTCACACTCCTTTCCGCGGCTGAGGCCAAGTATGCGTACCTCACATCTTCGAGCGATCCATGGTCTGGTCCTTGCGCTGGCAACGCTGCCGATGGCCCAGCCTTCGTTGGCGCAACAGAATACGGCGCCGGCCGCGCAGCAGGCGCCAGTATCGTCTCCGTCCCAGTTCGTTCCGGCGCAGGCGGTTCCTCCGGCCCCGGCCGCCGTTCAGCAAGCTCCTGTCGTGGCAAGCGATGCAACGGCAACGCCAGCAGACAGCGCCGGCCATCTGCTGAAATCGACGACCGTGGCGCTGCGCGAGTTGTCGCCATGGTCGATGTTCCTGTCGGCCGATATATTGGTGAAGGCTGTGATGATCGGCCTCGCTTTTGCCTCGCTGGCGACATGGACCATTTTCATCGCAAAAATGATCGAGCTGGCGCTGGTCCAGCGCAGGCTGCGCGCAGCGCTCGACAAGATCGGCGATGCAAGATCGCTGGCGGAGGCGCAATTCGTACTCGGGGCAAATGAAAGCGTATTGTCCGCGCTGCTGGCGGCGGCGATGCGCGAGGCGCGGCTGTCGGCGGGAATTTCCAGCGACGCCGGCATCAAGGAACGGGCGGCATCGAGCTTTGCCGAGATCGTGCGCGCGGAGGCGCGCCGGATCCGGCTCGGCATGGGCCTGCTTGCAACCATCGGAGCGACATCGCCGTTCGTAGGCCTGTTCGGAACGGTGTGGGGCATCATGAACAGCTTTATCGGCATTTCGAAATCGCAGACGACCAATCTCGCCGTCGTCGCGCCTGGTATCGCCGAAGCGCTGCTCGCGACCGCGTTCGGCTTGGTCGCCGCCATTCCCGCGGTTATCATCTACAATCATTTCGCGCGGGTGACGAAAGGCTATCTCGAGCTGGTCGGCCGGTCGTCGGGTGCCGCGGGACGGTTGCTGTCCCGCGATCTCGATCGCACCCATGTCAGTTCGCCTGGCGGCAAGAATTCGCGCGCCGCGGAGTAGACGATGGGCGCTTCGATCACGGATACGGATATTGATGACGACGCCGATTTCGCGGAGACGCACGAGATCAACGTCACGCCTTTCATCGACGTCATCCTCGTCCTCTTGATCATCTTCATGGTGGCGGCGCCGTTGTCGACCGTCGACCTTCCGATCGACCTGCCGTCGTCGACCGCGACGCCGCAGAAGAAGCCGGACAAGCCGACCTATGTCAGCATCAAGCCCGATCTTGCGGTAGCGATCGGAGAAAACCCGGTCAAGCGCGCCGATCTCGTTCGCACGCTCGACGCGATGGCGGACGGCAGCAAGGATCGTTTCATTTTCCTGCGCGCCGATCGCGCGGTACCCTATGGCGAGTTGATGGACGTGCTGGAAATCCTGCGCGCGGGCGGCTACGCCAAGATCAAGCTGGTCGCGCTGGAGGGCGTTCCGGAATCCGCAGCGCCGCCTTCGGCTTCTGAAAATGCCAAGCCCTAGACTCCAGGTTTTAGACCCGCAAGCCCTGAGTGGTTGATATATCGCGATGCCCGACTTCGACGCCGAACAAGGATCTTCGTGGCGGCTGTGGATTTTCGCAGCCTTGGGCGCGCTCGCGCTGCATGTCGGCGGCGCCGCGCTGGCAGTGGCGCATCTGCGCAGCGTCGAACCCGACGACACATTCGGCGCACCGGCGATCGAGATCGGGCTCGAGATGACAGCGCCCCATCTCGAGCCGGCCGATCTGCCGCCGGGTCCTGACGCGGAGGCTTCGGTGGCTTCGCCCGCGCTCGCCGAGCAAAAGGCCGAGGTCAAGGAGACCGAGCTTCCGAAGGACGTCCCGACCGAAACCGACGATCCCGACCGCGTGGTGGCGCCGAACAGCGCGAACAAGCCAAAGGAAGACGATTCAAAAATCGCCAAGGTGCAGACTTCCGCCTCGATGGAATCGGTCGCCGTCGAGGCAACCGCGACGCCGAGCTCCGAAGCCATTCCGGAGGGGACGCGTTCGGTGGCGCCCGCGCAGGGCACCGGCGCGAGCGCGCAGCGCCTGCGCGCCACCTGGCAGAAGGAGTTGATCGCCCATCTCGACCGGCACAAGCGCTACCCCGCGGAGCGCTCGCTGAAGAGCGCCGAGATCGTGGTCAGTTTTGCGCTGGACCGGATGGGCCATGTTCTCTCGACGAGCATCGTCAAGGGATCGGGTGATGCGGCTTTCGACGAGGCGGCGCTCGCGATGGTGCGGCGATCCGATCCGGTGCCGCAGCCTCCGCCTGTGGTCGCCGACGAGGGATTGAATTTCACCCTGCCGGTGATCTTCAAGATCAAGGGGCGGAGCTGAAGGCGGTTCGCTGATTGAAAACGCCCGGCGAGGCGCGCCGGGCGTCCTGGTCGAGCAGACAGCTTCGGTCAGCTCTTCTTGACCATCGGGCAAACGCTCTTCTCAAGCGGGATAAAGGCTTCGTCCGCCGGAATGGTGGCGATGAGCTTGTAATAGTCCCACGGATATTTCGACTCCGCGGGCTTCTTCACCTCGAACAGAAAGGCCGGGTGAATCTTGCGGCCGTCCGCGCGCCTTGCGCCCTCACCGCAGGAAATATCGAAAACCGGTGTAGACGACGACGAGGCAGGCAAAGATCAGGGCGACGGGGAGGCGAGGTTTTGCCTCCGAACCGCCGGCGGTCTTGGGCCGCTGCGGTGGCGGACGCCTGAAGGCGGTGACATTGCCCGTCATCTGGCCGCCCGGTTGGGCTTTGACATCGGGCGGTTCGCCGGCGCCGCCCATCTCCTCATAATAGCTCTTGTAGATGAGATCGATGGTGACGTCCGTTGCCTGCGCCTCGGTCATTTCCTTCGAGAGCGCCTTGTAGCGATCGAGGAACGTCTGGGCCTCCGGGGGCAGGGAGGAGGCGCCATTGAGCTTTGCCATCATCTTCCAGGTCGCAAAATCCGCTCTCGCCCTGGTATCGGCGCGTCGCGCGATCATCATGTCGGCTGCTTTGATCAAGATGGCCTCGGCTCTTTCCGGCGGGTTCCGGGTCTTTGTTTGACGCGTTTTCTTTACACGAGCCGGTCCCCACGTCGCTCGAAAACACTCTGGTAAATCCGGCTATGCGTTTCCGGTGACCGCGAGGATCAACTGAATCACATAACCGGTCGATGTCCGCAGTATCGCCGAAATAACATCAAGATTTAGACCGAACTGCGAACCGGCCAGCGGAAGGAGGATCAGAATTCCGATCAGGATCAGCATCCCGAACGGCTCGAGCCGGGCAAGCGGGGCGGCCAGCGCTTTCGGCAGCAACCCGACCGCGACCCGTCCGCCGTCCAAAGGCGGGATCGGCATCATATTGAACACGGCAAGGATGACGTTGATAACCAGTGCGTTTTTCAGGTTGTCGGCCAACCACTGCGCCGCGTTTGCCGGCACGTAGTCGACGACATGAAACGCAGCAGCGGCGAGCAGAGCCAGCGCAATATTGGTGGCGGGGCCGGCCAGCGCCACCCAGACCATATCGATCCGCGGACTGCGCAAGGCGCGGAAATTCACCGGCACGGGCTTGGCGTAGCCGAACAGAAACGGCGCGTGCGAAAAAAGCAGGATCGCCGGCATCATCAGGGTACCGAAGGGATCGATATGCCGCAGCGGATTGAAGCTGACGCGGCCGAGGTCAAACGCCGTGTTGTCGCCGAGGCGGTGCGCGACAAAACCGTGGGCGGCCTCGTGAAAGGTGATGGCGATGACGAGCGGCAAAACCCAGACCGACACGTCGTAGAGGGTGATGTTCACGGATGTCCTGACCGGTTCGACGGATGGGTGACGCTAGCACGCGCTCGCATCAAAGGGGAACTGCTCCCGGATATTGCGGCAGGCCATCGTCGAGCTTCACCCACTCCATTTTTTCCGCGACCCAGATATGTTCGGTCGGCGCAAACGCGTTGCGGTCATCGAATACGGCAAGGGCGACACCCGTCGCTGTCCCGTTCTTTCGCCAGGAAAACAGCCGCGTGCCGCACGTCTTGCAAAAAACCCGGTCGAGCGCCTCCGATGAGGGATAGCGGATAGTGTCGCCCTGGATCGTCAGCGCTTTCTGGTCGAAGAGGGCGCGGGCAAAGAAAGGCGATCCCATTGCCTTCTGGCAGTTACGGCAGTGGCAGATGCGGACATTGATCGGCTCTCCCTCCGCCTTGAACCGCACCGCGCCACACAGGCATCCGCCTTCCCTGATCATGACATCTCCTGGCTAGCCGATTTCTAATACGTCGCCCGCCCGCCGGAAATGTCGAACACCGCGCCGGTGGAGAACGAGCAATCCTCCGACGCCAGCCACGCCACCATCGCCGCGAGTTCCTCGACCAGCACGAAGCGATTCTTCGGAATCTTCGACAGCATGAAGTCGATGTGCTGCTGCGTCAGCTGGTCGAAGATCGCGGTTTTCGCCGCGGCGGGGGTCACCGCGTTGACGGCGATCTCGTAGCCGGCGAGTTCCTTGCCGAGCGATTTTGTCAGCGCAATCAGGCCTGCTTTTGACGCCGAATAATGCGCGGCGTTCGGATTGCCTTCCTTGCCGGCGATGGAGGCGATGTTGACGATGCGGCCGTAGTTCTGCTTGACCATCGAGGGCACGATCGCCTTGCAGCAGATGAAGGGCCCGTCGAGATTGATGCGCAGCACCTTGCGCCATTCGTCGAGGTCGGTCTCCCACACCGTCTTGTTGACGCCGGCGATGCCGGCATTGTTGACGAGAATGTCGATCTTGCCGAGGGCGGCCAATGTCGCGTCGCGCGCCTTCTCGACCGCGGCGAGATCGGACACGTCGACCTTGAACGCGGTGACGCCGGCGCCGATTTCCTTTGCGGTCTTCTCGGCAAACGGCTGGTCGTGATCCCAGATCGCGACCCTGGCGCCGGAGGCAACAAAGCGCTCGGTGATCGCGCGCCCAAAGCCCTGCGCGCCGCCGGTAACAACGGCGCAGCGGCCGTTCAGATCGATCTTGTTCATGGGGAATCCTTTCACTTCGAATTTTCTACCGCACTTGGAGCGCCGGAAGTCTGCTCCCTCGCCCCGCTCTTTGCGGGGAGAGGTCAGGAACTAAAGCGTCCAGCCGCCGTCGATGATATGCGCAACGCCGGTAGTGAACGCGCTCTCGTCGCTGGCGAGATAGAGCGCGAGCGAGGCGATCTCTTCCGCGGTGCCGAGCCGTCCCATCGGCTGCCGCGCCACGAACATCTCGCGCCCGCCGGGGCCTGCGGCGGCGGCGCGGTTGAGCATCGACGGCGTCTCGATGGTGCCGGGGCAGATGCAGTTGCAACGGATGCCCTTGGTGATGAAATCGGCGGCGACGGCGCGGGTCAGCGCGGCGACCGCGGCTTTGGTCGCGCCGTAGACGTAGCGGTTGGGGGCGGCCTTGAACACGCCGGCGGCAGACGAGATGTTCACGATTGAGCCGTGGCCTTTTTCCAGCATGCCCGGCAGAAAGGCCCGGATCGTCCGGTGCATCGACTTCACGTTGAGGTCGAACGAGAAATCCCAGTCCTCGTCGGAACAATCGAGTACGGTGCCGTGATGCACGAAGCCCGCCGCATTCAAGAGAATGTCGATCGGGCCTGCGCGTTTGGCCAATGCGGCGACCGCCGAAGTGTCGCGCACGTCGAGCCGTGCCACTTCCGAGATGCCATCCCTGGCGAGCGCAGCCAGACCCTTTTCGTCGATATCGGTGGCAAAAACGGATGCGCCCTCGCGCGCAAATGCAATGGCCGAGGCGCGGCCGATGCCCGCCGCGCCTGCGGTCACGAAAGCGCGTTTGCCCTTCAGGCGGTCTGACATTTATATCTCCTTGTTCTTCTTCGGATTGTTGTCCCGTCATTGCGAGGCGCGAAGCGACGAAGCAATCCATCTCACCGGTTTTGCGGCCCTATGGATTCTTCGCGGAGCCTGTCATCGGGCGGCGCTTCGCGCCGACCCGTTGGCTCGCAATGACGGTGACTACTAATGATTATCCCTCGCCACGCCGACCCGGCCGGCGATGTCGTGGTAGCGCGTGGCAAACTCCATGCAGGCGCCGGTGGCCTGTTGCCCGACAGTGGAGCGATAGAGTTCCTGCCACGGCGTCTGGCTGGCCGGGTAGGGGAAGCCGCCCTTGGCTTTCAGCTCGGCGCGCCGCTTCTTCAGCTCCTCGTCGGAAATCAGGATATTGGCGCTGCCCTTGTTGAGATCGATGCGAACCTTGTCGCCGGTCTTGAGGATCGCAAGGCCGCCGTCGGCGGCGGCTTCAGGGGTGGCATTGAGAATTGATGGCGAGCCCGAGGTACCGGATTGGCGGCCATCGCCGATGCAAGGCAGGGACAGGATACCCCGTTTGATCAGCGCCGCCGGCGGCTGCATGTTCACGACCTCGGCGCCGCCGGGATAGCCGATCGGGCCGGTGCCGCGCACAAACAGGATGCAGTGCTCGTCGATATCGAGCGAGGGATCGTCGATCCGCGCATGATAGTCCTCCGGGCCCTCGAACACGATGGCGCTTCCCTCGAATGCGTTGGGATCTTTGGGGCTGATCAGATAGCGGTCGCGGAATTCCTTGGAGATCACGCTCGTCTTCATGATCGCGGAATCGAAGAGGTTGCCCCGCAGGACGAGGAAGCCGGCATCCTTCACGAGCGGCTTGTCGTAACTCCAGATCACGTCGCCGTCGGGCTTGGGCGCCTGTCGGCAATTGTCGCCCATGGTGTGGCCATTGACGGTCATGGCGTCTTCATGGATGCGCTTGGCCAGCATCAATTCGCGCACCACGGCCGGCACGCCGCCGGCCCGATGGAACTCTTCGCCGAGATAGAAGCCGGCCGGCTGCATATTGACCAGAAGCGGAATGGCGTGGCCGAATTTCTGCCAATCGTCGATTTCCAGCTCCACGCCGATATGGCGGGCGAGCGCGTTGATATGGATCGGCGCGTTGGTCGAGCCGCCGATCGCCGAATTGACGACGATGCAGTTCTCAAAGGCCTTTCGCGTCAGGATGTCGGACGGTTTCAGATCCTCCCAGACCATCCCGACGATGCGCTTGCCGGTCTCGTAGGCAATCTGGCCGCGCTCCCGGTAGGGCGCGGGGATCGCGGCGCAGCCGGGCAGCGACATGCCCAAGGCCTCGGCCAGCGAATTCATGGTGGAGGCGGTGCCCATGGTGTTGCAATGACCGACCGAGGGCGCCGACGACGCCACGATATTCATGAACTCTTCGTAGTCGATCTCTCCGGCCGCCAGCCGCTCGCGCGCTTTCCAGACCACGGTTCCGGAACCCGAGCGTTCGCCGTTGTGCCAGCCGTTCAGCATCGGCCCGCCTGACAGCACAATGGCCGGCAGATTGACGGTGGCCGCTGCCATCAGGCAGGCGGGGGTGGTCTTGTCGCAGCCCGTGGTCAGGACCACGCCGTCCAGGGGGTAGCCGAACAGGATTTCGACCAGGCCAAGATAGGCGAGGTTGCGGTCCAGCGCCGCGGTCGGGCGCTTTCCGGTTTCCTGGATCGGGTGCATCGGAAATTCCATCGCGATCCCGCCGGCGGCGCGGATTCCCTCCCGGACCCGGTGCGCCAGCTCGAGGTGATGGCGGTTGCAGGGCGACAGGTCATTGCCGGTTTGCGCGATGCCGATAATCGGCTTGCCGGATTGCAGCTCATGCCGGGTCAGGCCGTAGTTAAGGTAGCGCTCGAGGTAGAGCGCGGTCATTCCGGGGTTGTGCGGGTTGTTAAACCACTCGCTGGAACGGAGTTTGCGCCTGGTGACGCCGGTTAGTGGCTTGTTCATGGGTTCTCCCGCAGCGCACACGCCTTATTTTTGTGCTTAATCTTCGTTTTGGCGGCTAATGTTTGCATGTCAACGCGCGCTTCGCAACGTTTGCCGGGAAGGCCAATCCCTACGACTTTGATCCAAGGACATCATAGAAAAAGTCTGGTATGACCCCGGTCAAATCAAGGACGACCGCGGCTAATCCTGCGGGTTGGAAGCGTATTCGGGAGGGACTTTATGTCATCTGTGCATATCCGCGACGTGCGAAAATCGTTTGGCGGCTTTGAAGTTTTGCACGGCGTGACGATCCCGATCGAGGATGGCGCTTTTGTCGTGCTGGTCGGCCCCTCCGGCTGCGGCAAGTCGACCTTGTTGCGGATGCTGGCCGGGCTCGAAAACATCACCTCCGGGACGATTTCAATCGGCGACCGCGTCGTCAACAATGTTCAGCCCAAAGAGCGCGATATCGCCATGGTGTTCCAGAATTATGCGCTCTATCCGCATATGACGGTCGCCGACAATATGGGATTTTCCCTCAAGCTGCGGGGGGCGAACGCCGACGAGATCAGCAAGGGCGTCAAACGCGCCGCGGAAATCCTGGCCCTGACGCCGCTGCTCGATCGCTACCCCCGGCAATTGTCCGGCGGACAGCGCCAGCGCGTCGCGATGGGGCGCGCCATCGTGCGCGATCCGCAGGTGTTCCTGTTCGACGAGCCCCTGTCGAACCTCGACGCCAAGTTGCGCGTGGCGATGCGCACCGAAATCAAGGAACTGCACCAGCGGCTGAAGACCACGACCGTCTACGTAACCCATGACCAGATCGAAGCCATGACCATGGCCGACAAGATCGTGGTGATGCACGAGGGCATCGTCGAGCAGATCGGCTCTCCGCTCGAACTTTACGATCGGCCGGACAACCAGTTCGTCGCGAGCTTCATCGGCTCGCCGGCGATGAATTTCCTGAAGGGCAAGGTCAAGGTGAACGGCAGCGCCGGTTTCGAGGGGCCGAACGGCGTGAAATTGCCGCTTAAGTCAGCACCTGCCAATTCGGACGGCCGCCCCGCGGTCTACGGCGTTCGGCCAGAGCACTTCACCATCGCCGACGACGGCGCGGAAGCCGAGATCATCGTGGTCGAGCCAACCGGATCGGAAACCCAGGTCTTCGCCAAGCTTGGCGGGGAGCAAGTCGTCGCCGTGTTCCGCGAGCGTCATCAATTCAATCCGGGCGACAAGATACGGCTGAAACCGGACCCCTCGGCGGTGCATCTGTTCGACGAGGCCACCGGCAAGCGATTGTGAGTTAGCGGAAAAGCAATTGGTCGATGAAAGAGCCAATTAAACAGGGAGAAGAGGAACGATGAATCATTTTACAACGGATCGGCGGTCCGTGCTGAAGGCTGGCGGCAGCTTGCTGGCTGTCGCGGCCACCATGTCGAGCGAACAGTTGCTGGGCTACGCGAAGGCATGGGCGCAGACCGCGCCCTGGAAGCCGGAAGCGGGCGCCAAGGTCAACCTGTTGCGCTGGAAGCGCTTTGTCGAGGCCGAGGACACAGCCTTCATGAAGATCGTCGATGCCTTCCAGAAGGCGACCGGCGTGACGGTCAACGTATCCAACGAGTCCTATGACGATCTCCAGCCCAAGGCGTCGGTGGCGGCCAATACGGGGCAGGGCCTCGATATCGTATGGGGTCTTTATTCCCTGCCGTTCCTGTTCCCGACCAAATGCGTCGATATGACCGATGTCGCCGATTACGTCGGCAAGAAAGGCGGCGGTTGGTCTAAATCGGGTGAGGACTACGGCAAACTGGACGGCAAGTGGATCGGCGTCCCGGTTGCCGCCACTGGCGCGCTTGTGAATTACCGCGTCGCCGCCATGGAAAAGGCTGGCTTCAAGCAGTTCCCCAAGGACCTCGGCGGCTTCGCCGACCTGGTCAAGGCGTTGAACAAGAACGGCACGCCCGCGGGTATGGCGCTCGGACACGCCTCAGGCGACGCCAACACCTGGTTGCATTGGGCGTTGTGGGCCCATGGCGGCAACCTGATCGACAAGAACAACAAGGTTATCGTCAATTCGCCGGAGACGGCGAAGGCGTTGGAATACGTCAAGGCCCTTTATGACAACTTCATTCCCGGAACCGCGTCCTGGAACGATAGTTCCAACAACAAGGCTTTCCTGGCGGGCCAGCTCCACCTGACCGTCAACGGCATTTCGATCTATGTCACGGCGAAGAAGGAAAATCCGCAAATTGCCGAAGACATGAATCACGCCCATTTGCCGGCGGGGGTGGACGGAAAAACAAAAGAGATGAATCTCGGCTTCCCGATCCTGGTCTTCAACTTCACGAAGTTCCCGCAGGCCTGCAAGGCCTTCACCGCTTTCATGCTTGACCCGGACCAGTTCAATCCCTGGGTCGAAGCCGCGCAAGGCTATCTTTCGCCGTTCCTGCTCGGCTTCAATAAAAATCCGATCTGGACCGCCGATCCCAAGAATACGCCGTATCGGGACGTGGCCGAGACCTCGCTGACGCCGGCGGGCATCGGCCAGATGGGCGAGAATGCCGCGGCCGCGATTGCCGACTTCGTCGTGGTCGACATGTTCGCCAACTACTGCACCGGTCGCGAGGATGTGAAGACCGCGATGGCCTCGGCGGAGCGTTCCGCCAAGCGCATCTTCCGGTAGGATGTAGGCGCCGGCGCGGTTCGCCGCGCCGGCTTGTTATTTTGGAATTGGAGCGAGATGACGACCCTTCAAACATCTGCGCCCGTGCAGGCGGCCCGCGTCGATACGCCATCGCTGTGGTCGCGGCTGCGGGTTAACCGCAACTTTGTGGCAATGTGGTTCATGCTGCCGGCTGCGGCATTTCTCATCCTGTTCCTGGCTTATCCCTTAGGGCTCGGTGTCTGGATGAGCTTTACCGATGAGCGCATCGGTCGCGGGGGAATTTTCGTTGGCCTTGAGAATTATCAGTGGCTCTGGGACGACGCCATTTTCTGGCTCTCGGTTTTCAACACGCTGCTCTACACGATCGTAGCGAGCGCCATCAAATTCGCCATCGGACTTTATCTTGCGTTGCTCTTGAACCGGCACATGCCGTTCAAGGCAGTGATCCGTTCGATCGTCCTGATCCCCTTCATCGTGCCGACCGTGCTCTCGGCGATCGCGTTCTGGTGGATCTACGACTCGCAGTTTTCGATCATTTCCTGGTCGCTGATCAAGCTCGGCCTGATCGACCACAACATCAATTTCCTCGGCGATACGAACTGGGCGCGCGGCAGTGTGATATTCGCCAACATCTGGCGCGGTGTTCCTTTCGTCGCGATTACGCTTTTGGCCGGCCTGCAGACAGTGTCGCCGTCGCTGTATGAGGCGGCGACGCTGGATGGCGCCACCAACTGGCAGCGATTCCGCTTCATCACCTATCCGCTGCTGACCCCGATCATCGCGGTGGTGATGACGTTCTCGGTGCTGTTTACGTTCACGGACTTCCAGTTGATCTGGGCCTTGACGCGCGGCGGTCCGGTGAATGCCACGCATCTGATGGCGACCTTGAGCTATCAGCGCGGCATTATCAGTGGCCGCCTTGGCGAGGGCGCCGCGATTGCCACGGCGATGATTCCGTTCCTGCTCGCGGCGATCGCGATTTCCTGGTTCGGCATGCAGCGCCGGAAGTGGCAGCAAGGATCGAACAATGACTGATTCAGCGCTGCAAGCGAAAGTCCCGGCCGCCGCCCACGGCGACGACAGCGAGGGCATGAGCTATCTGGAATCGTTGCCGCGTCGCGTCTTTACGCTCTATCTGCCGCTGTTCGTGATCCTGGTCGTGCTGCTGTTCCCGTTCTACTGGATGGCGTTGACGTCGATCAAACCCGACGAGCAGTTGATCGACATGAACAAATACAACCCGTTCTGGGTTGTCCATCCGACGTTCAAGCATATCAGCAAGTTGTTGTTCGAGACCCAGTACCCGCGATGGCTTTGGAACACGATGTATGTGGCGGTGGGCGCCACGATGCTCTCGATCATCGCCAGCGTGCTGGCGGCCTATGCCATCGTACGCCTGAGGTTCAAGGGCGCGGACACGGTCGGCGTGCTGATCTTTTTTGCGTATCTGGTGCCGCCTTCGATCCTGTTCATTCCGCTGGCGTCGGTGATTCAGGCCTACGGCCTGTTCGATTCGCCGCTGTCGCTGATCCTCGTCTATCCGACGCTGCTGATTCCGTTCTCGACGTGGCTGTTGATGGGATACTTCAAGACCATTCCTTATGAGCTTGAGGAATGCGCGCTGATCGACGGGGCGTCGCGTTGGCAAATCCTCACCCGCATCGTCGTGCCGCTGGCGGTTCCCGGCCTGATCTCGGCCTTCATATTCTCGTTCACGCTGTGCTGGAACGAATTCATCTACGCGCTCACCTTCCTGCAATCGACGCCGAACAAGACGGTTCCGGTCGCGATCGTGAACGAGTTCGTGGACGGCGATATCTACAAATGGGGTTCGCTGATGGCGGGCGCGCTGGTCGGCTCGCTGCCGCTGGTGATCCTCTATGCGTTCTTCGTCGAGCATTACGTGTCGGCGATGACCGGAGCCGTGAAAGAGTGACGGCCTAGGCCCCGCGTCTTAGACTTTATTTTGACGCGTTTTCTAACGCGAACCGGTTCGCACTTCGCTTGAAAACGCTATGGAAAAGCAACAAGGAGTGGGTCTTGCATATTCTGGTTTTGGGCGCCGCCGGCATGGTGGGCCGCAAATTGACCGAGCGGCTGCTGCGCGATAGCCATCTCGGCAAGCGCGACATCACGCGCATGACGCTGCAGGACGTTGTCGCGCCTGCCGCTCCCGCAAAATCAGGATTTCCGGTCGACACCGTGACGTGCGATTTCGCGGTAGCGGGCGTCGCCGAAAAGCTGGTCGCCGACCGTCCCGACGTGATTTTCCACCTTGCGGCGATTGTCTCCGGCGAGGCCGAGCTCGATTTCGACAAGGGCTACCGCATCAATCTCGACGGCACGCGGATGCTGTTCGACGCCATCAGGCTTGCCGGCGGCGGTTACAAGCCGAGGGTTGTCTTCACCTCGTCGATTGCGGTGTTCGGCGCGCCGTTTCCCGAGGCCATCGGCGATGAGTTCTTTCATACGCCGCTACTGAGTTACGGCACCCAGAAGGCGATCGGGGAATTGCTGCTCGCCGACTATTCGCGCCGCGGCTTCATGGACGGCGTCGGCATCAGGCTGCCGACCATCTGCATTCGCCCCGGTCTGCCCAACAAGGCGGCTTCCGGATTCTTCTCCGGCATCTTGCGCGAACCGCTCGCCGGCAAGGAGGCTATCTTGCCGGTGTCCGAGGACGTCCGGCACTGGCATGCCTCGCCGCGCTCGGCGGTAGGTTTCCTGGTGCATGCGGCGACCATGGACACGGCGGCGGTCGGCGCCCGCCGAAACCTCACCATGCCGGGTCTGTCGGTTACCGTCGGCGAAGAGATCGCCGCCTTGAAGCGGGTCGCGGGAGACAAGGTGGCGGCTCGGATCAGGCGCGAGCCGGATGCTTTTATCATGGGCATTGTCGCGGGCTGGCCGCGCAATTTCGACCCCAAACGGGCGCTTCAGTTGGGTTTTACGACGGCCGAGAAGACCTTTGACGACATCATCCGGATTCACATCGAGGACGAACTTGGTGGCAAGTTCGCTGCCTGAGCGACGGATGCGGTCATGACCAGGGTGGCCTGCATCGGCGAGTGCATGATCGAGCTGAAGCAGGCCCAGGGCGGCTCTCAGGCCGGCCTGTTTTCGCGCGGGTTTGGCGGCGACACGCTGAACACCGCCGTCTATCTTGCCCGCCTTGGCGTCGAGGTCGACTACATCACCGCGCTCGGGGACGACCCCATGAGCGACGAAATGCTTGTGGGCTGGGCGGCGGAGGGCGTTGGAACCACGCGGGTCGCGCGGCTGCCTGGCAAGTTGCCGGGTCTCTATCTGATCCAGACCGATGACAAGGGCGAGCGCCGGTTCTTTCATTGGCGCGAAAACTCAGCCGCGCGAAGCCTGATGGATATGCCGGAGACCGACGACATTCTGGATTCGCTTGCGGCCTATGACGTCGTCTATCTCTCGGCCATCACGCTGTCGATCTACAGCGCGCTGGGGCGGACGAAATTGATTGGCGCGCTCAACCGCGCGCGAAAGCATGGCGCCCGCATTGTCTTCGACACCAACTTCCGCGCCCGTGGCTGGCCCGATCCTGACGTCGCGCGCGCCGTCTTTGACGAAGCGTTTGCAGCGTCCGATATTGTGCTGGCTTCGACGGAGGATTTGCTGCCGCTCTATCCCTATGAAAGCGACGAGCAGCTGATGGAGCGCATTCCCTGCAGCGAGGCCGTACTAAAACTTCTCGCGCCGGGCAGCATCGTGCGGTTCGAAGGTGTTTCGCGGGAGGTGAGAGCGGAGCCTGTGACACTGCCTGTTGTCGATACCACGGCGGCCGGCGACAGTTTCTCGGCTGCCTACATCGCCGCACGGTTGGAGGGCGCGGAACCAGCCGAAGCGGCGCGGGCGGGGCATCGTCTTGGCGGCGTCGTGGTGTGCTATCCCGGCGCGATCATTCCGCGCTCGGCCATGCCGCCAAATACCTTGTCCGATCCGGCACCCTCTCGTAAGGCCTCACGATGACGGCGAAACAGGACAAACTCGCGACGCTGTTCAAGTCGGCCCGTGTCATCCCCGTCATTGCCATTGAGCAGCTTGAAGACGCGGTGCCGCTCGCCAAAGCCCTTGTTGCCGGCGGGGTGCGTGTGCTGGAAGTCACGCTGCGGACTCCGGTTGCGATCGAGGCCGCCAAGGCGATGATGGCCCATGTGCCGGAGGCCATCGTCGGCATCGGCACGATCCTGAACGCGGCTGATCTGGCCCGCGCCGAGGCGCTCGGCGCCAAATTCGGTATCAGTCCAGGCGCCACGCCCGATTTGCTGGAGGCCGCCGCCGCAAGCGGGCTGCCGTTCGCGCCGGGTATCGCGACGGCGTCCGACCTGATGCAGGCGCTGGCCCACGGCTTCAACCTGGTCAAATTCTTTCCAGCCGAACAGTCCGGCGGCATCAAGGCGCTTCGCGCTTTGGCGGGGCCTTTTCCGGATGTGCGGTTTTGTCCGACCGGCGGTATTGGCGAGGCCAATGCGGCGGCATGGCTGAGCGAGCCGAACGTGGTCGCGGTGGGCGGATCCTGGCTATGCCCGGCGGCGGATATCAGATCCGCCAACTGGGCGGGCATATCAGCCATATGTCATCGGACGATGAAATCCTTAGAACCGGCGTGAATTATTCCGGCCGATACGTTACATATCGACCCAGCAAGACAGGGAGAATGACCATGACAGCCAGCATCGTTGGATGGGCGCACACGCCGTTCGGCAAATTCGATACTGAGACGGTCGAGAGCCTTGTCGTCCGCGTCGCGAACGATGCGCTGGCGGACGCGGGCATTGCCGCTGTTGACGTCGATGAGATCGTGCTCGGGCATTTCAACGCCGGGTTCTCGCCGCAGGATTTTACCGCGGCACTGGTGCTGCAGGCCGATCCGCATTTGCGGTTCAAGCCGGCCACGAGGGTCGAGAATGCCTGCGCCACCGGATCGGCCGCCGTGCACCAGGGCATCAGGGCGATCGCCGCGGGGGCTGCGAAAATCGTGCTGGTGGTCGGCGTCGAGCAAATGACCCGGACGCCCCCGGCCGAGATCGGCCGGAACCTGCTGCGCGCCTCGTATCTGCCCGAGGACGGCGACACCCCCGGCGGTTTCGCCGGCGTGTTCGGCAAGATCGCGCAGGCTTATTTCCAGAAATACGGCGACCAGTCCGACGCCTTGGCGATGATTGCCGCCAAGAACCACAAGAACGGCGTCGCCAATCCCTATGCGCAGATGCGCAAGGATTTCGGTTACGAATTCTGCCGCTCCGAGAGCGAGAAGAACCCGTTCGTGGCGGGACCGCTGAAGCGCACCGATTGCTCGCTGGTATCGGACGGCGCCGCCGCGCTGGTGCTGGCCGATTCCGAGACCGCGAAGTCGATGGGCAAGGCCGTCAACATCAGGGCGACCGCGCATGCCCAGGATTTCCTGCCGATGTCGAAGCGCGATATCCTGCAGTTCGAAGGCTGCACGGTGGCGTGGCAGCGCGCGCTGCAATCCGCCGGCGTTCAGCTTTCCGATCTCTCCTTTGTCGAAACCCACGACTGCTTCACCGTCGCCGAGCTGATCGAATATGAGGCGATGGGACTGACGCCGAGGGGGCAGGGCGCCCGGGCGATCAAGGAAGGCTGGACCCAGAAGGACGGCAAGCTGCCGATCAACCCGTCCGGCGGACTAAAGGCAAAAGGTCACCCGATCGGCGCCACCGGCGTCTCCATGCATGTGATGACGGCGATGCAGCTCCTCGGACAAGCGCCCGAGGGCATGCAGATCGGGAATCCAAAACTCGCAGGCATCTTCAACATGGGTGGTGCTGCGGTCGCCAATTATGTCTCGGTGCTGGAGCCCGCAAAGTAGGGCTTGAGCGATGAACGTCGCCGAATGGCTGGCGGCATCGGCGCGGCTTCGCCCCGATGCCCCGGCGCTCCTGACCGGCTTCGATCTCGACGCGGACTACGCCACTTTTGCGCGGCGCGCCGCGGCCATCGGTGCTGCGCTATCGCGCGAATACGGCATTGCCCCCGGCGACCGCGTCGGCCTGTTCGCGACCAATTGCACGCAATACCTCGAATGCCTCTATGGCATCTGGTGGACCGGCGCGGTCGCCATCCCGATCAACGCCAAATTGCACGGACGCGAGGCGGCATGGATATGCAGCGACGCCGGCGCCAAGCTGACCTTCGTTTCTGACGACACGGTCGCGGCGTTGACGGAGGCGAAAGCCGATCTGCCGGCAGCGATGAAAACGCTGTCGGTCGACAGCGATGCCTACCGCGCGATGCGCGGGCGAGAGGGCGCACCGGCGCCCTTGCCGCGCGAGGTCGATGATCTCGCTTGGCTGTTCTACACCTCCGGCACGACGGGCCGGCCGAAGGGCGTGATGCTGAGCCACGGCAATCTGGTGGCGATGTCGCTGTGTTATCTTGCCGATGTCGATGTTGCGACGCCGAACGACGCCTCGCTCTACGCCGCGCCGATCTCGCACGGCGCCGGCCTCTATAATTTCCCGCACGTTCGCATGGGCGGACGGCACGTCATCCCCGAATCCGGCGGCTTCGATCCGGATGAAGTGCTCAATCTTGCCCGGCAGCTCGACAACGTCGTGATGTTCGCGGCGCCGACCATGGTCCGCCGCCTCGTCGATGCCGCCAAGCGCCGCGGCGAGGACGGCGAGGGTATCCGCACCATCATCTATGGCGGCGGGCCGATGTATCTCGCCGACATCAGAGACGCGATCGCCACCATGGGCCAGCGCTTTGTCCAAATCTATGGCCAGGGCGAATCGCCGATGACGATCACCTCGCTGAGCCGGGAGTGGCACGCACGTACCGATCACCCGCGCTATCTCGAACGGCTCGCCTCCGTCGGGCCGGCGCAGAGCGTGATGTCGGTTCGCATCACCGGGGCGGATGGCAAGCCGCTGCCAGCGGGCGAAACCGGCGAGGTCGAGGCCAAGGGCACTGCCGTCATGCTCGGCTATTGGAACAACCCGAAGGCCAATGCGGAGACCCTCAAGGATGGATGGCTGCGCACCGGCGACGTCGGGCGGCTGGATCAAGACGGTTTTCTGACGCTGTCGGATCGTTCCAAGGACGTTATCATTTCAGGCGGCACCAATATCTATCCGCGCGAGGTGGAGGAGGCGCTGCTGACCCACGCGGACGTGCGCGAGGTCTCGGCGATTGGCGTGCCCGATCCCGACTGGGGCGAAATCGTCGTCGCCTGCGTGGTGCTGGAAGACGGCGCTGTCGCCGACGACGCCAAACTGGACGCGCATTGTCTCGCCTCGATCGCGCGCTTCAAGCGGCCGAAGCGTTACGTCTATCTCGACGCGTTGCCAAAGAACAATTACGGCAAGGTGCTGAAGACCGAGCTGCGGGAGATGATGGCTGCTTCTTCACCCTCCCCTGGAGGGGGAGGGTCGACGCGAATGTAATGAGCGGCGGGGTGGGGTGAGACTGTCACCCCACCCCGTCTCGCATTTCGCTCCGCTCCATGCGAGCCGACCCTCCCCCTCTAGGGGAGGGTAAGTCGAGCTACAGCCCATCGTTGGTGCACTGAGATGACTTGTTGTGTGCATACGTCCATACGCGGGGAAGCCTTGATCTTCCCATCCTCCTGACGTTACTAGGTTTGAGATGATGGCGCGGACGACAGCGCCGCATGTCTATCGGGAGCAAACAGAACCATGGGACCGCTGGAGGGCGTCAAGGTCATCGACATGACGACCGTGCTGATGGGGCCCTATGCCACCCAGATGCTCGGCGATTATGGCGCCGACGTCATCAAGGTCGAAATCTCTCGATGGTGACGTGACACGGCAGATCGGCCCGACCCGTCATCCCGGCATGGGTCCGGTGTTCCTCAACACCAACCGCAGCAAACGCAGCCTCGCCTCGATCTGAAAAAGCCCGCGGGCCGCGACGCGGTGCTGCGGCTGATCGCATCGGCCGATGTGCTGGTCTACAATGTGCGGCCGCAGGCGATGGCGCGCTGCAGCTCGGCTATGACATGGTCTCGAAGATCAACCCGCGCCTGATCTATGCCGGCGTGTTCGGTTTCGGCCAGGACGGCCCCTACGCCGCCAAACCCGCCTATGACGATCTGATCCAGGGCGCGACCGCGCTGCCCGCCTTGATGGCGCAGACCAGCGACGGCGTTCCGCGCTATGTTCCCAATGCGCTTGTCGACCGCATCGTGGGTCTTACGGCCGTGGGCGCGATCTGTGCGAGCCTGGTGCATCGCGATCGCACCGGGCGCGGCCAGCGCGTCGATATTCCGATGTTCGAGACCATGGCGGGCTTCGTGATGGGCGATCACATGGGCGGTCTGACCTATGAGCCACCGCTGGACAGAGGCGGCTATGCGCGGCATTTGTCGCGTGACCGGCGGCCGTACAAAACTTCCGACGGCTATATCTGCGTGATCGTTTATAACGACAAGCAGTGGGACAATTTTTTCAAAGCCACCGGACGCAATGACCTGCGCCGCGATCCCAAATTCGCAACCTTCGCCGGGCGCGCCGTCAATATCGATACCGTCTATGCCGAATTGGCCCGCATCTTCGAGACGCGGACCACCGCCGAGTGGACCGAACTGCTCGACAAGGCCGACGTGCCTGTCATGCCGATGCACGATCTGGAGAGTATGTTGCGGGACCCGCATCTGGTCGCCACCAACTTCTTTCCGGTCGTCGATCATCCGAGCGAAGGTAAAATCCGCAGCATGAAGGTGTCCGCCACCTGGTCGGATACATCCGTGGAGCCGTCGCGGCTGGCGCCGCGCTTGAACGAGCACGGCGTCGAAATTCTGCGGGAGGCCGGGTTTTCCGTAAGTGAGATCGCAGCCTTGGTGCGCGATGGCGTGACCAAAGCGGCGGCCAGCGCTCAATCGGATTGAGACCCATGGATTTCGCACTCACAGCCAACCAGGAATCGATCCGCGATGCGGTCGCAAAAATCTGCGCGCGCTTCGACGATGCCTACTGGCTGAAGAAGGACAAGGAAGGCGGCTTTCCCGCCGATTTCCACAAGGCCCTGGCGGACGCCGGCTGGCTCGGCATCTGCATTCCCGAAGAATACGGCGGTTCCGGTTTGGGCATCGTCGATGCCGCGATCATGATGCGAGCGATTTCGGAATCCGGCGCCGGCATGTCCGGCGCCTCCGCGGTGCATATGAATGTGTTCGGGCTCAATCCCGTTGTCGTATTCGGCACCAGGGAGCAGTGCAGGCGGATGCTGCCGCCGATTATATCGGGCACCGAGAAGGCCTGCTTTGCGGTCACCGAACCGAATACCGGGCTCAACACCACGCAGTTGAAAACCCGCGCGGTGCGGTCGGGCGACAAATACGTCGTCAACGGCCAGAAGGTCTGGATTTCGACCGCACAGGTCGCCGAGAAGATCCTGCTGCTGGCGCGCACCGCGCCGCTGGAGGAGGTCAAGCACCCGACCCATGGGCTAAGCCTGTTCTACACCGATTTCGACCGCAGCCATATCGCGGTGCATGAGATCGAGAAGATGGGCCGCAAGGCGGTCGATTCCAACGAGCTCTTCATCGAGAATTTTGAAATTCCTGTTGCAGATCGTCTTGGCGAAGAGGGCCGCGGTTTTGAGTACATTCTGCACGGCATGAATCCGGAACGGATCTTGATCGCCGCGGAAGCGGTCGGGCTCGGCAAGGTGGCGCTGTCGCGTGCGGCGGCCTACGCCAAAGAGCGCAACGTATTCAATCGTCCGATCGGCAAGAACCAGGCGATCCAGCATCCCCTGGCGAAAAACTGGATGGAACTGGAGGCGGCGTGGCTGATGACGCTCTCGGCGGGTTGGCAGTACGATCAGGGCCTGACATGCGGTCCGGCGGCCAATGCCGCGAAATATCTCGCCGGCGAGGCCGGCTTTCACGCCTGCGAGCAGGCCGTGATGACCCATGGCGGCTTCGGCTACGCCAGGGAATTTCATGTCGAGCGCTACTTGCGCGAATCCCTGATCCCGCGCATCGCCCCGATCAGCCCACAGCTCATTCTCAGTTTCATTGCCGAGAAGGTGCTGGGATTGCCGAAGTCGTATTAGGGTTTGCCGAGAAGATGTGCGCGACCTTTAACCTGTCATTCCGGGCCGCATCGAAGATGCGAACTACGATGTGCAATTGCACATCGGAGAATCTCGAGATTCCGGGCCTGCGCATCCAAGTCGGCTGTTGCCGGCTTGGACAACGTTATTGCCGAACTCGGGTAAACCCGAGTTCGGTGGCGCATCCCGGAATGACGAAGGTAAACCTAACAAGGACAAAATCATGAGCCGTCTCAAGGCCGCGCTTGATCCGCGATCCGTCGCCATCATCGGCGCATCGGAAAATCCCAACAAGGTCGGCGGTCGCCCGGTGCATTACCTCGACAAGTTCGGCTTCAAGGGCAAGATATTCCCGATCAACCCGTCGCGCTCCGAGGTGCAGGGCCACAAATGCTACAAGAGCCTCGACGACCTGCCGGAGGCGCCCGAGATGGTGATCGTCGCGGTCGCCGGCGATAACGCGATCGGCGTGGTGGAAGATTGCGCCGCCCATGGCGTCAAGGTCGCCGTGGTGATGGCGTCGGGCTTTGGCGAGGTCGATGCGGTCGCCGGCAAGGCGAAGGAGCGGCGCATGGTCGAAGCCGCGCGCAAGACGGGCATGCGCATCGTCGGCCCAAATTCGCAAGGGCTTGCCAACTTCGGCACCGGTGCGATCGCAAGCTTCTCCACCATGTTCATGGATATGGACCGCGCCGAGGGCCACGTCGCGATGCTGAGCCAGAGCGGTGCGCTCAGCACCGTGCCGGTCGGATTTCTGCGCCAGCGCGGCATCGGCGTCCGCCATACCCATGCCACTGGAAACGACGCCGATATAACCGTTGGTGAACTTGCGGTCGCGGTGGCGGAAGATCCGCAGGTGAAGCTGTTGCTGCTTTATCTCGAGAGCATTCCCGAGACCAAATATCTGGAGGAACTCGCCGCCGTCGCGCTCGACCGCGACCTGCCGATCATCGCCCTGAAATCCGGCCGCTCGGAAGCCGGACGCCAGGCGGCGCAGTCGCACACGGGTGCGCTGGCCAATGAAGACCGCGTGGTCGATGCCTTCTTCGAGCGGCACGGCATCTGGCGCGCGCCGGATATGCGCGGTCTGGTCGAAGCCACCGAGCTCTATCTCAAGGGCTGGAAGCCGCAAGGCAGGCGGCTCGTGGCCATCAGCAATTCGGGCGCGGTCTGCGTCATGACGGCGGACGCGGCGACCGCGGTCGGCATGCCGATGGCGAAACTGTCGGATGCAACCGACAGGAAACTCAAAGGCATCCTGCCGAGTTTTGCGACCACCACCAATCCGATCGATCTGACGGCGGCGCTGTTGTCCAACAGCCGGCTGTTTGGCGACATCCTGCCGGTGATCGCCGAAGATCCCGCGGCCGACGCGTTTCTGATTGGCGTCCCCGTCGCCGGACCGGGCTATGATGTGGAGGCGTTCGCCCGCGACGCGGCCGCCTTCGGCAAGCAGACCGGAAAGCCGCTGGTGATCGCGGCAACCCAACGCAGCGTCGCCGACCAATTCGCCGCCGAAGGCTCTTCGGTGTTTCCAACCGAGACCGAGGCGGTCACGGCGTTGCACCAATTTCTGGCGCATCGCGAATTGATGGCGCGGACGCTCGCGCGCAAAGCGCAACGCTTAAGCGTCAGCCCGCCGCAGATATCATCGACAACGTCGACGATGCTGAACGAGGCCGATAGCCTTGCCTTGCTGGCTGCGCGCGGCATTCCGGTGGTGCCGCACCGGCTGTGCCGGTCGCGTGCCGAGGCCATCGCCGCGTTCCAGACGATCGATGGGCCGGTCGTGGTCAAGGGATGTTCGGCCGATATCGCGCACAAGTCGGAACTTGGCCTGGTGAAACTCGGCGTCATGACCCGCGAGGAGGCCGGCGAGATCTGGACGCAGATGGAAGGCATCATCCGCAAACAGGGTGCGCGGTTCGATGGCGTCATCATCGCGGCGATGGCCGGGGGCCGGCGCGAGATCATGATCGGCGCGCATCGCGATCCCGTGTTCGGCCCCGTGGTGGCGGTCGGCGATGGCGGAAAATATGTCGAGATTTTTCGCGATACCGCGCTGTTGTTGCCGCCCTTTTCGAAGGACGACGCCAGGGAGGCGCTTGGCAAATTAAGGATTGCGCCCTTGTTCGCGGGCGTGCGCGGCGAGCCGCCGATGGATGTCGAGGCGCTCTGCGACGCCGTGTTGCGGGTTGGCGAGTTGATGCTGGATCCCGCGGCGAAGGTGATGAGCCTCGATCTCAACCCCGTGCTGCTCGATAGCGCAGGCAAAGGCTGTGTCGTTGTGGACGCCGTGGTGTTTCAGGGCTGAGGCTGTTTGTAACGTGCCCCGGACGCTGCGCAACGCGTCAGCGGTGCGGAGCAGATCCGGGGTCCAGCCTGCTTTGGCTACGAATTGGTCCCGGCTCTGCGAAGCGGCGCTGCGCACCGCATCGCGTCCGGGACACGGAAGCTTCACCGCCCGTAGAAGACGAAGCTGGCGATGACGAGCATGGCCGTCACCGCCAGCATCTGCGCGAGCACTTCCGAGCTCGCCCTCTTGGTGGCGTCCTTCATGCAGTTCTCCCTAGCGCATGATCCGCCAAAGTGTGAGCGGTTTGGCGATAAAATCATGCGTCTCTATTGACGCGCGCGAGCGCGCTCTCGGGCACGATTCATCGTTGCCCGCGAAGGCCCGACGACCCGGTTTTGCTTTACTCGGAACACCCCTCGACGCATATTCGCGTTGACGAGTCCCCACTCAGCGAATATCGACGGTCCCAAGGTCGAATATCAATGCGGCGGCATTTTGGCTCGCCTGCAGCCGGTTCATGCGCGTTCGATGGAATTTTGGAAGCGAATTTCTGACGTGATGCAAGATTGCACACTCACGCCAACCGTTGATCCCCAAGTTCCAGCCGGATACGCTTTCGAATGAAGCCCGCCCGGCGATAAGGCGGTGGGAACAAATCCCAGGAAGAACCCAAGGTGAATGATGGCCCGCATCGACTATTGCGATACTTCCAAATCGAACGAACGCACCCGCGAAATCCTGGGCAAGAATTGCAACGCCAACATTTTCCGCATGATGGCGCACTCGCCGAGTTATTTTGAACAATATTGCCGGCTGGGCGGTGCGATCCGCCACAGGGGAGAGCTTGATCCGATCGTGCGGGAACTCGCCATCACGCGCACGGGGATACTTTGCGAGGCGCAATACGAGGTGGTGGCCCACAAGCGTATCGGCAAGAATGTCGGGGTTACCGACGAGCAGAACGCGGCGCTGGAGAACTGGCAATCGGCTAACTGCTTCAACGAGCTGCAGCGTGCCGCGCTTGCGTTTACCGACGAAATCGTTCGCTTGCGCCGTCCGACCGAGGCGACGTTCGAGGCCGTTGCCGAAAAACTGACGCCGGCGGCGCTGGTCGAGTTGCAGCTCTCGGTCGGTTTCTACATCATGACGTCGAAGTTTCTGGAAACCTTCGACATCGACATGCAACCGGTGGAGCAAGTGGTGTGAGCGGCCGATCGCGTTTCCATGGCATAAACTCGCTAAGTCTTTTCAACGTGCTGGTGCCAAAGCAGGAGTGCGCATGACCGACAATTTTCGTGACAACGAGGACCGCAACCGATTCGAGCTCGATGTCGAGGGCGCCATTGCCTTTGTCACCTATCGAAAATCGCCCGGCGCAATAACGCTTGTGCATACCGAGGTGCCGCCGGAATTAGGCGGGCGGGGAATCGGCTCGAATCTTGGGCGTGCGGCCCTTGACGCCGTGCGGGCTCAGGGACAGGAACTCTCTGTCGAATGCGATTTCATCAAATCATTCATGACGAAGTATCCTGAATACAACGACCTCTTGGCGCGTGGCGAAGAGATGAAAAGAAATGCCGCCACCTATAAGGCCAGCTGCTTTTGTGGCGCTGTTGATCTGGAGGTTGCAGGCAAGCCAGTCTTCGCGGGATACTGTCATTGTCGCGACTGCCAAGCCTGGTCAGCCGCGCCGATCAATGCCTTCAGCCTCTGGAAGTCAGACAGCGTGCGTATTACCAAGGGCGAAACCGATATAGGAACCTTTCACAAGACTGAAAATTCCTACCGCAAGTTCTGCAAAGTTTGCGGCGGACACCTCATGACCGAGCATCCGCGCATGCGACTTATCGATGTCTATGCCAATCTATTGGAAGGCTTCACGCATGAGCCGACGCTGCATGCGAATTACGAAAGCAAGATGGTTTCCGTAAAGGACGGGTTGCCGAAGTTCCGGGATCTACCTGCCGAGCTCGGCGGCTCGGGAGAAATTTTGGCCGATTAACTCGCTCGTCATTATTCACGGTTTACCGCCCGATAAGCGCCAACCTGAAAATATCGGAGCCGCACTTATGGGCGCGGTGACGGGTGCGTTCAGGTCTCAAGAATGACCAGGACCTGTCCTTCGGCAACGACGTCATCGAGGCTGACGACGACTGTTTTGATTTTCCCCGCCGCTGGCGAGGCGACCGGGATTTCCATTTTCATGGCTTCGACAAAGGCGACGTCGTCGCCTTCGCCGACGCTTTGCCCGGCCTGCGCGGGAAGCGCGCAGACGCGGCCGGCGACCTCGGTCACAATCTTGATGTCAGGCATTCCGCTCTCCGGGACGGCCGCCGCGCGCGATCGGTGCACGCGTCTGTTCGAGGGCGGGCGCCCCGGCTTCCAGTTGTGGCCGCAGATTGCCTGAGGTAGCTTGATCTGCAAGTGGAATTTTATTCCGCAAGGCGGAATTGCAAAGGTACCACATGGGACGGCGCTCGGAGCGGCTCAGTAGACAGGGAATGCTGGCCGGCGATCGTGCGGGCGAGGGCGATATCATCCAGGTCGTGTCGCGCGCGTTCGACGTCCTGCGCTGCTTCGAAGGGCATGAGGCGCGGCTCGGCAACCTGGAAATCTCCAACCGCTGCGGGCTGCCGCGATCGACGGTTTCGCGGCTGACCCATACGCTGACGCGGATGGGCCAGCTCGTCTATCTGCCGCGCGACCAGAAATACCGTATCGGTCCGAGCGCGGTCGCGATGAGCACCGCGATGATGCGGGGCTTGCAGTTGCGCAACCTGATCCGGCTGCGGTTGCAGGAGGTCGCCGAGCAGTTGCCCGGCACCGTGGGCTTCGTCATTCCGGATCGCTTCCATCTCGTTTATCTCGAGTTCGGCCGTGCCTCCAATGCGCTCGGCCTTAGCTCGACCACAGGCACACGCATCGCCATGGTAAGCACGGCCGCGGGCCATGCCTATACCGCCGCGCTCGATGCTGAAGTGGGCGACGCCCTGCTTGCCGAAATGGAGCGCGAAATTCCGGAAAGCGCCAAGCTGCTGCGGCCGCGTCTGGAGGCCAACCGCCGCTCGTTGTGCGAGCGAGGCTATGTGGTGGCCTGCGGCCTGTGGAGCCCGCATATCAACGGTCTCGCGGTGCCACTGTGGTCGCCGCAATACCAGACCTATGTCGTCGTCACGATCGGCCTTCTGTCCGCAATGTATGATGAGAAGCGGCTGCACAAGGAAGCGGCCCCGCGGCTTCTGGAGCTGAGCGCGGCGATCGGTGCCATGCTGGAGGGCGGCGAGGCCGAACTGTTCAGCGATCGCGCGCGGGGCAAGCCGCTTCCGGTACCTGGCCACAATAATAAGATCATCAGGACGGAGGATACGAATGAACTGGAAGCCGGAACTCGACGACCTCGCCCGGCGCGAAGCGTTCGCGCGCGAGATGGGCGGCGTTGACAAGGTCAAGCGGCAGCGCGACCAGGGCCGGCTCACCGTTCGCGAGCGTATCGACAAGCTTCTCGACCAAAAGAGTTTTCACGAGATCGGCGCGATATCCGGCACGGCCGAATATGACGAGCACGGCGAACTCAAGAATCTGACGCCCGCGAACTGCGTGTTCGGCCGCGGCAAGATCGATGGCCGGACCGTGGTGGTGGTCGGCGACGATTTCACCGTGCGCGGCGGCTCGGCCGACGCCTCGATCTCGGCGAAGCCGCTGATGGCCGAGGAGATGGCGCACGATTTCCGCCTGCCCATCATCCGGCTGATCGAAGGCTCCGGTGGCGGCGGCTCGGTGAAAACCATCGAAACCAAGGGCGCGGCCAATCTGCCGGGGGGCATCGGTGGCACCCGCTGGTATTCGTACACGACGGCGAACATGGCCCGCGTGCCGGTGGTGGGCTTGGGGCTGGGTTCGGTCGCGGGATTGGGCGCGGCGCGGCTTGCCGCCAGCCACTATTCGGTGATGACAAAAAACTCGGCGATGTTCGTCGCGGGTCCGCCCGTTGTGAAACGGCTTGGCCAGGACCTCTCTAAGCAGGAACTCGGCGGCGCCGATATCCAGACCCGCGCCGGCGCCGTCGATCATGCCGTCGACACCGAGGAGGAAGCATTCGCCTGCGTGAAGCGTTTCCTCTCTTATTTGCCATCGTCGGTCTACGAGCTGCCGCCGACGATCGCTAGCGACGACGATCCGGAACGGTCGGAGGAATCTTTGATGGCGGCGGTGCCACGCAACCGGCGTCAGGTCTACAAGATGCGCCCCATCATCAACGCGGTCGTCGACAAGGGTTCGTTCTTCGAGATCGGGGCGAATTTCGGGCGTCCGGTCATCGTCGGCCTCGCGCGTCTGGAAGGCCGTGCCGTGCTGCTGCTCGCGAGCGACCCCTTTCACTATGGCGGATCGTGGACGGCGGAAGCCTGCCAGAAGGTGGTGCGCTGGGTCGACTTCGCCGAAACCTTCCATCTCCCGGTGGTCTATCTGATGGATTGTCCGGGTTTCATGATCGGCGTTGAGGCCGAGAAGGCCGCCACCATCCGTCACGGCGTGCGCGCCATGGCCGCGGTCAACCAGACCACGGTTCCCTGGTGCACCATCATCGTGCGCAATTCCTTCGGCGTCGCCGGTGTCGTGCACCAGCCGGCCGACCGGTTCTCGCTGCGCTATGCGTGGCCGTCGGCCTATTGGGGGTCGCTGCCGCTGGAAGGCGGCATCGAGGCGGCCTATCGCGCCGACATCGACGCTGCCGACGATCCCGCCGCGAAATTGAAGGAGATCGAGGATCGTCTCAACAAGTTGCGCTCGCCGTTCCGCTCCGCCGAAAAATTCTGGGTCGAGGAAATCATCGACCCGCGCAAGACCCGCTCGCTATTGTGCGAATTCGCGCGCCTCGCCGAGCCACTGCGCACGCCGGGGCCTGCGACGAATATGACGATCCGGCCGTGATCCTCTTTACCTCGCCCCGCTTGCGGGGAGAGGTCGCCGCGCACTTGGCGCGGCGGGTGAGGGGGACTCACCGCGAACTCCTCTTCCAGCGAATTTGTTGACGCAGCCCCTCACCCCGCCCTCTCCCCGCGAAGGGCGGGGCGAGGGAGACGATGGCCCGCGTTTCCGTCACGCCGCCACCGGCTTTGCCTGCCGCGAGATCGAAAGCACAATCAGCGCCGCCACGACGCAGAGCGCGCCGGCGATGAAGAATGCCGGGAGATAGCTCGCAAGCACGGTCCGCGACAGGCTCGCGGCCTGAACCTGCGGAATTCCGAAATCGAGGCGCATCGGAATCAAATGCACCTGGATCAGGCCGTTGGTAGAGGCGCCGCGGATGAAGAACGTGGCGAACAGAATCCAGAACACCCGCGTCTTCGCGGCATGGCGCAGCGTGCCGAGCGCCGCCGCCATGATCGGCGCGTTGTTGGGAGGTGGCGCCGGCAACGGCTGCGTGGCTTCGTCGCCGAATGGCCGCAGCCCGATGTCACCAGGACGATCGCGCATCACGGCGTACTGGATGCCCCGCAGGAGCCTGTCATCGGGCGCGCATTTGCGCGAGCCGTTGGCGGGGCATGACGGCTTCGTCCGGCGCTACCGCTTCCGGTCGATAAACCCCTGCATCAGCCGTTTCGGCTCGTCGGTCAGGAACGATTTGCCGAACACGCCGATGCTCAAATTGACGGATTCCGTCAGCGGCAACTCCTCCCATTGCCGGAGCAGGGCCTTTTGCGAGCGCAGCGCTTCTGGAGCGCATTCCAGCAGCGTCTTGACGGTGTGCTCGACCGCGGCGTCCAGCCCGCCTTCCGGCGCGACCACATCGACCAGTCCCCAGGCCAGTGCGGTGGCGGCGTCAATGTTCTCGGCCGTCATCACCAGCCAGCGGGCGCGGCCCGAGCCGATCAGGCGCGGCAACAGCGCGGCGTGGATGACAGAGGGAATGCCGACCCGGACCTCAGGCATGCCGAATTTGGCGTCGTGCGCGGCAATCCGGAAGTCGCAGGCGGCGGCGACCTCCAGCCCGCCGCCGAGGCACCAGCCGGGCATCCGGGCGATCACGGGTGACGGAAACGCCCGCACCGCCTCGCAGAGATCGCGCAAGCCCGTGATAAATTTCTCGGCCGATGCCTGATTGAGTGTCGCCATCTCCTTGATGTCGGCGCCGCCGATCATGCTCTTTTCGCTCTGCCCGGCCATGACAAGCACGCGAATTCGCCGCTCCGCTGCCAGTGCCTGCAACCCCTCGCGTACGGCATGAATGACAGCCGATCCGAGGATATTGAGCGGACCGGCGTTGCAAATCGTCAGGCGGACGACGCCGCGCGGGTCGCGATCGATACCGCAAAAGGGATTGAGCATGTGCATGGAGGTTCTCGCAATTGGGGATGCATTGGGGCGGAACGTGCCACACTTCCCGGGCAAAACCCGGCCCTGTCAAGGCCCGCCGGAGACGCGATTTCCGCGCCGGCGAGACCCAATAAACGAAATAAAATGCCGCTTTCGGCGGTCGCGGATGTTATTGGGGGTCGTGATTGTTATTATATGACTTCAGACATATTATGGGACTGCCAATGCGATACTCCAGGGAACACAAGCTCGAAACTCACGCCCGGATCGTGAAGAAAGCCTCGGTTCGGCTTCGCGAGAAGGGCGCACACGGCATCGGCGTTGCGGACCTTATGAAGGACGCCGGCCTTACCCATGGCGGGTTCTACGCTCATTTCGATTCGCGGGAAGCCCTGGTGATCGAGGCCTTTACGCATGCGATGGATCGCTCGACGGAGCGCTGGCGGAAACTGGCGGAACAGATCACGCCCGAGAAGCGCCTTGCAACGATCGTGAATACCTATCTGACGCCGCTTCACCGCGACGATCCCGGCCACGGTTGCGCGGTGCCGGCGCTGGGCGCGGAAATCGCCCGCGAGAGCGCGAAGACGCGGCGGGTGTTCGCGGGCCGGCTGGCTCAGATGATCGACATGCTCGCCGCGCAAATTCAGGGCGTCCCGCGCAAGGCGGCGCGCAAACAGGCGATGGCTACGCTTGCGACCATGATGGGGACGCTGGTGATGGCCCGCATCGCCGGCAGCGGAGATTTCTCCCATGAGATACTCGGCGCTGGCCGCGAAGCCCTGCTTGACCGGACGAAATCGCCGAAGGCGAAGAAATCCCCTGCCAAAAAAGCCGCCGCATCGAGGCCGAACTGAGGGTTTCTCGCGGGAGAGCGCATTCGACATTGGTCGTAGGCGGCGGCAAAGCCCGGTATTATGGCGCAAACGCCACAAGCGATTTAGCCGAGCATAACCTATTTCGGCGGGATGAAACACAACAGCCCGACGCTATGCGCCCTGAGAAGGCTTCACGCTGAAATCGGCGGCAAGATCATTGATAAGCGGCAGCAAGCCAAACGTCTCAGGCAGGACCGGAAGCACGTCGCGGCGGTCATTAAGATGCTCTCGCCGGGATACGATGTCAGGGCGATTACCGCCCGGCGTCAGTACAAGGCAAATCCCTAGTTCCGGCGCGGGACGCTTTTCAGGTCCGCTCTGGACATAATGCGAAACGCTTCCGAGCCGCTAACGGTTGCCGAGATCGTTGACCGGATGCTGGCCGCTAAGGGTGTAGCCAGCGCCCGGACAGATCAGGTTCGCGGCCTGCAAAGTGCCGTGCTGGCCTCTTTGCGGAATCGGCAGGGAAAAGGGCGCGTCCAGATCGCGGACAACCGTATCCCGGCGCGATGGATGCTGGCGAAGCACGACGAATAGGTTTATTTTGAAGAGTTGATGGGCGGGGCTGGCACCCCGCATCCATCCGCAGTGACAACGTGGGCTGTCGTCTGGAGCAATCTAGACGAAACGGGAGCGTTTGTCATCATGGATCGTAATTTCACCGGCCAATCGCAGTTTAGCTATTTGTTATGGAAGATATCCCGCGATTCGTCGGTGACCTGTTCTGGAATTTCTGGACCGTCTCGATCGGCGTTGTGCTTGCGATAGAGCCGGTAATGCGCTGGTTTTGGCCCAGATACGACGCTTGGGCAGCGGGCTACCTTACTCCAGATCACCGAAAGCAATTGACGCGCGTTGCGGCGCTTTTTTCCTTTGTGATGGCAAATTACATCGCCTACCATGGCGCTAAAATCGAGACGCGGGCAGCGAATGACCATGCTATTCAGGCGGAAAGAACGAACGAAGCAAAATGGCCGGCACTCACAATAAACGAAATCGCGGCATTCCGCGCGCGTGTAAAAAATGTGCCGCCCGAAGATATCGTTGTCGCGTGCGAGACAATCAACTGTAAGGATTTGGCGGACGGACTGGCCAATATTTTGAACGGAATTCCCGGATGGCATGTTGATATTTTGCATCGGGGAGGACTGGATATAACAGGCGTCACTGGCATTCGATTAGACCCAAATGAACCGGCAACCGTTTCATTGAAAGACGCCATCGAGGCCACGACGAGCTTAACAGTAACGATGGGGCCTGATACGCGGAAGGATATGGGCAACAATCAATCAACTCTAGTTATTGGAAACAAGCCATTTTAGGAAGCTTGAACGTGCCGCTGCCAATAGCCGGTGAAGTCCACCGACTTGCCGCGCTTCATCGCCAGAGAGGCTACGCGAGTCACCTGATCGCCATTGCTCACACGGCGGTTATCTTCCCGCCATGAACTCTCCTGCGCATAGTGGAGGAGATAAGCCCCAGCAATGTGATGGTGGATGCCGACTTCAGCGCGGCGTAACCGGCTGAAGTATGGGCCGAACGAGCCGCAAGGCACCTGAAAGCCGAGCTGAAACGGGCTGATCTTACCTATGACGAGTTGGCCGAACGATTGAAGAAACACGGGTTCAAGGAGACTAAGGACATTTCGAACAATAACTGCTACGATTTGGTGGTGGGCCGTGGCCTGACGACGTAGTTCCATTCAGGATGGAACTGGTCGCCGGTGATGTCGAGGGACATCATCGCAGCTTTGCTGACTTTGATACCTTTTTGGTAGGAGCGGGTGTCGAGCGCGCTTTGAACCTTGAGGCCGGTCTTGGTCGTCGTCGCCCCGATCAACTCGACCACTGCGAGACGATCGGTGAGCGGCCGGCCACGCCAGTTCTGGGTGATGTGGCAGAACAGCCGGTGCTCGATCTTGTTCCACTTCGACGTGCCGGGTGGATAGTGGTGGACGCGGATGACGAGCCCGGTCTCGTCGGCCAGCTTTTGCAGTTCGAGCTTCCAGAGGCGCACACGCGCACCATTTGAGCCGCCACAGTCCGCGGTGACCGTCAATTCCCGCGCATTGGGATAGCGCTGTCGTCCCATGCGTTCGAGCCAGCAGCGGATCGACTGCACGGCAAACTCGGCGGTGTCGCTCGTGATCCCGACGCTGACGAATCCGGTGTTGGCGGTCACATCGTACACGCCATAAGGCACGACCTTGCCGAGCTTCTTGTCCTCGAAGTCGTGTACGTTTACGCGCTGCGGATCGCCTTTGGGGCGATAATCAGTTCCGCCATTCTTGAAGTTGCCAATCAGTTCCTTCTTCTTGGTGTCGACGGAGATGACGGGTTGTTGCTGGGCCTGCGCCGCAATGATTTTCGCGTTGATGTAGTCGAACTGGGCGTTTCGGTCGGGATGTTTCGAGCCTTCATCCGCTTTGCGATTGGACTGACGCGAGAAGCCGAGTTTCACCAACTCCGTGCATACCGTGTCGGCACTAATCGGATGCCCCATCTGCGTCAGGGTCGCGGCAATCTTCTCCATGCTTTTCGACACCCAGATCAACGGTCGCATGGGATCGCCCAGCGTCGCGGGCTCGACCAGACGCTTAAGCGCGGGGACGAGCCCTGGATCGTTCTCGCAAACCGAGCGGCGACCGCCGCCGCCGCGGCGAACCCGCCCCTTCGGCAGCGGTTGTGCATCGATATCCTGCTTGCCGCGATTGATCGTCGAGCGGGCGAGCCCGGTGATCTTCGAGACGATCACCAGACCACCTCGACCCGCGCTCCGCACCTCCGCCGCCGCAAACAACCGGCGCCCTCGCTCGTCGAGCCGCGAGCCCACCGCATCCCATCGCAGCCGAATGGCACCCTCGTCGATCATGCGACCGGCTTACCCCGGTATGCCAAAAACTGGAATCCCCTGCACCTGAGTCAATCCGACGCAGGATCGGTGGATTACGATTCAGTTATTGTTCGGAGTATCCTAAGGCGAGCATCGCAAATAAGCTCGCACGTTCAACACTAACCGCCGCATTCTTCCTCGCCTGCCTTGCGGCTATGGAACTGGAAGGGTAGCGTTGGAGGATATTTAAAATGGCGGCTTTTGATGTGGCGATTTCTGTGGCGGATTTGGCGTTGGTTCAGAGCTGAAATCGTTCTTGGATTCCTTATTGGTACGATATTCTGGGCCGCGATATTGGGGTGGCAGGCGGCTTATACTGCGACCGATGCTGAGAAGCAGAAATGTCATGATGCCGCCGAGCGCAGCGGCTCCAAAAGTAAAGAGTGCAAATCCTTTTGGGAGCGGACTACGTCCGATCCTGTAGCGTTCTTCACGTTCTGGCTTGCCATATCCACGGTCGGTCTCGGCATCTCGACCGTCCTGCTCTGGGCTGCTGGCGAAAAACAATTTCGGCATGCT
Source organism: uncultured Alphaproteobacteria bacterium (assembly GCA_963753875.1). Taxonomy (GTDB): domain Bacteria; phylum Pseudomonadota; class Alphaproteobacteria; order Rhizobiales; family Xanthobacteraceae; genus Bradyrhizobium. The sequence continues at coordinate 7,523 of CAVWDY010000006.1, read as the reverse complement.
CGCCGAACTTCGATCATTCAATCCCGCGATATGAAGGCGTCTATCGATCTTGCCCGATCGGAATTTATTTCCTCCCACCGGCCAAAAATCAGAATCAAGCATGTATGGCTTGTCGCCCTTGGTTCTGATCAGCCCGTTACTGTCGATATAGTTTACGCGAATGTAGGGGACACTAAGGCGGTCATTTCCGACATCGGGATGGACTTCAATGTCATCAACACGGACGCCAGATTGCCGCCTGACATGACTGCTCCGGGACGACCCTATGTCAGCTATCCGGAATGTGGGTTGGGCACGACGGTGCGCACGGGCAACGTTAGTTCTCTCGGGCGTCTGAATGACGAAAGAATCGAAGCCATCAGGACCGGCGCAAAACTTCTCTGTTGTTTTGGGTTCGTGGAATATTCCGACAACGGCCCACTGGAAACCCGTAAGATTAGAAGGACTGCATTCTGCCGCATATTTAAGCCATCCGCCCGCGCCATCGACGGCATGGGCAGGTTCGTAAAATCCGCCGAACCTGATCCCGATTACGAATATGAAGATTAGCGCGGCCCATGCCGCCCGGCGGCTCACTTTCCGCCGCTTGTGGCGTTTGCGCCATAATACCGGCAAAGCCCCCATTTTCGCAAATCCGTTGCGCGCTGAAAAACCTTTCCAAACGCGGTAAAGACTGCAAGATGCTGCCAAAAATCGGCACACTTGCAAAGGTCTTGGAGGAACGCATGCGTATGATCGGGCATTTTATCGGCGGCCGCGAGGTCAAGGGCACATCGGGCCGATTTGCGAACGTATTTGAGCCGATGACCGGCGACGTCCAGGCCCAGGTGGCGCTGGCGTCGAAGGCCGAGCTGCGCGCGGCGGTCGAGAACGCCAAAGCGGCTCAGCCGGAATGGGGCGCGACCAATCCGCAGCGCCGCGCCCGCGTGATGATGAAGTTCCTTGAGTTCGCGCAGCGCGATTACGACAAGCTCGCCGATTGTCTGGCGCGCGAGCATGGCAAGACCGTTCCCGACGCGAAAGGCGATATTCAGCGCGGCCTCGAGGTGGTGGAATTTGCCTGCGGCATTCCGCATCTGATGAAGGGCGAATATACCGAAGGCGCCGGCCCCGGCATCGATATCTATTCGATGCGGCAACCCCTGGGCGTGGTCGCCGGCATCACCCCGTTCAATTTCCCGGCGATGATCCCGATGTGGAAATTCGCGCCCGCGATCGCCTGTGGCAACGCCTTTATTCTAAAACCGTCCGAGCGCGATCCCGGCGTCCCGATGATGCTCGCGCAATTGATGATCGAGGCCGGCCTGCCGCCGGGCATCCTCAACGTCGTCAACGGCGACAAGGAAGCGGTGGACGCCATCCTCGACGACCCCGATATCAGGGCGATCGGCTTCGTCGGCTCCTCGCCGATCGCGCAATATATCTACGAGCGCGCGGCGCAAAACGGCAAGCGCTGCCAGTGTTTCGGTGGCGCGAAGAACCACGCCATCGTGATGCCGGACGCCGACATGGACCAGGCGGTGGACGCCCTGATCGGCGCCGGCTATGGCTCCGCCGGCGAGCGCTGCATGGCGGTCTCGGTCGCAGTCCCCGTCGGCAAGACCACCGCCGACCGGCTGATGGAAAAACTGATCCCGCGCGTCGAATCCTTGAAGATCGGGACTTCGATCGACCCGTCCGCGGATTACGGCCCGCTGGTGACGCGCGAGGCGGTCGAGCGCGTCAGGAACTACGTCGATATCGGCATCAAGGAAGGCGCGACGCTTGCGGTCGACGGCCGCGGCTTCAAGATGCAGGGCTATGAAAAAGGCTTCTATATGGGCGGCTGCCTGTTCGACAACGTCACCAAGGACATGCGAATCTACAAGGAAGAGATTTTTGGCCCCGTGCTGTCCGTGGTCCGTGCCAAGGACTATTCGGAAGCGCTCGCGCTGCCGTCGGATCATGACTATGGCAACGGGGTTGCGATCTTCACCCGCGACGGCGACGCCGCGCGCGATTTCGCTGCCAAGGTCAATGTCGGCATGGTCGGCATCAACGTGCCGATCCCGGTTCCGATCGCCTATTACACCTTCGGCGGCTGGAAGAAATCCGGCTTCGGCGATCTCAACCAGCACGGCCCGGACTCGATCCGCTTCTACACCAAGACCAAGACCGTGACCGCGCGCTGGGCTTCCGGCGTCAAGGAAGGCGCGGAGTTCTCGATCCCGACGATGAATTGAGCGCATGATCCGGACCCGAAGGGCCGCGTTGGCGCAAAGTGGACACCGGTTTTCCGATCAGATCATGCGCAAATAAAAAGTCAGGCAGCGTAGGTAAATGCAATTCGCTCTCAACGAGGACCAGATTGCGGTTCGCGATATGGCGCGGGATTTCGCCGCGGAAAAAATCGCGCCGCATGCGATCCGCTGGGACGAGGAGAAGCACTTCCCGGTCGACGTGATGCGTGAGGCGGCGACGCTTGGCATCGGCGGCATCTACATCCGCGACGATGTCGGCGGTTCGGCGCTGACGCGGTTCGACGCGGCGCTGATCTTCGAGGCCTTGGCGCAGGGCTGTCCGACGGTGTCGGCCTTCATCTCGATCCACAACATGGCCGCCTGGATGATCGACGCCTATGGCGATGACACCCAGCGGAAGAAGTGGCTGCCCAAGCTGTGCACCATGGAGTGTCTGGCGAGCTATTGCCTGACCGAACCCGGCTCGGGATCGGACGCGGCCAGCTTACGGACCCGCGCGGTCCGTGACGGCGACCACTACGTCCTCAATGGCCAGAAGCAGTTCATTTCGGGCGCGGGCAAGGGCGACATCTACGTGGTGATGGTGCGGACCGGCGAGGGCGGTCCCGGCGGCATCTCGACGCTGGTGATCGAAGGCGACACGCCCGGCCTCTCGCTCGGCGCCAACGAGCGCAAGATGGGCTGGAACGCGCAGCCGACCCGCGCGGTGATTTTCGAGAATGCGCGCGTGCCGGTCGCCAACCGGCTGGGCGACGAAGGCATCGGGTTCAAGATCGCGATGGCCGGGCTCGACGGCGGGCGCATCAACATCGCGGCGTGTTCGCTGGGCGGCGCCCAAAACGCGCTCGACAGGTCGTTGTCCTACATGAAGGAGCGCAAGGCCTTCGGAAAGCGCCTCGACGAATTCCAGGCGCTGCAATTTCGTCTCGCCGACATGGCGACCGAACTGGAGGCGGCGCGGACCTTCGTGTGGCGCGCCGCCGCCGCGCTCGACCGCAAGGACGCGGATGCCACGATGCTCTGCGCCATGGCAAAACGCTTCGGCACCGATGTCGGATTCGAGGTCGCCAACCAGGCGCTGCAACTACATGGCGGCTATGGCTATCTCAGCGAATACGGCATCGAGAAAATCGTGCGCGATCTGCGCGTGCACCAGATTCTCGAAGGCACCAACGAGATCATGCGGCTGATCGTGGCGCGCAAATTGGTCGAGGGGGCGCGATGACGGCTTCGGCTGCGGTCGTGGATTCCGAGGGCGATCTGATCGTTCGACGCGAAGGTTCGGCCGGCGTCATTCGCCTGAACCGGCCGAAAGCAATCAATGCCATGACGCTCGAAATGTCGCTCGGCATCGAAGCGGCACTCCGTCAGTTCGAGTCCGACCCGGCGATTGCGTTGGTACTCCTCGAAGGCGCGGGCGAACGGGGCCTCTGCGCGGGCGGCGATATTCGCGGACTTTATGATAGTTCGCGGGCCGGTGGCGATCTTGGCAAGATCTTCTGGCGCCAGGAATACATCATGAATGCGCGCATGGCTAAATTCCCAAAGCCGTATATCGCGTTCATGGACGGATTGGTGATGGGTGGCGGCGTCGGCTTGTCGGCGCATGCGCGCCATCGCGTCGTCACCGAGAAGACCAAGTTGGCGATGCCCGAGGTCGGTCTCGGATTCTTTCCCGATGTCGGCGGCACCTGGCTGCTCTCGCGGTCGCCGGGAGAGATCGGCACCTATTTTGGCTTGACCGGACAGATCATGAATGGGCCGGACGCAATCCATGCGCACTTTGCCGACGCGGTCGTCCCGTCAAGCAGGCTCCCCGCTTTGCGAGAGGTTCTTGCAGGAATCCGGCCCGGCACGGCTTCAGGCGAGGTCAAGACGCTTATTGACGGCTTTGCGACTGGCGAGACCACCGGCCCGGTCGCCGCGATGCAAGCGGACATCGATCGCTGGTTTTCGCACGATCGGATGGAAGATATTTTTGCCGCCCTTCACGGCGATGGTTCGGAGCCCGCCCAATCGACGCTCAAGACGTTGAACGAGAAGTCGCCCCGCGGCATGGTGGTTACCCTCAAGCTGCTGCGGCTGGCCCGACGCTCATCGTCGCTGGAGCAATGTCTGGTGCGGGAATATCGCGCCGCGCTTGAAGTATTTCGAAGCGATGATTTTCGCGAAGGCGTGCGCGCGGCCGTCATCGACAAGGACCGCAATCCCAGGTGGTCGCCGTCCCGCGTCGAGGATGTGACGCCCGCGATGCTGGCGCCTTATTTCGCGGAAATCGGCGCCGACGAGCTGGTATTCTAGAGCATGATCCGGAAAAGTGGGAACCGGTTTTCCGATAAGATCATGCTCAAAAAAAGAGATGAGATCATGATCCGATTCAATCTAATCGGATCATGATCTAGCACGACAAATGAGAGACGCCTGAGCGGAGGAAATTGGAGATGGCTAGCATCGCATTCATCGGTCTCGGCAACATGGGCGGCCCGATGGCCGCCAATCTGGTCAAGGCCGGCCACAAGGTGATCGCGTTCGATCTGGTGGGGGCCTTGCGCGAGCAAGCCAAAGCCGATGGCGCTGACATTGCCGACAGCGCAGTGGCCGCGGTCAAAGGCGCGGAGGCCGTCATCACGATGTTGCCGGCCGGCAAGCACGTGCTCTCGGTCTGGAACGAAGTTGTCCCGGCGATGGCAAAAGGCGCGCTGATCGTCGATTGTTCCACGATCGATGTCGAAAGCGCCAAGAAGTCCCATGCGCTGGCCTCCAAGCACGGCGTTGGGTCGGTCGATGCACCGGTCTCCGGCGGCACCGGCGGCGCCAAGGGCGCGACGCTGACTTTCATGTGCGGCGGCGAAGAAAAGGCATTCGCGGCCGCCAAGCCCGTGCTGGAGAAGATGGGCAAGAAGATCGTGCATTGTGGCGGCGCCGGCGCAGGCCAGGCGGCGAAAATCTGCAACAACATGATCCTCGGGGTTTCCATGATCGCGGTCAGCGAAGCCTTTGCGCTCGCCGAAAAACTCGGGCTCTCGCATCAGGCGCTGTTCGACGTCGCCTCGACGTCGTCGGGGCAATGCTGGTCGCTGACATCCTATTGCCCCGTGCCGGGTCCGGTGCCGACCTCGCCGGCAAACAATGACTACAGACCCGGCTTTGCCTCGGCCCTGATGGTGAAGGACCTGACGTTGGCGCAGGATGCGGCCACGGCCGCCGGCGCCGCGACGCCGCTCGGCAAACATGCGCAGGAAATCTACAAGGCGTTCGATGCCGCAGGCAACGGCGGGGTCGATTTCTCCGGGATCATCCGGCATGTCCGGGGGTTGGCGGGAAAATGATTGCCGTCATCCCTGCGCAACGGCTTCGCCGTTGTCGCTGGAGGTGCGAGTTCTTGCGAGCCTCGAAGGATGACAAGGCGGGTTTATGCGGCGCATCCTTCGAGACGCCGCGCGAGACGCGCGGCTCCTCAGGATGACGGCGGTGAACCGGGTGAGACCTAAGGTTTGACATGACAACATTCCAGGAAGCCCGCGCTTTCTTGCTCCGGCATCGGACGGATTACGACAAGGCTGTCGCGGATTTCCGCTGGCCCGATCCCGAACCGTTCAACTGGGCGCTGGACTGGTTCGATGCGGAGCTGGCGCGCAACGGGGACAGCAAGGATCGCCCCGCGCTGTGGATTGTCGATGCCGGCAGCAACCGCGAGACGAAGCTTTCGTTCGCCGCGCTGTCGCGCCGCTCCAATCAGGTCGCGAACTTCCTGCGGGCGCAAGGGCTCAAGCGCGGCGATCACCTGCTGCTACTGTTGGGCAACGTCGTCCCGCTCTGGGAGACGATGCTGGCGGCGATGAAGCTTGGCGTGGTGGTGATCCCCGCCACCACGCTATTGACGCCCGACGAGCTGCGCGACCGGCTCGATCGCGGCCGCGCCAAGGTCGTGGTGGCGACGCAAGACCAGGTCGGAAAATTCGCCGGCCTCGGCGGCGATCAGCTCGTTCGCATCGTCGTCAATGCGTCGTCGAAGGAGGGTTGGCTCGCCTACGAACAGGCCGCGGAATTTCCCGAGGCCTTCACGCCGGACGGGCCGACCATGCCGGACGATCCGATGCTGCTTTATTTTACCTCCGGTACCACGGCGAAGCCAAAACTCGTGCGCCACAGCCAGCGCAGCTATCCCGTCGGCGGGCTGTCGACGATGTACTGGCTGGGACTGCAGCCGGGCGATGTCCATCTGAATATTTCCTCGCCGGGCTGGGCCAAGCACGCCTGGAGTTGCTTCTTCGCGCCCTGGAATGCGGGGGCTACCGTGTTCGTGGTCAATCAGCCGCGCTTTGACGCCAAGGGATTGCTCGCAACGATCGGGCGCTGCGGCGTCACCACGCTGTGCGCCCCGCCGACGGTGTGGCGGCTGTTCATTCAGGAGAAGCTTGCGGCCTTCAAGGTCAGCTTGCGCGAGGTCTGCGGCGCCGGCGAGCCGCTCAATCCCGAAGTGATCGATCAGGTGCGCGCGGCGTGGGGACTGACGATCCGCGACGGCTATGGCCAGACCGAAACCACCGCGCTTGCCGGCAATTCGCCGGGGCAAAAGGTGAAGGTCGGATCGATGGGCCGGCCGCTGCCGGGATACAGCGTGCAGATCACCGACAGCGACGGACATATCACGACAGAGGGCGAGATTACCTTGTTGCTCGGCACCGAGCGGCCGGCGGGCCTGATGCAGGGCTATCAGGGCGACGACGGCACATTGAGCGGTGCCGATGGCGATCTCTATCGCAGCGGGGACGTGGTGTTTGCCGACGATGAGGGCTATCTGACTTTCGTCGGCCGTTCCGACGACGTCTTTAAGTCGTCCGATTACCGGATCAGTCCGTTCGAACTCGAAAGCATCGTGCTGGAACACGAGAAGGTCGCGGAGGCCGCCGTGGTCCCCAGCCCCGATCCCATCCGGCTTGCCATCCCCAAGGCCTATGTGCTGCTGGTGTCGGGCGCGGAGCGTTCGCGCGAGACTGCGCTGTCGATTTTTCGGCACCTCCACACGCGTCTTGCGCCGTTCAAGCGCATCCGGCGGATCGAACTCGTGACCGAATTGCCGAAGACGATTTCCGGAAAAATCCGCCGCGTGCAATTGCGCCGTCTCGAGCACGACAATGATCGCGACAATTCGCTGCGCGGCGAGGAATTCCGCGAAGAGGATTTTCCCGAATTGCAGAAGGTGCGGCCAGCTGGATCGGCGGAGAGCTAAGAAATGAATGAAGTCTGGAAGAAACCGCCGATTTCGCTTGAGGCGTATCA
>CAVWDY010000005.1:0-47376 GCA_963753875.1 uncultured Alphaproteobacteria bacterium | reverse complement strand
AAATTTACCCGCGACCTGATGCACACTGGCGACGCGGTGCCGCTGAAGCCGCTCGGAACCAGAATGTCGGACGCGCTGGTCGAGATGTCGTCGAAGGGTTTTGGCTGCGTCGGCATCGTCGACGCCCGCGGCGTGATCGCCGGCATCGTCACCGATGGCGATTTGCGCCGCCACATGCGCCCGGATCTGATGACCGCGCTGGTCGACGACGTGATGACGAAGAATCCAAAGACGATTCGCGGCGATCTGCTCGCCAGCGAAGCGCTGGAAATCCTCAACTCCTCGAAGATCACCGCGCTGATCGTGACCGAGGCCAACAAGCCGGTCGGCATCGTGCATCTGCACGACATCCTGCGCGCCGGCGTGGTGTAGGGGCGCGGACGTCCGCCGTCATTGCGAGCCAACGCGTCGCCGCAAAGCGCTGCCCGTTGAAAGGCTCCGCGAAGACAGCGATCAAATCCAGCCCTGAAGCTCGCGCAGCACGAGCTGGCGGATGACATCCATGCCGGGGTCGCTGTCGTTCAGGCAGGGAATGAAGGCGAATTGCTCGCCGCCATTGTGCTTGAAGATTTCAGCGTTTTCCTGCGCGATTTCTTCCAGCGTTTCCAGGCAATCGGCCGAAAATCCGGGAGTGACGACGGCGACGCGCCGCACGCCCTCCTTGGCCAGCTTCTCCATCGTCTTGTCGGTGTAGGGCTTAAGCCACTCGTCGAAGCCGAAGCGCGACTGGAACGTCAGGATGAGTTTTGAAGCATCGAGGCCCATGCGCTTGCGCAACGCGTCCGTCGTGGCGATGCATTGCATCTGGTAGGGATCGCCCTTGTCGACATATTTCTGCGGCATGCCGTGGAACGAGGCCACGATGATTTCGGGCTGAAACGGCAGGCTCGAAAGATGCGTGTTGATCGAGACCTCCAGCGCCTCGATGTAATCGGGATCGTCGTAGTAGGGCGGCGTCACCCGCAGCGTCGGTTGCGCGCGCATTTGGCCCAGCACGCGAAACACTTCGTCGCACACGGTGGCGGAGGTCGCGGCCGAATATTGGGGATAGAGAGGCACGACCAATAACCGGTCGCAGCCCTGCGCCGTCAGGGCGTCGATCCCTGAGGCAATCGACGGATTGCCGTAGCGCATCGCCCAATCGACCACGACATGGTCGTGATCCGATATGGCCGCGGCAAGTTTCTCGGACTGCGCGCGCGTGATGGTCTTGAGCGGAGATTCGTCTCTCTCGGTGTTCCAGATCTTCAGGTAATCCCGTGCCTTGCGCGCCGGGCGGACGCGCAGAATGATACCGTTCAGCACCAGCTTCCATCGCAATCCCTGATCCTCGATCACCCGGGGGTCGGACAGGAATTCCTTGAGATAGACGCGCACGCCGCGCGTATCCGCGGTGTCGGGGGTGCCGAGGTTGACCAGGAGAACGCCGACGCGTTCCGGCCTGACGTCGGCGGCAGCCTTTGCTCGCTCGATGGGAAGAACCGCGCTCATGGTAGCGATGGCTTCGCGCGTCGGGCCATCCTTGTCAAGATAACCGCAATTTCGATACTGTCGTCCGCCAGAGCATGATCCGGGAAAGCCTGCCCGCACGTGGATAGCGGGGTAGGTGCCGGGTTTCCCGGATAAACGGCTTCGTTTATCCAAAGATCATGCTCCAACAATAACCGCCGCGAGCCGGGGGAGCCATGACAATCGCCGAATGGTGCGTTTTCGGAGCGGTGATGCTCTATTTGCTGACGATTGCACCCTTCAAAGCGCTCAATTTTCGTCGCTTCGACAATTCCAAACCGCGCGATCCGGCGTTCTTCGAAGATCCACTTCGGGCACGCGCGTTGGGCGCGCACATCAACGGGATCGAAACGTTTCCGTTCTTCGCGGTAGCCGTCTTGCTGGCCGAATTTCGGGCCGCGCCGCAGAATCTGATCAACGAATTGGCGGTGCTGTTCCTGATCGTGCGGATCGCCTATGTCTTCACCTACCTCGGCAATCGGCCCACGCTGCGGTCGATCCTCTGGAACATCGGCTTTGCGATCAACATCGCCATCTTCTTCATGCCGCTGCTTCGCCGCTTCCTGCCGATCTAGAAGATGCTCCAATTTTCAAACCGCCAGTGAAGCATTCGCGAAAGATGAAGAGGCCGGCGGTTCCGGAATTAACCGGCACCGCCGATATCAAGCTTAACGAACGAGTTTCGTTGCGGTGTCACGCAGATACGCTACTGATGCTGCATCGGACATTGCCCTACGTCCGGTACCATCCCCAGGCAAAGCCGTCAGGCGATCATATTCCGCTTGGCGGCTTTGTTTTCCTGGAGGGTCATACCGCATGATCATCGACGCGCACAATGATATCGACGATTCGCTGCAACAGGGACCGGCGTGGGCCGGTGTATGGCACCTTTGGAAGGTCATCTTCCCAAGGCGATCGATAACGGGGCGGCTGGTGTACGGAAAGGTCTGGCGGCGCCGTGACGGGCAGCGTTGGATCTACAAGAAATTCATCGAGCACGCGCAAGATCACGATGGATAATCGAAGATCCATCGGCAGAACGAGAATTGCCAAAGCCGCGTTGCTATTCTTTAGCGGACAAACCGGCGTGCGCTCGTGCGGCGTCACGGACATCACAAACGCCGGGGCCGGCATTCGCACACAAGGTTTGGCGGTCCTGCCGCTGAATTTTGAATTGTCCTTCGATAATTTTCGCACTATCCGCAAGTGTCGGCTGATCTGGCGCGATGGCAATTTCCTCGGCGTCGCATTCGAAAACCAAAACACGCGAACCTGTAGCGCGACAAAAGTCGGCGAAGCCGGTGGCGTTATCGCTGCGTTCTCGGCATCGAACGACCCGCCGCAACTCACGCACCTCGACAAAGCCAACGGATCGTCAGAATACACGTCGAAAGTCATAGACCGAAAAATTCAGCGCCAGGCCGACCTTCGTTTTTCAATCGGCGTCGCCATCGCGCTGGCTCTCCCGGGGTTAATCGGCATGGGCGTTTTTATTGCAACGACCACCATTCTAAGAGCCGGTTGATGGCGCGCGCCTCGCGCGTAGTAAAAAAACACGCGAGTTATATAATTCGTCCATGGGAGATGCTTCGGCTGGCGGCGGATGACGCTTTGCTAATCCGCCTTACGCGACGTGGCGACCACTAAAACACGCGGACGGCTGTTGCTTCTATCGCTTCCCGCAAGGTCTTGTGCAGGCTGTCGCGCGTCATGATGTCGGTCTTTCGGCCGAGAATGCTGGCGGCGTATTCCTTCACGTCCATTAGTTCGTACACGCCGAGCTTGCCTTTTTGATAGTCGAAAAAGAGGTCTACGTCGGAATCGTTAGTCGCCTCGCCACGCGCGGTCGAGCCGAACATGTAAAGATGTTCAACGCCAAGCCGCTTCAAATCGGCTTCGTGCTGCTGCAATCGGCTTATGGCTTCATCGCGTTCCATAATGACATTATAGCCAATCCGAGCGGCGGTTTCCGCGTCTTTCGGTTTCGCCGGGCCTGATCGGTGCGGCGCCAGAGGAGCCACACCGATTCAACTCAGGGCCATGATGCCGCTAAAAGCACGTCACCCGCTCGGCGGCGAGATAGCCGAACAACAAACCGACGCCGAACAGCAGCACCAATCCGGCCGCGCCGAATTCCACCCCGCGCATGAACAGCGCGCCGCCGCCTTCGCTTGCGCCGCTCAGGCGGCGCGCGAGATCCTTTGCCGACACCGCGACGACGGCGATGGCCGCAACCGTGATCGCGGTGCCAAGCCCCATCACGAAGGTCGCGGCGACGCCGGCCCAGAACAACCCCTGCGCCAGCGCGAACACCAGCACCAGGATCGCGCCCGAACAGGGCCGCAACCCCACGGCCAAGATCGCGCCAAAGCCGCGCCGCCAGCCGCCGGGCCCGGCAAGCTCGCTCGGAACCGGGCCGTGGGAGTGGCCGCAATGTTCGTCATGAACGTGATCATCGTGGTGATGATGGTTATGGTGGTGATGATCGTGGCCGTGATCGTGATCATGTCCGTGATGGTGCGCAGCCGCCGCCATCGCGAGCGCCGGCTGAGGCCCCCGCAGCGCCCGAATGAAACCTCCGCCCTTGGTCCAGACCAGCCGGGCGCCGAACGCCGCGATCAGGGCATAGCTCGCAATCTCGATCGCCCTTTCGGCCCCGCACATGGTCCTGGCGGTGGCGTTGAGCAGAAGAGCGCAAACCCCGACGATCGCCACTGCGACCAGCGACTGCATCAAGGCGGAGGCGAACGACAGCGCGATGCCGCGCCGCGCGGTCTCCTGATTGGCGACCAGATAGGACGAGATCACCGCCTTGCCGTGGCCGGGGCCGGCGGCGTGAAAGATGCCGTAGGCAAAGGAAATCCCAAGCAGCGTCCAGACCGCAAGGCCGTCGGACTTGGCGGCGCGAATCGTCGAAGACATCTCGCGATAAAATTCCGATTGTCTGGCGAGCACCCATCCAACGATGCCGCCGACCCGCGGCTCGGCGCCGCCGGGGCGCGGACCGCCGAAAGGCGTCTGCGCCATCAGGACATGCATGGCACCGTCGAGCATCCAAACGGCCGCCAGGGCCAAAGCGCAGATCGCCAGTCCCAGCGCGACGTCCAGCCGGGACTTTTGGCGGGACCCCGATTTCATGGGCATTGCACCGTGATCTTGTTGGCGAACATCGCGCCGAAGTTGGAATTGTCGCCGTTCGCAAAGGTCTGCTCACCGAGCGCCTGGGCGCTGACGGTGCCGTCGTTCGGCCGCTTGAAGTTCAGCTGACAGGCGGCGGGCGCCCCGACCAGCCTGACCGGGTCCTTATCGGCGAATTTGAAGTCGACAAAGAAAGTCGGATCGAAAACCTCCAGCGCCAGCTCTTTCGGTTTCACCGGGTTCTTCAGCGGCAAGGTGAAATGCAGCGTGAGCAAGCCATCCTTGTATTCGAGGAAATAGTCGACCGGCTCCTGGAATTTCTCCTTCTTGCCGTCGGCCTTGGCGAAGGTGAAAAAGCCGAACTCCTTCAGCGATTCGACATTGGTCTGTGCCAGCGGGGCGAGCTCTTCGCGGCTGTAGACGCCCTGGGTCTTGGTCTCGATGCCCTGCACCGCGTAAGTCGAGAACATGTCGTCGAAGGTCCAGGCGTGGCGCACGCCAGTGATCGAGCCGTCCGGGGCGTAGATCAGCTCGCTCGTTGCCGTGATCCAGACATGGGGGTGCGCCTCTGCCACCCTTGCACCGAGCGCCAGCGCGCCGGTCAAGAGCAGCAAACCCAGCAAGCGGCGCATCGCAATGCTCACGTCAGGCGGCCTCGGGTGTTTCCAGGAGGCCGCGGCGACGCAGCAAGGCGTCGGGCTCCGGCTCCCGGCCGCGGAACGCGACATAGGCATCTTCCGGGTCGCGCGAGCCGCCCGACGAATAGATGTCGTCGTGCAGGCGTTTGGCGACGGCGGAATTGAAAATATCGCCCGCCTCCTCGAAGGCGCCGAACGCGTCGGCATCCATCACCTCGGACCACATGTAGCTGTAGTAACCCGAGGCGTAATGATCGCCGGAGAAGATATGGCCGAATTGCTGGGGCCGGTGCCGCAGCGAAATTTCCGCGGGCATCCCGATCTTCTCGAGCTCAGCCCGTTCGAACGCCCGCACATCCCGGCTCGCGGAAGCCGGCTGGGTGTGGAATTCGAGGTCGATCAGCGCCGAAGAGACGAACTCCACCGTGGCAAAGCCCTGGTTGAATTTGCGCGCGGCGATGAAGCGCTTCAACAGGTCGTCCGGCAGCGGCTCGCCGGTCTGGTAGTGCCGGGCAAATTGCCGGAGCACCTGCGGCTGTTCCTGCCAATGCTCGTAAAGCTGCGATGGCAACTCGACGAAATCGGTGAACACGCTGGTGCCCGACAGCGAGGGATAGGTCACGTCCGACAGCATGCCGTGCAGGCCGTGGCCGAATTCGTGGAACAGGGTCCGCGCGTCATCCGGCGACAGCAGCGACGGCTCGCCGTCGGCGCCCTTCGAGAAGTTGCAGACATTGATGATCAGGGGCGCGATGTCGCCATCGAGCTTTTGCTGGTCGCGCAAGGATGTCATCCAGGCGCCGGAGCGCTTGGAGGGTCGGGCGAAGTAGTCGCCATAGAACAGCGCCTTGTGCTTACCGGCAGCGTCCTTGACCTCCCAGACCCGCACGTCCGGATGCCAGACCGGAACATCCTTCCGCTCGGCGAAGGTGACGCCGAACAGGCGGGTCGCGCAGTCGAAGGCGGCCTCGATCATATGGTCGAGCGCCAGATAGGGCTTGATCGCGGCGTCGTCGAAATTGGCGCGGCGCTGGCGCAGCTTTTCGGAATAGTAGCGCCAGTCCCATGGCGCCAGCGCGAAATTGCCGCCCTCCTCCGCCACCAGTTCCTGCAGGGCGTCGCGATCGGCCAGCGCCCGGGCCCGCGCGGGCTTCCAGACCCGCTCCAATAGACTGCGCACGGCCTGCGGCGTCTTGGCCATGGAGTCCTCGAGGCGATAGGCGGCGAAGGTCGGATAGCCCAGGAGCCTGGCGCTCTCTTCGCGCAGCTTAAGGATCTCGACGATGATCTCGCTATTGTCGTTGGCGTTGTTGTTGTCACCGCGCGCAATGAAGGCCTTGTAGACCTTCTCGCGCAGTTCCCGGCGGTTGGAGGTCTTCAGGAACGGCTCGACCGAGGACCGCGACAGCGTCACGATCGCCTTGCCGGCCATGCCGCGCTCTTCGGCGGCGGATTTAGCCGCCGCGACAAAACTGTCCGACAGGCCGTCGCGATCGGCCTCGCCAAGCTCCATGAACCAGTCCTGTTCGTCCCCGAGCAGATGGTGGCCGAACGTCGTGCCGAGATGCGCCAGCCGCTCATTGATCTCGGCCATCCGCGCCTTTGCCGCCTCGTCGAGCCCGGCACCGGAGCGATGGAAGCGCGTATAGGTCCGCTCCAGCAGCCGCAGCTGCTCAGGCGTCAGGGCGAGCGCGGCGCGATTGTCGTGCAAGAGCGCGATCCGGCCGAACAGCACCGCGTTCATCATGATCGGGTTCCAGTGCCGCGCCATCCGCAACGACACCTCCTTGTCGATCTCCAGCAGCGCCGGATTGGAATGCGCCGACACCAGGTCATGGAAGACCGCCGAAACCCTGGAGAGCAGCTTGCCCGAGCGCTCCAGCGCGGTGATGGTATTGGCGAAGTCCGGCGCGGAGGGATCATGGGTGATCGCGGCGATCTCGGCCGCATGATCGGCAAACGCCTGCTCGAAGGCGGGGAGGAAATGCTCCGGCGCAATGTCGGCAAATGGCGGGGTCTCGAACGGCGTCTGCCACGCCCGCAGCAGAGGATTTACCTGGCCACGCGGAGTGGCCGTCATTTCCTGGGTGTCTGCCATAACAATTCCCGTTTACGTCCCAATTTGATAGGGGACGCTATATCACGCGATAGGGCTTTTTTGGGCCTTTTACGCTTGATAGCGCGGTCCTTTTCATAGAGATTGCGGCCCCTGAACAGGATCTAGCCCATGAGTTCACAAGCTTCCCCGACCAGCGCCCGCCAGATCATCTGGCCCAGCGTCATCACCGTGATCAGTGCGGCGATCCTGATCGGCGCTGAAGTGTTCGGCGCGGCGTTCGCCGGCGGTTGGGCGCTGGCGATCCTGTTCGGCCTCGACGACACCGGCGCGCACATCCTGCAGGCCGTGCTGTTCGCGATCGGCGTGTTCATCATGGCGGCGTTCATCCGCGCGGCGCAGCGCGTCGAGCCGTTCACGCGCCGCGCGTAGATCGGCTGCGCGACGAAGCCGCGCGGCGCTTCACGTCAAATGCTTACGCATCGTTAAAGAAACTTAACGCCTGTTCATTTTCAACACGGCTTTCACGCGCGTGAAGCGCGGCGACGTAAGCACGTGTTAGGGAAATTTCGCGACAGCCTAAAAAAATTGTTGCGAAGCAAACTCAAAACCCTTATTTGCAATCTTGCCCAATTTCGCACGTGCCTGTGGTCGTGTGTCAGTCGGTAGGTATCCGGACAAGAGGCCGGACAGCCGCCAAGGGATGAAGAACCGAGGGTCGCTCAAGTCCGAGACCTAATAAGTCCAGGCTTGATAGGCCAGCACCTCTCTCAAGAGATGCCGTTGAAGGTCGCTTCGCTCCTTGCAACCGTGACTGGCAGCCGGAGGCGAACCGGCGCACCTCGTTCTCAACGGGGGACGCGACTTAAAGCAACGACGGATCGGGCTTTTTTGGTCTCTGCCGGCTTTCCACCAGCCGGCGCGAATACCGAAGAGGCTTGTCCTTCATTGCCAGGTGTGCGGGCGGGATCCTTCCCAACCAATCCACGGCAGCACAGTTCGGTTTGAGTTTTTTGGCTTCGTCGCGCCTCCATCGCGCGAGGTGGCCGGAGCGCTCTTATCCGAGATCATTTTTGAACGTGTCCCGTCGCTGGGCCGTTTGGGAGGGTGCTACGATGACCGAACGCATTCAGGAATTCCTGCGCAACCGCCGCAACGAGGGCCAGGACGTCGAGCCGTGCCTCGTCGTCGACCTCGAAGTCGTGCGCGACAACTATCAGAGCTTCGCCAAGGCGCTGCCGGACAGCCGCGTGTTCTATGCGGTGAAGGCAAACCCGGCGCCGGAAGTGTTGTCGCTGCTGGCCTCGATGGGCTCGTGCTTCGACTGCGCCTCGGTCGCCGAAATCCAGATGGCACTGGCCGCGGGGGCGTCGGCGGAGCGGGTGTCCTATGGCAACACGATCAAGAAGGAGCGTGATATCGCGCGCGCCTTCGCGCTCGGCATTCGCCTGTTCTCGGTCGATTGCACCGCGGAAGTCGAGAAGATCGCCCGTGCCGCGCCCGGCTCAAAAGTGTTCTGCCGCATTCTCTATGATTGCGCAGGCGCCGAATGGCCGCTGTCGCGCAAGTTCGGCTGCGATCCGGAGATGGCTGTCGACGTGCTCGACCTCGCCAAGCGGCTGGGACTGGAGCCCTATGGAATCTCGTTCCATGTCGGCTCGCAGCAGCGCAAGGTGAAGGCGTGGGATCGCGCGCTGGCGATGGCCTCGACGGTGTTCCGCGACTGCGCGGAGCGGGGCATCAACCTCTCCATGGTCAACATGGGCGGCGGATTCCCGACCAAGTACCTCAAGGACGTTCCTCCGGTCGTGCAATACGGGCGGTCGATCTTCCGCGCGCTGCGCAAGCATTTCGGCAACCAGATCCCGGAGACCATCATCGAGCCGGGCCGCGGCATGGTCGGCAATGCGGGCGTCATCGAGACCGAAGTCGTTCTGATCTCCAAGAAGAGCGACGAGGACGATGTGCGCTGGGTGTATCTGGACATCGGCAAGTTCGGCGGTCTCGCCGAGACCATGGACGAGTCGATCCGCTATGCCATCCGCACGCCGCATGACGGCGCGGAAATGACGCCGTGCGTGCTCGCGGGCCCGACCTGCGATTCCGCCGACGTGCTGTACGAGAAGATGCCGTACCCGCTCCCGGTGACGCTCGAGATCGGCGACAAGGTGCTGATCGAGGGAACCGGCGCGTATACGTCGACTTACTCGTCGGTGGCCTTCAACGGCTTCCCGCCGCTGCGGACCTACCACATCTGATCCTGCCTCTCTGAGGCGCGAGAAAACCGGGAGCCGGTCCGCCGGCTCCCACCCTTCTCACATGCAAATTTGCTAACAACGTTTGGCGGCGCATCGCCGTTGCAAGCGAGGACTGACGTGCCATGACCGCTTTGCGGAAGACCCGGATTGTCCCCCCGACCGACGCCGCTCCGTTCGCGATCCGTGCGGAGCGTGCCTCGGACGTCGGCGCGCGCGAAGCGCTGCTCGATGCCTGCTTTGGCGCGACCCGAAGCTTACGCACCTGCCAGCGCCTGCGCGACGGACGTGCGCCCGCCGAAGGCCTCGCCTTCTCGGCCGTGCGCCAGGGAAAATTGGTGGGAACCGTGCGGTTGTGGCACGTCAGCGCCGGGGGTGTCCCGGCGCTGGTGCTCGGCCCGCTGGCGGTAGATAACACCTGCCGCAAGCTCGGCGTCGGGGCTGCGCTGATGGACCACGCGCTCGCGGCGGCGAAGGCGCGTGGCCATCGCGCGGTGATCCTGCTCGGCGACGCGCCGTACTACGCCCGCTTCGGCTTCTCGGCGCTGAAGACCGGCGAATTGTCGCTGCCCGGCCCGTTCGAACGCGACCGTCTGCTTGGTCTGGAGCTGCACAAGGGTGCCCTCGACGGCGCCTGGGGCATGATCGTGCCGGAGCCCCGTTTCGATTCCATCGAAACGGAAAGGGTTCTAATGCCGAAAACGAAGGCAGCCCTCAGCAAGAAGGCACTGCGCGCCGTGCCGCGCGCCGCCTGAACGGTCGCATCATGCCGGAGAGCCTAACCACCATGCGCGAGGCTGCGCCTTCACGCGTCCGCCGCGCCGTCACCACCATCCTGATGATCGCGCTGGCCGTCATGATCGTCAGGGACATCTTCGTGCGCCGATGGGGCTCGGCCGCACCCCCGTCCTCCGACGTGACACAGCGTTCGCCCTGATATAGCGAAGGGTTGCGCGTATCGGGGAAAAGTCCGTAAACCCGCGCCAAAGCCAGCGCCATCTTCTTGTTTGAACATCGAGGTCCAGGATGTCCCGCCGTCTCATTTCCACCGGCTCGCCCTTTGAAAAGACCGCCGGCTACAGCCGCGCCGTGGTCGACGGAGATTTCGCCTTCGTCGCCGGCACCACCGGCTACGACTACGCCACCATGACGATGCCGGCGGATGTCACGAGCCAGACACGAAACTGCTTCAAGACCATCGAAGCCACGCTGAAGGATGGCGGTTTCACCATGGCCGACATCGTCCGCGCGACCTATTATGTCACCGACGCCGCCGACGCCGATGCGGTATTCGCTGTCTGCGGCGAAAGGCTTGGAGATATCAGGCCGGCCGCAACCCTCCTCGTCATCGCCGCGCTCCTGAAGCCCGAGATGAGGATCGAGATCGAAGTGACCGCGAAGCGACGCAGCGCCTGATCCCTCAATTTTTTCCTCATCGCCTCACCCAGCCTATTCCGGAGACCACCCCATGAGCCCGCCGATCCACGCGAAAATTTCCGGCCCCATTGTCATGATCGGCTTCGGCTCGATCGGCAAAGGCACGCTGCCGCTGATCGAACGGCATTTCGAATACGACAAATCGCGCTTCGTCATCATCGATCCGCATGAGGACGGCGAACTCGCCAAACAGCACGGCGTGCGTTTCATCAAACAGGCCGTTACCCGCGACAATTATCGCGACGTGCTGGCGCCGCTATTGACCGCCGGCGGCGGTCAGGGCTTTTGCGTCAATTTGTCGGTCGACACCTCCTCGGTCGATATCATGACCCTGTGCCGCGAGATCGGCACGCTCTATATCGACACCGTCGTGGAGCCGTGGCTCGGTTTCTACTTCGACAAGAATATCGGCCCGGAAAAACGCTCCAATTACGCGCTGCGCGAGACCCTGCTCGCCGCCAAGCACAAGAGCCCGGGCGGCCCGACCGCCGTCTCCACCTGTGGCGCCAACCCCGGCATGGTGTCGTGGTTCGTCAAGCAGGCGCTGCTCGACATCGCCCGCGACACCAACACGCCGTTCGACGAGCCGAACAGCCGGGAAGGCTGGGGCCAGCTCGCCCGGAAACTCGGCGTCAAGGGCATCCATATCGCCGAGCGCGACACCCAGCGATCGAGGAATCCGAAGCCGATAGACGTCTTCGTCAATACCTGGTCGGTCGAGGGCTTCGTCTCCGAGGGCATGCAGCCGGCCGAACTCGGCTGGGGCACCCATGAGAAATGGATGCCGGACAATGGCCGCACCCACCCGGACGGCTGTGGCGCGGCGATCTATCTGCTGCAGCCCGGCGCCAACACCCGCGTACGCTCCTGGTGCCCGACGCCGGGCGCACAATACGGCTTCCTGGTCACGCACAACGAGGCGATTTCGATCGCGGATTATTTCACCGTGCGGGACGGCCGGAACGTGGCGTACCGCCCGACCTGCCACTACGCCTATCATCCCGCCAACGACGCCGTGCTTTCGCTGCACGAGATTTTTGGCGCGACCGGCAAGATGCAGCAGAAATGGCACATTCTCGATGAGCACGAGATCGTCGATGGCGTCGACGAACTCGGCGTGCTGCTCTACGGCCACGCCAAGAACGCCTATTGGTACGGATCGCAATTGTCGATCGAGGAAACCCGGGCGATTGCGCCCTACCAGAACGCCACCGGCATGCAGGTGTCGTCGGCGGTGCTCGCTGGCATGGTGTGGGCGCTGGAAAATCCCACCGCCGGGATCGTCGAGGCCGATGAGATGGATTTCCACCGCTGCCTTGAAATCCAGCGGCCCTATCTCGGCCCGGTAAAAGGCTTTTACACCGACTGGACGCCGCTCTCGGACCGGCCCGGGCTGTTCCCGGAAGACATCGACACGTCCGATCCCTGGCAGTTCAGGAACGTGCTGGTGCGGTAGTTTCGCGGCGTCGTTCCGGGGCGCGAGTGTAACGAGCGAACCCGGAACCTCGATATAGTTGAAACGCAGGACAACTTCGGGATTCCGGGTGCGCGGCAGCGCGCCCCGGAATGACCGGGAACCGGAGAACCGTCAAAGCGGCAGCAGGCCTGCGTCGCCATCCTCCGCGGCGAAAGCCAGCAGCGTGCCCTTGCTGTTCCAGGCCAGCGCAGCGACCGGCGCGGCGCCGTTCCGCCGGACCAGGATTTCGGCGCCATCGGTCATCCGCACCATCAGAATGGTGCCATCGCTGTAGCCGGCGGCGAGGATGTCCTGCCTGGGATGGCAGGCGACCGCGCTGACGCGCGCCTGCAGCGGCGCCAGCATCGCGGGCTCCTTGCCCATTGGACCGTCCTTGCTGCCGAACGGCCACAGAATGACGGTGTCGGCGCCTGATGTCGCCAGCGCCTTGCCGCCGGCGCTCCACGACATCGACCGGACCCGTCCGGGATAGCCGGTCATGCGCATGTGCCTGTTGTCGGCGAGCCGCCAGCCGTGCAGCGCCGGCTCGTGCATCGCCGTGACCAGGAACTTGTTGTCGGGGCTGAACGTCACGGAATGATGAGAGCCCGCCCACGCCAGGAAATCCGGCTTCGCCGCCATATTGGGAAACCACAGCGTCACGCCGTTGTAGTGAGCGACCGCCAGCCGCAAGCCCTTCGGCGCGAACGCAAGACCGCCGACCGTCGAGGGCACGTCGAGCGATTTGTCTTCATTCTTGCCGCTACGGACAAAGGCCGTCTTGCCGGCCGACCAGGCCACGGCGCCATCGGGATGCAGCGCGACGCTGTCGATCCAGCGCCGTTTCGGGTCAGTCGCCAGCAGCGTGACCTCGCCCTTGGCGTCGAGCGCGACGAGCTTGCCGTCATCGCCACCCATGACGATGCGCGCCCCGTCGGATGCGGCGCACAGGATGCCGCCGCCATGAACGGAAACCCGGGAGATCTCGCCCTCCCCGTTGACGAGGAACACATTTTCCTCGGCACCGACGAACGCTGCGTGAGGCCCAAGAAAGTGCACGGAGGCGACCGGCGCACCGATCGTCACGCTACGCACCTGATCGGTGACGGAAATGATGGAGGCGGATTCGCCGGGACCGAATTCTGTCATCACGTGGTGATACAGCTCTCAAAACCCTCGCGGATCGTCTGCTCGGGCAATTCGCGGCCGATGAAGACGAGACGGCTCTGGCGCGGTTCGCCGTCCTTCCAGGCCCGCTGGTGGTCGCCTTCCAGCATCATGTGCACGCCCTGGAAGACGTAGCGGTCGTCATCGTCGCTGAAAGCGAGAATTCCCTTCGAACGCAAAATCTTCTGGCCCTCGCTGGCGACGAGGTTCTGCAGCCAGGGCATGAATTTGGTGGCATCGAGCGGCTTGTCCGATCGCAGCGACAGCGACTGCATGTCCTCGTCATGGTAATGCTTCAACCCGCCAGTACTATGATTATCATGGCCGTGACCGTGATCGTGGTCATGATCATGACCGTGGTGGTGATGGTCTGGTCATGATGATCGTGGTCGTCGCCGGCGTCGAGAAATTCCGGTTCGATCTCCAGGATACGGTCGAGATCGAACGCGCCGCGCTCCAACACGTCCGACAGCGCGACCTGGCAGCGCTCGGTGCGATGCAGTTTGGCGTAAGGGTTGATGGCCCTGATCCGCGCCTCGACCTCGGCAAGCTCCGGCCTGGAGACGAGATCGGTCTTGTTGAGCACGATGACGTCGGCGAAGGCGATCTGGTTCTTGGCCTCCGGCGCGTCCTTCAGACGGTCGCTCAGCCATTTCGCATCGGCCACCGTCACGACCGCATCGAGCCGGGCGTTCTTTTGCACGTCCTCGTCGACGAAAAAGGTCTGCGCCACCGGCGCCGGATCGGCCAAACCGGTGGTCTCGACGATGATGGCGTCGAATTTCCCCTTGCGCTTCATCAGACCATCGAGGATGCGCACGAGATCGCCGCGCACCGTGCAACAGACGCAGCCATTGTTCATCTCGAAGACTTCCTCGTCCGCGCCGATGATCAGATCATTGTCGATACCGATCTCGCCGAATTCATTGACGATGACGGCGTATTTCTTGCCGTGGTTTTCCGACAGGATGCGGTTGAGCAGGGTGGTCTTGCCGGCGCCGAGATAGCCGGTCAGCACGGTCACGGGAATTTTTTGGGACGTCAGTTCTGGCATGGTGGCTCCGAAAACGGGACTTCGCGCCAAGACTTGGCGCCAAGACTTGGCGCGAAAACTCTTGGCGCTGGGATTTGGCGCGGCAACAGGGAGGGCCCCTGCCCTAATCGGCCAGCGCGCTGGTCAAGCCTTTATATTGTGCCTGACCATGTCAATGTAAGTGGGGGCATCGCCCTTTTCACCCGTCAAACTATCGGAAAACAGCGTTCCGCCCACCTTGGCGCCGGTCTCGGCCGATATCCGCCGGATCAGGCGGGGATCGCTGATATTTTCAAGAAAAACAGCCGGAATTTTTTCCGCTTTGATCTGGGCGATGATTCCGGCGATGTCGCGGGCGCTGGCCTCGGATTCGGTGGAAACGCCCAAGGGCGCGATGAACTGGATGCCATAGGCCGCCGCAAAATAGCCGAAGGCATCATGGGTGGAGATCACCTTGCGGCGGCTTTCCGGAATTTGCCTGACCGCTGCCCGCGCCTCGCGGTCGAGCGCATCGAGTTTTGCCAGATAGGTTTCCGCCTGTTTGCGAAAAACTTCGGCATCCGCGGGGGCGGCGGCGGCAAGCGCATCGCGAATATTCGTCACATATTTTTTCGCGTTCTCAACCGATTGCCAGGCATGCGGATCGGCATCGGAGCCGAGCTTGAGCGGCGCGATGCCCTTGGTCGCCGTGATGATCGGCGCCTTGCCCCCTGAAGCCTGCAAGAGCCTGGGCAGCCAGCCCTCCAGACCGAGACCGTTGATGACGAGGAGCTTTGCATCGGCGATCTTCCTGGCGTCCGCGGGCGCAGGTGCGTAGACGTGCACGTCGCCATCGGCGCCAACCAGCGTCGTCACGTCGACGCGCTCGCCGCCGACATTCTTCACGAAATCGCCGAGGATGGAGAAGCTGGCGACGACCTTTAAGGGATGTTGCTGCCGATCCTGCGCGCGCAGCGGCGCGGCCGAGATCGCAAGCGCCAGACAAATCAGCCACGGCTTGAGACACCGCGCCGTGCGCATCGCTATGCCTCGAGATGGCGGCCGGGAAACATCTGCCTGACCACGCCGCGGACGTTTCCGAACAAGACCGAGGCGATATAGAGCACCGTTGCCACCAGAATGATCGCCGGGCCCGACGGCACCCTGGTCTGGAACGACAGCACCAGTCCGGCATAGCCCGAGACGATCGCGCTGACGACCGCGATGCAGATCATGCCGGTGATATCGCGCGACCAGAACCGGGCAATGCCCGCGGGCAGGATCATCAACCCCACCGCGAGCAAGGTGCCGAGCGCCTGAAAGCCATTGACGAGGTTGACGACGACGAGTGCGAGAAACGCCAGATGCGCGGGCGCGCCGGCGCGGCTCACGGTGCGCAGGAAAACAGGATCGACGCTTTCAATCACCAGCGGACGGTAGATCACCGCCAGCACGACAAGGGTTATGGTCGCGTTGAACGCGATAACCAGCAGCGTCGGGTCGTCCATCGCCAGGATATTGCCGAACAACACATGCAAGAGATCGATATTGGTGCCCTTGATCGAAACAATCGTCACGCCGAGCGCGAGCGACGCCAGATAGAATGTGGCCAGCGACGCATCTTCCTTCAGCTCGGTGGTGCGCGCCACCGCCCCCGCCAGGATCGCGACGGTAAAACCCGCGATCAACCCGCCTGCCGTCATCGCGAACAAATTGAGGCCCGACAGCAGGAAGCCGATCGCCGCACCCGGCAGGATGGCATGCGCCATGGCGTCGCCGACGAGGCTCATGCGCCGCAGCATCAGAAACACGCCAATCGGCGCACCGGCGAGCGAAAGCGCAATCACCGCCGCCAGCGCCCGGCGCATGAATTCGAATTCGGTGAATGGCGCGATCAGCGCGTCGTAGATCATCGCACTATCGACCCATGATCTTCAGGCGGCCTGTGATGGCACATCGTCGACGGCGCAGGTAGCCGCGCTGTCGTCGAAGGCTTCGCACATCCGCCGCGCTTCCTGGAGATTCTCCGCGGTCAGCACCTCGGCGGTTAAGCCCCAGGCGACCTCTCCCCGCGCCAGCAGCAGGGTTTCCGGGAAATTGGCGCGCACGAGATCCATATCGTGCAGCGCGGCCAACACCGTGCGTTTCTCGGCATGCCAGCGCTTGACCAGCGCCAGCAGATCGGCCGAGGTTTTGGCGTCGATGGCGTTGAAGGGTTCGTCGAGCACGATCAGGCGCGCGTCCTGCAACAGCACCCGCGCAAACAGCATACGCTGCATCTGCCCGCCGGACAGCGTGCCGATGGTGCGGTTCTCGAAGCCGCTGAGGCCGACGGCCGTGAGCGCCTGCGCAATCCTGTCGCGCGCGTCCTTGCCGATGCCACCGAAAAGGCCGGTCCTACGCCAAAGCCCGGTGCCGACGAAATCGAACACCGAGATCGGAAAGCTGCGGTCGATATCCGCCGTCTGCGGCAGATAGGCGATATCCCTGACATCGAGGCCGCCTGTCAGGATCGTGCCCGCCAGCGGTTTGAGGATGCCGACCAGCCCTCGAAACAGCGTCGACTTGCCGGCGCCGTTCGGGCCGATAATGGCGAGCAACGCGCCGGGCGCGACTTCGCCATCGAGGTGATGCACCGCCGGATGCCGGTCGTAGCCCAGCGTGACATCGCGGAATTGCAGTTGCGCGGCCATGCTCACCTCATCGCCAGCCACACGATGGCCCACAGGCCGGCGCTCACCGCGAGCGCGGCAACGAGCCGGGAGATCACGGTCATGCGCAGGATCGACCAGGACACCGTCTGCGCCGGATGGGGCGAAGCCAAGCCGTGGCTGTGGGCGTGGGTGTGCCCGTGGTCATGCACGTGACTGTGGGGTTGGGAGGGTGGGGCCATGGATAAATGTTATATTATAACATAACCGAAGTCCATCGAGGCTATCGACCCTATGGCCCGCCGGTCCTCACTCTAACGCGATTTCCTCGCGCAAACCGGTATCCACCTTGCTCGAAAACGCTCCGGTTCACGTCAGATGGCGAACCAGCGCCAGGCCGGCGAACAGGCCCAGAATGGAAAGCACGACCGATCCGAGCACGTAGAGAGCCGCAAGGCCGATTTCGCCCCGCTCGTAAAGCAGCGCGCTATCGAGCGAGAACGCCGAGAAGGTGGTATAGCCGCCGAGAATGCCGGTCATCAAAAACAACCGCCAGTGCTGCGAGGCGTCGCCCTGGAACGCGAGATAGCCCGCGATCAGGCCCATGATGGTCGAGCCGGTGATGTTGATGATGAAGGTGTGATACGGAAAACCAGTACCGAAGGCGCGTGTGCAAACGACGTTGATGGTGTGACGCAGCGACGAGCCAAGTCCGCCACCGATAAAAACCAGAAGATAGTTCATCTTAAGCTTTCCCAGAACGAGGCCGCCGGCACCGCTGGTTTTGCCGCAAGCACGTGATCCCCGCAAGCGCCACAAAACGGCGCACCAATCGAAAAAGGGCGGCAGCTCGATGCTGCCGCTCCCTTGGATTGCTAGCTCGTCAGGTCAGGCTTTCGAGAACAGCTGGTCGACATACTCCCAGTTCACCAGATGATCGACGAACGCCTTCAGATAATCCGGACGGCGATTGCGATAATCGATGTAATAGGAGTGCTCCCAGACGTCGACGCCGAGGATCGGCGTGGCGCCATGCACCAGCGGGTTTTCGCCGTTGGGGGTCTTGGAGATTTCGAGCTTGCCGTTCTTCACCGACAACCAGGCCCAGCCCGAACCGAACTGGCCGACGCCGGCGGCGGCGAAATCGGTCTTGAATTTCTCGAGCCCGCCGAGGTCCTCGGCGATCTTCTTTTCCAGACGGCCGGGCAATTTGCCGCCGCCGCCATTGGGCTTCATCCAGTTCCAGAAATGCAGGTGGTTGTAGTGCTGGCCGGCGTTATTGAAGAGCGGCGCATTCTTGCCGAACGAGCCTTTGACGATCTCCTCGAGGGACTTGCCCTCGAATTCGGTCCCCTTCAGCAGATTGTTGCCGTTGGTCACATAGGCCTGATGATGCTTGTCGTGATGATATTCCAGCGTTTCCTTCGACATATGGGGCGCGAGCGCGTCATAGGCATAGGGAAGGTTGGGAAGCGTGAAGGTCATGGGGTGATGTCCGAAAATGATGGGAGACGTGGCTTAACGGGAACCCTTATAGAAGGTTCCATCGCTCTTAAACACCGCAATTTGGGACGATCAATCCGTCAAATGCGCCGAGCGCACCCGTCTGAAGGGGGCAATTTCCTGATTACACGGAATTCTGCCTGCTTTGGCACCGGAGTCGGTAATTTGCCGAGCGCGCTGCACGTATAGAGGGCACGCGCGCTGCGAGCGAGGCGGGTGCAATGGGTATCGAGATCGACATTCTGAACGGAGACGCATCTTGGGCGCTTGCCGAACCGCTCTGCTGGACGCGGTCTGGCCGCCCGATGTCCTCGAAAAGCTGCCCTGGGGTCACATCAAATGGGCCAATGCCGAACTGCGCGTGCTGATTGAGGCGCCCAAGGAAGACCTCACCGGTGGTCTTGCCTGTCACGTCGGCATTTTCTTCAGGACGGTGACCTGGAACGGCCGAAAGGTTCACATCGGCGGCATCGGCGGCGTTTCGACCCGCGCCGATTGTCGCCGCCACGGCTATGCCAGCATCGCGCTCAATGCGGCCGTCCAGACCATGCGCGATCACGATGCCGTGCAATTCGCGCTCCTGTTCTGCGAGCCGCGTAATTTTGCGTTCTATCAGTCGCGCGGCTGGCACCCTTTCACCGGCGAGATTTACGCCGAGCAACCGGCCGGTAAAATCCGCTTCGAGGCGATGTCGCCCTTTGTCTTCGATCTCAAGCGTCGCGCGCCGCTGCAAGGCACCATCGACCTATGCGGCTTGCCTTGGTAACCCCTGCACAGGCCGGGGCGGCATCCGTTCGGCCCGGTTTATAGTATGTCGATCATAATCTAACTCCGCCCGGTGACGCGGACCTTCCGGTGACGCATGACCATTGACGCCCCGCTGGACGCACCTGCGGTCAGCGCGCCCCTGAACGGCCTGCTGACGTCGCCGATCCTGCCGACGCTATTGCGGCTGGCGATCGTCGCGATCGGCGGATGGTGGCTGGCCTCGATCGACGCACCGGCGTGGACGCTGTTTGCCCTGGTCGGCGGGGGTATGATCGTGCTGGGCCTCGGCACCGCCCTATCCATTCGCGTCACCCGCTGGGGACCCCTCAAGCGTCTGGCCCGCACTCACGCGATGTCGGAAAAGGCTGCAGCGCGCCTTGCGAAACCGCAGATATAGCATTGCACAAATGTGATTTGTTGCTATGCAACCCCGTTTCCTCCTGGAGAGCTCAATGGCTTGCAGATTAGGCATTTCCATTATTGTTGCGACTTTGGCGGCGCTGTTTGCCGCAGCGCCATCGAAAGCCCAGGCTGGTGGCGGACATGACGGTATCTGGTTGACGCAGGCGGGGGACGCAAAGGTGCGCGTCAGCAAATGCGGAAGCGGGATTTGCGGGGTCGTCGTCTGGCTGAAAGACCCGATCGATCCCGCGACCGGAAAGCCCCAGGTTGACGACAAGAACCCTAACCCGGCCCTGGCAAGGCGACCCATCATCGGGCTTCCGCTGTTCTCCGGCATGCGGCCCGCCGGCCCGAACAAATGGTCCGGCCAGATCTACAACGCCGACGATGGCAAGACCTATGCAAGCAACATCTTGGTCGCCGGACCGGCCACGTTGAGAGTCGAAGGCTGCGTCGGTGGATTCTGTGGCGGAGAGACCTGGACGCGAACCTCAAGGTGAGCGGTAGCCGAGACGCCGTCAGGCCAGCGCCGCTTTCAGCGCCGTCGCCGCCGAGGCATAGCCACCCCGCGCACCGTCGATGAAATGCACATGGTCGCTGCGAAGCGCCGACGGAGTGAAGCAGGTCATCATCGCGGCATCCTGCCGGTGCAGTCCGTATCTTGCGATCCCGGCCGAAGCCGCCGCTGTGAGGCGCTCCGTCAGCTTGCGCTCCAGGTCCGGCGTGCAATCGAGGACCATTCGCAATCCGTCGTCGTATTTGCGGAAGTCGGAATTCTCCACGACCTGCCGCACATAGGTTTTCGGCACAAAGCCGCCGACGCTGATGCCAAAGCGCATGATCAAATAGGCAAACAGCGTATGCGCGAGCACGGCCGCGCGACGCTTGAACAGTGCCCCTCCGCGCCGCGCGCGCGCTTCGAATTCGACCCCGGCCGGCGGCCAGCGAAGCGGTGGGCCATCCGGTGGCACCGGCCGCCCGGAATCCGGACTGCGCTCGACCAGCGCGATGATGTCCTCGATGACCTTGCGAAAGGCGGTATCGTCGGCGCCTTGCGCCGGCAACACCAGAATAGAAAGGATAAGACCGCGCACCGTGGGAATCTCCTCGAAACGGCACGAAAGCCCGGAGAGATCCGGCTGCGTGCCTGCCGGCGCCATCGGCACCGCGAACTCGCCACGCTTCATCGCAGCTTCGGCCCAGCCGAGGCCGCCGCCGGAAAACATCGCATAAGAGAGATTTGGCGACGGCCCAAAGCGGGCAACGCGAACGTCCAGACCCTTTGCCCGCGCCGCCGCGACCGGCACCAGAGCCACCCGCATCATCAGGTCGAGATCTTCCTTGACCCAGATCGCGGTCGCCGCGAGCGCCTCGCGGGCGCGCTCAAGATCGTCCGGCGCCACCGCAAAGCTTGCGCCATCGCCGCCAAACACGAACGGAAACTCGCGTCCTTCGAAGGCATTGGTGACGGCCGCGATGACCGCGGCACCGGCCATATTGACCGCCTTGTAACGCGCCTGCGCAATCGCCCTGGTCGATTCCACGATATCGGCAACGCCGATGCTCCAGTCATCCGGCAGCGGCGAATAGAGCGCCGGGTCCATCAGGCTGGCAAACCCGCGAAACACCGGAATGCTGCTGTAGAACTTGTCGCTGCCGTTGAGCGTGGTCATGGGTAGCGCAATCGTCCGGATTTTGAAAATCGTCAAACAGATACGGCAGAGCCTGAAGATGGGTTCGCGCGCCGTTCTACCGGCGCGCCTCGTCATTGATCGGGATCAAGTCGTCGGGGACGAAAAACGGTCAAAAATGAGCTTATAATGTCGATTGGCGGATTTGAAGGTGCCCGAACCTCCCAAAAAGCGAGCTGACCAGCCAATTCGTCGTCCGAGTTCGGCTCGCGATGCCGTCAGCGCTGTGAAGATTTCGGAAAGGCTGACCTCGGAAATTGACGCATGGGCTGAAGCCCACGGCATGGTCCGCTCCGACGCCATTTGTCAACTGATAGAGCTTGGCCTGAGCGCCAGGCCAACGGACGTTTCCCCGGCCGCCGCTCCGGGCGACCCTGTTGAACTCAAGGACTTGGCAGCAAAACAGGTCAGCCAATTGATCGACCCATCCCTTCCCGCAGCCGAACGCGAACGCCGCATCCGCAGGCTCATCGAGGGGCCGCCTGAATTCTCAGCCGAGCGCAAAGACCTGCCGAAACCGAGACAATAAGCTCCTCGCCAGCCGCGCTAAGCCGCGGTCCGTTCCGCCACGGCTTCATAGATGTCCTCCTCCTGCGCCGTGTGCATGCGCACCAGGGTCTCGATCGCCTCGATGATCCGTTGAGCGTCACGAAGCAGATAGCGATCGACCTTTTCCGTCGGCAGGTCCTCGACCACACGGGAGAGCAGGCGGCCGAGATGCAGTATCTCGCGGTGCGCCCGGCTCATGGCGGAAAGACTGTGGGTCTCGCGCAAAATCCCGGCGAGCCGCGGATAGACGCTGCCCTCATCGTCGCGTTCGTGCAAGACCACGTGCTCCTGCACCAGCCGGTTGGCCTCCACGATCAGCGCGGCGCCACTTTCCGGGCTGGCGTCATCGAGCGCGTCGGCAATTCCTCGCAGCCGGTCCAGATTGCCGATCAGCACCAGATGATCGCGATGCAGTTCGCGGCCGTCCGCTGCCGTCATGCGCCTGCCGCCATGGCCGTGGCCAGGCGTCAAGGCGCGCAAGGCATTGAGGATCACCGCAACATCGATCACTTCCTGGACGATGGCCGCTGGCACTGGCATCAGCCAGCCAAAGGTCGCCGCCAGCATTGCCAGCGTCGAAAGGCCCATCCCGGCGACGATGCTCTCGACCGCGATCCGCCGGGCGCGTTGGGCGATCACGATCGCCTCGCCGACGCGATCGAGGCGATCGGCGAGGATCACCACATCGGCGGCCTCCGACGAAGCGCTGG
The DNA here is from genome assembly GCA_963753875.1 of uncultured Alphaproteobacteria bacterium. Lineage (GTDB taxonomy): Bacteria > Pseudomonadota > Alphaproteobacteria > Rhizobiales > Xanthobacteraceae > Bradyrhizobium. The sequence continues at coordinate 24,434 of CAVWDY010000005.1, read as the reverse complement.
CGCCGCGGGCGCCAAGCGCGACCCCGACATCGGCGCAGGCCAGCGCCGGCGCATCGTTGATGCCGTCGCCGACCATGATGGTCGGATGTAGCCGCTGCTCGGAGCGCACGGCATCGACCTTGTCGGAGGGCACCCGGTCGGCCAGCACCGCGTCGAGATCGAGGGCTGCGCCGATCGCGTGCGCGGCGGCGGCGCGGTCGCCGGTGACCATGACCATGCGGACAATGCCGGCCTCGCGCAGCAGCCTGATCGCTCGCGGCGTATCGGAACGAAGCTCGTCGGCAAGCAGCAAGGCGCCGATCGGCCGTCCCTCGACAGCGACGAAGACGACAAGCGCCGAACGCCAGGAAGCGCGCCGGATCGCCCGCGACGCCCATTCGGTCACGCGCGCGCCGCCATAGATCATGTCGCGGGACCCTGCGGCGATCCGCCGCCCCTCGATCACGCCATGCAGCCCCGAGCCCACGGATTCCCGTACCTGCTCGGGCACTTTGAGGACGAGCCCTCGCTCGACCGCGGCCTGGACGATGGCGCCAGCGAGGACATGGTGCGACGCCTGCTCGAGCGAGGCCCCGAGCATCAACACCTCGTGAGCCGACTCTCCCGGCGCCACTTCGACAGAAAGCAGCCGCGCACCGCCGACGGTCAGCGTTCCCGTCTTGTCGAACAGCACAGTATAGGCACGCGCCAGCGCTTCCAGCGGGCCGCCGCCCTTGACCAGAATGCCGCGCCGGGCCGCCTGCGCAACGCCGGCGATGAAGGCAACCGGGGCTGCCAGAATCAAGGGACATGGCGTCGCCGCGACCAGCACGGCGAGGCTGCGGATCAGATCGCCCGAAATCAGCCATGCGACGAAGGCAAGCGCGAGCGTCACCGGCAGGAAGATCAGGGCGTAGCGATCGGCCAACCGCACGAACGGCGCTTTCGCGGTCTGCGCCGCGGTCACCATCCGCACGATGCCGGCATAGGTACTTTCGCCGGCAGCCGCGGATACCGTGAGTTCGAAGGTCTCGCCGACATTCAGCGAGCCGGAGAGAATGGCCGCCCCGCGCGCCTTGGTCACCGGGATCGGTTCACCCGTCAAGGCAGATTCGTCGACGGTGGCCGCGCCAGCGATGACCACGCCATCGACTGGAATGATTTCGCCGGCCCGCACCAAAAGCCGGTCGCCGACGGCGACATCGGATATCGGCACCTCCTCGATATGGTCGCCGATGCGGCGATGCGCCTCGCGCGGCGCGCGATCGACCAGCGCGCGCAGATCGTGCTCGGCGCGGGCAACCGCGATATCCTCGAGCACGTTGCCGCCGGAATACATCAGCGCAACAACGGCGCCCGCGAGCGGCTGGCCGAGCGCCAGCGCCGCGCTCATCGAGACCAATGCGATCGCATCGACACCTAGTCGACCAGCGAGAAAATCCCGCAGGATAGAAACCGCAAGTCCCACCACCACCGGCGCGGTCGCCAGCGTCCAGAAGAGATCGGCGAGATCCGATCGGTGCCCGGCGTGGGCGGCAATGCCGGCCGCCAATCCCGTAACCGCGATCGCGACGAGTGCCCACCGCAAGACGCGCTCAAATGACATCGACCCATTCCCAGCTCAAGCCGCTCTCAAAAGCTTCGCCGAAAATGCGTCCGCCGCGCTTGAGGGAAATCAAGCGCGCGGCCCACATTAGGCCCCTTCCACGCTGCATTAGATCACCTTACGCCGTGTTGCCGGCGTCGACGGTCAGGACGGAGCCGGTAATGTTGCGGCCCCCGTCTCCGAGGAGATATTCGACCATGCGGGCCACATCGTCCGTCTCGGGCAGCCGGCGCAAGGCGCTGCGGCCGGCGATGCGCTTGCGCTGATCTTCCGAAAGGCTTTGCGTCAATTCGGTGTCCACAAAGCCGGGTGCGATCGCGTTGACGGTGATCCCGAGCTTGCCGACCTCGCGCGCCAGCGACCGGGTAAAGCCTGTTGCGGCGGCCTTGGTCGCGCCATAGACCGACAGGCCGTTATACCCTGTGGAAGCGATGATTGAAGACATGTTGATGATGCGGCCGGCGCCATCGGCCATCATGTGCCTCACCACATATTTTGTGAGTATGACGGGGGAGAGGACGTTGAGGCGCAAGAGCGCCTCGATCTCGCTGTTGTGCATCGTCGCCAGCAATCCCTCGGTGCCGATGCCGGCGTTGTTGACGAGGCCGTAGATCGCGCCGAACTCGTCGCGCAAGCCCTTGACGAAGGCCGGAATGGCGTCGGTCTCGCTGAGATCGAACGCCCTGAAGTGAAGGCCGCCGCGGCCTCGCTCCACGACGCCGCGGATCGCCTCGCGCAGTTCGTCGCTTTCGCGCCGCGCCACCGCGATCACGTTGTAGCCAACGCCGGCTAGCCTTCGCGCGATCGCAAGGCCAATTCCGCGGCTTCCACCGGTCACCAGAACATTATGCATCGTGTCGGGCCAACTTTCCGGCCGTTGTGATGTCGAGCGCCGTTACGAATTTGATCATGGCGGGCACCTTGTGGGGCGCTAGATGCGCCCGGCAATCGGCCAGAATTTTGTCGCGGATTTCGCCGCTCCGGCTCGCGTCACAGCCGTCGGCCAGAATGACATCGGCGACCACGATGGCGCCGGTGATCGGGCTGCGGCGCGATCTGGCGCGGGACATGCGCACCTCGGCATGGCGGTTGATGACCGCTTCGATTTCCTCGGGATGAACTTTCAGCCCGCCAATATTGATGATGCCGCCGCGCCGGCCGACAAAGTGGTACCGGTCCCCGCGCAACTCGACCATGTCGCCGGTGTCGACGAAACCATCGCTGTCGGTCAAGGCCGCCGCCTGGCGGCCGACATAGGCATGCGCGGCCCGCCTCGAGCGAATCCGCAGCGAGCCGTCCACGACCTTCATGTCGACGCCGTCGGGGTTCTCCCCGATCATGGCCGCCGGAAACCCCTCCAGCCCGTCGTTCACGGCAAAGCCGACGCCCGCCTCGGTCGACGCATAAGCGTGGCCGATCGAGGCCGCAGGAAACGCGCGGCGCAAACCATCCAGAACGGCCTGGTCTGCAATCTCGCCCGACAGGCGAACGTAACGCGGAGAAAAGCCCGAAGCCGAACCGCTCATCAGAAGCTTGCGCCAGTGCGACGGCGTGCCGGATATGTGGGTGACAGCCTTGTCCCGCAGGCGAGCCACGTAATCAGCGATCGGCTCTCCGGGCTCCGACAGCACCATCGAACCGCCGCCAATGACGGCGCGCAAGAATATCTGAAGGCCGCCGTAGCGCCTGATGTCATAGAAGGTCGCCCATACCGGCGGAGCGCCGCGGGCCGGACCGTCTGCGACAATCGCGCCGGTCAATCCCTCCAGGCTGTGGCCGACGATTTTCGGCAGACCCGAGGTGCCCGACGTCAGCATCAACCATTCCGTCGCACGCTCGGTTTTTGCCCGCGCCGCCGCACGCACGGGCCCGCGAGCCGCCACAACCAGGTACACGCCGGCGTCGGTCCAGCGTGCCGGTTCGTCGGTGACGATGGCATCGATCTCGGCATCTTCGATCAGGGTTGTGACATGATCGGCTTTGAAGTCTGGCGGACACAGCAGCATTCGCCGGGCCACGCCATCGATTTCGATCATCGCGAGGGCTGATATCAATTGATCCGCGACAGCAAGCAGTACCGAGCGCCCGGAGAGCTGGCGCGGGCGGCCTACCAGGCAGGTCTTATCAAGGATATCCGTCAGCGACACGACCCGCCGCGCGTCCGAAAGGGTGCGGCCCTTCAGGTCCGGATCAAGATGGTCACGCAGCGCGAAGACTTCACACGGGGACATTTTCATAGGCCCTGACGAAGTCGCCTATCGTAAGAGGAAAACTTGCATCCTCCGATATGGTAAACGGATCGATGCCCAGTTCGTCTTCAAGCCGCGCCACCAGGATGGCGAAAGCAAGCGAATCGAAACCCGTCTCGTGAAGAGACAGATCATCATCGAGCGGCGGCAAGCTGACATGCTGCTCGGCGGCAATCTGCTGGATCGCCGAAATAATCCTTAACCTTACCGACATGGATTGTTTCGCCCTTTTATTGAATTGTGAAAGGCCATGATAGAACGCAAATGTGAAATAACACACCCTTTTTCAGCGATCTTTTACCTTCGTTGGTAAACACCATGCTCGCCGTCAAGCCGCGTTTTCGCGAGATACTGAAGAGCGATCTTGACGCGATCGGCGATTTGCTGACGAAGGGCTTCGTGCACCGCAGCCGCGAATACTGGATGCGTGGCCTCCACCGACAAGGCGCTCGGTCTCTGCCGCCGGGCGCGCCACGCTACGGTTATTTGCTGGAGCATCAGGGCGCGCCGGTCGGCTGTCTGCTATTGATTTATTCGAGCAAGATCATCGACGGTGAACCCGCGACCTGCTGCAATGTTTCGAGCTGGTATGTCGACCCGGCATTCCGCAATTATGCGGCGCTGTTTGCGTCGATGACCCAGAAGCGCAAGGACGTCACCTATTTCAACGTCACGCCGGCGATTGCGACGTGGCCGATCCTCGAGGCGCAGGGCTTTGTGGCCTATTGCCGCGGTCTCTATCTCTCCCTTCCGGCTTTGTCGCGAGGCGGCCACGGCGTGACGGTCGAAGTCGTTACCCCGGATACGGCCGTCATCGCGGGCTTGCCGGATGCGGAGCTAGCGATGCTCAAGCGCCATGCGGAATATGGCTGCCTTAGTCTCGTGTGCCGCACGGCCGAAGCCGTCCTTCCCTTCATCTTTTTCTCACTGCGAAAACGCCGCGGGATCATTCCGCTGCCCGCCATGCAGCTCGGCTATTGCCGCAACATCGCCGACTACGTCAAATGCGCGGGTGCGATCGGGCGCTATCTGCTGCGGCGGGGAACGCCGATTGTCATCGTAGACGCGAACGGCGCTGTGGCCGGCTTGCCCGGGGTTTACAGCGAGGCGCGCGGCCGCAAATATTTCAAAGGCCCGCACCAACCCCGGCTCGGCGATCTCGCCGACACCGAACTCGCCATCTACGGCATGTGAGGATGGGCCGATCCGCCTGGCAGGGCTTACAGCCGAATTGAGCCTTCCGATATCTGCGCATAAGACGCAGCATCGAGGGTAAGAAATGCGCCGGATTTTGGATCTCTGAAGAACAGCGGGTCCGTGACGCGGCGTCGATCGAACCCGGCGCGGATCAGATCCTGCTTTTTTTGCTTGAAGGATTCGGTGCGGTCCAATGTCGCGCAAATACGGACAAAAGCCGGGCAGGCATAGGCCGGCAGCCGGCGCGCGAGATGATCGCCAAATTCCGCCAGATCAAAGCGATCGTCGGTCACGATCGCGACCATTCCCGCGCGGCCGTCGGCGCCTTGAACCTCGACGCCGTAAGTGGTCGCCTCGACGACGCCCGGGCAATCCACGACGGCTTCGTTCACCTCGGACGTCGCGACATTCTCTCCCTTCCAGCGGAAGGTGTCGCCGATCCGGTCGACGAAATGGAAATAGCCGCTTTCGTCGAGCATCATCAGATCGCCGGTCCGAAACCAGGCATCGCCTTTCGCGAGCACGTCGCGCAGAACTTTCTTTTCGGTCTCGGCGGCGTTGGTGTAACCCTCGAAGCGGCCTCCCCCGTCATCGGCCGTTCCGATCCGCCCGATGGCCTCGCCGACCTCGCCGCGGGCGCAGGGCACACAAAGACCGTCTACGTTGCGAATGGGCACGCCGAGCTCGGCATCGACACGAACGATCGCCGCCGGAAAGCGATGCGCCAGTAGCGGCGGAATTCGGCCGATCGCGCCGGGCTTGCCTTCCACATTGTAGAGCGAAAAATTGCCTTCGGTCGCGGCGTAAAACTCCAGTATTTGCGGAATCGAAAAGCGCGCCTGAAAGGCCTCCCAGATATCGCCGCGCAAACCATTGCCGCAGGCGAGCCGAAGCCGATGCCGGCTCTCGAATTCAGACGCTGGCGCTTTCAGAAGATACCGGCAGAGCTCGCCGATATACTGGAACAGGGTGCAATCCCAGCGCACGATATCGCGCCAGAAAGCTCCGGCCGAGAATTTGTCCGACAGCACCGCCGATGCACCCGCGGTCAGCATGCTGCATGGCGCGACGACGCCGCCTACGCTGTGAAACAGCGGCAGACAATCGAACAACCGGTCTTCAGGCGAGGCGTCCGTCAATCCCGCAAACCAGCCTCCCCAATTCAGGATACGCCGGTGACTGACGCCGGCGGCCTTTGGCAGGCCGGTCGTCCCCGACGTGTAGATCAACAGCGCCCGATCGCTGATGGTGATCCCGCGTCGCTCGGTTGGCGTCAGCGGGCTTCCATCCAATCGATCCAGAACGGCCTCGATCCGTCCATCGTCCGCGTCGCCGCCGTGCAGCCAGATTTTCGGCACCCGCTTCAAATGAGGCTGGGCCTTCTCGAACACGGCTGCGAGATCATGCCCGAGAATGACGTGATCGGCGGCCGCGACGTTGATGCAGTGAGAAAGCGACGGCCCAACCAGTTTGGTATTGATGAGCGCCACAACGCCGCCGACGCTGGTGATACCGAGCCAGGCGGCGACGTAATCCGGACGGCCTGACATGAAAAGGCAAACCGTATCGCCGGCACCGATGCCCGCGGACAATGCCCAGCGTGCGTAGCGGTTTACCCGGTCGGCCAAGGCCCGGTAGCTGAATGTCTCAACGTCCGATACCAGCGCGGGCCGGTCCGGTTGTCGTTCCGCCCAATCCTCGACAACATCCGCAAACAATCGGCGAGGGTTGGCCTCGATGCGGGAGGTAAGTTCAATGGCCTTCAACCAGCTCTTGGCGGCGGACGGTTTGCCGCGCCGCGGGCTGCCTGTCGGTTGCTCAATGACGCCTGCGTTCATGGCCCATTATTTGTTGATTTGAACGCCATGTATAGCCGCGCCGGCCCGACCAGGGGTTAATCGGCACGGTTAAAGGTGGCGCCTGAGATATCGGCCCCAAGATACGAGAAACCCGCCCGCTTTGGTTGCGAACGGGTTCGTAAACCGAGGCTGGCGTCACGCTGTCTCTCACACCTCGCGTCAGGCCGAATTCTCGACGACCCCTTCAGCCTTCGGTGTCAGCGTGGTCCGGGATCGCATGTCGCGGACCCCTGGGTAGCCGTCTAGTTGGCGTGAACGACCAGTTTTTCTTCCGCGAAGAACTGGAGCGCGCCATAGCCCTCCATATCGACGGCATAGCGAAAGTTGCCATCCGCGGTTGGAAACACCGCAATGACGACGCCGCCTTCGTGCTCGTCAGCCGCTTTTTCAACTCTCTCGCCGATCGCAAATTTGGACATCCGCGAACTCCTTCTGGAATCGTCGGCGCGATTATCCTCACAAACTGGTTAACGGATCTTAAGCAAATGGGGCGCGGGCCCGGTGCCTATTTCAGCGGCAGCGCGCGGACCTAAAACTGCGCCATATGCGGTCATAAACCCTTATGGACGCGCATGAATTTTACCACGATGATGGGAACGCCGTGCGATCCAACCGAAATACTGCGATGTCTGCTGATCCCACTTTTGAGAGGCCACGATGATCGACAGGCGGGCATTCCTTCACTCAGCGGCGCGCGCCGGGCTCGTGTGGCTCGGCGCCGGATCGATGGCGTCGGCGCAGGCTAACCCCTACCCGTCCCATCCCGTGCGATGGGTGGTCCCGTATACCGCGGGGGGCGCCACCGATGTGCTTTCCCGTTTGATCTGCCAGCGTCTGTCGGACCGGCTTGGCCAGCCGTTCGTCGTTGAAAACAAGCCCGGCGCCGGCAGCAACATCGGTACCCAGGCCGTCATCGGTTCGCAGCCGGACGGATATACCTTGCTGCTGACGAGTACCGCCAACGCCATCAATGCCTCGTTCGATCCCTCGCTGCCCTATGATTTCGCGAAAGGCATCGTGCCGGTCGCCGGCGTCGCCCGCATTCCGCTGGTGCTGGTGGTCAACAACGACCTTCCGGTCCGAAGCGTGGCGGAATTCATCGCCTACGCCAGGGCCAATCCGGGCAAACTCAGCATTGCCTCGTCGGGTATAGGCACCTCGCTTCATCTTTCCGGCGAGTTGTTCAAGGCGATGGCCGGGATCCAATTCGTTCACGTGCCCTATCGAGGGTCGGCTCCGGGCCTCTCCGACGTGATGGCCGGCCAGATCCAGGGCATGTTCGATAACGTCACATCCTCGTTCGAGCTGGTGCGGTCGGCAAAATTACGTGCACTCGGCGTCACGACAAAGGAGCGATCGGACACGATGCCGGAGGTGCCGCCGATCGGAGACACCCTCACCGGATTTGAAACCAGCTCATTTTACGGCGTCGGTGCCCCGCACGGCACACCGCCGGAAATCGTCGATCTCCTGAACAGGGAAATCAACGCCGCTCTCGCCGATCCCGTCATCAAACAGCGGCTTGGCGAGCTCGGCGCCATTCCCATTGCTGGCAATGCCAGTCAGTTCGGAGCCATGCTCGCCGTCGAAACCGAGCGCTGGCGCAAGGTTGTGGAACTATCCGGACAAAAGAAGGAGTGAGGCCCGGGCGGGATTGCCGCCGGGTGGTCGCATGATCTCCCGAACGGCTCGCCCCACCCCGCTTGATCTTTGTCAACAATCGGCCAGGTTGGTTTGGTATGCAGACCAAATGATCAAACGCAGCGACCCATGGCATACCCGCTCGACCTTCAGCAGGTCGGCGCACATCCTTGAGCGGACCGGGCTCGCCTTGACCGGAGCCTCTTGCGGGCTGTTCGTTGCCGCGTATGTCGGAAGGGCCGACGTCGACCTGATCGGTTCGGCCGCCGGAGTGTTCGCCATGATGCTTTACGGGGCCGCCGGCTTCTATCTCGGAATTGATTTGCCCCAAGCCCCTCCCGATCACCGCATGCACCTGCCGCTGCGGCACGGACTGGGCACCAGAGCGGATATCGTGGAGCTGCTAAGCGCGGCCGGCACTTTTCTCGCAGCGGTGGCGGCGGTGGTATCGGTCTCCAGCCTCATTCTGGACGAAACCCCGCGCGCCAGCACGGCTCTCCTGATTTGCCTGAGCTGGGCGATCGGCGCCACCATGCAGATCGCCGCCGGCGTCATCGCGCGACTGAAGGCAGAGGCTTCCACCACATCATAGCGGTTGCCGGCAGACGGGTTCCGAAGCAAACGACGCTTGCTCGGGATTCTCGAGAAGTATCCATGGTTGACCCTGATCAAGCCTCCAGCGCTTTTTCCGACTAGCTTAAAATACGCATTTTCGAAAAAGCCGGCTTGGAGGCCATTGATGCGTGCCCACCAGATCATGACCCCGCAAGTGATTACGGTCGGCGCCGATACGACCATCGTCGAGGCCGTGAACATGATGTTGCGGCACCACATCAGCGGGCTGCCCGTGGTCGACGCCGCCGGTAAGTTGATCGGCATCGTTTCGGAAGGTGACTTCGTCCGCCGTGCGGAGACCGGGACACAGCATAAGCGCGGGCGGTGGCTGACGTTCCTGGCCGGCGCAGACCGTGTCGCGGCTGAATTTGCTCATGAACACGGTCGCAAGGTCGGCGAGATCATGACGCCGAACCCCCTCACCGTGGCCGAGGGTACGCCGCTCGATCAGGTCGTGCAGATCATGGAATCCAATAACGTCAAGCGTCTTCCGGTCATGCGCGGAGACCGAATGGTCGGAATCCTCACCCGTTCTGACTTTCTCGCCGCAGTCGCGGGCCTTGCCCGCAGCACTCCGGGCCCGTCCGCGGATGACGACCATATTCGCAGCAAAGTCATCGCCGCCATCGCGCAGGCACCGTGGCGGCCATGCCGGCTTAACGTCACCGTCCATGACGGAATCGTGAGTCTCGGCGGCGTCATCAAAAAAGAGAGCGCTCGAAAAGCCGCGATCGTCGCCGCGGAAAATGTCGGCGGCGTCAGGAAAGTGCAGGATCATTTGTGCCAGGCGCCCGCCTATCCGCCCCCGGAGGAAGATTTCGGCGGAGGCGATTTCGTTTCACTGCAGGAGCAACCTTCAACCACAGACGATGAGCCGCTTTGAGAGACGATCAAGGGCCGGCCTGGCTTAAGGGAATTCGGATGCGCAATTTGACATTACTTTCTGTCGCGCTGGCGCTCTGCGGCGGAGGTGCCGCGACATTTGCGCAGGATGTCCAACACGGCCGGCGGGTGTCGGAGCGCTGGTGTTCGGAGTGCCACGCTATCGGACCCGCTCCTGGCAAAGCCGGCCGGACGATTTCATTCGCGGCTATTGCAGCGAGGCAAGGCATCACCGCTGACATGATCAGTTCGTTTCTGCTCATGCCCCATGCCACGATGCCGAACCTGCCGCTGAGCCGCAAAGACGCGCAGGATATCGCCGCGTTCATTATGGAAATGAAAAAGTAGCGGCAATATCCTCGGAACTGGAGTGGCAGATCTCAGGGGCCGAAGGCCACACTGGTTTGAGGTGGATCAAACTGCGGCTGCATTCCTGCGCTTTAATGGCCAAGCGACCGCAGCCGCGGCGCTATCCAAAACAGGCGTAGAGAACGGCCATGCTGAAAAATCTCCTCGTCCACATCCCCTCTGAACGTTCGATCCGTCCGGTCGTCGACAGCGCGATCTCGTTAGCGGTGAACTCTTCGGCGCATCTCGATGCGGTTTCGATCGGCTTTGAAAGCGCAAACATAGGTCTCGCGGTCGATGGCGCCGCCGCGGTGGCAGCCGTGTTTGATCTCGAACGTGAGCGCGCATTGGCGCGCGCCAATGCCGCACTCGCGGTGTTCGAAACCGAAGCGCGCAACGCCGGTATCGCCTATCGCTGTCAGGCGCTCACCGCCGTCCCTGTCGAAGCCTTCGCAACTTTGGGCGCGACGGCGCGGCTATACGATTTGAGCATCGTATTGCAGCCGGACCCCGACCACACCACTTCCGACAACATGATCCCGACAGAAATGCTTTTTCAGTCTGGCGGTCCGGTGCTGTTCATTCCCTATACGCACAAGGGTGAGTTTAAGCCCAGGCATATCGGCATCGCCTGGGATGGCAGCCGCCTGGCGGCGCGCGCGCTTCGCGACGCGGCGCCATTCCTGGCCCACGCGGCCACCATCACGATCATCAGCGTCAACGAGGCGCAAAACCCAACGGAAGCATCCGCGGCCGACCTGGTGACGCATATGGCGAGACGCGGGCTTACCGCGCGCGTCGAGCGCCTGAGCGCGGACTACACGAGTATTCAGCCGACCATCCTGTCGGTTGCGGCCGACGCCGATATCGACCTCATCATCATGGGTGGCTATGGGCATTCGCGTCTGCAGGAGCGAGTCCTGGGCGGCGTTACGCGCGGGATGCTGCAGTCCATGACCGTGCCGACGCTGATGTCGCATTGATCGCCGGGTCGCCGGGCGGCGTATAAAAGGGCTCATTGCTTCCTCTGAACCCTTGCCATGATTTCAGAATGTCGCCTTCAGGCCCGCGTAGAAGGCGCGCGGGCGCGCCGGGCTGAGCGAACGAGGATCGGTGAACGGCGCGCCGCCATTGGCGAAATTGGGCACAGCGCCGGTATCGAAGAATGTTCCATAAGTCGCATAACGGTTGTCGAAGACATTGTCCGCGCGGGCGTAGAGCTGGAAGGTCTTTTTGATCTGATAGGACGTATGCAGGTTGAAAACCGCGTAGGAAGGCACCCTCTGGGCCTGGTTGGATTCGTCGCCGACAAAATACTGGCTGCTGACGTGCCGAGCGCCGCGTGATAGACGAATACTTCTGCTGTGAAAGTCTGCCGTCACGATAGCGTCAGCAGACCTGATGTCAGAACTTAGCCTTTAACCCAGCATAGATCGCAAGCGGCATTCCGGGCAGGAAGGTGCGCGGGTCGTTAAATGTCGTCAGATTGGCACCGCCGGGCGTAGAGTTGTTGAAGCCGGCAGTGCTGAAGAATGTGCCTGCGGAATAATAGCGCTGGTTGAACAGATTTTGCACGAGCCCGAAGATCTCCACGTTCTTCGTCAGCTGGTAGGACGTGTGCATGTTGACGATCCAGTAGGCTGGCACCTTGGGATTGAGGTTGGAGTCGTCGTGGATGATATATTGGCTGCCGACCACATTGAGGTCGGCGCCAAGCTTCCAGGCGTCAGTGATCGCGTATTCGCCGCCGATCTTGAAGCGATGCGCCGGGATCGCTGGAATATGATCGCCGGGTATGACGTTGATGTTGAGCGAGCCTGTAACGGGGTCGGCTACCGCCATCGGGTTGTTTGGCGAAGCGAGTGTCAGAGAACTCTGGTAGGTCGCGTCAACGAATGTATAGTTGGCATAGGCCTTCCAGCGATTCCAACTGAGATCAACCTTCGCCTCGACGCCCTGCCGGAGCGTAGTCCCAGCGTTTTGGAAAAAGCCGAAGTTCGGTACCGCTGAGCTTGCGATGCTGATGATGTCGTCACTGTTCTCGGTGCGGAACAGGCTGAAACCCCACCGCAATCGCCAACCATTCTCGACGACTTTGGCCGGCGCCTTGAGCGGGATGGACTCGGCGGCTGCCGCGCTGCCAGAGAATTCACCGCGCAGCCCGCCTTCGATGGTATGCGAAACCACTTGCTTCAGTGGCGGATCGGAGATCAGGAAGTTGTCGATCTGGCAGGGATTCCGGGGATCGGAACAGCCGAGCTCCAGTGCCGTGGGCGCGCGGTTTGCTTCCGAGTAGCCCGCGTAGGCGGTGACGTTGGGTGTGATCCGGTAGGTCAGGCCAACGACAGGATTGAAGCGCGAATACTGGTTGCGGCTGTTCAAAAGCGGATTGGCGCCCGTCTCGTCCTGCAGGTTGATCTGGGCAAGATTGAAGCGGCCGCCGGCGGTTAGGGAGAGCTGTGAAGTGATGTCGAAGGTGTTCGTCGCGTACACCCCGAGATAGGTATTGTTGGCGGCGAGGTTGACTGGGCTGTCGTCAGCGGCGGGTTGATTGATGAAGACACCGGTGCCGGTCACGAAGAAACTTTGGTCAACCGTGCCAAGCTCGGCCGATGTCCGGAACTGCGTCTGTCCGTGGTCGACGCTCGTGCCCACAACAAAATGGTTGTCGTGTCCGAACAACTGACCGGTGCTGGTTGCTTGCAGCGAGCCTCCGTAGCTATTCGAATTCGTCCAGTTGCGGTCGATCTCGCCAAGCGCGGAATTGGGGGCAAGCGTATTGGCGACCGCGGCATTCTGATTGATTGGCGTTGCGCCATCCCCGATGCAAAGCTGACCGTCCAGAGGACCTCCGGCGTCGCAGGCTTGGGCATTGGTCCCATTACCGTCAACATGGGCCGCACGGTAGGCGCGGAAATAGGTATTGGCCTGAACGGAGAATGTGTCAGTCGGCGTCCATTTAGCGTTCGCCTGCAGGAAGGCGAGCTGAAGATGGGTGGTCTGCGGCCAAGTGTAGACGGTCGACCAACGCTGGTTCAGCAATTCCACCGGCGTGGCAACGACGGCACCGAGCTTGTTGTCGGCGCCAGTGAACGAAACGTGGAATTCGGTCTCGTCGCCACGCGCGCCGATATCGGCATACATCCGGCGGATCTGAGAGGATGAAGAGAAGTCGCGCCAGCCCCTGTCGTAGGTGGTATCGGCGGCGACGTAGGCTGCGATGTTATCGTTCTGGTACCCGGACTGCGCGCCCGCAGATATCCGACCGTAGGAGCCGCCGCGCAGCTCGGCCTCGGTCCCATGGTAGCTGAAGCCATTCTTCATATCGATCGATAATGCACCGCCGATCGCATTGAGCCCAAACAAGGGATTGTTCGGCATCAGCGTCATACGGGCGATCGCCATTTCCGGGATCAAATCCCAGTTCACGACATCGCCGAAAGCTTCGTTGATGCGGGTGCCGTTCTGATAGACGGCCAGACCCTGCACGGACCCCGGCACCGGCGAGGCGGTGAAGCCCCGATAATCGAGACTGCGCTGGAATGCGTTACCGGATTGGTCGCTCAAGGAGACGCCAGGGAGGGACTGCACCATGCCGTCCAGGAGCGAAGGCGTCTTGGCGTGGTCAAGGTCGCCCGCATCAATCGTTTGAACGTTGGATGGCACTTTTTCGCGATCGATCTCCCCACCTGGTACAGGCGAAACGCTGACGACCGCGACCGTCGGTACTGCAGGCCTGACGGTGCGGGTCGCATTTCGGGCGCGGCCGGGTTTGGGATTTGGCGCGGTGCGAGAGACCACGATGGGAGGCAAGGCTTGAACATTGCCGGGCTGGCTTTGGGCATGCGCGGCTTCATTCCCAGGGGACAGGCCGGCCGATACCAGCACAACTACCAACAAACCAACGCGCATCCGCCCCACCTTACTGCGCATTTCCCCCGAGCGCACCTCTTCTAGTTTTTCGTCAGCGCGCGCGGCTATATTAAAGGTCAGTTGACGGCTACTCACCACCAATTAGTCCCGTGCCTTCCGGGATAGTTTCGCACCCAAATCGGGAATTTTTCCCGATCCTCGGCATGGCTCAAATCGCCAGTCGCGCGGGCACCAGCGCCTCGATCACCAGCCCCTCCGGCGTCGAATTCATGCTGACGCTGCCCCCAAGCGCTGCGACGCGCTCGCGCATGCCGATAGTGCCAAGGCCCGACTTGTAGTCTGTCGGGAGACCGCTGCCATTGTCCCTCACCTCGACCCGGATTGTCGGCTGCCCCGCATCCGAATTCAGAGGCGCGATCGAAACACCGACCGAACTCGCACCGGCGTGACGGAATACGTTGGTCAGCGCCTCCTGAACAACTCGGTAAATCGTGAGCTCCGTCGTCTCGTCGAGCGCCCCAAGCGAGGGCAGCGACACGGATAAGTCCACGGACACGCCGGGATGAGCCTGCCGCCACATGCCGATCAGCCTGTTCAAAGCTTCGCCGAGCCCGAGATCGGCAAGCCCGACAGGCCTCAGCCGCTCCAGAATCTGCCGGTTGACCTGCTGCAGGGCGCCGAGCTGCTCCGTCATCGCGCGGCACTGCCGCAGCAGGACCTTGGCATCCGCTCCCTCTCCACCGATCGCCGCCTCCAGCGATGACACATGCGCGCGCAAAGCGAACAAATACGGCCCAAACTCGTCGTGCAACTCGCTCGCGACTTCCTTGCGTTCGGTGTCCTGCAACGAGACGAGCCGTCCCGCCAGTTGCCGACGGTCCTCCATCGCACTGCCGAGAACCTCGACAAGGTGATTGAGCCGCCTGCAGATAGCGGCGAGTTCGGGTGGACCCGCCGGGGCCACGCGGGTCGCATAGTCGCCGGCCTCAACCCTCGTCATCGCGCCGGCCAATGAATTGAGCGGACGAAGAGCGCGGTTGACTACCGCCGCCGTGATCAGGAACAGCACGAGCGCAATGCAAGCTCCGACAATGAGCTGGGTTACGATGCCGTCCCAGATCTCGCTGATTTCGTCCGAAGGCTCAGAACCAATTACCAGCGATCCCAGATCGTTGCCATGTGACGTCAGCGGAATCCGCATCGTGGTCGGTTCGGGCTTGACCAGCGCAACGAACCATGCGGGAGCCTGTCGACCCACCTCGCTTCCCGTGACCTTTTCCGCCGGCGGCTCCGTGCGCGGCTTGCCGCCTTCCCGATAGACCTTGATATGGCGAAGCCGCTTGAGACCTTCGAACGCCCGCACAACCCGAAGATCGGCCTCATCGACGCCGTCTTCATCGAGTCCCGACAGCAGCACCTGCGCAAACTCGCCAGCCAGCCGGATCACACTCTGGTCTTCCGCCTGCACGCGTGGACCAGCTTCCAGCACCAGCCTCGCGATGTTGGCGGCCAGACCAATCAACAGGACCGCCGCGACGAGCAGGTTGAGCCGCGTACGGAGGGAAAGCGTTTGCCACATGAGATCACGAGGAGCCGCGCAACATTGACACGGCAATACACTAGAAGTCTAATCATTTCATGTATCCGCGGCGCATGAGCGAGCGATGCAGGTGAACGGGAAAATGGGACCAGCGCGCTCGAAAGACGCCGCAGCGCTACGGCGACCACTGCGCGTGCTCATCGTTGATGACCATCCGATCATCGCATCGGCGTGCCGGGCGATGTTTGCCGGCGACCCCGACGTCACAATCATCGAGGCATCCGACGCGGAGAGCGGCGAAGCCGCCTTTGCCCTGGAACGGCCCGACGTCTGCGTGCTTGATATCAATCTTCCAGGTGTCACCGGCTTTGAACTGGCACGCCGCATCCTCGCCAAATCGCCGCGCGAACGCATCATCATGTTCAGCATGAACGATGATCCCGTTTTCGCAAAGCGGGCGATCGAAGCCGGCGCAAAGGGATACGTCTCCAAATCCGGCGATCCGGCCGACCTTGCGCGCGCCATCCGCGAAGTGAGCGGCGGCGGGGTCTTCCTGCCCCCTTCGCTCGCACAAGAAATCGCCTTTGGCGGACCGAAAGTCGCAAGCGATCGTCTGGTGAAATTGACCGCGCGCGAAATCGAAATCCTGCGGTTGCTGGCCGCGGGAAAAAGCCTTTCGGAGATCGCCTGGTCAATCAAGGCATCCTACAAGACGATCGCCAACACATCTTCGATCATCAGGCGGAAGCTGGGCTTGAGGACGGCGGCCGAGATGGTCCGCTTCGCTATCGAGGAAAAACTCGGCTAGCGCGAACAACCACCGCGCCGGTGCCCTTCGTCTGGCTCATGGACGTGACTGAGAGGAAACGTAGCCGTCGTTCGGCCAGATCTGTCCGGGCTGTTCGGGACAACGGTCCCGGTTCCGGATGATAGTAGTGTAACCACGGAGTTCGTCTGGCTCTGGAACTTGACTGAGAGCGAAGTGACGCTCTGAGAGCGAAGTGACGCAGTCTTGCCGTTGTTCTCAGCGCAGGTTATTTGAATAATCGACACGTTTGACGTCGCGAATCTCAGCGGCGCCGGGAATCGTAAAACCATGACCGTCGAAACCATTTCCCTCAATCGATCACACGGCGGCATGCAGGGTGTTTACAAGCACGCCAGCCGCGAGACCGGAACGGACATGACCTTTTCGGCCTATGTCCCCCCGCATCAAGGCGGCGCGAAGCTTCCGGTCGTCTGGTATCTGTCGGGCTTGACCTGTACCCACGCCAACGTCACCGAAAAGGGCGAGTATCGCAAGACCTGCGCCGAACTAGGTTTGATTTTTGTCGCGCCCGACACCAGCCCACGCGGCGAAGCCGTGCCCGGCGATCCGGCTGGCGCCTATGATTTCGGGCTTGGCGCCGGCTTTTATGTTGACGCCACGCAGCCGCCGTTCTCGCGAAACTACCGCATGTGGAGCTACCTGACGGAGGAACTTCCCGAACTGGTCGCCGCTCTTTTCCCTGTCGATTTCAAACGGCAATCGATCCTCGGGCACTCGATG
Source organism: uncultured Alphaproteobacteria bacterium (assembly GCA_963753875.1). Classification (GTDB taxonomy): domain Bacteria; phylum Pseudomonadota; class Alphaproteobacteria; order Rhizobiales; family Xanthobacteraceae; genus Bradyrhizobium. Next base: position 7,096 of record CAVWDY010000005.1, on the reverse strand, counting down.
GGTGGCCACGGCGCGCTGACGATGGCGCTCTCGCACCCCGATCGCTACCGCGCCGCCAGCGCCTTCTCGCCGATCGCCGCACCTTCGCAAGTCCCCTGGGGTATCAAGGCCCTTGGAGGCTATCTCGGCGACAACAAGGAAGCATGGCGCAAGCATGATGCTGTCGCGCTGATCGAGGATGGCGCCAGATTTTCGGATCTCCTGGTCGACGTCGGCGATGCCGATCCGTTCCTGGACCAGCAACTCCGCCCGGAATTGCTGGAACGTGCATGTGCGAAGGCGGATATACCTCTGAATCTGCGCCGGCAAAACGGCTATGACCACAGCTACTACTTCATTTCCACCTTCATGGCCGATCACCTGCGCTGGCATGCCGCACGGCTCAAAGCATAATCTCCGGCCCGGCACCTCATTGCGGCGCGCCATAATTGGGCGCCAGCAGCCGGTTTCGCAGCAAATAGCTCATGGTGCGCGACCAGGATTCGTCGGTGTTGCTGCGAAAGTCCGCGCTCATGGCCTTGATGAGCTGCCCCGTATGCGCATCCCTCAAGTAGATATTCATATTGAGGATGAGGGCGGAGACCTTTTGAACCTGGCCTGTGATGGCGAGATCGGCACCAAGCTGCTGCGCGAATTCCACGTCACAGCCGCCACAAGCCTGCAAGTTACTGGCGTGTGCCGCAGCATTGACCGGCGCGATGTCGAGAACGACAAATTTGCCTGCGTCCGCCAACCCTTTGCGCAGCTGTTCGGTGACATCCCTGAGCCGCCGCTGTTCGTCGGCCTGCGGTCCCTTCATTTCGCCCTCCAGACTGGTATCGAGCAGCTCGAAGTCGAATATCGCGGCCCTAAGTGGCTCGGCTGGTGCGGGCGAGGAGACCAAAAGCATCGACGCGATGGCGAGACCAAAAATTCGCATGATCGTGGTCCGTGGATTCCCCCTTCAGATTGTATAGGGTAGTCCGGCAAACCATCAAACCGGAACCAGCTCTATCGCTGGCCGGCAGAAGGGAACTCCAGGAGAAGACATGATCCGACTATTCGTCGGTCTCGTCATCGGCATGAGCGCGCTGGGTACCAGCGCGCTTGCGGCCGACCCCATCGAAATCGGCATCGGCTATCTTCGCCGCACCAGCGTCAAGCCGACACTGTCGCTGGTCGAGCAGCCGGCTGCGAACGACGGCGTCGCCGGCGCTCGGCTGGCGATCGAGGACAACAACACCACCGGCAAGTTCCTGAATCAACATTTCACCCTGGAGGAACTGCGGCTCAAGGAGGGAGATGACGCGGCCGCGGCGGCCGTAACGCTGGCCGATCGGAACATCGCCTTCATTATTGCCGATCTTCCCGCGGACGCCTTGCTGAAGGCCGCCGACGCCATCCGCGATCGTGGAGCGGTGCTGTTCAACGCCGGCGCGATCGACGATCGCCTGCGCGAGGAAGATTGCCGGGCCAACGTGATTCACGTCGCGCCGACACGTTCGATGCTGGCAGACGGTCTCGCTCAATATCTGGTCTGGAAGCAGTGGAAGCGCTGGCTGATGGTGGTCGGCTCGCATGAGGAAGACAAGCTCTATGCGGAGGCATTGCGCCGCGCCGCCTCGCGCTTTGGCGCCAAGATTGTCCAGGAGCGGGTCTTCGAGGATACCGGCGGCGCGCGGCGCACCGACAGCGGAGTGACGCTGATCCAGCGTCAAATGCCGGTATTCACCCAGCAGGCGCCTGCCTACGACATTCTCGCCGCCGCCGATGAGAGCGAGGTCTTTGCATCCTACCTGCCGTACCGGACCTGGGACCCGAGGCCGGTCGCGGGATCGGCTGGCCTGGTTCCGAAAAGCTGGGACGCCGCTCAGGACCAATGGGGCGCGGTGCAGATGCAAAACCGGTTTCTGAAGCTGAATTCGCGCCGCATGACGGCGCTGGACATGCAGGCATGGACCGCGGCACGCATGATCGGCGAGGCAGCTTCGCGGGTGAATTCAGGCGATCGCAGGACGCTGCTCGATTTCCTCAAGGGTAAGGATTTTTCGGTTGCGGCGTTCAAGGGACAGCGGTTGACGCTGCGACCCTGGAACCTGCAGCTTCGTCAGCCGATTTTTCTGGTGGACGGCCGCATGGTCGTTTCGGTATCGCCGCAGGAAGGATTCCTGCATCAGGTCTCGGAACTCGATACGCTCGGCGTAGATCAACCCGAAACCAAGTGCAAGCTGCACTGAAACTGCGATGGAGAATTACCGGATGTGGCACCGTTGCCTGCTGGTCGGAACTGCCCTTTGGCTTGCAGGCACCCTGCCCGCCGGCGCTTTTATCGCCTATGTGTCGAACGAAAAGGGCAACACCGTTTCGGTGATCGATACGGATAAGTGGGCCGTCATCAAAACGATCAAGGTTGGCCAGCGGCCGCGCGGGATCGAATACACCAGGGACGGCAAGTTCGTGCTGGTCGCGGTCGGCGACGATGACACTATCCAGATGATCGATACCGGCACTCAGGAAGTCACCGACACCCTGCCCTCGGGACCAGATCCCGAACTCTTTGTCCAGGACAAGGCCGGCAAAATCCTCTACGTCGCCAACGAAAACGACAACACTGTCACCATCATCGATCTCGAAAAACGCGCGCGGATGGGCGATATTCAGGTCGGTGTCGAGCCTGAAGGCATGGCGATCAGCCCGGATGGAAGGTTTCTGATCAATACATCCGAGACGACCAACATGGCCCACTTCATCGATACCGAAACGCGCCAGATCGTGGCGAATGTCCTGGTCGCTTCGCGCCCGCGTTTCGCCGAATTCAAGCGCGATGGCTCGGAACTGTGGGTTTCCTCGGAGATCGGCGGCACCGTTTCCATCATCGATCCGGTCAAGCATGCGGTCACGGCAAAAATCACCTTCGATATTCCGGGTCTGCGGAAGGAAGCGATCCAGCCCGTGGGTATCAGTATCGCCGACGACGGCAAGACCGCGTTCATCGCGCTCGGGCCCGCCAACCGTGTCGCAGTGGTCGATGCAACGAGCCATCAGGTCATTAAATACCTCCTGGTCGGGCAGCGGGTCTGGCACATGGCATTTACGCCGGACGAAAAATGGCTTCTGGTCACCAATGGCATATCCAACGATGTATCCGTCATCGATGTTGCGTCGCTCAAGGTGATCAAGACCATTCAGGTCGGCGAACTGCCCTGGGGCATCACGATCGCAAAGCAATGATGAATCCCGACATTTCCATCGCCGGCGACATGGCAAACGGCCAGCACGATCCATCCAATCCGCAGGCCATAGCGCTGGCGATCGAGGGCGTCAGCCACAGCTACGGCCCGCGCAAGGCGCTCGACAACGTCAGCTTCACGGTTGCGGCCGGAAGCTTTACGGCGCTGCTTGGCCTCAACGGCGCAGGCAAGAGCACGCTGTTTTCGCTCGTCACCCGGCTATTCGGTATGCAAACCGGACGTATCCACATTTTCGGCCACGATATCCAGCGCGCGCCCGGCGAGGCGCTACGCTGCATGGGCGTGGTGTTTCAGCCGCGCACGCTGGACCTCGATCTCTCCGTCACGCAAAATCTGCTCTATCATGCCGCCCTGCACGGCATCCATCGGCGCGAGGCGCGGATGCGCTCGGAGGAGGTATTGTCGCGGATGGGCCTTGCCGACCGCCTCGGCAGCAAGGTGCGCGATCTCTCCGGCGGGCAAATGCGGCGACTGGAAATTGCGCGGGCACTTTTGCACCGGCCGCGGCTCTTGCTGCTCGACGAGGCGACGGTTGGACTGGACGTCAAGGCACGGGCGGAGATCCTCGGCCATGTGCGGGGTCTCGTCGTTGAGGAAGGCATCGGCGTGCTATGGGCCACGCACCTTTTCGATGAGATCAAGCCGAGCGATGATCTCGTCATTCTTCACCAGGGACGAATTCTCGCGGAAGGCAAGGTGGCGTGCATCGTCGCGAAAGCCAAGGCGCGCGACCTGAATTCTGCGTTCGTACAGTTGACCGAAACCGGTCTGGGATCCGAGGGTACCGCACCATGACCGCAGTTGTCACAAACGACAGATCGGCGGGATTCTCGTTCGCGCAATATCTTACCTGCATGAACGGCATCGTTTGGCGCGAGGGACTGCGTTTCGTCCACCAGCGCGAACGCTTCATCTCGGCGCTGGTGCGACCGCTGGTGTGGCTGTTCATCTTCGCCGCCGGATTCCGCCAGGTGCTCGGCATCTCCATCATCCCGCCCTACGAAACCTATATTCCGTACGAGGTCTACATCACGCCGGGATTGATGGCGATGATCCAGCTCTTCAACGGCATGCAATCGTCGCTTTCGATGGTCTACGACCGCGAGATGGGCAACATGCGCACGCTTTTGGTGAGTCCGCTGCCGCGCTGGTACCTCCTGTTCTGCAAGCTTCTCGCTGGCACCGCCGTCTCCGTTCTCCAGGTCTACGCTTTCCTGCTGATCGCGTGGTTCTGGGACATCGAGCCGCCGCCGATCGGCTATCTCACGGTATTGCCTGCGCTGGCACTCTCCGGGCTGATGCTCGGAGCGCTGGGCATGCTGATCTCGTCGGGCATCAGGCAGCTGGAGAACTTCGCTGGCGTGATGAACTTCGTCATCTTCCCGATGTTCTTTGCTTCCTCCGCACTTTACCCGTTGTGGCGGGTACAGGAAGGAAGCCCGTTGCTTTATTACGTATGCCTGGTCAATCCCTTTACCCATGCCATCGAACTGATCCGCTTCGCGCTGTATGGAAAGATGAACTGGGTTTCGTTGGCGGTGGTTGGCGGCTGCACGGTTGCCTTCATGATTGGCGCGATGTTTGCCTACGATCCGTCACGCGGACTGAGCCGCCGCGGCCCTGCTGGAGGCGAGACATGAGATGGTTGACGGCGCTCTGGGTGCTGGTTGCGATGGCTGGGGCGGTTGATCAAAGTCTTGCCGCCGATTCGCGCTATCCCGACTGGCCATGCGCCCAGGCAAAGGTGCCGGAAGTCTCGCTTGCGGCAGTCTGGAATGGCCCCGCTCTCGATGACGCCACAAGCAAGTGGAAAGATAATCCCAAGGTCAGCGCGCTGATCCCACGACTCGCAGCGCGGCGCACACCGCTCGACCAAGCGGAGAAAACGATCGTCGAATTTCTATCGGAATCGGCCGCCGAAAAAAATGAGAGAGGCAAGCTATTATTCGCCGGGCTGTTTGAAACGCTCAACGCCGAGCGCACCACAGTGATGAATGGGCTTGAACGAATAACCCGCAAGCAACGCGAAGCCGCCGAGAAGGTTCGCAACGACACGCTGACGCTGCAGGCACTGCAGGATGCGCCTGCCAAGGATCAGGCCAAAATAGATGAACTTGGCAACCAGCTGGTATGGGAGACGCGAATTTTCGAGGACCGGCGGCGTGTCGTCAAATTCGTGTGTGAGGTGCCGACGGCGATCGATCAGCGACTGTTCGCGTTGGGACGCGTGATTCAGCAGGAAATGGAATAGCACGCACGACGCAACAGTCCCGCCTTTGGCCTTTTCGGCGGATCAACGCGGAATGGATGGCTCCTCGCTGGCCCGCGGCTCCGGCTGTGACTCGGCCAGCGGCAAGTCGGCATGCCGCCAACCGTCCGTGCCTTCGGGATACCAGGCGACGTTGGAATATCCGTAGGACAGCGCCCGTTTTGCCGCGTTCCATGACATCCAGCAATCGGCCAGGCAGTAGATCACCAAGAGCTTCGCGTGATTGCCGCCGGAGGCGCGGACAAGGCCATTGCGCAGATAATCCTCGGTCGCCGCCGCGAGTGTTCCGTAACCGGTGTCGGGCAGCCAGACGCTGCCGGGAATGCTTAACCTTGGCTTGTCACGCCAGATCGTGCCTGCGGGAAGATTTGGCGGCTTCGGCGGGCGCGGCAGCACGTCGACGAAGGCAGCGGACCCGGAACGCCAGATCGCTTCGGCCTGCCCGGTCGTAAGAACGCGTGCGCCGGCGAGCGTTGCGGGCACGGGCGCGCGATAATTATCCGTGCGGTATCCCTCTGGCTCGGGAGGGTTTTCCTGCGCGCGCCCAGGCACCGTCAAGGCGAGCGTTAGCGCTATCAAGCTCGCAAGTGCCCACCTCACGGCTGCTTCGCCGTCATCTCCGCAGTGACCGGCCGATCGTTCTCGTCGAGCAGGGGCACGCCGAAATCGAGCAGGATCCTGTTGATCGCCGGCTGGTTCTCCTGGATCAGACGGTTGAGCAACCGTTTCCAGTTCTGATCGGCTGGACGAACCCCCATGCCGATGCGGTAGATCAGCTTTGGCCCCGACGTTTCCTTGACCAGCGGCGTGACGTGCAGCGGCGGATTGGCCTGCTTGGCGTAATAGCCCGCCATCGGTCCCCACAGCACGGCGGCGTCAATTTCTCCCGCCGTCAAATCCTTGATCATCGCACCCACCGAGGAATCGACGCGAGTGTCGATCATCAGCGGATAAGGCTTGGCATTGGCCATGAGGCCGTTGGCGGCCATGTTGGTCGCGGGCGGCGTGCCCGCGATGATGCCAAGACGTTTACCCTTCAGGCGATTGTCGCCAAGCGTTGCGACGTCCTCCAGTCCGCTACCCGGCTTGGCAACCAAAGCATAGGCCGTACGATAATAGGGATTGGTACCCTGGACGAGCTCATCGCCTTGCGGGAAACCCATGATGACGTCGCAGCGATGAGCGGCCAGCGTCATTCGAACGAAGCCGGTCGCCTGCGGAAAGTACATGTAGTCCAGTTTCTTCTGAAGTTTTTCGGCGAACAATTCGGCGAGCTTGTTCTCAATTCCCTCGCCCTTCTCGTCGGAGAATGGGAGATTGCGTGGGTCAGCGCATACCCGCAAAACCTTGGGGTCGACCAGTTCGAACGATAGGTCGGTGTTGTCCGGCGGCTGCTGCGCGATTGCGGTTTCCCGGTCGCCCATCACCGCGGCGGCGATGCAAATCGCTGCAATCATCTGCCATCGGCGCAACGCAGCATTGTTCATTGTCGTCTCCTCTGTCGCTTAACGCAGGCGCGCAAATCCATTGACGCCGGTATGTTGACTGGCGCCGCTATTATTCATGCATGTATCGGCTTTTGTGCGGCGGGTCACGT
>CAVWDY010000004.1:0-158691 GCA_963753875.1 uncultured Alphaproteobacteria bacterium | reverse complement strand
TTCGCAGGGACGACGGGTGGAGAGGACCTCTCCAATGAACCCGGCGATTAAACCATCCGGCATGAGCCAACCGGCGCATCTTCGCGTCGTGTCCGATCGCGCGGCTTCCGGCACGCCGGGAATTCAGCTATCCGGCGTGTCGAAAACCTACCGGTCGCGCGATGGCGACGTGCCGTCGTTGCGGCCGCTGGATTTTCATATCAACGCCGGCGAGTTCTTTGTCGTGGTCGGGCCGTCCGGCTGCGGCAAATCCACGCTTCTGAAGATGATCTCCGGGCTGCTGCCGCCCTCGACCGGCGAGATTTTCGTCGAGGGCGAGAAGGTCGACAAGCCGCACGGCAATGTCGGCATCGTGTTCCAGAATTCGCTGCTGTTGCCCTGGCGCAACATCCTCAACAACGTGATGCTGCCGATCGACATGAAGCGGCTCTCCCGCGCGGAATATCTGCCGCGCGCCAAGGCGCTCTTAAAGCTGGTCGGGCTCGAAGGCTTTGAGCGGAAGCTGCCCTGGCAATTGTCCGGCGGCATGCAGCAACGCGCCTCGATCTGCCGGGCGCTGGTGCACGATCCCAAGATCATTCTGATGGACGAGCCGTTTGGCGCGCTCGACGCCATGACGCGCGAGCGCATGAACGTCGAACTGATGCGGATTCAGCGCGAAACCGGCAAGACCGTGCTGCTGATTACGCATTCGATCCCGGAAGCGGTGTTTCTCGCCGATCGCGTGCTGGTCATGACCGAGCGGCCCGGCGCGATCGCCGCGATTTACGACGTGCCGCTGCCGCGCCCGCGCTCGCTCGACGCCATGGCCGATCCCGTGTTCACCGAACTGGTGCAGCGCATCCGCAAGCATTTCTTCACCCAAAGCGCGCTGGATTAGAGCATGATCCGGAAAAGTGGGAACCGGTTTTCCGAGCAGATCATGCTCCAAGAAAGAGAAGAGATCACGATCCGATTCATTCGGATCGTGATCTAGATAGGACACCATGCCGCTGCGTTTGGCCGTGCGGGACATTGCGCTTTTCGAACGCCCGGTGCGTTTCGTCCGGCCGTTCCGGTTTGGCGCTGTCGTCATCAACGCCGCGTCGCAGGCTTTCGTGCGCGCCGCGATCGAAATCGAAGGCAAAGGGGTATTCGCCGGCGCCAGCGCCGAATTGATGGTGCCGAAATGGTTCGACAAGCGCGGCGACTTCTCGCCCGAGCAAACCGTCAACGAACTCAGGCGCTCGCTTGAAATCGCGCGTGAGCTCTATCTCGCGGGTTCCGGCTTCGAGACCGCGTTCGGCCTGCACGCGTCACGGATCGCGGCGCAGCTCAAAGCCTGCGCCAAGGAAAACATCCCGCCGCTCGCGGCGGCCTACGGGCCGGCGGAGATCGACAAGGCGATCCTGGATGCGCTGTTGCGCGGCATGGGCGTCAATTTCTTCGACGGCATGGCGGAGAATGTCGCGGGCATCGATGCGCGGTTGTCGCCTGACCTTGGGGACGACGACATCGCGCAGTTTCTGGCGCAAAGCCGGCGGCTCGATCGCGTCGCGATCAGGCACACGGTCGGCCTCGATGACCGGATCGAGGGTGCCTGCGGCGTTACCGATACCAACGAAAATGCCGGCGCCCGTTATTTCAAGCTCAAGCTCAACGGCGATCCCGGCGCGGATACCGCGCGCCTGACCCGCATCGGCAATGAACTTGCCGCTCTGCCGCATGACTACCGCGTCACGCTGGACGCCAACGAGCAATATGCCGACCTGGCGGCCTTGGCCACGCTGGTCGATCGCCTCGAGCGCGACAGCGCGTTGCTGCCGATCGCGGCAAAACTGCTCTATATCGAGCAGCCGATGCCACGCGACATCACCCGCGCGTCGCCACTCGGCGCGCTGTCGGAGCGCGATTTCATCATCGATGAAGCCGACGATTGCTATGACGCGTTCCTTAGCGCCCGTGCGCTCGGCTACCGCGGCATCTCCTCAAAATCCTGCAAGGGTATCTACAAGTCGGTCGTCAATGCGACCCGCGCCGCCAAATGGAGCGGGGCGGAGTGAAAAATTCTTCGTCACCGGCGAAGACCTGACCTGCCAGGCCGGGCTTGGCGTGCAACAGGATCTCGCGCTCGGCGCGCTGATCGGGGTCACCCACGCCGAGCGCAACGGCCATCATTATGTCGACGGCTTTGGCGGCACGCCGGCCGTCGAGGCGGAGTCGTTTCTCGCCGCGCACCCCGATCTTTACACCCGTCACGGCAGCACCATCCGGCTCTCGATCCATAGCGGCGGCCTGTCGACGGGCTCGCTGACATCGCCGGGCTTTGCCACATCGGTGCATCCGGCGTGGTCGGCGATGACGCCGCTTCAACAACCAAAAGCGAAAATCCTGCAGGAGCAATCACTATGACGACGCAACGCCTCGGCGTGATCATGAACGGTGTCACCGGCCGCATGGGGCTCAACCAGCATCTGATCCGATCGATCGTCGCGATCCGCGACCAGGGCGGCGTGCCGCTCGGCAATGGCGACCGCGTCATGCCCGATCCGATCCTGGTCGGCCGCGACGCGGAGAAAGTCGAGCGTCTGGCCAAGCGCTTTAGCGTCGCGCGCTGGACCACCGATCTCGACAAGGCGCTGGCGGACAGGAACGACAGCGTGTTCTTCGATGCGGCGACCACGCAGGCGCGCCCCTCATTGCTGACCAAGGCGATCAATGCCGGCAAGCACGTCTATTGCGAAAAGCCGATTGCGACCAATCTCGAGGAGGCCGTGGCGGTGGTGAAGCTTGCCAACGCCAAGGGCCTCAAGCATGGCACCGTGCAGGACAAGCTGTTCCTGCCGGGCCTGAAGAAACTCGCCTTCCTGCGCGATTCCGGCTTCTTCGGCCGCATGCTCGCGGTGCGCGGCGAGTTCGGCTACTGGGTGTTCGAGGGCGATTGGCAGGAGGCGCAGCGGCCGTCGTGGAACTATCGCAGCGAAGACGGCGGCGGCATCATCCTCGACATGGTCTGCCACTGGCGCTACGTGCTCGACAATCTGTTCGGCGAGGTCGAAAGCGTCAGCTGCCTCGGCACCACGGCTATCCCCGAGCGCTGGGATGAGAAGGGCGCGAAGTACAAGGCGACCGCCGATGATTCCGCCTACGCGACCTTCCGCCTCAAGGGCGGCGTGATCGCGCATATCAACATGTCCTGGGTGACGCGGGTCTACCGCGACGACCTCGTCACCTTCCAGGTCGACGGCACCCACGGCTCGGCGGTGGCTGGCCTCTCCGATTGCGTCATTCAGGCGCGGCAGGCGACGCCGCGGCCGGTATGGAACCCGGACGAAAAGCGCATGCACGATTTCTATGGCGATTGGCAGAAACTGCCGGAGAACACCACCTACGACAACGGATTCAAGGAGCAGTGGGAAATGTTCATTCGCCACGTCTGCGAGGAGGCGCCCTACAAATACACGCTGCTGGAAGGCGCCAAGGGCGTGCAGCTCGCCGAATGCGCGTTGCAGAGCTGGCGCGAGCGGCGCTGGGTCGACGTCGCGCCGATCAAGATGTGAGGAGATCACGACCATGAACAAACCGGTTCTGCCCGTCTCGTCGTATCAGCTGAAGCTGCCGGGCGCCAACCGATCGCTCGAGACCTATCGGCTCGCGGCGTCGCGCACATTTCCCGCAAAACTTCAGGGCACGCTGAACCGCGTGGCCTTTTCCGCAGCGCATGTGGTTTCGGATCCGCTCGCCGATGTCGATCCCTGGCTGACGGCGGCGGTCGACTGGGACAAGACGATTGCGTTTCGCGAACACGTCTGGGATCTCGGCCTCGGCGTCGCGGAGGCGATGGACACCGCGCAACGCGGCATGGGGCTGGACTGGCCGACCTCGCTGGAATTGATCCAGCGCTCGGTGAGAGCCGCCAAGCGCCGCGGCAACGCGCTGGTGTTTTCCGGCGCCGGCACCGATCATCTCGCGCCGGAGGACGCAAAAAGCCTCGACGACGTGATCCGCGCCTATGAAGAGCAGATCGGGAGGATCGAAAAGGCGGATGGCCGCATTATCCTGATGGCGTCACGGGCGCTGGCCAAAATCGGCCGCAGTCCCGACGACTACGCCAGGGTGTACGACCGCGTGCTGTCGCAGGTCGCGGAACCCGTGATCATCCACTGGCTCGGCGACATGTTCGATCCCGCCCTGGCGAATTACTGGGGCACGCCGAACCTTGACCAGGCCATGGATGTCGCGGTCGGCGTCGTCAACGCCAACGCGTCGAAGGTGGACGGCGTCAAGGTTTCGCTGCTCGACAAGCAGCGCGAGATCGAGATGCGCCGCAGGCTCGACAGAAACGTCAAGATGTATACCGGCGATGATTTCAACTATGCCGAACTGATCGCCGGCGACGAACAGGGCTTCTCGCACGCGCTGCTCGGCATTTTCGATGCCATCGCGCCCGCGGCCTCCTACGCGCTGTCGCGGCTCGCGGCCGGCGATCGAAACGGGTTCCACGACGTGCTGGGGCCGACCGTGCCGCTGTCACGCCACATCTTCAAGGCGCCGACGCGGTTCTACAAGACCGGCGTCGTGTTCATGGCCTATCTCAACGGTCATCAGGATCATTTCACGATGGTCGGCGGGCAGGAGAGCGCGCGCTCGACGCTGCATCTCGCCGAACTGTTTCGGCTGGCGGACCAGGCTAGGCTGCTGGCTAATCCGGAACTCGCGACGCGGCGTATGAAGGCCCTGCTTGCGCTCCGCGGCATCGAGGCGTGATGCGGGATTTTTCGGCCGATCACCGCTGGCTGTCGCTCAATACCGCAACCGTCCGCAAGCAGGGCGATCTCCTGCAAATCATTGACGCCTGCGCGCGGCACGGCATCCGCGCCATCGACCCCTGGCGCGACCAGGTCGCGGCCGTCGGCCTTGATCGCGCGGCGCGCGCGGTGCGCGACGCGGGGCTGGAGCTTTCCGGTTACTGCCGTGGCGGCATGTTCACGGCGGACGCCGTGCACCGCATTGAGGCGCGCGACGATAACCGCCGCGCGGTCGATGAGGCCAAGGCGCTGGGTGCGTCGTGCATCGTGCTGGTGGTCGGGGGCTTGCCGCAATATTCGCGGCCGGGAAGTGTGGCCTCGAAGGATATCGCGGCCGCACGGGCGCAGGTCGAGGACGCCGTCGCCGAGATGATGGAATATGCGCGCACCGCCCGGATGCCGCTTGCGATCGAGCCGTTGCATCCGGCCTATGCCGCCGACCGCGCCTGTGTGAACACGACGAAGCACGCGCTCGATATTTGCGATCGACTTGACCCGAACCGCGGCGGCGCGCTCGGCGTCGCGCTCGACGTCTATCACATCTGGTGGGACCCGGAATTGCTTCCGCAGATTGTACGTGCCGGCAAGGATCGCCTGCTGGCGTTTCACGTCTGCGACTGGCTGGTGCCGACCAAAGACATTCTCAACGACCGCGGCATGATGGGTGACGGCGTCATCGACATCCGATCGGTGCGCCGCGCGGTCGAGGCGCAGGGGTTCGCCGGTTATTCCGAGATCGAGATCTTCTCCAACGACTGGTGGGGCAGGCCGATCGATGAGGTTTTGCGGACCTGCATCGCGCGGCATCGCTCGGTGGTTTGACATCAACTCGCCATGCCAGGCCTTGTGCCGGGCATCGACGGTTTCCTGGCTGCAAAGACCTGGGTGGCCGGGACGAGCCCGGCCATGACGAACTTCGAGTCATTCACCCGTCACGCAAGGTACGCTCAAAAATCCGCGAAAGCGGGCGCGGCCGCCGCGCACCGGCGCCCCCTTCAATGCGTAAGACGGAAAACGTGCCAAAAACCTTGAAATCGCGATGGCGCCTTCGAGCCGCGCCAGCGCCGTGCCTGCGCATTGATGCGCGCCGGTGCCGAATGCAAGATGCCGGTTCGGCGCGCGGCCGATGTCGAGTTTTTCCGGGTCGTTGAATTGCCGGTCATCGCGGTTGGCCGCCCCGATGCACAGCGTGACCGAGGTGCCGGCTGCCATTGTCACGCCGCCGAGCTCGACGCGCTCCGTCGTCATGCGGTTGCCGAGCTGGTTCGAGCTCTCGAACCTCAAAATTTCCTCAACCGCGGTTTTGATCAAAGCGGGATTCTCGATGAGCCGCTTCTTCTCTGAGGGGTTTCTTGACAGCGTCACCAAGCCGTTGCCGATCAGGTTGGTGGTGGTCTCGTGGCCGGCGTTGAGCAGGAAGATGCAATTGTGCAGCAGTTCCTTCTCGGTCAACCGCTCGCCATGGTCCTCGCCATTGTGCTCGCCTTGGATCAGGCGCGTCAGCACGTCGCGCTCGGGGTTGCCCGGCCTCATGCGCCGTCGCTCGACCAGAATCTCCAGGTAACTTAGAAAATCCTTCACCGCATTGTTGCCGCGGGCAAACGCCTCAGCCCCGATCACCGGCTCGAGCGCTCCCAAAATCGCCAGCGACCAGCCCCGCAGCGGTTCACGTTCCACCTCGGGCACGTCGAGCAGATTGCCGATCACCTCGATCGGGATCGCGGCGGCGAAGTCTTCGATCAGATCGGCCTCGCCCTTGGCGGCAATCGCATCGAGCAGCCGATCCACCAACGCGACCAGATTGGGTTCCATCTCGAGAATCGCGCGCGGCGACAATGCGCCCATGATCAGCCGCCGCACGCGGGTATGCGCCGGGGGATCGTTGAAGACGAGGCTCGTGGTGTGGTGCTCGTAGAGCAGGGAAGAACCGTATTTCGGCGCGAATTCCTTTTTCTTGTCCGAGCTGAACAGCTTTGTGTTCTTGTAGGCCGTGAGCAGATCGTCATAACGCGTCAGAAAGTAGGATCCGTTGGGCATGAGCTTGACCGGCTCGTGCTCCCGCAGTGCACGATAGGTCGGGTAGGGATCGGCATAGAACTCGCCCGTCAGTTTCTCGATGTCGAAACTGGCCGCCAGCTCTCGCGCGTTCGTATTCATGCTGCCATACTCTCCGGGGATACCGATATGCCGTTTTTGCTCTTTCGCAAAGTGCTGGTCCCTCTACAGTCCCGCAGCCGAATACTGTCCCGCTGATCGAACGGAAATGAAAATGCACGCCCGCAACGATGCTCCGTCTGAAACGGCGTCCGAAACCACTCCCGCCTGGCCGGAGGAAATTTTCGCGGTTTTACAGCGTTTCGACGTCCGCCAGGTGCCTTACGTGCCGGATGCCGGGCATTCGCAGCTGATCGAGCGCGTGCTCGGCGCGCCCTCCATGCGTGCGGTGCCGCTGACGACCGAGGAAGAGGGCGTGGCGCTGCTCGCCGGCGCCTGGGCCGGTGGCCAGCGCGGGGTGCTGCTGATGCAGTCGAGCGGCGTCGGCAATTGCGTGAACATGCTGTCGCTGACCCAGATCTTCCGCTTTCCGTTCCTGACGCTGGTGACGATGCGCGGCGAATGGGGCGAATTCAATCCGTGGCAGGTGCCGATGGGGTCGACCACGGCGGGCGTGTTCGAATTGTCGGGCATCAAGGTGTTGCGGGCTTCACACCCGAACGAGGTGCGGGAGGTGGTCGAGGCCGCCTCGGGGCAGGCCTACAATGCCTGCACCCCGACCGCGGTTCTGTTGTCGCAGCGCCTGATCGGCGCAAAGGTTTTCACCAAATGAGCAAAGCAAATCTTCTCGAGCGGCGCAGCGTTGTCTCCGCCCTGCTGGCGGGGCGCAAGGACGCGATTGTTGTCGGCGGTCTCGGCGCCTCGACCTACGACATCGCGGCGGCCGGCGACCATGATCGCAATTTTTACTTGTGGGGCGCGATGGGCGGCGCCGTCATGATTGGACTTGGCGTGGCACTGGCGCAGCCAAAACTGCCGGTCGTGGTGATCACGGGCGACGGCGAGATGCTGATGGGGATAGGAAGCCTTGCGACCGTCGGCCTGCAAAAGCCGGAGAATTTCACCATCATCGTGCTCGACAACGAGGTCTATGGCGAGACCGGCGGGCAGGCGAGCCACACGGCGGGGACCGCCGACCTCGTCGGCATGGCCAAGGCTTGCGGGATAGCGGACGCGCGCAGCCTTTCGACCATGGCCGAGATCGAGGCCTTCGCTGCCTCCATGCAGGACGTCTCAAGCGGGCCACGATTTGCCAGTATCAAGATCGACAGCGCCAATCTGGAACGCGTGCTCGCGAGCCGCGACGGCAGCTACATTGTGACGCGGATCCGCGGCGCGCTCGGGTTTGGCCCGATTTGATAGCGTTTTCGAGCGAGGCGGATGCCGGTTCGCGTGAAGAAAACGCGTCAATCCAAAAAGAGCCTAAGTTCTAATTCAATCAGAACCGACTGAGGTCTGGAGCCGCTTTGGCGTGGTGCGGCGCAGCAAATTCTTGACATTTTCCGGAGGTGAGTGCTTACTCACAAGCATGAGCACCCTTCGTATGACCAGCGACCTGCGGCGGCAATTAATATTGAGCGCAGCCAAGCGTTGCTTTGCCCGCCATGGCTTTGCAGGCACCACGACCAAGAGCGTCGCGGCGGCTGCCTCGATTTCGGAAGGGCTGCTGTTCAAGCATTTTCCGACCAAGTCGGCGCTGTACGCGGAAATCCTCGCCGAAGAATGCGCGGCCGATCCCGCGCTGCACCGCTTGCTTGAGCTGGAGCCATCGACCAAGACGCTGGTGGTGCTGATCCGCGAAATGGTCCGCCATTTCCAGGAGGTCGCGGAAACGCCCGATCAACAGGAGGCCCAGCGTCTCCGGTTGATGCTCACCAGCCACCTCGATGACGGCGAATTCGCGCGGCTGATCTATGAGAAGATCGGGGGCTTGATCGGACCTGTATTCACCGCATCGCTACAGCGCGCGGTGGAGGCGGGAGATGCGATACCGGTTGGGCGCGAGCCGCTGAACCTGTTCTGGTTTGCGCATCACACCGTGCTGATGGCGACACTGACGCGGCTGCCGTCCGCGCCGTGCCTGTCCTACGGCGATGCCGCCGATCTCGAACGGCAGCTTTGCGAATTCATTCTCCGCGGAATTGGGCTCAACGAAACCGCGATTGCCTCCGATCTGGACCGCGACCTGTCGTGGGGTTCGGGGCAGCCAGTAATTGCAGAAAGTGCATGACATGAACATTGTGACCGAAGCCAATATCGCGGGCCGGCCGGTTGCCGAAAAGCCGCGCGCGCGTCCGGTGCGGATGGTGCTCTGGTTTATCATCGTTGGGTCGTTGCTGGCAGCGGTGGCAGGCGGGATTCTCTATTTCGAACATTGGCGTACCGGATTCATCAAGAGCATCTTCGCCAACAACAAGCCGCCGCCGGCGACCGTCACCGTTGCCGAAGCGAAGTCGGAAGTGATTCCGAACCTGATGATAGCGGTCGGCGATCTCGCCGCCGTGCATCAGGTGAATGTCACCTCCGATGTCTCGGGGCGCATCACCGACATCATGTTTACCGCGGGCTCGACGGTGAAGGCCGGAAGTCCGCTGGTGCAGTTGTTCGATGGCCCCGAGCAGGGCGATCTCGCGAGCTTCAAGGCGCAGGCGACCGGCGCACAACTGGCGCTGGATCGCGCCAAGCAACTGGCGGCGCGTCAGTTCGGCCCGCAGTCGACGGTCGATGCCGCGCAGGCGACCTATGACCAGGCCAATGCGGGCATCGCCAAGACCGAGGCGATCATTTCGCAGAAGCTGGTGCGGGCGCCGTTCGACGGCGAACTCGGCGTCCGCCATGTCGAGGTCGGCCAGTTCCTCACCGCCGGCACGCAGATCGTGACGTTGACCGACCTGTCGACGTTGTATGCGAACTTCACGGTGACGGAAAAGGGCAGCGCGGCGCTCAAGGTCGGACAGACCGTGCGTGTCGCGGTCGATGCCTATCCCGGCCGGACCTTCGAGGGCAAGATCAACGCGATCGAGCCCCAGATCGCCACCGACACGCGCAACATCCGCGTTCAGGCCACGATCGACAACCCCGACCACATCCTCAAGCCCGGCATGTTCACGACGACGACGGTGGTGCTGCCGGACAAGCCGCCGGTGGTCACCGTTCCCGAGACGGCTGTCGATTATACGCTCTACGGCGACTCCGTTTTTCTCATCACCGAGAAGAAAGAGGATGACGGCAAGACCAGCCTGACCGTCGCGCGTACCTTCGTGCGGACCGGCAACCGGATCAACGGACGCGCCGAAATCCTCTCCGGGTTGAAGGCCGGCGATCGCGTGGTCGCGGTGGGCCAGCTCAAGCTGCAATCGGGAGCGGCGGTGGCGATCTCAACCGACCCGGCGCCGCCGATCCCGGCGAACCCGCCGCGGTACTGATATTCGGAGCGTATCGCGATGGTCTGGACCGATATTTTCATCAAGCGGCCGGTGTTGTCGGTGGTCGTCAGCCTGCTGATCCTTCTGATCGGCTTGCGGGCGGCGACCGTGCTGCCGATCCGGCAGTATCCCAAACTATCGAATACGGTGGTGAACATCACCACCGTATATCCCGGCGCATCGCCCGATCTGATTCAGGGATTCATCACCACGCCGATCGAACAGGCCGTCGCGTCCGCCGAAGGCGTCGACTACATGACTTCCTCGTCGGTGCTCGGGACCAGCACCATCCAGGTCTTCATCAAGCTGAATTTCGATCCGAACCAGGCCTTGACCGAGGTTCTCGCCAAGGTGAACTCGGTCAAATACCTCATTCCAAAGGAATCGAACGACCCGATCGTCACCAAGACGACCGGCCAGACCACCGCGGTGATGTATATCGGCTTCTCCAGCGAAGTGCTGTCGGGCTCGGCGATATCGGATTATCTGACCCGCGTGGTTCAGCCGGTGTTGTCGACCGTCGACGGCGTCGCGTCGGCCGACATTCTGGGCGGCCAGACTTTCGCGATGCGGCTGTGGCTCGATCCCGTTCGCATGGCCGGCCGCAACGTGTCCCCAGGCGACGTTTCCGCCGCGATTGCCGCCAACAACTTCCAGGCGGCCGCGGGCCAGTCGAAGGGCTTTTTCATCGTTTCCAACGTGTCGGCCAACACCGACCTTCAGAACCTCGATCAGTTCAAGCGCATGATCGTCAAGTCAAAGGACGGCGGCTTCGTCCGGATCGAGGATATCGCCACCGTCGAACTCGCGGCGCAGAGCACCGACGCCAGCGTCGCCTTCAACGGCGAGCACGCGATCTTCATCGGCGTGCAGGCGACGCCGCAGGGCAACCCGCTGACGCTGGTCAAAGGCGTCCGCGCGCTGTTTCCCGAACTCGAGCGCAATCTGCCACCGTCGATGAAAATGAAGGTGGCTTATGATTCCACCAAGTTCATTCAATCCTCGATCGACGAGGTGGAGAAGACGCTGGGCGAGGCGGTCATCATCGTCGTCGTGGTGATCTTCCTGTTCCTCGCCTCGTTCCGTTCGGTGCTGATCCCGGTGGTGACTATCCCGCTGTCGCTGATCGGCGTTTGCAGCCTGATGCTGATCGCAGGTTTCAGTTTCAACCTGTTGACGTTGCTGGCCATGGTGCTCGCGATCGGCCTCGTCGTCGACGACGCCATCGTGGTGGTTGAAAACATTCACCGGCATCTGGAGGAGGGCAAGCCTCCCGTGCAGGCGGCGATGCAGGGCGCGCGCGAGATCGTCAGCCCCGTCATCTCCATGACCATTACGCTGGCCGCGGTGTATGCACCGATCGGCTTTCTCGGCGGACTGACCGGTTCATTGTTCCGGGAATTTGCCTTCACGCTGGCGGGCTCGGTGATCGTATCCGGCGTGATCGCGCTCACGCTCTCCCCGATGATGTGCTCGGTGTTCCTCAAGAGCGCCGAAGAAAGCCGCTTCGCCAAATTGGTGAACCGGGTATTCGGCGCGATGACGCGCTGGTATGGCCGTCAGCTCGACCGGTCGCTGGATTATCGCCCGATCACGGGGCTGTTCGCGCTTACGATCCTGGGGCTGGTCGGCTTCCTCTACATGCATACCTCGAAGGAACTCGCGCCAGAAGAAGATCAGGGCATCGTGTTCTCGCTGGTGAAGGGGCCCAAATACGCCAATATTGATTATTTGGACTTTTATGGCGAGAAGCTCGATAAGGCATTCGCCAGTTTCCCGGAAACCGATCTGCGTTTCGTTCTCAACGGCATCAACGGCCCGCAAAACGGTATCGCCGGCATGCTGCTGACGCCTTGGGACGAGCGAAAGCGTTCGTCGATCAAGCTGAAACCCTTGGTGCAGGCGCAGTTGAGCAAAATCGAGGGCGTCAACGCATTCGCGTTCAACCTCCCGCCGCTGCCCGGTGGTCCCGGCGGGTTGCCGGTCCAGATGGTGATCAATTCGACCAGCGGTTTCCAGGCGGTCTACGAGCAAATGCTCAAACTGAAGGATGCCGCGCGCAAGAGCGGGCTGTTCATCGTCTCCGACAGCGATCTCGACTTCAACCAGCCGGTGGTGCGAGTCAAGGTCGATCGCTCGAAAGCGAGCGATCTCGGCCTCACCATGGCGAACATCGGCAATACGCTGGCGACCATGCTCGGCGGAAACTATGTGAACCGCTTCAATCTCGAGGGACGCTCGTATCAGGTCATTCCGCAGGTGCCGCGTGAAAGCCGGCTGTCGCCCGAGGCACTCGGCAACTATTATCTGTCGACCCCGAACGGCCAGCAGATACCGCTTTCGACCGTCGTCTCGATCGAGACCGGGACCGACCCGAACGCGCTGACTCATTATAACCAGTTGAACTCCGCGACCTTCGCGGCAGTGCCGATGCCGGGCGTAACCGTGGGGCAGGCGGTGGACTTCCTCGAGGGTGAAGCGAAGAAGCTTCCGGCCGGTTTCAGCCACGATTATCTCGCCGACTCCCGGCAATATGTGCAGGAGGGCAATCAGCTCGCGATCACCTTTGGCTTCGCGCTCATCATCATCTTCCTGGTGCTGGCGGCGCAGTTCGAAAGCTTGCGGGATCCCCTGGTCATCATGATCAGCGTTCCGATGGCGATCGTGGGCGCCTTGATCCCGCTGTTTTTCGGCTTGGCGACGATGAATATCTACACCCAGGTCGGATTGCTGACGCTGGTCGGTCTCATCAGCAAGCACGGGATTCTGATGGTGGAGTTCGCCAACGAGCTGCAGCTCAATGAAGGACTCGATCGCCGTTCGGCCATCGAAATGGCGGCTCGCGTCCGGCTTCGTCCGATCCTGATGACGACCGCGGCGATGGTTACCGGCTTGTTGCCACTTCTCACCGCCACCGGCGCGGGCGCGGCGAGCCGGTTCTCGATCGGATTGGTGGTCGTCGCCGGCATGACCATCGGAACCCTGTTCACGCTGTTCGTGCTGCCTGCGGTCTATGTGGCGATCGCCACCGATCACCGCGCCAGCGCCGAGTCCCAGCGCGCCAAGGAGATCGCCGACTTCGATCTCGCTCCGAACGCGCTCAGGCCCACTTAAGGTTCATCCGCAAAGGATGGCGGACCGGCGGGCTCTCCCGCCGGTCCAGCGGAGCCTGCCAGAGCCGCCCGCCAGATACCCGTAAAGCCGCGAAACGCGCACCCCGCGCTGCGGCAAGAGACAAGGCCGTGCCTTCTTGCTAAACAGGGCCGGATGAGCATTTCCCTCCACCCCGACACAGATGGCGGAAGGTTGGCCTCTCCGCCTGCGGCGGCGGCTATGCCGGCGGGCAAGCCTTCCGCGACAAGGATCCGCAGCCGGCTCTTCACCAAATACGTCGCATTGTTCGTCGCGGTGGTCGGCGTCGCGCTGCTCTCCAACGGGATTTTCGAGGTTTTCTTCTACTACCGCGAGCACAAGGCGGCCCTGATCCGCATCCAGCACGAGCAGGCCGAGGCGGCGGCGGCCAAGATCGGGCAATTCATCAAGGAAATCGAAAGCCAGTTGGGCTGGACCACCCAGTTGCCGTGGTCAGCGGGCTCGATCGAGCAGCGCCGGTTCGATGCCCTGCGGCTACTGAGGCAGGTGCCGGCCATCACCGAACTGGCGCAGGTCGATTCGACCGGCAAGGAACGCCTGCGGGTATCGCGGCTCGCCATGGACGTCGTCGACAGCGGGCTCGACCTTTCAAAGGATCCGAAATTCACCGAAGCCGTCGCCCACAAGGTCTATTACGGGCCGGTATATTTCCGCAGGGAATCGGAGCCCTACATGACGCTGTCGCTGGCCGGCACCCGCAAGGATGCCGGGGTCAGCATCGCCGAGGTCAATCTCAAGCTGATCTGGGATGTGGTGTCGCAGATCAAGGTCGGCGAACGCGGCCACGCCTATGTCGTCGGCGCGGGAGGGCGGCTGATCGCGCATCCCGATATCAGCCTCGTGTTGCGCAACACCGACATGTCGAAGCTCGTGCAGGTGCAGGCGGCGCAGGCCGGCAACACCGGCGCCGACCTCGAATTGCTGCAGGGCGCGAAAAACATCCAGGGGCAGGAGGTGCTGACGGCATCGGCGCCGATCGCGCCGCTCGGCTGGACGATGTTTGTCGAATTGCCGGTGGAAGAGGCGTATGCGTCGCTTTACGCCGCGTTGCAGCGCCTTGCCATCGTGCTGGCGGCGGCTTCGCTGTTCGCGGTGCTTGCCGGGATATTCCTGGCCCGGCGCATGGTCGGCCCGATCCAGGCGTTGCGCGCCGGCGCCGAGCGCATCGGCAGCGGCGATTTCGCCCAGCGCATCTCGATTAAGACCGGCGACGAACTCGAAGGTCTCGCCAACCAGTTCAACGACATGGGCGCACGCTTGCAGGAATCCTATGCCGACCTGGAGAACAAGGTCGAACAGCGGACCGCGGAGCTGCGCGAATCGCTGCAATTCCAGACGGCGACATCCGACGTGCTGAAGGTCATTAGCCGTTCCCCGGATTCGCTGCAGCCGGTGCTCGACGGGATCGTTAATACGTCCCGACAGCTCTGCGGCACCGAAACGTCCACGATCTTTCTGCGAAGCAACGGGAAATTCAAAATCGTCGCGGCCTCGGGCGCGATGCCCGAATACATCGACTTTTTGCAGACCAATCCTATCTCGCCCGACCAAACCGGATCGTCAACTGCACGGGCCGCGCGCGAGAAGCGCACGATTCACATCCCCGATATCGGCGCCGATCCGGAGTTCGGCCAAGGCCCGATGGCCCTGGGGCAGCGCCGGGCATTGCTTTCAGTGCCTCTGCTGCGCGATGGCGTGGCAATCGGCGTGATAACCATGCGTCAATCTCACCTGACGCCGTTTACCGAGCGGCAGATCGAGGTCGTCGAAACTTTCGCGGATCAGGCGGTCATCGCTATATCGAATGTGCGGTTGTTCGAAGAGGTTCAGGAGCGAACAAGGGAACTGTCTCTCTCGCTCGATGAACTGCGCACCGCGCAGGATCGCCTGGTGCAGACCGAAAAGCTGGCCTCGCTCGGCCAGCTCACGGCCGGCATCGCGCATGAGATCAAGAATCCGCTCAATTTCGTTAACAATTTCTCGGCGCTGTCGGCCGAATTGATCGACGAGCTGAACGATGTGCTCAAGCCGGCCGCGCTCGACGACAAGGTTCGGGAGGAGATCGACGAGCTCACCCATATGCTGAAAGGCAATCTTGAAAAGGTGGTGCAGCACGGCAAGCGCGCCGATTCGATCGTGAAGAACATGCTTTTGCATTCGCGCGAAGGCTCGGGCGAGCACCGGACCGCCGATATCAACGCGATCGTCGAGGAAAGCCTCAATCTGGCCTATCACGGCGCGCGGGCGGAGAAATCCGATTTTAACATCACGCTCAAGCGTGACCTCGATCCCGCCGCCGGAATGATCGACCTTTACCCGCAGGAGATCACGCGGGTGTTCCTCAATCTGATTTCCAACGGGTTTTACGCCGCCACCAAGCGCAAGGAAGCCGGCGGCGAGAGCTTCGAGCCGACGCTGAGCGCGACCACGAAGAACCTCGGCAACAAGGTGGAAATCCGGATCCGCGACAACGGCACCGGCATTCCGGCAGAGGTGAAGGAGAAGATGTTCAATCCCTTCTTCACCACCAAGCCTGCCGGCGAGGGCACCGGACTGGGCCTGTCGATGAGCCACGACATCATCGTGAAACAGCACGGCGGCAAGATCGAGGTCGACACCGAGCCCGGCGCATTTACCGAATTCATCATTACGCTGCCCCGGACGGCGGCGGCACAAGCACAGGCTGGAGGCCAAAATTGAGCGTTTACATACTCGTCGTCGATGACGAGCCGGATGTCGAAGCCCTGTTCCGTCAGCAATTCCGGCGCGACATAAAGTCCGGGCGCTTTACGATGGAGTTTGCTCCGTCAGCACCTGCTGCACTGGTCCGCGCCGCCGAGATCAGGGATCCGTCGCTGATCCTGATCCTGTCCGACATCAATATGCCCGGCATGAGCGGGCTCGAAATGCTGCCGAAGGTGCGCGCCGAGCGGCCCGATGTTCCCGTCATCATGATCACCGCCTATGGCGACGCCGAGACACGCCGCAAGGCGATCGAGCGCGGCGCGGTGGGATTGTTGACCAAACCGATCGATTTCGCGCTGCTGCGCCATGAGATCGATGCACGTCTCGGGCAGGCCGCATGACCGCAACCATCCTCGTCGTCGATGATGAGCCGGATCTCGAGGCGCTTGTCTTGCAGAAATTCCGCAAGCAAATTCGCGATGGCGCGGTGACCTTCATGTTCGCTCATGACGGGATAGAGGCGCTGCAGTCGATCGAGGATCATCCGCATGTCGACATGGTGGTGTCCGACATCAATATGCCCCGGATGGACGGCCTGTCGCTGCTGCAGAAATTGCAGGAGGCCGAGGACAAGAAATCGACCATCATCGTTTCGGCCTATGGCGACATGAGCAACATCCGCACCGCGATGAACCGCGGGGCGTTCGATTTCCTGACCAAGCCGATCGATTTCGGCGATCTGGAAACGACCATCGACAAGACCATCCGCCATGTCGAGGTGATGCGCGAGGCGCGCCGCCGCCAGCTCGAGGCCGAGCGCGCGCACGCTTCGCTCTCGCGGTATTTCTCGCCGCAGATCGCCTCAAGGCTCGCTGCCGAAGGTGAGGGTGACGGCATGGAGGTGCACTGGCGCGACGTCGCGGCCATCTTCACCGACATCGCCGGTTTCACCTCGCTGGTGGAAACCGCGGAGCCTGAGGTGCTGGGCACGCTGCTCAACGAATATGTGGGCGGCATGACCGACGTCGTCTTTGCGCATGAAGGCACCGTCGCCAAGGTCATCGGCGATGCGATCCAGATCCTCTTCAACGCGCCGGGAGACCAGCCGGATTACGCGACGCGCGCGATCGCCTGCGCGCATGATCTCGACGCCTGGTCGGAAAAATTCCGCGAGCGCTGGAAATCCAAAGGCGTGAATTTCGGCGCAACCCGCATCGGCGTTCACGCCGGTCCCGCGCTGGTGGGTAATTTCGGCGGCGGGCGTTTCTTCGACTACACCGCCTATGGCGATACCATCAACACCACGGCGCGGCTGGAAACCGCCAACAAGTTCCTCGGCACGCGCATTTGCGCGAGCGCCACGGTCGCCGACGCCGCCAAAGGTTTTCAGGGGCGGCCGGTCGGCGACCTGATGCTGCGCGGTCGCAGCGAGCCGCTTCGCGCCTACGAGCCGTTGCAGCCGGCGAAGTTCGAGGGGCCCGTGACCGCGCAATACGCCGAGGCTTTTGCCAAGCTGGAGGCCGGAGACGCCGCGGCGATGCCGGCCTTCGCGGCGCTAGTCGGGCAGCACGCCGACGATGCGCTCGCCGGTTTTCACCTGCGAAGGCTGCTCAACGGCGCCAAGGGCGTCCGGATGCAGCTGGAATGACTTTGATCCACGGTAGGCCTGACATGACACGCGATTTTTCGGCCGGCAATTATCGTTTCATCCCGGCGGTGTTTCAGTATTCGAGCGGCGCCGCGGCGGATTCCGGCTTTGAGATCGAGCGCGTGCGTTTCGACAGGCTCACGCCACTCGCCGAAGGATTTGCGCAAGCTGCGAAATATATTCAGGCCGCTGGCCGGCCGCTGACGTCGTTCTGCGCCTGCGAGTTACGCTCGCCCGCGGCGTTTACGGAGGCAGGTTTCCTGGCCTTCAACCAGCATTACGTCAAGACGCTCGCGGAATGGGGCCTGTTCGATGGCGCCACCAATCCGGTGGCGCGCAGCAATGTCTGTCCCGAGATCGATCCGCCGGCCGAGCCGTCATTTTACGCAATTTCTTTTACGCGCCCCATCCAGGGAAAAGGAGCCCCCTCGTCGCCGGACTTCGTCATCGCCGGCGGGGCCGAGGCGCGTGGCGGCGCCGGCAGCTATGCCGAGCGGATCGTGCGCTACCGCGATCTCAGCCCGGATGGTCTGAAAGAGAAGGTTGGATTTACGGTGCGCGAAATGGAAAGCCGCCTTGCCGCGTTCGGATTCGGCTGGAAGGACACGACGGCGGTGCAGGCCTATACCGTCCACGACTTTCATCCGGTGATCGTCGACGAGCTGGTTCGCCGCGGCGCCGCGCGCTCCGGCCTGACCTGGCACTTTGCAAGGCCACCGGTGATCGATCTCGAATTCGAAATGGATTGCCGCCGCGTGACGCGGGAAGTCGTGATCTGATTTTTCCGTCATTGCGACAACGGGTCGGCGCGCATACGCGCCCACCGCGAAGAATCGCGTCGCGACCGCTATTCCGAACTGGCCGGTGGCATTGTCGCGGGCAATGATCGACCAGGTCATCTTCTGTCCGCCGTTAGCGCCCGGCCGCGTAACCCTGCATGCCACGGGGATTGGCCGCGGCACGCCGGCGGCGGCCGACCTTCGATGCGGCGGTCAGGCGGCCCTCGGACCAGTCGGGGCCGATCTCGACGATGTGGCCGCGGCCTTGCAGCGCATCCACGGTTGCTTTTGGTACGCGATTTTCGACCACCAGCACGCCGGGCCGCGCGGTGCGCGGCCAGAACGAGATCGGGAAATGCTCCGAGTGCCAGGCCGGCGCGTCGATCGCTTCCTGCAGGTTCAATTTGGCATGGACATGCCGCAGGAAGAACTGCGTGATCCATTGATCCTGCTGGTCGCCGCCGGGCGATCCCCAGGCCAGATACGGCTCGCCGTCGTGCAGTGCCATCGTCGGGCTGAGCGTGGTGCGCGGGCGTTTGCCGGGCGCCAGCGAAGCGGGGTGATTTTCCTCGAGCCAGAACATCTGCGCGCGGCTGCCGAGGCAAAAGCCGAGTTCCGGTATCACCGGCGAGGATTGCAGCCAGCCGCCGGAGGGCGTCGCCGAAATCATGTTGCCGGCCTGGTCGATGATGTCGAAATGCACGGTGTCGCCGCGCACCTCGCCGAAACGGCCGACGGTCGGTTCGCCGGCCCCCATGGCGCCGACCGCCTCGCGGTGACCTTCCTGACGGCGCAGTTTTACGACTGCACCAAAACCTTCGACCGAGCCCGGAATAAAATCGAGCGAGGCTTTGTCCGAGATCAGCTTGCGGCGCTCGTCGTTATAGGCATCCGACAACAAAGTGGAGATCGGGATGTCGGTGAACTTCGGATCGCCGTAAAACTTCTCGCGGTCGGCGTAAGCGAGCTTGGCGCATTCGATCTGCAGATGGATGAATTCCGGCCCTGCCGGATCGAGCCCGTCGAGTTGAAAACCCTTCAGCAGCGCAAGCTGCTGCAGCATCACCGGACCCTGGCTCCAGACGCCGGCCTTGCAGACGGTGTAGCGGCCGTAGTCGTAGGTCAGCGGCGCCTCGACGGTCGGTTGCCAGCGCGCCATGTCATCGGCGTCGAGCACGCCGCGATGCGGCGAGCCTGAGACGTCCATCACCTCCTGCGTGCGGCAGAACCCGTCGATCGCCTCGGCCACGAAGCCCTGCGACCACGCCTTGCGCGCGGCTTCGATCTGCGCGACGCGATCGCCGCCTGAGCTTTCGGCTTCCTTCAGGATGCGGGTATAGGTCTCCGCAAGCTGCTTGTTGGTGAAGATCGTACCGGGTTTCGGCACTTCGTTGTTGGGCAGGTAGACCGCGGCCGATGTGGTCCAGTATTTCCGGAACAATTGCTCGACCGTCCGGATGGTCGCGGACGCGCGCTCCACCAGTGGATAGCCGTCGCGGGCGTAGGCAATGGCCGGCTCCAGCACGTCGCGGAGCCGCATCGTGCCGTAGTCGCGCAAGAGCAGCATCCAGGTTTCGAACGTGCCGGGAACGCAGGCTGCCAATAGCCCGGTGCCGGGCACCATTTCCAGGCCTTCGCTTTTGTAATGCGCGATGGTCGCGCCCGCCGGCGCAGGGCCCTGGCCGCAGATCACCTCGGTGCGCCCGCGCTTGATATCGTGAACGATGATCGGAACATCGCCGCCGGGGCCGTTCAAATGGGGCTCGACAACCTGCAGCGTAAACGCGGTGGCGGCGCCGGCGTCGAAAGCGTTGCCGCCTTTCTCCAGGATGCCCATTCCGACCGCGGTGGCGATCCAGTGGGTGGACGTGACCACCCCGAACGTGCCGTCGATTTCGGGCCTGGTGGTGAAAGGATCGGGGTTAACTTTGCTCATGGGCATCCATTGTTGCGGGCCTTACAAGCGCCGCACTTGACCACAGCCGGGACGCTCTGCCAACCGGCTCCCATCCTTGTGATTATGCTGGCACCGCGGCTTCGGCGGGCTTGTTGACCGCGTGGCAGGCGACGCCGTCGATCAGCGCGGGGACCTCGCGGCGGCACAGGTCAAAAACCAGCGGACAGCGCGGATTGAAAGCGCAGCCGGGCGGCGGGTCAATCGGGTTGGGGATTTCGCCTTGGACTGGCGTCCGCTGTCGGCCGGACATCGCGAGATCCGGCACCGCGCCCAGCAGCATTTTCGTGTAAGGCATCCGGGGGTGACTGAAGAGCTCGCGCCCCTCCGCGATCTCGACGATGCGGCCGAGATACATCACCCCGATGCGCTTGGCCATATGCCGGACCACGGCGAGGTTATGGCTGATGAAGAGGTAGGTGAGGCCGAATTTGTCCTGCAGGTCGCGCATCAGATTGAGGATCTGCGCCTGCACGGAGACATCGAGCGCGGAGGTCGGCTCATCACAGACGATGAATTCGGCCTCCGACGCCAGCGCGCGCGCGATCGCGATGCGTTGCCGCTGACCGCCGGAGAATTCGTGCGGATATTTCCAGCCGTCGTCGGCATGCAGGCCGACCAGACCAAGCAATTCGCCGACGCGCGCGCGAATATTCCGCTCACCCTGGATCAGGTCGAAAGCGCGGATCGGCTCGGCGACGATGGCATCGACCCGGAGCCGCGGGTTGAGGCTCGCATAGGGGTCCTGGAATATCATCTGGATACGGCGGCGCAGTTGCTGGCGCGGCTGCCGCTGACGCGCGTCGCTCATCGAAACCCCGTCGATGACGACTTCGCCTGAGGTCGGCGGCAACAGCCCGACCACCATTCGCGCCACCGTGGTCTTTCCCGAGCCGGACTCGCCGACCAGCGCAAAGGTCTCGCCCTTGATGATGTCGAAGGTGACGCCGTCGACCGCCTTGAGGAATTCCAGGTGGCCGCCTTCGAGCACGCGGTTGAGCCACGGCTTCGAGACATCGAAGACGCGGCGCAGGTCTTTCACCTCGATAAAGGGCGCTGGGCTCATGCCGCGGTGTCCTTGGCGGCGGTGTCGTAGAGATGGCAGGCGACGGCTTGCGCGCCATGCGCGGTCGGTTCCGGCCGCTCGATCCGGCAGCGATCGAACGCGAACGCGCAGCGCGGGTTGAAGGAGCAGCCCGGCGGGATCGCGGAAAGCCGCGGCATCGAACCCGGGATCTGGACGAGCCGCGCCGCGTCGCTTGCAAGTGTCGGGATCGCGCCCATCAGGCCCTTGGCATAGGGATGCAGCGGATTTTGCAC
Source organism: uncultured Alphaproteobacteria bacterium (assembly GCA_963753875.1). Classification (GTDB taxonomy): domain Bacteria; phylum Pseudomonadota; class Alphaproteobacteria; order Rhizobiales; family Xanthobacteraceae; genus Bradyrhizobium. Next base: position 136,885 of record CAVWDY010000004.1, on the reverse strand, counting down.
GACATCCCTCACGGGGCCGATTTCGGCGATACGGCCGGAATACATCACGGCGACGCGGTCCGAGGTCTCGGCGATCACCCCCATGTCGTGGGTCACCAGCATGACGGCGGTGCCGTGATCGCGCCCAAGGCGTTTTATCAACGAGATGATCTGGGCCTGTACGGATACGTCGAGTGCGGTGGTGGGCTCGTCGGCGATGATCAGTTCCGGTTCGGCGCAAATCGCAAGCGCAATGACGACCCGCTGGCGCATGCCGCCGGAGAATTCGTGCGGATAGCCGTCGATACGCTTGTCGGGCGCGGGAATGCCGACTTCGGCGAGGAGATCAATGGCGCGTTTGCGCGCGGCTTGTTCCGACAGGTTGGTATGGGTTCGGATGGTCTCGACCAGCTGATCGCCGATCCGGTACAGCGGATTGAGGCTGGTGAGCGGGTCCTGAAAAATCATCCCGATCCGCTTTCCCCGGATGCGGCGCATCTCCTCCGGCGGCAGGTTGTCGATCCGCAGGCCCGACAGGTAGATCTCGCCGCCAGAAATGCGGCCGGGGGGATCGATCAGGCCGATCACGGCAAGACCCGTGACGGATTTTCCGGCGCCGGATTCGCCGACCACGCCCAGCACCTCGCCCTTGGCGATATCGAAGGAAATGCCGTCGATGGCGCGGAGAACGCTGTGGCGGGTGACGAATTCGACCCGGAGGTTTCGCACGGAAAGGACAGGTTCGGTCATGCGGTCCGATACCCCTCGGTCACGGCGCGTTTCATCGGAGTTTCGGATTGAGCGCGTCGCGCAACCAGTCGCCAAGCAGATTGATGGAGAGGATCAACGCCGCGAGCGCAAATCCCGGGAAGGCCACGATCCACCATTCGCCGGCAAACAGATAATTGTTGCCGATCCGGATCAACGTGCCGAGCGACGGCATGGTGTCGGGCATGCCGGCACCCAGAAACGACAAGGTGGCCTCGGTGATGATCGCAAGCGCAAGATTGATGGTCGCGATCACCAGGATCGGCCCCATCGCGTTCGGCAACACGTGCCGCAGCATGATCACGGGGGCGGGCAGGCCGATCAGCTGCGCCGCGGCCACGTAATCCTTGTTCTTTTCCACCATGACCGAGCCGCGCACCGTGCGCGCATACTGCACCCAAAAACTCAGGCCGATCGCGAACACCAGCACGGCGAGCGTGCTCATGGCGTCGAGGCGATTGCCGAACATCGATTTGGCGACGCCGTTGATGAGGAGCGCGATCAGGATGGCGGGGAAGGTCAATTGCACATCGGCGATGCGCATGATCAGGCCGTCGACGGCGCCGCCGAAATACCCGGCCATCAGGCCAAGGATGATGCCGAGCGTGCCGGAGAACAAGACGCCGAGAACGCCGACGGTCAGCGAAATGCGCAAGCCGTAGAGGATGGCGGAAAACACATCGCGGCCCTGCTCGTCGGTGCCGAACAGGAACGGGCTTTGGCCATCGGCCATCCACAGCGGCGCGATCCGCGAATTCATCAGCTGCAGCTGCGCCGGATCGAACGGGTTCTGCACGGCCAGAATTGGCGCTGAGATTGCGAGCAGAAAGAACAGAAACGTTACGGCGGCCGCCGCCATGGTGAGCCGGGAGCGGCGGAATGAATAGAATACGTCGCTTTCGAGCGCACGCCGAAACCAATGACCCGTCCGCCGGCCGGCGTGCGACGCATTCGAATTGGCCTTGTGCGGGACGGCGGCGTCGGACATGCGTTCTCTCGGGATCAGGCCGGGCGGCCGATGGTGGAACGCAGCCGCGGATCGACCACCGTGTAAAGAATATCCACCACGAGATTGATGGTGACGAAGATCAGGGAAACCATCAGCAAGTAGGCCGCCATGATCGGGATATCGACATTTTGCACCGCCTGCACGAACAGGAGTCCCATGCCCGGCCACTGGAAAACGGTTTCGGTGATGATTGCAAATGCAATAACCGAGCCAAATTGCAACCCGGCGACGGTGATGACGGGAACCAGCGTGTTCTTGAGCGCATGACCGAAGTGTATCGCCCGCGTGGTCAATCCACGCGCCCGCGCAAACCGGATATAATCGGTGCGCAGGACTTCAAGCATCTCGGCGCGCACCAGCCGCATGATCAGCGTCATCTGGAACAGGCCAAGCGTGACCGAGGGCATGATCAGGGCCTTCAGGCCGGAGACCGTGAGCAGCCCCGTGGTCCACCATCCGAGCCGCACGACATCGCCGCGGCCGAACGACGGCAGCCAGCCCAGCACCACCGCGAACAAATAGATCAGGAGAATGCCGATCAGAAAGGTCGGCAGCGAAATTCCGATCAGCGAAACCGCCTGGAATATCTTCGCCAGAAGCGTTTCGCGCCTCAGCGCCGAATAGACCCCCATCAGGATGCCGAAGACCATCGCGAGTATCGTGGCGCAGATGGCCAATTCCAGCGTTGCCGGCATCCGCTCCTTCAGGAGGTCAGCGACCGGGAGGCGGAACTGGTAGGAGACGCCGAACTTGAACTGCGCCGCGTTGGCGAAATAGCGAGCGAACTGCACCGGCACGGGATCGTCCAGGCCGAGCGACTTGCGGATCTCGGCGCGCTCGGCCGCCGAGGTGTCGATCGAGACGATCTGATTGACCGGATCGCCGGCGAAACGGAACATCGAAAACGAGATGATCCCGACGGCGATCATGACGCCGATGGCCTGGATTGCCCGGCGAAGAGTGAAAGCGAGCATCTGTTCCTTTCACTTCTTTTTCAGAGGCGGCGCGCGCCAGCCGAACTCGGGTCTACCCGAATTCGATTTGATGTCCAAGTCGGCAACGTCCGACCTGGATGGCGTAGCCCGAAACGACAAGTCCCGGAAGCCGATGCTTCCGGGACCCCATGTTTGAGAACGCTACTCTTCCCGTTTCGTCGCCCAATAGAGCAGGACCGCGTTGTCCGCGCGCTGGATCAATTTCACTTTTTTCGAGACCCCCCATGCCAGCGCCTGCTGGTGCAGCGGGATATAGCCGTAGTCCTTGATTGCGATTTCGTAGGCTTGCTTGATCATCTGGTCGCGCTTGGCCGTGTCGGTCTCGACCAGGACCTTGTCGGCGAGCGCATCCAGCTGCTTGTTGCAATAGCCGCCGAGGTTGGCTTCGCCGCGGGTGGGGTTCTTCGGGTCGTCGCGGCAGCCCAGGATATCGTACAGCACGTTGTGGGAATCCGACGAGGCCGGTGTCCAGCCCAGGAGGTAGAACGAGGTCTGGTAGCCGCCGGGCTTCAGCACCTTGCCAAAATATTGCGCCTTGGGTTGCGCCAGCAGGTTCACCTTGACGCCGATGCGCGCGAGCATGCCGACCACCGCCTGACAGATATCGGCGTCGTTGACGTAGCGGTCGTTGGGGCAATCCATCGTGACTTCGAAGCCGTCGGGATAGCCCGCTTCGGTCATCAGCTTCTTGGCGCCGTCGGGATCGGATTTCGGCCGGGTGAAGTCCTTCGAAAGGGCGAACAATTGCGGAGCGATCATCAGCGCCGAGGGCGTCGAGAGGCCGCGCATCACGCGATTCTTGATCAGCTCGACGTCGATCGCCTTGTAGAAGGCTTCGCGGACGCGGATGTCCTTGAACGGGTTCTTGCCCTTGACGTTGGAATACAGCAGTTCGTCGCGCACCTGGTCCATGCCGAGAAAGATGGTGCGAATTTCCGGTCCGGTCAGGACCGTGGCGGTGCCGCCCGCATTGACCCTCTGGATATCTTGAATCGGAACCGGCTCGATCACGTCGACTTCGCCTGACAGCAATGCTGCGACCCGCGTTGCGGCCGATCCGATCGGTGTGAAGATGATCTCCTTGAGATTATGCTCGGGTTTGTTCCACCAATTCGAATTTACCTTGAACACGGTCTTCACGCCGGGCTGATGGCTCTCGATGGTGAAGGGGCCGGTGCCGTTTTCGTGCAACGACGCATAGCTTGGCGTGGTCGCGGAAGCCGGCGTCGGCGCGACCGCATTGTTTTCCTCACACCATTTCTTGTCCATGATGAACCAGCCGTCCCATTGTGAAATCAGAATGGGATTGGGCGAGTTGAGCTTCACATCGACCGTGTGGTCGTCGACCTTGACGAATTTGGCATCGGCCGGAACGTTGGTCAGGAAGTTGGAGCCCTTGGCCCGCACGCGGTCGGCGGAAAAAATCACATCGTCGGCGGTGAAGGGGTCTCCGTTGTGGAACTTGACGTTCTTGCGCAGATGGAAGCGCCAGCGGGTCGGCTCCGGGGTTTCCCAGCTTTCGGCGAGCGCCGGAACGATCTTCAGATCCTTGTCGCGGGTGACCAGGCCCTCGTAGACATGCGCATGATGGGCAATGGTCGTGGTTTCCTTGAGCGTGTAGGGATCGAGCGATTTGAGTTCGCCCTGGTTGGCGTAGCGCAGGGTCTGGCTTGAAGCCGGCGTCATGGCAAAAGCGACGATCGAGACGATGGTCGCTGCAAAAAAGGTCTGACGTAACGGCATTTGCTGACGCTCTCCGAGGGTGGCACGCTGTTCAGGTCTGCATGATCGGCAGCCAGGATCGATCTATGTTGCCAGAGTTTAGCCATCGCGCAAGCGCGATTTCCCCCCACGGCAACCGGTTTGCGCGACGGCACCGTAATAACTAGCTTCAGCCCAGGTAACAAGCAGGCCATATTCAACGGGAGTGCCGGATGGCGGAACTGAAGGCCGATGTTCTTGTGCTGGGTGCGGGCATGGTTGGCGTTAGCGCCGCCTTGCACCTGCAGCAGCGGGGACGGGATGTCATCCTGGTGGACAGGCACGAACTCGCCGGTGAGGAGACCAGTTTCGGCAACGCCGGCCTGATCGAATGTGCCTCGGTTTTTCCCTACATGTTTCCCCGGGACTTCGCGCAGCTCCTTCGATACGCATTGAACCGCTCACCGCAGGTACGCTACAGCGTTTCCGATTTGCCATTCTCCCTGCCGTGGCTATCGCGTTATTTCCTCGCATCCTCGCCGGATCGGGCGCTGCACAGCGCGATGGCCGAACTGCCCCTGATCCGGCGCAGCCTTGTCGAGCATGAGGCGTTGATCGCGGAGGCCGGAGTTCCGGAGCTGTTGCGCAAGACCGGCTGGCTCAAGCTGTTTCGCTCCGACGCCAGCCTTGCAAACGCGGCGCGCGAGGTCGAGCGCGCCAGGCAATATGGCGTCACAGGCGAGGTTCTCGATGGCAAGGCGATCGCCGCGCGTGAGCCCAATCTGACCGGAGCGTTCACGGGCGCGATCTATTTGCCCGCGCCGGGATTTGTTCCCGATCCCGGCGCACTCGCCAAAGCCTATGCCGCGCTCTTCAAGCGCAAGGGCGGGCGGGTTCTCGTTGGCGATGCGAGGACGCTGGAACAAGGTGCGGGTGGATGGCGCGTAAGTGGGGCCGAGGGCGGCGCGGCCGCGCGCGAAGTCGTCGTGGCGCTGGGACCGTGGTCCGATCTGGTGTTTCGTCCGCTCGGATATTCCATTCCGCTTGGCGTCAAACGGGGTTACCACCTGCATCTGGCGCCGCGCGGCAATGCCGTGCTCCATCGCCCGGTGCTTGATTCGGATCTCGGCTTTCTGCTGGCACCGATGAACCGCGGCATTCGGCTCACCACCGGCGTGGAGTTTGCCCGCCGTGACGCGCCGCCCACGCCGGTTCAGATCGAGCAGGCGTTGCCGCGGGCGCATGCCTTGTTCCCGCTGGGCGCCGCGATTGATGCAAAACCCTGGAAGGGCGCGCGGCCGTGTTTGCCCGACATGCTGCCGGTCATCGGGAAGGCGCCGCGCCATGCCGGATTGTGGTTCGATTTCGGTCACCAGCACCATGGGCTGACGCTGGGTCCCGCGACCGGCCGGCTGCTGGCGGAGATGATGACCGGCGAGATGCCCTTCGCCGATCCGAGCCCCTTTGCCGCCGCGCGCTTTGGTTGACCAGCTTTGGTTGACCATATGCGTCGAATGAAGGGGTGAGGGGCCGTCCCCCCTCCAAGGCCGCTTGCGCACCGAGGCCACTCGCGGCGATACTGCTGAAAGCTGTCAATGCAATCAGGAGTGCACATGAAAGTTAACGTCGAAATAGATTGCACGCCGCTGGAGGCACGGCAGTTTTTCGGGCTGCCGGATGTGCAGCCGATGCAGACGGCGGTCATGGAAAAACTTCAGCATCAGATGATGGACAATATCCAGAAGGTCTCGCCGGAAGCACTGATGCAGAGCTGGCTCTCGTTCGACCCGAAGATCGCCGAGAGATTTGGGGATATGTTCGCGGCCATGACGGGCCTCGGCGGCACGCGCGCGCCCGACAAGAAATGACGCCGCCGACCGACGGAAGCGAACCGCCGGCGGCGAGCCGGCTTCGTCCGCCGGGTCTCGGCCTGCTGTTGGCCGAGATGAGAGGGATATTCGAACTCAACGCCAGCCTGATGTTGGCTCCGCTGCTGATGCGCGCGCCCAGGGGCGACGGGCATCCGGTGCTGACGTTGCCGGGGTTCCTCGCCAGCGACCTGTCGATGGCGCCGATGCGCCGATATCTGAAAGAACTCGGATACGATGCGCACGCCTGGAACATGGGCCGCAACACCGGTGGCATCTCGCGCATGCGGGCGGCGTTGCGCGACCGGCTCGCCGAAATTCACGAAAGTTGCGGCCGCAAGGTCAGCATTGTCGGATGGAGCCTGGGCGGCGTCTATGCGCGCGATCTGGCGCTGCAGGCGCCGGATATGGTGCGATACGTTGTGACGCTGGGAAGTCCGTTCGCCAATGACGTGAGCGCGACCAATGCGACGCGGCTCTATGAGGCGCTGTCGGGCGAAGCGGTCGACGGCAATCCCGAGCTACGCGCGGCGATATCAGGCGATTTGCCGGTTCCGACCACGTCGATCTATTCACGTGCTGACGGCGTCGTGAACTGGCACACGTGCCTGTTGCGCCCCTCCGATACCGCCGAAAACATCGAAGTGTACCTCGCCAGTCATGTCGGGCTGGCTGTGAACCCGGCTGCCTTGTGGGCGGTCGCCGACCGTCTGGCCCAGGCCGAGGGCCAATTCAGCCAATTTGACCGATCGGGGCCGTTTGCCATTGCATATGCGCCTCCAGAACAGGCACAATCCCGACCGATAACCCGACCCCGGGGACCGTGCGCCGCGTGAATTGTGTGCGGGAGATTCCGCATATCCAGGTTCTCTGCGACATGCTGCCGACGGACTTCGCCGCGCTCGAAGCCGCCTTTGCGCCGCCGGCCGATCTCAAGAGCCAGGCAAGCTGACCGGCAATCAAAGTGAGGCGACCATGATAGAAATGCCGCCGCTGCAATTTGCCCAGACCAACGGGATTCGGATGGGCTTTTACGAAGCCGGCCCGAAAACCGACAAGCCGCCGGTCATTCTCTGCCACGGCTGGCCGGAGATCGCGTTTTCCTGGCGCCACCAGATCAAGGCGCTGAGCGAAGCCGGCATCCGGGTGATCGCGCCGGACCAGCGCGGCTATGGCGCCACCGACCGGCCCGAACCGGTCGAGGCTTACGACATCGAGCACCTGACCGGCGATCTCGTCGGTCTGCTCGATCATCTCAAGATCGACAAGGCCATCTTCGTCGGCCATGACTGGGGCGGGTTCATCGTCTGGCAGATGCCTCTGCGGCATATCGATCGCGTCGCCGGCGTCGTCGGCATCAATACGCCGCATACCAATCGCGCGTGGGCCGACCCGATCGAACTGCTGCGCAAGCGCTTCGGCGAGCACATGTACATCGTGCAGTTTCAAAACCCTTCGCGTGAAGCCGACAAGATATTCAACAGCCGGGTCGAGCAGACCTTTGACGCCTTCATGCGCAAGCCGGTGCCGCGCCCCGACACTGCACCCGAGGAACAGATGGTCGCCGGTGTCGGCGCATCGCCGAGACTCAATCTGGCGTTTCCGCAGATGATCGCCGGCTACGACGCCAAACACGATCCGCGCACGCCGATCCTGTCGCCGGACGAAAAGCAGGTGTTCGTCGATGCCTTCAGGAAGACCGGCTTCACCGGCGGCATCAACTGGTACCGCAACATGTCCCGCAACTGGCAGCGCTCCGCCGGGATCGACCACACCGTGCGCGTGCCGTCGCTGATGATCATGGCCGAGAACGACGCGGTGCTGCCGCCGTCCTCCGCCGACGGCATGGAGAAGCTCGTTCCCGACCTCGAGAAATATCTGGTCCGGGGCAGCGGTCACTGGACCCAGCAGGAAAAGCCGGAGGAGGTCAGCGCCAAGCTGATAGAATGGCGCAAAAAGCGGTTTGGGTAATCGAACGTGCGATACCGTCATCGCGAGCGAAGCAACTCGAACTGCTATTCCGGGGCGATGCCAACGGGTCCACGCGAAGCGTGGCCCGATGACAGGCTCCGCATCGAGCCCCGAATCTCGGGATTCCCCGATGCGCAATTGCGCATCTGAGGTCTGGTCCTTTGGACCATCCCGGAATGACGAATCCTGCTTTCGCAGGGACGACGAGGGACCTTTTGCTGACGTCGCCGCCCGGTAGTTACCTTTTCGGCAACCGCTCGAAGCTCGGTATTCCCGCAGGAATGGCGTGAAAGGCCTGCTTGTCGATGGTATAGATCGCCATCTGCGGGCTACCGAAGAGCGTGGGATCGTCGAGCGTGCCGACTTTCAGGATCGCGGCGGGTAAACCGGGCCGCCGTGTGATCAGATGGGTGCCGCACTCGGCGCAGAATTCGCGCGTCACCGCGCCCTCAAGGTCGCTTCGCGTGAATTGTTTTGGCGTTCCCTTGGTATAGGCAAAACCGCCGACCGGCATCAGCATGAACAGGTTGGGAGAGCCGCCCGAGATATATTGGCATTCGCGGCAATGGCATTGCGCTTTCATCATCGGCTCGCCTTCGGCGACATAGCGCACGGCCCCGCAATAGCACCCGCCTTCCAGTTTCATGTCAGTTCCCCCTTGTCTTGTTAATGCATCATTTTCGCGGACGCCGCGTGGGCGTCAATGGCGTCGACGATCTGCGGCCACATCGGGATCGGCAAAGCGTGGCCCATGCCTTCGATCATCAGGAGTTTCGCGCCTGATATCGAGGCCGCGGTGTCCTTGCCGCCAGCGGGATGAACCAGGGGATCGACGGTACCGTGGATCACGAGCGTCGGCGCCTTGACCGCGTGCAGCCGCTCCTTGCGGCTGCCTGAGGCAAGGACGGCGCGGAATTGCCGTCCGACGCCGGCGGGGTTGAGGCCGCGCTCGAAGGTGCGTTCGGCGCGCGAGCGGTCAAGCGCCTCGTCTTCCGGGAAGCTGCCGACGCGCAGGATCTTCCAGGTCTTCGCAAAGCGCTCCAAAAATTCTTCCCGCGACCTGGGCTGCGGCGCCATCAAAGTGGCCATCGCTTCGCGGGTCGGCCACGGCAGTCTTGGATTGCCTGACGTCGACATGATCGAAGTGAGCGAGCGCACCCGCTGCGGAAACGAGATCGCGATTTCCTGGGCGATCATGCCGCCCATCGACATGCCGACGACATGTGCCGACTTGATGCCGAGCGCATCCATCAGGCCGATCGTATCCTCCGCCATGTCGTGCAGATTGTAGGGCGCCTGGACCGGGATTTTCAGGAATCGCAGCTTGAGCATTTCCATCGCCGTTAGGCGCTTGCCGCCGGAGAGCCTGGTGGACTTGCCGATGTCGCGATTGTCGAAGCGGATCACGCGAAAGCCGCGCGCGGCGAACTGGCGGCAGAAATCGTCGTCCCAATGGATCATCTGGCCGCCGAGCCCCATGATCAAAACCATGGGCTCTGCGTCGGCGTCGCCGAAGATTTCGTAACAAAGGTCGATGCCGTTGGCGCGAACGATTTGTGGCGGTTGATGGGCTGACGGGTTCACCCTGGCTGTCCCCCTCGGTATTGCGATAACGACTCTATGACATGGTTTTTCGCGCCGCAGAAGGCTCGACAGGTTGGCAATCAACGGCCGCGATGTTGACCGCCTTGGCGCAACAGTGTGGTATGATGCAAAACAAGCGAGGAACCCGCGATCATGCTGGAGGACGCCGATGGCAGACAAGAGCAACGATCCGGTCGCGCTGTGGCAAAATATCATCGGCGAGATGGAGAAGGGGTTCAACGCCTTCGCCAATCGGGCGATGGCGTCGCCGGAATTTTCCAAGGTCGTCAATCAGGTGGGCGGGGTGACGGCGGGGGCGCAAAAGCAGCTCGGCGACCTCATGGAGAAATATCTCCTCAGCATGAACCTGCCGAGCCGGGCGCAGATGGTCAGCATGGCCGAGCGGCTGGCCTCGATCGAAGGTCAGCTGAACGAAATCAAGGCGCTCTTGCATCAGGTGCATGGCAATCCCGCCGCGCCAGGCAGCGGGAATCCGGCGGCGCCGCGGCCGCCGCGCACCAAACGCCCGCCGTCCGCGGGCGGTGAGCAGAAATGAACGCCAACGCAGGCTTGGATCTTGCGAGCCTCAATCTGGCCGACATCCGGAGCGGATTCAGTCCGAGGTCCAGCGCGCGATCCAGCGCAGCATCCACTTCCAGGGGCCGTTACGCACTGAATTGACCCGGAAAGTCCGCCGGTTCCCCGGGCAAATCGCCCAACAATCATGTCGATCACAAATTTGTGATACTGCGATGCAACATCAATGTTGCATCGCACCATTAACTATGCCATATAAACGTTGCCCCGGGCCAAGACCGGACGAGGTGAGCCCATAGCTCAAACCTGAGGATGGAGAGACCCCATGACCACCGAAACCAATTCCGTGCTGAACACCGTCAAGGAAGCCTTCGCGCCCGTCACCGAGGCGTTCACCAAGCTCCAGAACCTGGAAGTTCCGGAAGCCGCCCGCGAGTTCGTGAAGAAGCAGGCTGAGACCGCCAAGGAGCGCGCGGCTGACCTTCATGCCGGTTCGGAGAAAGTGACCGCCGCGATCGAGACCGCCGTTGCCGGTTCGGTCAGCGAAGTCGCCAAGATCAGCCGCAACATCCAGGACGCGATCTATCAGGACGCCGAGGCGTTCTTCGCCGGCATCGACAAGCTGGCTTCCGCCAAGTCGCTCAATGAGGCGGTGCAGATCCAGTCCGATATGCTGCGCGCGAGCGGCGAAGTGTTCGTGTCGCGGGCGAAGGCCTCGAGCGAATATCTCGGCAAGCTCGTCGCCGATGGCGCCAAGACTGCCCAGGACAACTTCGCCAAGGTCTATAACAAGACCGCCTGATCGATTCAGTATCAGTTGCGCTGGTTCGAAGGCCCGCTTAGGCGGGCCTTCTTTTTTCGGTACCCGTGGCGTCATCCCCGGATGAGCGCAATTGCGCTCACTCGGGAGGTGCGAGCCGTCTTCGGCGCGCCTCGAAGGATGACGGCCGACGGTGCCTGTAGCCATCCTTCGAGGCGCGCAAGAGCGCGCACCTCAGGATGACGGCTGTGCGTATAGCCCCTATGTACAGACTCCATTAGCCCCGAAAGCCGCCATGACCGTTCCCGCCACCTTCTCGTTCGACGCGCCCGGCGATGCCGCGCGCGCGGCCGGGCTGCGGCGGGTCAAGGCGCTGGCGACGCTGGTTCTTGCCGGCACGCTGACGCTGTTCGCGACGGCGAAGCTGTTGCTGCCGATGCACCCGGCCTTCGGCTTCGTGGCGGCCTTTGCGGAAGCCGCCACCATCGGCGGCCTCGCCGACTGGTACGCCGTCGTGGCGCTGTTCAAGAGGCCGCTGGGATTGCCGATCCCGCACACCGCGATCATCCAGGGCAATCAGCAGCGCATCGCCGACAAGCTCGGCGAATTCATCGAGGTGCATTTTCTCGAAGCCGCGCCCGTCGAAGCCAGGTTGCGCCAGATCGACTTCGGCAGCTTCATCGCCGACTGGCTGCGCGACCGCAAGCGCAGCGCCGATCTTGCCCGCTTCACGCTGCGGCTGTTGCCTGAGGCGGTGACGGCGACGGAAACATCAGGGCTGATGACCTTTATCACCCGCCGCATCACCACCCAATTGCAGGGGATCGATCTCGCGCCGCTTGCCGCCGGAACGCTGCGCGCTTTCGTGGCCGAGCGGCGGCACCAGGGGTTGCTCGACGACATATTGCGCGCCGTGCACCAATCGCTGAAGCAAGCCAGAAACCATGGCCATGATCCGCGAGAAAATCCGCGGTGAACTGCCGACGCTTCTGAAACTCTACCGCACCGACAAGTTTCTGGTGAAGAAGATCGTCGCCTCCGCGACCGCGTTCTTCGAGGAAGTCCGCGGCGATCCCGACCATCCGTTCCGCGGCGAGTTCGACCGCATGGTGCTGTCGTTCGTGGACCGGCTCGGCAGCGACAAGAGCTATGCCGATCGCATCGACGGTTTGAAGCGCGACCTGCTGGCGCGTCCCGAACTCGCCGACCTTGCACGCACTATCTGGTCGAATGCGCGCTCCTTCATCGAACGCAGCGCCAGCGGCGAGAGCCAGGTGCTGCAGCAACACCTTGCCGGCATGTTCGTGAAAGCTGGCGAGACGCTCGCCGCTGACGCTGAACTGCGCGCCGAAATCAACCAGGGTTTTGTTGCCGTGCTGCGAAGTTTTATCGCCGACCAGAAGAGCGGCGTCTCCAGCTTCATCTCCGATCAGGTCAAGAGCTGGGACATGAGACAGCTGATTTCGCTGATCGAAATCAACATCGGCCGGGATTTGCAATACATCCGCTTCAACGGATCATTGATCGGCGGCCTGGCCGGCCTTGGCCTCTACACCTGTGAATTCCTGTTGCGCTTGTTGTGACTTGTAGATCGCTGCGTTCGGTTAATGTGTTGAGACCCATTGTCCCATCGGATGGCCGCCGCTTGAATGATGGAATCAGTGCCATCTGCGGGGAGAGGTCGGATTTTACGCGAAGCGAAAAATCCGGGTGAGGGGGATTAGCCGCGCGTTCAGTGTTTGCGGATGCAGCCCCTCACCCCGGCCCTCTCCCCGCAAGTGCGGGGCGAGGGAGAAGTTGGCGCCGCATTGTTACTTCTCCCGAAAACGCGCTATGCGTTGGCCATGCCGCAGCCGCTTGCCCGCATCATCGACCAGCTCAAGCGCGAGCCCTCGCGCACCGGGTCCATCGTCATCACCGTGTTCGGCGATGCGATCGTGCCGCGCGGCGGTTCGGTCTGGCTCGGAACCTTGCTGGAATTTTTCAAGGCGCTGGACATCGACAGCGGCGTGGTGCGCACCGCGATGTCGCGCCTTGCGGCCGACGGCTGGCTCGAACGCGAGAAGGTTGGCCGCAACAGCTTTTATCGTCTGGTGAAGAGGGGCCGGCAAACCTTTGATGCCGCAACCAAACATATCTACGACCCGCAGCCTTCGGACTGGACCGGGCGGTTTGAACTGCTGCTGATCGGCAACGGCGGGGATCGCGATGCCTCGCGCGATGCGCTCAAGAATGCCGGGTTCGGCAGCCCGCTGCCGGGCGTGTGGGTCGCGCCTTCGGGCGTTCCGATTCCTGTGGAAGCAGCGTCCGCGATCCGGCTCGAAGTATCCGCCGAGGACGACAGCGGCCGGCGTCTGCTCAGCGAAAGCTGGCCGCTCGATCGCACCGCGGACGCTTATCTGAAATTCATGAAGACCTTCGAGCCGTTGCGCAACTGGATCGGCCGGCGTGCGCGGCTGTCCGACGGGGACGCCTTCACCGCGCGGATTTTACTGATCCATTATTACCGCCGGGTGGTGCTGCGCGATCCGCTGCTGCCGGCGGTGCTATTGCCCGCGGAATGGCCGGGGCGGGCAGCCCGCCAGCTTTGCGGCGAGATCTATCGCGGCCTGCTGCCGGCCTCCGAACAATGGCTCGACCGCCACGGGTTGAATGAAAATGGCCCGTTGCCCGCCGCCGGTGTCGAACTGGCGCGCCGCTTCGGGGGGTAATATGTTACAGAATTATATTGCATGTTGAGATTTGTGTTATATATCTGGCGGCGATGATCCGGGAGGTCGGCGCATGTACACCCAGGCGCTCAATACGTCGGAAGCCGAGGACCGCCATATCGAGGATGCCGCGCGGGCGGCCCGGTTCCAGGCGCGTATCGACGCCGAGGAGCGCATCGAGCCGAACGACTGGATGCCCGCGGCCTACCGCAAGACGCTGACGCGGCAGATTTCGCAACACGCCCATTCCGAAATCGTCGGCATGCTGCCGGAAGGCAACTGGATCACGCGCGCGCCGTCGCTGCGCCGCAAGGCGGCGCTGCTCGCCAAAGTGCAGGACGAATGCGGCCACGGGCTTTATCTCTACGCCGCGGCGGAGACGCTCGGCTCCTCGCGCGAGGAGCTGGTCGACCAGATGCTGGCCGGCAGGGCAAAATATTCGTCCATCTTCAATTACCCGACGCTGACCTGGGCGGATATCGGCGTGATCGGCTGGCTGGTCGACGGTGCGGCGATCATGAACCAGATTCCGCTCTGCCGCTGCTCCTACGGCCCCTATGCGCGCGCCATGATCCGCGTGTGCAAGGAGGAATCCTTCCATCAGCGGCAGGGCTACGAAATCATGCTGACGCTGGCGCGCGGCTCGCAAGAGCAGAAGGCGATGGCGCAGGACGCGCTGAACCGCTGGTGGTGGCCGGTGCTGATGATGTTCGGACCGCCCGATAGTGCGAGCCAGCACAGCGACACCTCGACGAAATGGAAGATCAAGCGCTTCTCCAATGACGAGCTGCGGCGGAAATTCGTCGATGCGACGGTGCCGCAGGCGCAGTATCTGGGATTGACGATCCCCGATCCCGGCATGAAGCAGAACAAGACGACCGGACATTGGGAATACAGCGCGATCGACTGGGACGAATTCAAACAGGTGCTGGCCGGTAACGGTCCGTGCAACCGCGACCGGATGGCGGCGCGGCGCAAGGCGCATGAAGAAGGCGCGTGGGTGCGCGAGGCGGCAGCGGCCTACGCCGAAAAGCGCAGGTACCGCCAGGCCGCACAGGCCGCCGAATAAAAATCTCAGGAGGTGACGATGGCCACGCCGAACACGCCGTTGTGGGAAGTCTTCATTCGCAGCCGCAATGGCCTGGCGCACAAGCATGTCGGGTCGCTGCATGCCGCCGACACAACGCTGGCGCTGCGGGCCGCGCGCGATATCTACACCCGCCGCGGCGAGGGGTTGTCGATCTGGGTGGTGCCGTCGAGCGCGATCACCGCGTCCGACCCTGCCGAGAAGGGCATGATGTTCGAGCCCGCGGAATCCAAGATCTACCGTCATCCGACATTTTACGACGTGCCCGAAGAAGTCGGGCATATGTGACTCTGTCCCGTCGTTGCGAGCCAACGGGTCGCGCGAATGCGCGCCCGATGAAAGGCTCCGCGAAGCAATCCATCTCGCCGCCGAAAGAGAGAGTGGATTGTTTCGTCGCTCCGCTCCTCGCAATGACGAGTTACCGCAGCAGGTTCAGCAATATGGCTACCCCGTCGATCCAGGTCTCCGAGACGCCGCTGGTGCTGTACACGCTGCGCCGCGCCGACGACGCGTTGATTCTGGGGCACCGGCTGTCGGAATGGTGCGGCCACGCGCCGATGCTCGAAGAGGACATGGCGCTCGCCAATATGGGCCTCGATCTGCTCGGCCAGGCGCGCGAGCTCTACGCTTACGCAGCCCAGGTCGAAGGCAAAGGCAACGACGAGGACAAATTCGCCTACTTACGCGACATCAGGCAGTATCGAAACCTCCTTCTCCTGGAACAGCCGAACGGCGATTTTTCACGCACCATGGCGCGGCAGTTTTTCTACGCCGCATTCGCCGACCTCTATTGGCGCGCAATGATGAAATCGCATGATGCGACACTCGCGGCCATCGCGGCGAAATCCGAGAAGGAAAGCGCCTATCATGTCAGGCACTCCTCGGAGTGGATCGTCCGGCTCGGCGACGGCACCGCCGAGAGCCACGCCCGCGCGCAAGAAGCGATCGACGATCTCTGGGCCTTTACCGGCGAGATGTTCGAGACTGATGACAGCGAGCGCGCTCTGATCGACGCCGGAATCGCCGTCGATCCAGCGGCCTTGCGTCCGCGATGGCTCAAACTGGTTTCCGATATCGTGAGCGAAGCGACGCTCGTTCTGCCCAAAAGCGGCTGGATGCAGCAGGGCGGCCGCAACGGCCGGCACAGCGAGCATCTCGGGCATCTGCTCAGCGAATTGCAATCGATGCAACGGACATTCCCGGGGGTCACATGGTGATCGCCATGTTTGACGACACGGAGCTGCGGCAGCGCGCCTGGGAGGTCGCGGCCAGCGTGGTCGATCCCGAGATTCCGGTTCTGACGATTGCCGATCTCGGCGTGCTGCGCGAGGTCGCGGTCAACGAGGGCCGCGTCGAGGTGACGATCACGCCGACCTATTCTGGTTGTCCCGCGATGAACATGATCACGCTTGAAATCGAGCTCGCGCTGGAACACGAAGGCTTTCGCAATTCAAAAGTGCGCACCGTGCTCGCACCTGCCTGGACCACCGCCTGGATGAGCGAAGACGGCCGCCGCAAGCTTCGGGAATACGGCATCGCGCCGCCGCAAGAAGCAAACTCACGACGGGCGCTGTTCGGTATGGAGCAGGTGGCGTGCCCGCAATGCGGCTCCGAGGATACGGAAGTGCTTTCCGAGTTCGGCTCGACCTCCTGCAAGGCGCTGTGGCGTTGCAAGAACTGCCGCGAGCCGTTCGACTATTTCAAGTGTCATTGAAATTGTATTTGAAGCTGCCATTGCGAGCGAAGCGAAGCAATCCATCTCGCCCGCAAAAAGAAAGAATGGATTGCTTCGTCGCAGAACCTGTCATCGGGCGGCGCTTCGCGCCGACCCGTTGGCTCCTCGCAATGACGGGGAGGTAGGGAGTCCTAAGATTCAGAATGTCCCACGTACCGCGTTTCCATCGTCTCGCCGTGAACGATCTGCGCCGCGAAACCGCCGATGCGGTGTCGCTGACCTTTGCAATCCCCAGGGAGCTTGAAGGCGATTACAGCTTTTCCCCGGGCCAATATCTGACCTTGCGAACGACGATGGACGGCGAGGAAGTGCGCCGCTCCTATTCGATATGCTCCGGCCCCGATGACGGCGAATTGCGCATCGCCGTGAAAAAGGTCGATGGCGGCGCGTTCTCGAGTTGGGCCGCCGATGAGCTGAAGCGCGGCGATGAGCTCGACGTCATGACGCCGACCGGTCGCTTTGGCGTTGCGCCTCAGCCTGGCGAAGCGCGGGTCTATGTCGGCCTTGCGGCAGGCTCCGGCATCACGCCGATCCTTTCGATCGTGAAGGGCGTGCTGGCGCGCGAACCGAACAGCCGGTTCTTCCTGTTTTACGGCAACCGATCGACCCAGGGCATACTGTTTCGCGAGGCGCTCGAAGAACTCAAGGACCGCTTCATTCAGCGGCTCTCGGTGTTTCACGTCATCTCGGGCGAAGAGCAGGACATCCCGATCCTGCACGGAAGGCTTGACGGCGAGAAGGTGAGGGTGCTGTTGCGCTCGCTGGTGCCGGCGGCCAGCGTCGATCATGTCTTCATCTGCGGCCCGACCGGCATGAGCGAGGACATCGAGGCGACCTGCCGGGACATCGGCATCGCCGCGGACCGCATTCATGTCGAGCGCTTTGTCTCCGAATTCGGCGGCAAGCCGCGCGCCAAAACCGTCGTGCCGGCGAGCGCGCCGCCGAAAGCGTTTGCCGCGCTGATCATCGACGGCAAGCGCCGCGAGGTGCCGGTCGCCGAAGGCGAAGCCATTCTCGATGCGGCATTGCGCGCGGGCGTGGATCTGCCGTTCGCCTGCAAGGGCGGCATGTGTTCGACCTGCCGCGCCAAGCTTGTCGAGGGGGCTGCGCAGATGGAAGTGAACTATTCGCTGGAGCCGTGGGAACTCGAGAAGGGCTTCATTCTCACCTGCCAGGCACGGCCTGTGACCGACAGGGTCGTGGTGGATTACGATCATGTCTAGCACCCGCGAGGTCGTTGACACCTCGGTGGCTTCGCCTCAAGACTAAAGTGCGCTTGAAGAGGCTCGTTGCAACGAGCCCGATACCGGGGAGACCGCAGTGAACGTCAAGGCCACGCTATCGCCCGACGATCTCGCGCGCGCCTGCGCGGATGCGATGTGGAAGGACGACGACGCCAGTAAGGGCCTCGGCATCAAAATCGTCGAGGTCAAGCCGGGCCTGGCGACGCTGTCGATGACGGTCGGGCCGCATATGGTCAACGGCCAGCGGATCGCCCATGGCGGCTTCATCTTTACCCTTGCCGATTCCGCCTTTGCCTTCGCGTGCAACAGCCATAACGAGCGCGTCGTCGCGGCCCAGGGCAGCATCACCTTCATCCGGCCGGGCAAGCTCGGCGATCTCCTGGTTGCGAGCGCGCGTGAGATTTCGCGCAACGGGCGTTCCGGCATCTACGATGTGCGGGTCACCGTGGGCGATGCCGTAATCGCCGAGTTTCGCGGTCATTCCCGCAGCGTCGGCGGCACATGGCTGCCGGAGCCGGAAACAAACGCCAAACAGAAATAAGAGCATCAAGGAAACGCGCGATGGCCTCGACCAACCTCCAACCCGGATCGGGCGGCTATATCCCGGAGATGGATGACGCCGAGCGCGCATCCCGCGACGAGATCGTGGCGCTGCAGACCAAGCGCCTGGCCTGGTCGCTCGCGCATGCCTACGACAATGTCGCGCACTACAAACGCGCCTTCGATAAGGCCGGCGTGCATCCGTCAGACTTCAAGCAGCTCTCCGACCTCGCCGGATTTCCGTTCACGGCGAAGACGGATCTCCGCGACAACTATCCCTTCAACATGTTCGCGGTGCCGCGCGAAAAGCTGGTCCGCGTCCACGCCTCTTCCGGCACCACCGGCAAGCCGATCGTGGTCGGATACACCAGGGCCGATATCGCGACCTGGTCGACGGTGATGGCGCGCTCGATCCGCGCCGCCGGCGGCCGCAGCGGCATGATCATCCACAACGCCTATGGCTATGGCTTGTTCACCGGCGGCCTTGGCGTGCATTACGGAGCGGAGCAGCTCGGCTGTACGGTGGTGCCGATTTCGGGGGGCATGACCGAGCGGCAGGTGCAACTCATCAACGACTTCCGCCCCGACATCATCACGGTGACGCCGAGCTACATGCTGGCGATCCTGGACGAGTTCAAGCGCCAGGGTCTGGACTCGCGAAAGTCGTCGTTGAAATTCGGCATCTTTGGCGCCGAGCCCTGGACCAACGCGATGCGCACCGAGATCGAGGCTTCCTTTGACATGGACGCCACCGACATCTACGGCCTGTCCGAGGTGATGGGCCCCGGTGTCGCGCAGGAATGTATCGAGACCAAGGACGGCCTGCATATCTGGGAGGATCATTTCTATCCGGAGGTGATTGATCCCGAGACCGGCTCAGTGTTGCCTGACGGCGAAAGGGGCGAGCTTGTTTTCACCTCGCTGACCAAGGAAGCCTTTCCGATCATCCGCTATCGCACGCGCGATCTGACGCGGCTGTTACCCGGCACGGCGCGGCCGGGGATGCGGCGGATGGAGAAGGTCACCGGGCGTTCCGATGACATGATCATCCTGCGCGGCGTCAACCTGTTCCCGACCCAGATCGAGGAAGTGCTGCTTGCCACCGACTGGTGCGGCGGCCATTTCATTCTCGAACTGACCCGCGACGGCCGCATGGACCAACTGACCATCCTCGCCGAAGCGCGCCCGGAGAGCTGGGACGGCAGCGGCCTGACCGACCATGCCGAGCGGGTCAGGGTCCACATCAAGAACACGATCGGGATCACCGCCCGGGTCAAGGCGGTCGCGCCCGACACGCTGGAGCGCTCGCTCGGCAAGGCGAAGCGTGTTTACGACAAGCGGCCAAAGGGATAACTGCTGTTCTCAGGAAAGCTGAGAAAGCGAAAATATCCATGCCGGCTGCCCAACCAGATAACCGACCTTTAGAATTCGCGGCGCGCTGCGTGCGTCTAAAGGCGAAGGCCGAAACTCCGGCGTCGCTTGCGCCTGTCATCGAGCGGCGATCGCTGTCGCGGGCACCAAACCAGGTGCTGATCGAGGTCAAGGCGGCGGCCGTCAATCCTTCCGACGTCACGGCCGCGACCGGCCTGATGGCTTACGCGGTGTTTCCGCGCACGCCCGGCCGCGACTACGCCGGGGTCGTGATCGATGGCCCGGCCGGCACGATCGGTCGTGAAGTGTTTGGTTCATCGGGCGACCTCGGGAGCCGGCGCGACGGCACGCACGCCACCCACCTTGCCGTCGAAGCCGACGCCGTGGTGGAGAAGCCGAAAAATCTGTCGTGGGAAGAGGCCGCCGGTATCGGCGTTCCCTTCGTCACGGCGATCGAAGGCTTTCACCGCGCCGGACTGCCGAAAAAGCACGACACGGTGCTGGTGATGGGCGTCAACGGCAAGGTCGGCCAGGCCGCGGTGCAGATCGCGAGCTGGCGGGGCGCGCGCGTGATCGGCGTGGTGCGCAAGAACGAGCCCTACGAAGGTTATTCCAATTCCCACGTTGAGGTGATCGACGCTTCCGCGACCGATGTAGCGACGCGCGTCCGTGAGCTCACCGATGGCAAGGGTGCCGACATCGTGTTCAACACCGTTGGCGATCCCTATTTCCAGGCGGCGCACAAGTCGCTGGCCGTGCGGGGGCGTCAGATTTTGATCGCCGCCATCGATCGGATCGTGCAGTTCGATATTCTCGAGTTTTATCGCGGCCAGCACACCTATGTCGGCATCGATACGCTCGGTCTATCGTCGACCGCGACTGGCGCCGTGCTCAGGGAGCTCGGTCTCGGCTTCGCAGGCGGGCATCTCAAGCCTTTTCCGATCAAGCCAAATGCGATCTATCCGCTGGAGGAGGCCAAGGCTGCTTTTCTCGCGGTCGCCGGTTCCTCGCGCGATCACGTTATCCTGCGGCCCTAGTTCCTTTCGACCGTCATTGCGAGCCAACGGGTCGCGCGAATGCGCGCCCGATGACAGGCTCCGAAACCGATTTGGGATCGACGCGCGCCACCACCGGCATCAGCGGCTCCAGTCTTCGTTTGACGCGTTTTCTTTACGCGAACCGGTACCCACCTCCGGATCAAGTCCGAGGGCTTGCTTCGCGCGACAACGCCTCGGAGAAAACGCTTTGGGGCGAATGATACGCCCGCGCGATGGATCGTCAATCCGCGGCCCGCGTCACGATATGGATCTCCGAGGTCAGGGTGCGGTGCACCGGGCACTTGTCCGCGATTTCCATCAGTTTTTTGCGCTGTTCGGGGTCCAGCGCTCCCTCCATGGTAATGACCCGATCGATCTGGTCGAGCATTCCGGCCTTGGTTTCACATTCGGCGCAGTCTTGCGCATAGATCTTGCGGTGGCTCAGCGTCACCGTGGTCCGCTCAAGCGGCAGCGACTTGCGATCGGCATAAAGCCGCATGGTCATCGAGGTGCAGGCGCCGAGGCCGGCGAGCAGGAAGTCATAGGGCCCGGGTCCGGTGTCTTCGCCGCCGGCGGCCACGGGCTCATCGACGAACAACCGATGCGGCCCGATCGTAACGGTCTGCTGGAACTTGCTGTTGCGGGTCTCGCGGACCACGACCTTGCGCGGCGCCTCGCCGGGATCGGCGGCTTCCTCCGACACCGCGGGATCGAGATAGCGCGAGGCCCAGGCGGCGATGACGTCGGCGACATAGGCCGAATCCCGCCGTTCGCTCAAGAGATGGTCGGCGCCGGCAAGCGAGACAAAACTCTTGGGGTGTTTGGCCGCCACGAAGATGCGGGTTGCGTTGTCGATGCCGACGGTGTCGTCGGTCGGCGCGTGCATGACCAGCAACGCCTTATGCAGATCGGCGACATGCGCCATCAGGCCATGCTCGGTGATGTCGTCGATAAACTGGCGCGTGATCGTGAACGGCCGGCCCGCGAGCGAGACCTCCGCCTTGCCGTGCTTGCGGATGTCCTCGATGCGATCGGCGAAGAGCCCGGTGACGTGCGCCGGGTCGGATGGGGCGGCGATGGTGACGACGGCCTTGGCGTCGGGAATTTGCTCCGCGGCGGCCAGGATCGCCGCGCCGCCGAGGCTGTGGCCGATCAGGATCGCTGGGCCTTTTCGGGTTTCGCGCAGATGGTCGGCGGCCCGCACGAGATCGGCGACATTCGACGAGAAGGTGGAATTGGCAAAGTCACCTTCGCTGGAACCAAGACCCGTGAAGTCGAACCGCAGTACCGCGATGCCCTTGGCCGCCAGCGCCACCGCGATCCGCTTTGCCGCCAGCACGTCCTTGCCGCAGGTAAAGCAATGCGCGAACAGCGCGTAGGCGCGTATCGTGCCTTCCGGCGTATCCAGTGCGGCAGCCAATTGCTGGCCATCTGAACCCGTGAATTGAAAGCGTTCGGTCGGCATGGGCGTTCTCCTTGAAGGCGGTGGGCTCCCTCTCCCTTTGGGAGAGGGCTGAGGTTAAGGTCTATCGATAGACCGTAATCCCTCACCCGGATTTCTCGCGACGCTCGAAATCCGACCTCTCCCGATGGGAGAGGTTAGGACCGACGCCGGCATCGAGTTCAATCGCCGGAATAACGCTGCTCTTCCCAGGGATCGCCGCGGTTGTGATAGCCGCGAACCTCCCAGTAGCCCGGCGCATCCTCAGCCAGGAATTCGATGCTCCGCAGCCATTTCGCGCTTTTCCAGAAATAGAGATGCGGCACGACCAGCCGCACCGGGCCGCCATGTTCCGCCTCCAGCGGCATACCCGACCAGCCGTGCTCGAGCAGGGCGTCCTCGGCGGCAAAATCTTCCAGCGTCAGGTTGGTGGTGTAGCCGTCATGGGAATGCAGCACGACGTGGCGGGCCTCAATGCGGGGCTGGCAGGCATCGAGGAGATCGCGGGTCGCCAGACCTTCCCATTGGTTATCGTAGCGCGACCAGGTGGTCACGCAATGGATGTCGGAGACGGATTTCGCCTGCGGCTGCGCGGTGAACTCCAGAAAATCCCAGAAGATCGGATGTTCAACCGCGCCGTAGACGTCGAGCCGCCAGCGCTCGCGGGAAATTTGCGGCAGCACGCCGAGATCGAGGACCGGCCAGTCCTTGGTGAGATGCTGTCCGGGCGGCAAGCGCTGCTCTTCGGGGCGCGAGGTTTTCCCGGTGAGGAAGCGGCCCTCGCGCGCCCAGCGCTGTTTGGTGCGCGTGAGCCTGGATTCCAGCTTTTGGTCGCTCTCCCCGGCCATCTCTCATGCCATGATCGCTCGCGGCGATGCTCGCTACTCGTGACGATGCATCGCCGATTCATGCTTGGTATCGCGCATGGTCGTGTAGATGATCAGCGAGAGAAAGATCATACCGCTGAGATAGTAATAGAACCAGTCCTCATGTCCGAGACTTTTGAAATACAGCGCGACCGCGGGCGCGGTTCCACCGAACACCGACACCGTGATGGCGTAGGGCAGGCCGACGCCGAGCGCGCGAACCTTGGTGGGGAACAGCTCGGCCTTCACGATGGCGTTGATCGAGGTGTATCCGGCCACGAAGATCCAGGCCGCGCAAATCAGCAGGAACGCCATCAACGGCGACTTGGTCTCCTTCAACGTGGTCAGGATCGGTATCGTTGCAAGCGTGCCGACGACGCCGAAAAAGATCAGCACCGGTTTGCGGCCGATCTGGTCCGATATCGCGCCGTAAATCGGCTGCAGCAGGGTGGCGAAAACCAGCGTGCCGAAAATCACAACGGTGGTCTGGTCGGCGGTGAGGCCGACCGACAGTTTGACGAAGGTCTGCATGTAGGTCGTGAAGGTGTAGAAGGCGGCGGTGCCACCGGCGGTGAGGCCCACGACGAGCAACAGCTCACGCGGATATTTCAGGAGGCCTTTGATCGAGCCGGTCGGTCTGGCGATCTTGCTTGCTTCTTCGAACGCCTCGGTCTCGTGCAGATTGCGCCGCATCACCGCGGCAAAGACCGCAAGCGCCGCTCCGATCACGAAGGGAATCCGCCAGCCCCACGCCTGCAACTCCTGCGGCGTCAGAAACACCTTTTGCAGCAATAGCAGGACAATGATCGCGGTGAGCTGGCCGCCGATCAGGGTGACGTATTGAAAGCTCGAATAGAAGCCGCGATGTTTGGCGTCGGCGACTTCGCTCAGGTAAGTCGCGCTGGCGCCGTATTCGCCGCCCAGGCTCAAACCCTCGATGACGCGCGCGATCGCCAGGATTGCCGGCGCGGCCATACCGATCGAGGCATAGGTCGGCGTGACCGCGATGATCAGCGAGCCGAAGCACATGCAGACCACCGACAGCGTCAGCGACAGCCGCCGGCCGTGGCGGTCGGCGATGTAGCCGAACAGCCAGCCGCCGAGCGGCCGCATCAGGAAGGTCGCGGCGAACAGCACGGCGGCGTTGAGCTGCTGTACCACCGGGTCGCTGTTCGGAAAGAAGGCCGGCGCGAAATACAGCGCGAACGCCGTGTAGGCGTAGAAATCATACCACTCGACGAGATTGCCGACGGAACCGATGAAGATCGCCTTGACCCGGCGTTCCATGTCGCGGACATCAAGGCGGTCGTCGGCACTCAGGCTTGCAGCATGATCTATCACGTTTGGTTCCCCGGAAGTTACGAATGAGCGTTATGGATGGTTATGGATGAAAGAGTGAGGAAACGATACCTCAGCCGGCCTTTCCGAACAGCATCGGGAGCTGCCGCGGCCCGCGCACGGTGCCTTCCGACCAGGCGACCTTGCCGGCCGGGTCGAGCCTGAAATCCGGAATGCGCTTCAGCCATTCCTCGATCGCAGCCGTCATTTCCATACGCGCGAGGTTGGAACCGACGCAGCGGTGAATGCCAAGGCCGAATGCGGCATGGGGATTTTGCTTGCGGTCGATCACGACCCTGTCGGCGTCCGGAAAGACGGCGGGGTCGCGGTTGGCGGCGGGAAACGACAACAGAACCATGTTGCCGGGCTTGACCGGGCAACCGCCGATCACGGTCTCCTTCATCACCTCGCGCGCCATCGTCACCGGCGAATAGGCGCGCAGGAATTCCTCGATCGCGGTCGGCATCAGCGCAGGCTCCGCGATCAGGCGGCTGCGATCCGCGGGGGTCTTCGCCAGGTGCCACAGCGATGCGCCGATCGCGCTCCAGGTGGTGTCGATGCCGGCGATCAAGAGCAGCCGCAGCGAACCCAGCACATGCATGTCGGAGAGCGGTTGTCCGTTCTTGTCCCGCGCGTTCATCAGCGTTGAAATCAGGTCGTCGGTCGGATGCTTCTTGCGATGCTCGATCTGCTTGGCGAAATATCCGCTCATCTCCTGAACCGCCCGCATCAGGACGCTATCATCCTTGATGCCAAGTTCGAGAATTTCGTGAATCCATTTGATGAAAAGCTCGCTGTCCTTTTCCGGGATGCCGAGCATGTGGGCGATCGCGCGAACCGGAATGTGCTTGCTGTAGCGCGTCGCGGCATCGCATTTTCCCTCGGCGATGAATTCATCGATCAGCTCGTTGCAGATCGCGCGAACTCGGGGTTCAAGTTTCTTCACGGCGTCGGGCGTGAACGACGGCAGCAGCAACTGTTTCGCCGGCTTGTGTTCCGGTGGATCGGACGTAATCGGCGGCGAGGGGTACGGCGGTTCCGGCCGGACGGTGCGCACCACGACGCGGCGGGACGAGAAATGTTCGGTGTCGTAGGAAATCTGCTTCACCGCCTCGAAGGTGGTCGGCAGGTAGCAGCCGAGGAAGCGCTCGGTGTGAACCACGGGGCTTGTCGCGCGGAGTTCGTTCCAGATCGGAAACGGATTTTCGGTCCAGCGCGGATCGGTATGGTCGAAATCGTGAACCCAATCGGTAACGGGGGCATGATTTGACATCAGGCAATTTCCTCTTGGTTCCGCTCGCCCGATGTATTCTGGATCATTGGCTCAAACTCCGGGCGAGGCAGGTTTATTCCTCGATCACTTCGACCGCAATTTCCGGGCAGTTGGCCTGAGCCAGCCACGCCTTGTCTTCAAGCCCTTTGGGGACGGAACCGTCGCCGATCTCGTGCGCATTGCCGAACCCGTCGAGTTCGAACAGTTCTGGCGCCAGCGATTTGCAGCGGGCGTGCCCCTGACATTTATCCTGGTTGACGTGTATTCTCAGCTTTCCGGACACTTCGGGCGTTCCCCTGTCGTTGCGCGTAAGGTCGCGCCTTCGTCTTTCTCAGGCAATTATAGCGGCGCATGCGCCATTCACCAGCGTCCAAATCGTCGGTTTTCCCGGCGGTATTTCCGTCCCCGGCCTCACCGTGAGGATGAACTACGGCGCCGGCCTCGGATCGATCGGGGTCGTGCCGCGCAGGCCCAGAATATCTTCCAGCACCTTCGCGCCGGCGAGGAGCTGCGGCTCGCCACGCGGCGCCGCCACCATTTGCAGTCCGACCGGCAGGCCGGAGGCGGTGAACCCGCACGGCAACGACAGTGCCGGACAGCAGACCAGCGTGATGGCATACACGATGCCGAGCCACTCGACGTAGTTGTCGAATTTCTTGCCGGCGCATTCGGCGACATAACGGTTCTCGACCGGAAACGGCGCGACGATGGTCGCCGGCGTCAGCAGCAGGTCGTAGGTCCTGAAGAACTCAAGCGTGCGCGCGGTCATCGCGACGCGCTGCGCTTCCGCGCGCTCGAGCTGCTCGACCGAAAGCTTGAGGCCCTCCTCGATGTTCCAGATGACTTCCGGCTTCAGCCGATCGCGCTTGCTGCGCAGCAGCGCCGCCTTGCTGATGGCGAAGTCGAACGCGCGCAGCACATGGAAACATTCATGGGCTTCGCGCAGGTCGGGATGCGCTTCCTCGACAATGGCCCCGGCCTCGGCGAACCGTGAGGCCGCTTTCCGGGTGATGGCTGCGATCTCGGGATCGACCGGGGTGATGCCGAGATCGGGCGAATAGGCGACGCGCTTCGGGCCCTTGCCGGAGCGCGCGGCCGACAGGAACGATAACGGCAGCGAGGGCAGAGAGAGCGGATCGGCCGGATGCTCGCCGCTCATCGCGTCCAGCAATAGCGCAAGATCCTCGACATTGCGCGCCATCGGGCCTTGCACACCCAGATTGCGATCGATCTTCGCGACCGGCGTGTGGGCGACGCGGCCGATGCTCGGCCGCATGCCGACGATGCCGCAGAAGCTTGCGGGGTTGCGCAGCGAGCCGCCCATGTCGGAGCCGTGGGCGAGCCATGCCGTGCCGGTCGCGAGTGCGACGGCGGCGCCGCCCGAGGAGCCGGCGGCGGAGCGCGACAGGTCCCACGGGTTGCGGGTCGCGCCGAATACTTCGTTGAAGGTGTTGGCGCCGGCGCCGAATTCCGGCGTGTTCGATTTGGCGTAGATCACCCCGCCATTGCCTTCGAGATGCTCGACCAGAAGATCGGAGCGCGCAGGGACATTGTCCTTGTAGATCGGCGAGCCTTGTGTGGTTAGCACACCCTCGACGTTGGTGAGGTCCTTGATCGGGATCGGCATGCCTGCCAGCAGGCCGTGCTCGCCTTTGGGCTTCTGCATCAGCGCCTTGGCATGCGCCCGGGCGCGATCGAAGCACAGGGTCGGCAAGGCGTTCACCTGGCCGTCGACCTCGGCGATCCGCCGTTCCAGCACGTCCAACAGGTCGAGCGGCGTGACTTCGCCGGAATTGAGTTTATCGACGATCGCGCATGCCGTCGCCCGGACCAGCCCCTGATCGGATGACATCCAATTCTTCTCCCATCGTCCCGCTTCTCGATAGTGGATTGTGTAGCCCTGTAAAACATTTTTTGGCAAAGTGGAAACGCAACAACCGTTCTGGAGACTTGAGCATGACAACGCCGTTCGACGCGCCCGATTGGCGCGGCCTGAGCCAGCAGGACCTGGACCGCGGCCTCAACAACGGCGCAGCGGTGGCCGGAAGCGGCGGCATGGTCGACGGCTGGGACCGGCGTTCGGCCGAAATGCGCGCAAAGCATCCTGATCATCTCGACCTCCGATATGGCCCGCGCGAGCGCAACCGCATCGACTTCTTCAAGGCGGCCGCGAACGCGCCGACGCTATTGTTCATCCACGGCGGCTACTGGCAGATGCGGGCCAAGGAAGCCTTTTCGCTGTTTGCCGCCGGCCCGATGGCGCATGGCATCAATGTCGCCTTGATCGGCTACACGCTGGCGCCCGAGGCAACGCTCGATCGGATCGTCGCCGAGATCCATGCCGGGATCGACTTCCTGGCCGGACGTTTGCCCGATCTCGGCGGCGATGCCAACCGGATCGCCGTTTCCGGATGGTCCGCCGGTGGCCATCTCACGGCGACGGCAATGTCCAACCCGCGGGTCAAAGGCGGCGTGGCGATCAGCGGCATCTATGATCTCGAGCCGATCCGCCACAGCTATCTCAACGACAAGCTCGGCCTCGATGAGGCGATGTCTCGCCGCAACTCGCCGATGATGCAGGCTCAAGGCGCGATGAAGCCGCTGGCGCTGACGGTCGGAGCCGCGGAATTGCCGTTACTGCGCCGGCAGACCGCGGATTTCGCCGGTCACCGCGCCAAATACGGATTGCCGGTGAGCTATGAAGAGATCCCCGGCGCCAATCATTTTACGATCATGGACCAGATGCTCGCGCCGGCAGGGCGGATCACGATGATGATCCGGCAGTTGTTCGAGCGGATGGCGATTTCGTCATCCTGAGGTGCGAGTCCCTTCGGCGAGCCTCGAAGGATGACAGCCCGTGGCCCACCCTTCGAGACGCCGCGCAAGAGCGTGGCTCCTCAGGATGACGATGAGTATGTGGCCTCGCGCTAGCCCCAGCCCGCGGCAATGCCGCCGTCGACGGTAAAAATCACGCCCGATGTATAGCCGGAACGGTCGGAGGCAAGGAACGCCATCAGGTCGCCGATCTCGCGCGCATGCGCGGGACGGCCGAGCGGCAGGCCCTTTTGAAGTTCCTGGTAGCGGCTTTCGTCGCCGAACTGGTTCTTGGCGCGGGTTTTCAGCAGCGTGACGTGGCGGTCGGTGCCGACCGGGCCGGGATTGATCCCGACCACGCGAATATTGTCGGCGAGACTCTTGCTGCCCAGCGTGCGGGTGAACGACATCAGCGCGGCGTTGCCGGTGCTGCCGCAGATATAATTGGCGTCGAACTTTTCACCGGCGACGCCGATATCGTTGACGATCACGCCATGCCCGCGCGCCTTCATCTGCGCATAGACCGCTCGGGTGATGTCGATATAGCCGAACACCTTCAACTGCCAGGCGTGGCGCCAGGTCGGCTCATCGATCTTGTCGATCGAGCCGCCCGGAATATCGCCGGCATTGTTGACAAGGATGTCGATGTCGGCAGCCTCCTTCACCAGCCGCGCGATATCTTCCGGTTTGCGCAGGTCGACGACGTGCGCGGTGGCGTCGATTTGATGGGCCGATCGCAGGCGCTCCGCCAATGCCTTCAACTGATCGCCGCTGCGGGCAGCCAGCCGCAGATGACAGCCTTCTTCGGCAAAGGCTTCGGCGGCCGCCGCCCCGATGCCCTTGGATGCGCCGGTGATGAGGACGCGTTTGCCGCGCAAATGAAGATCCATGGGATTACTCTCTCAATGGGAGATATCTGAAGGGGTGGGAGAACCTAGATTTCAACTGTTAGGCCGCCACCGTTGAGGCGGTCAACATTGCAGTGCAGCGTTGCGGCTCGTGCCGCCGGTTTGAAGTTCCTACACAGCAAGCGGCAAGTTCGATTAGGAACTTCAAACCGTCAAGCGGCACTAGAATCATAGATTAGCCAGTGCCCTTTACTTTCCGAAGTTCGTACAAGAAGGTGCTGCAACGGATTACGAACTTCGGAAAGAGGGCACTGGGGCGAAGTTTGGTCCATTGCAATCCCATCACAAAATGGCTTTACCAGCGCGGGCCTCGCCCGAAGGAATCTCTCGATGAGCAACGAAAAAAAGCAATATCGGATCGCGGTCATTCCCGGCGACGGGATCGGCAAGGAAGTGGTTCCGGAGGGCTTGCGCGTTCTGGAGGCAGCCGCGAAAAAGCACGGCGTTGCCGTGCATTTCGATCATTTCGATTTCGCCTCCTGGGACTATTACGAAAAGCACGGCGAGATGATGCCGGAGGACTGGAAGGCTCAAATCGGCAAGCACGACGCGATCTATTTCGGCGCGGTCGGCTGGCCGGCAAAGATCCCCGATCACGTTTCGTTGTGGGGGTCGCTGATCAAATTCCGCAGGGAGTTCGACCAGTACGTCAACCTTCGCCCGGTGCGGCTGATGCCGGGCGTGCCGTCGCCGCTCGCCAACCGAAAACCCGGCGATATCGATTTCTGGGTGGTTCGGGAAAACACCGAAGGCGAATATTCATCCGTCGGCGGCCGGATGTTCCCGGATACAAGCCGCGAATTCGTCACGCAGCAGACCGTGATGACGCGGATCGGCGTCGATCGTATCCTGAAGTTCGCGTTCGAGCTGGCGCAATCGCGGCCCAAGAAGCATCTGACTTCGGCGACGAAATCCAACGGCATCTCGATCACGATGCCCTATTGGGACGAGCGCGTGGAGGCGATGGCCAAGAATTACCCGAAGGTGAAGTGGGACAAGTACCACATCGATATCCTGACCGCGAATTTCGTGCTGCATCCGGACTGGTTCGACGTCGTGGTCGGCTCCAACCTGTTCGGCGATATCCTCTCTGATCTCGGGCCGGCCTGCACCGGCACCATCGGCATCGCGCCGTCAGGCAATATCAATCCGGAAGGGAATTTCCCGTCGGTGTTCGAGCCGGTGCACGGCTCGGCGCCCGATATCGCGGGCCAGGGCATTGCCAATCCGATCGGCATGATCTGGTCCGGCGCGATGATGCTGGAACATCTCGGCCAGAAGCAAGCGGCGGCCTCCATCGTCACGGCGATCGAGCGCACGCTCGGCGAACGCACGCTGCGTACAAGGGACCTCGGCGGCAACGCCGACACGGTCGCCTGCGGCAAGGCGGTCGCGGAGATGGTGGAGTAGGGGGCTTTTTCCGTCATCCTGAGGTGCGAGCCTCTTGGCGAGCCTCGAAGGATGACTATCGACGGTGATTGCGGCTATCCTTCGAGGCGCGCAGAAGCGCGCACCTCAGGATGACGGCGGAGTTTGCCTCACCCCTTCGCAATCCTGCGACAATGCTCCCATGCCGCGTGGATCAAATTCTCGCTCGCTTCCGGCGTGCGGAAGGCCGAATGGGCCGACAGCGTCACGTTCGGCAGCTTCGTCAGCGGGTGATCCGCCGGCAGCGGCTCGATGTTGAAGACGTCCAGCCCGGCGTGGCGGATCTGGCCCGACTTCAAGGCCTCAATCATCGCGGCCTCGTCGACAACCGCGCCGCGCGCGGTGTTGACGAGGATCACGCCCGGCTTCATCGCCGCGATGCGTTCGCGCGACAGGAAACCGCGGGTTTCATCGTTGAGCAACAGATGCAGCGAGACGACGTGGCTCTGCGCCAGCAGCGTGTCGAGCGCGACGAAATCGACGCCGGCAGACTTGCTTCGGCGACCGGTTCCAGGCGACGACCCGCATCCCGCTGCCGAGCGCGATCCTCGCCACCTCCGCCGCGATGCCGCCAAAGCCGATCAGGCCGAGCGTCTTGCCGGTGAGTTGCATGCCGTCCTCGCGCAGCCAGTTGCCGGCGCGCATCTCGCGATCCATCTCGGCGATGCCGCGCGCCGCCGCCCACATCAGCGCGATCGTGCATTCGGCCACGGCAATGTCGCCATAGCCCTTGATCAGGTGAACCTCGATGCCGAGCTCAGCGAGCTCTTCCGGATTCATGTAGCTGCGCGCGCCTGTGCCCAGGAACACGACGTGTTTCAGGCCGCCGCAGCGCCGCGCAACATCGGTCGGCAGAGCGGTGTGATCGATGATGACGATTTCGGCGCCATCGAGCAAAGCGGGCATCTGTTCCGGTTTGATGTCGGGATTGCGGTTGACGCGCACGGCGGGATCGCCGGCCTTGTTCTGCCGCTCGAAAATATCCGCCAGCGATCCGTTGGCGTCGACAAAAACTCCGCGCACCGAGGTCTCCTTAAAGTTTTCAGGACGCGACGCCCGCGAGCGCCAGCACGGTGTGCATCAGCACATTGGCGCCGGCGGTGCAGTCGGCTTGCGTGGCGTCCTCGAGTTCATTGTGGCTGACGCCGTCCTTGCAGGGCACGAATATCATCGCGGCGGGAATCTTCGTATTGAGGTTACAGGCGTCGTGACCGGCGCCGGAGGTGATGCGCCGGTGGGAAAAGCCGAGCGTCTTCGCGGCATTCTCCACCGCATCGACCAGCTTCGCATCGAAATGCGTCGGCGGCTTGCGCCAGACCAGATCGAGCGTGACGTCGACCTTGCGCCGCGCCGCGATCTCGGCAATCGCGGCGCGCAACTCCCTGTCGAGCGCGGCCATGATCGCAGCGTCCGCGCTGCGGCAATCGACGGTGAAGGCGATCTCGCCGGGAATGACGTTGCGCGAGGGTTTTGCGATCACGGCCTCGCCGACGGTGCCGACGGCGTTGGGTCCGTGCTTCCTTGCAATGTTCTCCATCGCCAGCACGATCTCCGACAATGTCGCCAGCGCGTCGCGGCGCAGCGGCATCGGCGTCGAGCCGGCATGACTCTCGAAGCCGGTGATCTTGCCGTCATACCACAGCACGCCCTGGCCGGAATCGACCACGCCGATGGTCTTGCCCTCGGCTTCGAGAATGGGGCCCTGTTCGATGTGCAGTTCGACGAAGCTCGAAAATCTCTGCCGGCCCACCGGGCTCTCGCCGCGATAGCCGATGCTGTCCAGCGCCTCGGCCACGGTGACGCCTTCGGCATCCTTGCGCGACAGGATATCCTCGGTGGTGAAATCGCCGACATAGGCGGCCGACGCCATCATCGCCGGCGCGAAGCGCGAGCCTTCCTCATTGGTCCAGTTGACGATGCAGATCGGAATTTCGGTCTCGATCCCGGCGTCGTTGAGCGTGCGGACCACCTCGAGCGCCGCCAGCGTGCCGAGCACCCCGTCGAACTTGCCGCCGGTCGGCTGGGTATCGAGATGCGAGCCAAGCCCGACCGGTGGCTTGGTCATGTCGCGGCCCTTGCGCAGGCCGAACATCGAGCCGAGCGTATCGACATGCACTTCAAGGCCGGCGGCTTCGCAGGCGCCGCGGAACCAGTCGCGCACCTGCTTATCCTCGGACCCGAGCGTCAGCCGGCGCACGCCGCCCTTCGGCGTGGCGCCGAATTTCGCGGTTTCGTGAATCGTGCCCCAAAGCCTCGTGGAATCGATTTGCAGATTGGATGCGACAGGAGTCATGAAGCCATTCCAGCCGTCAGATGATGCGCGCGATCGCTTCAATGACGCGCCCGCAGCGGCGCGTCAATAACCGCGGCAAAGTCTTGTGCAATCTTGGCGGCGAGATCGGCGACGAGTTCGACCGCGAGCGTGTCGGGCGAAGCCAGCCAGCTTGCCGAGAACGTCAGCGGCGGGATCTTGAGGTCGGTCGACAAGCAGCCGCAGCCGCCCGTCCGCCAGTTCATTTTCGACGATCGCCGTCGGGATCACCGCGACGCCCAGCCCCTCGATCGCCATGTGGACGACGGTCGCGAGCGAGGCAGAGGCATGCAGACGGATCGGCGGCAGATCGGGCCGGTTGAACAGCGAGCGCACGAGCTCATAAGGCTGGGTCTTGCTCGGAAAGGTAATGATCGGGAACTTCGCCAGATCCCGCACCGTCAGCGGACCGTTGCCGAGGCCGAGCGCGGGACTGGCCAGAAAGCCAACGGAATAGTCGCACAGCACGCGGCTGCGCACGCTGGAGGCGGACAATGGCCCGAGCACAAAAGCGAGTTCGATTTCCTGCGCCTGCAGCCGCGCATTCAGGCTTGGCGTGATATCGACTTCGATCTCCAGCGACAAATTGGGATGGGCGGTGTTGACGCTCTTGATCAGCCGCGGCAGCCAGGTGTGCACGATGGTTTCGGCGACGCCCAGCCGCAACACGCCGCGCATCGCCGAGCGGTCGCCGACTTCCGCCATCATCTCCGAGCGCAGGCTGATCAGTTTTTCCGCATAGACCATCAATTGCCGGCCGCTCGGCGTTGGCGAGGCGACGCGGTGATCCCGGTTCAAGAGTTTCACGCCCAACTCGCGCTCGAGCTGGGCGATCCGCTGCGAGATGGCCGGTTGGGTGGTGTTGAGCCTCTGGCCCGCCCCCTAAAGCTGCCAAGCGTCACGACCCACAGGAATGTCTCGATAGACTTGAAGTCCACCATTCAACGCGCCCCCCATCGATAAGTTTCAATTATTCAACTCGATTAGAAAGTAAGATTAGACTTTATAGTATGCTTGGGTTTGACTGCTGTCGAGATAATAGGCAGGGCGATCTCATGACCATTTTGGCGGCAGGGCAGCAATTCCATGAAGGCCAGGATGCGCTTCCGAGCCGGCAGGCGCGGCTGGCGTACCGCGCCGGGTTGGCGGCGAGCACCGCCGGCGTCGCCAACGGCTTCGTCCAGGGCAATCTCGCGATCCTGCCGGAAAAGCTCGCGGCTTCGTTTCACCGCTTCTGCCAGCTCAATCCCAAACCCTGTCCCGTCATCGGCATGTCCGATGTCGGAGACCCGCGCATTCCCTCGCTCGGGATCGACCTCGACATCCGCACCGACGTGCCGCGCTACCGCGTCTGGCGCGACGGCGAGGTGGTCGAGGAGCCGGCCGACATCATGGCGCATTGGCGCGACGACCTCGTCGCGTTCGTGCTCGGCTGCTCGTTTTCATTCGAAGAAGCGCTGATGGCGGACGACCTGCCGATCCGTCACATCGAGCGCAAAGTGCGCGTGCCGATGTATCGCACCAATATCGCGTGCAGCCCTTCGGGACCGTTCGCCGGTCCCATGGTGGTGTCGATGCGGCCGTTCAAGCCGGCGCAGGCGATCCGCGCGGTGCAGATCACCTCGCGGTTTCCGTCGGTGCACGGCGCGCCGGTTCATCTCGGTCATCCGCATTCGATCGGGATCGCGGATATCGCCAAGCCCGACTATGGCGATGCGGTGCCGGTGGAGGAAGACGAGATTCCGGTGTTCTGGGCCTGCGGTGTGACGCCGCAGGCGGTGATCGCGGCAGCGAAGCTGCCGTTTGCGATCACGCATGCGCCCGGCCTGATGCTGGTGACGGACTTGCGCAACACGCAACTTGCTGTGCTCTAATGGGCAGCAGCTGCCGTTCTTTGAGGCTTTACGGTTATCATCGATCGTTTCATCGATATACGCCGACAAACAGAGGATTTTCCCGATGACCATCTCCCGCCGAACCGTATTGCTTGGAGCTACCGCGAGCGCTGCGCTGCTGCCGATGGCGGCACGGGCGCAGACGTCCGAGGTGGTGATCGGCGTGATCTATCCGCTGTCCGGGGCCAGCGCGCAGATCGGCGTCGATGCCCAGAAGTCGTTTGGGACCGCGGCCGAAGTCATCAACAAGAATTTCGATTTCGATTTGCCGCTGGCGCGGGGCGAGGGATTGCCGGGCCTCGGCGGCGCCAAGGTCCGCCTGGTGTTCGCCGATCACCAGGCCGATCCGCAGAAAGGCCGCGCCGAAGCCGAACGCCTCATCACCCAGGAAAAGGTGTGCGCGATCATCGGCACTTATCAGAGCGCGGTCGCGGTCACCGTCAGCCAGATATGCGAACGCTACCAGATTCCGTTCATCTCGGCCGACAATTCATCGCCGAGCCTGCATCGTCGCGGTCTCAAATTCTATTTCCGCGCCGCTCCCCATGACGAGATGTTCTCGGCCGCGATGTTCGACTTCTTCGATGCCATGAAGAAGAAGGGCACCAAGATCGAAAGCCTGGCGTTGTTTCACGAGGACACCATTTTCGGCACCGACTCCGGCAACGCGCAGCTCAAACTGGCCAATGAGCGCGGTTACAAGGTGGTGGCCGACATCAAATACCGCGCCAATTCGCCGTCGCTTTCGGCCGAAGTGCAACAGCTCAAGGCCGCCAACGCCGACGTGCTGATGCCCTCGAGCTACACCACCGACGGCATCCTGCTGGTGAAGACCATGGCCGAACTCGGCTACAAGGCCAACGCCATCGTCGCGCAGGATGCCGGCTTCTCCGAAAAGGCATTGTATGACGCGGTCGGCGACAAGCTCGAAGGCGTGATCTCGCGCGGCAGCTTCTCGCTCGATCTCGCGGTCAAGCGGCCGATGGTCGGCACGATCAACGCCATGTTCAAGGAAAAGTCGGGCAAGGACTTCAACGACTTCTCGTCGCGGCAGTTCATGGCCCTGATCGTGATGGCGGAAGCCATCAATCGCGCCAAGTCCACCGACGGCGACAAGATTCGTGAGGCGCTGGTTGCCACCAACATACCGGGCGAACAGACCATCATGCCGTGGAAGCGCGTGAAGTTCGACGACATGGGCCAGAACAACGATGCCGATCCGGTGTTGCTGCAATATGTCGGCGGCAAGTTCGTCACCATCTTCCCGCCGCAAGCCGCCGTCGCCGAAGCCGTCTGGCCGATGAAGTAACGACCGGGATCTTCGCGGCGCGCCCCGAAGTCGGCCCTCATCCTGAGGAGCTTGCGAAGCAAGCGTCGCGAAGGATGGACGTATCGCTCGGACTGTCGTGGCCATCCTTCGAGACGCGCGCAAGGCGAGCCCTCAGGATGAGGTCCTTCGGCTGGAGCAGCGCCGGTGACAGCCGAGACCATCATCCAAAGTCTCGCCAGCGGCCTCTTGATGGGGCTGCTCTACGGCCTGATCGCCGTTGGACTGGCGCTGATCTTTGGCCTCATGGATGTGGTGAACTTCGCCCACGGCGAATTCCTCATGATCGCGATGTACGTGACGTTCTTCCTGTTCGCGTTCTTTGCCATCGATCCGTTGCTGTCGGCGCCGCTGGTCGCGGCCGCGTTGTTCGTATTCGGCGCGGTGGTTTATCTGTTGATTGTGCGCTTTGCGGTCAGGGCGAAAGCCAATGCCGGCATGGTGCAGATCTTTTCGACCTTCGGGCTGGCCATCGTCATGCGCGGGCTGGCGCAGTTCTTCTTCACGCCTGATTATCGCAGCGTCACCCATTCATGGCTGGGCGGCAAGACGATCTCGATCGCGGGAATCTTTCTCCCGGTGCCGCAATTGTTCGGCGCGCTGGTGGCGATCGCAGCCTTCGTCGCGTTGTATTTCTTCATCAACCGCACCGATTTCGGCCGTGCCCTCGAGGCGACCCGCGAGGACGCGGGCGCGGTGGCGCTGGTCGGCATCGACAAGAACAAGGTGTTCGCGCTGGGCTGGGGTCTCGGCGCTGCGCTGGTGGGCTTGGCCGGCGCCATCATGGCGATGTTCTTCTATATCTATCCCGATGTCGGCGCGTCTTTCGCGCTGGTCGCCTATGTCACGGTGGCGCTCGGCGGCTTTGGCAGCGTGTTCGGCGCCTTTGCCGGCGGCATCATCGTCGGTCTCGTCGAAGCCACCACCGCATTGATCCTGCCGCCCTCGCTGAAATCGGTCGGCATCTACGCGGTCTACCTGCTGGTGGTCTTTATCCGGCCGCGCGGCCTGTTCGGGTCGATCTGATGGATACGAGTTTCGCCCAGCGCCGCCGCCGCGACCTGATCGTCGCCGCCTGTCTTGCGGCGATCGCCGCATTGGTGCCGCTGTTCGTGAAGGACGTCTACGTCCAGAACATCATGGTGCTGACGCTGATGTATGCGGCGTTGTCGCAGAGCTGGAACATCCTGTCCGGCTATTGCGGGCAGATCTCGCTCGGCCACGCGCTCTATTTCGGGCTCGGCGCTTACACCACCGCGCTGCTCTACACCAAGTTCGGCGTGCTGCCGTGGTTCGGCATGCTCGGCGGCGGATTGATATCGGCTGCCATCGCGATGGCGCTCGGCTATCCCTGCTTCCGGCTGCGCGGACATTACTTCGTCATCGCCACCATCGTCAT
This sequence comes from uncultured Alphaproteobacteria bacterium, assembly GCA_963753875.1. Taxonomy (GTDB): domain Bacteria; phylum Pseudomonadota; class Alphaproteobacteria; order Rhizobiales; family Xanthobacteraceae; genus Bradyrhizobium. Next base: position 98,988 of record CAVWDY010000004.1, on the reverse strand, counting down.
TGCCGAGACCGCGCTGCTGCTGTTCCAGAACTGGGATTGGGCCGGCGCCGCGCTCGGCATCGATATCCCCGTGCGCGGCGACAGCTGGCTCAAGTTCCAGTTCACGCGAAGCAAGCTGCCATATTTCTATTTCGCACTCGCGCTTGCCTGCGTCGCCTGGCTGGTGACGTGGTGGCTTGAGGATTCCAAGTGGGGTTACTGGTGGCGGGCGGTGAAGGACAATCCCGACGCCGCCGAAAGCTTAGGGGTGGTCGTCTTCAATTCCAAGATGGGGGCCGCTGCGGTCTCGGCATTCCTCACCGCGGTCGGCGGCAGTTTTTACGCGCAGTTCGTTTCCTACATCGATCCCGAAAGCGTCATGGGCTTTCAGTTCTCGCTTCTGATGGCGCTGCCCGCGGTGCTCGGCGGCATCGGCACCTTGTGGGGACCGATGTTAGGGGCGGTCATTCTGATCCCGCTCACCGAACTCACGCGCTCCTTTATCGGCGGCTCCGGCCGCGGCGTCGACCTGATCGTTTACGGCACGCTGATCGTGCTGATCTCGCTGGCGCGCCCGCAAGGGTTGGTCGGACTGTTCTCGGGGCGGCGCAAGGAAGCCGTCCGATGACCGCGCTCCTGGAAACCAAAGGCGTCTGGCAGCGCTTCGGCGGCCTGATCGCCAACAGCGATATCTCGATTTCCGTCGGGCGTGGCGAGATCGTCGGACTGATCGGACCCAACGGCGCCGGCAAGTCGACGCTGTTCAATCTGATCGCGGGCGTGCTGCCGCCGACCCAGGGCTCTATCCTGTTCGACGGCGAAGACGTCACCGCGCTGCCGGCGGCGGAGCGCTGCGAGCGCGGCATCGCGCGCACCTTCCAGGTCGTCAAAAGCTTCGAGACCATGACGGTGATCGACAATGTCATCGTCGGGGCGCTGATCCGCACCACCCACATGCGCGAGGCGCGCCGCAAGGCCCATGACGTGCTGGAATTCTGCGGGCTCGCCGTCCGCGCCGATGTGCCCGCAAGCCAGTTGATCCCGTCGGAGAAACGTCGCCTCGAAGTTGCGCGCGCGCTCGCCACCGAGCCGAAGCTGCTGTTGCTCGATGAAGTGCTGACCGGCTTGACGCCGATCGAGGCGCAAACGGGCGTCGAGCTGGTGCGAAAGGTGCGTTCGACCGGCGTCACCGTGTTGATGGTCGAGCACGTCATGGAGATCGTGATGCCGCTGGTCGATCGCGCCATCGTGCTCGATCTCGGCAAGGTGCTGGTCGAGGGCAAGCCTGCCGACATCGTTCGCGATCCGAAAGTCATCAGCGCCTATCTTGGGGATCGTCATGCTGTCGGTGCATGAAGTCACCACCGCCTACCAGGGGCTGGTTGCGATCTCGGCGGTCTCGATCGAGGTCGCCAAGGGCGAGATCGTGTGCGTCGCGGGCGCCAATGGCGCCGGCAAATCGACGCTTCTGAAATCCATCGCCGGCGCCGAACGGCCGCGCTCGGGCACCGTCACCTTCGATGGCACGCGGATCGACGGCATGGCGCAGCACATGATCACCGCGCGGGGCATCGCCTATGTGCCGGAAAACCGCCGGCTGTTTCCGCGATTGTCGGTGCGCGACAATCTGCGGCTCGGCAGTTACCTTTACCGCAGCGAGACCAATCGCGACGAACCGCTGGCGCTGGTGTTCAAGCTGTTTCCGCGGCTGTCCGAGCGGCTGGACCAGCGCGCCGAAACGCTCTCCGGCGGCGAGCAGCAGATGCTGGCGATCGGCCGCGCGCTGATGACGCGGCCGCGGCTCTTGATGCTCGACGAGCCGTCGCAAGGCATCATGCCGAAACTGGTCGACGAGATCTTTCAGGCGGTCAAGCGCATCCGCGACGCCGGCATGACCGTGCTGATCGTCGAGCAGCGCATCGCCGAATGTCTCGACATCGCCGACCGCGCCTACATCCTGCAGACCGGCCGCCTGCTGATGCAGGGCACCGCCGACGAGATCAAGGGCAATCCCGACGTCCGCAAGGCGTATCTGGGGTTGTGAGGTTGCGGTATTTCCGCAAACGCAACCGTCATCCCCGGATGAGCGCATTTGCGCTCACTCGAGAGGTGCGCGCCCTTGCGCGCCTCGAAGGATGGGCCACGAGCGCTTGCGGCCATCCTTCGAGGCTCGCCGAAGAGGCTCGCGCCTCAGGATGACGCCGGCGCGTGTGGCGAATGCTCCGGCAGCACCACCCCAAACGCCTTCGCCAAATCCTTCACCTGCGCCGGCGACAGATATCGCGGGTTGAGCCCGCGCAGCAGCAGATAGAGTTTTGCCGTCTCTTCCAGTTCCTCGATCGCGAACACCGCGGCTTCCAGTGTCTCGCCCGAGACCACCGGACCGTGATTGGCGAGTAGCACGGAGGAGTATTTTCCGGCGAGACCCTTGATCGCGTCGGCGACGGCCGGATCGCCCGGCCGGTAATACGGCACGAGCGCGGTCGCGCCGCATTTCATCAAATAATACGCCGTCATCGGCGGCAGCGCCGCGCGCGGGTCGATTTCCGGCAGCATCGATAGCGCCACCGAATGCGTCGAATGCAGGTGCACCACCGCGCGCGCGGTGCGGCGGGTCTGGTACAGCGCGGTATGCAGCGGCACTTCCTTGGTTGGGGCATCGCCGGAGGCGAACTTTCCGTCGGCGTCGAGCCGCGATAGCCGTGCCGGATCGAGGAAGCCGAGCGAGGCGTTGGTCGGCGTGACCATATAGCCGCCGTCGTCGAGTCTTACGGAAATGTTGCCCGAGGAGCCCGGCGTCAGCCCGCGCTCGAATAATGAGCGGCCCAGGCGGCAGATTTCCTCGCGGATATTGCTTTCGGTCATGGCGGTATCCTTTCCGCCTTGTCTCACGCTTTGGCAGCGCGGCCAAGCCGTGATACGCAAGAGGCAAAGCCGTCGCTCAAATCCCTGCTTACGAGGAACTCTTAAGGAAACGCTGCATGTCTCAATCCATATCGCCAAAACCGCAGGTCGCCGTCATCGGGCTGGGCTCGATGGGCTTTGGCATGGCGACCTCGTTGCGGCGCGCGGGTTTTGCCGTCACCGGCTGCGACGTTTCGGCCGATGCGGTGGCGCGGTTCGTCGCCGACGGCGGAGGGGGCGCCAAGACGCCCGCCGAAGCCGCCAAGGCGGCCGAGATCGTCGTCAGCGTCGTCGTCAACGCGGCCCAGACCGAAACCATTCTGTTCGGCAAGGACGGCGTCGCCGAAACGCTCGCGAAGGATGCGGTATTCGTCTCGTCCGCGACGATGGACCCGGATATCGCGCGGCGGCTCGCCAAACAATTGGAGGCGACGGGCCGGCATTACCTCGACGCGCCGATCTCCGGCGGCGCGCAGCGTGCGGCGCAGGGTGAATTGACCATTCTCGCATCCGGCAGTCCTGCCGCTTTCGCCAAGGCGCGGCCCGCGCTCGATGCGATGGCGGCAAAGCTTTATGAACTCGGCGATGCCGCGGGCCAGGGCGCCGCGTTCAAGATGATCAACCAGCTGCTCGCGGGCGTTCATATCGCCGCGGCGTCCGAAGCCATCACCTTCGCCGCCAAGCAGGGCCTCGATATCCGGAAAGTGTATGAAGTGATCACGGCGTCCGCCGGCAATTCCTGGATGTTCGAAAACCGCATCCCGCATGTGCTCGACGGCGACTATGCGCCGCGCAGCGCGGTGGAGATTTTCGTCAAGGATCTCGGCATCATCCAGGACATGGCGCGCAATGCGAAGTTTCCGGTGCCGGTGGCGGCCGCTGCGTTGCAGATGTTCCTGATGACGGTGGCGTCCGGCATGGGCCGCGATGACGATGCCTCGGTGGCGCGGATGTATGCCCGCGTCACCGGCACGAGTCTCCCCGGCGAGCCGAAATAAGCGCACAAGAACAAGAGAAGAGTACATTCGATGCCCCGCTTTGCCGCCAACCTCACCATGATGTTCAACGAAGTGCCGTTCCTCGACCGTTTCGAGGCGGCGGCGAAAGCGGGCTTCACGGCGGTCGAGTTCCTGTTTCCCTACGCTCATCCGGCCGAAGAGATCGGCAAGCGTCTTCGCGCCAACGGCCTGACCCAGGCCCTGTTCAACTTGCCGCCCGGCAATTGGGACGCCGGCGAAAAAGGTTTTGCGGCGCTGCCGGAGCGTTTCGCCGACCTGCAGCAAAGCTTGCGCACCGCGCTGCCTTACGCGCAGGCGACCTCCGTCAAGCGCGTGCATCTGATGGCGGGGATGGCCAGCCGAAGCGACCAGAAGGCGGTCGAGGCGTTCTACAAATCGGTCGCCTGGGCCGCGGAATTTTTCGCGAGCCACGGCCTCGATGTCGTGATCGAGCCGATCAACCCGCGCAACGTGCCCGGATACTTCCTCAATGATTTCCTGTTCGCGCACGATCTGATCAATGAATTGAAGATTCCGAACCTGAAGCTGCAATTCGACATCTATCATTGCCAGATCATCCACGGCGACGTGACCATGCGGCTGCGCGAGATGATGCCGATCATCGGCCACATCCAGATCGCCAGCATTCCCTCGCGGAACGAGCCCGATGGCGAGGAGTTGAACTATCCGTTCGTCTTCGCCGAGCTCGACCGGCTCGGCTATGGCGGCTTTGTCGGCTGCGAATACAACCCGCGCGGGAAAACTACCGACGGCCTTGCCTGGTTCAAGCCCTACGCCGGAATAAAGCCGTGACGCTGGCGCTGGGCTGCATCGCCGACGATTACACCGGCGCGTCCGATCTCGCCAACACGCTGACCCGCTGCGGCCTGCGCACGGTGCAAACGATCGGCGTTCCCGCAGATCAACTCGCGCTGCCCGAAGTCGATGCGGTGGTGGTGTCGCTGAAAAGCCGCTCGATCGAGTCAAGCTTGGCGGTGTCGCGCTCGCGCGCCGCGGACAAATGGCTGCGCGGACGGGGCGCCGATCATGTGCTGTTCAAGATCTGCTCGACCTTCGATTCCACCGATGCCGGCAATATCGGGCCCGTGATGGAGGCGTTAAGGGCTGATTCCGGCGACGCGATTGTGCTGGTGACGCCGGCGTTCCCGGAGACCGGCCGCACGGTCTATATGGGCAATTTGTTCGTAGGCTCAGTGCCGCTGAATGAAAGCCCCTTAAAAGATCATCCGCTCAACCCGATGCACGATTCCAATCTGGTGCGGGTGCTGGCGCGCCAGAGCAAGACCAAGATCGGTCTCGTCGATCTCGCCACCGTCACGCGTGGACCGGATGCGGTGCGCGCGCGTCTTGGCGATCTCACAGGCAAGGGCTTTGGCGCAGCCATCGTCGATGCCGTTTTCGAACGCGATCTGGAAACCATCGGCAATGTCGCGCTCGACCATCGCCTGTCTGTCGGCGCGTCCGGGTTCGGGCTCGGTCTGGCCCGCGCCCTGGTCGCGTCCGGTCGCGTGAGAGCGGGCGCCTCGGACGCGGTTTCAGACGTGCCCGTCGGCGGGCCGGCGGCGTGTCTTGCCGGTAGCTGCTCGCAGGCGACCCTGCAGCAAATCGCCAAAGCCGAACACGTCATGGCGGTGCTGCACCTTGATCCCGAGCAGGTTGTCGCGGGCAGGGACGAAGCCCGTCATGCGCTGGCCTGGGCCAAGGAAAGGCTCAAGGATGGCCCGATCCTGATCGCCAGCAGTTCGACGCCGGAAGAGGTCGCCGCCCTGCAGGCACGTCATGGCCGCGATGCAGCTGGGCATGCCATCGAGCAGGCGATGGCCGACATCGCCGAAGGATTGGTGCAATCGGGCGTGCGGCGCCTGGTGGTCGCGGGCGGTGAAACCTCGGGCGCGGTGGTGGATCGTCTGGGAATTCCGGGCTTTCTGGTGGGCGCGGAAATCGCCGCAGGCGTCCCGGTGTTGCGCGCGGTCGGTGCGAAGAATGGCGAGATGCTGCTTGCCTTGAAATCAGGCAATTTCGGCGGCCCGGAATTCTTCTCCGACGCGCTCGAATTGATGCGCTGACAAGGGCCGGCCACCTCTCACTGCCGGCCGTCTTTACGCATTATTACGAAAAATCGAATTAAGAAAGTGCAGCCTGTTCGGGCTTTGCTTCCGTTTGAAAAGAGGTTCAAACCATGCTCGCCAGCTTTTCCATCCGTGCCAAAATTACCGCCGTTGTCGCATTCCTGCTGGTTGCGATGACGGGCATGGGGCTGCTTGCGGTCCGGAATATGCGGGCGATCGCCGAGCACGAGGCCGGCCGGGATTTTGCTGTCGTGGCATCGGAAGTGAAGGCGCTGGCCGAGCAGACCGCGAAGGCGACCGGCGAGATAGGCCAGCAGATCGGCAGCATCCAGGCGGCGACGCAGGAGTTGGTGGGGGCTATCCAGCAGATCAGCGGCACCATCGAAAAACTGTCGGAGATCTCATCGACCATCGCGGCGGCGGTGGAAGAACAGGGCGCGGCGACCCAGGAGATTTCCCGCAACGTGCAGCAGGCTGCCCATGGCACCCAGCAGGTCTCGTCCAACATCACCGACGTGCAGCGCGGCGCCAACGAGACCGGCTCGGCCTCCTCGCAGGTTCTTTCGGCGGCGCAGTCGCTGTCCGGCGATAGCAACCGCCTCAAGCTCGAGGTCGGCAAGTTCCTGGATTCGGTGAGGGCGGCCTGAGGAGCGTAGCCGCCAGATCAACTCTGAAGCGGTCAGGCGAACGACGATCGGCACACGGAGCCGGATTGATGGCTTTGCTGCCAGAAGCGATCAGATCGGCATGTCGATTAAATTAAAATTGAGGAAGGCCGTGGGAAGAGCCCGTCAGCGCCTGATCTCGGGCAGCGCTAGGCTTAGGCAATCGTTGCCCGGAATACGGGCAACGATCAGGCGAGCTATGATGTCGCCGCATAGGTATCGCGGAAGTGAAGGCTGGCGAGGCTCCAAGCGTTAGCCATTTTACCGCAATTCGGGTAAACGCAAGCCATTCCCTCTAGATCCGCGAGATTGATCCAGGAATGCCCGCTCTATGACTGCACTGGTCCGTATCGCCCTGAGCCGGCCATACACATTCGTCGTGCTCGCGCTGCTTCTCCTGATCATTGGCCCGCTCGCCGCGCTGCGCACGCCGACCGATATCTTTCCGGAAATTCGAATCCCGGTGATCGGGGTGGTCTGGCAGTATACCGGCTTGCCGCCGGATCAGATGTCCGGCCGCATCATTACGCTGTATCAGCGCATCCTGACGACGACCGTCAACGATATCGAACATATCACCGCGAATTCCTATAACGGCTTCGGCATCGTCAAGATCTTCTTCCAGCCGAACGTCGATATCCGCACCGCCAACGCGCAAGTGACCGCGGTCTCGCAGACGATCATCAAGCAGATGCCGCCGGGAGCGACGCCGCCGCTGATTCTCAACTACAGCGCGTCCACAGTGCCAATCATCCAACTGGCGCTGTCCGGCGAAGGCCTCACCGAACAAAACCTCGCCGACATCGCCATCAACCAGCTGCGCACGCCGCTGATCACGGTGCCAGGCGCCGCGATACCCTATCCCTATGGCGGCAAGCAGCGTCAGATCCAGATCGATATCAATCCCTCGGCGCTGCAGGCGCTTGGGTTGTCGGGTCAGGACGTCGCCAATGCGCTCGCCGCCCAAAACCTGATCCAGCCAGCGGGCACGTCGAAGATCGGCGGGTTCGAATACGTCATCCAGCTCAACAACTCGCCGCTCAAGATCGAAGAGCTCGGCGATCTCCCGATCAAGACCGTCAATGGCGCCATGGTCTATGTGCGGGACGTCGCCACCGTGCGCGACGGCAATCCGCCGCAGACCAACATCGTCCACGTCAACGGCAATCGCTCCGTTCTGATGATGGTGCTGAAGGCAGGCTATATTTCGACGCTCGACATCATCGACGGCATCAAGAGCAAGGTCGTCGCTTTCAAGGACTCGCTTCCCGATACGCTGAAAGTCGGCTTTGTCGGCGACCAGGGGATATTCGTTCGTGGCGCCATCACCGGCGTAATTCGCGAAGGCGTGATCGCGGCGCTGCTCACCAGCGTCATGATCCTGCTGTTCCTGGGGAGTTGGCGTTCGACGATCATCATTGCGACGTCGATCCCGCTTGCCGTGTTCGGCTCGATCGTGATGCTGGCGGCGATCGGCGAGACGCTCAATATCATGACGCTCGGGGGACTTGCGCTCGCGGTCGGCATCCTCGTCGACGAGGCCACGGTCACGATCGAGAACATCAACTGGCATCTGGAGCACGGCAAGGAAGTCAAGACCGCGATCCTCGACGGCGCCAACCAGATCGTGGTGCCGGCGTTCGTGTCGCTACTGTGCATCTGCATCGTGTTCGTTCCGATGTTTTTCCTGCAAGGCGTCCCGCGCTTCCTGTTTGTCCCCATGGCAGAGGCGGTGATATTCGCGATGATCTGGTCGTTCATCCTGTCGCGGACGCTGGTGCCGACCATGGCGATGTATCTGTTGCAGCCGCATCAACACCATGCCGAAGGCGAGCAGCCGAAGCCCACGCGCAATCCGCTGGTGCGGTTCCAGCGCGCCTTCGAGGCGGGCTTCGAGAGATTTCGCGGCGGTTATCGCGACCTGCTGACGCTCGCGCTGAGGCACCGGCCGACTTTTGTGATCGGCTTCCTCGGCTTCGTCGGGGCCTCGTTCCTGTTGGTGCCGTATCTCGGGCAGAATTTCTTCCCCTCCGTCGATGCCGGCCAGATCCTGATGCATGTGCGCACCCAGATCGGCACCCGGCTCGAGGAGAGCGCCATCCAATTCGCCGACGTGCAGAAAGCGATACGCAAGATCATTCCGCCGGATGAGATCGAAACGCTCGCCGACAACATCGGCATGCCCATCAGCGGCATCAACATGACTTACAACAATACCGGCGTGATCGGCCCGCAGGACGGCGATATTCAGATCAAGCTGAAGGAGAATCATCCTCCGACTGAACTCTACGTGAAGGCCTTGCGGGAACAGCTGCCGCGTGCCTTTCCTGGAATGACATTTGCTTTCCTTCCCGCTGACATCGTCAACCAGATCCTGAACTTCGGCGCGCCGGCGCCGATCGACCTGCAGATTCGGGGCGGGAATTTGAACGCCAATTTCGCCTACGCCAACAAATTGATGGCCCGGATTCGCCGGATCCCCGGCATCGCGGACGCGCGCATCCAGCAATCGCCGAGCAATCCGACCTTCAACATCGACGTCGATCGGACGCGCGCGCAATATGTCGGGCTGACCGAGCGCGACGTCACCAACAGCCTCACGGTCAATCTGGCCGGGAGCGGGCAGGTGGCGCCGACCTACTTCCTCAATCCGGACAACGGCGTGTCGTATTCGATCGTGATGCAAACCCCGCAATATCAGATCGATTCGTTGAGCGCGCTGGAGACGTTGCCGATCACATCGGGCGGTCCGACCGCGCCCATTCTCGGCGGCATCGCCAACATCACGCGGTCGGTCTCGAACGCGGTTGTCTCGCAATACGATATCCAGCCAATGGTGCAGATCTATGCGACGCCGCAGGGGCGCGATCTCGGCGGGATCGCCGCGGATGTCAGGGCGATCATCGCGGACACCGCGAAGGACGTGCCGAAGGGCTCTTCCGTTGCGCTCGTCGGTCAGGTACAGACCATGAACAGCGCGTTTACCGGGCTGCTGTTCGGGTTGCTCGCCGCGATCGTGCTGGTCTATTTCCTGATCGTGGTGAACTTCCAGTCATGGTCCGATCCGTTCGTGATCATTACCGCGCTGCCCGCGGCGCTGGCCGGGATCGTCTGGATGCTGTTTTCGACCAAGACCACGCTGTCGGTGCCGGCGCTGACCGGCGCGATCATGTGCATGGGCGTCGCCACCGCGAACAGCGTGCTCGTGATCAGCTTCGCCCGCGAACGCTACGATGAACTGGGCGACCCGATCACGGCGGCCATCGAAGCCGGTTTCGTGCGTATCCGCCCGGTGCTGATGACGGCGCTCGCCATGATTATCGGCATGTTCCCGATGGCGCTGGGCCTTGGCGAAGGCGGCGAACAGAACGCGCCGCTGGGTCGGGCGGTGATCGGCGGTCTGATCTTCGCAACCGTCGCCACGCTGATGTTTGTTCCGGTGGTTTTCAGTATGGTACACAGGAAGCAGGACGCCGAAGCCGCCGCTCTATTGGAGACACAGAATGCCCACTGAATCTCGCTCGCCGGTCTCTCGCCGGAAGTTGGGCATTTTCGGCGCGGCCGCCGTCATCGCCGCGCTGATGCTGGTGGTGAGCGGTATCCGCGCGCGGGAGGATTCGTCCGTCAAGCTGCGTGAATGGACCGACAGCCAGGCCGTTCCGTCGGTGGCGGTGATATTTCCCGATTCCGGGGCACTTGATGCAACGATAGACCTTCCGGGCCGGCTGGAGGCCTATTATCGGGCGCCGATCTTTGCGCGCGTCAACGGCTATCTGAAAAGCTGGAGCGCCGACATCGGCGCGCGGGTCACGGCCGGGGAAGTGATCGCTGAAATCGATGCGCCGGACCTCGATCAGCAATTGCTGCAGGCGCGTGCCGATCTCGCCAACCAGCAGGCCAGCGCGAAACTTTCCGAAGTCACGCTTGCTCGCCGCAGAACGCTGATCGCCTCGAATTTCGTCTCGATGCAGGAGATCGACGAGCGCACCGCCGACCTCTCCAACAAGAACGCCGCGGTCAATTCCAGCCAGGCCAATGTCGAGCGGCTCGAGGCGCTCGCCGGCTACAAGAAGATCACCGTGCCGTTCGACGGCATCGTTACCGCGCGCTCCACGGATGTCGGCGCCCTGATCAATGCCGGCGGCGGCAGCGGTCCCCCGATGTTCGTGATTTCCGATATCAAGAAGCTGCGGGTCTATGTCAACGTTCCCCAGAATTACGTGCCTTCAGTCAGGATCGGCGCCAAGGCCGTGATCTCCGTGCCGGAATATCCAAACCGGACCTTCGATGCGACGGTCGAGGCTTCCGCGCAGTCGGTCGATGTCAATTCCGGCACGACGCAGATGCAGCTGGCGCTCGACAACGCCGCCGGCGCATTGATGCCGGGCGGCTATGCCAATGTGCGCATGAGCCTGCGGCGCGACAGCGTGCCGCTGCACATTCCATCGAGCGCGCTGATCTTCAACCAGAGCGGTCTGCGGGTTGCGACCGTCGGGCCTGAAGACCGCGTGTCGTTCAAGACGGTGACGATCGCGCGCGATCTCGGGCGCGACATCGAACTGGCGTCGGGCGTCACGCTGGACGATCGCATCATCAACGCGCCGCCCGACGGCATCGCCGACGGCGACCAGGTCCGCGTCGTCAGTACAAAGGGCAGGCCCGCGACTGCTTCAGCCAGATAGGGCGAAAAGGGGTAGGGTGGCTCTAACCTCTCCCCGCCTGCGGGGAGAGGTCGGATTGCGGAGCAATCCGGGTGAGGGGGATTCACCGCGCATTCGGAATTCGTGGAGGCGGCCCCTCACCCCGACCCTCCCCGCAAGAGCGGGGCGAGGGAGGAAAACGGCAGCGGGCACTTACCCGACCCGCCACTCCAAAACCCCGTCGTCCGCCGTGACGATATCGCCCGATGAACCCACCGGTGTGCGGTCCATGTTCAGAAGATGCGCCAGTGTCTGGCGATCATTCGCGGGCACCCGTGCCAGCGCGCGCGCATTGGCTGATGTCCGCAGCATCACCACGCCGTGGTCGACCTCGTTGTCGCGGCCATAGATCACGGTAAAACTTTCGACTGAACCTTTGCCGTTGGCCTCAGTGACAAAATCCGGAACCGCGCCGCGATGGCGATCCGCCTCGCTCTGCACGCTTGTTTCTTGGGCGAGGGGCGCGAGCGGCGCCTGCCGCGACAGCACCAGCGCGTGATGCTTGGTGACGAAACCGCCCTGGCCGTAGAGCAGGCCGAGCCTGGCGCCGCCGCGCAGCTTCCGCACCATCGCGCAGGCCGCGTGCGTCATGTAGGTGTTGAGCGGCGCGCCGAAGAAGGTGAGACCGCCGGTCACGGTCGGCTGTATGTCGGGCCCGAGGCCGAGCGTCCGCCGCGCCATTTTCGGCACGCAGGGAAAGCAGCTGTAGAGCTCGATCGCGTCGAATGCCTTGCCGTCGCCGCCGGCCAAGTCCGTCACCGCCTTGAGGACGGCGTTCTGCGCGTGGCTCTCGAAAAACGCCTCGCGTTCGAGATAGTCGCGCGGCTCCTCCGCCGATGCCCCGCCCCGGACGTGAACGAGACGGTCCTCGGCGATGCCAGCGGCGCGCGCCTTGGCCAAGCTCGTCATCAGAACGGCCCCGCCCATATTGACGGTCGGATTGGCGACCATCAATTTGGTGTAGGGCCACGCGATCAGCCGGTTGTCCGGCGAAGGCGTCGTGATCTCTTCAGACGTAAAACGCCGCTTTAGCCAGGCGTTGGGATTTTCGGAAGCCGCCTTCGAATAGGCCGACCACAGTACGCCCGATTCCGCCATCGCCTCACGCGGGGTCTGGCCCCAATGCGCCGCCGTCGCCGCTTCGTAAAACGGATAGACCGTCACCGGCCTGAATACGCCAAGCTTTACGGCAAGCGGCTTCTGGAACGCGGCGCCACGTTTGGGCTCGGCGACATCATGCGCGAACGGCGTCCATGGCAGGCTGACACCTGCCCGTTCGGCCTTGGTCGCACTGCTCTGTGCTTCGGCGCCGCAGACCGCGGCGACGCCGCATTCGCCACGCGCAATTCGCTGCGCCGCTTCGTGCAGATAGCGGATCGGACTCTCGCCGCCGACCGGCCCGTAATAAGCATGCTTCGGTGTGATGCCGAGGCGCGCGGTAAGCTGCTTTTCGGGATCGCGGTAGCGCCAGCTCAGGAAATTGACGATGTCGAGCGAGTTGATCTCGTTAAGCCAACGGCCGCCGCTGTCTCGTTCGGCGCGTTTCAGCGCTTCGACCAGCAGGTTAAGCGGCTCGAGGCCTTGCGCAATCTCTTTCGGGCGATCGACGATTTCGCCGACGCCGACAATGACGGGAATGCGGTCGTCGGGGAGGGGGGAATGGGACATGTTTATGGCTTCGCCTTCCAACTTCAATTCGGTGCGGATTTGTTTCCCGTCATTGCGAGGAGCGCCAGCATGTCGCAAACAGGCGATTTCATCGTCGTGTTCTTCACTCCCCGCGGCAGTCGTTTCGGCTGCTCATTCCTGGTTTGATCGGCGAACGCGCCTGCGACGCTAGCGCATCAGCGGCGGTGATGCCAAGCGGGAGCCCGTCATACCCGCGAAGGCGGGTATCCAGTAATCGGCGGCGCGGGATTGGCCGCTGACGGCTCGGCGTACCGGGTCATCCGCTTTCGCGGATGACGACGCTCTACATTCCGCATGGCAAAATATGCGGGTCCCACAGTGCCGCTTTGCCTCTTGCGCTTTCGCGCGGTCAGGAGAATGCTGGTCGGCAACACCAAAAAAACCCAGGGAGTGCGAAGCGATGTCCGCCATGCCGTCCAAAGATCACGCCGCGGGCCATGAAGCCTACGATGTCGTCGTGGTCGGCGCGGGTTTTGCCGGCATGTACATGCTGCACCGGCTGCGTGGGCAGGGACTAAAGGTCCGGGTCTATGAACAGGGCGGCGATGTCGGCGGCACCTGGTACTGGAACCGGTATCCCGGCGCACGCTGCGACGTCGAAAGCATGCAATATTCCTACTCGTTCTCGGACGAATTGCAGCAGGAATGGAATTGGAGCGAGCGCTACGCGCCGCAGCCGGAGATTCTGAAATACGCCAACCACGTCGCCGACCGCTTCAAGCTGCGGAGCGATATTCAACTCGACACCCGCGTCGATCGCGCCGTCTTCGATGAGGCTGCCAGCATCTGGCAGGTGACGACGTCCGACGGCAACACCGTGACGGCGAAATTTGTCGTGCTCGCCACCGGCTGCCTGTCGAATGCGCGGGTGCCCGACATCAAGGGCTTGTCGGACTTCAAGGGCAAGGTCTACCACACCGGCCACTGGCCGCATGAACGGATAGATTTTACCGGGCTGCGTGTCGGCGTGATCGGCACCGGGTCGTCGGCGATCCAGTCGGTGCCGGTGATCGCCGAACAAGCGCGCCATCTCACGGTGTTCCAGCGCACCGCGAATTTTTCGATCCCCGCCCGCAACGCCGAACTGACCGCGGAGGAGCGCGACGCGTTTCGCCGGAATTACCCGGAGATCAGGCGCTTTGCCCGCGAGGAAGCGCGCAACGGAATTTATGCCGAACTGCCCGACCGCGGCGCGCTCGACGACGGCGACAACGAGCGGCGCGCCAAATACGAGCGCGCTGGGCCAAAGGCGGCCTGACCTTCATGCTGGCCTACAACAACCTTCTGCTCGACAAGGCCGCCAACGACACCGCAGCAAGCTTCGTAAAGGAAAAGATCGCGGAGATCGTGCGCGATCCCGAAACCGCGAAACGGCTGCAGCCCGACGATCACCCGATCGGCTCAAAACGCATTTGCGTCGACACCGACTACTACGCGACGTTCAACCGCCCGAACGTGACGCTGGTCGACATCAAATCCGATCCGATTGAGGCAATCACTCCGAATGCCGTGCGCGCCGGGGCCAGGGATTACGAGATCGACGCCCTGGTGCTGGCGACCGGCTTTGACGCGATGACCGGTTCGGTGGCGAAGATCGAACTTCGTGGCCGGGGAGGGCGGACGCTGAACCAGAAATGGGCCGAAGGTCCCAAAACCTATCTCGGCCTGATGAGCGAAGGTTTTCCAAATCTCTTCATCATCACCGGGCCCGGCAGCCCGTCGGTGCTCTCCAACATGATGGTTTCGATCGAGCAGCACGTCGACTGGATCAGCGACGCCATCGCCTTCATGCGCGATCGCGGTTTTGAGACAATAGAAGCCACTGGGGAAGCCGAGGATCGATGGGTCGCGCACGTCAATCAAGTGGCGCAGCTGACGCTCTATCCGCAGGCCAATTCCTGGTACATGGGCGCCAACATCCCGGGCAAGCCGCGCATCTTCATGCCCTATATCGGCGGCGTCGGCGTCTATCGCCGCATCTGCAACGAGGTTGCCGCGAAGGGCTACGAGGGATTTGTGATGAGCGCGGCGGAGCGGGTGCAGAAGATGGCGGTGTCGTCATAATTTGCCGTCATTGCGAGCGAAGCGAAGCAATCCATGGCCGCCACGCGGCAAGCAAGAACGGATTGCTTCGTCGCTGCGCTCCTCGCAATGACGGGGAATATCCCGTATGGCGGATTACGCCTGCGGCTAATCCGCCCCACATGCTGCCACGAGGTTGCAACGAAGGGATATGAGGGGTTTGTGATGAGCGCCGTGGAGCGGGGGAAGAAGGTGGCGGCGTCTTGATCGCCACCCGCCTTATGGTCTAGCCGCCTTTGCCCCCTCGGCTGTCGGGAATTCCACCCTGTCGTCTGTGCGGCAGTAACGGTCCGCGAACATGCGGCCGACCGGATGGTACCGGTCCATATGCACGCGCATGGCGTCGTCATCCCACAATTCGTCGCGGATGTGGAAATTGATGCCTTCACCCATGATGAGTTGCCGGTCACCATTCACGTCGATCGTCTTCCACGTCTTGCACTCCATCGTCCACGGCGCGTCGGCAAGTCGCGGCACTGCCACCTTCGTCGAGGGCGCCAGCTTGAGCCCGAGGTAACCGGGCTCGCCAATATCGGGCGGAAAGTCGCCACTGGAATCGTGCATCGCGCGCGCCCACGGCTCATCGGCGATATGGACCACGAACTCTCCGCTACGCTGGATATTGACGAGCGTGTCCTTGACCCGGCCATCGGGCCGCAGGTTGACGGCGAACATGCAGAGCGGTGGAGTCTCGCAGAATACGTTGAAGAAGCTGAAGGGTGCGGCGTTGACGACCCCGGTTGGCCCAACCGTCGTCACCCAGGCGATCGGCCGCGGCAAGACAAAGGACGTCAGCACCTTGTAACGCTCACGGGGCGTGAGGTCGTTGGCGAGGTATTCCATCGTGGATTCCCTGTTTGATTGTGGTCCTTGGCGTGACGCCACTTTTTGCCTTAGAAGCATATGGTCTTATTCGACCCCCTCCATCCGGACCGGGAATTGGTCTGATGCTGGTTCGCGAGGTAAGGAATGAAAGCGTATTTGGTGCTCGACTTGTCAGTGAATGACTTCGGTGGTTTCAGAAAATACATCGCTGAAATCCCTGCATTCATCGCAAAACATTCAGGAAAATACATAGTTCAAGGGGTTCAGCCAACGACAATCGAGGGTAATTGGAAACCCGAACGCATGGTCATCATCGAATTTCCAGAACGCGAAAAGGCAGAAGCGTTTCTAAGTGACCCTGAAATTCAAGACCTGTTCAAGGTGCGCCACGATACGACGACGAGTAAACTGGTGCTCGCCGATGGGTGCACGTAACCGCCTGCCCTCCGAGTGAGATATGGACGCACTATCCATTTCCCACGCCCTTTGCGTCGGGGCGTTTTGTGGCATCAACTCGCGCGAATCCACGCCGCGAGATCGCGGCGGCGTACCCCGACCTCATCGCGAGCCAACCGGTCGGCGCCAACGGGTTGCGGATGCGCGCCCGATGACAGGCTTCCGCGAAGCAGTCCATTTACTTCGTCGCCACGCTCCTCATAATGACCTAGGATTATGACAGCCTGCAAGGCGGATCAGCGCAAGCATCATCCGCCGCAAGACGGCCCAAGCCGCATGCAAGGTCGAGATAAAAACCAGGGAGGACTTCGATGCAATTTCTAAAGACTGTGCTTGCGGCCGGCGTCACAACGGCAATGCTGGCGGGCCCCGTCCTTGCGCAGGGCAAACCCACTGAGCTCAAGATCGGCATCACGACCTTTCCTGTCGGGACCGGCGTCCGTGTTCGGCGTGCCCGGCAAGGCCGCCGCCGAGATGATCGCAGAGGATATCAACAAGAAGGGTGGAATTGGTGGCGTCCCGGTAAAACTGTCCTTTGTCGACGAAGGCGCCGGCGGCGAGGCGCTGGTCTCGAACTACCGCCGCATGGTGCAGGACGAAAAGGTCGACGCGACCTTTGCCTCGATCTCTTCAGGCAGCTGCAATCAGCTGGTCCCGGTTGCGGAAGACCTGAAGGTGATGAACTTCATGTGGGACTGTGGCGCGGCTTCCATCCTCGAGACCAAGAAGTACCGCTACAATTTCCGCACCCAGGCGAACGGCACGCCGGAGATGCTGGCCGTCCTCGTCTATCTCCTCAAGATGAAACCGGACTTCAAGACCATCGCGGTCGTCAATCAGGACTACGCCTGGGGCCGCGAAAGCTGGGAAATCTTCTCGACCGCGCTGAAGGCGATGAAACCCGACGTGCAGGTGGTGGCGGAACTCTTCCCCAAATTCGGTGCGCAGAGCGGCACGATGTCCGGAAAGAGATTGGCGACGTTAACCGAACCTCTTAAGAAACTGTGAACGAATCCCTGCAAAAAAGATGAACTCCAGAAGGGAGGGCACATGAGTACCATTGGTCCAACATACCCGGCGCATATCATCGTTAGTGAAGCGGAAGTTAAGCTCGTCGCAGACGTAACAACCAACGCCAACACTGCAACGATCAAGTCCGATCAACACCAGGTTGAAGCCGCTCAGGAAGTCGAAGCGGCGGAGGCCAAGGCTTCTCGCGTGGATTTCGTTACCTGATAGGCCTGGGCAGTGGCGCGTTCCAACGAGCGGCATTTCAGTGCCGGCTTCCGGCTGCTTGCGCAAGCCGATATCGTTTGCCTGGGATGCCGGGTGTGCCAACAGCAGACGTGGCGCACGAACCGCCTTGTTGCATCAAACGCCCGGCAACGAATTTACCGACGCGAGCCCAAGGATAATCACAATGACCGCTTGACCTTGGTTTCGTCCGCGGTCGAAACGCCATTACCCCGGCGAACGGACATCGTCAGCCTGGCCGCACAGGTCCGAAAAGTTCCATAGGAACGGACATGCCGGCCTATCAGAGGTTCGCGAATTGGATTAGCTTGATGTCGCCGTGGAGGGGACATGCTATGATACTACCACGTCGTCGATTTTTGCATCTGGCGACGGGTGCTGCTGCACTCCAAGCCAAATCGCGCATCGCAAGGGCGGATACCTATCCTTCACGGCCGGTCCGCGTGATCGTCCCGTTTGCTCCTGGTGGACAGACGGACGTGATTGGCCGCCTTCTTGCACAGAAGTTATCCGCGCATTTTGGAAAGCAGTACTATGTTGAGAACATGCCCGGTGCCGGGGGCAATATTGCTGTAGGTCGAGCAGCACAGGCGGTGCCTGACGGGTACACAATGCTCGTCACCGATATATCTCTTGTTGTCAATCCTAGCCTTCACACCAAAGTGCCCTATGATCCTTTTAAGGACTTCGAGCTGGTATCGCTCGCTGTCACGACGACGCAAGTTCTAACGGTCAACCCGTCGTTGCCGGTTCAGACCGTCAAAGACCTCGTAGACCTGATCAAAGTCAACCCCGGCAAGTACAGCTACGCTTCACCGGGCATCGGAACGCCAGGACATCTAGCGGGCGAACTACTTCGAATGTCGGCAGGTCTCGACCTAGTAAATGTACCATTCGGTGGGGCAGGCCCAGCAATTAATTCCACGATTGGCGGCCACACGCCGATTGCCTTTGGTTCACCGGCTGCGATCGTTCCGCAGATCACAGATGGAAAATTGCGCGCCTTAGCGGTGGCGAGCAAAACGCGGGTATCTGTTCTGCCGGGAGTGCCCACCATGGCTGAAGCTGGCTTTCCCGACGTGGAATGTGATGTTTGGGTAGGACTGCTTGTTCCAGCCAAGACGCCGAAGGAGATTATTACGCTGCTCAATCGCGAGACTAACGAGATCGTTGCGTTGCCGGACATGAAGGAGCGCCTGACCTCGCTCGGCTTCCAGCCGTTCCCCAGCACACCCGAGGAGGCTGCGGAAAGAGTCAGAACAGATAGCGAAAAATGGGCAAAGATTATTCTGGCATCGGGCATCAAGGCGGAGTGAGTCTACGAGACCGCTATGGGTCACAGCAGAACATCCAGCGACCGCCGCGGCTATTGTCGAAGGCCTCCAATATCCGATACTCTACGTCAAGCTATCGCGTGCTGAGAACCAGATGAAGCTGTTCGGGAGCGTGTGATGCGGTTCGGATTCCTGTTGTTTTTGGGATTTTCATTTTGTATTTCCGTTGACCCGGCGCTGGCGGACAAGCGCATCGCGCTGATTGTGGGAAACTCGACCTACCAGACCGTTCCGCAGCTTCCCAACCCGTCGCGGGATGCGGGTGCGGTTGCGAAAATGTTCAAGGATGCGGGCTTTGATTCCGTCGATGTCCAGCTCAACGTCGGGAATCTCGATTTCAAGCGTTTGATCCGCCGGTTCGAGGCGATGGCCGACCAGGCCGATATCGCGGTCGTCTATTACGCCGGCCACGGCCTTGAAATCGGCGGCACCAATTATCTCATTCCGATTGATGCACGGCTGGCCAGCGACCGCGATGCCGATGATGAAGCGATCTCGCTGGAGCGGCTGGTATCGTCGACGGACGGCGCCAAGCGGTTGCGGCTCGTCATTCTCGATGCCTGCCGCGACAATCCCTTTGTCACCACCATGCGCAGGGAACGCGCCAATCGTGCGGTCACGTCCGGTCTGGGCAAGGTCGAACCCACCGGCACGGATACCCTGATCGCCTATGCGGCCAAGGCCGGTTCGACGGCGGACGATGGCGACGGGCAGCATAGCCCGTTCACCTCGGCGCTGCTGAAAAACCTGACTGTCCCTGGCCTCGACGTCCGGCTTGCGTTCGGCCGCGTTCGCGACGACGTGCTGAAGACTACCGGCAATCGCCAGGAGCCGTTCGTCTACGGATCGCTCGGCGGCGAAACCATGGCGCTGGTTCCCCAAATTGCAAAGCCGGTCGATCCCGAAGCCGGAGCGCGTGTGGACTACGAGCTCGCCGCGCAAATCGGAACCAAGGAAGCGTGGGATTCGTTTCTCGCAAGCCATCCCACCGGCTTCTATGCGGACCTTGCGCGCGCGCAGAACAGCAAATTATCGGCGGCGCAACAATCTCACACCAAGGCCGACGATGCACGACGGGCGGCCGAGGAGCAGGCGGCCCTGAAGGCCGAGGAATTGCGCAGGCAACTCGAAGAGCAAAGCACGCGCCGGACCGCAGAGGCCAAGCAGAAGCTCTCCGAGCAGGCGAAGAAGGAACTGGAAGAGGCCAAAACGCAGGTGGAGCTTGCGCAGCAGCAGGCCGAGGCTGCCCGGCAGCAAGTCGAGGAAGCCAAACGTCAGGCGATTGCGGAGGCCCAGCGCCAGGTCGAGCAGGCCAAGCGCGCCGCCCAGGAAGATGCCGAGAAGATCGCGTCGCTGACGCCCGGCCAGACCGTCCCGCAAGCGCCGCCGTCTTCGTCTCCACCAATCGATCAGGCTGACATCACGCGACTGCTGCAGGCCCATTTGAAGCGTGTTGGCTGCAACTTGGGGAACGTGGACGGCAAATGGGACGACAGCTCCAGAAAGGCGCTCGACCTCTTCAACAAGAACGCCCGGACCCAATTCGACGTAAAGCTGGCAAGCCTCGACGCCCTGGATGCCGTCCGCAACAAGCCGGATCGCGTGTGCCCGCTGATCTGTGCAAAGGGACAGCGTGCGGAGGGTGACCGCTGCGTTCAAATCGGTTGCGGCGGCGGCTACTTTCTGAACTCCAGCGGGTCATGCGAGAAGCGCCGTGAGCCGGCGCCGAAAGCGAGGACCGCGACGAAGTACTTTGCGCCTCAACAACCACGGCCCGATTCGTCAGGTGCTTGCGGGCTCGATGCTTCCGGCCATCGTCAAGCGAATATACGCAGATGCTAAAATCAAACGATTTTGCTGATCTGTTCGGTAGCGGGTGACGCGCGAACCTGAAACACCGTTCCGATAGAGGGGCCAGCGCCGACCGTAGCGCCATGGTCAATCATCAACTAACATCTATCCTGGACCACCCAATGGGGGCCGGCCGGACGATCACCGCCTTCCGCGCGGCGGATCGCGGCCTCCGCCCGCAACTTTGTTCGTGGCTTGGCGAGAACCGTCGCCTGGCTTTGCTGCAACGATAAGGCCCCTAAAGGTGGCCAACATGGGGAGAAGCGCGTGATGATGATGACGATACGACCGAGCCTGATATTGGCGGCCGCCTTTGCCGGCCTGGCATTCACCGGCGCGGCCCGGGCAGAGCAGATTGTGGTGAGCAATTACGGCATCGCCGCCAACGGCATGCCCTACGCGGTTGCGATGGAGAAGGGCTTCTTCAAACAGGAGGGTGCGGACGTCTCCGGCATCCTCTCCTCCAACGGCGGCGGCACCTCCATCCGCAACCTGCTCGGCGGCAATCTGGATTATGGCGAGGTCGATCTCGCCGGGACGGTGGCCGCCATCGCGCAGGGCAATGATTTGCACATCATCAGCGACAACGTGCTCACTGTCGGCGAATTCGTCTGGGCGGTGAAGCCGGATTCGCCGATCAAAAGCCTGAAGGACTTCAAGGGCCACAAGATCGGCTACACCAACCCACGCTCGACCAGCCAGGCGCTCAACATCCTGCTGGTGCAGACCATCGGGCTGACCTCAGCTGATGTCGACCCGATCAAGGTCGGCGGCTTTGGCGAGCAGGTGGTAGCCCTTGATCTTGGCGCCATCGACGTTGCTACCCTGGCCGATCCGGTCTGGTCGAAGAACAGCGCCAAGCTGCGCACCGTCGTCCGCGCCGCCGACGCGCTGCCGCCGCTGTGCAATGTGGTTGGCGTCGCCACCGGCAAGGCGATTGCAGAACATGGCGATTTCCTGCGGGCTGTGCTGCGGGCCCGGCGCAAGGCGGTCGAGTTCATGTATGCCCACCCTGACGACGCCGGTGATATCGTCGCCAAGGTCTATGATCTCGACCCCGCCATTGCCCGTCAGGCGGTGCGCAACCTCACCACCATGGCGCCGGGCGCCACCCGCCCCTACTGGGGAGTCGGGCGCTTCGACATCAAGGGCATGGACGGCATGATCGCCGCCCAACGTGGCGTGGGGGCGTTTTCCGGCACGCCGGACTGGGAGAAGATAATCGACCGCAGCTTTCTCGCCGACGATCTCAAGAAAGACTATTAGTGGATACGCAGCTTCCAATCCACGTCTCGCTGCGCGGTGTCACCAGGGTCTACGATTCCAGGCTTGGTCGCATACACGCCCTGGGGCCAATCGATATCGACCTGCGCCGGGGGGAGTTCTTTGCCGTGGTCGGTCCATCCGGCTGCGGCAAGTCGACATTGCTCGACGTCATCGCCGGCCTCGCTCCGCCATCCTCCGGCGTGGTGACATTCGAGGGACGGCCGATCGGGGACACCGTGCCGGACGGCGTCGGTGTAGTGTTCCAGGAGAACGCCAGTTTCCCCTGGCTCAACGTCGCCGACAACATCACTTTCGGGCTGCGCCGACAGCCGCTCGATAGAGCGGAAATCGGGCGGCGATTGCAATACGCGTTGCAATTAATGGGCTTGCAGGATTTCGCGCAGGCCTTTCCCTCCCAACTCTCCGGCGGCATGCGTCAGCGCGTCTGCATCGCGCGCACGCTGGTGATGCAGCCACGGCTGATTTTGCTCGACGAGCCGTTTGGTGCGCTCGACCAGCAAACCCGTCTTCTGATGGGCGACGAACTACTCCGCATCTGGCGGGCCACCGGGGCCACGGTGCTGCTGATCACCCACGCACTCGACGAGGCGGCGATGCTGGCGGACCGGGTGGCGGTGATGTCGGCACGGCCCGGCCGGATACTGGAGGTGATCGAGACCGGCTGGCCGCGTGAACGCGACAGCCAGATCGTCTCTGTTCCGGAATTCGGCGCGATCACCGCCAGGCTGTGGACGTTGCTGCGCGCGCAGTCGATGCAGGCGCTGCGACCGGAGGCGGTCTAGCATGCGCATTGTCCTCTACCGGCTGCTGGCGGTGTTGCTGCCGCTGGCGTTACTGGAAATCCTCTGCCGCGATCACGTCATCACGCCGCTGACCCTGCCGGCGCCGAGCCGGATACTGCTTGGGCTGTGGACGATGATGGAGAATGGTGCATTCAACGCGGCGATTCTGAAGACGCTGACCAATGTCAGTCTGGCGTTCGTGCTGTCGGTGGTGGCGGGAATTGCGGCAGGGGCTGCCATTCATCGCGCCCGCCTGCTGCGTGCGCTGCTGGAGCCGCTGTTCTCCACCTACTACGCCATCCCGATCTACGCGTTCTATCCGCTATTCATTGTCGTGTTCGGCCTCGGTGACGCGCCGCAGGTGCTGATCGGCTTCATGCTGGCGGTGGTGTCGATGATTGTCAGCACGCTGGCCGGGCTGGACAGCGTTCCGGCCGTGCTGGGCAAGACTGCCCGCGTGCTGCAACTCTCCCCGGTGGCGACCGTCCGCAGCGTGACGCTGCCTTATGCCGCCCCCTATTTGTTCACCGGGGTGAAACTCGCCGTCGCCTATGCCTTTATCGGGGTCATCGGCGCGGAGTTCATCATGTCCGGCACCGGGCTGGGCTACGAGATCCGCTTTGCCTACGACAATCTCGACAACAACGTGATGTATCCGTTGATCCTGCTGATCCTGCTGATCGCGGTGGCGGTCAACATGAGCCTGGACCGTTGGGAACGCGCGCTACGCGCGCGGCGGGGGCGCGGATGATGCGCCGGACAATCTATGCCAATCCGTCGCTGTTTTTGGTGATTGTGCTGCTGGTCCTCTGGCAGATCGTGTTCTGGCTGGTCGGCCGGAATGCCTTGCTGCCTCCCGTCGAAACCATTCTCTATCTCGCCAGATTGTTGCAAACGGCGCGTTTCTGGGGCCATATCGCCGAGACTGGGACCGCTTTTGTCATCGCACTGGTGATTTCGGTGGTGGCCGGATTGGCGATCGGTCTGGCGCTCGGGATGAACCGGCTGGCGGCAGAGGTGTTCGAGCCATTTCTGCTCGCCGGCAATTCGGTGCCGAAAATCGCGCTCTATCCCATCGTGTTGTTGATCTTTGGCATCGGCATGCCGGCCAAGATTGCCTTCGGCGCGATTCACGGCGTGGTGCCGGTGGCGATCTTCACGCTCACCGCCTGCAGCAACGTGCCACCGATCCTGTTCCGTGCCGCGGCGGCGATGCGGCTGACGCGCTGGGACATGATCCGCTCGGTGCTGCTGCCGGCGGCTTTGCCGGATATCTTCTCCGGCATCCGCATCGGCTTTTCGCTTACCTTGATCGGCACCATTCTCGGCGAGATGTTCGGCTCCCAGCGCGGCCTCGGCTATCTCCTGATGACAGCCATCGGCTTGCAGAACATCCAGGTGATCATGTCAGTCACATTGCTGCTGGTGCTGGTGGCGGCAACGGTGAACACCCTGCTGCTCGAGCAGGACCGCCGATTGCGCAACCCGGGCGGGTAGGCCGCGATGTCGGAAGAGAGCGAGAAATCGGCATGTTCGATCTGCCGCCAGCGGCGGACAGATCAACTGATTTGCCCGACGGGCTGTTAGCCAGTTTGGCTGTCTAGCCCCATTTGGAAGAATTTTTCCGCTCGCGCGCACCCCAAATCAAATCTATATCCCCTGCCGTCCCGCCCCACACAGAGGGGCGTTTCGCGATCGTCACGGACGTAGGGCGCGGGAATGCGGTGGACGCGGGTGCGCTTAAGGACGAACGGCGCAAGAGCTTCATCACAAAACAATCCGCGCTGTGATAGGATGACGCTTATCTTAAGAAAAACGGCGCCATCGCCCGCAACGCACGAGGAAACCGATGCAGTTCAAGCACGTCACGCTCGATTTCGAAGGACCGGTCGCGATCCTCAAGCTCGACCATCAGGAGGTGATGAACGCGGTCTCGGTGGAGCTGCTGGGCAGCCTCTGCGAAGCGCTTGACGCGATCGACGACAAAAAGGCGGAAGTGCGTTGCCTGGTGCTGACAGGCGCCGGGCGCGCCTTCTGCACCGGCGCCAACCTCCAAGGCCGCAACACCCGGACACCGGGCAAGAGCAACGCGGGGGCGGCGCTGGAAACCGCGTTTCATCCCTTCCTTCGGCGCCTGCGCAACCTGCATTGCCCGATAGTTACCTCTGTGAACGGGCCGGCCGCCGGCGCGGGCATGAGTTTTGCGCTGATGGGCGATATGATCCTGTGCGCGCGCTCGGCGTATTTTCTGCAAGCCTTCCGCCGCATCGGGCTGGTGCCGGATTGCGGATCGACCTGGCTGTTGCCGCGGCTGATCGGCAAGGCGCGCTCGGTCGAGCTGTCGCTGATGGGCGAGCGGCTGCCCGCGGAGAAGGCGCTGGAGTGGGGTCTCGTCAACCGGGTCTACGACGATGCGGCGCTGGGAGAGGAGACCATGAAGCTCGCCCATGAACTCGCGAACGGGCCGACCATCGCGCTGTCGCTGATCCGCAAGCTCTACTGGGAAAGCCCGGATAATTCGTTCGAAGACCAGCTCAACCTTGAATTCGAGTCACAGCGGATGGCGGGTGCGACGGAAGATTTCAAGGAAGGCGTTACCGCCTTTCTCGAAAAACGTCCGGCGAAGTTTGGGGGTAAATGATGGAGGATACGGACGGAGTGTTATCTAGCTCCGTCATTCCGGGATGGTCCGAAGGACCAGACCTCAGATGCGCTATTGCGCATCGGGGAATCTCGAGTTTCTCCGATGTGCAATTGCACATCGTAGTTCGATGTTTTGCATCGCCCCGGAATGACGAAGCGGCGCTTTTCGAAAAACGCCTCCTCAATTCACTTGCCGGTCCTTGCCCACCCAGTAGGGATCGCGCAGATGGCGGCGCAGGATCTTGCCGGAGGCGTTGCGCGGCAAGGCGTCGATGAAATCGACCGTCTTCGGCGTCTTGAAGCCCGCGATGCGCTCGCGGGAGAAGTTGATGATATCGGTGGCTGTCGCCTGCTTGCCCGGCTTCATCACCACGATCGCCTTGACCGCTTCGCCCCAGGTCTCGTCGGGCACGCCGACCACGGCGGCTTCGGCGACGTCGGGATGGTCGCAGATCGCGCTTTCGACCTCGGCCGGATAGATGTTTTCGCCGCCCGAGATGATCATGTCCTTGATGCGGTCGTGGATATAGAGATAGCCGTCACTGTCCATGTAGCCGGCGTCTCCGGTGCGCAGCCAGCCGTCGCGGCCGAGCGTTTTGGCGGTGGCTTCCGGCAAATTCCAGTAGCCCACCATGTTGGAGCCGGAACGGGTGGCGATCTCGCCGACTTCGCCCGGCGGCAATCTCTCTCCATTGGCATCGAGGATGGCCAACTCAACGCCGGGCAGCGCCTTGCCGGCCGACCGCATCCGCTCCAGTCCCTCGACATGGTCTTCCGGCGCGAGCGCGACAATGCTGCCGGTGGTCTCGGTCATGCCGTAGACCTGCACGAAGCCGCAGCCGAACACCTCGATGCACTCCTTCAACAGCGCGGCGGGGATCGGCGAGGCGCCATAGAGCATGTATTTCAGCTTCGAAAAATCGACGCTGCGCGCACGCGGCTGCCGCACCACGAACTGCATCGCGGCCGGGACCATGAACAGCTTTGTGATTCCGGATTGCTCGATGAAATCCAGCACTTTTGTGGGATCGAATTCCCTCGCGATCACGCCCTTGGCGCCGTGAAAGAGGCCGAGCACGCCCCAGCCGGAACCGCCGATGTGGAAGATCGGCATCGCCACCAGCGAGACGTCATCCGCGGTCCATTTGTTCCACTCGGGCTTTTCGCCCTGGCCGGTCTCCACCAGATTGAGAAGATTGGCGTGCGACAGCATCGCGCCTTTCGGTTTGCCTGTGGTGCCGGAAGTATAAAGCTGGATCGCGACATCCTGCCGGCCGATTTCGACCTTGGGGTCATCCGCGCTCTGCGCGTCGCGCCAGGCGGAGTAGTCCTGCCATTCCGGCGCGCCGCCTTCGGTCGCGATGACGATGCGCAGGTCAGGCAATTGCGATCGGATGTTGCGAACCTGCGTCACGCATTCAGGCCCGACGAACAGCACGGGGGCCTTGCAGTCGGCAACGATGAAGGCGATCTCGGGCGCGGCCAGCCGCCAGTTCACGGGCGCCATCACCAAATTGGCTTTCATGGCGCCGAGCAGCAATTCGAAATAGATATCGCTGTTCTTGCCGAGATAAGCGATGCGCTCGTGCGGTTTGACGCCGAGTGCTCTCAGCGCGTTGGCGACGCGGTTGGTCAGTCGGTCGAATTCGGCGAAGCTGGTCTTTCGTCCCTCGAATTCATAAGCGATGGCATTGCCGCGGGCCTTCGCCTGCGCGCGCACCATATCGGCAAAGTTTGCCGGTTCCTCTGAAGCGGACATGTTTCCCCCGTGGTGATTGTTTTTGTTGGCGTAATACTGGCGTCGTTGCGCGGCAAAGACAATACGGGAGCAGGGATGGCGTCACCCCCTCGCGGCGCGGTCCTTTTCGTTCTGCGCCTTGATCTGCTCGCGGGCCTGGGTCCAGTCGGCGTCGGACCAGTCGCGCAACTGGTAGAAGTTGCCGCCCATCGCCAGCGCCTGGCCGCCGTCCATCGCGATGGTCTCGCCGTTGATCCAGTCGCAGCCGCCGGAAATCAGGAACACCGCGAGATTCTGCAGTTCCTCCATTGTGCCGACGCGGCCCATCGGGTTCATCGCCTTGGTGCGGGCGCCGGCTTCGTCGCCGGGCTTGATGCGCTTGCTCATGCCTTCGGTCGGAATTTCGCCGGGCGCGATGGTGTTGAGCCGGATGCCGTAGCGTCCCCATTCGGCCGCCAGCGACATCGTCATGGCATGGACCGCGGACTTGCTCATCGCCGACGGCACGACGTAGGGGCTGCCGTTGCGGACCCAGGTGACGGTGATCGACACCACGTTGCCGGGATGCTTGCCTGCGATCCAGCGCCGGCCCACCGCATGGGTCACATAGAAGGTGCCGTGCATGACGATGTTGGCGACCGCGTCGAAGCCGCGCGGCGAGAGATCTTCGGTGCGCGAGATGAAATTGCCGGCGGCGTTGTTGACGAGATCGGTGAGCGGGCCATCCTTGAAGATTGTCTCGATCATCTCATCGACGGCGAGCGGGTTGCGGATATCGACGCCGTGGCTCGTGACGCGGCCGCCATAGAGGTCCATCAGTTCGGTCGCGGTTTCGTCGCAGACGCTCTTGCGGCGGCCGCAGATATGGACCTCGGCGCCGAGTTCGAGAAAGCGCCCCGCCATCGATTTGCCGAGCCCGGTTCCACCACCCGTGACAAGGATACGCCGGCCAGCGAGCAAATTTTCACTGAACATGGCCAATTTCCCCTCTGCAAAATGTTCGTTAGTTGGTTGATTGACTAAACCCCCACAACGCTTTGGTGTAAAGCGGCTACTGCGAAGAGCCGCAGGAGAATTCTCATGGATGATCGCGTCAAGTTCACGATCTCGGAAGGTGTTGCCGACGTCCGCCTGGTTCGGGCGGACAAGATGAACGCGCTCGATGCCGCGATGTTCGAGGCCCTGGTCACGACCTCCGAGCGGCTCGCCCGCGAGAAGGGACTGCGGGCGGTAGTATTGTCCGGCGAGGGCCGCGCGTTCTGCGCCGGCCTCGACATGAACAGCTTCGCCGCCATGAAGGAAGGTGGCGGTAACGGAATAGCGGGCGGTGAGAAGCGGGATCTTGCCGTGCGCACCCATGGCCTCGCCAACTTTCCGCAGGCGGCGGTTTGGGGATGGCGGCAGCTTCCGGTACCGGTGATCGCCGCGATCCAGGGCGTCGCGTTCGGCGGCGGTTTTCAGCTCGCGCTCGGGGCCGATATGCGGTTCCTCAGCCCCGACACGCGGATGTCGATCATGGAGATCAAGTGGGGGCTGGTGCCGGACATGGCGGGAACGCCGATCCTGGCGAGCCTGGTGCGCGACGACATCCTGCGTGACCTGACCTATACGGGCCGGATTTTCTCGGCGCAGGAAGCCTTAAGTTACGGGCTGGCGACACGGATCTGCGATGACCCGCGTGCTGCCGCCTTTGACGTCGCGCGCGAGATCGCGGGCAAAAGTCCCGACGCGATCCGCGCCGCCAAGCGGCTTTTGAACAAGCTTTCCGTCGATCCCGGTCCGGCGCTGTTGGCCGAATCCGTCGAGCAGATGAAGCTGATGGGGAGCGCCAATCAACTTGAGGCGGTGCGCGCCAATATCGAAAAGCGCGCCCCACGCTTCGCCGACATTTGATCTCATGCTCCGTCATAGCCGGGCATGGAAGTCCAAAGGACGGCGTCGCTTCCGCTCGCTTATGCCTGGTGATGACGACGGCCGCGGTCGGTGCTGTCAGGCGTATTCGCCCTTTTCTTGGTCTTGCGCCGGGCCCAAAAAATTGCGACTCAAGGAGTGCCGGGCAGTTTCTGGAGCATTTTACCGATGTCACCCCAGATCATGCCTTCCGACACCGACCTGAAGTCCAGCCGTGCCGAGGAAGCCTCGGCGCTCGAAGAAGACACCAGGCTGCGGAATGACGTCCGGCTGCTTGGCCGCATCCTCGGCGACACCGTGCGGG
Source organism: uncultured Alphaproteobacteria bacterium (assembly GCA_963753875.1). Lineage (GTDB taxonomy): Bacteria > Pseudomonadota > Alphaproteobacteria > Rhizobiales > Xanthobacteraceae > Bradyrhizobium. The sequence goes on along the minus strand of CAVWDY010000004.1, from coordinate 69,496 downwards.
ACCAGGAAGGCGCGGACGTGTTCGATCTGGTCGAGCGCATCCGGCAGACCTCGATCCGGTTTCACCGCGATGATGACAAGCCGGCGCGGCGCGAGCTCGAACTCATCCTCGACAGCATGTCGACCAGCCAGACCGTGCGCATCGTGCGCGCCTTCAGCTATTTTTCGCACCTTGCCAACATCGCCGAAGACCAGAACAACATCCGGCAGATGCGGGCGCGCTCCAAGGCCGGGGGAACGCCGTCCCCGGGAACGCTGGCGCTGACATTGTCGCATGCGCGTGGGGCCGGTTTCAGCGCGGCCGACCTGCGCAAGTTCTTCGCAACCGCCCTGGTCAGCCCGGTGCTGACAGCGCATCCGACCGAGGTTCGCCGCAAGAGCACCATCGACCGCGAGATGGAGATCGCAGCACTGTTGGACCGGCGCGAGCGGGTCCAGCTGACGCCGGAAGAACTTGCCGCGAGCGATGAGCAGCTTCGCCGCGCGGTTTTGACATTGTGGCAGACCAACCTGCTGCGCCGCACCAAGCTCACCGTGCTCGACGAGGTCGCCAACGGCCTGTCCTTTTATGACTACACCTTCCTGCACGAGGTGCCCTGGCTGCATTGCGCGCTGGAAGACCGGTTGAACGAGGGCGAGGGTGCAGCACAAGGCGAGCTGGCGTCTTTCCTGAGGATGGGAAGCTGGATCGGCGGCGATCGCGATGGCAACCCGTTCGTGACGGCGGAAGTGATGCGCGGCACGCTGAAGATGCAGTCGAGCCGGGTGATGCGCTTCTATCTCGAGGAACTGCACGTGCTCGGTTCCGAACTGTCGCTCGCCGCTCATCTTGCGGATGTCTCGAAGGATTTGCGGGCGCTCGCCGAGCGCTCGCCCGACACCTCGCCGCATCGAAGCGGCGAGCCTTACCGGCTGGCGGTATCCGGCATCTACGCCCGGCTCACCGCTACCGCCGCGCGGCTGGATGTGGAAACCACCAGGGCGCCGGTCGGGGCGGCCGCGCCCTATGCCAATGTCAAAGAGTTCAAGGGCGATCTCGATGTTCTCTATCGCTCGCTGATATCGAACAATTCGCGCGTGATCGCGCGTGGGCGGCTGCGCCATCTGCGCCGGGCCGTGGATTGCTTCGGCTTTCACCTGGCCAGCCTCGATATCCGGCAGAATTCGGCGGTGCACGAACGCAGCGTTGCCGAATTGATCGATGCGGCGATGCCCGGCATGTCCTATCTGGCATTGAACGAGGAGGCGCGGATTGCGCTTCTGATGAGCGAATTGCGCAACGCCCGGCCGCTGACGTCCACCTTCGTGAAATACAGCGAGGAAACGGTCGGCGAACTCGCGGTTTTCCACGCGGCCGCCGAAGCCCACGCAAGGTTCGGCGCCAGCGCGATCCCCCAATGCATCATCTCGATGTGCAAGGGGGTGTCCGACATGCTGGAGGTGGCGCTGCTTCTGAAGGAGGCCGGCCTCGTCGATCCGTCGGGCCGCAGCGCGATCAACATCGTGCCGCTGTTCGAGACCATCGAGGATTTGCAGGCATCCGCCGGCATCATGGACCGGATGCTGTCGCTGCACGATTACCGCAAGCTGGTGGACAGCCGCGGCGCGGTACAGGAAGTGATGCTCGGCTATTCCGACAGCAACAAGGATGGCGGCTTCGTCACCTCGGGCTGGGAACTTTACAAGGCCGAGATCGGCCTGATCGAAGTGTTCGAGCGCCACCACGTGCGGCTCCGGCTGTTCCATGGCCGCGGCGGCTCGGTCGGGCGTGGCGGCGGGCCGAGCTATGACGCCATCATCGCGCAGCCGGGCGGCGCCGTGAACGGCCAGATCAGGATCACCGAGCAGGGCGAAATCATCTCCAGCAAATATTCCAACAGCGAGGTCGGCCGCAACAATCTGGAAGTTCTTGCCGCGGCGACGCTTGAAGCGAGTCTCCTTCAGCCAAAGCACAGCGCGCCGAGCGCGGAATATCTGAAGGCGATGGAGCAGCTATCGGCGCTGGCCTTCAAGGCCTATCGCGGGCTGGTCTACGAAACCGAGGGTTTTGCCGAATACTTCTGGGCTTCGACCGTCATCACGGAGATCGCCACGCTCAACATCGGCAGCCGGCCGGCCTCGCGCAAGAAAACCCGCGAGATCGAAGACCTTCGCGCCATTCCCTGGGTATTCAGCTGGGCGCAATGCCGGCTGATGCTGCCGGGATGGTACGGTTTTGGCAGCGCGGTGGAAACGTGGATCAAGGAACACCCCGACAAGGGCATGCCGTTCCTGAAGGAGCTTTACCGCGAGTGGCCGTTCTTCCGCACGCTGCTGTCGAACATGGACATGGTGCTGGCCAAGAGCTCGATTGCGATCGCCTCGCGCTATGCCGAACTGGTGCCGGACGTGGCGCTGCGCGAAAAAATCTTCGGGCGCATTCGCAGTGAATGGCTCGCTTCGATCGAGATGCTGCTGGATATCATGGGACAGGAACGCCTGCTGCAGAGCAACCCGCTGCTGGAGCGCTCGATCCGCAACCGGTTTCCCTATCTCGATCCGCTGAACCATGTGCAGGTGGAACTCCTGAAGGAGAACCGCGCGCAGAACCCCGACGAGGCGGTGCTGCGCGGGATCCAGATCACGATCAACGGCATTTCAGCGGGCTTGAGGAATAGCGGGTAGCCGTCATTCCGGGGCGCGTTAGCGCGAACCTCAGATGTGCAATTGCACATCGGGGAATCCCGAGATTCCGGGTCTAGTCCTTCGGACTATCCCGGAATGACAGAGGCAGTTCGAAGATGGTTACGGTTTCATGGCGCCCTGCGCACTCGTGTAGACCGCGTAGAGCGATGTCGAGCCGCAGATGTAGAGTTGATTTCGTTGCTGGCCCCCGAAGCACAGGTTGGCGACAGTTTCGGGTATGTGGATCTTGCCGAGCAGATCGCCGTCGGGCGCGTAGCAGCGCACGCCGTCCTCGTTCGGATCGCCCCAACCCACGGAGCACCACACACGCCCGGCGGAGTCACAGCGCATCCCGTCGGTGATGCTGGGCTTGGGCATTTCCGCAAAGACCTTGCTGTTCGACACCTTTCCGGCCCCCACATCCACGTCGAACACGCGGATATGTGACGGGTTGTCCGGGCCGTCCGTGAAGCCCGTGTCGATCACATAGAGCTTCTTCTCGTCAGGCGAGAAGGCAATGCCGTTGGGTTCCACGAAGTCATCGACGACGACCTTGACGTCACCGGATTTTGGATCCACCCGGTAGACGTTGTGTTTTTCCTGCTCAGGCTCGGCTTTGACGCCCTCATAATAGCCGCCGATGCCGTAGACCGGATCGGTGAACCAGATCGAACCATCGGAAGCGACAACCGCGTCGTTGGGTGAGTTCAACTTCTTGCCATTGTATTTGTCGGCGATGATCGTGATCGAGCCGTCGAGTTCGGTCCGGGTGACCCGTCGGCCACTATGTTCGCAAGTGATCAGGCGTCCTTCCCGATCAATGGTGTTGCCGTTCGAGTTCATCGACGGCTGGCGGAATACGCTCAGGTGACCGTCATCCTCCGAGAAGCGCATGATGCGGTTGTTGGGAATGTCGCTGAACAGCACGTAGCGGCCAGCCGGGAAGTAGACCGGCCCCTCGGCCCAGCGGAGTCCCGTTGCGACACGCTCAACGGCCATCGTGCCGGCGAAGGCCGGGAAACCGGTAGGCCCGAACGAAACCTTGGGCTTTTTAAGAGACTCCAGGTGGGAGTCCGGATAGCGGCTCCCGGATAGCGGTCCCAATGGAAGCGGATCGGTTGAGGCGGTTGCGGCGCCGGTTTGGCCGAGTGGCGTTACGGTCGCCGCAGAGGCCGCTTTCACGGTCACCGCGGTAGCGGCGATCGCGGCGGCGCCGCGCAACAGATTACGGCGGTCGACCACGGCCGACGCCGCTTCGGCCTGATGATCGGATTGTAATGTATTTGTCATGGTTTCCTCTCGATTTTTTTTGTGGGGAGGAAATCATGGTCCGGCATTTCGGCATAAAGGGGGCAGGCTCCAGCGGAACAACTGGGGGTGGCGGTGAGGGAGGGCTAGATCGCATCCCAATTGAAAATATCCGCGGAGCGGTCGAGCTTGTAGAACGACGATTTCAGCGCCGGCATGCCATGCTCGGCGATGGTTTGCGGGGTCCAGCCCTCGCCGCGGTGGATCGAGCGCAGGGGACGTGACTGGCTCATCAGGAAAATCTCGTTCATCCGCACGGCAAAGATTTGCCCGGTCACGTCTTTCGCGGCGTCGCTGAGCAGGAAGGCGACGATCGGCGCGATCTTCTCCGGTCCCATCTGCTGGATTTTTGCGACGCGTGCTTTCTCCGCCTCGGTTTCGGTCGGAATGGTGCCGATCAGACGGCTCCAGGCGAATGGCGACACGCAGTTCGAGCGCACATTGAAGCGGTTCATGTCGAGCGCGATCGATTTCGACAAGCCCACGATGCCGAGTTTCGCGGCGGCGTAGTTGGCCTGGCCGAAATTGCCGACCAGGCCGGAGGTCGAGGTGAAGTGGACGAACGATCCGCTCTCCTGCTCGCGGAACAACCGCGCCGCGGCGTGCGAGACGTAGAACGAGCCCATCAGATGAACCTTGATGACGGACTCGAAGGCGTCGATGCTCATGCGATGGAAGATCGCGTCGCGCAGGATGCCGGCATTGTTGACCACGCCGTCGAGCTTGCCAAAACTGTCGACCGCCATCTTGACGATCCGGCTGGCGGGAACCGCTTCCGCGACGGTTTCGAAATTCGCAACCGCCGTGCCGCCGCGCTTTTTGATTTCCTCGACCACTTCTTCGGCCGGCGAGGCGCTCGAGCCCGAGCCGTCGGCGGCGACGCCGGGATCGTTGACCACGACCCTGGCGCCCTCGGCGGCGCAGAACAGCGCGATCTCGCGCCCGATGCCGCGTCCGGCGCCGGTGACGATGATGGATTTGTCCTGGAGTGATTTTGTCATTGGTTTTCTCCTTTGGGAGCGCGTTTAAAGCGACGCGGGGTATCCCGTTCTCATCCTTCGAGGCTCGCCGAAGTCGGCTCGCACCTCAGGATGACGGCTGCGGTTGTGTGACGACCGTCACCCTGAGGTGCGAGTTCTTGCGAGCCTCGAAGGGCGACGGTCGTTGCCAGTGTTTCATCAGCGTTCATTCGTAAAAATAATCGTGCCACTGGCCGCGAACATGCCGCCGACGCCGTGGCAGACCGAAATCTTCGCGCCCGGAACTTGCGCCGGCGCGATGCCACGCATCTGCCGCACGCTCTCCTGCAGCGCGTACATGCCGTACATGCCCGAATGCATGTAGCTGAGGCCGCCGCCGTTGGTGTTGAGCGGCAGCTTGCCGCCGGGCCTTGTGTTGCCGTCGGCGATAAATTGGCCGGTTTCTTCATGGGGCATGAAACCGAGATCGCCCAGACCGTAAAGCGGCAAATGCGCGAACGCGTCGTAGATCATCAGGTGATCGACATCCTCGTGGCTGATGCCGGCTTCCCTGAAGGCGAGGGGCCCGGCGACCTTGAACGCGCGCGAACTGTCGAACGTCTGCATCTGGCTGACCATCGGCGTTTCCACGCTCTCGCCGGTGCCGAGGATATAGACCGGCCTTTTCGGAAAGTCTTTCGCGCGCCCGGCCGAGGTCAGGATCAGCGCGCCGCCGCCGTCGGTGACGAGGCAACATTGCAGGATGCGCAACGGATAGGCGATCATCCGCGAATTCAGCACATCCTCGACCGTGATCGGCGCCTTCATGGTGGCGCGCGGATTCCTGGCGGCCCATTCGCGCTGCACCACTGCGACCATGGCGATTTGCTCATGGGTGATGCCGTGGGTCTTCATGTAGCGCAGCACCGGGATCGGAAACAGGCTGGCCGGCGTGGAGACGCCGTAGGGAAGCTCGAACTGTCCGTTCAGGCTGTCGGGGCCGATCATGCGCGGGGTGCGGCCGATATTCGATTTACCGCTTTCGGCATGGGTAATCAGCACGGTCTTGCAGAGGCCGGCTTCGATCGCCGCCGCGGCATGGCGAACATGCAGCATGAATGAACAGCCGCCGACCGAGGTTCCGTCGACCCAGGTCGGCGTGATGCCGAGATAATGCGCGATCTGCTGCGGCGTCTCGACCGCCGTCGCAAACCCGTCGATGTCGGACAGTTCCAAGCCGGCGTCGGCGATGGCGTTGAGAGCCGCATCCGCGTGCAGCTGGATTTGCGACATGTTCGGGATAACGCCGAGTTCGGTGGTTTCGGCGGCGCCGACGACGGCGACCTGATTCCTGCGCATGATGCTCAACCCTTCGACGGACGGAACAGGGGCAGGGTAATCGCGTCGTCAAGCTTTTCGAACGTGACCTCGAGCTTCATGTCGAGTTCGAGCGCCTCCGGCGTCTGCGGGCAATCGACGATATTGCTCATCATGCGCGGACCTTCTTCCAGTTCCACCACTGCGATGGAATAAGGCGGCGTGAAGCCCGGGACCGGACGGTGATGGATCACGTAGCTGTAAAGCTTTGCCTTGCCGCTGGCCTTGAACACGTTGACCTTGCGCGAGCCGCAGGCCGGGCAGAAAGGACGCGGAGGGAAATAGACGTGGGCGCAAGCATCGCAGCGTTGCAGACGCAGTTCGTTCGCTCTCGTGCCGTCCCAGAAATGCCGGGTTTCCGGCGTCGGTTTCGGTCGTGCGCGCGCAGGTTCGGCCATATCGGTGATCCCTCCCTGAGCGGGTCTCCTGCGACCCGCCTGTTTTGATCTTGATGCGACATTGGACGGCCCGGCGTCAACGGTCCAGCCGACGGCCCGCATGTCGCGTATTCCGGCACACGCACTATTGCTTAGGCGGGGGCGCTTGTATCCCGGCGACCGCCCGCGCTATTGTCGGTCAGAACGAAGAAACGCCGGGAGGATTTGATGCTGAGGGTGACGGGCGCGGTGCTGCTTGCAGGTTTGACCTTTGCCGCGCAGGCATATGCCGCGGATGCCCCGGCGGAAATCAAGATCGGCACGCTCTATGCCTCATCCGGGCGTTACGCGTCGATTTCGATGCCGGTTTTCAGCGCGCTCAAGCTCTGGGCCGACCTGAAAAATGCCAATGGCGGGGTCTATGTAAAGGCTTTTGACAAGAAGGTGCCGGTCAAGCTCGTCGCTTACGACGACCAGAGCAACACCGCTACCGCTTCGACGCTGTACAATCAATTGGTCACGCAGGATAAGGTCGACCTCCTGGTCGCGGATTCCGGCTCGGTACTGACCGCGCCCGCGGTGGCGATTGCGCGCGACCGCAAGATGTTCCTGTTCGACCAGACCGGCACCGGCGCCAGCTTCTTTTCCAAGGACAATCCCTATATCGCGCTGATGGCGGACCCGGTCTCGACCGTCTGGCCCAAGCCCGTCGCGGATTTCGTTTCCCACGATGGGCCGGGCCTCGGAATCAAGAAAATCGCCATTCTTTACTCGACCAACGAGTTCACCGGCACCCAGGCCAACGCCTTCCGCAAGTTCGTCAAGGACTCCGGCGCGCCGATCGAAATCGTCTACGATCAGGGCATTCCGACCGAGACCACCAACTACACCGTCATCATCAACAACATCAACAATACCCAGCCGGACGCGGTGATTCATTTCGGCTACGCGCCGAACGACATTGCGTTCCTGCGCAACGTCGCCGATGTCGGCGTCAAGTTCAAAATGCTGTTCTCGATCTATGCGGGCCTCGAGACCGAGCTTCTTGAAAAGAACGTCGGCGAGAAAGGCCTTGAGCACGTTTTCACCTATGTGCCGCCGTCGGAACTGGAATATCCGGTTAACTTCGGCATGAACATGAAGGATTATAAAGCGGCCTGGGAAAAGAAATATCCCGACGGCAAGATCGAGTTCGGCTTCAACGCCGTTGCCGGATACACCACCGGGCTGGTTATCGAGAAGACACTTTCGGTTGCGACCAGCCTCGATCAGCTCGAACTGCGCCGCGCCGTGTTCAGCCTGTCCGGAGAGCTCAAGACGCTCGATGGGACCTTCGCGCTCGACGAAATGGGCGGCCAGATCGGCGAGTTGACCCCGCTCGGGCAATTGGCGCTCGACGATCACGGCCACATCAAATTCATCTCGATCTATCCGCACGAAACCGCCACCGGCAAGCCGGTCTACCCGCGTCCATGAGCGAAACGCATATCGGAATCCGGGTGCCGGGAGCAAAGCGCCGATGCTGACTTATGCGCTCGTTGCCGGCGTTCTGTTCGGCCTTTATTTCAGCCTGGTCGGTATCGGCCTCAACCTCGTGTTCGGCGTCATGCGCATCGTCAATCTGGCGCATGGCGACTTCCTGATGCTGGGTGCTTTTGTCGCGTTCGGCGTCGTAACGCTGGCGGGTCTCGATCCCTTGTTTGCAGTGCCGCTGGCGTTCGTGATTTTCCTGATGGTCGGCGTGCTCTTGTATTGGGTATTGGTGCCGCGGCTGCAGGGGTCGGCTAATCCGGAAATGCTGTCGATTATCCTGTTCTTCGGGTTGTCGCAGGTGATCGAGGCGGTGACGACGATTTTCTTTGGCACCAGCGAACGCTCGATTCAAAGCCGCGCGCTCGGTACGGTGTTTTCGACCATCAAGATCAAATTGTTCGGCGGCAAGCCCGATGCTGGCGGGCCGGTCCAGATCTTCGGCCAGGGATTTCCTGCTTCATGGGTGATCGCGGCCGTCACCAGCCTGATCGCCATCGCGCTTGTCTACGTTTATTTGTACCGCACCCGGCTTGGCACGCTGACCCGCGCCGTGATGTCGCGGCGCGACGAGGCCTTCGCGACCGGTATCGACGTCGATCGCGTCTCGGCCGCGGCGTTCGGCATCGGACTGGGACTTGCGGCGGTCGCCGGGATATTCGCGCCCTTCATGTTCGGCTCGGTGACGCCGGCGTTCGGCGCCGATGCGACCGTGACATCGTTTGCGATCGTAGTGCTGGGATCGCTCGGTAACCCTCTCGGCACTGCGCTTGGCGGCGTCGTTTATGGCGTCTGCTACATGCTGGTGCAGACCTATCTCAGTTCATGGGCGGATCTATTGCCCTATGTGCTGCTGATTTTCATTCTGCTGCTTCGTCCGAGCGGTCTACTCGGAAGGCGGGTGCGCGTTGCCTAGCGCTCTCAAGCATATGCTGTTCATCGTCGTGCCGCTGCTCGCTGCTTTCGCGGTGCTGCCGGGCGTCTACCAGAACCATCTGCTGCTGTTCAATTTCGTCATCTTCCTGATCCTCGCCCAGGGCGTGAATATCATCTATGGCTTCACCGGATATCTGCCGTTCGGCTATGTCGGCTTCTTCGGCGCCGGCGCCTATGGGTTTGCGATTCTGGTGATGCATTATCAGGCGCCGGCGGTTGTGGCGGTGCTTGTCGCCGGTCTGGTCGGCGTCGCGCTCGGGCTGTTGCTGACGCCGCTGTTGCGGCTCTCCGGCGCCTATTTCGCCATCGCCAATCTCGCGGCCTCGCTGGCGGTACTTCACTTCGTCGCCAACCCGGCGCTCGAGAGCATCACGCGCGGACCCTACGGCGTCTCGCTCACGGGGACGTTCAACCCGACGCTCGCCTATATGGCTGCGTTGGTCGTGCTGGCGCTGACGCTCGGCGCTGTCGTGTTCCTGAAGAACTCCCGCTTTGGCCTGGCGTTACAGGCGGTGCGGGAAGATGCCGTCAGCGCGTCGATGGCAGGCGTCAACGTCGTGCGCATGCGCGTGATCGCGTGGCTTGCTTCCGCGCTGGTGGCGGGTCTCGCCGGCGGCGTCTACGCCTGGTACGTGTCGGTGTTCTATCCGGACAATGTCTTCAGCGGCGAGTTCAGCATTTTCGCCATCGTGTTCGCGCTGTTCGGCGGCGTTGCCTCGATCTGCGGTCCCATCGTCGGCGTCATTATCCTCTATGGCATCTACAACCTGATCGGTTTCACCACGCCACAATATTTTCAGCTGATCTATGGCCTTCTCATCATGGGGCTGGTGCTGTTTCTCCCCGCAGGCCTGGTGTCGCTCGCAACCCGCAGGGGCTGGCATGTCCCCTGAACTTGCACCCATCCTCAACGTGGCCAAACTGACAAAGCGCTTCGGCGGCTTTTATGCGCTCGACGGATTGAGTTTCCATGTCGCATCCGGCGAAATTCTGGGATTGGTGGGTCCGAACGGCTCCGGCAAGACCACCGCGATCAATGTGATCTCCGGCCTCTACGCTCCTGACGGTGGCGAGGTCGTGCTGGATGGCACCTCGATCGGCGGGGTGGCGTCGCACAGGCTGGTTCATCGCGGCATCAACCGTACCTTCCAGATCCCTAAGCCATTCTTGTCGCTGACGGTGCGGCAGAATATCGAGGTCGCGCTGGCCTATGGCCGGGCCGCGGTGGCGCCGCCGGCCATGGCCGATCTGCTCGACGAATACCGGCTGACTGAAGTGGCCGACCGGCCGGCGGCGGATCTCAATAACGCGCAGCAGAAGATGCTCGATCTGGTGCGCGCGCTCGCGACGCGTCCGCGGCTGTTGCTGCTCGATGAACTCGCCGCCGGGCTCAATCCGGCGGAGCTGGACTGGATTGCCGAGCGCATCAAGGCCTTAGCGCGGAGTGGGGTCGCGATCATCGTGGTCGAGCATCTCATGGGTTTCATCGAGCACATCACCGATCGCGTCATCGTCATGAACGCCGGCAAGGAGATTTTCGAAGGCAAGCTCGCAGTCGCGGTGCAGGTTCCGCAGGTCATCGAGGTGTTCCTGGGAGGCGAGCATGCCGCCTGAAGCCACCCCGCTCCTGAAGGCGGATAGCGTCGACGCCGGCTACGGCACCATGCAGGTGCTGTGGGGCGTCGATCTCGATGTCCGCGCCGGCGAGACCGTGCTGCTGCTTGGCGCCAACGGTGCCGGCAAGACGACCTTTCTCAAATCGCTCGTCGGCCTGGTCGAGGCGCGGCACGGCAGCATCAAGCTCGGCGGCGAAGACGTGACGCGGATGCGCTCCAGCGCGCGAATGCGGCTCGGCATGACCTACATGTCGGAACTCGCGGTGTTTCCCGATCTGTCGATCGAGGAAAACATCCGCGTTGGCGCGCAGGCGTTGGGGCATGCCGATTCCGGTTCCCGCGTCGAGGAACTCTACGGCATATTCCCGGCGCTGCGCGAAAAACGCCGCGCGCCGGCGTCCAGTCTTTCCGGTGGCCAGCGCAAGATGCTCGGCATCGCCAAAGCGCTTGCCGCCGAGCCGCGTCTGTTGGTGATGGACGAGCCGTCGGCCGGGCTATCGCCGCTGTTCGTCAAGGAAGTCATTCGAATCCTGAGCGACCTGCGCGGAAGGGGGCTTGCGCTATTGATCGCCGAGCAGAATATCGGCTTCCTCGAAGTGGCGACGCGGGTGTTCGTGCTGGAAGGCGGGCGTATCCGCTTCTCCGGCACGGTTGCGGAAATGACCGACAATGAGGCGTTGCGGCGCGCGTATTTTGGGCTCAAGTGATGCGAACGATCAGGATCGGGTCAGGCGCGGGCTATTCGGGCGATCGCATCGAGCCCGCGGTCGAGCTCGCCGAAAAGGGCGACATCCAGTATCTGGTGTTCGAGTGCCTCGGCGAGCGCACGGTTGCGCTCGCCCAGCAGGCGCGTATGAAAGATCCGGAAAGCGGCTACGATCCGCTGCTCGAGGAGCGGATGCGCGCGGTGCTGCCGGTCTGCGCGTCTAAAGCCATCAAGATCGTCACCAATATGGGCGCGGCCAATCCGCTCGCCGCGGCCCGCAAGACCGCCGAGATCGCCAGATCGCTGGGACTCTCTGCGCTGAAGATCGCCGCTGTCATCGGCGACGACGTGCTCGATGCCTGCAAGGAGCGCGACCTTCCGATCATGGAGTTCGACGGCACCATCAGGCAGCTCGGCAACCGGCTGTTGTCGGCCAATGCCTATCTCGGCGCCGAGCCGATGGCTGAGGCCCTGAGTGGCGGCGCCGATATCGTGATCACCGGGCGCGCCTCCGATCCCGCGCTGTTTCTGGCGCCGATGGTCGATGCTTTCGGCTGGGCGATGGATGACTGGAACCTGTTGGGGCAGGGCACCGTCGCGGGCCATTTGCTTGAATGCGCCGGCCAGATCACCGGCGGTTACTTCGCCGATCCACCTTACAAGGATATTCCCGATCTGGCGCGGCTCGGCTTTCCCATCGGCGAAGTCGGCGAGGACGGCAGCCTCGTCATCACCAAGGTCGAAGGTTCCGGCGGCGCGGTGACGGCGCAGACCTGCAAGGAGCAACTGCTCTACGAGGTGCACGACCCCACCCGGTATCTCCAGCCCGACGTGACGGCGGATTTCTCGCAGGTGAAGGTCGAGGCGATCGGCAAAGACCGCGTGCGCGTCAGCGGCGGACGCGGCAGCCAGCGCACCGGGACGCTCAAGGTTTCGGTCGGCTATGTCGATAGTTTCATCGGCGAGGGCCAGATCTCCTATGCCGGTCCCGGCGCATTAGCGCGCGGGCGCCTGGCGCTCGAAATCGTTCGCGAGCGGCTGAAACTCACGGGCGTCGCGGCCAGCGAGTTGCGGTTCGAGCTGATCGGCGTCGATTCCCTGCACGGGGCCCAGGTTTCCGCGCATGCCAATGAGCCCTATGAGGTGCGCGTGCGCGTCGCCGGCCGCACCGAAAATCTGCGTGAGGCGGTCAGGATCGGTAACGAGGTCGAGACGCTCTATACCAATGGTCCGGCCGCCGGCGGCGGGGCATTCAAGTCGGCGCGCGATGTCGTTGCTGTCGCCTCCGTCTTGCTGCCGCGCGAACTGGCGAGGCCGCGGGTCCATTTTGTCGGGGGCGAGTTGCGATGAAGCTGCGCGAGATCGCCCATTCCCGCACCGGCGACAAGGGCAATATCTCCAATATTTCCGTGATCGCCTATGACGAGAAACATTATCCGCTGCTGCTCGAGCAAGTCACGAGCGCGCGGGTCAAGGCGCATTTTGCCGGTGTTGTCGAAGGCGAGGTTGTCCGCTATGAGCTGCCCAACATTTCGGCGCTGAATTTTGTCATGGGCCAGGCGCTGGGTGGCGGGGTGACGCGGTCGCTTGCGCTCGACGCGCATGGCAAATCGCTGAGCTCGGCATTGCTCGATCTGGAGATCGAAGCCGGTCCGGACAACAAATAGCCGATCGACGAGGCAACAAAACAATGCCGAACACCCCGACACTTGCCGCACTGGCCGAGGATATGGAAAGGGGACGCAGCAGCGCCCGGAAGCTCGTCGACGAATGCCTTGCCAAAATCGCCGACGCTTCCGGCGAGGGCGCGCGCGCCTTCATCCACGTCGACAAGGAAGCCGCCATTGCAGCGGCGGACGCAATGGACCGGTTGCGGCAAGCGAATGCGGCGCCGTCGCCATTCGCTGGTATTCCCGTTTCGATCAAGGATCTGTTCGACATCAGGGGGCAGGTGACCCGGGCAGGCTCCCGCGCGCTGGAAGATTCAGCCCCGGCGGAAGCCGATGCGCCTGTTGTGGCGAGGCTGCGCCGTGCCGGTTTCATCCTGATCGGCCGCACCAACATGACCGAATTCGCCTATTCGGGAATCGGCATCAACCCGCATTACGGCACACCGAAAAGCACCTGGCAGCGCGGCGTCGGCCACGTGCCCGGCGGATCGTCCTCGGGTGCGGCGGTCTCGGTCGCCGATGGCATGGCGCATGGCGCGCTCGGCACCGATACCGGCGGATCGTGCCGGATCCCGGCTGCCTATAATGGCATTGTCGGCTTCAAGCCGACGCAACGGCGCGTGCCGCTCGCGGGTGGCGTGCCGTTGTCGTTCACGCTCGACAGTTTCGGGCCGCTCGCGCGTACGGTTGGCTGCTGTGCGATGCTCGACGCCGTGCTCGCCGATGAACCCGTGCAGCCGCTGCTGCCGCGCCCGATCAAGGGTATGCGGCTGGCGGTGCCGACCACGATCGCGCTCGACGAACTCGATGACGGGGTGGCGCGGACCTTCGAAAGGGCGCTGGAAACGCTGTCGCGTCAGGGCGCCCTGATCGAGCGGATCGCGGTGCCCGAATTCCTCGACGTCGGGGTGATGAACACCAAGGGCGGCTTCGCCGCGGCGGAAAGCTACGCCTGGCACCGCTATTTGATCGCCAGCCATGGCGACGTCTACGATCCCCGCGTATCCCAGCGCATCCTGCGCGGCGAAGCCATCAGCGCCGCGGACTATATCGATCTGTTGGAGGCGCGAAAGTCGCTGATCGCGCGCGCCACGGTTCGCTTCGCGCCTTACGACGCGCTCGTGATGCCGACCAGCGCGATTACGCCGCCGCGGATCGCCGATCTCGCCGACGACAAGGCGTTCACCAAAGCGAACCTGTTGTCGCTGCGCAATTGCACGCTGATCAACATGATCGACGGCTGCGCCATCTCGCTGCCCTGCCATCGCGAGGGGGACGCACCGGTCGGGTTGATGCTCGCCGCATCCGGCGGATCGGATCGCCGCATCTTTGAACTTGCGGCAGCCATGGAGGCTGCGATCCGTATCTGATCTGACATTCACCGTCGACGCCCAGGGCGCGACGATGGACTCAATCCCCGGAAATCGGGTGGCGCGGCGCGTCCCGATTTGGGAAAACCGCAGCCATGAAATCAGCCGCACAAAACATCGTCCGCCCCACAGCGTCTCCTTCCACCATCGCCGCGCGCGTTGCCGCGATCGACTGGGAGCGGGCGACGAGCGATCTCGACGCGCAGGGTTGCGCCGTCCTGAAAGGGTTGCTCTCGGCGGAAGAATGCCGCGCGCTCGCGGCTCTCTATCCCGAGGACGGGCATTTCCGCAGCCGGGTGGTGATGGGGCGTCATGGCTTTGGCCGCGGTGAGTACAAATACTTCTCCTATCCGCTTCCCGATCTGATCGCGCAAATGCGGCCGGCGCTCTATGCGCCACTCCACGGCATCGCCAATCGCTGGAACGAGGCCATGGGCATCGATATCCGCTATCCCGAGGGCCACGATGCGTTCCTGAAACGATGTCATGCAGCCGGCCAGGTCCGGCCGACGCCGCTGTTGCTGCAATATGGCTCCGGTGACTACAACTGCCTGCATCAGGATCTCTATGGCGAGCACGTGTTCCCGCTGCAGGTCGCGATCCTGCTGTCGGAACCGGGCCGGGACTTCTCCGGCGGTGAATTCGTGCTGACCGAGCAGCGGCCGCGCATGCAATCGCGGGCTGAAGTGGTGCCGCTTCTCCAGGGCGATGCTGTGGCTTTTGCTGTGCATGTCAGGCCGGTCGCGGGGACGCGCGGATTCTATCGGGTTAATCTGCGCCACGGCGTGAGCCGGATCCGATCAGGCCACCGCCATACCGTTGCTGTGATCTTCCATGATGCCAAGTAGTAAAAGCCTTTGACGACGGATCTGTTCGACAACGTTCCCGATATCCACCCGTCGCAGGAGGCGATGGCGGAGGGCGCCGCGCTGTTGCGCGGTTTCGTTGGTCCGCTGGAATCCAACCTGATTGCGGCCTTGCGCGATATTGTGGTGGAAGCGCCGTTTCGCCACATGGTGACGCCGGGCGATCACCGGATGTCGGTAGCGATGACCAATTGCGGAAGCGCCGGGTGGATCACCGATCGCAGCGGCTATCGCTACGGTGCCAACGATCCCGAAACAGGAAAGCCCTGGCCGGCGATGCCGCCGTTGCTTCGCGACCTCGCCGGGCGGCGGCCGATCGTGCGGGTTTTGCCGGGTTTTCACCGGATGTGTGCCTGATCAACCGCTACGTGCCAGGCGCACGCATGTCCCTGCATCAGGACAGGGACGAGCAAGATTTCGGTGCGCCGATCGTCTCAGTGTCGCTCGGCTTGCCCGCGATCTTTTTGTTCGGCGGACTAAAGCGCAGCGACAAGCCGCGCCGGTATCGGCTGGAGCATGGCGACATCGCGGTATGGGGCGGGCCGGCGCGGCTTAACTTTCACGGCGTCGCGCCGCTCGCCGACGGCGAGCATCCCCTGACGGGCCGGCAGCGCATCAATTTGACGTTTCGCAAGGTCTAGCTCCTGACACAGCCGCGTCGACGTCCT
The DNA here is from genome assembly GCA_963753875.1 of uncultured Alphaproteobacteria bacterium. Classification (GTDB taxonomy): domain Bacteria; phylum Pseudomonadota; class Alphaproteobacteria; order Rhizobiales; family Xanthobacteraceae; genus Bradyrhizobium. The sequence continues at coordinate 53,450 of CAVWDY010000004.1, read as the reverse complement.
AGTCAGCGCACGCCTCATTCAGGACGTGGGCAATGAAGCGCGTCGTAGGTGCCGCATCGGGCAAGCCGACCGGCGAGATGATCTTCAATTCCTTCACGAGTTCGATACCCCTCAGGCGGAGTGCCACGAGCTGTCTGGCCTTGACTTCGTCCGCGACCGCCGCCGCTATCGCCAGCGAAACGCCCCGACCGGCGCGGACGGCCCGTTTGACGGCTTCGGTATTTCCAAAGCCGCCGATCGCGGTCAAACCCGCCGCCAACGGCCCCAATTCTTTTCGCAAAAGCGTAATCGTCCCGGTTCCCGCTTCGCCCCCCAAAAGGATCTGGCTCGCGAGCTCGCTGGCCTCGATCGTATCGCGATTGGCCCAGGGGTGATCGGGGGCCACGATGGCCACGAGCGGTTCCTTTCGCCAGGTATGCCCGCGAAAACCGGGCCGATCGGCCCACCACTCCATCAGAGCCAGATCCGCGATACCGTTCGTTAACCGCTCTGCGACCTCGGGATTTGAACCAATCCACAAATCGACCGAACACGGATCGGTCGCCTGAAAGGAAGCAAGCATTGACTGCAACAGGTACGTGCCGATGTTGCTCGACGCCGCGATGCGCAGGGGCGCCTTCGCGATCACAGTTCGGCTGCGCTCGGCAGTATCGAGCATCGCGCGCGCAAGCGGCGCGAACGTCGCCCCCTGATATGTCGGCTCGACAATTCCGCGGCGCCGCACAAGGAGCGGTGCGGCCAGGTCTTCCTCAAGTTGCTTGATATGTTCGACGACGGTCGAAGGCGACAGATTGAGGTCGCGCGCCGCGGCGCGAAATCCGCGCTCACTCAGAACCGCAAGAAAAGTCTTAGCGTGAACGAGATTGAGCATGAGCGAACTGCTTGCGCGGATCATTGACAGCGCCAAACGGAATGCGGCCGGCGAGAACGTCGAGGATGCTGCGTGCGGCGGAAAGTTCGATCTCGCGCCGCACCTCGGTGACGCCTGATCCGATATGCGGTGTGAAAACTGTGGGCGCCGATGAGGCTGTGAGCCGCGGATCGATGCGCGTCGGCCGATCCACGATCGCCCAATCCTCGCACTCGAACGCATCCGCGGCATAGCCGGAAAGCTGCCCACGAGCGATCGCGTCCGCCACGGCGCCTTCGTCAACCAGCGATCCGCGCGCGGGATTCACAAGCCTCGCGCCGGGCTTCATTGCCGCGATGGTTTTGGAGTTGACGATATGCCTGGTGTCGGCGGTTAACGGCAGGGCAAGTACGATGTAGTCTGACTTGGCGACCAGGTCCTCGAAACCTGTCATCGTGACGTGAGGCTGGGATTTCATAAGGGCCGGCGATACCGACTGGTCGTAAGCCAGCAGCCGGCATTGAAATCCAGCAAGCCGTTCGGCGATCGCGCGTCCGACGAGACCAAACCCGACGATACCCACGGTTGCGCCGGCCAGGCCCGCGCCGTAGAACTCAGCACGCCAGCCGTGAAATCCATGCTGCTTGATGCTCCGATCGCCGGCGACGATGTTCCGGCCTAACGAGAGCATGAGTCCGATCGCCAATTCGGCGGTCGGTACCGTCAGCAGATCCGGGACGATCGTCAACCACACGCCGGCATTTGTCGCGGCCTCAGCGTCGATGTTGTCAAAACCCTTCAACGCCGCACCGATGACCCGAAGCCTGGGGCAGGCGGCCAGGAAGCCGGCGTCTATCCTGTCGGTCATGAACGCCAGCAGTCCGTCGGCGTCCCGGCATCGTTGCCGTACTTTCTCATACGGCCATGGCTCGAGCGCCGGATTGACTACGACGGTCGCTTGTTCTTCGAGGAGAGCCTTTGTCTCGGGGAAGACCGGGTTGGTCGCGACAATTTTGGGTCTTTCGGCCATGGATCAGGTCTCTTCGGCTATTTCAGATAGTTCCGCAGACTGGCACCAATACCGTCAACGATCGTCACGCAAATGAGAATGCAAATCAGGATGGCCGATACTTGCGCGTACTCAAGTACACGCAAGGCTGCGATCAACTCGAAACCAATGCCGCCTGCGCCGACGGCGCCGAGAACCGTCGACGCACGAAAATTATACTCCCAGCGGTAGATCGTCGTGTCCGCAAGCTGCGGCATTGCCTGCGGCAACACCGCGTGCCAGATGACCTGGAATTGTGAGGCGCCTGCGGCCCGTGCGGCCTCGATCGGCTTCGGATCGACATGTTCGATGCTTTCGGCGAAGAATTTTCCAATCATGCCGACGGAATGGAGGCCGACGGCGAGCACGCCGGGCAGTGCTCCGAAGCCGACCATGGCGACGAAGAGGATGCCCATGATGAGTTCCGGTATTGATCGCAGCAGGTTCAGTACGGCTCGCGTAGCCTGGTAAACGATCCGATTTGGTGTGGTGTTATGAGCTGCGAACAGGGCAAGTGGCAACGACAGCGCGACGGCAAGCGCAGTTCCCGCGACCGACATTGCGAGCGTATCGGCCAGTGGTCTCAGCCAGCTCTGGTAGCGCTTGAAATCGGGTGGAAACATCTCGCTGGAGAGCTGTTTGATCGCCGGCCATGCGTCCGCGAAGCGCCGCGGGTCGAGCAGGCCGGTAAGCGTCATCGCGGCGACAATCAGAATGGCGACGAGGAGAATAGCGACGCCGCGCTTGATCTGCGCGGCGCCTTCCCGGGCGAGGATGGCATCGTAGTGTGTGGGAGTGGGGTGGCTCATCCCTTGAGCTTCGAAAGGTCGAGATCGAGCAATTTCGCAGTCTCGCGCAGGATGTCGTAAGCGCGGTCGTCGGTTGCCGCAAATCCTTCCGCCCGGAAGGTCTTCAGGATCTCTTTATCGTTAAGTTCGAGGAATGCCTTCCTGATCGCGGCCTTGAGTTCCGGTGCGAGATATCCCTGCATGACCATCGGATAGTTCGGGATCGGATCGCTTTCCGCCAACACGATCACCTTGTCGCCGTCGATCGAGCCCTTGGCGACCAGCGACTTGAATATTTCCTGGCTGAGGCCGCCGGCCTGTACCTGGCCGGACTGAACGGCACGCGCGACGGCATCATGTGCACCCAGCAGGACGTACTTGTAGTCGGTGTCGCCAAGAAGGCCGTTGCGGGCCAACAATGCGCGCGGGATCAAATGACTCGAAGTCGAGGCAAAATCGCCATATCCCATCATCTTTCCCTTGATGTCGGCGAGCGACTTCACCGGGCTGTCCGCGCGCGTGATGATGACGCTCTTGTAGGTCGGCGATCCCTTGGACACGCCGACGGCGAACGGCTCGATGTCCGGGGCCTTCGATTTGGCCAGCACGTAGGAGAGCGGGCCGAAATACGCCACCTCCAGTCGGCCGAACCGCATCGCCTCGATCATGGACGAGTAGTCGGTCGTGACGATGAGCTCGATGTCTTTCCCGAGTGCCTGCTCGAGATATTTCTTCAACGGATGGGCGTTTTGGATGATCGTCGAGGCGTTCTCGTCGGGGAGTAGCGCTACGCGTATGGTGGCGGGATTCTGCGCCTGTTGGGCGGTAGCCGGACCGATCGCAAGGCCCAGTCCCCCGATCGTGCAGGCGAGCAGAAAGCTTCTACGTTCCATGACCCTGATCCCTTTCGATGAGCTGAGATGTGCGTCGACTAAGCGGCTTCCATGTGGAGCGGAGCGGCGGTGTAGATTTGGTCGAGAATTGTTTGGCCCAGCTGCGATGCCGTGCCTTCGAAAACGATCCGGCCATGCACCAGGCCGATCACGCGATCGGCGAACCGGCGAGCCAACTCCACCTGGTGGAGACTGACGATCGCGGTAATGCCGTCTTCCCGGCAAATGCGATGAAGGTCCGCAAGCACTTTCTCGCCGGTCGCGGGATCGAGGCTCGCCACCGGCTCGTCCGCCAGTACGATCTTTGGCCGCTGCGCCATGGCCCTGGCAATACCGATACGCTGCTGCTGCCCGCCGGAGAGTTCGTCCGCGCGATTGAGTGCGCGATCGAGCAGTCCCACTCGTTCGAGCGATTGCAGCGCGAGGAGGCGATCCGCCCGAGGCAGCGGGAACAGGGAGCGCAGGGTGCCATGCGCGCCGACGCGGCCGAGCAGAACGTTTTGTAGCGCCGAGAGGCGACCGATCAGGTGATGCTGCTGGAAGATCATTCCCGTTTGCCGGCGGTGTTCCCGCAGTGCGCGGCCGCTCTGGAAAATCGAACCCAGGCCTTCGACCGTGATGTCGCCCCGGGTGGGCTTGACCAGCCCATTCAGGCATCGAAGCAGCGTCGACTTGCCAGCCCCTGAGGGCCCAAGCAGCACGAGGAACTGGCCCTTGGGAACGGTGATGCTGGTCGGCATCAGCGCTGCAACACCATTCGGGTAAGTCATTGCAACATTCTGCAATTGCAGCATCGAAAGCTTCCCCGGCGCCAATCAAGCCGCCGTCCGCCAGCGTCATGATCGATTTTTTCGAACAAACGCCGCCATTGTTCGATAATGCTGACCTAGCAACGGCGGGTGACACACAGATGACAGCGCCGACCTCGGCGAGAGCCACAATTGTCGATTGAAAATTGAATGTATCGCGCAGAACAACTGCGAGGGGCGTCAGCGCAGGTTCGTGTCGCGCGCGCAGCAAAGCACCCGGAGAGGTCGAAGGGCCTTGCCGGCCTACGGCTTCGCCGGATGGATGAAGGCCCAGGGGCTGACCTCGGAATCCCTGGGCACTTCGATGTCGATCAGGTATGGACCGCCATCGCCCAAGGCCTTCTCCAGCGCCGGCCGGAACGTCGCTGGCGAGGTCACGCGTGCGGCACCCACGCCAAAGGATTCCGCGAGCTTGACGAAATCCGGATTGACCAGATCGGACGCTACCACACGGCCGTCGAAACGCTCGCGCTGGTCACGCCGCACATTGCCGTAGGCGTTGTTGTTGAACACCAGCACGACGACGCCGATGTTGAACTGGACGGCAGTGGCCAGTTCCTGCACGCCGAACATGAAGCCGCCATCGCCTGATATCGCGACCACCGGCCGGTCGGGATGCGCGACCTTGGCGCCGAGCGCCGTGGGAAAGCCGGAGCCGAGCGTGCCCTGATAGCCTGAGGTGATGAAGGTGCGCGGCTCGTAGATCGGAAAGCCGTACCAGGAGGCAAAGCCGACCTGCGACAATTCATCGGTCACGATGGCGTTCGATGGCAGCACCTCGCGCAGGATGTTCAGGTAAGCCATTTGCGGCTGAACCTGCTGGATCTCCTTGAGCGCCGCCGCCGAGGCCTCGCGGATCGCGGCACGGCGGCCGCTGGTTTTCTTGTAGCCGTGCTTTCGAACCGCGGCCAGCAGTTCGCGCGTGCCGGCCCGCGCGTCTGCGATCACGGCCGCGTCCGGCGTGAGGCGGCGCATTTCCGTGGGATCGATATCGATGCGAATTGATTTCAGCCCCTCCGGCTGAAATGGCCATCGGAAAGAGGAGGCCGGCAGCTCCATGCGGGTGCCGATCCCGATCATGAGATCGGTCTGCGGCCACAGCCGATAGGCCGCCGCCATCGTCAATCCGAGTTCGTGGGCGTTGGAGACGATGCCGCGGCCGCTGCGGAATGCCACCACCGGCGCGTCGATCAATTCCGCGAGCTCCAGAATTTCGTCGCGCGCGTGGATCGCGCCGCTGCCGACGAAGATCATCGGGGTCTTGCTGCCGGCGATCAAGCTGGCGGCTGACTTGATCCGGTCCGGATCGGGCTGCGGTGCCGGGAAGGGATCGAATACCTTTGCCGGGCCGGTTTCTGCGCGCTGCGTGAACACGTCCCACGGCATTTCCAGCGAAACCGGGCCGCGGCGTCCGGACAGCATCTCCTGGAACGCGCGGCTGACCATCGCGGGGGCCACACCCGGATACTCGATGCGTTCGGCCCACTTCACGAAGGTTCGCAGTGTGGCAAGCTGATCCGGCATCTCGTGAAGGTGGCCGCGGCCCTTGCCGAGGAATGGCGTCGGCACCTGTCCGGTCAGGCAGAGCACGGGTTCGTTCGATCCGAACGCCGTCAGCAAGGCGGCGCCCGCGTTGAGCACGCCCGGGCCGGGCACCACGCTGAACACGCCGGGCCTGCCGGTGGATCGCGCGTAGCCGAAGGCCATGTAACCGCAGGCCTGCTCATGCCGCGCGCCGATCACCTTTAGCTGCGCCTGCTGGAATGCATCGAACAGGCCGTAGATCTGCGCTCCGGGCAGGCCGAACACGGTGTCGACGCCGTGCGCGACAAGGCCGCCGACAATCGCTTCACCGCCGGAACTCAGGGTCATTGCTTTGTCCAATCGCTCGCAGGCGTCACTGGTGCATCTTCTCCCTCTCCCCGAAGGTCGAGGTATAGTTGATGAGGTAGCGAAAGCCGAAGATCAGCATTTGACCGAGCCGTCGACAGCGTAGGTGGCGATGCGGGATGAGGCCATGAAATGTCCAGTGACGATGCGCGGGTCCCTTAGCGTGGGGTCATGCCCTTGGCCCTGATGGCCGAAGCGGCAGCGGGAGAGGTGAGATAGTCGATGAAAGCCTTCGCAGCCGCCGCTTCCTTCGTATCGGTAGCGACGGCTGCCGGAAAAACCAGCTCCTGTTGCAATTCGGGAGGAAACGGGCCGACGATTTCGACACCCGGCGCGGTCAATAGGTTGTTCACAAACACCGCTATCTCCGCGTCGCCGTTGATGACAGCCGGCACGATTTGTCCCGGCGCGGTCTGCGCTTTGGTCTTGGCTTTCATCGCCTCATCGATGCCGATGCGCTCGAACACCTTCAGGATATAGGCACCGGCTGCGCTGGCCGGCAGAAAGGTGATGGATTTTGCGTCGAGCAGGGTCTTCTTGAAGGCGTCGACCGTGCCGACATCCGGCTTGGGAGCGCCCGCGCGCACCGCAACTCCGTAGCCGACGCGGGCGACTTCAATGGGCGGACCGAACTTGGCCCTGGCGGCGCCGTCCTTGAAGACATCGATGGGAACGATGCCGAGGTCGAACGGCTCACCGGAGGTCGCCAGCTTGATCAGGTTGGGGGCTGTATCGAAATGAATGACGAGCTTGTGGCCGGACGCGCGCTCGAATTGCGGGCCGAGCTCAGTCAACACGCCGGTCATGGAGCCGCCAGCAAGCACCTTCAACTCAGCGGCGTGAAGACCACCCATCGGCGACAGAACGGGCGCAATCCCCAGCATCGAGGCGGCTGCTGCAAGCAAAGACATTCTCATGAGTCCCCCATGATCATCTAATCTGCAACTGTGACTTCGGCGACAAACTGCGGCTCGCGCACAGCCTGTCCCGGAAACGGCGATCCCTGCTCGAACCAGGAACGCGGCGCAGGCGAGCCCCACAGCGTCTGCCGGCGCGGATCCTTCAGCGACCATCGCATCGGCGCATGGTCATGATCGCCGGTGAAGTAGTCGCCGGTGTAGAGTTCCAGGCGGTGGCCGTCGGGATCCCTGACATAGAGAAAGAACGCGTTTGAAATGCCGTGGCGGCCGGGCCCGCGCTCAATGTTCTTGAGATAGCCGCTGGAGGCCATCACGTCGCACAGGTGCAGGATGTTCATCGCGGTCGGCACCCAATAGGCGAAGTGGTGCAGGCGAGGGCCCTTGCCATTGGTGATGGCGAAGTCATGCACATTGCCTTTACGGTGCAGCCACGCCGCCGCGATCCGGCCGTTCGGTCCGTCTTCCTCGGCGTATTCGGTGAGCCGGAAACCAAGCCGCGCATAGAAGTCGAGGGTGTCCTGGACCTCGGCGGCAAAAACATTGAAATGGTCGAGCCGCTGCGGGTGGCAACCTTTGTATAGGTCGTAGCGGCGCAACAGATGCGGTCGCTTGTCCATTGACGCATAGAGCTCGATCCGGAAGCCGAAGGGGTCGGAAAATTGCAGCGTGCGGCCCTGAAACGACCGCTCCGCAAAGGCGAAAACGATGCCGTTTTCCGAAAAGAACGCTGCCGCCTTGTCGATATCCCCTTCGTTGCCGACTTTGAAGCCGAGACGATCGCAGGCGGCGTTTGCCGCCCTGCGCAGCACCAGCGAGTGATGCTGGTGCTCCTCAACTCCGCGCAAATATACCGCCTGGTCGTCGCTATCCTCGACGTGCAGGCCGATGGCGTTTTCATAGAACGCGCGGCTGGCGTTCAGGTCCACCACGTCCAGCACGGCATGGCTGCACCTGACGATGTTGAACGGCGGATCGAAGATGTGCGTCGGCACGGGCATTTGGTGTTTCCTGACGATCGTTAAAGTTCTGCTTCAACTCTCCCACTGGGAGATGTTGGCGCAACCTTATCCATGTTCGACCTGCACCTTCAAAGCCCCATGGATGTTATTGCGCTTCCAGCTGGTTTCCTGGTCGTTGATCTGCATGTCGAACGACAGCGCGAACTGGCTGGCGGCAAAGACCGGGTCGAGGTGATCGGAGAGCGCGCGGAAAATATGCTCGCCGGCTTTCTTGCGGGCCGCCAGATCGCGCCCCTCGCCGAGCCGAAGCACCATGTCGAGAAAGCCGAAATGCGGGCTCCCGTCGGCGATGGCGTAGTGCTCGCAACGGATGGCGCGAACACGAATGCCACCGAGCGGAAAAATGCCGGTCTCTACCGCCGCCTGGCGGACCACTTCGATGACCTTGCCCATATCGAGACGGGAATCGAGATTGGCGGAGTATTCGATCGTGAAATGCGGCATGTCCGGATCACTCCGACGATTCTGCGGGGCGCATCAAGCGGGAACCATAGCCTATGCTTATAGTTTGGGCATCTCCGCAGGTCTCGGACGGCCAACCCTGAGCTGCCGGTTAGGTCTGGTGGTAGTGCGTTGAACCGGATCGACTCTTGCCGCGACACGCCGTAGACACGCGGGCGGTTTTTCGCTCAAACTTGGAACGTAATGAAGGCCGGCGCCAAAGTTGGCCTCACGGGAGGAATGGATGAAGCTTTCGCGTCGCGACTTTACGGCTGGATTGGCAGCAGGTATTACCGCACCTTATGTGATCGGCAGCGCGCGGGCCCAGGCCGCGACCATCAAGATCGGAATGTGCGTTCCGGTAACAGGCCCGGCGGCCGAGCAGGGGCTTTGGGCGCAGAACGGCGCCAAGCTCGCGCTGGCAGCGGTCAATAAGGCCGGCGGCGTCCTCGGCAAGCAGGTCGAACTGGTCATCGAGGACGACCAGACCACTAATCCCGGCATCGTGCTGGCGTTTTCCAAGCTGGCGGCGCAGCCGGACATCGTTGGATTTCTGGGCTCGATCCGCTCCACCCAGGTGCATGCGATGGCGCCCGACGTGCTCAAGCTCGGCAAACCCGTGATGATCGGCGGAACCGACCCGACCCTTACCCACATGGGCAACCAATGGTTGTTCCGCTTTCGTCCCAATGACAGCTATTCCGGCCGCGTCATCGCCGATTACGGCGTCAATACGCTCGGCAAGAAGAAATGGGCGATCGTTCATTCGACCGACGCATTCGGAACGGCAGGCGGAAAGGCCCTCGCCTCGGCGCTCGAAAAACCCGGCAATCCGGCGGTGCTCGATCAGGGCTATGCCAACCAGAGCCAGGACTTCACCCCGGTCGTGCTGGCCGTGAAGCAATCGGGCGCCGATGTTCTCGGCACCTATTTCACCTTCGAAAACGACCTCGGCATTTTTGCGCGGCAGCTGCGCCAGCTCGGCGTCAACATTCCCTGGGTGGGGTCGCCCTCGGTGGTCGCGGTGTCATCGACCAAACTGGCGGGGCCGGCGCTTTACGGAACCTATGGCGTGGCCGACTACGCCGAAGAATCCAGCGACGCCTCGAAAGCCTTCGGCAAGGCCTATCGCGAGGCCTACAAGACCGCACCCGACAACCAGAGCGCCTGGCCGTACGATGCCGTCACCATCCTGTCGGCGGCGATCAACAAGGCTGCCTCGACCGATCCCGTGAAAATCCGCGAGGCCATCCTCTCGCTGAAAAAATTCCCCGGTGCGGAAGGCGAGTATAATTTTGACCAGAACGGCGACGGCCTGCACGGTTACAACGTCGTGAGGAACGAGAAGGGGACGATCGTCTACGACAAGCATATCGACTTCAACGATTGATCGCACGGCCGGCCCCCTCGGCTCGCGGAGGGGGCAGCCGCGTCATACGTGCCATTCGACAGGCGCGATGGCCCGTGTCGTGCTGATCGTTCCACCAGACTTCGGCCTGCGCTAAGATCAACAATCACCAACGGCAAGGCCTCCAGTTCTCCCGCCGGGCATTTCCCATGGATCTCGCACTGCAATTGCTCTTTACCGGCATCGGCATCGGCGCCGTCTACGCGCTTGTCGCGCTTGGCTTCGTGTTGATCTTCCGCGCCACCAACGTGGTGAACTTTGCGCAAGGCGAATTCTCCATGGTCGCCGCCTATCTGATGGTGGTGTTCGCGGTCGATCTGGGATGGCCGTACTGGTTGTCGTTTCTGCTGGCGCTGGCTGGCATGGCGCTACTGGGCGCGATCTTCAATCTCGGGGTTTATTATCCGCTGCGTCATCGAACCTTCCTGCCCGTCATCATCGCGACCATCGGCGCCTCGATCCTGCTCGCCAATTCGGTGCTGGCGATCTACGGGCCGCAGCCCCAGGTGCTGGAAGGGTGGTTCGAGACGCCGGGCATCCAGCTCGGGCCGGTCTATCTCGACAGCCAGTATCTCTTGATCATCGCGGTGACCATCGTGCTGGTGATCTTCAACTACTGGTTCTTCGAGCACACCATGCTGGGCAAGAAATTGCAGGCGACCTCGCAGGACAAGGAGATGGCCTCGCTGCTCGGCATTTCCGTCTCCACCATGATCATGGTCACCTTCATCTATTCGGCGGTGCTCGGCGGCCTCGCAGGCATCCTGGTGGCGCCGATCCTGTTCGTTTCGATCCAGATGGGATCCACGATCGCGCTCAAAGCCTTCGCCGCCACCATCATCGGCGGATTTGGCGACGTCGCCGGCGCGATCATCGGCGGTCTCGCGCTCGGCATCATCGAAACGTTTGGCGCAGCTTATATATCCGTGCCGTACAAGGACGGCTTCGCCTTCCTGGTGCTGGTGGCGTTTCTGGTGTTCCGGCCTCAGGGCATCTTCGGCGAACGTGTCGCGGAGAAAGCATGAGCGCCCCAAGCGAGAACATGCCGATGGCCGTGGCGAGCCCGCGCACAAAACCGATGCTGTTGCGTCATCTGCCGTATTTCGCTGGCGCCGCCTTCGTCGTGGCGCTTGCCGCCACGATGCAATTCGACGGCTACATCCACAACATCCTGATGCAGGCGACCACCTTTGCGATCGCGGTGTTCGGACTTTCGGTCGTGCTCGGCCTGTGCGGACAGATCAACCTGGCGCAGGCGGCATTTTTCGGTCTCGGCGCTTACGCCGTCGGCCTCGGCACGTCGGACTACCATCTCAGTTACTGGCTTTGCCTTGCCGGCGGATGCGTCGTCGCGCTTTTGGCCGGCGCGTTGCTGGGCATGTCGACGCTGCGGCTCGGCGGGCATTACCTCGCGATGGTGACGATTTCGTTTCAGCAGATCGTCACCCTGGTCATGATCAACACCATCTGGCTCACCCACGGCCCGGACGGCGTTTCCAAAATTGGCCGGCCCGATCTGTTCCAATCTTCGCAGTCGTATCTGGCCTTCTGCGTCGCCATGCTGGCGCTGGTCGGCTACGCGGTCTGGCATCTCTCGGATACGCGGCTGGGGCGCGCCATGCGCGCGGTGCGCGATAACGAGCTTGCCGCCGGCGTCGTCGGCATCGACGTCTTCCGCACCAAGGTCTCCGCCTTTGCGCTGAGCGCGGTGCTCGGCGGATTGGCCGGCGGATTGTTCGCGGGCGGTTTCGCCTATGTCAGCCCGGACCAGTTCTCCTTTGCCGAGTCGGTCGTGTTCCTGACGATGTCCCTGCTTGGCGGCGTCGCCTCTCCAATCGGCTCGGCGATCGGCACCGGCCTGTTGATCCTGATCCCGGAATGGCTGCGGTTCCTCAAGAGCGTTCCCGGGCTTTACCTCGCGATTTACGGTTTGTCGGTCATCCTCATCATCCGCTACATGCCGGACGGCATCTGGGGCTTCATCAAGATCGCGACCGAACGCTGGCACGCCAAGGTAAAGGTGCACGCCGCCGGTCTCGCGTTACAACTGGCGCCTGCGACGATTGGCGGCGATATCGTTCTCGCCGTCAAAGGCCTCGCCAAGCATTTCGGTGGCCTCAAGGCCGTTGATAACGTCGATATCGAGGTCAGGCGCGGCGGCGTTCATGCGCTGATCGGGCCGAACGGTTCCGGCAAGACCACGACGCTGAACGTGCTCTCCGGCCTTTACAAGGCGACCGCCGGCAGGGTCACCCTCGACGGCACCGACATCACCGACATGCCGCCGCATCAGCGCGCGGCCGCGGGATTGGGACGCACGTTCCAGAACATCCGGCTGTTCCGCTCGATGACGGCACTCGAAAACGTCGTGATCGGCGCCGAGCGGCCGGGCAATACGCTGATCGGCGCGGGCGGCGACGACGCGCTGAACAAGCGGGCGATGTCGGCGCTGACTTTTGTCGGGCTAGGCGGGCGCGCCAACGAACTGATCTCCAGTTTTTCCTACGGACATCAGCGGCTGATCGAGATCGCCCGCGCGCTCGCGGCCAATCCGACCTTGCTGCTGCTTGACGAACCGGCGGCTGGCCTGAACTCCAGCGAGAAGCTTGAACTCCATGGGCTGCTCAAGCGCATCGCGGCCCAAGGCCTGACCATCCTGATCATCGATCACGACATGACGCTGGTCTCCGAGGCCGCCCAGCACATCACCGTGCTCAACTTCGGACGCCGTATCGCGGACGGTGAATCCCTGGCGGTGCTGCGCCATCCCGACGTCGTCTCCGCCTATCTCGGTACCGAATAATGGCGCTGCTCCAGATCAACGATCTGATCGTGCTCTATGGCGAGATCGAAGCCTTGCGCGGCATCTCGATCAGTGTCGATGAAGGGCAGGTGGTGACCTTGCTCGGCGCCAACGGCGCGGGCAAATCGACCACGCTGCGGGCGATTTCCGGACTGACAAAGCCGGCCGCGGGCGAAATCCTGTTCGACGGCAAATCGATCGCAGGGCTCGGGCCGGAGGCGATTGTCCGCCTTGGAATTTCTCACGTGCCGGAGGGACGGCGGGTGTTCCCAGGTCTCTCCGTCAAGGAAAACATCATGCTCGGCGCGTCGAACCGGCGCATCGGAAAATCAGACCTGTCGCGCGAAGCCGACGCGATGTTCGATCTGTTCCCGGACATCCGCCCCTTTTCCAATGCGCTCGGCTGGACCCTGTCGGGCGGCCAATTGCAGATGGTCGCGGTGGCGCGCGGCCTGATGGCGAAGCCGCGTCTGCTGCTGCTCGACGAGCCGTCGCTCGGCCTCGCCCCCGTCATCGTGCAGGCGGTATTCCGGATCATTTCGGAAATCCGGCGCAACACGACGGTCTTGCTTGTCGAGCAAAACGCGCGCATGGGACTTTCCGTCGCCGACCACGGCTACGTCCTGGAGACCGGACGCATCGTGCTGGGCGGCAAGCCCGACGAATTGTGGGGCAATGAAGCCATCCGCGCCGCCTATCTCGGCGGTCACGCCAAAGTAACCGCCTAACCAACAAGAAGAGCGACGTCTCCATGGTCACCATACAGGTTCCAAATCTGATCGACTTCGTTACGGAAGTCTTCAACCATGCCGACTCCTCGCCGGAGGAAGCCCGCCGCATCGCGACCTACCTGACGACGGCCAATCTTACCGGCCACGACAGCCACGGCGTGATCCGGGTGCCCGTCTATATCCGATGGAAGAACATGGGCTCCGTCGTTCCCGACCAGAACGCCGAGCTCGTGGTCGATACGCCGTCGCTGGCGGTGGTCGATGGCAAGTTCGGTTACGGGCAGACCGTTGCGCCCCAGGCCGTCAAGATCGGCATCGAGAAATGCAAGGCCGCGGGCCTTGCCGCCGTGGCGCTGCGCAATGCCGGGCATATCGGCCGGGTCGGCGACTGGGCCGAAATGGCGGCGGCCGAGGGCCTGGTCTCGATCCACTTCGTCAACGCGGCGGGTTCGGTGCTGGTCGCGCCCTATGGCGGCGTCGAGCGGCGGCTCTCCACCGCGCCCTATTGTGTCGGCATCCCGCGCCAGGGGCAGGGGCCGGTCGTTCTGGATTTTGCGACATCGATCGTCGCGGAAGGCAAGGTGCTGGTCGCAAGCCGTGGCGGCAAGAAACTGCCGAAGGGCGCGCTGATCGATCTCGACGGCAATTTGAGTGAGGATCCGGCGGTGTTGTACGGACCCTACGTGGCGGACGGCCCGCGCGATCACAGCCAGGGCAAGGGCGCGATCCGCGCGTTCGGCGAACACAAGGGGTCGGGGCTGGCGCTGATCTGCGAGCTGCTTGGCGGCGCGCTGACCGGTACCGGTGCGACCGGGCCGAACCGGCGCTTTGCCAACGGCATGTTCGCGATTTATGTCGATCCCAAGGTGGTCGATCCCGCCAATTTCTTCGACGGCGAGATTTCGCGCTACATCAGCTACTTCAAGGACACCAAGCCGGCCGCCGGTATCGACGCCGTGCTGATCCCGGGCGAACCGGAAGCCAGGATGCGCGCCGATCGCAGCAAAAATGGCGTGCCCTTGCCGGACGACACCTGGGCCGCGATCGTGAACACCGCCCGCGACGTCGGCGTGAGCGAGGCAAGCATCCAAAGGGCAACCCGGTAATTTGCGCCGCACGCTCCTCGCAATGACGGCGTTATCGACAAAGCAAGGGAAAAACAATGGCGAACAAAGTCAGAGAAATATGGGCTTCGGGCAAGGTGGTGGTGAACGCATGGCTTGCGATACCGTCGGGCTTTTCGGCCGAAGTGATGGCGCAATGCGGCTTCGACAGCGTCACCGTCGACATCCAGCACGGCGTGCAGGATTATCAATCGATGGTGCAATGCTTCCAGGCGATGCACGGCCATCCGGTGACGCCGATGGTGCGGGTGCCGTGGAACGAGCCCGGCATCATCGGCAAGGTGCTCGACGGCGGCGCCTATGGCGTGATCTGCCCGATGGTCAACACTAAACAAGAAGCCGAAAACCTCGTCGCCTACAGCAAATACCCGCCGCGCGGCACGCGTTCGAACGGCCCGATCCGTTCCGGGATGTATGGTTCGGCCGGCACCTATCAAAAGACCGCCAACGAGGAGATCGTGTTGCTCCCGATGATGGAAACCAGGACCGCCATCGAGAACATGGAATCGATCCTCGATGTCGAAGGCATCAACGGCGTCTATATCGGTCCCTCCGATCTCGGCTTTTCCTATGGCCTGGTGCCGAAGCTTGACCGCGAAGAACCGGAGATCCTCAAGATTTACGAGAAGATCGTGAAGGAGTGCGGCAAGCGCGGCCTCTATCCGGGTATTCACTGCAGTGGCGCGGTTGGCGCGACCAAGGCGATCAACATGGGCTTCAAGCTCGTGACCCTGTTCAACGACAGCGGGTTGCTGGCGACCTACGCCAAGATGCAGGTCGCGCAGACGAGGAAAGAATCGGGCGGCAAGGCTTGAGGGGACGCGAGTAGCGAGTAGCGAATAGGGAGTGGCGAGCGGAAATTACCCTATTCGCCATTCACCACTCGCCATTCGCCCATCTTACAACGGAGACACCACA
Organism: uncultured Alphaproteobacteria bacterium; assembly: GCA_963753875.1. Lineage (GTDB taxonomy): Bacteria > Pseudomonadota > Alphaproteobacteria > Rhizobiales > Xanthobacteraceae > Bradyrhizobium. Next base: position 37,808 of record CAVWDY010000004.1, on the reverse strand, counting down.
TGGCGCCAGCACCCGTCATTCGACTGCACCCCGATGATGGCGTGCTGATCGCGCGCTCGAGCCTTCCGCCCGGCATGGTGGTGGCCGATGGCGTGGCCACGGTCGAACGCATTCCAGCCGGCCACAAGGTTGCGATTCGTCCCATCGCGGTCGGCGAACCGATCCGTCGTTACGGCCAGATCATCGGCTTTGCGACGGCGCCGATTGCGCCGGGCCAGCACGTCCATACCCAGAATTGCGGCATGGGCGATTTCGCCAAGGACTACGCGTTTGGCGTCGACGTCAAGCCGGTGCCGAACTTCGATCTGCCCGCGACCTTCGACGGCATCCGCCGTCCCGACGGACGGGTGGCGACCCGCAATTATATCGGCATCCTCACCTCGGTGAATTGCAGCGCGCATGTCGCAGGGCTCGTCGCGGATATCTTCAAGAAGAACCCGTTCACCGGCGACAATCCGCTGGCCGATTTTCCCAATGTCGATGGCGTGGTCGCGCTCACCCACAAGACCGGCTGCGGCATGACCTCGAGCGAGCCGCTGACCGTCCTGCGCCGGACGCTCGGCGGTTACGCGCGGCATGTGAATTTCTCCGCCGTGGTCGTGCTGGGCCTGGGCTGCGAGGTCAACCAGATCGGCGGGTTGATGCAGGAGCAGAAGCTCGCCGGCCGCCTGCGCGAACTGGAGATTCAGGAAATCGGCGGCACCCGCAAGACCGTCGAGGCCGGCGTCGCCTTTGTGCGCGAGGCGCTCACCGACGCCAACAAGGTGAAGCGCGAGCCTGTGCCGGCGAGCGAATTGACGGTGGCGCTGCAATGCGGCGGCTCCGACGGCTATTCCGGCGTCTCCGCCAACCCGGCGCTGGGAGCGGCGAGCGATCTTCTGGTGCGGCACGGCGGCACCGTCATTCTGTCGGAGACGCCTGAGACCTACGGCGCCGAACATCTGTTGACGCGCCGCGCGGTCAGCCGCGAGGTCGGCGAAAAACTGGTGGCGCTGATGCGCTGGTGGGAAGAGTACACCGCCCGCGAAGGCGCGGAGATGAACGCCAATCCCAGCCCCGGCAACAAGGCCGGCGGCCTCACCACGATCCTGGAAAAATCGCTCGGCGCGATGGCGAAGGCCGGCAGCACCAATCTCGTGGACGTTCTCAATTACGCCGAGGCAGTGACAAAAAAGGGTTTTGTCTTCATGGACACGCCCGGCTACGACCCCGTCGCGGCCACGGGGCAGGTGGCCGGCGGCGCCAACCTCGTCTGCTTCACCACCGGACGCGGCAGCGTGTTCGGCTGCAAGCCCGCGCCCTCGATCAAGCTTGCGACCAACTCGGCGATGTACAGGCGCATGGAAGACGACATGGACGTCAATTGCGGCACCATCCTCGACGGCGAGGAGACCGTGCAGCAATGCGGCCAGCGCATTTTCGACCTGATGCTCAAGACGGCTTCGGGTCAGCCGACCAAGAGCGAAAACTTCGACTTCGGCGGCGCTGAATTCGCGCCCTGGGTGCTGGGCGCAACGATGTGAGGTGGGGGAGCGCGCGCCTCACGCGTCATTGAGAGCGCAAGCGAAGCCATCCATTGAGCCGATATGCGGAACGATGGATTGCTTCGTCGCGGACGATCCCGCAATGACGGTTGGTAAGGCGGGTTGGAGGCGACTTGTCCGTTATTGGCAACGTGCGTAGGGCCGCTTCCCGTGTTGACGAAACCTCTGAACGCCTTTAGCAGCGCGCTAAATTAGATTTGGGGAACCAGTGATGTCCGACAGTCCCGGGGTGATCTTACTGCTGGTCTTTGGCGTAATATCGGCCTTGCCGATCTCGCCGCGCTTTGCCTACGCACAATCCGCTGGCGGAGACAGTACATGGGCCGCACTTGACGTAACCGCGGCGATAAATAGCGCCATAGAAGAAAACAAGGAAGGCATCGAACTGCGGGAAAGGGTAGTGCGCCGCTTTTCTGAATGTTCGCTTATGTATGGGGGTCTTTCAAAGCTGGCGTCCAATGCTGAAGCCAAAAAGAACTACGTTCAAGCCCAACTAGCGACCATGGAAATTGAATCGACGATTGCCAGGCCATTGCAGTCGGAAAAGAGACTGGAAATTGAAGAAGCCGCTCGAAAATCAGTGGCAATGATGTTGCGTGCCATGAACGCGCAAGGCGACAAAGAAGTGGGTCCACTTCTCAGGAACTGCAAAGCGTTAAATGATTTGAAGGAAATCAAAAATGCTTTGCGGGAGCTTTCACTTCGGTAAAGCCAGATGGCAGCCCGTAGATGGGTTGATCCCTTCGCGAAACCCATCGCTTTCATAGACGAAAATCGATGGGTATCGCTTCCGCCTTCGCTCTTCGAGCTGCGGCGGACAAGTCGCTCCACCCATCCTACGCGCTGGGCGCGACGATGTACAAAACCGCCAACCCCGTCATTGCGAGCGCAGCGAAGCAATCCATCGAGCCGATATGCGGAACGATGGATTGCTTCGTCGCTTACGCTCCTCGCAATGACGATGGATAGGTCCGTAGGGCGGGTTGGAGGCGACTTGTTCGCCGTAGCTCGAAGAGCGAAGGCGGAAGCCATAATCCGCCACTTCAGAGAACGACGGGCCACGAGGCTTCCGGCTGGCCTGCCTCAGTCTGCCATTTCCAGCTCAAGCCGGGCGTCTTTTTTGGTTTTGGCTTGCGATACTTCGATCGAGACCCGTTCTCCCAAAGCATTGAGATAGCCGAACAGGCGTTCGTAAGCATATCCGGCAAAATGCCCCCGTAAAAGTTTCGACACATCCGGTTGCGCCAGACCGAGCAATGATGCGGCCTTGGCTTGTGTCAGTCCCTTCGATTTGATCCGCGCCGCGATACGCAGCACAAGGTCTGCCTTGATCGAATGCTCGGCAGCGTTGGGCAGGCCGATGTCCGCGAACACGTTGCCGCTGCTCTTTGTGACTCTGGCTTTTTTCATCGCTCTCTCTCCAGACTCGCTTGCTCGGCTTCTTTCAATCTGCGCTTGATCTTGGCTAGCTCTGTTTTTGGCGTCGCGATGCCCTTCCTGGATTTCTTCTGAAAGGCGTGAAGCACGTAAATCACGCCCTTTATTTTCACCGTGTAGACGGCGCGAAAGGTGTTGCCGTCAAAATCGGACACGATTTCGAGAACACTGGCGCCCTTGAATCCTTTCAGCAGTTTGGCATCGGGATGTTTGCCGCCCTTCTGAGCGGTGCGAAGCGCAAAGCCGATGCAATATTTGACCTCCGCTGGAAATTCACTCAGGTCATCCCGCGAGGTGCCAATGAATTCCAGCGGTGTGTCGGTTTTGCTTATCGATTTCAGGCCTATAGTATATCTACTATATCGGGTGGTGGTCAACCAAATGTTGACGCCGGATGCGGGCAGGTACGTAAGGCGCGCTGGAGGTGACTTGTCCGCCGTAGCTCGAAGAGCGAAGGCGGAAGCCGCAAACCCGCCACTTCAGAGAACGGCGGGCCACGATTTGTTAGACCTATCGTCTCGGGAGATGGCGGGTTACGCCTTCGGCTTCAACCCGCCCTACGGACCGCCTGTGGTTTTCGGGTGACATGTGAGGCAGCCCGCGGCGCGCTTGCGTCGCGCACGCAATGGCATCTTTTTGCGTCGTCCCTGCAAAGGCAGCTTGGTTCGGCCTTCAGTGGAACGGCGATTGAAGGGGGCTGCTCCAAGGTCGAGGTTCCCCCGATAACCAAGGATGCATAAACGGAATTTTAGAAAGACTGCGGGATTCCATTTGCGGAGTTGGACGTTAAGTCATGGTGGTGACCCGAGCTGCTTTGCTGCTTGGTGTTTGCAAAGCCGCACTGTTTTAGCATGTCGTGTTTCTTCCGATGGCGCGGCATGCACGGTCGCCGCCCGTCCCCCATCATTCCCCAGCAGTGGGGCGCGGCCGTGCTTGGGGCCTAAAGGAGAACGATCATGACGAAGTTCGGAGTAATTGGAGCCGCCGCACTTTCGTTTGTACTCGCGGGTCCGGCAATGGCAGCCAGCAGTGGCGGCCATGGAATGCACCGCGTGTATCACGAGCACTATGGCCTTGCGTTGCATAAAATGCCTGCGCAAGATTTTGACCATTTTGACTTCGGCATAGCTCATCCAACCTATCATTCAGGGTGGGGAGGCCCGTACGGAGACGGTGACTACCCTGGCTCTGTTGACCAAAATATGGGGCCTCCATATTGGCGATAGAGGGGATGGCTCGCAGCTCGCGCGGCGTGCCGTGTCTTACCACGAACCCTGTTGCACCGGATGATAGAACTGGTCGCCGCGCCGCCGCGTATTGCCAGTTTGGGGTTCCCAATTGCGCTGGAAAAAGAAGCCGAAGCCGCCGTCGCCCCAGGAGTTGCCGCTCGCAACGGGGATATCTACCGTAGGCCGGCGCGTCACGAAGCCGCCCTGGGGCTGGTTGTTCAGCACCGCGACGAACTCGGTGCGATAGTTGGTCTCGCGGCTCAGCGGCTCGTCCGAGACGATGATCGAGGATCGCGGCACTGCGGTCGGCGCGATGCGATCGAGCACATCCTGCGGGATGGTGATGCGGTCGAGCGCGTCCTTGGCGTCGTCGGAGTTGTCGATCGTGACCGCGGTCCAGCGCAGGCCGGCGTCGTTGCGCGCCACCGCCGTGAACACATGCGTGCCGATCGGCTTGTCGGGATTGCGGATCGTGACCGGAACCTCAATGGTCGCATCGAACACCTCGCCCCCGTCCGCCCACGGCTTATGCGTGTTGCGCCGCACGTAAAGCTTCTGCGTCGCGCGGCTGATGTAGAGCGAGACCGGCTCGAGCGCGAGCTTCGCCTCGTTCGCCGCCTTGGCGGCGTCCGCCTTCCTGGTCGCGGCCGCCTTGGCGGCGTCCTTTGCGGCGGCGGCGGCGTCGAGCTTCGACTTCGCGTCGGCCCTGGCGGTGTCGAGCTGCGTCCCCGCTTCCGCGGCCTTGGGAGCGGCCTTCTGCTTCGCTCCTCGGCCCGCCCTTTGGCCTGGTCCGTCTTTGCAGCGGCGAGCGCCTTGTCGGCGTAAGCGAGCTCGGCGTCGGCGCGGGTCTTGCGCCATTCCAGCTTGCGCAGCGACGCCGTGAGCGATGCGGTCTCGCGCGCCGCCGTCGCGGCGGCTTTCGTCGCCTCGTCGGCCGTCCTGGCGGCCTCCGCGGCTTCGCGGGCGAGCGTCTCGGCACGCGCCGGAGCAGCCGGAAGGGCTTGCGCGTTCGGCACGAAGAGCGCCGGGTGGGAAAACTCGACCGGGGCCGCGTCGTTCGGCGAGATGATCACCCGCATCCCGATCCGCGTCTTGTCGAACATCTTCTCTGCAAAGTCGTAGGGCATCCGCACGCAGCCGTGCGAGGCGGCATAGCCGGGCAGCGGCCCGCCGTGCAGCGCAATGCCGTTCCAGGTGATGCGCTGCATGTTCGGCATCCAGGCATCGTCATAGAGGCTCGAGTGGTGGTCCGGGTCCTTCTCGAGGAGGGCGAAGACGCCGGCCGGCGTCTCGCGTCCCGTGATGCCGGTCGACACCGGCGCGCGGAAGATCCAGCCGTCGGCATCATAGAAAGTGACCTGCTGGGTCTTGATCGACACAATCGCCATGATCGGCTCGCCTGCATCGCGCGGCGCCGTCGCTTCGGTGGGCGGCGCGGGGCGCGCCTGTCTCGCCGCGGCGTCGGCGGTCAGCGCCGTCAGCGCGGCCATCGCCGCGAGCGTCACAACCGCGGGAGGCCCCCAACGCCGCATCGCCCCGGTGGATTGCGCCGTCGCAAATCGATTTGCCATGCCATGCCCCGGTTGAAATGCCAGTCCGCGCGCGTGTCGATCAAGCGTCAGATTGCGGCTTTTTGATTAACTAACCGTCGCCGCCATCCACGCCGTCAATTCGCCCCTCGAGACTATCGGCACGTTCCGTTGGCAAATCTCTCATATACGACAGCCCGGGCAGGAGGAAGGGTGGCTCGCGGCTGAAATTGGCGCATCGCCTCATTTCGCTGCCCTGCGGAATTTTGTCGCTGTCGGGGAACAGCGGACCTATCGGGTAGGCACCGCGGCAGCCGCCTTTTTGAAACAATGCGTAGCAAGGATGGGTTGAGCCCTTCGCGAAACCCATCATCTTTGCAAATTTTAATCGATGGGTATCGCGGAGTTTATCATCGGGCCGGCCGAAGGCCGGACCCGGTGGCTCCACCCATCCGGCGCTGAATTCGCGCCCTGGGTGCTGGGGGCGACGATGTGAGCTGTCGTTCCTGCGAAAGCAGGAACCCATAACCACAGGCCTCGGTATTGCGGAAGGTGTCAGCCACCGCGCGCCATCGACAGATCACGCGGTATGGGTCCCCGCGTTCGCGGGGACGACCCGGGATTATGGGGCGCCCCCGCCAGCCTCATAGGCAATCGCTGCCCGTTGTTAGGTCCGTAGGGCGGGTTGGAGGCGACTTGTCCGCCGTAGCTCGAAGGGCGAAGGCGGAAGCTGTAAAGCCCGCCAATTTAGATAACGACGGGCCGCGATTTGTACGGGGATGCACGAACTATCGTGTCGGGAGACGGCGGGTTATGCCTTCGGCTTCAACCGGCCCTACGGACCTGCGATGGTGACGAATACTCTGGACTTATTTCCGCTTGCGCGGACGCGTTTGGGCTTGTGAGGTCTGTGTGATTTGCCCGACGGGCTGTCCCGCAATTTTCGTGTCCAGCCCCTTCGTGAAAAATTTTCCGCTTTCGCCGTCGGGCAAATCATCTCTACAAGCTCGCCCCGTCTCGCCTCACAGAGGGGCGGCTCGCGATCGTCACGGACGCGAGGCGGGATGCGATGGACGTAAGTGGCGCTTCTGACGAGGGCGCTTCGCTTGCGGACGGCGAAGTCGTGTGGTCCTGACGCCCCGACGCTGGCGTCAAGTTCTTGAGAAGCAAGCTTCTCAGGGATGACGGTGGCAAAAAAGCCCGGTCACACAAGAGCGCGAAGGAAACCGTTAAAACCATTGCGCGGGGAATGCCGGGTGTTCCGGTGAACCTGTGGTGACTAACGCGTGTGCTTTCTACACACCACACGCGGCTGCGGGTGCAACGGGCGCCCGGCATTCCCTGCGCCCTCTGACGGCAGAGGGCGGGAACTCGATAGCAAACCTCGCGCGAAACGGGCGGCGAGATCGCGAAGCTGTGTTTGCGAGCAGCGTTGATTGAAAAACTGAATCAGGGAACGCATTACGGTAGGTGTCGTCCCTGCGAACGCAGGGATCCATAACCACAGGTGTTGGTTGGAGCAGAAGCCGTTAGCCACCGTGCCAAAAACGCGAGGCCGCGGCGTTCCGATGAGCGCAATTGCGCTCACGCTGGGGTCCCCGCTTTCGCGGGGACGCCCTTGGACATGGGCGCCACCAGCCACCCCCATAGGCAACGCTTGCCCGTTGTTAGTGCTTGATGTCAGTCGGAACCAGTGTTCTGCTTAAAAAAGCTGCTGGAGCACTCCGTCTGTGTCGATCTTCGTCGCACTACATCACGTCACGCACTACAAATATGACCGTCCGATCGACCTCGGCCCCCAGACCGTCCGGTTGCGGCCGGCGCCGCACACGCGCACACCTATCCTGAGCTATTCGCTCAAGGTTACGCCCTCAAATCATTTCGTGAACTGGCAGCAGGACCCGCAGGGCAACTGGCTCGCCCGCTTTGTGTTTCCGGAAAAGGCCTCCGAGCTGAAGATCGAGGTCGATTTCACGGCGCAGATGACGGTGATCAATCCGTTCGACTTCTTTGTCGAACCCTATGCCGACAGTTTTCCGTTTAGCTACACCGCCGATCTCAAGACCGAACTCGCGCCCTATCTCGCAACCATCGAGCCCGGACCGCTGCTTGCCGCCTACCTTGCCGGGATTCCGCGGGAAGCGACCAGCACGGTCAATTTTCTGGTCGACCTCAACGCGCAGATGCAGAAGAAAATCCGCTACATCATTCGGATGGAGCCGGGCATCCAGACGCCGGAGCAGACGCTGGCTTCCGGCGCGGGTTCCTGCCGCGACTCGGCGTGGCTTTTGATCCAGACCTTGCGGCATCTCGGTCTCGCCGCGCGTTTCGTCTCGGGCTATCTCATTCAATTGCGCCCCGACATCGATCCGGTCGAGGGTCCGCGCGAGGTCGAGAGCGACTTTACGGATTTGCATGCCTGGGCCGAGGTCTATCTGCCGGGTGCGGGGTGGATCGGTTTTGACGTCACCTCGGGCATGCTGACCGGCGAGGGGCACATTCCCGTCGCCGCCACGCCGCATTACCGCACGGCGGCGCCGATCAGCGGCGCCGTCGGATTCGCACAGGTCGAATTCGGCTTCGAGATGAGCGTCAAGCGGATTCGCGAGGCGCCGCGGATCACGCGACCGTTCTCGGATGAATCCTGGGCGCGTCTCGACAAGCTCGGCGAGCAGGTCGATGCCGACCTGAAGGCCGGCGACGTGCGGTTGACGATGGGGGGTGAGCCGACCTTCGTTTCGGTCGACGATCTGGAATCGCCGGAATGGAATATCGCAGCCGTCGGCCCGACCAAGCGTGGCCTCGCCGACGATCTCATTCGCAGGCTGCGGTCGCGCTTCGCGCCGGGCGGCCTGCTGCATTACGGGCAGGGCAAATGGTATCCCGGCGAAAGCCTGCCGCGCTGGGCGTTCGGTCTGTACTGGCGCAAGGACGGTGTGCCGATCTGGAAGAACTCCGACCTGATCGCGGATGTCGCAGGACCGCATAAGGCGCGGATCGACGATGCCGAACGCTTCGCGGAAGGCACGGCCAAAAAACTCGGTGTCGATTCCGAGTTTATCCTGCCGGCTTTCGAAGACCCTGGTCATTGGTTACAAAAGGAAGCAGCGCTACCAGCGAATGTCGATCCCAGCGACTCCAAATTGTCCGATCCGGAAGAACGAGCGCGCATGGCGCGGGTGTTCGATTCCGGGCTCGACACTCCCAAAGGATTCGTCCTGCCGATCCAGCGCTGGAACGCCGACGCAAGCAAATCTTCCTCGCGCTGGAAGAGCGAGCGATGGACGCTGCGCCGCGGCAACCTTTTCCTGACGCCTGGGGATTCACCGCTGGGGTTGCGGCTGCCGATCGCCTCATTGCCGCACATTGCCGCCGACGAGTATCCCTACATCGTCGAGCAGGACCCGCTGGAGCCGCGCGAGGAGTTGCCGGTCTACGATGCGGCGCCGGCAGAGAGCGCGCCGCATCAGGAGGTGCATGAACAAAGCCTCACGGGCGGCGGCGTTCGCACCGCGATGTCGATCGAGATCCGCGACGGCGTGCTGTGCGCCTTCATGCCGCCGGTGGAGAGACTTGAGGACTATCTGGAACTGGTCGCGGCGGTGGAGGCGACCGCCGAGGAAATGCAGGTCAAGGTTCATGTCGAGGGCTATCCGCCGCCCTTCGACCCGCGCGTCGAGGTGATCAAGGTGACCCCCGATCCCGGCGTCATCGAGGTCAACATCCAGCCTTCAACCAGCTGGCGCGAGGCGGTCGATATCACCTTCGGCCTCTATGAAGACGCGGCAAAGGTCCGGCTCGGGGCCAATCGCTTCCTGATCGATGGCCGGCACACCGGCACCGGCGGCGGCAATCATGTGGTGGTCGGCGGCAGCCAGCCTTCGGACTCGCCATTCCTGCGCCGCCCGGATCTCTTGAAGAGCCTTGTGCTGTACTGGCAGCGGCATCCGTCGCTGTCTTATTTGTTCTCGGGCATGTTCATCGGGCCCACCAGCCAGGCGCCGCGCATTGACGAGGCCCGGCACGACGGCCTTTATGAACTGGAGATCGCGCTCGCCCACGTCCCGCCGCCGGGAATCAAAGCGCCGTTGTGGCTGGTGGACCGCCTGTTCCGGCACATTCTGGTCGATATCACCGGCAATACCCACCGTGCCGAAATCTGCATCGACAAGCTTTATTCTCCCGACGGCGCCACCGGCCGGCTCGGTCTGGTCGAATTCCGCGCGCTGGAAATGCCGCCGGACCCGCGCATGTCGCTGGCGCAGCAGCTTTTGATCCGCGCCTTGATCGCCAAGCTTTGGCGCGAACCGCAGGAGGGCAAATTCGTGCGCTGGGGCACGACGCTGCACGACCGCTTCATGCTGCCGCATTTCCTCTGGGAAGACTTTTTGGACGTGCTCGCCGAACTGAAGCAATCCGGCTACGATTTTTCACCGGATTGGTACGCGGCACAGCTCGAATTCCGGTTTCCCGTGTTCGGCCGGGTTCACCATGGCGGCGTTTCGCTCGAACTGCGTCAGGCGCTCGAGCCCTGGCACGTTCTCGGTGAAGAGGGCTCGGCCGGGGGCACCGTGCGCTATGTCGATTCGTCGGTGGAGCGGTTGCAGGTCAAGGCGTCGGGCTTTGTCGAAGGCCGTCACGTCGTCACCTGTAACGGTAGGCGGATGCCGATGACCGCAACCGGCCGTTCCGGCGAGGCGGTCGCCGCCGTCCGCTTCAAGGCGTGGCAGCCGGCGTCGGGGCTGCACCCGACCATTCCGGTTCATGCGCCACTGACTTTCGATCTCATCGATACCTGGAACGGGCGGTCGCTGGGGGGCTGCGTCTACCACGTCGCGCACCCCGGCGGACGCAGCTACGAGACCAAACCGGTCAATTCCTACGAGGCGGAGGCCAGGCGGCTCGCCCGGTTTCAGGATCACGGCCATACGCCCGGCAAGGTCGATCCGCCGCGCGAGGAACGCACAATTGAATTTCCCTTGACCCTCGACTTGAGGACGCCGCTCCTGCATTGAAGGTATGGCCAGAGAGCGTTGTCGAGCGAAGGGGATACTGGTTCGCGTCAAGAAAGCGCGTTAAAATAAGAGACTAGAGCATTGGTTCTGCTTCGAATCAGCACCAATATTCTGGGGCGGGAGTGGGGATGGCGGAACACGCCGGCCAGGGAAACAGTCAGGCAAACAAGGCCCGTCCAGGTAGCCGGCGCGTGGCGCAGTGGATGCGCGACTATGTGCGCCTGCCTGGAATTCCCGATGAATATATCGCGCAGGACGGGGTGCCTCGCGCGGTCTGGACCCGCTTTTTCGATGCGTTCGCCGCGCTGACGCCCGGCGAAATCGAGCGGCGTTTCGGATCGGCCGACCGGCATTTGAGGGAGGCCGGCGTGAGCTATCGCGCGCCCGGCGAAACCTCCGACCGGATCTGGCCGTTGAGCCATCTGCCGCTCCTGATCGACGACGCCGAATGGCGGCAGTTGACCGCCGGCATTGTGCAGCGCGCGGAATTGCTGGAACTGGTGCTGAGCGATCTTTACGGCGAAGGCCGACTGGTGGCCGAGGGCGCGATACCGGCGGCGGCCATTGCCGGCAGCCCCGAATATTTGCGCTCGGTTTGCGGGATCAAACCCCCTGGCGGCCGATACCTCAGCCTGTACGCCGCCGATGTCGGCCGCGGACCCGATGGGCGCTGGTGGGTACTGGGCGACAGGACCCAGGCGCCATCGGGCGCAGGCTATGCGCTGGAAAACCGGCTGGTGCTGTCGCGCGCCTTCGCGACGCTCTACAAGTCGATGAATGTGGAGCGGGTTGCGCCATTCTTCGAGGCGTTCCGCGACGCCTTGCGCGCGAGCGCCGACCGCGACGAGCCGCGCATCGGGCTCTTGACGCCCGGCCAGTTCAGCGAGACCTATTTCGAACACGCCACACTGGCGCGCTACCTCGGATTCCTGCTGGTCGAGGGCGACGATCTCGCCGTCAGCGGCGACCGCATCCATATCCGCACCGTCGCCGGCCTGAAGCGGCTCGACGTGTTGCTGCGCCGGGTGGATTCCAATTTTCTCGATCCGCTGGAACTCGACGCGTCCTCGCAACTCGGCGTGCCCGGCCTGATCGACGTGCTCCGCAAGAACGGTGTCGTCGTCGCCAATATGCCGGGTTCCGGCGTGATGGAAGCGCGCGCGCTTCTCGGCTTCCTGCCGAGCCTGAGTCGGCGTTTCTTCGGCGAAGACCTGAAGATGCCGCACATCGCGACCTGGTGGTGCGGCCAGAAATCCGCGCGCGAGGAAGTGTTGTCGCGGCTCGACGAGGTTGCCATCGAAGGCGCCTACCGCAGAGGGGTGCCGGGTTTTCCGGGTAACGGTCCCGTGCTCGCCGGCGAGTTGCCGCCGGCCGAACGCGAACGGCTCAGGACGGCGATCAACGATCGCGGCATCGACTTCGTCGGCCAGGAACTGGTTCGGCTCTCGACCATGCCGGTGTGGGACCAGGGGCGGATCACGCCGCGCCCGTTCGTCTTGAGGGTTTTCGCAGCCGCAACGCCCCAGGGCTGGACCATCATGCCCGGCGGCTTTTGCCGGATCGCCGAGCAGCTCGATGCCCGTGCCGTGTCGATGGGGGATGGCGCGCGGGCGGCGGACGTATGGGTGGTTTCCGACAAGGCCGTGCCGCCGACGACCTTGCTGCCGGCGGGAGATACGGTGCGGATCAGGCGCATCGCCGGCTGGGTACCAAGCCGGGCCGCCGACAATCTGTTCTGGCTTGGCCGCTACCTTGAGCGCGCCGAGGCGACCTTGCGGCTGGTGCGGGCGCTCGCGACGTCGCTGCGCGATCCCGTGAAGGGATCGTCACCTGTGCTTCACTCGGTGGAGCGAATTCAGCGGCTGCTCGTGGCATGGGGCGCGACGTCGCAAACGACACGGACGCAGCCCGCGAAAATCGCGGCCGAGGCGCTGCAAAGCGAGGAAAGGTTTGGTTCGGCCTTGTCGCTGGTGCGCTCGGCCCAGCGTACCGCGACATCGTTGCGCGAACGGCTCTCGCCGGATGCCTGGCAGGTCATTACCGAGATGGCGGAACGTCTTGGGGAGGAGGTTGAGGATGACGATGGCGCAATCAGCGCCGCCGAGCTGACGCTGCGGGAACTCGCGAGCTTCGCAGGCCTGGCGCAGGAAAACATGAACCGCGCCGCCGGCTGGCGTTTTCTCGAAATGGGTCGCCGCGCCGAGCGGGCGATCAACACCGTGCGTTTCGCGCGCCAGTTCGCCTATGACGAAGCCAGCGGCGAAGATCTCGACATCCTGCTGACGCTGGTAGATTGCCAGATCACCTATCGCTCGCGCTACCTCGTGGGCCCGCTGCTGGCGCCGGTGCGCGACCTTGTGGTTCTGGACCCTTACAATCCGCGTTCGGTCGCGTTCCAGGTTTCCGCGCTGAACGATCACATCGCCAGCCTGCCGACCTTGAAGGAGGGAGGATTGATCGAGCGGCCGCAGCGTCTGGCGGTCGCCCTGCAGGCGACATTGACGACGGCGGAGGCGGCTTCCCTCGATACCAAGACGCTGTTTGCGCTTGAACAGCACCTGCTTAATCTCGCCGACGCCATCGGACTGCATTATTTTCCGCACGGGCCCAATGCGAGCCGGCCCGAAAAGCTGACGGGTCTTGCGTGATCTACGACATCCGTCACGTCACCAGCTATAGTTACGAAAGTGCGGTCAGTTTCGCGCGGTGCTCGTTGCGGCTGGAACCGAGAAGCGGTGGCGGGCAGGAATTGGTCTCGCACACGGTCGATATCAGGCCGCGTCCCACCGACCGCGCGGTACGACGGGACTTTTTCGGGACGCACACCGAGAGCATCCTGATCGAAACCCCGCATCGCAACCTTCGGATCGATTCCCGCTCCCGCGTGTCGGTCTCCCGCAGCGCTCCCGGCCGCGACGCGCAAAGCCGCGCCTGGGAAAGCGTCCGCGACGTGGCCATCGCGGCCACCAGCCTCGGCCCCGCCTCGCCGATCGGATACGTCTTCGCGAGCCCCTTGGTGCCACTGCAGCGGCCGGTTACCTCATATGCCTCGGCAAGTTTTCCGCCGGGAAGCGGTATCCTTGCCGGCGCGGTCGATCTGATGCACCGGATCCGCACCGATTTCAGGTACGATGCGAAAGCCACCGTCATCTCGACTCCGCTCAACGAGGTGTTCGAAAAGCGTCACGGCGTCTGCCAGGATTTCGCTCATGTGATGATCGCCGGCCTGCGCGGCCTCGGCCTGCCCGCGGCCTATGTCAGCGGCTATCTGCGCACGATCCCGCCACCAGGCAAGCCGCGACTGCAGGGCGCCGACGCCACCCATGCCTGGGTATCCCTGTGGTGCGGCGAGGGGCTCGGCTGGATCGGTTTTGACCCGACCAACGACATCCTCGTCGAGAACGATCACATCGTCCTGGCTGTGGGGCGGGATTTCTCCGACGTCTCGCCGGTGGACGGCATCATCGTGGGATCGCGCAAGCAAAAGCTTAACGTCGCGGTGGATGTGCTGCTGGTGGAGTGACCGGGATCCCAAATCCACTGCGAAAGGCCTGCGGTGCGGCCTGTGTGCAGCAGTGAGCCTGGTGGGCCTCGTATCGGGCAAACGTAGGTGATCGGTAAGGTTGTGCAATGGTAGCCGCGAGAGCGCGCAGGACTGGCGCGATCTGTCGCCGAGATCGCAAGCGAGATCCTGCCCCAGCAGCGAGGCTAACGTTTCAGTTGGCTGTCCCGGTTCGCACGGCACCGTCGCCATCGCTGCCGGCGCGCAGGTTGCAGAAGAATTTGTCGACCTCGCGCGACAGCAGTTCTGCCATGGATGTCAGGTCGCTTGACGCCGAGAGGACCGACGTCGCGACCTTGTTGGTGTCGCCTATGGCTTCGCTGAGCGCCCCAATATTGGCGACCAGGGTCGAATTGCCGTCGGCGGCCAGTTGCGCGTTTGCGGAAATCTCACGCGTCGCGGCATCCTGCTGCCCAACGGCGCCGGCGATATTCGAGGTGACTTCATTGATTTCGCGCACGGCGGTGCCGATTTCGCGTACCGCATCGACCGCATTGCGTGTGGAGGCCTGAATCATGCTGATGTTCTGACCGATTTCAGAAGTCGCCTTGGCGGTCTGCCCTGCGAGAGTCTTGACCTCATGGGCCACCACCGCGAAGCCGCGGCCGGCCTCGCCGGCGCGAGCAGCTTCGATCGTGGCGTTCAGCGCGAGAAGATTGGTTTGCTCCGCAATCGCCTGGATCAAGCTGAGGACACCGTCGATGCGCTGGGTCGCCGCGGCGAGACTCTCAATCTCGGCGACCGACTTTTCGGTCCGCTGACCGGCCTGTTCGACGACAGTTGCGGATAGGCGGACCTGTCGGCCGATCTCCTCAATGGAAGTAGATAGCTCTTCGGCCGCGCTGGCGACGGCGAAAACGTTGCTGGAGGCTTGCTCGGTCGCCTGGGCGGCGGCGCTCGCGCGGCCGCTTGCATCCGATGCCAGCTCGGTGATGGACTGCGCGGTATCGCGCATGGCCGAGGCATTGTCGTTGACCGCGCCCAGTACGCTGCCGATCGCGGTTCGGAACGCTTCCACCGAGGATTCAATGTGGCGGGCCCGATCTTCGCGTGCCTTGGAGTCCAGCAGCACCTGCGAATTGAGATTGCGATTGCGATCCATCGCTTCCTGGAAGATATGGATTGCCCGCGCCAATGCGCCAATTTCGTCGGCTCGATCGGTATGCGGGACCTCGACATCTTCGGCGCCTTCGGCGACCCGCTTGATGGTGGTCGTGATCGCCGAAAGCGGCCGGGCGACCGAACGTGCGATGATGAAGACGCCGGCGCCGACCAGCACCAGCGCCAGGCCGCCAAGACAGGTCAACAGAAAGGCCAGTTGACGGTTGACCTCGGTTTTCTCGCCGATCCGCTTACTGCGTTCGGCATAGACATGGGAAAGCGCTTCGAGATCGGTATTGAGGGCGGAGCGTACCTTGCGATTGGCATCGTTATCGCCCCATTCGCGGCCCGCGTCGTGACCAATCTCGACGGCGCGGCGAACGAGCTCCTTGCGGAATTCGACGAATTGTTCGATTCGCTTCTTGAAGACTGAAAACTGCTGGGCGTCATCTGCCCGGACGATGGATTCCCAGTTCTTGACGACGCCAACGAGCTGGTCGCTGAACTTGTGGAGCCCATCGCCGTACTTCTTCACGGCGGCAGCTTCCGTCGACATGTAGATGCCCCGGGATTCCATCACCACGGCATAGACCAGCGAATTGACCCGCTCGACATTGAGCGCCGCGCGGCTTGCGGTCTCGATGGCTTCCGTGAGCTCCGTGCCGCGTCGGGTGTTGTAGTCGGACAGCGCGGTAATGGCCGCGATCAGAAGCGCAAAAAGGGCGAAGATCGAATAGAGTTTGGTCGCGAGTGAAAGGCGTGACCCAATCGCGAGGCCAATGCGGGCAGTAATAGATTTATTAATTGCAGACATTGTAGGCCTCTCTCAGGAGGCCGGTCAGTACAGTGACGGCCGTCGAAGGAAATTATGTGAAATTTCTCTGTATAAAATGTTAAGCTTTGCTTGCTCTTTCGGCACGTTGCCAAATCCGCAGGCGTCGCGCTTCGCTGGATTCTCCGAGGAAATGGCACGCTGCGATAAGCCGCGATTTCCGATCCGGCCGGCCTAGTGCGAGTCTGTCCGGCCCTGTCCAGAGATAAAAATTTATTAGATATATCAAATAGTTATGGCGCAGGCGTTCCCCGCGCGGGAAGTCGGCTCCAGCGAAGGCTTGGTCGCCGGCCGCAGCGCAAGGTGATAGGCTTGGGCTGGTTGTCAGCGCAGGGCGCTGATGGTCCGGAGTGGAAATGGTCTATCGGCGTGCCATAGGTACCACCACCTACGTCTTCGACGACCTTCGCGATCTCCTTGCCAAGGCCACGCCGCCGCGCTCCGGTGACCGCCTGGCCGGGATCGCCGCCGACAGCGCCGAAGAGATGGTTGCGGCGCGGATTGCACTCGCCGACGTTCCCCTCACGCAATTCCTCCAGGAAACCGTCATTCCCTACGAAGATGACGAAGTCACCCGACTGATCGTCGATACACACGACCGGTCGGCCTTTGCGGCCATATCCTCGCTGACCGTCGGATCGTTCCGCGATTGGCTGCTTTCCGGGAAGGTGACGTCGGACGTTCTCAAAAAGCTGTCGCGCGGGGTTACGCCGGAAATGGCCGCGGCGGTTTCGAAGCTGATGCGCAATCAGGATCTCATCCTGGCGGCAAAAAAATGCGAAGTGGTGTCGGCCTTCCGCGACACGATTGGTCTTCGCGGGCGGATGAGCGTGCGGCTGCAGCCCAACCATCCCTTTGACGACGAAAAGGGCATCACCGCCTCGATACTGGATGGCATCCTGCTTGGATCCGGCGACGCCTGCATCGGCATCAATCCGGCAAGCGACGATCCGGCTGTGATTGGCGGGCTGCTGCATTTGCTGGACGACATCATTGCGCGATTGCAGATTCCGACCCAGAGCTGCGTGCTGTCCCACGTAACGACCACGCTCGGATTGATTGAGCAGCGGGTGCCCGTCGATCTGGTGTTCCAATCGATCGCGGGGACACAGGCGGCCAACCGGAGTTTTGGCATCGATCTCGCGCTTTTGCGGGAAGCTCACCAGGCGGGACTATCGCTCCGGCGCGGCACCGTCGGCAACAATGTGATGTACTTCGAGACCGGGCAGGGCTCGGCGCTTTCGGCCAACGCCCATCACGGCGTCGACCAGCAGACCTGCGAGGCGCGCGCCTACGCCGTCGCCCGTGTCTTCGATCCGTTGCTGGTCAATAGCGTGGTCGGCTTCATCGGCCCGGAATATCTTTACGACGGCAAGGAGATCATCCGCGCCGGGCTCGAGGATCACTTTTGCGGCAAGCTGCTTGGTCTGCCGCTCGGGGTCGATGTTTGTTACACCAATCATGCCGAGGCCGATCAGGACGACATGGACAACCTGTTGACGCTGCTCGCCGCCGCCGGCGTGAGTTTCATCATGGGCGTGCCTGGCGCCGATGATGTCATGCTGAATTATCAGTCGACGTCGTTTCACGACGCGCTTTATGTCCGCGACCTGTTCGGGCTGAAGCGTGCCCCCGAGTTCGACGACTGGTTGTTGCGCGCCGGGCTTGCCGACGCCGAGTTTCGTCTCGCCGGCAACACCGGCCTGTTACCCGATTTTGCATTGCGGTTGATCGCCTGAGGAGTATCTGCCGCCGCCGGCGGCTTTTCGTGCAACCATCCGGTCATCCCGGGGTTAACTGGCTGCCACAATGTTGAGGAATTTGTAGCCCAGCCTTTGGGTGCGTGCTTAGCTTGCAAGGGTTGAAGTCGCAGAGGAAGTGATGAGAGCTGAGAGCGTTGAGACGGTACGCCGCATCCTGTGCGTGTTTCCGCGCTATACGTCTTCGTTCGGCACGTTCGAATACGCCTATCCGCTGACCGACGGCGTCCAGGCCTTCATGCCTCCGCAGGGCCTGCTGCTGATCGCGGCCTATCTGCCCGCGAATTGGCCGGTCCGTTTCATCGACGAAAACATCCGCGCAGCCACGACCGAAGACTTCGAATGGGCGGAGGCTGTGCTCGTCAGCGGCATGCATATCCAGCGCCAGCAGATGAACGATATCTGCCGCCGCGCGCATGCGTTTGATCTGCCGGTCGCGATCGGCGGGCCTTCGGTCAGCGCCTGTCCCGACTACTACCCTTCATTCGACTACCTTCATGTCGGCGAACTCGGGGATGCGACTGACGAGCTGGTTGCGCGGCTTGCGCGCGATCTGTCCCGCCCCGAGCAGCAGGTGGTCCTCAAGACCGCCGACCGCCTCGACATGACAAAGTTTCCGCTTCCGGCCTACGAGCTTGCCGAGCTCAAAAAGTACTTTCTCGGCAGCATCCAGTATTCGAGCGGGTGCCCTTACCAGTGCGAGTTCTGCGATATCCCGGGACTCTATGGCCGCAATCCGCGTCTGAAATCCCCACAGCAGATCACCGCCGAACTCGACAAATTGCTCGAATGCGGCATTCGAGGTTCGGTCTATTTCGTCGATGACAATTTCATCGGCAACCGCAAGGCCGCGCTCGATCTGCTGCCGCATCTGATCGAATGGCAGAAGAGAACCGGCTTTGTGCTGCGCTTCTCCTGCGAGGCGACGCTGAACATCGCCAAGCGCCCGGAAATTCTGGCAGGGATGCGTGAGGCATTCTTCTCGACGATCTTCTGCGGCATCGAGACGCCGGATCCTGTGGCATTGAAGGCCATGCACAAGGATCACAACATGATGGTTCCCATCATGGAGGCGATCCGGACGCTCAACAGTTTCGGCATGGAGGTCGTTTCCGGAATCATTCTCGGACTGGACACCGACAAGCCCGAGACCGGACAGCATCTGCTCGAGTTCATCGATGCGTCGCAAATTCCGCTCTTGACCATCAACCTGCTGCAGGCGCTACCGAAGACGCCGCTATGGGATCGGCTGATGCGCGAGAACCGGCTGATCGAGGACGAGGGGCGCGAATCCAACGTCGATTTTCACCTCCCGTATGACGATGTCGTAAAGATCTGGCGGGCCTGTATGGGCAGTGCCTATCAGCCCGGCAAGCTGTTGGAGCGCTATGAATATCAGATCCGCGAAACCTATCCGAACCAGATCAAGCGGCCGCCGTCGCGGCAACAGGCGTCGTGGCAAAACATCAAGCTCGGCCTGACGATGCTGCGCAATATCTTCTGGAAAGTTGGTGTTCTCGGCGACTACAAGATCGAATTCTGGAAATTCGCCCTGCGGCGTCTTGCCCGCGGTGAAATCGAACATCTCATCGGTTCGATGCTCGTCGCGCATCACCTGATCATGTTTGCACGCGCGGCCTCGGGCGGTCAGCATAATGCCTCGAACTATTCGATGCGGCTGCGCGAGGCATCTGTCCCTGCTGAGTAACTACCAATGAAGACACGGGCGCCATCGCCCCCTTCGATCGGGGACCTGCGGGACCTGACCCCGGCGCGTGTCGGGCTTGGCCTCGCCGGCGCAAGCCTGCCGACCCAGGCATTGCTCGAATTCACGCTGGACCACGCACGCGCCCGTGACGCGGTCCACGCCGGGTTCGACGTATCGGCCTTGATGCGGGGCCTCGGTGAGCTTGGTCTGGAGGCATCCAGTGTCTCAAGTCGTGCCCGTCACCGGAAGGATTACCTCAGACGTCCGGATCTCGGCCGCATGCTCGACCCGGAATCGCAGCAACTGCTGGCGAGCGGTGCCGGTGGCGCGCGCCGGCTTGCGATTGTCGTCGGCGACGGCCTTTCGCCGGCAGCGGTCAATGCGCACGCCATCGGGCTCCTGCGCAGCCTCATTCCACAACTGGCCGCCGATGCCATCGAAATCGGCCATGCCGTGGTTGCGTCGGGAGCGCGGGTCGCATTGGGCGATGAGATCGGCGCCATTCTGGGTGCGCGCATGGTTGTCGTTCTGATTGGCGAGCGGCCCGGCCTCTCCGCCGCCGATAGCCTCGGGGTCTATCTGACCTTCGCCCCCAGGGTTGGCCTCACTGACGAAAAGCGCAATTGCCTGTCCAACATCCATCGCGCGGGACTGGGCTACGATGAAGCCGCTTCCAGGATCGCGTGGTTGATTCGCGAAGGCCTCGCCCGGGAATTGACCGGCGTCGCGCTAAAGGACGAAAGCGGCAGCCGAACGCCCCGCAGTATCGCCGCAAGTCCAAGCCAACATGACGAATCCGAGACGTGAGAGCTGCGATCGCTTCATGCGCCGTTTGCGCTTGCCGGACGCGCTTGCGACATGCTGTATAGACCTGCTACACCTCTCGCGGCAAATTTACCGCGTGTTTTCAAGGGCTAGTGCGGTGAATTTGAAGTTCCTATCAGTTTTGATGCAACCTCGTCATAGGAACTTCAAATTCAAAAACCGCACTAGAAAACATTAGGTTACTAGTGCTCCTTATGATTCCGAAGTTCGCATCAGTGGTCGCCGCGAATGTTTGCGAACTTCGGAATCGGAGCACTAGTGCCATTTAGGCAAGGCTGTTTCAGACCCGATTCGCTTTCCGGAACTTCGCCAGGTATTTGAGCCGACGTGAGAATTGGACAGGGCATGCTCGAAAAGAACAACGACAGCGAGGTCCACGTCGAGAAGATCGAGCAGCGGCCGACCGCGAGCATTGCCTTTGGGCTGGAGCGGATAGGGCTCATCGCGGTTCAGGCACCGATCCTGTCCTGCATCATTCTCGTGGCGCTGATCATCGGCGCGATTTTCGGGATCCAGCGCATCAAGATCGATGATTCGCTGAGCCAGCTGTTCCGGTCGAATTCCAGGGAATACCGGCAATATGAATCGGAGATCAAGCGCTTCCCGGCGGTCGAGTTCGACGTGCTGGTGGTGGTCGAAGGCAAGAAACTGCTCGCGCGCGACAATCTCGAGAAGCTGCGCGACTTCATCACCGATCTGCAGCTCGTGGAAGGCACGCGCGGCCTGATCTCGCTGTTCTCCGCGCGACAGGCGCCGGCGCCCGGCAAGCTGCCGGCGGCGCTGTTCCCGTCGGAACTGCCGCAGGGGGCCGACTACGACAAGTTCATCGAGACCGTCAAAACCAACGAGCTCATCCGTGGCAAGCTGTTGTCGGAGGATGGCACGCTGGCGCTGGTCGTGTTGTCGCTCGAACCGGAAGTCGTCGCCAGCAGCAAGCTCGGCAACACGATCGGCGAAATCCGCAAGCTGATGGCCGATGACCTCGCCGACACCGGGCTCAACGCGGAGTTATCCGGCGTTCCCGTGATGCAGCTCGAAATCCGCAACGCGGTCGAGCGCGACGGGTTGACCTACAACATCCTCGGCATTCTGGCCGGCTGCATCATCGCCATCATCTTCTTTCGCAAGATATCATTCATGGTGGTCGCGGCGTTCCCGCCGATCATTGCGATTTTGCTCGCGCTCGGCGGCCTCGGCTGGGCCAATTTCAACCTCAATATGTTCCTCAACGTGATGACGCCGCTGATCATGGTGATCAGTTTTTCCGACTCGATGCAGCTGACCTTTGCGGCGCGCGACCGCCTGATTGCGGGCCAGGACAAATTCACCGCGTTCAGGAACGCCGTGCTGGTGGTCGGACCTGCCTGCGTGCTCACCCACGGCACCGCCGGCATATCGTTTATCGCCCTGCAATTTTCCGATTCCGACCTGATCCGCAAATTCGGCGAGGCGGGGCTCGCCGCCACGATCATCGCGCTGATCGCCGTGCTCTCGCTGGTGCCGGTGTTCGGCGTGTTGTTTGTCCGCAATGAAAAGATTTTCGCGGTAAAATTCCAGAGCGCGGATGCCGGCGTGCAGATGCTGCGCAATTTCTGCTACTGGATCGCGGTGCGCATGGTCAGCCGTCCCGGCCTGTTCAGCCTGATCGCGGTGCTGTTCGTTGGCGGCCTGGCGGTGGTTTATGCCAACCTGGAGCCGCGCTACCGGCTGGCCGACCAGGTGCCGGACAAGCAGCAGGCGGTGGCGGCAAGCGGGCGTCTCGACGCCAAGTTGACCGGTGCCAACGCGATCGACGTCCTGATCGAATTCCCCAAGGGCGCTTCGTTGTATTCTGCAGATACGCTGCAGACCATCGCCGATGTTCACGCGCTGGTGGAGAAGCAGTCGGGCGTCGGCAATGTCTGGTCACTGGAGACGCTGCGGCGCTGGCTCGCCGAAAAGGCGGGCAGTTCCGACGTTGCGACCTTGACGGAATATGTCAGCGTGATTCCCGAATATCTGGTGCGGCGCTTTATCTCGGCCGGTCAGGATGCGGTGGTGGTGTCGGGCAGGGTGCCCGACCTCGATTCCAGCCAGATTCTTCCCGTGGTCGATAACTTAGAGCACTCGCTGGACGCGGTGCGAAAGGCGCATCCCGGTTACGAGACTGCAGTCACGGGTCTTTCCGCGATCGCCGCGCGCAACAGCGCCAACATGATCGAAAAGCTCAACCGCGGTTTGACCATCGAGTTTGCGCTGGTCGCGGTCTTCATCGGGCTCGCTTTCCGCTCGGTGGTGGTGTTGTTCTCGTGCATTCTGCCGGGGATCTTCCCGGTGGTGCTGTCGGGCACGGTGCTTTGGTTGCTCGGGGAGGGCCTGCAATTTGCGAGCGTCGTTGCCCTCACGGTATCGTTTGGATTGGGACTGAGCGCCACGATCCACTTCCTCAACCGGCTGAGGCTGGAGTCCAAACCGGGCGTCAGTCCGGAACTGGCGGTCGAGCGCGCCACCGTGCTGGTCGGACCGGCGCTGATCCTGACCACCGTGGTGCTGGCCTGCGGTCTGGTGGTGACGGTGTTTTCCGACCTTCCGTCACTGCGCCTGTTCGGCTGGCTCAGTGCCTTCTCGATGGTTGCGGCGCTGGTGGCGGATCTTTTCATCCTGCGGCCGACGGCGATGTTCCTGATCAACCTGTCGCAGCGGCTCCGCGGGTCGGCAGGTCCCGCGAAGCCGGCAGAGCAATCCGGATCGAATGGATAGAGGGGCGTTAGCTCCTTACCATCGTAATCGATACGGCTCTGATATCGCCCTTGGAGCTGATCTGAACGGTCTGCCTGTTGCCATTGGTCCGCAACATCAGATTTGCGGTGAAACCAGGCGCCTCGACGAGCAGGTCGATCTTGCCGCCGCCCGCCGTTCCCTGCAGATTGCCGAAAATATTCCGGCTTGCCTCGTTCCAGTTGCCGGAGATTCGATCACCCTGGCTCGCGACATCGCTGCTCAAGTCGAATTTGTAGCTGTCGCTGGCGCAACGAAGAGTTTGCTTCAAACCCTGACCGGTGCCGTTGACCTTATAGTCTGCCCGACAGCGGATTCGCTCGGTCGAACCGTCAGAGAGAGAAACCGTGCCATTGCCGGACCATGCTCCGTCGAAACCGGCAAACGGACGCGACTGGGCGTGACCCGCCGACACCGACAACATCAGCGCGGCGCCGACGGTAGCCGCCTTGATGACTTGTCCAAACAAATTGGCGCCAAAAAGTTTCATTTCAAGTTTCCCATTCAAATGTGACGTTCCCATGCGCGGATACGTCTCGCCGCACCGAAGGTTTGGTGTCGCCGCGGTATGTTTGGTTCAAATGATAAGTCGATAGCTGCCGCAATTTCGCTAGATCATGATCCGATTAGGTTGAATCGGATCATGATCTCATCTCTTTGTTTGAGCATGATCTTTTCGGAAAACCGGTTCCCACTTTTCCGGATCATGCTCTAACCGGTCGACACGATTGCATCGGACCTTCCCGAATTGCGCGAGCGGATCGATGCGGGGAGACCGCATTTTTTGCTCGCGGAACCGGGCAAGCTTCGGGTATCTTGATGATCTCCCCCCGGCGCGCGCGATCGCGCGACCAGATCCTCCAAAAAATATTACGTAATACCAATTGGTTATGCGAGTCCTCGGATCGACCCTCAGCGCGTGCAATTCGCGACGGGGCACCGCCGTAAATTTGGCCGCATTTGGCAGCGCTTTTAGTTTGTTGGTCGCTGCGGTTCGCGGCATTTGCAATCTGAATAGTCTGCCCCGGTGATGCCATGTGCTATTCGGGCTGGAATTCTCTGCCTTCAGAATAAAGGAACACGATGCGTAAATTTTTCCTGGTAGTCACCCTGCTGTCGCTGTCGGCTTCCACCGGGGCGATCGCCCAGCAGCAAAAGCAACAGCAACAGCGTAGCGGCACACCGGAGGAGCAGAAGGCGTGCGCCCACGATGTTCAGAAATTCTGTCGTGCCATTATGGATGAAAGCGACCTGACCATTCTGGCCTGCCTTCAGCAAAATCGCCCCAAATTGACCCATGCCTGCGATCAGGTTCTGGTAAGCAACGGGCAGTAAGCGTCCTCGCAGCCGTTAGCCCCCGCCGGGGGCCCGTTATCGGCCCAATTCGGGCATGATCGGAATCTGCGAGAAACCGCAGATGGCATTGGTTTTGGTATCGTATTCCCCTATATGGATTGCGATCCGCACGCATGCGCGAACCCATTGCGACGCCCAGAAGCATGGGGCATGCGAAGCCCAGAAGAATGTAGCAAATATTTTTGATGACCACCGCGAGCGAATTGCGATCCGGCAAAACTCACCGCGACGAAAATTTTCCGGTCGCGTCGTGGATCATTCACCCGCGCCATCGGGCGCTGATCCTCGCGTTCTACAATTTTGTGCGAACCGCCGACGACATCGCCGATCATGCGACGCTGGATGAACGCGAAAAGCTGGCCTATCTCGATCTGCTCGAAGCCGAGCTTCTGGGCCGCGGCGACAGCCAGCCGGAGGCGGTCGATCTGCGGCGCGCGCTGGCCGAGCGCTCGATGCCGCCGCGCCATGCCCTCGATGTTCTGATCGCGTTTCGGATGGACGTGACCAAACTTCGCTATGAGACATGGGACGAGGTGATCCACTATTGCCGATATTCGGCGATGCCGGTCGGAAGGTTCATGCTTGACGTCCACGGCGAGAGCACATCGACCTGGGTTGCGTCGGATGCCCTCTGCGCCGGTCTGCAGATCAACAATCATCTTCAGGACTGCGGCAAAGACTACAAGAATCTCAATCGTGTCTATCTTCCGCGCGACGCGCTCGCCGCTTGCGGGGCCTCGGTCGAACAGCTGGGAGAGGCCCGCGCGCCGGCGCCGCTGCTGCAATGCCTGCATTCGCTCGCCGCGCGGACCGAGACCCTGCTCGAAGAGAGCAAATCGCTCAGTGCCGAAGTGAAGGATTTCAGGCTCGGGCTCGAGATTTCCGTGATTCAGGCTTTCGCGGACAAAATCGTTCGTCTTCTGAAGGTGCGCGATCCCCTCGGCGAGAAGGTGCATCTCGGTCCGATCGAACTTCTCGCCTACAGCCTCGGCGGGATGGCCGGCGAGTTGACCCGGCGGGCGATGGGACGTCGGCCTGTTTCAAAACCGGCGGCCGGCTCATGACGCTCGAGACGGCGGCAGCCAATGCGAGTTACGGATCCTCGGCGTCCGGCAGTTCATTCTACGCGGCGATGCGCATTCTCCCGCAGGAGCAGCGCGAGGCGATGTTTCAGATCTACGGTTTTTGCCGGCAGGTCGACGATATCGCGGATTCCGATGGCCCGCGGCCGGAGCGGCTGGCCGCGCTGCGGCGATGGCGCGAGGACATCGACGCGCTGTATCAGGGCCATCCTCCGCCGCGGTTGCGCGACTACGCACCGTCGGTTCAAAGGTTCGGCCTGCAGCGCGAGGATTTTCTGGCCATCGTCGACGGCATGGAAATGGACGTGCCGCAGGACATCCGCGCGCCCGACCTCGCGACGCTCGATCTTTACTGTGATCGCGTGGCCAGCGCCGTCGGACGCCTGTCGGTGCGGGTCTTCGGTCTCCCGCGGGAGGATGGAATCCTGCTTGCGCATCATCTGGGGCGTGCGTTGCAACTGACGAATATCCTGCGCGACATCGATGAGGACGCTCATCTCGGCCGGCTCTATCTGCCGTTCGAAGGATTGCTGCATGCCGGCATCACCTCAAACGATCCGCTCAAGGTGGTTGCTGATCCGGCGCTGCCGAAAGTATGCGCGCCTCTGGTAGAGCGGGCGCGGGCGCATTTCGAGAAAGCCGACGAGATCATGGGCCGCAATCCGCGGCGCGTGGTGCGCGCGCCGAGGATCATGTCGAAATATTATCGCGCAATTCTGGAATTGCTTGTCGCCCGGGGGTTCGCTACCCCGCGCAACCCCGTTCGCCTCAACAAGATGGCCCGTATCGCCATCGTGCTTCGCTACGCATTTATCTGATGCAAAAGACTGTCCACATCATCGGCGCAGGAATTTCGGGCCTCTCGGCGGCCGTCCGGCTGGCGAACGCGAATTTCAAGGTGCATGTCCACGAGGCCACCCAGCAGGCCGGCGGCCGCTGCCGATCATATTTCGACGCGGCGACCAACCTGACCATCGACAACGGCAATCACCTTTTGCTGTCGGGCAACCGACATGCACTAGCTTACGCAAGGTCGATCGGCACCGAGGCCGGGCTGGTCGGGCCACAGCGCGCCCAGTTTGCCTTTGTCGACCTGACGACGGGCCAGCGTTGGCAGCTCGACCTTGGCGACAGCCGTCTGCCGCTGTGGGTCGTCGACGCGTCGCGCCGCGTCCCGGACACGGGCCTGCTCGACTATCTGGCGTTGATGCCACTGATCTGGGCATCGCCAGGCAGGCTGGTCGGCGACGCCATCCCGTGCGAGGGACGGCTGTACCAGCGGCTGGTGCAGCCACTGCTGCTGGCGGCGCTCAACGTCGATCCGCCCGAGGGGTCCGCAGGGCTCGCCGGCGCGGTGGTGCGGGAAACGCTGCTCGCGGGAGGAATGGCTTGCCGGCCGCTGATAGCGCGTGAGGGCCTGAGCGCGGTTTTGGTTGAGCCTGCGATCAAGCTGCTGCGGGGCAAGGGCGCCAGCATCCGGTTCGGGCATGAACTGCGCGAGTTCTCTCTTTCGGCAGGCAGCGTCGGCGGACTGAAATTCGGGACCGACACCGTCGCCATCGCACCTGATGATGCCGTGATCATGGCTGTTCCGCCGCGCCCGGCCGCGGCGCTGCTGCCGGGCCTCAAAACGCCGACCAAATTCCGGGCGATCGTAAACGCGCATTTCCGCTTCGATCCGCCGAAGGACATGCCCCCGCTGATCGGGGTCGTCGGGGGACTGGTGGAATGGCTGTTCGCCTTCCCGCAGCGCCTGTCGGTCACCATCAGCAATGGCGACCGGCTGGTGGATATGCCGCGCGAGGAGCTGGCGCAGGCGATCTGGCGGGATATCTGCAAAGCCTCGGGCGTACAGGGCGAACTGCCACCCTGGCAGATCGTGCGCGAGCGCCGCGCGACGTTTGAGGCCACGCCGGAGCAAAATTCGCTGCGGCCCGGCGCGGCGACGGCCTTCAGAAATCTGTTTCTCGCCGGCGACTGGACTGATACGGGGTTGCCGGCCACCATCGAGGGATCGGTGCGATCGGGTAACCGCGCCGCCGATCTCGTCCTCGCCATGGCGCAGGCTTGATCGGGTGGTAAGCGAGGCCCAGTTGGGGCCGGACGTAAGAAAGTCGAGACCGGACGTAAGAAAGGCGGGGATGTCGGGCGAGATGCATTCCGGAAAAAGCACAGTGGGAATCGAGGCCGGTGGCGCCCTGGAGGCGAGCATCCAACAGGCGACGCGCGCGTTGCTGGGTTACCGGCAGGCGGACGGACATTGGGTGTTCGAGCTGGAAGCCGATTGCACCATTCCGGCGGAGTATGTGCTGCTTCGGCACTATCTGGGCGAACCGGTCGACACCGTGTTGGAAGCCAAGATCGCAAATTACCTGCGCCGGGTTCAGGGCGGCCATGGCGGCTGGCCGCTCGTGCACGACGGCGATTTCGAGATGAGCGCCAGCGTGAAAGCCTATTTCGCGCTGAAGATGATCGGCGATTCTGTAGATGCACCGCACATGGTCCGCGCGCGCGAAGCGATCCGCTCGCGTGGCGGCGCTATCCATAGCAACGTCTTCACCCGCTTCATGCTGGCCATGTTCGGAGTGACGACCTGGCGCAGCGTGCCGGTGCTGCCGGTCGAGATCATGTTGTTGCCGATGTGGTCACCCTTCCATCTCAACAAGATTTCCTACTGGGCGCGGACCACGATCGTGCCGCTGATGGTCTTGGCGGCGTTGAAACCGCGGGCAAAGAATGTCAGCGGCGTGGGCATTGATGAGCTGTTCCTGCAGGATCCGCGCTCGATCGGCATGACGGCCAAGGCGCCGCATCAGAGCTGGGGCTGGTTTCTGCTGTTTCGCGGACTGGACAGTGTGTTGCGGACGATCGAGCCGCTGTTTCCGAAGAAGCTGCGCGCGCGCGCGATCGATGCCGCGGTCGCCTTCATCGAAGAACGGCTGAACGGCGAAGATGGGTTGGGCGCGATCTACCCGCCGATGGCCAATGTCGTGATGATGTACGAGGTGCTCGGCAAGCCGGCGGATTATCCGCCCCGCGCCGTCACGCGAAAGGGGCTCGACAAGCTTCTGGTGATCGGCGAGCACGAGGCCTATTGCCAGCCCTGCGTTTCGCCGGTGTGGGACACCTCGCTGACCTGTCATGCCTTGATCGAGGCCGGCAGCGAGGAGGCATTGCCGCCGGCCAAACAGGGTCTGGATTGGCTGGTGCCCAAGCAGGTGCTGGACGTCAAGGGCGACTGGGCCGCGAAGCGCCCGGAGGTTCGCCCCGGCGGCTGGGCGTTCCAGTACAACAACGCCTACTATCCCGACCTCGACGACACCGCGGTCGTCGTCATGGCGATGGATCGCGCGCGGCGCGCCGAGCCAAACCCCGTCTACGATGCCGCTATCGCCCGCGGCCGTGAATGGATCGAGGGCATGCAGAGCCGCGATGGCGGCTGGGCCGCCTTCGACGTCAATAATCTCGAATATTACCTCAATAACATCCCGTTCTCCGATCACGGCGCGCTGCTCGACCCGCCGACCGAGGACGTCACGGCCCGCTGTATCTCGATGCTGGCCCAACTCGGGGAGACCGCGGCAAGCAGCCAGGCGGTTGCGGCCGGAGTGGAGTATCTGCGACGGACCCAGCTGGCGGAGGGATCGTGGTACGGCCGCTGGGGGCTGAATTACATTTACGGCACCTGGTCGGCGCTATGCGCGCTCAATGCCGCGGGCGTGGATCACCGGGACCCCGCGATCCGCAAGGCGGTGGACTGGCTGGTCTCGATCCAGAATGCCGACGGGGGCTGGGGCGAGGATGCCACCAGCTACCGGCTCGACTATAAGGGGTTTGAGGGTACCCCAACGACTGCCTCGCAAACGGCATGGGCTTTGCTTGGTCTGATGGCGGCGGGCGAGGTCGGGCATCCGGCGGTCGCCCGCGGCGTGGAGTACCTGATAGCCACACAGCCCCAAAAAGGACTGTGGGACGAGCAGCGCTACACGGCG
The DNA here is from genome assembly GCA_963753875.1 of uncultured Alphaproteobacteria bacterium. GTDB lineage: Bacteria > Pseudomonadota > Alphaproteobacteria > Rhizobiales > Xanthobacteraceae > Bradyrhizobium. Next base: position 8,079 of record CAVWDY010000004.1, on the reverse strand, counting down.
ACGGGCTTTCCTCGGGTATTTTATCTGCGCTATCATGGGTATCCGAAGTTCTTTCCGCTCTGGGCGTTGGCGCGGTATCGGAATCTGAGGAAGACCAACAGCAGGGTGGTAGGGGTCGGAATGTGAAATTGGGGGCGGGCCACGGCGCGGCTACGGGCAAACGAATTGACCCGCGGCCGGTACTTATTGTGACTGGTCTGGTACAGGAGGCCCGCATCGCGGCTGGCCCCGGTATGACCGTCATTTGCAGTTCCAGCGATCCGCAGCAATTGCGGGCGCTGCTCACGGTTTTTGACCCCACGACGATCAGGGGCGTCATCAGCTTCGGCGTTGCCGGAGGACTGGACCCCACGTTGAAGTCCGGCGACGTCGTGGTGGCAACCGAGGTCATGGCGGGCGACGCCCGCTGGCTTGCGGGTCTGGCTCTGAATGAAGACCTGATCGCCAGCGTCGCTCTCGGCCGCAGGCGCATCGTCAGGGGCCGTCTTGCGGGGGCGGAGCAGGTGGTCGCCGCCCGGCACGTCAAGGCGGCGTTGCACTCGGAAACAGGCGCTGCCGCCGTCGACATGGAAAGCCATATCGCAGCCGCCTACGCCGCCGAAGCCGGGCTTCCATTTGCCGCCTTGCGCGTCATCAGCGACCCCGCCAGCCGGGCCTTGCCGCCGCTGGCGATGGCCGCGATCAAGCCGAACGGCGATATCGACCTGCGCAAGGTACTGGGCGGGATCGCGCGCAATCCGCTGACGCTGCGCGCGTTGGTCTCGACCGGGATCGATTTCAATCGCGCGCTGCGCAGCCTACGCGGCTGTCGGGGCTTTCTGCTGGGCGGCGAGGGCCTCGTCGCGGCGGATATCTGACAGGCGCTTCTGCACTTCCGACGAGAAGATGTACTGCGCCGGCCGCTGGTTTTCGAGGTTGATCTCGGGAGCCATCGGGCCCGTCGTCCGCACGCCGCGCAGCGCCACCCACATCGCCTTGAGCGGATTGCCCAGCGCGGCTTCAGCCGCGGTCGGCTCGTAACCGCAATGCGCCATGCAGTCGGCGCACTTCTCGTACTTGCCGGTGCCGTAAGTCTCCCAGTCCGTCGTCTCCATCAGCTCCTTGAAGGTCTTGGCATAACCTTCACCGAGCAGATAGCAGGGCTTCTGCCAGCCGAAGATGTTGCGTGCGGGCATGCCCCACGGCGTGCATTCGTAGCTCTGGTTGCCGGCGAGGAAATCCAGGAACAGGCCCGAATGCATGAAATTCCACTTCTTGCCCTTGCCGAGCGCGAAAACGTCGCGGAACAGCTTCTTCGTCTTGGTACGATTGAGAAAGTGCTCCTGGTCCGGCGCGCGTTCATAGGCATAGCCCGGCGACATTGAAACGCCGACCCCGAGTTTTGTCGTGAAGTCGAGGAACTTGGCGATGTCCTCCGCGGCGTGTCCGTCGAAGACCGTGGCGTTGACGTTGACCGTGAATCCCCTGGCCTTGGCGGCCTTGATCGCGGAGACCGCTCGATCGAACACGCCCTCCTGGGAGACTGCCTTGTCGTGATGCTCCTTCAAGCCGTCGAGATGCACCGAGAAAAACAGATACGGCGACGGTTCGAACAAATGGAGCTTCTTCTCCAGCAACAGCGCATTGGTGCACAGCGACACGAATTTCTTCCGCGCCACCAGGCCACGCACGATCTCGCCGATCTCCTTGTGGATCAGCGGCTCACCGCCGGGAATCGCCACCATCGGCGCGCCGCATTCGTCGGCGGCATCCCAGCATTCCCGCGCCGACATGCGGCGATTGAGGATCGCGTCGGGATAGTCGATCTTGCCGCAGCCGACGCATGCGAGGTTGCAGCGAAACAGCGGCTCAAGCATCAGCACCAGCGGATAACGCTTGCGGCCAAGCAGCTTCTGCTTCATCAGATAGCCGCCGATACGGATTTCCTTGAAGAACGGTATTGCCATTACAAGTTTCTTTCTGGACTCAAGTAGAGGAGTGGATCAGCTCGCCGCCAGCTCAGCCGGAAGCCGAAATTCGATATTTTCTTCGCGGCCAGGAAGCACCGACACCGCGACCGGTCCAATGCGCCTCAAGGCCTCGATCACGTCGTCAACAAGCACTTCCGGTGCCGAGGCGCCGGCGGTGATGCCGACGGCCCTTGCGTGCTTCAGCCAATCCGGGTTCAACTCGCTGCCATCAGCGATCAGATAACTCGCAACGCCGGCTTCGGTGCCGATTTCGCGCAGCCTGTTCGAATTCGAGCTGTTGTTGGCGCCCACCACCAAGATAACGTCTACGAGCTTGCTAAGGTCCCTTACCGCAGATTGGCGGTTCTGTGTCGCATAGCAGATATCCCGGATGTCCGGGCCTTGAATATCTGTAAAGCGCTGCTGGAGGGCCGCGATGATGTCCTTGGTGTCGTCCACGCTGAGCGTGGTCTGGGTGATATAGGCCACCGGCGTGTCCGCCGGCATGGTCAAGGCCGCGACATCGTCGACGTTCTGGACCAGCAGCACAGGGCCGGGAACCTGACCCATGGTTCCCTCAACCTCGGGGTGGCCGTAATGGCCAATCAGGATGAGCGCCCGGCCTTTCGACATATAGCGCTTGCCCTGGTTGTGTACCTTGGTCACCAGCGGGCAGGTGGCATTGAGGACCGGCAGCCCGCGCGCCGCGGCTTCCTCCTCCACGCTTCGCGCCACACCGTGGGCGCTGAAGACGGTGACGGCGTGCGGCGGCACTTCGGAGAGATCCTCAACGAAGATCGCGCCCTTGTTCTTGAGGCTCTCGACCACGTATTTGTTGTGAACGATCTCATGTCGCACGTAGACCGGCGGGCCATATTTTTCGAGGGCGCGCTCGACAATCTCGATCGCGCGCACGACGCCTGCGCAAAACCCGCGGGGCTGCGCAAGATACACTTCCATGGGACGCCCGTTACGCAAGTTGCACCACTCTCATTCTGTGTCTCCGTCCGGCTTGGATATCTGCAATATCCGCACCAGCCTCCTGGTGACATGGAGGTACAGGGCTTTGTGTCAAAAAATGATCGGGTAGAAAAGGCGGATCGCAAAAGGGGTCTGCCCTGAGCGCAGACGGCGCGGACGTCTAATTTGGTATTATAATACAGTAACCTGCAAACCGCAGCGGCTAAACCCTCACTTGTTCGTCACTTTATGCGGCCAACCAGCGCCAAAGCTCCTCCGGGCATGGTTTCGGCACGATTTGAGCTATTTTTGCGCGTCCCTAAAGAAGAAAAGCTCAAAAACAACATTAGATTGGCCTACGGAACTCCGCTAGATAGCGGGCGTTTCCGGCAGGCAGTTAACGTTAGAAAGAAAAAATGTGCTGACAAGTATTGTTGTATCGATTGTCAAAGCCTGCACACGGTTTGCCGCCACTACTGTCCTGATCGCACTCATTCTTGCGATCGCGGCGGGCTTCTATACTGCCCGAAAGTTCGAAATCAACACCGACATCAACACGCTGATTTCGCCGGATCTCGATTGGCGCCAGCGGGACATTCAATTCGACGAGGCTTTCGACCGGGACAGGACGATCCTGGCGGTGGTCGAAGGGCCGACGCCGGAACTCACGAGCTCCGCGGGCACCGCGCTCGACCGGAAATTGGCCGGCGATACCAAACACTTCGAATCCGTCCAGCCGCTTGGCTCGGGGGAGTTCTTTGAAAAGAACGGGCTCTTGTTTCTTCCGGCGGATCAGGTTGCCCGTTTCACCAGCCAGTTCGAATCCGCGGCGCCCCTGATCGAAATCATGGCCGGCGATCCCTCCTTGCGGGGATTGACCGGTGCGCTGGAAACCGGATTGGCCGGTATCAAGCGCGGGCAGGTCAAGCTTGATAGCACCGAGCGGCCGTTCAACCAGATCGCCCAGACGGTCGAGAACGTGCTGAGTAATGGCAACGCGACTTTCTCCTGGCGCGAACTCGTCGCTGAAAAACCTTTGACCGACGCGGATCGGCGGGCCTTCATCGAATTCAAGCCGATCCTCGATTTTAATGCGCTGGAGCCGGGGAAAGCGGCAACCGACGCCATCAGGCAAGCCGCCAGCGACCTAAACCTCGCGGGGGAATACGGGGCGCGGGTCAGGCTGACCGGGCCGGTTCCGATCGCCAACGAGGAATTCGCCACCGTTGCGGACGGCGCCGTCGTCAACGGGATCGGCACCATCCTCGTCGTGCTGTTCATTCTCTGGATGGCACTGCATTCGGTGAAGATCATTTCCGCGGTATTCGCCAATCTCTTCATCGGCCTTTCGATCACCACCGCGGTCGGACTGTGGATGGTCGGGTCGCTGAACCTGCTTTCGATTGCGTTCGCCGTCCTGTTTGTTGGATTGGGCGTGGATTTCGGAATTCAGTTCAGCGTCCGCTACCGGTCGGAGCGATTCAAGAGCAACGATCTGCAGACGGCGCTCGAGAAGGCGGCCGAATATTCTGCGATCCCGCTATCGCTCGCCGCGATGGCGACGGCGGCCGGATTTCTCTCGTTCCTGCCCACCGACTACAAGGGCGTATCGGAACTCGGCAAGATCGCAGGCGTGGGCATGCTGGTTGCTTTTTTCTCCAGCATCACCGTGCTGCCCGCGTTGCTCAGCCTGCTCAATCCTCCCGGGGAAAAAGAGCCGGTTGGCTACGCGTTCCTGGCGCCGGTCGATCATTTCCTCGAAAAGCATCGCGTCATCATCATCGTCGGCACCCTTCTGGTCGCGGTTGCCGGCCTGCCGCTGCTCTATTTCCTCAGATTCGATTTCAACCCGATCAACCTGCGCAATTCCAAGGTCGAATTGATCGCCACCTTTCTCGATCTGAGAAGAGATCCGAACACCGGCGCCAACGCCGTCAACGTGATGACGCACTCGGAAGCCGATGCGAAGAAGATTGAAGCCCGGCTTGCTCAGGTGCCGGAAGTCCTGCGTGTGATGTCTCTGGACAGTTTTGTGCCCGAAGACCAGCCGGAAAAACTGAAGTTCATCGCCCAGGGCGCGAAGGTTCTCAATCCCGCGCTCAACCCCGAATTTATTGATGCTCCGCCGTCGGATGCAGAAAATATCGAGGCCTTGAAGGGAACTGTGGAGAGTCTGCGCAAGACCGCCGGTGAGGCGAAGGGGCCGGGAGCGGTGGCGTCGCGGCGGCTTGCCGACGCCTTGTCAAGGCTCGCCGATTCGAACGAGGCCGTGCGGAACAAGACTCAAGCCATCTTCGTCACCCCGTTGAAGGTGGTGCTCGATCAACTCAAGAACGCGCTGCAGGCCAAGCCGGTCAGCCTGAAGACATTGCCGGCTGATCTGGTGAGCGGCTGGAAAACCAAGGACGGCCTGATGCGCGTCGAGGCGCAGCCGCGCGGCGACCCCAACGACAACGACACGCTGCGCAAGTTCGCGGGTGCCGTTCTGGCCGCCGAGCCGACCGCGATTGGCGGGCCGGTATCGATTCTCAAATCCGGCGATACCGTCGTCAAAGCCTTCATCCACGCCGGCCTCTGGGCGCTGGTCGTGATCAGTTTTCTGCTCTGGCTTACCTTGCGTCGCGTCACCGACGTGCTGTTGACGCTGGTCCCGCTCCTGGTGGCGGGAGCGGTGACGATGGAGATCTGCGTGCTGATCGGGCTGCCGCTCAACTTCGCCAATATCGTCGCACTGCCATTGCTGCTCGGCGTCGGCGTGGCATTCAAGATTTATTACGTAACGGCGTGGCGCGCCGGCAGAACAAATTTGCTGCAGTCGAGTTTGACGCGAGCAATATTTTTCAGCGCCATGACGACAGCCACGGCGTTCGGCAGCCTGTGGCTCTCAAGTCATCCGGGGACCGCGAGCATGGGCAAGCTTTTGGCGCTCTCGCTCGTCACAACGCTCGCCGCGGTGTTGTTGTTTCAGCCTGCGTTAATGGGCAAACCGCGCGATATCGGGGAGTAGGCAGATATCGCCGACCGGATCGGTCGCCGCGGCCATCGCCTGCCTTTGGCCGGACGTTTTCGCAGCCGGGTTAACGGACCCAGTGGTCTTCGGCGGCGCGCTTTGAATCTTCGGCGTCCCCTTGGCCATGGTATTTGAGGGGCTTGCGGGAATTGGACCCGCGACGCGGGTCCAGGTTTCCCCGCCGCAGAGAAAGCCCAGCACGCAACCCTGAATTTCAAGCTGGTCGGATCCGACCGGCTTGATCGTCGAACTGTAGAATTGTCCGTCCTTGGCGTTATAGACTTGGCCTTCCCACTGATCGACCCCGGCCTTTTTCTTCATGTCGATCAGGATCGGCATGCCCAGGGTGGGCCTGTCCTTTTTTGAGACATCCGGATTGTTGATGTCGTGCCCGCCCGGGGACTTCTCCCATGCCACGACGCCCCACATGCTGCCGTTGCATTCTGCGACATGGATGTTGGCGACACCGTCCGCAACCCGCCAGTCGCCCGTCGGATCCGCCGCCAGGGCGGACGCAAGACCTGTCGTCCAAAATATCCCGGAAAATATTACTTTGCGCATGATATTTCGTGGGCAGTGCAACATGGCTTGAACCTGTGCTTAAATGGAGTGTTCCGAAGGAGGGCAAAACGCCGCATTGAGCGTTTTCAGTTGACGGAATGGCCAACAATCGAAGTATGTAGCTGATGCCATATTCAAATCTAGACGTTTCTCAGATGTTTGTGGACCGGCAGTCGCAGCGCAGTTCCATGCATGCGCGCCATTTGAACGAACAGCTGGTACGGGTCCTCAAAACGATCGGCTATGATGTCGGCTTTCAGAAGGGCCAAGGCCAATACCTGTTCGATCGCGACGGCGTCCGGTACCTCGATTTACTCAGCGGATTTGGCGTTTTTGCGATTGGGCGGAATCATCCGGCGCTGCGCCAGGCACTAAAGAGCGTCCTCGACAGCGATCTGCCAAATCTTGTGCAATTGGATGTTTCGACCTTGGCCGGCGTGCTCGCCGAACGCCTGCTCAAATATGTGCCATATCTGGACAAGGTGTTTTTTGCCAATTCCGGGGCTGAATGTGTCGAAGCTGCGATCAAATTCGCCCGCGGCGCAACCGGCCGGCCCGGCATCGTCTACTGCGCGCATGCCTACCACGGATTGACTTACGGCGCGCTGTCGCTGACCGACGATCCCAACTTCCGCGGCGGATTCCAGCCGCTGCTGCCCGGATGCACCTCGGTTCCGTTCAATGATCTTGCCGCGCTCGAGCAGGCATTGTCGTCGCGCGAGGTCGCCGCTTTCATTGTCGAGCCGATCCAGGGCAAGGGCGTCAACATGCCCACCGACGAATTTCTCCCGGGCGCCGCCGCGCTCTGCCGCAAGTATGGCACCTTGATGGTGGCGGACGAGATCCAGACCGGAATGGGCCGAACCGGCCGGTTCCTCGCGGTCGAACACTGGAATGTCGAACCCGATATCGTTCTGCTCTCCAAGGCGCTGTCGGGCGGTCATGTTCCGGTCGGCGCCTTGCTCACCCGCAAGAGCATCTTCGACAAGATCTTCAATCAAATGGACCGCGCGGTCGTGCACGGATCGACCTTTGCGAAAAACGATCTGGCCATGGCGGCGGGGATAGCCACGCTCGAGGTCATGAAGTCGGAAAAGCTGATCGAGGCTGCCGCCAAACGCGGCGCCGAGCTTCGGCTTGCGCTGAACCGAATGGTGCCGGGCTATGAGCTCCTGAAGGATGTTCGCGGCAAGGGGCTGATGATCGGTCTGGAGTTCGGCTCGCCGAAATCGTTGCGGTTGAAGGCATCATGGAACGTGCTCGAAACCGCCAACAAGGGCTTGTTCTGCCAGCTGATTACGGTGCCCCTCTTCAAGGATCACAAGATCCTGACCCAGGTCTCCGGCCATGGCAGCCACACCATCAAGCTGTTGCCGCCGCTGACCATCACCGAAGAGGACTGCAACTGGATCGTGACGGCGTTCGATTCCGTCATCGCGTCCAGCCACAAGGTTCCCGGCGCGATCTGGTCGCTAGGCAAGACGCTGGTCGACAACGCCGTGCGAAGGTCCGCCTAGCGTCAGGCTTTCCTGTATTCCTGTTTCCGTAGATCTTTGCTGCCCGCGTTTGTGGTTGACGTCGCTCGCGTAGGGCAGGCCC
>CAVWDY010000003.1:0-14977 GCA_963753875.1 uncultured Alphaproteobacteria bacterium | reverse complement strand
TCGTCGCGGCATCGTTGCGCACGGGCCTTGACGCCGTCAACCAGATCGAACGCGTCAATCCCGATGTTGTCGTGCTCGATATCGAGATGCCGGACCTCGATGGCATTTCGGCGCTGCCGTTGCTGTTGGCAAAGAAGCGCAACCTCATCATCATCATGGCGTCCACCCTGACCCGCCGCAACGCGGAGATCAGCTTCAAGGCGCTCTCGCTCGGCGCATCGGACTACATTCCGAAGCCGGAAAGCACCCGCGAAGCTGCCGCCGCTGAAACCTTTCGCCACGATCTCCTGCAGAAAATCCGTCATCTCGGTGCCAAGGTTCGCCGCGCAGCTCCGGCGTCTCCGGTTCCGCACCTGGCGCCAGCCTTCGATCGTGCCCGCGAGCCGCTGCCCCGGGCGCCGGTTGCAAATCCGCCGTTGCTGCGGCGCAGCTTCAGCGCGCAAAACCCGCGCGTGCTTTTGATCGGTTCATCGACAGGCGGTCCGCAGGCGCTGATGACCCTGGTCGGCGAGATCGGCGCGGTGATCGACCGGTTTCCCGTGCTCATCACGCAACATATGCCGCCCACTTTCACGACGATTCTCGCCGAGCATCTGGCGCGCGTGAGCCATCGGCCGGCGCGTGAAGGCGTCGATGGCGAGGTCGTCAAGGCTGGCCAGATCTATCTCGCGCCGGGCGGCCGTCATATGCGCGTCGCGCGCCATGGTGCCGAGGCCGTGATCGCCCTCGACGACGGGCCACCGGTGAATTTCTGCAAGCCTGCCGTCGATCCTCTGTTCACCTCTGCGATCGATGTCTGGCAGGGCGCCATTCTGGCTGTCGTGCTGACCGGCATGGGCTCGGACGGGATGCGCGGCGGCAAGGACATCGTCGCCGCCGGCGGAAGCGTGATCGCTCAGGACGAAGCTTCCAGCGTGGTCTGGGGAATGCCGGGCGCAGCCGCGAATGCCGGCATTTGCGCGGCCGTTCTCCCGCTTGATCAGATAGCGCCGAAACTGGTTCGATTGTTTTCAGGAGATCGTTCGTGACGCCGGTGGATTATGAGTTCTTGCGTAAGCTTCTGAAAGAGCGATCCGGACTGGATCTGTCTCCCGACAAGCAATATCTGGTCGAGAGCCGGCTGGTGCCGCTGGCCCGAAGGATCGGGCTGTCGGGAATCACCGAGCTGGTCCAGAAAATGAAAGCTGGGTCAGCGGACCCGCTGACGGCAGAGGTGGTCGAGGCGATGACCACCAACGAAACCTTTTTCTTCCGCGACAAGATTCCGTTCGATCATCTGCGTGAGGCGATGCTCCCGGCGCTGCTGCAGGCGCGTGCGAGCCGTCGCTCCTTGCGCATCTGGTGCGCGGCGTCATCGACCGGGCAGGAGCCCTATTCGATTGCGATGTGCCTGAAGGAACTCGGCGCGACGCTGGCGGGGTGGCGGATTGAAATCATCGCAACCGATCTGTCGCAAGGGGTCCTGGAAAAGTCCAAGGCCGGCCTGTTCAGCCAGTTCGAGGTCCAGCGTGGGCTGCCCATTCAGTTTCTCGTCAAACATTTCACGCAGGTCGGAGAGTTGTGGCAGCTAAATGCGGATATCCGCGCCATGGTGCAGCATCGTCAGCTGAACCTGCTGCAGGACTTTGGCCATCTTGGAATGTTCGACGTGATCTTTTGCCGGAACGTCCTGATTTATTTCGACCAGGACACCAAAGCCGGCATCTTCGAGCGCCTTGCAAAGGTGATCGACGCTGATGGCTTCATGGTGCTGGGCGCAGCCGAGTCCGTGGTCGGCATTTCGGACGCCTTCAAGCCCTATCCGGAGAAGCGCGGACTTTATCGCCCGAACGGCACCCGGACGGCGAAGCCTGGCGTCGCGGCTGCCATGGCACAGCCCGTGAAGGCGGTCGCATTGGCGTCGCGATAAAGCGCGGCCGCTGATTTCCGCGAAACCGCAGACCGCACGCTGCGCTTACAGGATCGCGTGCGGCAGGAAGCGCGACGTATTGCCGGTGATCGGATTTTCGTCTTCGCGGATCGATAGTCCGCATGGGGTGTGGTCGATCAGCCAGCTGCCGAGCACCGGATATTGACCGGAAAAATTCGGCAATGGCGCCAGCGCCTGGCGAATGAAACCTTCAGCACCATAAGGCCCTTGTTGCTCCGCGACGGTAACGCCTTCGCGGATCAGCGCGATGTTGGCCCCTTCCCGGGAATACAGGGGTTTACGCACGAAGGAGGTGCCAAGGCGTGCGGTGTTCGGATCGTCCCCGAAAAAAGCCGGCAGCAAATTGGGGTGATCGGGAAACATCTCCCACAGCAAGGCAAGCATGCCCTTGTTGGAAAGGACTGCCTTCCACGGCGGCTCGATCCAGCGCGTCGGCGCCGTTGCGAGCTTTTCAGCAAAGGCGTCGTGAAACATCCACTCCCAGGGATAAAGTTTGAACGCCAGCTCGATCTCGCGATTGTCGAGGTCGACGAAGCCGCCACCGTCGCGCCATCCGATGGCCTCGATATCGAGCAATGTGGTCTCAAGGCCGGCCTGTCTGGCGGTATCTTCGAGATAGGCGAGCGTGCCGGCATCCTCGGCGTTCTCCATCGTTCCGGTGAGATGAAGGTGGCTTCCGTTGGCGAGCTTCTTCCAGGCCTCGATCAGGCGCTCATGGAGCGAATTGAACTGGTCGGCATCGGCGCGAAGGATGTGCCGCTCGATCCCCTGTTCGAGCCACGTCCATTGAAAGACCGCCGCCTCGAAAATCGATGTCGGCGTATCCGCATTATATTCCAGGAGTTTCGCAGGGCCGCGCCCGTCGAAGCTGAGATCGAGCCGGCCATAAAGGCTGCCCTCGTCACGGTGCCAGCTATCGCGGATCAGCGGCCAGAATGTTTCCGGTAGCCTCAGCCGGCGCAGATATTTCTCGTCGTCGATCGCGCGGCCGACGAGTTCGAGGCACATCGCATCGATTTCCCTTGTTGGCGCCTCGATCTGACGTTCGATTTCATCGAGCGTGAAGGCGTAAAAGGCGCGTTCGTCCCAGTAGCGCGCGCCGTCAATGGTGTGAAAATCAAATCCGGTCGCAGCGGCAGTGGCCCGCCAGTCGCCGCGTTCATGGCAGGCGATACGCTTCACGGGCGGCGCTAACCGCCACCATGCGCGTGACCGTGGCCGTGGCCATGCCCGTGGAATCGGTGCGGCCAGCGGCCGAAGCCGCCATAGGCCGCGCCCTGGCAAGTCACGACCGGGCGACCGTCCAGGCCGCGCGACACCTCGCGAAGGAATCCGGGGCCGCAGTCGCGTCGTTCCACGAATCCCATCGATACAGCGCCGATGGCCCCGCTACCCGTCATGGTCAGGAGGAAGCGGCGCGAGCGTTTCATGTTGCGGCCTCGTGCTGGATTCAATGTTGGATTGTCGCGCAACATTTAGACATGCGCGCCGGCGCGGGGCAAGCGAAAGCCGAATGTCTCACTCGATCGTGCGGCGAAAGTATCGCCCGTCCTCAACCGCCGCCGGAAAAATGCGCCGCGAACGCCCGCGCAAACCCACCGAACCCGCCGCGCGTCACTTCGCCCGAACCGGATTCGCCGGAAGACGAACGGTTTGATGTGGCATCGCCACCGAAGAAATTGCTGCGCGACCACGATCCGCCCGAGCCGCCATGGCCCCCACTGGAAGAAGATCCCCGCGGCGGGCATTCGGCGCCCGGTTGTGGCAACGACGGCGCTGCCATTCCAGCGCCCTTCGGTTCGCAATTCTCGCGCGGCATCAGCGCATAGGCGCCACCCCCGATCGCAAGCGTGCCCATCAGGAGAAGTGCCACATGCCTGGAGCGTTTGACCGGTTGAGCCGGCGCCGTCGGAATCTTCACCGGTCCGCGCTTGCCGAATTCCCTGTTGGGTTGGCCTTCCATGGTCAGTAGATCATCGAAGCGGCGTTAAGCGCGCCGGCGGCGAGCGAGGCGAGGCCCAGCCAGATCGCGGCCGCGAGTTCGCCCGCCGCGATCTTCGCCGACAGGTTCGGCACCGGTATCTTGACGACATAATAGACCACGATCTGAACGATCAACGCGATCAGGCTCCAGATCAGGCAATCCACGATATTGGCGGAGTGGGCGATGGCGCTGACTACCGGCAGCACGAAGCCGAGCAGGCTCAGGCCAAGCGCGACCGCGGCCGCCGGATCGTTGTCGCGGATCAGCTTGAATTCGTCGTGCGGCGTGACGCGGGTATAGACGAAGAGATAGGCGACGACGACAACAATGGCCGTACAAAAGTAGACCAGGAACGCCGGCAATCCGGCCAGTGATTGAAGGATCATCGAGGGCCCCCGCGTACCCGTTAGCCGGAAAATCCAGACCGATGATTTGCGCGTCCGCAAGATCCGGCTTCTTCGCGGAACAGGCGAGGCTCGTCGGTTGCGAGTTTTGCACGATCCTTCCGTCGACGCACGCGAGCTGCCGGTTCAATCCACAAACAAAAACCCCGCCATTTGCGGCGGGGTCCAGTCTGGGAGGAGAGAGCCCGACGGGCTCTCGGTAGATCCATGTGATCAGGCGGGAATGCGCTCTTCGACCTCGTGCGGCTCGCGCAGCACATAGCCGCGGCCCCACACGGTCTCGATAAAGTTGCGGCCTTCGGAGGCGTTGGCGAGCTTCTTGCGCAGCTTGCAGATGAAGACGTCGATGATCTTCAGTTCCGGCTCGTCCATGCCGCCATAGAGATGGTTGAGGAACATTTCCTTGGTGAGCGTGGTGCCCTTGCGGAGCGAAAGCAGCTCCAGCATCTGGTATTCCTTGCCCGTCAGATGCACGCGCTGGCCGCCGACCTCGACCGTCTTGGTGTCGAGATTGACCACGAGATCGCCGGTCTGGATCACCGACTGGGCGTGGCCCTTGGAGCGGCGCACGATCGCATGGATGCGCGCAACCAGTTCGTCCTTGTGGAAGGGCTTGGTCATGTAGTCGTCGGCGCCGACGCCGAGACCCTTGACCTTGTCCTCGATGCCGGCGAGGCCGGAGAGGATCAGAATGGGTGTTTTGATTTTCGACACCCGGAGCTGCTTGAGCACGTCGTAGCCGGACATGTCGGGCAGATTGAGGTCGAGCAGGATAATGTCGTAGTCGTAAAGTTTTCCGAGATCGACGCCTTCTTCCCCGAGATCCGTCGTATAGACGTTGAAACTCTCGGATTTAAGCATCAGCTCGATAGACTGCGCGACGGCGCTGTCATCTTCTATCAGCAATACGCGCATGCCAGTCCCCTATAGTCGCCGCTCCGGGCGTCAGGTCGGCCGCACTTGCGGCACTCAAAACGCCTTTGAACAACTGATTCGGATCCTGACGGCATATGGTTAACAAAATCTGATTCCGGTTCGCAAGGTCTATCAGTGCAATTTTTTCCGAATCGCCCTAAGATATTGCGTCGAAGCAGCTTTTCGTATCCGTTCCCGTTCAAGTTCTACATCAAGAAGCGGGCCTAACCGACTCTCACGACTCGACCTTCGGTCAAGCGCACTCAGTCACCAAAGACAGTGACGTAATGATTAACGATGCGGGTAAACACGAAGTTAAGAGCGGGTCCCAAATGCGTGAAAACTTAAGGTTTTCGCAATGAAGGCGCTTGCCGAACAGATCAGCGACATCGATGGCGTCAATATGTATGGCCGCGTTGTCGGTGTACGCGGCCTGATGGTCGAGATCGCGGGGCCGATTCACGCGATGTCGGTGGGCGCCCGCATCGTCATCGAGACCGGCGGCAACCGCTTCATCCCCTCCGAAGTCATCGGCTTCACCGGCAACAACGCCGTGGTAATGCCGTTCGCCGGCCTTGAAGGGGTCAGGCGCGGTTGTCGCGCCGTCATCGCCAACGCCGCCAGCCTGGTGCGGCCTTCGCCCCTGTGGCTTGGCCGCGTTCTCAACGCGATGGGCGAACCGATCGACGGCAAGGGGCCTTTGCCGCAAGGGCCGTCGCCGATGCCCTATCGCAACTCGCCGCCGCCGGCGCATTCGCGCAAACGTGTCGGCGCGCCGCTCGATCTCGGCGTGCGGGCGCTCAATACGTTTCTGACCTGCTGCCGCGGCCAGCGGCTCGGCATCTTCGCCGGCTCCGGCGTCGGCAAGTCGGTCTTGCTGTCGATGCTGGCGCGCAACGTCGACGCCGATATCGCGGTGATCGGTCTCGTCGGCGAACGCGGTCGCGAGGTGCAGGAATTTCTGCAGGACGACCTCGGGGAAGAGGGATTGGCGCGGTCGGTTGTGGTGGTGGCCACCTCCGACGAACCCGCATTGATGCGGCGGCAAGCGGCTTATTTGACTTTGGCGATATCGGAGCATTTTCGCGATGAAGACAAAGATGTGCTTTGTCTGATGGATTCGGTGACCCGTTTTGCCATGGCGCAGCGCGAGATCGGCCTGTCGGCCGGCGAGCCGCCGACCGCCAAGGGCTACACGCCGACCGTGTTCACCGAACTGCCGAAGCTGCTTGAGCGCGCCGGCTCCGGGACCGGCGTCGGCACCATTACCGGAATCTTCACGGTGCTGGTCGATGGCGACGACCACAATGAGCCGATCGCGGATGCGGTCCGCGGCATTCTGGACGGCCATGTGGTGATGGAGCGGGCGATCGCCGAGCGTGGACGTTTTCCGGCGATCAACATTCTCAAGTCGGTATCGCGCACCATGCCGAAATCGGCCGATCCGGCCTATCTGCCTGTCATCACCAGGGGGCGCCAGGTAATGGCGACCTATGCCGATATGGAGGAATTGATCCGGTTGGGGGCCTATCGCGCGGGCTCAAGCCCCGAGGTCGATGAGGCGATACGGCTGCACGAACCGCTGGAGGGCTTCCTGCGCCAGGCCAAGGACGAAATGACTGGCCTCAACGAAGGTTATCGTCAGCTTGAGCAAATCCTCGGGAATTTGGAAACGGAACGCTAACTTTGTCAGGCCATCATCCGCGCCACATAAGTTGCAATGCCGGCGGAACCCGGGGGGAGCCGGTGCCGTCCCGTATCCAGATTGGGACTTCTGGGGAGTATGAGTTGATGAAGTCACGTGAAACGCTGATCCGTCTGAAGAAATTTCAGGTCGACGAAAAGCGCCGAAGGGTCGCCCAGATTGAAGGCATGATCGCCGATTTCCAGCGCATGTCGGTCGACCTGGAGCGCGAAATTCAGAGCGAACAGGAGCGCGCCGGGATCGACGATCCCACCCACTTCGCCTATCCGACCTATGCCAAGGCTGCGATCCAGCGGCGGGAAAATCTGACCCGTTCCGCCGACGAACTGCGTATTCAGCTTGAAGACGCGAAAAGCCTGCTGGGCGAGGCCTTCGACGAGCTCAAGAAAGTCGAACTCCTGGACGAGCGCGATCAGGCGCGCGAGCGGGCCGAAGAGAACGCCCGGGAACAAGCCGATCTCGACAGCATCGGCCTGATGCGCGCCCGGATCGGAGCCATTGCCTGAGGGCTTTCCTCGTTCCCAAAACCGCTGCAGGATTGCCAAAACCCGGACCGTAAGGCCCGGGTTTTTGTTGGGTAGTTTTTCTTGGATGGTTTTGCTTGGAAGTTTTCCTTGGAAGTTTTCCTTGGGCCCTGTCCACAGGGCCAGGCATCGCTGGTTTGGTGGACCGGTTTAGCCCAAGATATGATACGGCTGGTGCCGCCGATTTGACGCTCCCGCGGAGGTTGCCGCAAGCGCGTTCAGGAGCTTCAAATCGATAGCGGCACCAGAAAACATAAATTTTGGCAGCGCCCCTTATGTTTCCGAAGTTCGTGTCAGAATGCGCCGCGAGGGATCGCGAACTTCGGAAACGGGGCACAGCTCTGGACTGCCGCTCCGGTGAACTGAAGCGATGGGGCATCGCGATTTTGGGGACGCCGAATGCTGACGCCAGCTGAGCTGGTCTGGCTGATTGCCGCTGTCGCGAAGGGCGATGAGGCCGCTTTTGAGCGCCTTTATGCCGCCACGCGCGCGAAACTCTTCGGCGTGGTGCTCCGTATCTTGCGGCGTCAGGATCTCGCTGAGGAGGTCATTCAGGAGGCATACGTCAAGATATGGAACAGCGCCGGACAGTTCAATCCCGGCCTGTCCTCGCCGATCACCTGGATGGCGTCGATCGCCCGGAATCGCGCCATCGACGTTGTGCGCAAGCGCGGCGAAGCCTCGATCGAAGAGGAGCCCGCGGCCATGGAAGTGGCTGCCGACACGCCCGATCCGCTGGCGCGACGCGAGATGACGGAAGAGTTGAAGCGGCTCCTGGAGTGCGTTGGCCGTCTCGAGCCGGATCGGCAAAAGCTTGTGTTGCTGGCCTATTACAATGGCTGGAGCCGCGAGCAGCTGGCCGCGAAGTTCGAGGCGCCGGTGAATACGGTGAAGACATGGCTGCGCCGCAGCATGATGGATATCAGGGACTGCCTTGGACTCTAGATGATGGCCTACAGCGACGACCATATCGCGCTCGCAGCGGAGTATGCACTCGGCACTCTCGATGCCGATGAGCGGGCGCAGGTTGAGACCATGATGTCCGTCGACAAGGACTTCACGGTGATGGTCCATGCGTGGGAGCACAAGCTCGCTGTCCTCAACCAGATGGTCGGATCGGTCGAGCCGCGGCCCGAGCTCTGGGACAGGATCAGAACCGCCGTGGGCCATTCCGAACCGCAGGCGCCGCTAATGCTGCCCGAGCCGCCCGCGCCACTGGTCGCCGCTTCCGTCGAGGAACTGGCCGCCGTGGTGGACAATGCCAACGTCATCCGGTTGACCGCGAATGCCAGGCGCTGGCGCACGGTTGCGAGCTTCACTTCCGCGATCGCGGCGGTTCTGGTGGCGATGATCGGGGTTGGGCTTGTTCTGCCGGATGTGCTTCCGGACCGCATGCGGCCCCGGCCGCGGACCCAAATTGTCGAAGCAAAGGCCCTGCCGGCTCCGGCGCCGTCGGCCCAATATGTCGCGGTGCTGCAGAAGGAAGGCGGCTCGCCCGCGTTCATTCTTACGGTTGACGGCGCGACCAGGAGTTTCACGGTTCGCAAGGTCGGCGCTTCCGCCGAGCCCGGCAAGAGCTTCGAACTCTGGCTGATCTCGGACAAGCTGCCGCGCCCGCGCTCGCTGGGCGTGATCGGAGGCAGCGACTTCACCTCGCGACCGGTGCTGGCGTCGTATGATTCCGATATGGTCAAGGCGGCGACCTATGCGGTGACGGTCGAGCAGGCCGGAGGATCGCCAGACGGCAGTCCGCACTCGGCACCGGTTTTCAGCGGCATGCTGATCGAGGCCGTTCCGCCGGCATCCGCACCTGCTCGCTGAGACCCTCTTTCGCTAGGCTCGGCGCGCGCATTTCCGATTGTGTTGGCAGCAGTCCCCCAAAAAGAAAACGCCCGTGGGGGAGCGGGCGTTTTCGGTCGTCTTGGCCAACTTGGGGGTAGTTGGGTCTTCTGGTACTCACGCGGCCAGCTTTGGGGGGCTGGTAAAGGGCCGCGTGAATTCACGAAATCATCAGCGCACCATCGACGCATTTGAACTGGTAATGGCCACGGGCTTGCCGGCCTTGATGACACGCGCGGTCTGCGTATAGCCGTCATCCGAAGTGCTGCGAGCCGAGATGCCGAAGCCCGCCACCGCGATACCAGCCACGAGCGCTACCACCACGATCTTGAGGTGGGTCGAGCGATCTGCGCTGTAGATCGAATGGTTCATGGAAGCCTCCTGCCACCTGCTTCTTGCGGATTGGTCACACTGGCCCGCCGGCAGGTTCAACACCTCGCGCTAGGATACGTAGGAATTGGCCCTTGGGTTCCTAAGGGGCGATCACAAAGCAGTGATAATTCGTGATTGTCCGCGACTGGGGTTTTCGGCAGGAAGCTCAAATATTACAAAATATGTAATTATTTCAATATGATGCCGTCAAAATTGGCTTTCCATTCCAAAACGGCTTTGGAACCCCGAAAATCGAGAAATCATTTGCCTGTGGCGAAAAAGCATGCCGCCGGCGGCACTGATTTGCTCCCGGTCGGACGACCAAACGCCCGACCGGCGAGCGCACGAAGGGGCGGATCGCCGCCGAGGTCACCAGCACCGGCGCCTCGCCTTCCGCGGGGTTAAGATCAGAAACTCGGATTGAGAGCGGTCCAGCCATGGCCTGGCCGGCCATGATGGAAGCCATTCGAAAATGGCGCATCGATAGGTAATTCCTCGAGACGCGCCAATGCCTCGCCGGTGGCCAAAGTTTCGTCGAGGACGCTGCGGAAGGTGGTTGCAACCCGCACCATGTCGCAGCTGTGCGGGGATAGCCTGTAACGAAAAACGCCGGCCGCCTTGAGAGCCGGGATTTCCTGCACAAGATTGAGATACTCGTAGGACAGTGTCTGAACGCCATTGGCGACAAGAAAGGGCGTTCGCTCAAGCGTCTCAAGGACCAGGCCATCCGGATCGTTCTCGCAGACAAACCGGCATGTATCTTTGGTGCGATGATGCGCCCGGGCATGATAGCACCGTGCCGAAAGCGCGAGCGACTGACGGCCGAAGACCTGAACCTCGATCGTCACTTTCTCCGAAGCCGCCGCGGCGCAGAGCACGCGGGTTGCTGAAAACGGCAGTTCGATCGGGAGGCAGATATTCCGTGCACCCTTGCCCGCAAGGAAGCGCAAGGTCTCCTCGTTATAGACGTTCATCAGCGGGCCGATGTAGTGCGGCCGCCCGCGCAAATGGAACGCCGCTGATGCGTCGTTTGCCTCGATCGGATCAGGTGTTCTCTCGCAGACGTCGCTGACCAGCCGGCGATCGACCTTCGAAGCCGTCTCGCCAAGCGTCGAATGCACCACGGTCTTGCCGGCCGCGCCAAGCCGTTCGCTGACCGCCTCATAATAGTCGTCAAACAGCGGCGCGCGTTTGGAGCAGATGGTTTCGCCGAGATAGACAACGGACACCGGCGCTTCGTCGGCGATCCGGAAATAGAAGTCGCGCCATGTTTCGGGCGCCCAGTTGAACAAATTTGGACCAAGCGTCAGCTCGGTTCGCGCACCGCTCATGCTCGATTATCTCCAACTCTTGCTCTGAAAGGCGCCCTGGGTCTCCTTATGACCCTCGGTGAGCGCGATCAGATCGGTCAGCGCCGGTTCCTTGCCCGCCATGATCTCGTCGACAGCCCGGCGAAAGGCCGCAACGACGGATTTAACGTAGGCGCGGCTGCGCTGGCGTCCTTCAATCTTCAATGCTGTTACGCCGGCTCGCATGAGATCGGGCAGCAGGGCCGACAGGTTCAGCGATCGCGGCTCTTCGAAGGCGTAATAAGGCTCGCTCTGGGCCGAGCAGGAATATCGTCCCTTGCAGATCGTCGGATAGCCGCCGCTTTCGCCACAACCGTATTGATCGATGACGAATGGCCCGAGGCGGGTCGTCAGCGTGCCGTCGGCTTCCTCTTCATAGCGGACGTCGGCCGCCGGCGAACACACGCCATCCATATTGGTCGAAACTCCGGTCACATAGTTTGTCAGGCTGCAGCGGCCCTCCGCCATCATTCCGATATTGCCGAACACGAACGCCTCGATCTCGCAGGGGATCTGCCGGTGGACGTCGGCGATCTCGGCAACCGTCAAAATCCGCGGCAGCACCACGCGCTTGATGTTGAACTCTTCGCAATGGAAGCGAATGGCTTCCGGAGACGATGCGCCGGCCTGCACCGACAAATGCAGACGCAATTGCGGATATTCACGACAGGCAAAAGCCGCAACCCCCATGTCCGCGACGATAATGGCATCCACCCCAACCGAAGCGGCGATCCCGACCGCGTCTTTCCAAAGCTGGAACTGGCCTGCCGGAGGAAAAGTGTTGACGGCCAGCAGAACCTTGCTGCCTCGCGCGTGGGCATAGCCGACAGAGCTTCGCAACTCGTCGGGCGAAAAATTCAGTCCGGGAAAGTTCCTCGCGTTCGTCGCATTCTGAAGGCCGCAATAGACCGTGTCAGCGCCAGCATCGACCGCGGTGCGCAGACTGGCCGGCGTTCCGGCCGGACAGACCAGTTCGGGGCGCCGGTGTTCGACATGGTCATTCATGATTTTTCCTGCCGCCGAATGTGCGCAAATGCGAGACCGTCATCGCCGCGATACCGGAAAGCGGACCGAAAGCATTGGTGATGGTTTCCACGACCCCGCCGTCGACGTCGTCGAGCGCGTTGCGCAGCGCGACGACAGCTTCGGTGTCGCCGGTGACGCGCAGCTTGCGCGAGAAAAACAGGGCATCGCCGTCGAGCGAGCCATCGATCAGGTCGAACAGATTCAGAAATGTGCCTGCGATGCGTGCATGGGAATAGGGCGCGTCATCGCGGCGCCAGGCGCTCAGCGACGGTGCCTCGGGTCTTGGCTTCAACATCAGCACGAACGGAAGATCGGTGGGGTCGATGATGAAAGACTTCAGGGCGTGTGGCCCGAGCCGCAAGAAGACATCGGGCTGGGCTTTGGCAACCTGCGTGCCAATGAGAGTGAGAATAGGTTGCAAAAGCGGAAGCGGCAGGAAGCGAAGAAACGGAAGCGGCGAGGTGCGATCAGATGCGACGGGCGAAGCAAGCATGCGATCTCAGTAGCGCCGCCAACCTTCAACAGCAACAGCGCCCCGCGCGGTCTTGAACGATTCTTGAAAAGTATTTTCTGCGCATGACACGCAACTTCAATTGCGCGAGATGAAAGCAAAGATCAGACGCTGCCGACCGTCTTCAGCCGCGCCCTGGGGTGGATTTCAGCCTGCGACAAGACCGTCGTTTGCGCCCTGAAGCGCTCCAC
Source organism: uncultured Alphaproteobacteria bacterium (assembly GCA_963753875.1). Taxonomy (GTDB): domain Bacteria; phylum Pseudomonadota; class Alphaproteobacteria; order Rhizobiales; family Xanthobacteraceae; genus Bradyrhizobium. The sequence continues at coordinate 2,227 of CAVWDY010000003.1, read as the reverse complement.
CAGCGAGCGCACGAAGGGGCGGATGCCCGCCGAGGTCACCAGCACCGGCGCCTCGCCTTCGCGGGCGGCCTGCTCGAACCGCTCGCGCACGACGGTCATGAATTCCGACAGCTTGGAAGGCTGCATCGCAAGACTGCGTTCCTCACCCTGGCCGATCAGCGACTCGGCGAAGGCCTGCTCCCATTTTGCCGACAGCGCGATCAGCGGCAGGTAGCCGCTGGCCGAAGTGTTCTGCGCGCAGATCTGGCGCGCCAGCCGAGCGCGGACATGTTCGACCATCGTCGCCGGGTTGCGCGAGAATGCCAGCGCGTCGGCGATGCCTTCGAGAATGGTGGAGAGATCGCGGATCGAGATGCGTTCGGCGAGCAGATAGCTGCAGAACGCGCTGGATGCCGGAAATCGTGACCTGGGCCGGCACGATGTCCTTGACGAGTTCGCCCTGTTCCTTCGGCAGTTCCTTCAGGAGTTTCTGCACCTCGCCATAGGACAACAGGTCCGACATGTTGCTCTTGAGAAGCTCGGTGAGATGGGTCGAAAGCACGGTCGCGGCGTCGACCACGGTATAGCCCTTCAACGAGGCTTCTTCCTTCAGGCTGGCGTCGACCCAGGTCGCCGGCAGTCCGAAGGTGGGCTCGGTGGTGTGAATGCCCGGCACGTCGACCTGGCTTCCGCCGGGGTCCATGACCATGAACTGGTTCGGCCAGATCCGGCCCGTGCCCGCATCCACTTCCTTGATCTTGATGATGTAGGTATTCGCCTCGAGCTGCACATTGTCGAGAATGCGCACCGACGGCATCACGAAGCCCATCTCGATCGCCAGCGAGCGGCGCAGCGCCTTGATCTGTTCGGTCAGCCGGTCGGTCCCGTCGGGGCCGTTCACCAGCGGCAGCAGCGCATAGCCCAGCTCGATCTTGAGGTCGTCGATCTTCAGCGCCGTCGAGATCGGCTCTTCGGCAGCACTGGCTGCCGCGGCCGCGGCGGGAGCTGCCGCCGCGTGTGCCGCGGCCGCGGTAGCCGCGCGCTTGCGTTTGCGTGCCGAAAACGCCAGCGCCGCCGCGCCGCCGCCGAGCGCGAGGAACGGGGCCATCGGAATGCCCGGCAGCATCGCCAGCACCAGCATCACGCCGGCAGACATGCCGAGCGCCTGCGGATAGCCGGAGAGTTGTTTCATCAGCGCCTTGTCGGCCGCGCCGCTGACGCCGGCCTTCGAGACCAGGAGGCCGGCGGCGGTGGAGACGATCAGCGCCGGAATTTGTGTGACCAGGCCATCGCCGACGGTCAGCAGCGTGTAGGTGTGCCCGGCTTCGCCGAAACTCAGGCCCTGCTGGGCCACGCCGATGATGATTCCACCGATGACGTTGATGAACACGACCAGGAGGCCCGCCACCGCGTCGCCACGGACGAACTTCGACGCACCGTCCATGGCGCCGAAGAAGCCGCTTTCGTCTTCCAGCGCCTTGCGTCGTTCCTTGGCGACCTTTTCGTCGATCAGGCCAGCGGACAGGTCGGCGTCGATCGCCATTTGCTTGCCCGGCATGGCGTCGAGGTGGAAGCGGGCGGCGACTTCCGCGATGCGTCCCGAACCCTTGGTGATGACGACGAAATTGACGATCACCAGAATGGCAAAGACGATAATTCCGATCACGAAATTACCGCCCATCACGAAATTGCCGAAGGCCTCGATGACATGGCCGGCGGCATCGGTGCCCTCATGGCCGCGCGACAGGATCAGCCGCGTGGAGGCGAGGTTGAGCGACAAGCCGCAGCATGGTCGAAATCAAAAGGATGGTCGGGAACGACGAGAATTCCAGCGGCGCCTGGATGAACAGCGACGTCATCAGGATCAGGATCGACAGCGTGATCGAGATCGCCAGAAAGAGATCGAGCACGATCGAGGGTAGCGGCAGGATCAGCACGACCAGAATGGTGAGGATGCCGAACGCCAGCGCGAGATCGCCGCGCTTCAGGATGGCGCCGATTTCACTGAAACTCGGAAACCCGGTCCCCGACGTCGCTCCGCCCTGACCCGCCGTGACATCGACCATGGTACTTGCTTCCCCCCGCGAATGCCGTTCGCGGCTGCCAAACGTCTGCGCGGCGGCCGAAGGACCGCCGTTCCGAAAGTGAGGCACCGCACTGGCGTCCACGGGTACTCTCCCGTTCTACGCGGCTGACGACACTCAACTTCTTCACTGGGCAATTTTTGCCCGGTTTATGGTTAGGAAAG
>CAVWDY010000002.1:0-92747 GCA_963753875.1 uncultured Alphaproteobacteria bacterium | reverse complement strand
CTCGCATTGGGCGTCGCCCCAGTCGAACGATACCTTGGCCGTGGTGGGTTCGTCGATGGGTCGAATCAGCCGGCCGTCGGTGGCCGCCAGCCCCATCAAATATCGCAGTTTGGCCTCGGTATCGTACAAGGCGCTAAGAGCTTGTTCTACAGAGGTGCGGAATAGGAAGTAATTTTCGCGGGCTTGGGCCTCGGTGGCCGCTTCGCCGCCCTTGTGCCCGCCATGTTTCGATAATTCGTAAACCCTGCGCCAGGTCACCAATGCGCTCTCGCGACCGGCGACAACCGCATCCAGCGAGCGATAGTTGAAATACAACTCCCAATAGGTCGTTTCCACGTCGGCAACCAGGTTGCGGACCGAGGCCTCGAAATCGGCCAGGGCAATGTCGGTATTGATGCGTGCAAGCATTACACCGTTGTACAGGCCCGGCTGTGCGCCCGGACCGGCGATGCGATTGTACTGCACGCCGGCCCCGCGCAACAAAGGCTGCCGCATTTCGGCTTGGATATTAGTGGTCCAATTGGCGGGAATCGGGGTATTTTGTTCCCCCGCACAAAATCAAATGCTACATCTTGCTTGGCATAAGCTGTGATATTGCGCAATGAAAACGTTCCACCGGTGGCATTCGTCTTTTGCAACTGGGCTTGGAACGAGTTGGTGTCTTGCATCGACTCCATGACGATTGGGGGTGCTCCGGGAAAAAATGTGATCGACGGGGTGTCGGTTTTGTCCCAGACCGAGCTTAAGCTGAACTGCGTGTCGAAAGCCGATAGGGCCGCTTCCACACCGCTACGCGGATTGCTTTCGGCAAGGGCCGGATCGTAAATCGAGGGGATTTCCCCTGCACGCGTAATAAATTCCGGCGGCCCCTGAACTTGCCCCCAATGGTCCGCATTATCTTGTTATTGGTAAGCGCATTCCGTATAGCTTCTTCGAGTTTCAGGTCCCAAACTGCCGTGGGCTGATTGTTTTGCAGTGAAAATGGTCGGATAGCCCCTTGTACATCGCCAAGAGTGCAGGAATCCACGTCTGGATATTCGATTTCGGTGGCTACCCCCTTATAGTGGGAAAGCTCCGGATCTTCGTGGAAATAGAAAGGCTGTTGCGGCTGACAGCCTGCTAATATGATAAAGCAAGCCGCAATCGCAGCGATTAGTAGGGGGGACTTCCGACTCATGGTTCGCATTCCTATTCGGTTTGCTTATCTCGCTGATTTGGCGGTTAAACTGCCAAACCAACAGGAGACATAAATATAAACTTTCCATTTTTCCCCCCAGGCCGTCTCCGCCGGAGGTAGCGGATTCTCGCCTGACCCCAGACGGAGAAATCGGCAAACTTGATATCGGCAGCCCAATCGATAAACTTTGACACTTCTTTGCGACCGGCAATCATAACGCTAATTTTTTAAACTTTATATAATGTGCATATTGCCTACTTTAGCCAGAATGAAGGCCGTGAATAGTTTGTGAGAAGAATCAATAGACAAAACGACAGCGTGCAAAGACGCGACCAGAGCTCGCGCAAAGAGTTTTGTAAAGCCGCGACCAGTGGTCGCGCGTATAGATAGGCAAAGACCTTTTTTCCATAAACCGCGACCGCTGGTAGCGGCTTTATGGATTAGTTGACGTTTTGATCGGTTTCCGCGCGCGCCAGGCGATGGTTAGCCAGCCGTCATTCGACTGGACTTCGATGGGCAGCATCTTGCCCACTTTCTTCAGGTTTCCGTTGAAGAAAAATCCTTCGCCGATTATTTCCGGCTCAAAGATCTTGCTGAACCGCTTGGCCAGGAGATTCCGTATTATTTCATCTTTGCCGCCGACCTGTTGACGGCCCGGGGGAGAAATCTGGATATCGCCTTGGCGGACGGCTTTAAAACCGGCGTCAGTTTTTACGATTTTATAGACTACCGTTATGTCCATGTCGTCGCACGATCGATCGCCGTTGATGAATTTGGTGCCGCGGATAAATATTTTGAAACCCTCATCGCTAAAAGTGACCGAAATAGGTTGGCGCGTGGCAAAGGTGATCGTCCAGGGCGGCGATTCTCGTCGTGTTTCATTTTTTCCGGCAGTTTGCCGAACATATCGACTATCGCCTTATCTAGATTATCTTCATTCACGGTCATTCCGCCCAGGGCATCCAGGGTGAAATTGTTGATCAGCGATTCGTGCACGCGCAGCACCATGTCGGTCTTTATCGCGCTGGGCGGCGGCGTCGGAGCGGCCAGGAGCGAGTTGCCGGTTTCCAATGACACTGTCCGCAGCGCTTCCTGATCGGTGCTGAACTTTAATCGTTCGGGGAATAATTTGTGATCGATCAGCGGGTTGCGGAATTTATTGGTAAAACTCTGTTGGGCCTTGTCTAGGTTTTCCGCGGCCTGGTCGTCGACGCGCCGGTTCACCCGTTGCTGGGCATGCTGCGATGCGATGCATTCCGCCGACGATTTTTGCTGGCCGGCTCTTTTCCAGGCGGCATTTTCGATGATTTTCCTGCGGGCTTGTATGTCGTTAATACAGGTTTGCGTGACGGCGTTGGATTGGGCCGGGCAGGAAAAAAATCCGTGGTCATTAATCCAAATTCGTTTGCATGCCCCGATACAAGTCGTGCCGCTGGTATATATACACACCGGGCCGTGCGATCCGACGGTCGCGCTGTAGGTGGTGGCGAACAGCAGCGTGTTGATTACGCCCTGATCGTCATCTGGAATCAGTTCCGCGGTGGTGTGGCCCACCGTATGGCCTGATCCGGAAATCGACGTGCCCAGGATACAGTCGCAAATGGCGATATTATGTCGACCGGATTGCCCACGGCGGCCTGGACAAACTCCGCCGAGGCTTCCCCGTACAGGTTCGGTTGATTGAACCGCTGTTGGACGGCCTTGATCAGTTCCGGCGCCTGCTGTCGGATTTGCAGCCAGCGTAATGATTCGCTGATACCCAGCGTGTTTTCCGTGGTCGGCTTAACGGCAAAGGACTGCAAATTATTTAGCCAAGGCCATTCACGAGCTGTCGCCGCGCGCCAAAGGTCCTTTCATCAAGATCAACTGCGCCGCACTGCCGGAATCGGTCCTTGAGTCCGAGCTGTTCGGTCATGAAAAGGGGGCATTTACCGGTGCGCTTAGTGCGCGCAAGGGGCGCTTCGAACTCGCCGACAAGGGCACACTGTTCCTCGACGAGATCGGCGAAATTTCTCCTGCGTTCCAGGCCAAACTTCTGCGGGTGCTTCAGGAACAGGAATTCGAGCGCGTCGGCGGCAACCATACCATCAAGGTCGACGTGCGCGTCGTCACCGCAACCAACCGGAACCTCGAGGAAGCGGTGGCTCGCAAGGAGTTTCGCGCCGACCTTTACTATCGCATCAGCGTCGTGCCGATGTTAATGCCGCCGCTACGCGAACGGCGCAGCGATATCCCGCAACTTGCCGGCGAATTCCTCAAACGCTTCAATGGCGACAATGGTCGGTCCCTGACATTCGACACGACGGCGATGGAAGTGCTGATGGGCTGCGGCTTTCCCGGCAACGTGCGCGAACTCGAGAATTGCGTCCAGCGGACCGCGACATTGGCGCATGGTCCGTCGATCGTGATGGAGGATTTTGCCTGCCGCCGGAACGAATGCCTGTCTGCGATGCTGTGGAAAGGTCATTCGGAGGTGGCGCCGCAGCGGTTGCGGCCTGCGATTCCGCTTCCGGTGTTGCCGGCCGCATCCGCGGGCGGCGCGACGAACACCGGCACGTCGTCAAGTCAGCCCGCCACCGACTCCGTGGCAAAGCCCGCTGGCTCAGCGGAAGCGAATTGGGCACAGTTGCCCGAACGTGATCGTTTCATCGCGGCGATGGAAAAATCCGGCTGGGTCCAGGCCAAGGCCGCCCGCATCCTCGGATTGACGCCGCGCCAGATCGGCTATGCGCTGAAAAAGCATGGCATCGAGGTCAAGCACCTCTAAACCCCGACTGTCGTGGTTGCGACAGCCTGTCGTGGGCGCGACAGGACGGTGATCCGTTACAACCGCAAATAACGATTACAAATCAAAGGTCTGACTTCTGGCACGCCGCTTGAAAGGGAGATGTCGTCCGGCATCGACGCGCGGGAGTCACGAGATGGCCTACAAGATCATTGCCTCACAATGCACGGTATGCGGCGCTTGTGAATTCGAATGTCCTAACGCCGCCATCCGTCTCAAGAACGACATGTACATCATCGACCCGAAGAAATGCACTGAATGCGTCGGGCATTTCGATATGCCGCAATGCGCGGTGGTGTGCCCGGTCGAAAACACCTGCGTGTCCGCGTAGAGGAACGCTGCGATGGCAGACCACGGCAGCAACACCAGGGCGCCAAGCGAGTTCGCTGCCTGGCTGGGCGGGCTGCTGATGACGCTTGTCACCGGCGAAGACCTGCGGGTCCGCAAGGCGATCGCGCGCGCGGTGACACGGGCGCGCCCAGATGACCGGTTGGATTTGAAAACGCCTTGGCATGCCCGTCACGATCTGGCAGCCGATCCGCGAGTGGAGTGACGAATGGCAGCCGTGCAAGAGACCGTCGAACGGGTCCGGAGCGTGGACGTCGAGCAATACAAATACGGGTTCGTTACCGATATCGAGTCCGACAAGGCCCCGAAGGGGTTATCGGAAGATACCGTCCGCTTCATCTCCGCAAAAAAGAACGAACCGGCCTGGATGCTGGAATGGCGGCTGGAAGCCTATCGCCGCTGGCTGACCATGACCGAGCCGACCTGGGCGCGCGTTGATTATCCCAAGATCGACTACCAGGATCTCTATTACTATTCGGCGCCGAAGCCGAAGAAGACGATCGGCTCGCTCGACGAGATCGATCCGGAAATCCTGAAGACCTACGAGAAGCTCGGCATTCCCCTGCGCGAAGTCGAGGTGCTCGAAGGCGTGGTGCGTCCGGAAGGCGAGCGCAAGATCGCGGTCGACGCCGTCTTCGATTCGGTTTCGGTTGCGACCACGTTCCAGAAGGAGCTGAAGCAGGCCGGCGTGATCTTCATGCCGATCTCGGAAGCGATCCGCGAGCATCCCGAACTCGTGCAAAAATATCTCGGCACCGTGGTGCCGACCTCGGACAATTATTTTGCCACGCTGAATTCGGCGGTGTTTTCCGACGGCTCGTTTGTCTACGTGCCGCCGGGCGTGCGCTGCCCGATGGAACTGTCGACCTATTTCCGCATCAACGAACGCAACACCGGCCAATTCGAGCGCACGCTGATCATCGCCGACAAGGGCGCTTATGTCAGCTACCTCGAAGGCTGCACCGCCCCGCAGCGCGATGAAAATCAGCTCCATGCCGCCGTGGTCGAACTGGTCACGCTTGACGATGCCGAGATCAAATATTCGACGGTGCAGAACTGGTACCCCGGCAATTCCGAAGGCAAGGGCGGCATCTATAATTTCGTCACCAAGCGTGGCGATTGCCGCGGCAACAATTCGAAGATTTCCTGGACCCAGGTCGAGACGGGATCGGCGATCACCTGGAAATATCCGAGCTGCATCCTGCGCGGCGATAACTCTCGCGGCGAGTTCTACTCGATCGCGATTTCGAACGGGTATCAGCAGGTCGATTCCGGCACCAAGATGATTCATCTCGGCAAGAACACCACCAGCCGGATCATCTCCAAGGGCATCGCGGCGGGCGTATCGCAAAATACCTATCGCGGCCTCGTCACGGCACACCGGAAAGCGCAAGGCGCGCGCAATTTCACCGCCTGCGACTCGCTTCTGATCGGCGACAAATGCGGCGCCCACACCGTGCCCTATATCGAGGCCAAGAACTCCTCCGCGCTGTTCGAGCATGAGGCGACCACGTCGAAGATCTCCGAGGACGTGCTGTTCTACTGCGTGCAGCGCGGCCTGAGCCAGGAGGAGGCCGTCGGCCTCGTGGTCAACGGCTTTGTCAAGGACGTGCTGCAGCAACTGCCGATGGAATTCGCGGTCGAAGCGCAGAAGCTGATCTCGATTTCGCTGGAAGGCAGCGTCGGGTGATGGTGTCAGTTCAAACAGGCAACGGAGGCAATTCGCGATGACGCCACTGCTCGAAATCCGCAACCTTCAGGCCGAAATCGGCGGACGGAAGATTCTCAACGGCCTCGACCTCACGGTAAATGCGGGCGAGATCCACGCCATTATGGGTCCAAACGGAGCGGGCAAGTCGACACTGTCCTATGTGCTGGCTGGCAAGCCTGGCTACGAGATCACCGATGGCGAAATCCTGTTCAAAGGCGAGGATCTGCAGGAGATGAGCCCGGACGAACGCGCCGCAAAGGGCGTGTTCCTCGCGTTCCAATATCCGCTGGAAATCCCCGGCGTCGCCACCGTCACGTTTCTGCGCACCGCGTTCAACGCCCAACGCCGCAAGCGCGGCGAGGAGGAGTTGTCGTCGCCGGATCTGCTCAAGCGCGTCCGCGAGATCGCGCGAAACCTCGGCATCGACGCCGAGATGCTGCGCCGGCCGCTCAATGTCGGCTTCTCCGGCGGCGAGAAGAAGCGCAACGAGACGCTGCAGATGGCACTCTTGCAGCCGCTGCTCTGCGTGCTCGACGAGACCGATTCCGGTCTCGACATCGACGCTTTGAAGATCGTCGCCAACGGGGTCAACCAGCTGCGATCGAGCGAACGCGGCATGATCGTGATCACGCACTATCAGCGGCTATTGGATTATATCGTGCCCGATGTCGTCCATGTGCTCTCCGCGGGCCGAATCGTCAGAACGGGCGGCAAGGAGCTCGCGCTTGAACTCGAAGCGACCGGATATGCGCAATATCAGAACGAGGCGGCTTGACGGTCATGAACGCCGGAATCCGCCCCATCAGGACCCAAGCTGAACTCGGTCTGGTCGATGTTTACGCGACGTCGCGACAGGGCCTGCCCGGCGGCAGCGATATCGCCGCGGTGCGCGCTGCCGCGTTCAATCATTTTGCGCTTGCGGGGCTGCCGAACCCCCGCGTTGAAGCCTGGAAATACACCGACCTGCGGCGGTTGATGCGGGACGCCAAGCCGCTGGCTGCTCCGCCGAATGCGGAGGCAAAGGAGCGGGCGCATGATGCGGGTGGCATATTCGCTGCGCTCGGCTTCAGGCGGCTGGTCATTTTAAACGGTTCGTTCGCGGCTGATATGTCCGACCTCGCCAGTCTCGAAACCGGCCTAACTGTTCGCTCCATGGCCGGCGCGCTGGCCTTAGACGAGCCGTTGCTATCGCAGGGCCTCGGCCCAACGGTTCCGGCCAACGATCCGGCGCTTGCGCTCAACACCGCGCTGGCCGGCGACGGCGTCGTGATCACGGTTTCGCCCGGCGCCACCATCGAGAGGCCGATCCACCTCGTTTTCGTCAATACGAACGAAACGCCGGCGGCGATGGTCACGCGATCGCTGGTGGTGGTTGGGGGCGGCGCCCGCGCGACTTTCGTCGAGACCCATGAGGGTCGCGATCATCAGGACTATCAGGTCAATACCGTGCTGCAACTGGTGGTCGGCGATGAGGCGCAGGTCGATCACATCAAGGTTACGCGTGAAGGGGGTGCCGCCATCCACGTCGCGACGCTCCTGGCCAATATTGGTGCGCGGGCAAAATTCAATGAACTGGGTTTTACGGCCGGCGGCGCCGTGGTCCGCAATCAATTGTTCGTGCTGCTCGCGGGGGAGGGCACCGAAGCGAATCTGCGTGGCCTGAGCCTGCTGGCTGACCGGCAACATGCCGATAACACGCTCGCCGTCGACCACGCCGTCGCCGGCTGCCGGAGCCGTGAAGTCTTCAAGGCGGTGGTCGACGATGAGGCCCGCGCCGTGTTTCAGGGCAAGATCAGTGTTCGGCCGTTGGCGCAGAAGACGGACGCGAAGATGATGTCCCGTGCGTTGCTATTGTCGGATAGCGCCGAGGCGGATTGCAAGCCGGAGCTTGAGATTTTCGCCGACGATGTCCAGTGCGGCCACGGCGCCACAACGGGCACTCTCGACGACCAGCTTAAATTCTACCTCATGGCCCGCGGCATTCCCGAGAAAGAGGCCGAGGCGCTGCTGATCCAGGCTTTCGCCGCGGAAGTGGTCGAGACGATCGAGCATGAGGGCATCCGCGACGCGCTGATGGACGCCACAGTGGCCTGGCTGGGGCAACGAGGATGATGCGATGCATCCGGCGGTAAGCAATGGCAGCTATGACGTCGGCCGGGTCCGCGAGGATTTTCCGATTCTCGGAATGCAGGTCCACGGCAAGCCGCTGGTCTATCTGGATAATGCTGCCTCGGCCCAGAAGCCGAAGGCGGTTCTGGATCGCCTGACGCAGGCCTATACAACTGAATATTCAAACGTCCACCGTGGGCTGCATTATCTCGCTAATACCGCCACCGAGGGCTACGAGGGCGCCCGGGAAAAGGTCGCCGGCTTCCTGAATGCCGGGTGCAGCGATGAGATCATCTTTACCCGGGGCGCGACCGAGGCAATCAACCTCGTCGCCCAGACGTTCGGGCGGGAACGGATCGGGCCCGGTGACGAAATCGTGCTCTCCATCATGGAGCACCATGCCAATATCGTTCCCTGGCACTTTTTGCGGGAACGCCAGGGCGCCGTCATCAAATGGGCGCCGGTGGATGAAGACGGCAATTTCCTGATCGACGAATTCGAGAGGCTGTTGACTGAGCGCACCAAGATGGTTGCCATCACGCAGATGTCGAACGTGCTCGGTACCGTGGTGCCGGTCAAGGAAGTAGTCCGGATCGCGCATGCACGGGGAATTCCGGTACTCGTCGACGGCGCGCAGTCCTCCGTGCACCTGGATGTCGATGTTCGCGATATCGATTGCGATTTTTATGTCATTACCGGTCACAAGCTGTATGGACCGACCGGCATAGGCGCGCTCTATGGCAAGCGCGAGCACCTTTCGGCCATGCCGCCATTCAACGGCGGCGGCGAGATGATTCGTGAGGTGCATCAGGACTGCGTCACGTATGGCGGGCCGCCGCACCGGTTTGAGGCCGGGACGCCCCCGATCGTGCAGGCGATCGGGCTTGGCGCCGCCATCGACTACATCAACTCGATCGGCAAGAGCCGGATCAGGGCGCATGAAAACTCTCTGCTCGCCTACGCCCAGGACAGGCTGCGCGAGATTAATTCATTGCGCATCATCGGGACCGCGGCCGAGAAGGGCGGCATTGTTTCGTTCGAAATGAAGAGCGCTCACGCCCATGATTTCGCGACCGTCATCGATCGCGCCGGCATCGCGGTGCGGGCCGGAACGCATTGTGCGATGCCGCTGTTGGAACGCTTCGGCGTCACGGCCACCTGCCGGGCATCATTCGCTCTCTATAACACCCACGGCGAGGTCGATGTTCTGGCGCGTGCCCTCGCCAAGGCGCAGGAGTTCTTCGCATGAGCTACCCAACCCCCAATCCAAAACCTGCAACCATCGGCCGTGTCGTCCATGACGCCCGCCGGCGACACGTCGGGCGAGGCCCAGGCGTTGTCGGCAAACGCGAATTCAATCGGGGCGACGCCGTGCGATCGCTGACGAAAATCATAAATGACGGGATGTACCCTCACAGGGATATCGGCGAGACATTGGTCCATCAAGGCGATGCCGGCATTGTTCGCGAAAGCTGGAGCTTCCTGGGGGAGATCTATTACACGGTCGAATTTTTTACCCGCGCCGCCGTCGTCATCATGCGCGGCCGGGAATTGGTGAGAGCCGCGCGGCGAGGCGGCTAATTAGCCGCCAGATTGACCGCCTCAAGCCAGGAGGCTCGGGGAATATTTGAAAGCGCCCGCTGCGCATCGGCGCGGATGCGTGCGACCATGGAGCGAAATCCGTTCGAGCGCTGCGGCGTCAGGTGCTCGCGCAGGCCTAGACGGTCGAACAGGGCGATCGGATCGGCCGCCAAAATCTCGCGGGCGTCTTTGCCGGAGACGGTCGCGAGCAGGATGGCAACGAGCCCGCGCACGATGTGCGCGTCACTGTCGCCACGGAAGTCGAGCACGGGTTGATCGCTATCGAAACATATCGTCGTTGCCAACCAGACCTGGCTGGCGCAGCCCTGAACCTTGTTCGCATCGGTTCGGTGAAGCTCGGGCAACGGGCTCATGCCGCGGCCGAGCTCGATGACGTAGCGATATCGATCGTCCCATTCGTCCAGCAGCGAGAAGTTGTCGATGATCTCGTCGATCGCCGGAATGTTTGCAGATGAATGGTCCATCGGGTCGCTGCCTTTGTTCGCCGTCGCTTTGCGGCTATTGCTCGTCGTCCGCGCCTATTTGCCCTTGTTCACCACGCCGCCGACAGCGGCAGCAGCCCAAGCATGCTCGGGGAAGGTTCGTGGCGTTCGAGCAGGGCGTCGACCTTGCCGCGGACGGAATTGAAGGTGATCGGTTTACCGAGCACGTCGTGAGCCCCCCATTTCAGGCTCGCAAGGGCGAGCGGGTCGTTGACGGAATTTGCCACGATAAGGATCTTGGTGCCGGGCAATCGTATCGCGATCTCGGCCAAGGCCCGTTCGCCGTTGTTCTCCACCATACCGATCCCGAGCAGGACGATATTCGGCGTCCGGTCCGCGGCCTTGGCAAAGGCATGATCGAGGTTCGCAAATGAGTGGGTCTCGTTTCGGTCATCCAGGATAAAGTGCAGGGCCGACTGAATGACCTCGTCGCCCTCAACCACGAAAACGATGTCGTCTTGCGCGGAGAGCAAAGGCTCTAAATCGATTGGCATGTTCTGTCCTCGCTGACCTGGTTTGGTTGACCCAAGCAAACGCCGTACCGCGACGGATGAACGTATTCGTGTCTGATTTCTCCCGGTGGGCGTCCATTCCTTTCGTTGGCGGATCGGCTGGTTGTTTTGTTTAAGACAGCCGTATGTCCTGACGTCGGGTGACACGCAGCGATGTCGGGTTTGCAACAAGCCCTCGCTGGCCGTCCGACTCCGTTATGTATCTAGAATCTCTGAAATTTTCGTCGGCGACCGACGCTGGCACAGTCGTTGCAAACCATGTTTGCGCAAGGCGATGGTTGCTGGCTGCTAGCCCTCTAGTCGGAAGAGCAAGGTCCGTAACCGCGCCGCGCAACAGGGATCTCGAGATCAAGCTGCGCGGCTCGCGTGTACTGGCGAAACTGCAATCGGGTTCGGAGGAGAACAAAATGGCTGCACTACGACAAATCGCGTTTTACGGCAAAGGGGGTATCGGCAAGTCGACGACCTCGCAGAACACGCTCGCGGCACTGGCGCAGATGGGTCACAAGATCCTGATCGTGGGCTGCGATCCCAAGGCGGATTCGACCCGCCTGATCCTGCACGCCAAGGCGCAGGACACCATCCTGAGCCTGGCGGCGGCTGCCGGCAGCGTCGAGGACCTCGAGATCGAAGAGGTCATGAAGATCGGTTACCAGGACATCAAATGCGTCGAGTCCGGCGGTCCAGAGCCCGGCGTCGGCTGCGCCGGCCGCGGCGTCATCACCTCGATCAACTTCCTCGAGGAGAACGGCGCCTATGAGGACATCGACTATGTGTCCTATGACGTGCTCGGCGACGTCGTCTGCGGCGGCTTTGCGATGCCGATCCGCGAGAACAAGGCGCAGGAGATCTACATCGTGATGTCCGGCGAGATGATGGCGATGTACGCCGCCAACAACATCTCCAAGGGCATTCTGAAGTACGCCAATTCGGGTGGCGTGCGCCTGGGCGGGCTGGTCTGCAACGAGCGCCAGACCGACAAGGAACTCGAGTTGGCCGAAGCGATGGCCAAGAAGCTCGGCACCCACCTGATCTATTTCGTGCCGCGCGACAACATCGTGCAGCACGCGGAACTGCGCCGCATGACGGTGCTGGAATATGCCCCGGACTCGGTTCAGGCTGGTCACTACCGGAGCCTGGCCGAGAAAATCCACAACAACGGCGGCAAGGGCATCATTCCGACCCCGATCACCATGGACGAACTCGAGGACATGCTGATGGAGCACGGCATCATGAAGCCGGTCGACGAATCCGTCGTCGGCAAGACCGCCGCCGAGCTCGCCGCCGAAGCGGCGATCGCGGCGGCCTGAGGTCATCAATCGCCCATATCCGGCCCCTCTCGGGAGGGGCTGGACCTAAGCACCGCAACGGACCAAGCGAGGACAACCAAAATGAGTTTAGCCACGACGCAGAGCGTTGCAGAGATCAAGGCTCGCAACAAGGAACTGATCGAAGAAGTATTGAAGGTCTATCCGGAAAAGACCGCGAAACGCCGCGCCAAGCATTTGAACGTGCATGAAGCGGGCAAGTCGGATTGTGGCGTGAAGTCGAACATCAAATCGGTCCCTGGCGTCATGACGATCCGCGGCTGTGCCTATGCCGGCTCGAAGGGCGTGGTGTGGGGTCCGATCAAGGACATGATCCACATCAGCCATGGCCCGGTGGGTTGTGGCCAATATTCCTGGGCGGCGCGCCGCAACTATTACATCGGCACGACGGGCATCGATACTTTCGTGACCATGCAGTTCACCTCGGATTTCCAGGAGAAGGACATCGTCTTCGGCGGCGACAAGAAGCTCGCCAAGATCATGGACGAAATCCAGGAGCTGTTTCCGCTCAACAATGGCATCACGGTCCAGTCGGAATGCCCGATCGGTCTGATCGGCGACGACATCGAAGCTGTCTCCAAGCAAAAATCGAAGGAATACGAAGGCAAGACCATCGTTCCGGTACGCTGCGAGGGTTTCCGCGGCGTCTCCCAGTCGCTCGGCCACCACATCGCCAACAACTCGATCCGGGACTGGGTGTTCGACAAGATTGCTCCCGATGCGCCGCCGAAATTCGAGCCGACGCCTTATGACGTGGCCATCATCGGCGACTACAACATCGGTGGCGACGCCTGGTCGTCCCGCATCCTGCTCGAAGAGATGGGCCTGCGCGTGATCGCCCAGTGGTCCGGCGACGGCAGCCTGGCCGAACTCGAAGCGACCCCCAAGGCCAAGCTCAACGTGCTGCACTGCTACCGCTCGATGAACTACATCTCGCGGCACATGGAAGAGAAGTACGGTATTCCGTGGTGCGAGTACAATTTCTTCGGGCCGAGCAAGATCGCCGAGTCGCTGCGCAAGATCGCCGGCTTCTTCGACGACAAGATCAAGGAAGGCGCCGAACGCGTCATCGCCAAATACCAGCCCCTGATGGATGCGGTGATCGCAAGATACCGGCCGCGGCTCGAAGGCAAGACGGTGATGCTCTTCGTCGGCGGACTTCGGCCGCGCCACGTGATCGGCGCCTATGAAGACCTCGGCATGGAGGTGGTTGGGACCGGCTACGAGTTCGGTCACAACGACGATTATCAGCGCACGGCCCAGCACTACGTCAAGGACGGCACGCTGATCTATGACGACGTGACCGGATATGAGTTCGAGAAGTTCGTCGAGAAGGTCCAGCCGGACCTGGTCGGCTCGGGCATCAAGGAGAAATATGTGTTCCAGAAGATGGGTGTGCCGTTCCGGCAGATGCACTCCTGGGACTATTCCGGCCCCTACCACGGCTATGACGGCTTCGCAATCTTCGCGCGAGATATGGACATGGCCATCAACTCGCCGATCTGGAAGAAGGCCAAGGCGCCCTGGAAGGATACGCCGCGGCCCACACTGATGGCGGCGGAATAATCGGCTCATCCTGGCTCTCCCCGATCGGGGAGGGCCAGCAGCCAGGATCGACACACGATATTTGAAAGGTGCCACCATGACGCAGAATGCAGACCACGTGCTCGATCACTTCGAGCTGTTCCGCGGCCCGGAATACCAGCAAATGCTGGCGAACAAGAAGAAGATGTTCGAGAATCCCCGCGATCCCGCCGAAGTCGAGCGCATTCGCGAATGGGCGAAAACGCCGGAATATCGCGAGAAGAATTTTGCGCGCGAAGCGCTGACGGTGAACCCCGCCAAGGCCTGCCAGCCGCTCGGCGCGGTATTCGCCGCGGTGGGTTTCGAAGGGACCATTCCCTTCGTTCACGGGTCGCAGGGTTGCGTTGCCTATTATCGCAGCCATTTGTCGCGGCATTTCAAGGAACCGAGCTCCTGCGTTTCGTCGTCGATGACGGAGGATGCCGCGGTGTTCGGCGGCCTCAACAACATGATCGACGGCCTCGCCAACACCTACAGCATGTACAAGCCCAAGATGATCGCCGTCTCCACCACCTGCATGGCGGAGGTCATCGGCGACGACCTCAACGCCTTCATCAAGACGGCGAAGGAGAAGGGTTCAGTGCCCACAGAATACGATGTCCCGTTCGCGCATACGCCCGCCTTCGTCGGCAGCCACGTCACCGGCTATGATAACGCGCTGAAGGGCATCATCGAGCATTTCTGGGACGGCAAGGCCGGAACGGCGCCAAAGCTGGAACGCCAGCCGAACGAGAAGATCAACTTCATCGGTGGTTTCGACGGCTACACCGTCGGCAACACCCGCGAGGTCAAGCGCATCTTCGAGACGATGGGGATCGAGTACACCATCCTCGCCGACAACAGCGACGTGTTCGATACGCCGACCGACGGTGAATTCCGCATGTACGATGGCGGCACCACGCTCGAGGATGCGGCGAACGCGATCCACGCCAAGGCGACGATCTCGATGCAGCACTATTCCACGGAAAAGACGCTGCCGCTGATCGCCGGACACGGCCAGGAAGTGGTGTCGTTCAACCACCCGATCGGGGTGACGGCGACCGACGAGTTCATCATGGCGCTGTCGCGGATTTCGGGCAAGGAAATCCCGGAGGAACTGGCGCGCGAACGCGGACGCCTGGTCGACGCGATGGCGGATTCGAGTGCGCATATTCACGGCAAGAAATTCGCGATCTATGGCGATCCGGATCTTTGCATTGGTCTCGCGGCATTTTTGCTCGAGCTTGGTGCCGAACCAACCCATGTGCTGGCAACCAACGGCACCAAGCAATGGGCGGAAAAAGTTCGGGCCGTGTTCGACAGCTCGCCGTTCGGCCAGAATTGCCACGTCTATCCGGGCAAGGATCTCTGGCATATGCGCTCGCTGCTGTTCACCGAGCCGGTCGATTTCGTGATCGGAAACACCTATGGCAAGTATCTGGAACGCGATACCGGCACGCCGCTGATCCGGATCGGTTTTCCGATCTTCGATCGCCATCACCATCACCGCTATCCGGTCTGGGGATATCAGGGTGGCATGAACGTGCTGGTGTGGATCCTCGACAAGATCTTCGACGAGATCGACAGGAACACCAACGTTCCGGCGAAGACCGACTTCAGCTTCGATATCATCCGCTGAGGATGATCGCGACAACTGCCTCGCCGTTGCTCCGGGACATCGGAAACGGCGGCGAGGCGGGTCTACCGAAGGCAAGTATCGCCCTCGGTGCGTGGGCAAGCCGTTCCGTGGATAGGAGAGACGAATGAGTTCGCTGTCGGCCACAATCCAGGATGTGTTCAACGAGCCGGGTTGCGGCAAGAACGCAAACAAATCGGAGGCCGAGCGAAAGAAGGGTTGCACCAAGCAGCTTCAGCCCGGCGGCGCCGCCGGCGGCTGCGCCTTCGACGGCGCCAAGATCGCACTGCAGCCTTTGACCGATGTCGCCCACCTCGTCCATGGTCCGATCGCCTGCGAGGGAAATTCCTGGGACAATCGCGGCGCCAGATCGTCCGGCTCGAATATCTGGCGCACGGGCTTTACAACCGACATTAACGAAACCGACGTCGTGTTCGGCGGCGAGAAGCGGCTCTACAAGGCGGTCAAGGAAATCATCGAGAAATACAATCCGCCGGCAATCTTCGTGTACCAGACCTGCGTTCCCGCCATGATCGGCGACGACATCAACGCGGTCTGCAAGGCGGCCAGCCAGAAGTTCGGCAAGCCGGTCATTCCCGTCAACTCGCCCGGCTTCGTCGGGCCGAAGAACCTCGGCAACAAGCTCGCGGGCGAAGCGCTGCTCGAGCATGTCATCGGAACGGAAGAGCCGGATTTCACCACGCCTTACGACCTCAACATCATCGGGGAATACAATCTCTCCGGCGAATTGTGGCAGGTGAAGCCGCTGCTCGACGAACTCGGCATCCGTATTCTCTCCTGCATCTCCGGTGACGGCAAGTATCGCGAAGTTGCCTATTCGCACCGCGCGCGCGCGGCGATGATGGTGTGCTCCAAGGCCATGATCAACGTCGCCCGCAAGATGGAAGAGCGCTACGGCATTCCGTTCTTCGAAGGGTCGTTCTACGGCATCGAGGATTCCAGCGATTCGTTGCGGGAAATCGCGCGGCTTCTGATCGAACGTGGCGCGCCGGACGAACTGATGGCGAGGACCGAAGCGGTGATCGCCCGCGAAGAGGCGAAGGCGTGGGCTGCGATCGAACCTTACAAGCCGCGCTTCGAGGGCAAGAAGGTCTTGCTGATCACCGGCGGCGTCAAGTCCTGGTCGGTGGTTGCCGCGCTGCAGGAAGCCGGTCTTGAGCTGGTTGGTACCAGCGTCAAGAAATCGACCAAGGAGGACAAGGAGCGGATCAAGGAGCTGATGGGCCAGGATGCCCATATGATCGACGATATGACACCGCGCGAAATGTACAAGATGCTGAAGGACGCGAAGGCCGACATCATGCTCTCGGGCGGCAAGTCGCAATTCGTCGCCTTGAAGGCCGCGATGCCCTGGCTCGATATCAACCAGGAACGCAGCCACGCTTATATGGGCTATGTCGGGATGGTAAAATTGGTCGAGGAAATCGACAAGGCGCTTTACAATCCGGTGTGGGAGCAGCTGCGCCGCCCCGCGCCATGGGAGAATAGCGCGAAGAACTGGCAGGCCAAGGCGATTGCGCAAATGGATGCCGAAGCCGCCGCGCTCGCCGCCGATCCCGAGGCTGCGGAAAAAGCCCGCCGCGCCAGGAAGATATGCAATTGCAAGACGGTCGATCTCGGTGCTATCGAGGACGCAATCCAGGCGCATGGCTTGACGACGACAGCGGAAATCAAGCAACACACCGATGCTTCCGGCGGATGCGGATTTTGCTCTGTCCGGATCGAGGATATCCTGGCCGCACGGGTGACGACGGCATTGCCGGCGGCTCCTGTCATGCAGGCAGCGGAGTAGGGCCGCGCCATGGCGATCGTCACCGTCGGGAAGAAGGCTTGCGCGGTCAACCCGCTGAAGATGAGCCAACCCATCGGCGGGGCGTTCGCCTTCATGGGGCTGCGCGGGGCGATGCCGCTTCTGCACGGCTCGCAGGGCTGCACGTCCTTCGGACTGACGCTGTTCGTGCGGCATTTCAAGGAAGCCGTGCCGCTGCAGACGACGGCAATGAGCGAAGTCGCGACCGTGCTCGGCGGCTACGAGAACGTCGAGCAGGCCATTCTCAACATCCATAACCGGACCAAGCCAGAGATCATCGGCATCTGCTCGACAGGCGTCACCGAAACCAAGGGCGACGATGTCGAGGGTTACATCCGGCTGATCCGGCAAAAGCACCCGCAGCTTGCGAATTTCCCGCTGGTCTATGTCCCGACGCCGGACTTCAAGGATGCGTTCCAGGATGGCTGGGAGAAAACGGTCGCGCGCATGGTCGAGGTGCTGGTCGAGACGCCGAAGACCGCCGCTCGCCGCGATCCCGAGCGAGTCAATGTTCTCCCCGGATGTCACCTTACCCCGGGCGATCTCGATGAGATCAGGACGATCATGGAAGATTTCGGGCTCGAGCCATCCTTCCTCCCTGACCTTGCAGGCTCGCTTGATGGACATATTCCCGATGAGTTCGTGCCAACGACGATCGGCGGCATCGGCGTCGACGAGGTCGCGGCGATGGGACAGGCAGCCTGGACCGTTGCCATCGGCGCCCAAATGCGGCGCGCGGCTGAGGCCATGGAGAAGAAGACGGGAACGCCCTTCAAGGTGTTCGAGCGCCTGTGTGGCCTCATCCCCAATGATGAATTCCTCGTGTTTCTGAGCGAGATCAGCGGCCGGCCCGTACCACTGAAATACCGGCGCCAGCGCGGTCAACTGGCCGACGCGATGCTGGACGCGCATTTTCATATCGGCGGCCGTAAGCTTGCGATCGGCGCCGAGCCGGATCTCCTGTTCGATCTTTCGAGCACGCTGCAGGAGGTGGGGGCGAAGGTGACAGTCGCGGTGACGACGACCCAGTCCCCCGTGCTGGAGCGGATCAGGACCGAGGAGGTGCTGATCGGCGACCTTGAGGATCTCGAAAATCTCGCCAAGGACAGAGGCTGCGATCTGCTCATCACCCATTCGCACGGCCGCCAGGCCGCGGAGCGGCTGAAGATTCCGTTTTACCGCGCGGGTTTCCCGATGTTCGATAGGCTCGGCGCGGGACACCAGCTTTCGGTCGGCTATCGCGGTACCCGCGACCTGATCTTTGACATCGCCAATCTCGTTATCGCCGACCACGAGGACAATCGTCAGCCGACCCCCGATACGTGGCGGACCGACGGAACCGGGGCCCCTGGCGAGGGGCCCGCGGTCTCGCTGCACTGACGAAAAACACGAGAGGAAGGACGATGTCATGAAAATCGCATTCGCGACCCAGGACTTAAAGCGCGTCGACGCTCATTTCGGCTGGGCGAAGAACATCGCGATCTATGAGATCGGCCCGCAGGGGCACCGCTTCCTTGAAGCCGTTCAGTTCGACGGCGATCTCAAGGAAGACGGCAACGAAGACAAGCTCGCCCCGAAAATCGACGCGATCAAGGATTGCGCCATCCTTTATGTCGCCGCCATCGGCGGTTCCGGTGCGGCGAGGGTAGTTGCGAATAACATCCACCCGATGAAGGTCAATCAACCCGAAGAGATCACCGATCTCCTGGTCAAACTGGAGGACGTCCTGAAGGGTACGCCTCCGCCCTGGCTGCGCAAGGCGCTGTTGAAGGATCAGGAACGAACTCTCGATTTCGAAGAATAAGGATGACCATGGCCGAGATTGCCGCAGTAATCGAACCAACTCCCGCGGCGGAAGCGCCGTTCGTCAAGGAGCTCATCAAGATATGGCGGGCCCAGGACACCCATGGTGCCTGGGAGGGCAAGAGCGACCTTACTCTGCTTGAGCCCTATATCCTGGACAAGGAAGCGCGCCGGGCGTTGCCGATCATCGGCGATCCCGATCCGGAAACCATCTGGCGGATGGAGTTGTTTTTCAATGCGGTGGCGCTGTCGATCGAGCGCGCGACCGGGGTGATGATTTCGCCGATGCTGAAGATGAGCCATGAAGGTTTCGGCCGCATGGTTCTGATCGGCGGCCGGCTGATCGTCGTCAACAAGCAGCTGCGCGACGTTCACCGGTTTGGGTTCGATAATCTCGGCAAACTGGCCGAGGAAGGCGAAAAGCACGTCAAGGCCGGCGTCGAGATGATCGAGAAGTTCAGACCTGTCGCGGACTATTGAGGTGGCCCCATAATGAGTGACCTGGAAACCCTGAAAGCCGAGATCAAGAAACTGTCAGCGAAGGCCACGCAGGCAAAGATGGATCTGCACGACCTGTCCGAGGAGCTTCCGCTCGAATGGCAATCGATCTTGACTGTCGCGCAGCGGGCTCACGATGCCTTTGCGGAATTGGAGCAGAAGCGCACGGCCTTGAAGAGTCTCGAATCAGCCTAGCGCAAAGGCATTTAGAACCATGACCAATGCTACCCGCGACGGCCGAGACTGGAAGCCCGCGTATTTGCTCGCCATCGACGAAAAGAAATGCATCGGCTGCGGCCGCTGTTTCAAGGTTTGCGGCCGTGATGTGATGACGCTGAAGGGCCTGAACGAGGAGGGAGAGTTCGTCGCGCTCGACGATGACGAGGATGACGAGATCGAAAAGAAGATCATGGTGATGAACGACGACGGGGCCTGCATCGGCTGCGGCGC
This sequence comes from uncultured Alphaproteobacteria bacterium, assembly GCA_963753875.1. Classification (GTDB taxonomy): domain Bacteria; phylum Pseudomonadota; class Alphaproteobacteria; order Rhizobiales; family Xanthobacteraceae; genus Bradyrhizobium. The sequence continues at coordinate 72,912 of CAVWDY010000002.1, read as the reverse complement.
CTGTGCGCGGGTCTGTCCGACAAATTGCCAGACCCACGGCTTGACGCCGGCGGTGACGGGCTGACGCGGAGAGAGCGATGGGGATGGAAGAGAACGCCGATCGCGCTTCCAGGCAATCATGAGCAAAATGTCCATCGCCAAATTCGGCATCGGCCATGTCATCCGCCACCGCATATACGAGTTCCGCGGCGTCGTGTTCGATGTCGATCCGGAGTTTGCCGACTGCAATGGAACGCATGAGGCGATCATGGTCGAGGCGCGATCGCGCAAGGACCAGCCGTTCTATTACCTGTTCGCCGAGAACGACCAAAACCCCTATATCGCCTACGTCTCCGAGCAGAACCTGATGCCTGACGCGTCCGGCGAGCCGGTCTGTCATCCGCAGCTCGACAACCTGTTCGAGCGCGATGAGAAGGGCTGCTATCGCCGGCGAAACGTGATGATGAACTGACCTCGTTCTCGAAGGTCCCAGCCGCGTTAACCTGGCGGGTAGGATCGGGTCTATTCGATGCCCTGTTCGCGGGCCTTCCACATCGCCGCGATCCGGAAGCGCTCGTTGATGGCGACGGGGCTGGCGAGAATTTCGGCCTCGGCCTGCCTGAAGGCGGCGGTTACGATTTCGGCCTCCTCGCGCGTCAGCGCCACCCTGCCTGCCATATGCGTGGCCTCGGGTATGACCGTCCAGATCGCGCGCTTGTTGGGGTGCATCTTGACTTCGATCAATTCAAACGCCTCGAGCTGACCATCGAGGCAGATCGCCAATCCGATCACTTCCAGCTTTCGGCCGTCTTGCGTGGTCTTTACCAGCGTTGCCATAATCAGTCCGCCTCCTGCGATGCGAGCCAGCTGTAACCGCCCTGATCCCAGAGCTGAGCGAGGGTCTGGTCCGGCTTCCAGTCCGGAAATTGCAATCTGATGGCGTCGTAGTCGGTTCGAAAGCGTGCCGCATCCTCTCCTCGCAAATGCGCCGTGAAGAAATCGGCCTTCGAACGCAGGATGAAAGAGGACCCATCGTCGCTCGCCAGAAGCTCATATTCCTTGCCTTCGGCGATCTGGCTGATGGACGCTTGAGGTTCGCTCATGGGCGCATCTCCCTTCGGTTCCTCAGGCGGCAACGGCCGGCGTATCCTCGGCCAGGCCCCATTCGGCCCAGGACCCGTCATAGACGGCGGCGGTTTTGCGCCCGAGCAGATAGAGTCCGAGCGCTACCACGCAGGATGTTATGCCGGAGGCGCAGGTCGTCACGATTGGACGATCAAGATCGATTCCGGCCGCGGCGAACCGCGTGGCGAGTGCGCCTGCCTCAATGAATGAGCCTGTTTCCGGGTCAATGAAATCGGCCCATGGGAGGTTTGTGGCGTTCGGGATATGGCCGAGCTTTTTGAATGGGAACACATCCTCCTGGGTGCCGTCGAATTTGGCGGGACCGCGCGCGTCGACGACCTGTGCCGCGGCGGTCACGAGATTTCCCCTCATTTCGCCTAACGTGCGAACCAGGGCCGGATTGTACGTGGCCGAGAATGATTTCGGCTCCGGTCGCACCGGCGACATGTCGCTCGGGTGTTTTTCCTTGGTCCATTTGCCATAGCCGCCATTGAGCATGGCGACCTTGTCGTAACCAAAGACCCGGAACATCCACCAGGCCCGCGCCGCGGCGGCTCCGCCGTACAGCCGGTCGTAAACCACGACCCGGTCGCCGTCGCCGACCCCCAGCAGTCCGACTTTCTTTGCAAAGTCCTCCGGTGTAGGGAGCATATGTGGAAGCGGGTTCGACTTGTCGGCGATATGATCGATGTCGAAATGCACGGAGCCAGGAAGATGGCGGCCACGGTATTGCGTGCGTCCATCGAGGTTGGTGCTGGCGTGATGCCAGGTGCAATCGAGAATCCTGACATCAGGGTCCGAGAGATGGGCCGCAAGCCATTCGGTGCTTACCAGTGCTTCTGGATTTGCATAGGTCATCTCTGAATGATCTCCATGTCAGAAAGCTGACAAACGTTGCCAAAGAGACAGCTGGCCGCCGCAGTGGTTGCGGCGGTAGTTTGGTGTTACGTCGTGGGCATCGGATAGCCCGTGCGCGGCCTGGTATCGAAGTATTCCGGTCTTTCCGGCCATCCCCCCTCGGAGATGAATCGGAAAGTCGTCAGTTTCACGGGCGCGCCTTGCGAGAATGAAACCTCGCTGAATTTGATCTCGCGATCGCCGGGACCCGCGGAAAAATCGGCAATGACGGTGCCATCCGCCTTGCGGGCGCGCGCGAAGCCTGGCGTACCGACGCTACTCGCCGCGACGGGATTTGCAGTAAAGACGGGGCTTTCGAGGCCGTCGGCCGCCGCATCGAAGGCGGGCGTGGCAAAGGTGAACGTTGCCAAGGTCCCGCTGCGCTCGACCGGCTGATCCGCGGTAATGGGGCGGGCGACCGAGTAGATCGTCAGCGTGCCGCCATCGAGCAGGGCTTTCAGCTCATCTTGGGAACAGCCAACGAAATCCAGTGTGACATTCATGCCAATCTCCATACGCAAAGGCGTTGGGTACGGAATTATCAAGTTTTGTGCCAGTTGCCCGAAAAGACGGGCGGATCGCGATTTCTTCAGGCGGGATCAGACCTTGCGCGAATCTTGCAGAGCCCGGTTGGGTAACGAGATGTGTAGGGCTGGTCGATGTTGGACACGGCGATCATTGGCGGCGGGTTATGTGGCGTCGTGCTGGCGAGAAGCCTGCACCGGCAGGGCAGGGCTGTCGGTTTGTTCGAGGCGCGCGAACGCCTCGGCGGCCGCATCCTGTCGGTTGCGAGCGCCGGATCAGGTCTGGCGATGGACCTCGGCCCGACCTGGTTCTGGCCGGACACGCAGCCCTTGGTAAAGAGTCTGGTCGCCGAACTGGAACTTGCTGACATTCCCCAGCATGACGATGGTTCCATGCTTCATCTGAACGATCCCGACAAAATGCCGGAGCATATTGTTAGGAAAAAGGTTCATGAAGGCGCGCGCCGTCTCCACGGTGGCATGGCGCAGCTGATCAATGCGCTGGTCGCCGATTTGCCGCCGGGTCTTACGCATCTCGGCCATATTCTGATCTCCGTCAGCGATCGCGGAGACCGTGTCGTTCTGACATTTGCCGCCGGCGACGACACCGTCGCGTTCGAGGCACGACATGTCGTGCTCGCGTTTCCGCCGCGCCTGCTGGAACAGCAGGTCCGCTTCGAGCCTGATCTCGACGAAGCGACGCGCGAAGCCATGCGGGGCGCTGAGACATGGATGGCGGCGCAGGCCAAGGTGGTCATCGCATACGATCGCGCCTTCTGGCGCGAAGCCGGACATTCCGGCAACGCCTTCGTGACCCACGAACAGGCCGTGGTCGGCGAGATTTTCGACGCCTGCGACGGCGATGCGGCGAAGGCTGCCCTGGGCGGATTTCTCGCTCTGTCGCCTGAGCTGCGCGCAAGCTTCAGCGCAGGCCTGCCAATGCTCATGGATAATCAAATGCTGCAGGTCTTCGGCGCGGCGCTCGAGCATGGCGAGCAGCAATATCGGGACTGGGCGGCGGAGCCCTTTACCTGCAGCGCGCTCGACCGAACCGCGCCCCGCGTCGAGCACGCGGACGGCGCCAATCCAATGCTGCGCCGGACGCATTGGAATGGAAAGCTGTATTTGGGTGGGTCGGAAACCGCGGCGCGTGGAACCGGCTATCTGGAAGGTGCGCTCGAGGCGGCGCGGCGGATCGATCTTTCGCTCAAACTCTCCTCGACCCAAGAGAAGGCGAGCGCCTCATATTGCCGTGTCCGTGGCGACAATGCCGCTCCGGTCAATGCCGTGAGCCTCGCCCGCTTCGGCGCCTGGGTTGCTGCGCAGGGAGATGTGGCCTTCGACGGCTACCGCCGTCGTCTCAATCGCAGCCTCGCGGCCCGGCAGCGCGAGCAGCTCACGCAACGGGCCATTCTCGAATTGATGGAAGAGGTTTTCGACAGGGCGCTCGCGGTGCTCGACGATCTCGACTTCGATGTCGGCGCGGTCGCGGTCGAACGCGGCCGCTCGTCGCTCACGCCGGGCGTGCAGCAGCCGTTCGGCGACCTCATGCAGTCCGTGCTCGACGACGTCGTCGCTTTCAACCGCACATCGTGCGCGCTGTCGAATTTTCCGGACGAGCATCATCTGTCCAGGGACTATCTGCAGGTCATCCTCCGCGACATCGCCGCGGCGTGGCTGGAATTTTCTCTGGCCGCCAACCGGCTGCTTCTGGCCAAGGCGGACGCGCGCGGCCGCCGCTCGCAGGCAACGGGATTAACAGGCGTTTCGTCATGAACGAGGGCAAAATGGAAGGCAACGTGGCCTATGCAATCTGCAGGATGAGCGATATCCCGAGCCAGCAGGCAAGGGGCTTTCAGCTGATGACCGTCAGCGACGACGGCGCCATGCGGCCCTGGTCGATCCTGGTGGTCCGTTGGGGTCGGCAGGTCTTCGGCTATGTCAACAAATGCCCGCATGACGGGGTGAATCTGGATTGGGAACGCAATCAGTTTCTGGATCCCAACGGCATCCGCCTGATGTGCGGCAAGCATGGTTCACTGTTCGAACTCGGCACCGGCATGTGTATGGAGGGCCCTTGCAAGGGCCGCGGCCTCACGCCGGTGGCATTGACCGTCCTGGATGACGACATCTGCGTGACGGGCGTGACGCTGGTCGAGCATGAGGAATTTCTTCCAGACGAAGAAGATTGATCTCGAGCCGACCGTTCAAACGGGACGATTTTCGTTCCGGTTCTTCACGGGCTCCATTCGGGCCAGGCCTTCCTCGAAGGCGATGACGTCGTATCTTCCGTCGAAGCCCGTCGCAGCATCGAGAAGGTAGTCGAGCTTGCCCGCGGTATCGAGCTTCTTGACGTCATTCTTGTCGATGCTCATCAGGTCCATCATTTCCTTCCAGACCGTCGATTCATCGCAAGGCAGAACGTGGAACGTGATGCCCCGGAGGGTAACGCGGTATTTCGCCAGCAAATCGATATTGTTGCAGAACATGAAGTAAGTCCCGCCTGGGCTCAAGAGGCCGTCCAGGACCTCAGACGCTGCGTCCAGATAGGCAAAGGAATGCAGATATCCGGCGAGGACGGGGATGGTGCTTTCGCCGTCCGGAGCGATCGTAAGCACCTGTTCGACCGAGAATTCCGGCGGGCGCTTTTCGTCGGCGAGCTGGGTCTGGAACCTGAGCGCGATGTCACCGCGGAAGCCAAACCGGCCGGGCTTCCTCGTCGGACTCTTGAGCACGGCGTTGAGCAGGCGTCCCTCGCGGTCGAGCCGGCCAAGGGCGGTCTTTTCGATTGATGTCGGCGCGGTCATCTCGATTGTCGTCATCAGAACATTCTCCGATACAAATCCCGGCGGTCTGACGCCGCTTGCACCTGCTATGCAAAATGTCTGCCGGGTTGATCTGGCGCAAAGCTCGGCGGCCAGGGGACCGATATTTTGCCTTATCGAGCCCTCCGCGGCGTCCGGCTCAGCAAGCTTGACCCTTCATTGCTTCAGTCCTAAAGGGTCCGCGCTTCAGCGCTGGGGTCCAATGGGCCTTTGCAGGCTAACGAAAACAACGCGATCGGAGGAACCAACGTGGTACGGGAATTCGAATACAGGGGCGAAACCTTCAGGGTTACGGCGCACGGGATTGCCGGGCACGAGGAAATTTTTATCGTCCACATTGAGACGGATGGCATGGAAGGCGGAGAAATCTCGATCGACCGTATGACCGAGGAGAATGACACCAGCGCACCGTTGCAGGATATTATCGTGATGCTTTGCGACCGGCTTATCCCGGAACGCAGCATTGATGTCAGTGACCCAAATGGTCCGTTTTCCTGGCGTCAGGGCAATGTTCAGTTTGCCGTTCACGACGGCGTCCAGGAGCGCAACTAGCGTCTCCGGGCAGAGATTCTGGAATCCGCTTTTGTGACAAGGGACATTGCATGCAGGGTCGACAATGAAAGAAGCCGCCAAGGAGGGCGGTTTTTTCATTGATCCCGCACGCGTGCCAAAGCCTCGGCCAACTCAAGGTGATGTCGGCGATCGAGAACTGCCGCACGGCAGCCCTCGGCGGCCACGTCGCGCGCTGCGAGGACTGCGCCTATACGAGTATCGCGTACAACTCCTGCCGCAACCGGCACTGTCCGAAGTGCCAAGGAGCCGCCGCGAAGCAATGGCTCGCCGAGCGCGAGGCCGACCTGCTGCCGGTGCCGTACTATCATGTCGTGTTCACGCTACCGGCGCCGATCGGCGACATCGCCTACCAGAACAAGACCGTCATCTACGACCTGCTGTTCAAGGCCTCGGCCGAGACCCTGATCACCATCGCGGCCGACCCCAAGCACCTCGGCGCCCGCGTCGGCATCACCTCGGTTCTTCACACCTGGGGCTCGGCCATGACCCATCATCCGCATATCCACATGATCGTCCCGGGTGGCGGCATCTCGCTCGACGGCGAGCGCTGGGTGGCGTGCCGGCCCGGCTTCTTCCTGCCGGTGCGCGTGCTCTCGCGCCTGTTCCGCCGGCTGTTCCTGGAGAAGCTCCTCGCAGCACACCAGACCAACCGCCTGAAGTTCTTCGGCGATCATGCCGCTCTCGTCGACCCGCAGGCGTTCGCGGCGTATCTGGCGCCGCTCCGCCGAACCGAATGGGTGGTCTATGCCAAGCGCCCGTTCGGCGGTCCACAGGCGGTGCTGGCCTATTTGTCGCGCTATACTCACCGCGTCGCCATCGCCAACAGCCGGCTGATCGCCTGCGACCGCAACGGTGTCACCTTCCGATGGAAGGACTATCGCGCCGAAGGTCGCGATCGCCAGAAGGTCATGACACTCGCCACCGCCGAGTTCATCCGCCGCTTCCTGATCCACGTCCTGCCGCACGGCTTCCACCGCATCCGCCACTACGGCCTGCTCGCCAGCGGCACGCGCGCCGCCAACATCGCCCGAGCACGCCGCTGGCTCGATGTGCCTGCGGCACAGCCCGAGGCCGGGGATAACAGCTGCGCCGAGGCCACCGAACCCAAGTCACTCGCGCACCCGTGTCCGTGCTGCGGCGGTCGCATGGTCATCATCGAGACGTTCCAGCGCGGCGCCTCGCCGTGCTATCGGCCGGCGGCATCCCCCGCGGTCATCAGGATCGACACATCATGATCAATCTCGGCGCGCGGCAAAATTGCAAAACGGCCTTCTGTTTCGCTGGCTCTCGACTGGCAATGACCAGGCTCGCCATCGCGCTGCCCTCAACTGCCGTCTTGTCGTACGATCTGAGCTGCGCGACATCGATGCCGCCTACAGCAACCGGTAGACAAGTTTCGTTACATCCCTTGATCGCTTCCCAAACAAGTATTCATGCACCTCGGCAAGACCCCCAACGTCGAAATCCCCATAGCGTCTGACGCGCGACCTCTCGATACCTCCCGCGGTTTCCTCCCTCGGAGGTTTGCGGACGCCGGCCCTGGCGTGCGCCGCGCCACCATCATGGGGCCGGCATCCGCAAACCTTCACAGCAGGCGACATTCCGAATCGTGGGCGATGACGTCGTTTTATCGTTAGTCATTCAGACAAGCGCGAGTTCGCGCCAAGCGTCGGCAAAAGGTCGAAACACCACCGGTTCAAGTTCGGCGGAAAGCGAAAGCGAATAAATTGTGAAGGTAGGCTCACGTTCTAGCACGTCTCGCACGGCCACCTTCGCTTCCACCACGCGTCCTGCTCGCAAGAGCGCCGCCGCCAAAACTGCGCGAGCAATACTAAAGCTCGGGTTATAATTGATCGCGCGTCGGGCTGCATCGACTGCATCCTCGTATTGCTGGCTGTAAAAGTACGTAATTGCGAGCGCGTGATGCGACCGAAAGTTATAGGAATCAAATGGGCTCAATCGAATGGCCCGCTTGGCCCGTTCGATCGCAAGATCAGCGTTGCCCATCCAAGCGAGGGTAATGGCGCTCAAGCTAAGCGCGAAGACATTGGAATTGCTTAGCTCCAGCGCGCGGTCGAACAGCTTGAGTGCTGTGGTAGTGTCATGTTCATCCAGCGCAATGACTTGAGCTGCAACTGCCAGCGCCGTCGCATCGTCACTACTGTGGGCGATCGCCGCGTGGGCGTGTTGAATTGCGGAGATGCGATCCTCGTCACGTAGTCCGCCACGGGCGAAACGATGGTGGAGGCACCACCCCAAAAATGCATGAGCAGCGCCGTAATCGGGCTGGAGCTTCACCGCGTTCTCAAGCAGCGGGATTGCGATCGCAGCGTCCTTCGGCATCTGGGCAAAAACAAATGGTAGCGATCGTAGTACGAGATCGTAGGCGTTGAGATTGTCGGGCCTTTGGCGTCTCACGCGATCAATCTCGGCCTTCCTGAGGCTTGGCTCGATCGCGCCGACCACGCACATGGTGATCTCGTCCTGTGTGGCGAAGACATCTTCGAGCACGCGGTCATACTGCTCAGCCCAAAGATGAGAGTTTGTCTTTGTATCGATAAGTTGCGCGGTGATCCGAACCCGATCCCCCGATTTGCGTACGCCGCCTTCGAGCACGTAGCGAACGCCGAATTTATCCGCGACCTCCTTTATGACCGCCGGCTTATTCTTGTAGATGAAGGTCGAATTGCGAGAAATCACCGACAGCCATTTGATGCGTGAAAGCCCGGTGATGATTTCTTCCACCATTCCGTCCGCGAAATACTCCTGCTCAGAATCACCGCTCATGTTCTGGAACGGCAGCACGGCGATCGAAGCCTTGTCTGATGGCGCCGGGTCTATTGAGTTATCTGGACCGCCGTTGGCGGCTGAATGCAGAGACTTGAGACCGACGAGCCGGTAGCCGCGTCCTGGCACAGTCACGATGTGAATCTGACCGCTCTTTCCCTCATCGAGCGCCTTTCTTAGTGCCGAGACGTGGACCTGGATGTTGTTCTCCTCGACAACCAACCCGGACCAAACCCGAGTCATCAGTTCGTCCTTGCTGACCACCTCGCCCTTCGCCAAGGCAAGCACAGAGAGAATATCAAACGCCCGGCTGCCAAGCGGTACCGGTACCCCGTCACGAACCAACTTCCGTTGGCTCAGATCCAGGTGGAAACGGCCAAAGCTGCCCTCATTCTGATCCATCGTATCCAACCGAAATGGCCGCAGATTCAGAACAATTAAGAGCCTGAACCAAGGACCTTATGTAGCGCCCGGGTTAAGGTCCAGCATCGAGTTGAGCAGACCGAACGTTCAACCCTAATGTAAGCCGAACGGTGAAGCACGACAATGTTTCCCCTGAAACACCATGAAATGATTGCTTAGTCCTAGCGCTTTAGGAGGTTAACCCATGAAAATTCCTCGCAGAGCTTTCCTTCGTCTGGCGGCAGGGGCCCTGGTGCTCCCGGTCCTACCGCGCATCGCCTTTGCGGAAACCTATCCGAGCCGGCCGGTGCACATCGTTGTCGGCTTTGCCGCCGGCAGCGCGTCTGGCATCATTGCGCGTCTGATCGGTCAACGGTTGTCGGAACGACTCGGCCAGCCGTTCGTGATCGAAAATAAAGGGGGCGCCGGCGGCACTCTGGGCGCTGAGGTGGTGGTACGTGCATCACCCGACGGCTATACGCTCCTCTCTTGCAGTTCGGCAGACGCAGTTAACGCGACGCTCTACGACAAGCTCAATTTCATCTTCATCCGCGATACCGTGCCGGTCGCAAGCATCGCCAGCGGGCCGCTTGTCCTGGTGGTAAATCCATCGTTTCCGGCCAAGACGGTCCCGGAGTTCATTGCCTACGCCAAGGCTAATCCGGGCAAGATCAACTTTGGCTCGGCCGGCATTGGCACCTTGGCCCACGTGGCCGGCGAGCTGTTTAAGGTCATGGCGGGAGTTAACCTGGTACACGTGCCCTATCGCGGCCTGGCGCCCGCGCTGATCGACCTAATGGGTGGTCAGGTACAGGCGGTATTCTCCACCATGCCGCCGGCGATCGAGTTTGTTAAAGCCGGCAAGCTGCGGGCGTTGGCGGTGACGTCGAAAGCCCGTTACGAGGCCCTGCCGGACCTTCCGGCCGTTGGCGATTTCTTGCCGGGATATGAGTCGACCATCACGTTTGGCCTTAGCGCGCCCAAGAATATATCCGCTGAAATCGTCGAGAAGCTCAACAAGGAGACGAATGCCGCCCTCGCCGATCCAAGATTCAAAGCCCGCCTTGCAGATCTTGGCACCGTGGGGATGCCGATGACATCCGCTGCCTTCGGCAATCTCATGGCTGACGAAACCGAGAAATGGGGCAAGGTGATCGGGGCGGCCAACATCACGGCGGAATAAAGAGCCGTTCGATAAATCCCAATATCGGAAATTGTCGCCGCATGGCAGAGCCCATGATGAGACCCCTTCGAGATATACCTCGATGCAAAATGACATGATTCAAGTGGACCGCTCAATGAAAGAAAGCGACTTTATCGTTCGCGACTTCCGTTTCCAAAACGGTGAGACGCTGCCTGAACTCCGCCTCCACTATGTGACACTCGGAACGCCAAAATGCGATTCGGCAGGCCACGTCACTAACGCCGCTCTGCTGTTGCATGGCACGAACGGCAGCGGAAAAATCATTCTTGACAATCTTGGCAGCCAGCTCTTCGGGAGCGGACAGCCGCTCGATAGCGCAAAATATTATCTAATCATACCGGATGCCCTCGGCTGTGCCGGCTCAAGCAAGCCGAGCGACGGCTTGCGTGCCAGATTTCCGCGCTACGGCTATAACGATATGGTTGAGGCGCAAAAGCTGCTCGTGACTGAGGGACTTGGTATCGATCACCTGCGGTTGATACTCGGCCTCTCGATGGGCGCTATGCACACGTGGATTTGGGGCGAGAAATATCCCGACATGATGGACGCCCTGATGCCGCTTGTATCGCTGCCAGGGCCGATCACCGGGCATAATTTGTTGTGGCGGCGCATGGTCACCGAGTTGATCCGCAATGATCCAGACTACAATGGCGGCAATTACGTCAAACAACCGTCGCATTGGCTCTTCACGCTTCCGGGCCAATACATCATGACCGAAAGCCGTGTTCGGCTTTATGAGGCTGCACCAAGCAGAGCGAAAACCATCGCGCTGTTCGACAAAATAGTCGACGACGCTCGCCGGCTCGACGCCAATGACTATCTCTACGGTTATGAAGCGTCGTGGGATTACGATCCGGAGTCCAACCTCGGCGAGATCAAGGCGCGCCTTCTGGCGGTTAACTTTGCCGATGACATGGCGAATGCCCTCGAACTCGGGTCAGTGGAGCGGGCCGTCGCGAAAATTCCAAACGCTCGCTCCGTTATCGTACCAGCGAGCGACAAATCACATGGCCATTTTGGTTCGCGGTACCCGGAACTCTGGAAGCACTGTCTCGTAGAACTTTTAGAATCCTTGCCGTAAATGGACGTGCAGCAACGGACATGTAAGAACCGGCATCGCGGGAACGGGTGCGCCGCGGAGTATGCTCCGGGATTTTCCGAACGGCGCAGGGCCTGTCGCCATGCTTCGCCAGCAGAGAGGTTCGTCGCGTAGGCAAATCCACATCAGTAGATGCTTCAATGCCGTGCGTCGCCAATCCTGCCTCTGCACGGCTGCCCAGAGTTGCTTTGCTGAAGTTCGCTTTTCAGCTTCGTTGTTTCGTCAGCGAGCTGCCTGAGGATCATTCGTCGCTGGGCAACGTCCGTTGAGGAAGCAAGGAGCCTGTACAGCGCTACGTTCTCGTCGCTAAAAAACCTGTCGAGGTCCATTGAGCGTCTCCCTCATGTAACGCGATACACCGGCCGCCACGCTGAGTGGCACTGCGGTTTCGCTGGTCAGGCTGCGGTGGTGCCTGACGGGTACTACGCAGCGAGGCGAACGGCCGCGTCTTGGGCAACCTCGGTTCTTTCGCCTAATCCCCGCTCGACGACCACGACTTCGCCGCAAGCCCCGCACTCCAAGCACTGGACTTCCGGAAATCCGTCCGCTTCCCGAAGCCTCTCGCGCAGCCGGAGGCTGGCTAGGCGTCGACACTTAGGACAGATCGGACTTTGACTCAGGACAGTTGCACTGAACATCATGTTTCCATTCATTGGTGGTTTACACGCGTTGGGGCGCGGGGCCTGTCGGTCGCGCGCTGGCTCGGCCACCACCGCCGAAATCGGCCATGGGGGCAGTTGCGTCTTCGGATATATCAGGGCCAAGCGTGCGCAAGCGGAGCTCATTATCATTCAGGACGTCAGCCAAGGTTAATGCCTCCGGTCAACGTCATCACGAATAGGAAGCCTGTACTAGCGAGCGCCGCAGCATACGCTGCAAACACTCCCCTGGGCATCACTTCCTCAATCCCGGGCACTGGCTTCATTTCCGATAGGCTCCTTTGATGCCGGATCAAGGAAGCAGTCGGAGCATTTGGGAAACTCGGGTTCGGCGGGATGTGGGGGGACTGGCCTGAGAAGTCTCCTTCTCCACGGCAGAGGACATTCAGCTTCATAGCCGGCTCCAATCTTCTTCGCTGTCGCGCGATCGACCGATAGCAGGTACTTCAACAGGCACCTTCGAGTAACTCGGTGGATTGCGAGCTAGTACATCTGCGAGGTTCGAGACGTCCGGCTCGTCAGGTCTGACAAGCGATCACTATGACTGCGGAATTGGCGAGCGCCGCAGGAGTAGCACTCCTCGATACAGCCGATGAGCGCTTCTTTGGGCTTGCCGCGCGCGGATGTGTGTTGATCATTGTTGGGCATCCCTTCGACAAGTTTGTACAAAGAGAGACCGCCTCACGGCGGTCTCTCCGAAATAAAATCCTCTCAAGGACACGGATGCCGATGTCCATCGTAGCCAAGATAAGTCCCGCTGCCTGGATCATACGATCTGAACCGCTGCATGCAGGACGACCTTGCGGCACCTACGTCCTCATCGCGCATGCGAGCATATGCGCCACGCGCATTTGCGCGCCGGTCCTCCGCAATTTGTCCACCCTCATTCCATGGTTGGGAAGGCTCCAATCGAAGCAAGCCAGCGGGAACCCCCTGGGCAGATGCAGGTATAATCGGCGTCGCCGACGTCAGCGCAATGAATGCTAGCGACCCGCAAAGGACGCCTAACACTCGCCCTTGCCTCGCTCGCGTAAATCTGGATGTAAGCCTTGAAAAGTTGATGTCTTTGATTCGGGTCTTCTGATGGAATCTCAACATGATGATTTCCCTTTCGGTTGACGCGCCGCTCTCCAAGGCGATCGGTTTAAGACTGCCAGACCCGCTGCGTTGTTGGCGGCTCCATTGGCGCACGTCGCCTCATTGGCGCAATGCAGTTAGTGCGACAGGCGGCTGCGAGTAACTCGGTGGATTACGAGCTAGTACATCTGCGAGGTTCGAGCGATCGCCACGATGATGCCGAACCGAAATCGCAGATTGGGCATGGATTTGATCAGAATCAAACTTGCGGTCGGGCCAAGCTGCTATTGATTAATCGATGAGATTCCTGCGAAAGAGGCCGGCCGATGGGCCTTGAGCTAAATGTGCAGCGCGCCAAATGGTAGTGCTGCGCCTGCAGCGCTTCGACTCGTTGCGACCATGGAGGCATCGGTTCTTGGCCAGCAAAAGCGTCATCCATGTCGTGGAAGACAACCAGGCTATGCGGGACTCTCTTGTGGAGCTGCTCGAAGACGCTGGCCACACGGTCCGCGCCTATACCAGGGCCGAGGAGTTGCTGGCGCGAGGCGCTGCCATCGAGGCGGGCTGTATAGTCAGCGACGTGCGCATGCCGGGCATCGATGGTCTCACATTGCTGCGGCGACTTCGAGCTAGCGGCTCGACAGTGCCGCTGATGTTGATCACTGGTCACGGCGACGTATCGATGGCGGTTGCCGCGATGAAGGCGGGCGCCGTGGATTTTCTGGAAAAGCCGTTTGAAGCAGACATTTTCCTGACTGCCGTCGAGGCGGCTTTGAGCCATCCCATGAGCGATATCAAAGCGGAGGATACCGAAGCGTCCCGTCAACGTTTGCGGAAGCTGACTTCGCGCGAGTACGAAGTGTTTGAGCATCTGGTCGCGGGCAAGTCGAACAAGGAGATCGCGGCGCAGCTCGGTATCAGTCCGCGCACCGTGGAATTTCACCGCGCGCATATCATGGAGAAGATGGCGGCCAAGGGATTGCCCGAGCTCGTCCGCGTTTGGCTCTCAGCCGACTTATCACTATCCACGAAATGATCGAACGGACAAATCTGAACCAGTCGGCGAGCGTGGTTGCATCGAGCGCAGCGACTGCTCTGGCATGGGCCGACCAATTCGACAGCGCAAATGTAGGGCTAACAAACCTTCAACCCACGCCCAGGCAGAAGCTATCGGCGCTTGCGGCAGTTGCAGTTCTACTCGTCGCAGTTATCAGCGTGGCTCCCCTATGCAGCCAAACCGCTACCACGATTCGCCGCCTTCATTCCGTTCTTAAATGCCACAATATTGGTCACTGACCTGATTACTGCCATTCTGTTGTTTACTCTTTTTTCGATTTCTCGATCGCGAGCACTCCTGGTACTTGCCGCAGGTTATCTTTTTACTGCGTTGATTGTAATTCCGCATGCGCTCACCTTTCCGGGCGCATTTTTACCGAAAGGCCTTCTCGGAGCTGGGCCCCAGACTGCCGCCTGGCTTTACATCTTCTGGCATCTTGGCTTCCCAACGAGTCTCTTGCTGTATGTCTGGCTGAAGGACGAAGAATACACCGTCCAAGGTTCGCTTCGATCTGCGATCGGCTGGTGTACCGCGATCTCAATCAGTCTGGTACTGGGACTCGTATGGATAACCATCGTGGGCGACCCGTTCCTGCCTCGCCTTTTCCTGAATGTATCGGACCTTACTCCGTTGGGATTGTACGTTACCTACTTCGACTTGTTGATGTGTGTTGTTGCGCTTGCATTTCTGTGGACACGCAGACGTTCCGTTCTCGATCTGTGGCTCATGGTCGTTGCCTGCGCGTTAATCAGCGAACTAGCTCTTACCAGCGTCCGTTTCAGTCTTGGCTTTTATGTCAGCCGTTTATTCTCGTTCGCCACCTCGACGATCGTTTTAATCGTATTGCTTGCGGAGACGGCGGGATTGTACACGCGCCTTGCCCTTGCAAACACATTGCTGCGGCGCGAACGAGACAACAAGTTGATGAACCTGGCGGCGGTAGTAGCGTCGGTTTCACATGAAGTGAAACAGCCGCTGGGGGCAATAGTCATGAGAGCCAGTACCGCGCTGCGATTTCTGGGGCATACGCCCCCCGATGTTGAAAAGGCGCGATCGGCTCTGAACAAGATCGTCAACGATGGTCATCGCGCGAGCGAAATATTTGACAACATTCGTGACCTGTTCCGGGCGTCCGATCAGGGACGAGTGAAGATTGATGTAAACGAGATAATTGTGAGCATACTGGACCTCATGCAGAGGGAGCTGACAGAACATCACATTATGACACGCACCGAGCTCATGCCTGAACCGCCATGTGTCATGGGCCACAGGGGTCAGCTGCAGGAGGTCCTTCTCAACTTGATCTTTAATGCGATCGAGGCGATGGACGGCAAATATGGAGACCGCGTGCTGCGCCTGAAGACCGAACGCCGCGAGGGCGATGAAATTGTCATCAAGGTGATGGATACAGGACCCGGAATCGATCCGAAAAAATTAGACAACATATTTGATGCATTCGTGACGACCAAACCCCGGGGGATAGGATTGGGTTTGGCCATCTGCCGGATGATTGTCGAGCGCCACGGAGGGCAACTGCTGGCATCGTCCGGCCGAGAAGGCGGCGCACAATTTGACATCATTTTACCGGCCAACGGACCGGCCGACTTTGCCGCGAAATGGTGACATCCGCTCAGCGACACCACGAAGGCCTACCCCGCGGCATCATCCAACGGATCGTTTATATCTCGTAAATCTACTAGCTCGCAATGTCCCGAGTTACTGACCGATCGAAGTCTCGCTAGATTCGCTCGTAGGTCAGGTCGCGGGTCGGCAATGCACATGAATTCGGGGTGTTCGAGTCGCCCTTGGAAGTACGAAAGAGGTCAGATGAGTGCTGCGGGAAGCGGTGTCTGCCTTCTTCAATTGGTTGAATTGCGGGATTTCTAAATGGCCAATGCTATCGAGAGCTTCGTGACCGCTCAGAACATCAGTCTCTTCAAGACATTGCTAAAAACGGAAACGCACCCAGACAAACGCAGAATACTGCTTCAATTGCTTGAAAATGAATTCGTGAAGCTTCCTGAAGCTGTCAAGCGTGTTGAGATGGCCAGCACGGCCATTTTTCGATGATGTCGTTATAGTTTTCGTCAGTGTGGTATCCCCCCTTTGCCCCCCACCTACACTGAACGAAATAGGCCGTCGAATGTTGAGTTCGACGGCCTCTTTTCCTTGCTAGGCAGGTTGAGGTCGAGACGGATACATATCAGCGACTTCTGCTACTCGATACCAATGGCGAGGTCGATGGTCGCGCCAGGCTTCACGATCTTGAGACAGAGATCGAACGAAGAGCGCATGGCGGCTGCGCACAGGGCAGCCTCCTTAATTGTCGCCGCGTGATCGTCCTGCCGCTCACCCTTTGCGAGGCACCCATGAATGCAGTCGCCGATGAAGCGGATGCGCTTCCCGCCGAAATCGTCCTTCAAGACCGAATTCAACTCTTCGCGAATGACATGGACAGTCTCGACGGCCTTCTTGATCTCGTTGGAGCCGCCCCGAATAGCAGCATCCACGAAGTTCGTATAACCACCTTTCCACAATGCAACTCACAAAAGCCTGCCGTTGCGGACTGTGAATAAGCGCCGAACTTTGACCCCTCCACAGCTAGGTGAATCAATACCTTAGTGTGTAAATCGGCGTCGGGACCCCACGCCGATTTACAATAATCACCGTCCACCGGTGCCAAGTCTGAGCCCACGCAGGTTTCGGACTGAGGCCCAACATCTGAAAATTGGTATGGCTCTTCGCTGTCATTTCGGGCGCTCGACGGGATCCGTCCCACCGCCAGTAGCGCCCTGCTGGCTATCGTTCGCCATCAGTTTTTCGAGTTCATAGACTTTCTTGCGTAACCGCTGCAGCTCAAGAAATTGATCAGCAAGGTCGCTGGGGGACGTGGGTGGCTTTGGCGTCCGAAGTTTCGATCCGCGCGGCACATTTGAAGCGGTCATTTGAAATACCACTGGGATTGCCTTTGACCGAACAAACCCGCAAGCATGGCTCGCCGACGTGCTGGCCCGGATCGCCGATCACAAGATCAACGACCTGGCAAAGCTATTGCCCTGGAACTGGCGCCTCGCTCGGATCGACCGCGCCGCCTGATTGTCTCGCGCTGACCGCCAGCACAGAAAACCGTGCTACCCTGCGGCCCTTACCGGATGCTTACCTTCTATGGACCCTAGATATGACTATATCCTTCCGAACCTGTTGTGACCGTGATCGTCGATGGGATCTTGGCGGTAGACTACAATGCCGATATCGACCGGGTGAAATGCATCATGACCTACCACATGGATAGTGCAGAACGCGCCAATATGATGTCTGCATTACAAGGTCAGGGTCTTCAGCGAAGCTTGGCGTACCTCGTGCAACCGGACGCCAACGGTCACCTAACTGTCTCGTGGTGATGAGTCATTTCGTGATCGAGTTTGCGTCCAGCCAAATAGCGAACATTCGGGAACGCGACCGCTACGTCAGCTTCTTGCTGTCAATAGCGGAAGTCGAGATTCGTTCGACACCGCCATTTAGTTCCTGCACAAGCCCTTCGCGGTCCAGTCGCTCACCAACGTCGCCGCGAGTTTGGTGGAATCGTGAAGGGTGAGGACTAACGACTGACGCTGCTCCTTCCCTGTTGCTGCCAAGCGCATCTGCGCAGCCGGTAGAGCTACAGTTTATTTAATTATTTATTTGAAATTTGAGCGGATTCATTCGCCGCCCAAAATCGCTTCTTAAAGAATCTGGGTTGCAGTCTCGACCCTAAGGCCGCCTCCTGGCATGCCTTCGGTCCTAAGCGCGATGGAAAATGTTGGTCAATGTTACGCGAGCAAAAAACGGGCTGGTTCGGTGCTCAGTGAGCATGAGCGACCCACAGCTTTGTTAAAGGGCAGATTCCCATGCCAAACTATTTGAAAAATTCTTTTCTGCGTCGCGACAGCAATCCGGCTGATACCTTGGGCCGATCGCGAAGATCATTTCTCAGCAGCAGCAAAGCTCTCCTTCTCCGCTTCGCGCGTGACAACTCCGGCAGCTATTTGATCATCGGCGCGCTGATGATGCCGGTGCTGGTCGGATTCGTCGGTCTCGGCACGGACTACGGCCTATGGGTTTATACCCATCAATCCGCCCAAAGCGCCACAGATTCCGCGGCGGTGAGCGCCGCCACCGGAAATACTGCCGACCTTACCGTGCAGGCCAACGCCGTTGCCTCTTCGTACGGTTTCGTGAACGGAGTGAAGGGCGCGAAGGTCACCGTGAATCAGCCTCCCAAAAGTGGGGCGTACACCGCGGTCTCCAACGCGGTAGAGGTGATCATTACGCAACAGAAGACTCCGCTGTTCTCATCGTTATTCATTGCCGACGCGCGTGACCATTTCGGCTCGCTCCGTTGCGATCCCGAACTTGGAACAGGCTGCGTCATTGCGCTGGACAGCACCGCAAGCGGAGCCGTTACGGTCCCGGGGACTTCCGCGATCAACCTGAATAATTGTAACCTTTACGACAACTCCACTAATTCGACGGCGCTGAATGTCAGCGGATCGGGCAGCATTTCTGCACTGTCGGTCGGCGTGGTCGGCGGCATATCGGGCGCGAACGCAATCACTACCACGGCGGGCGTCAAGACCGGACTTCTGCCGACCCCGGATCCCTATGCTTCGGGGTCAATCCCGCCGTTTTACGGCTGTGATTATCACAATCTCAAAATCAACTCGAACACCACGCTGTCGCCCGGTGTCTATTGCGACGGAATCCAGGTCAACGCCGGCGCAGTGGTGACGCTGAATCCCGGGATTTACTACATTGACCAGGGCAGCTTCACCGTCGCCGGAAATGCCACGATTAACGGCACGGGAGTTACGATCGTCTTCACTTCGAGCACAGGCAATAATTGGGCGACCCCAAGCTTCAGCAGTAATTCGAACATCAATTTGACGGCCCCCACGACAGGACCTTTGGCGGGAATAGTCATTTACGGTGACCGAAAGATGCCTGTCGGAACCGCCTTCAAGATGGCCGGCGGGAACACCCAAAATCTGTCGGGCGTGATTTACGTGCCGAAGGCGGCCCTGACTTATGCGGGCGGCAGCGGTGCATCAAATGGCTGCACGCAGATTGTCGCCGACACTCTCGTTTGGACCGGCAACTCGAATCTCGCCCTCAATTGCGCCGGGTATCCCGTGAAACCGATCGGCTCAATCACTGCGTCATTGGTGGAGTGATTGCGATGACAATGGGTACAATTCTCTCAAAGACAAAGACGAAGTGCTGGAGTTCGCTCATCGACCGGATGCGAACCTTGCGGGAAGACGCCGCGGGTGTGGCTGCCATCGAGTTCGCAATCATGATTCCGTGCCTTATCGTGATGACGGTTGGCACGGTCGACCTCGGCATGGGAATCTATCGCAACATGCAGGTGCAGAATGCGGCCCAGATCGGCGCGCAATATGCGATGACGAATTCTTTCGATCCCGCGCAAATTGCAAGCATTGTTTCCGGCGCAACCGGGATGCAAGGGCATTTCAGCCTCACCTGCCCCAGTACAATTTTGCGGATGCGCGACGAGTTCCGGGGTATCGAGCGTTACATGCGGGTCGACCTGCCCTGGGGGCGCGATTTACGGAAATTACGTGCGGGTTTCGAGCCAAGGCACCTACACAACCCTTCTGCCGTACCCGATGTTCGCAAGCAGCTTCACGCTGACGAGTCAGTCCACAGTGAGGGTCCAGTGAGCATCCTCAAGTTCTGCAGAAACACCGAAGGCGTCACGGCTGTTGAGTTCGCCATCACCCTCCCCGTCTTCCTGATGGTGATTTTCGGAATTCTGGAACTTGGAGCACTGCTCTGGACCCAACTCGGTTTGCAGCACGGGACCGAGATGGCCGCTCGATGCGCGCGCATCAACAAGACGCTTTGCGGCACTGCGAATGACATCCAAACCTACGCGGCCCAGCAGGCCTACGGGCTTCCAGTAACGCCTGCCGTTTTCACATCCAGCACAGCTGCATGCGGCAAACAGGTCAGCGCGAATTACACCTATACTTTCGTTTCGTCGTATTTTGGCGCGCCCTCGCTGGCGCTGACCGCCCAATCATGCTTCCCCTAGAGGTCCGTTGGAGCATGCCGAGAAGATTGGCCGCAGGCCTCACGAACCGGACACGTCGGCGAAAGCATTAACGTGCACAAGGTCCGCTAAGGGTCAGCGGTCAACGCGTTTCGGCCCGCAGGTCAAATCGCCGCCTCTGGAACTCGCTGCTGCCGGTTTCGGCAGGGTTTTTGCTTAACCTGGCACGCGTGCCCGCTCCGTTGCGTTCGAAGCCGGTCCCTGTGTCATGGGCGGCGAGATATGCATCGAAAGTCTCCGGTTCGGGCCCTTGATCCTTGAACCGGTAAACGGCGATGAAGCTTCAGATTGAGCAGCCTTACTTCGAAGCGATGGTCACGAGCTTTCCGGGGCTGGCCTCGCTCAAGGAGCAACTGCGCTTCGGTGACAGAGTGGAGGTGGCGTTCGGCCAGCTTTCGGATGCCGAACTCGGCTTTCTCAAGGAACTTTATAGCCAGGCCGGACCGGACATGCAGGTCCGCTCGGCCCAGATTGTGACCCTTCAGCGGGCCTTCAGCGAACAGAGCGTCAGGTTCACGGCGGCGGATCTGGAATCCTTGCTGCCGGCGATCGCGCGTTACCTGGTTGCTGATGCAATCCGGGGCTGGATGTTCACGGCGAGCGTCGCTAGCAGGCCCTTGCCTTACGTCGTTACCCGGCTCGACTACACGCCACCTTCGAATGATGAGACCGGCCGTGTCTTTATCGAATTGAAGGCCAACGCCAAGGCAGCGATCGCGTCGACGACGCTCAGGATTTCAGCCGGCGACATTGTCGGAAAATCGGTGCCGGAAATCTTCGCGGCGAAGGGGTTCCTGAGGGAAACGCCCGAACTGATCCGCGCTTACGACGACACCGAAGCGCGCTACTTTGCGTGGCGGGCCCGGTATGGTCACCAGTTTTCCGGCACCGGCATCGGCTTCTTTACCGAAGACCCGAACTCATCGCACCGGGATATGGACTGGTCACGCAAGGATGTGGTCGTGTTGTCGTCGGGCGGCGGTTCGGGGCGTCTCGTCAATGATGAAGGCATCCTGAGCACGCGTGCGCTGACGCTCGAGGTGACCGGCGATATCCTCGGCCAATATTTGCGAAAGGCCGCCAAGAGCAATCTCTACGATGCTGAAATCGAGGTGGAACAGTCCAAGGCATCGATTCCGAAGGGCTTGTTCTGCCGGATCCCGGTGCATCCTTTCATGCTGATGTTTCATCTCGAGCTGCACCACCATGTCTGGGTCCATGTCGGCGACATGACGCCCTATGTCTATCAGCCTGACCTGAAGCAAAAGCTGATCCTGCCGGAGGAGCAGACCGATCTCATCGACATCCTGACCGCTGAGATGGATGTCTTGATGGACGACATCGTCGCCGGAAAATCCGGAGGAACGACAGTTTTGTGCGCGGGGCCGCCCGGGGTCGGCAAGACGCTGACGGCCGAGGTCTACGCCGAAATCATCCAGCGGCCGCTATATCGCGTGCATTCCGGTCAGCTCGGGTTGAACGTTGCCGCCATGGAAAGCGCGCTCAAGGACGCGTTGATGCGCGCGCAACGTTGGGGCGCGGTAATGCTGATTGACGAGGCCGACGTCTATATCAAGCGCCGTGACGATGACATCACGATGAACGCCGTGGTAGGCGTCTTCCTGCGCGTGCTGGAGTATTTCAACGGCCTGTTGTTTCTGACCACCAACCGCATCGATGATATCGATGAGGCGATCGTCTCGCGCTGCATCGCGCTGATCAAATTCGTTCCGCCGAATGACGAGGCGCGCCGGAAGATATGGACCGTCATGACCGAGCAATTCGGGCTCGCGATCGATGCGCCGCTGCTGGATGCCCTGGTTGGGACCTTTCCGGCGACGTCGGGTCGCGACATCAAGGGATTGGCCAAGCTCGTTGCCAAATATTGCCATCACAGGAAGGTGCCCCCGACCCTGGAGGTGTTCGAGCGCTGTGCGATATTCCGCGGCATCGATCCGGGCTCCCCCGTCAACGCCTGAGCGTTCCGCGGCAGCGGCAAAGCCGTCCTGTCGGAAACCTGACACGCGTCGCAAAGGCGACAGAGGAAACCACCAAAACGCAGTCTTATCAATGAATTGCCGGATGGCATAAGTCTTGCCAACTCATTGCTCAACGGTCCTAGGCAATGAAGGGCGAGCAATGATCAATCTGACCGATAGCGCGCTGAATGCGGTACGCAACGCAATTTCCACGGCAAACAAGCCGGTCGATGGCTTGCGCATCATGGTCGAAGCCGGCGGCTGCGCTGGCTACAAATACATGTTGGGTCTCGTCGATGAGGTCGACCCCGACGACACCGTGATCGAGCGCGACGGCGTGCGCGTCTTCGTCGACAACAAGAGCCACGAATATCTCGCGGGCACCACGATCGATTTCGTGATCGCGCTTGAGGGGTCGGGCTTCACCTTCGAAAACCCGAACGCGAAGAACAGCTGCTCCTGCGGAAAATCGTTCGGTTGAGCTAACCGACCGGGGGTGAGCCCCGCCATGGAAAGAAATCAAGATCATGCTGGTTGAAACCGAACATTTGAAGCAGCTGCCCAACGCGGACACGGACCGCGCCGAGATCATCAAGGCGGTGATCGAAGAGATCCGTCCGAACCTGCAGCGAGACGGCGGCGACTGTCAGCTGATCGAGATCGACGGCAACAAGATCATGGTCAAGCTCACCGGCGCCTGTGTCTTCTGCAAATTGAGCAGCGCCACGCTCGAGGGCATCCAGGCGCGTCTGGTGGAAAAGCTCGGCGAGTTCGTGCGTCTGATCCCGGTTGCCGGAGCAGCCAAGGCGCGGCATTGAAAGAGGCGTTCCGTGCGGCCAGTCTACTTCGACAACAATGCGACGACGCGCACGGATCCTGCCGTCGTCGCGGCTATGCTGCCGTATTTCTCGGAGCAGTTCGGAAATGCCTCGTCGGCCCACGCCTTCGGCAGTGAAGTCGCGGGCGCGGTAAGACAGGCGCGCAAGAGCTTGCAGGCTCTGCTTGGCGCTGCCTTCGACAACGAAATCGTGTTTACGTCCGGCGGCACCGAATCCAACAATTC
Source organism: uncultured Alphaproteobacteria bacterium (assembly GCA_963753875.1). Classification (GTDB taxonomy): domain Bacteria; phylum Pseudomonadota; class Alphaproteobacteria; order Rhizobiales; family Xanthobacteraceae; genus Bradyrhizobium. Next base: position 49,550 of record CAVWDY010000002.1, on the reverse strand, counting down.
GGCTATTTTGTCAGCCCTCGACACGCAGGACGATCGCGATGAGATCGTCACGACCGCCGTCGAACATCCCGCCATCCTCTCGCTGGTGGAATACCTCGCGGCGTCGCGCGGCATCAAGACTCATTTTGTTGGGGTCGATGCGCAGGGCAGGTTGGATATCGAAGCCTATCGGTGCGCGCTCGGGTCGCGTACCGCGATCGCGTCGGTGATGTCGGCGAACAACGAGACCGGCACGCTGTTCCCCGTCGAGCAACTGGCTGTGATGGCGCATGACGCCGGCGCGCTGTTCCATACCGACGCGGTCCAGGCGGTCGGCAAGGTCCCGTTCGACCTGAAGTCGACCGGGATCGATATGCTGTCGCTGTCGGGACACAAGCTGCACGGTCCGAAGGGCATCGGGGGGCTCTATCTGCGCAAAGGAACGCCTTTCAATCCGCTCATTCGTGGCGGACCTCAGGAGCGGCGGCGGCGCGGCGGCACGGAGAACGTGCCCGGGATCATCGGGTTGGGAAAAGCGGCCGAGCTGGCGACCGCCCGGATGGACGAAGAACAGGCACGCGTCCGCGCCCTGCGCGACCGTCTTGAGCAGGGCATTCTTCAGATCGGCAATTGCTGCGTATTGGGTGACGTGGATAACAGGCTGCCGAATACGTCCAACATCGCCTTCGAGCATCTCGAAGGCGAAGCCATCATTCATCATTTGGATCGGGCAGGCATCGCCGCTTCCTTAGGGTCAGCCTGCGCCTCCGGCTCGATGGAGCCGTCGCACGTGCTGCGCGCGATGAATGTGCCGATGACGGCGCTGCGCGGCGCCATCCGGTTTTCACTGTCGCGCGACAATACGATCGATGATGTTGTCTGCGTGCTGAATTTGCTGCCGGAGATCATTGCCAAATTGAGGGCGTTGTCACCATCGTGGCAGGAGCGCGCGCATATTACGGCGAACCCATCCCGATCCGCGGAGCTGACCTTATGAAAGTGATGATTCGTCGTTCTCCGGAGACGGGGCTTTCGATCTACGTACCGAAGAAAGATCTTGAGGAGCCGATCGTCGAATCCGAACACGAGTCGCTGTGGGGCGGCTGGATCCGCATCGCCAACGGCTGGGTGCTCGACCTGCCGGAAATGGCGGTTGGAACCTCGCTTCCCATCACGGTCAACGCCCGCAAACGCGGCCAGGAAAGTGAAGACTGATGAACGCCCCCATTCCGCACGTTGATTTTATGACGCATGCCGATGCCGAGGCGTCGCTAAAGGAAGTTGGCGCGAAACTGCGCGCGGGAACGATCATCCCCTATCTGGGTCCAGGCCTCGCCGAACTCTCGAAGCCCGCCGTCCCGATCAATCCAGAAGCGCTTGCGGCATTCTTCGGCATCAAGGTGGCGCTGCCGAGGCGTGCCAAGGGCAATGCCTGGGCTGCAGCGCAACATATCGAAAGCATGAAGCACCGGTCCACGGTTACCGCTCTGATGGCGGAAGCGTTCACATCTCCCGTGGAGCCGACGGCCCTCCATCGCTATCTCGCCACGTTGCGCCTGCCGATGATCGTCGATACCTGGTACGACGGCGCGATGCGCGCGGCGCTCGGCGAGCGCGATGACTGGGGCGAGGTGCAGGGTATTACCCGCGCCGGCATCGGCGAAGACCGCTGGTACCGTTTCTACGACGCCGCCGGCAATGAAGCGGATCGCGCGGCGGCGACGGGCTGGACCACCTTGCTCTACAAACCTCACGGCAGTATCGCGCCAGCCAAAAATTTCCTGATTTCCGACGCCGACTATGTCGAGGTGCTAACGGAAATCGACATCCAGACGCCGATTCCGGACGTCGTCAAGGACCGGCGCACCGAGCGAAGTTTTGTATTTATCGGCTGCCGCTTCAACGATCAGCTTCTCAGGACCTATGCGCGCCAGGTCACGAAGCGTTCGGCGACTTTGCATTATGCGATTGTAGAACCCAAGACGCTGACCAAGAACGAACTCCGGTTTCTGATCAGTCAGGGCCTGACGCCGGTTGCCATTCCCCTTGCCCAAGCCATAGAAATCCTGGCTGGCGCCGCCTGAGGCCTTCGTTCAGCGAAGGCTGCCGGCCTGAAGCGGCGCAACGCCGCTGGCGGCGGTGGGCGCGTGTGCCGGCAAACGCTCAATCTGTAATGTTTCTAACATATTTCGAAAACCTTCGTCGGCGCATGTCCGCAACGCGACAGCCGACAGCCTCGCTTTAACCCATTGAAATATTGCGAAGATGTTGGTTGCTCGGCGATGGCACGCGAGTTGCTAATTGTCTCTTCGCTAATTCTCTTCGGAACTTTTGGATTTGGCCAGCAGCGAGGATCGCACATGCAAGCTTCAATACACGAAGGTACCGCGGCCCCAAGCGTCGCGAATGTTGGAGAAGTGATGCAGGCGATTGCGGAGCACAAGGGTTGCGGCACGAGCGGCGGCAGCGGCAAGGCGAGCTGCGGATCCGCGGCGGGTCAGGGGGATTTGCCGACCGAGATCTGGGAAAAGGTGAAGAACCACCCCTGCTACAGCGAGGAAGCACATCACCACTATGCGCGCATGCATGTGGCGGTCGCGCCTGCCTGCAACATCCAGTGCAACTACTGCAATCGCAAATACGACTGCGCCAACGAATCACGACCCGGCGTGGTCAGCGAGAAGCTGACGCCGGAGCAGGCTGCCAAGAAGGTACTGGCGGTCGCGTCCACTATTCCGCAGATGACTGTGCTCGGGATCGCCGGTCCGGGCGATCCGCTCGCCAATCCCGAAAAAACGTTCAAGACCTTCGAGCTGATCGCCAAGACCGCGCCCGACATCAAGCTCTGCCTGTCGACCAACGGGCTCGCGCTGCCCGATCACGTCGACACCATTGCCGGTTTCAACGTCGATCACGTCACAATTACGATCAACATGGTCGATCCTGAAATCGGCGCGAAGATCTATCCCTGGGTATTCTGGAAGCACAAGCGTTACACCGGCGTCGAGGCCGCGAAGCTTTTGACCGACCGGCAGCTGCAGGGACTCGAGATGCTCACAGAGCGCGGCATTCTCTGCAAAGTCAATTCGGTGATGATCCCCGGCGTCAACGACAAGCACCTCGTCGAGGTCAACAAGGCGGTGAAATCGCGTGGCGCGTTTCTGCACAATATCATGCCGCTGATTTCCGCTCCCGAGCACGGCACCGTGTTCGGCCTTACCGGCCAGCGCGGGCCGACCGCCCAGGAGCTGAAGGCGCTGCAGGATAGTTGCGAAGGCGAAATGAACATGATGCGTCACTGCCGGCAGTGCCGCGCCGACGCAGTCGGCCTGCTTGGTGAAGACCGCAGCGCCGAATTCACGACCGACAAGATCATGGCGATGGAGGTCAATTACGACCTCGACACCCGCAAGGCCTATCAGGCCAGGGTCGAGGAAGAGCGTGTCGCCAAGGTCGCGGCAAAGCAGGAAGAGCTTTCGACGCTGGCTGGCGAAATGAGCGATATCAAGCTCTTGGTCGCAGTGGCGACCAAGGGCTCCGGGCTGATCAACGAGCATTTCGGTCACGCCAAGGAATTCCAGGTCTATGAGCTCTCGACCTCGGGAGCGAAGTTCGTCGGTCACCGCCGGGTCGATCTCTACTGCCAGGGCGGCTTCGGCGACGAAGAAAACCTTGAGACGGTGATCCGCGCGATCAACGACTGCCATGCGGTGTTCGTGGCCAAGATCGGCGGCTGTCCCAAGGCGGATCTGCTGACGGCGGGGATCGAACCGGTCGATCAGTTTGCCCATGAGTTCATCGAGAAGTCGGCGATCGCATGGTTCAAATCCTACCTCGACAAGGTCAATAGCGGTGAGATCGAACACGTCGAGCGTGGGGATGCGGAAATCCGCCAGGGCGCGCTGATTTCGGCGGCCTGAATATCCAAGAACTTGATGAGCTCTCAGGAGTAAGCGATGGCGCTGAAGATCATATCCTCACAATGCACGAGCTGTTCGGCATGTGAGCCGGAATGTCCCAATGTCGCGATCACGGAGAAGAACGGAACCTTCGTGATCGATCCGAAGAAATGCACCGAATGCATCGGACATTTCGATTCCCCGCAATGCGCGGCAGTCTGCCCGGTCGAGGATACCTGCATCATCGACAATTCCTTCCCGCGTTACCAGGTACCGGCCTAAAGGAGAGACCGATGAACTTCACCCTCACGCCGGCGGCAACAAAATTCATTCGCACGATGATCCGTGCCGACGGAGATGCATCGAGCGGTTTCCGGCTCGCCGTCAGTCCCGGCGGCTGCTCGGGATTGGCGGCGGATATCAGTGTCCGCCGGGAGCCCGCGGCCGGCGAGGCCGTGGTCGAACGCGATGGCGTCAAGCTCTTTCTGCCTGCGGAAAGCCGCATCCTGCTTGACGGGGTCACGATCGATTTCGCCGATACGCCGGCGCAGACCGGACTCGTATTCACGGATCCGAAGCAGGTTTCCTGCACAAGCCACTAGACGGGAGGCGCCGATGATGGGGGCTGCGGATCGGGGCGAGCCGCAATCCGTCACGGACGCGGCAGTTCTGGCCAATGCGCTTCTTGGCGGTGGACTTCCGCCCGAGGCGGAATTCCATCTGTGGGAAGCCGGGCTTTCCTACCATCTGGATGATGTCGCCGAGCACCACCTGCGGGAAGCCCAGGCGCTCGCCCCGGGACACGCGGCTGTGCTGATCGGCCTCTATCGATTCTATTTTTACAAGGGCCGTTTGGCTGACGCGCTCACGGTCGCAAAGCTGTGTCTCGAGAAAGCGGCGCGCGAGAACAGGCTTGCAGCGGATTGGCAGCTTGTTGCGGCTGGCGATGCTGCGTTCGGTCACTACGAGAACATGCTGCCGCGGTTCTACCTCTTCACCTTGAAGGGTTACGCTTACCTGCAGATGCGGCTCGGCAATCTCGAAGAGGGTCGTGCAGCCGTTGCGAAGCTCCTGGAACTCGACCCCAGCGACAAGGTGGGCGCGCGCGTATTGCTCGAGGTTCTCGAGCGGGTAGGGCAGGACGATGACGGATGACATCGACGAGGCCCGGGATTGGCGCGGGGATGAGATCGATTGCGGGGCCTGCGCCCACCAGGCGCTGGCGAGCGCCGGACGCTGCCGCCTGAAGCATGCATGCGTCCAAGACCGCTACGCGAGACGTATCGATCGGTTCTTCAACTGGAATCCGGAGCTTGCCGATTCCTATGTCGCGCATCCGCACTTTGAGGTGCGCGCGATCGCAGCCAAGCATGCCAGCGTATTCCTGCTGTCGCCGCTGCTCGACGATCCCGAGGAAACGGTGCGATGGAATGCCGCGCGGCGCCTGCCGAAGCAACTCGTGCTCCGGCTGCGAACGGATGTCCACCGCGAGGTCAGAATCCGCATTGCTTCGCTGCTCGACGATTCCGAGCTGCTGCCGATGATGGCAGACCCGGATTATTATGTGCGGCTGGTGATCGCGCGGCGCGTTGCGCCGTCTCTGCTCGCGCGCATGATCGACGACGAGGAGGCCGAGGTTCGCCGCGTGGTGGCTAGGCGCATTCCGCGCGACTGGCTGCTTCAGATGGCGAGCGATCGGGACGCCATCGTGAGGCTGGAGATCGCACAACGTCTTGCCCCCGACCTGCTGTCCCGCCTCCGCTACGATCCGGACTGGCGCGTGCGCTATGAAGTCGCGAGCCGGATCGCGGTCGGAGATATCGCTGAACTGGCAGACGATGGCGACGGCTTCGTACAGGAAATGGCGCGTTCGCGTGTGACCGGCAGACAGGAGCGGTTGGGGGAGATTCCGGGATGAGCAATATCGTCCGCGACAGCGATGTAGTGGAGCTTTCCGCGCCACCTTATTTCAGCTTCGGTGAAAAGGTGAAAGCAAAGCGCACCATCCGCAACGATGGCACCTATGCCGGCAAGGAGATCGGGGAAATTCTCGCGAAAAAGGGCGAGGAAGGATACGTCGTCAGCATCGGCACGTTCCTGCAGCAGTTCTACATCTATGGTGTCGAATTCATGGACAGCGGCAATCGTGTCGGGATGAAGCGCAAGGAACTGGACCCGGCGATTGCCCGCGATGAAATGACGGATCTGCCTCTGCCAGGAGGAACCGCGGCATGATGATCGAGCCCAGAATTCCCAAATATCAATGGGGCCAGCGCGTGAAGGCTCTGATCGACCTTCACAATGACGGATCGTTTCCCAACAAGCCTGCCGACGCCATGCTGGTCAGCGTCGGCGATACCGGGGAAATCGTGCAGGTCGGAACGCAAACCGAGGCGAACCTGCCGATTTACCTCGTCGAATTCGACGAGCGGCTTGTCGTCGGATGTCTCGAAGAAGAGATCAGTCCCCTCTAGAGGAGCAGACGCGATGCTATCGGCTACTCTGAACCAGACCGTGGTCAGGCCATTCGCTCATCCCAACGATCTTGACCGGAAGCGGATCGAGCGCGCGTTGAAGGCGCGCAAGCGATATCGTTACGTCACGCCCAGTGTGACAACGACGATCGGCGGCTATCGGATCGAAAGCCCGTGCTGCTCGAGGAATATCGATCGGGATGGCGGCGTCGTCGATGTCGCTCTGCTGCTACATGACGCCGATGGCGCGAGATGGCAGTTGTTTCGAAGGGACCACGAGAAAGGCCTGTGGCAACTGGACAGCACCCATGAGCGACTGCCATTGGCATTGGAACGATTGAACGTCGATCCCGACCGAACCTTTTGGCAATGAATTTGCATAGGCAGAGCTTGAACAAGCGAGGATCGCGATCCTCCAACACAGAGCAACGGGCATGGCGTTAGGCGCGGACGAATTGATTGAGATCGATCGGGTGCTTTCGGCTCCCGGTGTTGACGCGCGCGCCCTCACGGAGTTGCAGCGTCGGTTTCCGCATCTTTCATGGACAAGGTGCGACGCCACCGACGTGACAGAAACGCCATTCCGCAGCTATTTGCGATTTGAAATCCATCTCGTGGACCGTACCGAACACTGTTTGCAGATCACGGCAGATCCGATGCGCGCGAGCGGCATCGTTCTGGCGAACAGGAATGTGATTTCATGACCGAACTCGCCATCATGCTAGATGCTGATCGGGACGACGTCGTGGTGGCCGACGCGGACGAGGGCTTCATCCCGCTTTCGGATCCCGACATCACGCTGGCCGAGATCGAGGCCGTCGATACGATCATGCGGTCGCCGAGGCTTTCCTCAGGGCCGACGGTGGAGGCCTTCGAGGCGGCCTTCGCGGCCTATGTCGGGCGCAAATATGCGATCGCCGTTCCGAGCGGAACGCTTGGACTTCTGTTTGCCCTGAGAGCTTACGGTATTGGCGCGGGGCAGGAGGTCATTGCGTCGTCCTATTCGTTTCGGGAGACGGCACACGCCATCAGCATTGTCGGCGCAAAGCCGGTATTCGCTGACATCGATTACTGGGCCGGAACGCTGGTCCCGGAGAAGGTGGAAGCCCGCATCACCGCGAACACGCGGGCCATCGTCGCGTGCAACAATAACGGGCATCCGGCGGAGTGGTCGGGGCTGCGTGCGGTGGCGAAGAAGCACGGTCTTGTGCTGATCGAGGATTCCACCGAGGCGATCGGTTCGAAATTCCAGGGCGCGCTGGTCGGAACCTTCGGCGATGTCGCGGTGTTCGATTTCGCGCAACCCTCCGCATTGACCTGCGGCGAGGGCGGCATGGTGGTCACCGATGACGTCGACATCGCGGTGGCCCTGCGGCGCCACCGTGCGCACCGTCTGGAAGAACGCGCCTCCGTCGTCGTTAGCGCCACGCCGCCCTATCAAGCCGCCATGAGCGACATCGCGGCCGCGCTTGGCCTGGCACAATTGCGGCGGCTGGACGAGATACTGGAGCGGCGCCGGCTGACCCAGCATCTATACTACAAGCATGTGCAGTCTTTTGAGGGAATCAAGGACCCTTACGTCGGGCCGGATGTAACCGAGGTGAACTGGTTTCTCTACGTTGTTCATCTCGGCACGCGCTTCACGCGCTCCAGCCGCGATGCCATTGTGGAAGACCTGCGGGTCGAGCAGGTGGAAGCCGCGGCCTACTGCAACCCGCTTCATCTGCAGCGGCACTACTTCGAGCTTGGCTATCGCCGCGGCGATTATTTCGTCACCGAAAAGGTGGCGGATCGCGCCGTAGCGCTGCCCTTCCACACCCACCTGACGGAAGATCAGATTGAATTCATCGTCGGCACGATGAAGGACGCCTCGATCAATGTCGGGGCGGGTGCTGCTATCTATTAGAACGTGCAACAAACGAGGAATGGATAAATGTCACAACTTACGGTCATGCCGTCAGGCAAAACAATCGAGGTTGGCGAGGGAACGACCCTGCTGGCCGCGCTTCTAGGCGCAGAGATCGGCATCCTCCACAAGTGCGAGGGGCAGGCCAAGTGTGGTAGCTGCCATATCTTCGTGCAGGAAGGGCGGAAGGGCCTGTCGAAGGTGGCCCGCGAGGAAAATGAAAGGCTCGATGCCATCGTTGGCGTCGGTTCCAAATCGCGTCTCGCCTGTCAGGCCAAGGTGCTGGGCACTGAGAACGTCACGATCGAATTGCTGGGCTTCGGCTCGGGCATCTAGATTGTTAAGGAGCGAACAATGGAATCGCAGAACGTGCTCATTCACGTGCGCTTCGCGCCCAACGGCGTCGTCGTCGAAATCAGCGAGCGGCCGGCGGCCCTCAGCCCTCAGGAATGGTTCAATTCCCTGTGCGATAAGGCCAGCAACGCCTACCAGCCACTCGCTGGCGGCCGCGGTGTGTTTCGGCTGACAAGGACCGTGGTTGATGCGGTCAAGGCGGAGAGCACGCCGAACGCGGCGTGAGGCGCCGGCGCGCGATGGAGATGCTTGGGCGTCTCCTTCGCGGTCGCCAAGGTGTTCATTTAAGAAATTGGACCTGGAACAGGTTCTTCTTTTCCGCCGTATCCAGGCCTCGCTGCGCCGGCCATTTGTTCTGGAAGAAGAACGTGTTCACGTCGCGGGTGACGTCTTTGCCCCTGACATACCAGCGCTCGACGCCATCAGGGGAAATCACCGCTGGCCCGTCGCCCCGATGCACCAGATCGTCCTCGAGCCAAAGCCTGGTGTCGGTATAGAGGTAGCAGCCTGCCTTGCGTGACAAGTCATCCTGATTGCGTTCTTCCACCACGATCATTTCAGTCATAGGACGTCCTTCGCTCTTGGTCGCCGGACCTGGGTACTGCAAGAATCATGCGCTAGGCACGTTCACCCGATAACCGCGACCTTCCCGACGCCAAACTTGCCAAGGGCCGCCGGATTGTAGCCTTCCTCGCGCAACACGCGCTGGACCGCGGGGCGCGTCAACATCCGCGTGTAGTGCGCGACAAGGTTTTCCGGCAGCGCGATCCTGGTCTTGTCGGCCCAGAATTCGACATAGAAGAGAATTGGATCGGCCACCGAATAGTCGCCCGCCAGGTAGCCTCCGGTCCCGAGCATGTCGTTCAGGATGGCAAAGCCCTTTGTGACGATGTCGCGGCCGAGTTCTCGCACGGTGTCGTGGTCGGCCGGGTTTCGGGCAAACGCGGCGGTGGAAAAAATGCGGGCGAAGCCCTGGCCGTGGATGGTCCCCACGATATAGGCCATGGCTTCGATCAGGCGACACTCGCTCTCGGCGCCGTCCGGCCAAAGTCTGGCGCGCGGATAGCTGCGGGCGAGCCAATAGGCGATGGCCTGGACTTCGGTGAGTGACGTGCCATCCCGGCGAACCAATGTCGGAATTGTCGATTTTGGGTTGATCGCGACGTAGTCCGGCTTGAAGTGATCGCCGGCGGGCAGGTTCACGACATAGGCCTCGAACATCTCTTCCAGTTCTTCCAGAATGATGTGGATAGCGGTCGAGCACGACCCGGGAGTCATGTAGAGCTTCATCGCTGCCATCTGTGGTCCTCTCGGCATCTCGCGGAACAGTAGGTTTCGGGCGCAGCCGCCCGCGCGGCATGCTTCATGCAAATATCGGGTCAATGAAGTTTTGCGGGCTCGTCAAGGGAGCGAGTCCGACAGCAATGTTGTGTTTACGACAAGGACAGGTATGGCGATCGATCTAAGGAGCGACTGGACCGCCGCAGACGTCAGCGCGCTGCTCGCTTCGGTCGAAGATGACCGGAGCTGGCGTCTCGAAGTCTCGGCTGACGGGATTGCGAGGCTGAATGATCTGAGCACCGTGCCGGACGCCGCCCACGAAGAGTCGCTGCACTGTTTTTTCGAGATTTGGGACCAGGGAACGGACTTCGTCGGTCCGGGCGCCGCATGCGACAAGAGCCTGTGCAAGAAGATCGAGAAAATCCTTCGAGAGAATTATCCTGCGCTCAAGGGGGCGCGGACGCTTTCAGCTCTCTGAGCGATGTGCAAGGGCCGCGCAAGGCATGAAAGGCGCGCTGCTCGCGGAACGAGGTCAAGAGATGTCGTCAGCGGAACTTGAGGTCTTCGCCGTTTGCGGTGCCGACGACATCGAGCGGGGCGAGGCCAAGCCCTTCAGCCTGTCACGCATCAACGAGACCGGCGAGAGCCGGCCGTTTCCGATCTTCATCGTCCGGACCCATAGCAACGGCTACTTTGGCTACGTCAATTCCTGTCCGCATGTAGGCATCTGGCTCAATTTCGGAGAAGGAAACTTTTTCACGCCGGACCGGACATTCCTCAAATGCGGCAGGCACGGCTCGACCTTCGAGATCGCAACCGGGCTGTGCATCGACGGACCGTGCAAGGACCAGAGCCTGGAGCCTATCGCGCTTGCCGTGGTCGATGGCGACGTCTGCGTCTGCGGCATTGCGCTGGTCGAGGATGACCGAATGCCTAATCCGTTCGACGAACTCGACGACACCATGGAAATCATGATTCATCCGGATTGATGAAGGCGTGCGCGCCGTCCGGCCGATGGCCGCAGCCAGGAGCCCTGCGAATGAACGAGGTGAATCAGGAGTGCAGGTTCTTCGTCTCCTATAGCGGGGTTAGACTGCCGTTCAATCTTGTGAACCCGATCGCGCCGGAAATGCTGTCGCACCGCAACACTTTCATCCGCGCCTATTTCGACAGAGCGGGAAAGTTGAGTGGCTTCGACAAGGTCGTCTATGGCGAAGTTGAGCTCTCGCACCGCTACCAATATCACGACAATGGGGCGCTGAAGCGGGCCGAGATCGCGATGCTGGACGAGGAACCGGCCGCGCTTGACTTCGACGAGGCGGCGGTGCCGCTTCAGGCAGGAATTAGCAAGGAAGGGCCATGACGGTCGCAGGGTTACTTGAAGCGCTGTTAAAGATGCCGAAGGATGCAGTCGTCTTGATGGAAAGCGGCGGTGGATTGTCGCTTGTCGCCGGACTTGATTTCATCGAGGAACAGGGAGCCGGCGCACCGGCCGAAGTGATCCTGCTGCCGAGCATGGATGAATGATCTTCTCGTCAATCGTCGCCGCCCTGCGCGGTGACCGCGGAGTGAATGATGTCTGAGGTGGAAGCAGAGGTATCGATGTTCGAGCGGATCGGCGGGACAGTCACGATCGATCGACTGGTGGAGGCGTTCTACAACAGGATGGACGTGCTGTCCGAAGCACGAACGATCCGGGCCATGCACGCGCCGGATATCGGACCGGTCAAGAATGTCCTCAAGCGGTACTTAAGCGAATGGACCGGCGGCCCAAAGCTCTATTCTCCGGAAAAGGGCCACCCGCGGCTGCGGCAGCGGCACATGGGATTTGCGATCGGCAATGCCGAGCGCGATGCGTGGCTGCTCTGCATGCGCGGCGCGCTTGAGGAGACGATCGCAGACCAAGGTGCCCGGCAAGAACTCGACGCGGCGCTGACCAAGCTCGCCGACTGGATGCGCAACCAGGCCGGCAACCCTCACGACGCCGGAACCGCGCGTCCGTGAAGCGCGCGGCGAAACCGCTACGGAACACCGGCTCTCTCTTCGATCAGAGCGGGGTTCCGAAAAACTCTTCTTCGGCGCCGCCCCAGGCCCTGTGCAACGCCAGCGCGCTGCGCCATTTCGCGGCTTCGGAGTCGTCGGCATTGCGATGGGTGATTTTGCCGTCGGGATTGTCGGCGAGCAGGTAAGCCTTCCCATTTCGGATGAAACGATTGAGGTCCTTGGTGTCGGTCGGACGCACGACGCATCGCGGCGCCTCGTCGATGACAATGGTGGTCGGCAGCATCGCTTCTCTCCTTTCCGTCGAATCCGATCGCTAGAAACCGTCTTCCCGCCGACCCCATGGATGTGCACCGGGAACAAGCGATGCCTTGATGCCCGCCTTTTCGATGTCCGCAACGCTCTTGTAGAACGTGCCCTCGTGAACCAATGTGCCGTCCTTCGTGGCGATCGCCACATAGCGGGCCCCCGGATCGGTCTCGCAAAAATAGCCGCCGCCCGGATCGAGCGTTGAGCGCGCGTTGCCATCCCAATCGACAAAGAAGCCTGCTGCTATCGACATCGAAAGTCTCTCCTGAGTAATGCTCGTCGTCCACCTGCGACAGGCTCGATCAAATCCCAGGCGGCTCCAGCCGCCTTATGCAGATTGCGGATCTTCAGCGTCCGAGACGAGTTGAGCCAATCCATTCTCGATGATTGCAAGGCAGGCCAGAAAGCGATCGTATTCCGCCCTGCTCACGCTGATCGTTTCGGATGAGGTGGACGGTGCAGATGGGGATGTCGCCGCTTCGACTGCCTCAAACAGGATCTTTTCGAGCTGAAAGATTCGTTCGCTCGCCCGCTCCAGGTAGGGCAGGGGATTGGTACGAATATTCGCCTCGTGCAAAGCGCTCAGCTCCAGAAGTGTCCGCAAGCGTCGAGCCGCGTTGCGGTCCTCGATGCCAAAATTGTGCTTGATAACGCTCATGGCCTTCTCTGCACACAGCACGGCAGGCGATCGACGATCTCGGAGCGGTCACAGGTTGCGTCGCAGTCATGTCCCGGCGTTTTACTCCGCATCGCCGTCGCATCATTCCATCGGCGGTCCGAGGTCGTCGGCCTCTTTCTTCTTCTTTTTCTTCTCGACCTTGGCTTGGGCGTAGGCGCCGGCATTCTTCAACGCGATGGGCGGTTGCCCCTCCACATATTGGGAAATCCAAACCAGCGTCCGTTCAAGCGCCGTTTTGGCCGCCTCGTCGTGATAGCTGTCACGGTCATCGCAGTTGAACGCATGGGCTGCGCCCGGATACGAGAATGCGCTTACGTCAGGCCGGTGGGATCGAAACTGGCCAACCTCCTCAAAGGGGATCCGCGGATCGGCCTCGCCGAAATGCAGTAGGGTAGGGACCTTGCGCTTTTCACGGTAGTCGTCGACGATGCCATCGCCATAGTAGCCGACCGTACAAGCCACGCCGCTGACGCGATTGGCGGAGAGGTAGGCCAGGTATCCGCCCCAGCCATACCCGACGATCGTCACCTTGCCGGCGCTCTTGACGGCATCGACCGCCTGCTGAATGTCGCCAATCGCGCGCTCGGTGCCGACCTGCTGCGTCAGCTCCACTCCCTCGGCCAGGCTGCCTTCATCATAGCCCAGGGCGACGTCCGTCTTCACTGAATCGAAAAGCGACGGTGCGATCGCGAGATAGCCTTTCGCGGCGAATTGGTCCGCGATCTTTCGGATGCAGGGATTGATGCCGAAAAAATCCTGAACGACGACGACGGCGCCTGTTGGCGTTCCGTCCGGATCGGCGCGATAGGCGGAAAATTTGTGTCCGTCGCCAGCTGTCAGCTCGATCATAACACCCTCGTTTCTCGGTTCTGTAGCTACAAAGCGGACTTCAAATCAGGCCCAGTTCCAATTGAACGTCTTCCGACATCCGCGACTTGTCCCAGGGCGGATCGAACACAAGACTGACGTCCACGGTGCCGACGCCTTCGACGCCGCTGACGGCCGCCTCTACCCATTTCAGCATTTCACCGGCGACGGGACAGCCGGGCGCCGTGAGCGTCATGTCGATTTCGACCAGACCCTGTTGTTTCGGCGCTATCCGGTAAATCAGTCCGAGATCGTAGATATTTACGGGTATCTCGGGATCATGCACCGTGCGCAGCGCCGCGATGATGCGCTCGGTCAGGCTACTCGATGCCGCTGCGGGGGACGCCTGTGCGTCGCCGGCCGCAAGTGTCGGAGAAGCGACATCAATCCTGCGCTCATCCTTCACGCTCATTGGCCTGCCTCCGTCCTGCAACATCGCCTCATCCCATCCTTTGCGAGTCATTCTTTGCAAGGTCGATGCCACTGGCCAGGCTCTCAACTGACACCCGCCGCGAGCGCTGCGACGACCGGCCATCCGATAGCGCCCGTCGGATCCAGCCGCCGCAACGCTGTGAGCATTTGGTTGGCCTGATGCTGGTCATCCCGCCGCAGATGGATGAAAGCGAGCGCCTTCAACGTATAGAGCGCGAAACGGCCGGGGCCGTCGGGAACAACCGTCTGCGGCTGCCATTGCCGCCAGTCCGTGTCCCATCCAGCCTGGCTCGCCGCTTCGCTCAGGCCGCCCTCCGCTGCGATCTGCGCCTCGTCGAGATGGCCCTGATAGGTATGAATCTTGTACAGGCAAAAGTAGATCGGAAGCTGCGCCGGAGCCGCCGCGAGCGCTTGCCGAAACAACCGGTCGGCCTGCGCGTGATCGTGACGATAGACCGCGACGCCCTGTTGCAGCAGCGCATCGATTTCTTCGGGCAGCTCTCCGAAATTGATCGTATCGCGTTCTGCCAACAAGTCGGTCATGTGATGCTCGGAACATTGCTCAAAGGGCGCATCGCGACGGCTGGTTTCATTTGACGAGGTGAAGCATTTGTCCGGCTCTTTCGGGAGGCTTTGTCGGATGAAGTGAAATTGCTTTTACCACCGCGTTCGCGATGAGCTGGCCTCGGCTGTCGAGGCCGGTCCAGTTTGCCTTGCGGCCCCGGGAGTCGATTTCAAGAAGCTTGACGCCCGCGGGCACCTCGGTCCCATCGCGAACGATGCCTCGCAAGATCCCGTCGAAGGGCGCGCGTACCGGCATATTGCCAAGATGGCCGACGACGAAATCCTTGAAGACCCGTGTGCCGATCTCGATTGCCGTCTTCCACCGGCCGGAAAATTCCGAGCGGACGAAGCGTTCTCCCCAATGACTTCCTAGGCGGCGCGATACGCCATCGGGCGGATCCGCAGGTCCGTGCTTGATAATCTGTCCCGCCTTGCCAGGCCGCGTTTCGATGGCGGCGTCGCAATTGACGCCGCCGCAAAAGCCGGGACCGAGACCGATCGTCAATCGGGCGAGCCGGCGCAAATCGGGAGTGGCGAGATATTTCTGCATTCTGGCATCCACCAGAATGTCGAGGCTGCGAAGGACAATGAGATCGAGCAGCCCGAGCTCGGTGATGACGACGCCGGGAACCCGGCCAAGGCTGGTGCGAATTTCGAAGCCGGTGTCTGCGCGCTGCGCTGCAACACCGGCGACGCTGATGGCATCATCGAACAGCGCGTCATGGAAAGCCATTTTTCGCCGGATCACGGGCGGCAATGGATCGTGCGACAGCACCACGTCAAAACCGCCGCGGCGCAGCAGGACCGCGACGGCGGAGGCAATCTCGTTGGTGCCGAGGATGACGGCGAATCGATCGGGTGGATCAGTTGGCATTTCCGGCACTTCTCAGGCTGGTTCGACAATCTCCTCAGGCAAAGCAAGAGCCGGGCCGCAACGGAACGCACCAGAAACGCTGGAGATATCGGCTAGCCGGCGCAGTATTTCGACCAGACATTGCGAGCTACGTCAGGTCTGAAACACCGCACGTCCGGCGTGTCGGAAACCTGACATCGAATAGGGCGGCGCCCCATGCCAACAGACGCACGAATTTGTTTCGCAAGGCCACACCTATCAACGAGCGAGCTTAGTCACCCGTTTTCATTGAGTTTCCGCAGTTGGTTTGGACTTTGCATGGTCGCGATCGTTGCAGCAGGAGTGAACGCGATGGCAATGGCAGGACCGGATATCGAGCGCCTTATCAAGGAGGCCTTTCCGGATGCGCAGGTCATAGTCGTGGACCTCGCCGGCGACGGCGATCATTACGGTGCCCGCGTCACTTCCGCGGCCTTCGTCGGCAAGAGCCGGATCCAGCAACACCAGATGGTCTACAACGCGCTGCAGGGACACATGGGCGGCGCCCTCCATGCGCTCGCCCTCGAAACCGCCGCGCCGAAATGACTGTCGTCATCGGCATCCGGCGGCACCGACACAATCAACTCCGAAGGAGAAGCAAATGATGAGTTCAACAGCTGAGCGTATCAAGGACGTGATCGCAAGCAGCGACGTCGTGCTGTTCATGAAGGGCGTGCCGGCCGCGCCGCAATGCGGATTTTCCGCAGCCGTGGTGCAAATTCTTTCCGGCCTGAAGGTGCCGTTCAAGAGCGTCGACGTGCTCTCCGATCCGCAAATCCGTGAAGGCATCAAGACGTTCTCGAACTGGCCGACCATCCCGCAGCTTTACGTCAAGGGAGAATTTTTGGGTGGTTCCGACATCGTCCGGGAGATGTTTCAGGCCGGAGAGCTCACGGCGTTGTTGAGCGACATCGGCGTTGCGACGGCCAAGACATGACAGACACGGCTGATATCGCGGAGGCATCCGATTTCGACCTCCCGCAGCTCTACAAGCATCACGTCTTTGCCTGCTACACGCAGCGTCCGCCGGGCCATCCGCGCGGAAGCTGCGGGGCCGTGGGCGCGCAGCCGCTCTGGGACCGGCTCGGCAAGGCGATCGAGACGCAAGGACTGACCGAGATTGGTTTCACCGCTTCCGGCTGTCTCGGCTTCTGCAAGGCAGGTCCGCTGATGGTGGTCTATCCCGAAGGCGTCTGGTATCGGCCGACCACGCCTGAGGATATCGACGAAATCGTCGAGTCCCATTTCAAGCAGAGCAAGCGGGTGGATCGTCTCGTCATGGTTCTGACGCGGCGCTGAACCGTCGCCTGGGGCGAAGAAGCGTCAGGCATTCGATGGTTTGCGCGAGGTCGAGCGCGGAGAAGCCGTCCAGCGTTTCCGGGGTGACGTCGGCTCCCTTGGCAAGCAAACGCTCGACGACGGCGGCCTTGCCCGATGAGGCGGCGTACATCAGGGGCGTCGCGCCATTGTCATTTCGATTGTCGATGTCGATCCCGGCTTCGACAAGCATGTCGATCATATCCAGATGGCCGCCGACGCAGGCGAGCCACAGCGCGTTGTTGCCATCGGCATTTCGCGCGTTCACTTGGGCGCTCGCGGCGATCAACAGGCGAGCGATCTTGCCGTCCCCGTTTTGGGACGCCTTCATCAGCGGCGTCGTGGCGTTGGCGATGACGGCATTGACGTCGGCTGAGGGAAATTGCTGCGCGGACAGCCAATGCTGCAATTCCGCTTCGAGCGTGGTGCTTCTACTCGCGGGCCGTCTGTCGCGCCAGGCCTCATGGCCGCCGTCGAGGCTATAGACCTCGGCGAACCCGAAATCGGAGAAGATCTGCGCATATTCGCGGCTGGCATTGCCGTGATAGCAGTAGATCAGGATCGGCCGAGTCTTGGCGGTTGCGCCGAGAACGGCGGACAGGTTGGCAGATGTAACGTGCAGGGCTCCATCGACGTGCGATTGGTCGAAGGAGCCCGCGTCGCGAACATCGAGCACAACGAGATCGCTGCGTACGAACAGAGCCTCCGCCCGCTGGACATCGATACGCTGGAACGGGGTGCGGGCTCTCATTCCGGTGTTTCCCCGGGCATTTGCATTCGCCTGCCCGGATAGGCCGGCAACGTTGAAATGCGGTCATCCGTCAGGGGGCGTCCGACGGTGAAATGGTAGAGCGCCTGAAATTGCGTCGTGGCGATTCCGAGGATCTCGTGCAGGGCGTCATCGAAGTAGCAACCGATGCCGGTGCCGCGCAGTCCGGCGGCTTCGGCCTCCAGATAGAGAACATGCCCCAGAAGTCCTGCCTCCCAGTGCAGCTGACGGTAGCGCCAGCTGTTGGCGCGGACGACGGGCTCGAATTCGCTCAGCATGCTAAGCGCAAAGCAGCTGTCGCTCGCGATCGCCTGATGACAGTTCATGGTCCGCGCAACGATCCGGCAATCGGTTCGCAGCAGCCTGACAAAGGGAAGATGCGCGGGCGTGCTTTCAGGAGGTTTCCACTCGAAATCCCCGCGCAGTTGCTCGCGGAGAGAATCCGCCGCCGCCGGGTGGCGTGGTAACGCATAGACGCCGGGCTCAAGCCCTTCGACCCGATGGACGAAGAAGACGGGATGGACGCGCGGTGCAAAATGCCAGACGTCCCACGGGGCGTTCGGCCGATCGAGCAGGCAATCCAGCATGCGATAAAAGGTTTCCGCGCTCATCCTGAATTTGCTGTCGAAGCGCTGCGCGCTGCGCCGGCCAAGGATGATGTCGGCGGCGCGAGCTTCGGACGTCTGCTGCAGTTGGGGATAGTTCGGAAAGTCGGATGACGAATTGGTTCCGCGCCCGCGTGTCGCCTGGCTCACCTGCTCGATCACGGGCCAGCGATACAGGGGATGCGGATCGAGCAGGTTGGCGAGCCCTGACCATTGATAGCTATCGCTTGACCAGGCGCGAGGAGTGTCATTTTCGGCCACCGGGTTTGTCGATGGGGCAGCATCGATCGCGATCAAGAGTTCGGCGTCTTCGCCCTCTACGCCCGAGAAAGCATCAGTGCGATCAAGACCCATCAATGCCGCGAGTTCGGCGCTCCCCAAATCCTCGACTAGCGTAGCGCGCCATCCCAGCGCGCCCGCGGCATAGCGGAGAGCGCCGAGGGCATGGCCGACATCGAGCTGACAATAGCGGAAGGCGCGCTCGCCATATTTCCAGACTTCCCGCCATTGCGCTGACGAGAGACCTATCCAAAGTCGGGCAGGCGCGTCGGAATGGCTGTTGCTCCGGCACCGCAGTTCCAGCACATGGTCGCGGCTCAGATAATGGTGCAGGCCGTCAATGATGCCGGGGACGTTGCAAGAGAGAATGTAAGCTTCCGTCGGGTGAAGATTGCCGCTCGATGGATTGCAGCGCAGCGCCCAGCGGTCCGGCCCATACTCTTTCCAGGCGGAGAGCCCCATGGAAAGCTCCAGCAGGTGACCTACCGATTCGATCGTGAGCGCAACCGGATCGACGCCGCCAGGTCTGCAGGCCTGGGCGAAGCTTGTAGCAAGCTGGCCAGCGCCAAGTTCAAGCGCGGTTTGTGCGCAGCCCGCGAATTTCCGGAATGGATTGGGCTGCGTGTCCCAATCGAGCGTCTCGGGGCCGGCTGCATAGCGCTTGAGGCTGTGCTTCGTCCGCACATGATAGGCGAGGACGATTTCGGCAGGGTTTAAGGCCTGTGTTGCCGCGACGTTCATGGCGGCCGGGATGTCGGTGACGGATGAGGGTCCGGACAGGGGGTGGACGCCGCCGGCCGGCTGCATGATTCGACGTCCTCGTCGGGGCGATCACCGAGCAGGGAAGTAACGGGTTCGCGGTCGAAGCCCGCGCATCTTTGCCCATCCGCTTCCACGAGCGGTCGCCGGATCAGCAGGGGATCGTCGAGCATCAGCGCGATCGCGCTCGCGGCGTCAAGTTTCTCAGGCACGATCTCGCCGGACTTGATGCGGGGGGAGGCGGGATTGAACCGCGCCTTGACCGGCATTGATCCGAAGAAGCCGCGCAACGCCTCGGCAGTCCACGGTTCCGTGAGCAGGCTTCTGGCGATGACGGTATGGCCCGCCGCCTCAAGCATTCGCTTCTGGCGGGCATTCGTGGCGCAGCCGGGCTTCTGGTAAAACTGGATCGTCGCCACTGCGGCCAGACCTATGCGAGAACGCCAAGCTGGATCAATTGCGCTCCACCGTCCCGGCCAAGGATCGTATCCACCTTCTTGCGGACGGCCTCCAGCGTGAGCGGCTTGACCAGCGCGCCATGAGCGCCAGCCTTCAAACCATCCAGGGCGGTCGCTTCGTCGGACTTCGCACACACAATGAGAATGCGAACGCCCGGGAATTTCGCCGACAGTTCGCCGATCAGCGCGGCGCCTCTCTGCTTCAGGAACGAAACGCCGAGCAGCACGACGTCGGGCTTGAGCCAGCCGACGCCCTTTTCATAGGCCTCTTCGGGGTTCACCAGCTCATGGGTCTCGATCTCGTCGTGCAGCATGAACTGCAATGCGGCGCGGGTAATCTCGTCATCGTCGATGACGAACACTCGCCGCTGGTCGACTGCCTTTGATGTTTCGACGCCGATCTGCATTTCAACCTCCTTTGGTTTGCAGGCCACGTCTCGTCATGTGCGGCCCAATAGGGCTGCTAGCAATTTCCATTCCGCAGAAAGCGGATGCAGTACTTACACCGATAGCACCGGCGTTCTGCGGCGAGGACGAATGCCCCGAGCGTGCAAGTAGCTTTCATCCCTTGTCTGATTTCGAACAGGCGCCATACAGCCGGGCTGCCGCTGTCGGGTTCAAAACATCTTGCGGATTTCGGAAAGTCGAGCGTTTCAGAAGCTGAATCATCGACTTAGCGGAGTGGCACGGCGGTTGCTAATGAGTGGGCGGAACAAGGAGTGAGGGCTGAGTGCACGCAGACGCCTGACGAGCGATGCGCTCCTTCCCGTAACCCATGTGCCCGGTTCTGTAACAGAAACGAGTCTGGCGTTGATACGCGGGCTCATTGGCAATCGGTTCATGGAGAACAAAATGGCTGCACTACGACAAATCGCGTTTTACGGCAAAGGGGGTATCGGCAAGTCGACGACCTCGCAGAACACGCTCGCGGCACTGGCGCAGATGGGTCACAAGATCCTGATCGTGGGCTGCGATCCCAAGGCGGATTCGACCCGCCTGATCCTGCACGCCAAGGCGCAGGACACCATCCTGAGCCTGGCGGCTGCTGCCGGCAGCGTCGAGGACCTCGAGATCGAAGAGGTCATGAAGATCGGTTACCAGGATATCAAATGCGTCGAGTCCGGCGGTCCAGAGCCCGGCGTCGGCTGCGCCGGCCGCGGCGTCATCACCTCGATCAACTTCCTCGAGGAGAACGGCGCCTATGAGGACATCGACTATGTGTCCTATGACGTGCTCGGCGACGTCGTCTGCGGCGGCTTCGCGATGCCGATCCGCGAGAACAAGGCGCAGGAAATCTACATCGTGATGTCCGGCGAGATGATGGCGATGTACGCCGCCAACAACATCTCCAAGGGCATTCTGAAGTACGCCAATTCGGGTGGCGTGCGCCTGGGCGGGCTGGTCTGCAACGAGCGCCAGACCGACAAGGAACTCGAGTTGGCCGAAGCGATGGCCAAGAAGCTCGGCACCCACCTGATCTATTTCGTGCCGCGCGACAACATCGTGCAGCACGCGGAACTGCGCCGCATGACGGTGCTGGAATATGCCCCGGACTCGGTTCAGGCTGGTCACTACCGGAGCCTGGCCGAGAAAATCCACAACAACGGCGGCAAGGGCATCATTCCGACCCCGATCACCATGGACGAACTCGAGGACATGCTGATGGAGCACGGCATCATGAAGCCGGTCGACGAATCCGTCGTCGGCAAGACCGCCGCCGAGCTCGCCGCCGAAGCGGCGATCGCGGCGGCCTGAGGTCGTTCGTTCGACACTATCCGGCCCCTCGCAAGAGGAGCCGGCTTCTACCAGCAGCATCCGCTCAATGAGATGCGATGATGAATCCGGAACGGACGGGAACGCTCAAGACAGCAAGGGGCAGGACAACCGGCTTTGGAGCGGCTTGTGTTAGCAGCGGCACCGCATGAACCGCCGATCGACGCGCCATCAGCGCTTCCTGCGTCGGAGCAGCCGGAGGCGTTGCGCGATCGAGAGCATATCGGAACCGCGGCCTACCGGATGCTGACGGGCTGTCACCCGGCTGACGCTTCCATTGACGATGATTTCAGTTTCGACAGGCATGTCCTGGCCTGCATCCTGGCAGTAGCTTCAATGGAGAACGGTACGGTAGCCGAGCGCGTGGGGCTCGCAACGGTTGATCTTGCCAGTCTCATGGCGCACTGGTTTCCAGGCGCCTGCGGTATGGGATTGGCGGATGCGAAAGCCGCCGAAGTCGACGATGACGAAACCGCGATGGTGCGCGACCTCTTGCTGATGCACCGCTCCAGCGAAAACGAAACCAGCTGCTGGCTCGCCGCGATGATCGCACGGCGGGCGATGGAGCCGAACCATCTGTGGGAAGATCTGGGCCTGCGGGACCGCTCCGAACTGACCCGCCTGCTGTCGCGGCATTTCGCCCCTATCGCCGCCCGCAACACGCGAAACATGCGATGGAAGCGCTTCTTTTACCGGGCGCTCTGCGAGTCCGACGGCTTCGTGATGTGCACGACGCCGGTTTGTACCGACTGCCGGGATTTCGATCTTTGCTTTGGTGACGAGAGCGGCGAGAGCCGGATGGCTGATCGGCGTCGTGAGGCGACGCTGAACGCGGCCATCTCGACAGCAGCCGCGCCGCTCGCCTTGCCACCGGAGTAACGCGTGTGGATGTGACGACGACAACGTCCTGGGTCGAGAATGCTTCGGAACCGTTGGCCGGTGCGGCGACGGAAATTCCGCCCGAACGCACGATCGAGATGAAGGAAGATATCTCTATCCGGCACGACTGCCTTGATTTACTCCGGGAGGCCGGTCTGCGACCGACGCAGCAGCGCCTGGTGCTTGGCGGGCTTCTGTTTTCAAGGGTCGGGTGCCACGTCACCGCAGAGATGCTTCACGCCGAGGCGACCTCGGCCGGCATTCAGACATCGATGGCGACCGTCTATAATACGCTGAACCAGTTTACCGATGCTGGCTTGTTGCGTCAGATCGGCGTCGATGGATCGAAATCATTTTTCGACACGAACCCGACCACCCACCACCATTTCTTTGTCGATCATGAAGACAGGTTGCTGGACGTTCCAGAACCGGGCGTCGTGATCGACCGGCTGCCGCAGCCGCTGCCGGGCTACGAAATCTCGCGGGTCGACGTCATTGTCCATCTGCGCCGCAAGCAGGTCTGATGACGGCGATCAAGCGTCGCATTTGCGACGCTGTCGGGATCACGACAATCGGCAAGATATTCGAAAAAGAGCAAATAAGTCAGTTGGTTATAGCAATGAAACGGAGGTGGCACAGGGGTTGCTCTGAACCTGATGCGAGGCGACAGATCCGCAAGGATCGTCTCCTCCGGTGAAGCCGCTATTGTGGTGAGGATATCATGATCGAACAGCCGACGCCGCTTGCGCCAATAGTTCTCAACGACACCACGCTGCGCGACGGCGAGCAAGCGCCCGGTGTGGCCTTCACGACAGCGGAAAAGGTTGCGATCGCGTGCGCGCTGGCTCGTGCCGGTGTCCCGGAACTCGAGGCAGGCACGCCTGCGATGGGACGAGAGGAGATCACCGCGATCCGGGCCATTGTCGACGCGGGTCTGCCGCTGACGACCATCGCCTGGTGCAGAATGCGAACCGAGGATGTCGACGCCGCAATCGCCGCGGGCGTTTCGATGGTCAATGTGTCGGTGCCGGTTTCGGATGTGCAGATCGCGGCCAAGCTTGGCGGCAAGCGCACCAATGCGATCGACATGGTCAAACATGTCGTCGGATACGCACGCGGCAAGGGCCTCGCCGTTGCCGTCGGCGGAGAAGATTCGTCCCGTGCCGATGTCGATTTTCTTATCGAGATCATTGCCACCGCGAAGGCCGCCGGTGCGCGACGGTTTCGCGTCGCCGATACGCTCAGCGTGCTCGATCCGGATTCGAGCTACGCGCTGATGGCGGCATTGCGTGCGACGACCGATCTCGAGCTGGAGTTTCACGGCCACGACGATCTCGGACTTGCCACAGCCAATACGCTTGCGGCCGTCAAGGCCGGCGCCACGCATGCCTCGGTCACCGTGATCGGGCTCGGCGAGCGCGCCGGTAACGCGCCGCTTGAAGAAGTGGCAGTCGCTCTCAGGCAATTGTATCGGCGAGAAACAGGGATCGTGCTGTCCGAACTCGGCAACGTCGCCACCATCGTCGCGGCGGCCGCGGCGCGCAGCATTCCGCTCAACAAGGCCATCGTCGGAGAGCATGTCTTCACCCACGAATCCGGTATCCATGTCGATGGACTGCTGAAGGACCAGCGCACCTACCAGTCGCTCGACCCCTTGCTGTTCGGCCGATCCAATCGCATCGTCATAGGCAAGCACTCCGGCCTGTCGGCGATCACCTCGTTGCTCGCGGATCTGCACCTGCCGGCAAGTTCCGACGAATTGCGCGGGATTCTCGCGCGCGTCCGGGAGCACGCGGTCTACAACAAGGGCCCGGTCGCGCGCGAGACCGTCACGCGCATCTGGCGCGAGGTTTGCGATCCCAGACTTCCCAATTGCGCGTGAGGTTGCCGGAGAGGTTGCCATGTCCGATGCCGTAGATGTGCAGGTCAGCGATCCCTTGGCGGAGGTCCAATTGCGGCTTCCTTCGCTGTTGCAGTTGATTAAGGAGGACGTTGGCTGCGTTCGTCTGCGAGATCCTGCCGCCCGCAGCGAGCTGGAAACCCTGCTCACCTATCCAGGTGTCCATGCCCTGATCTGGCATCGCATCGCCCACCGCTTATATGGGGCCGGCTGGAGGTTTCCGGCGCGGCTGCTGTCATGGCTTGGCCGCTTCCTCTCCAATGTCGACATTCATCCGGCTGCCAAGATCGGGCACCGGTTTTTTATCGATCACGGCGCCGGTGTCGTCATCGGCGAAACCGCCGAGATCGGCAATGACGTCACGCTGTATCACGGCGTAACGCTCGGCGGCACGTCGTGGTCGCCGGGCAAACGCCACCCCAGCCTTGAAGATCGCGTTGTCGTCGGCGCCGGCGCAAAGATTCTCGGCCCGATCACCGTTGGACGGGGGACGCGGGTAGGGGCGAATTCGGTCGTGATCGAGAGCACGCCGCCTGAAGTCACCGTGGTCGGCATCCCGGCCAGGGTGGTGCGGCCGGAACTCAGCCACCGCCGCGTGGTTGGTCGTATCGATCTCGATCACCATCTGATGCCCGATCCGGTCGGGGAAGCGATCTCCGTCGTGCTGGACCGGGTCGAGTTTCTGGAGGCACGGCTCGCGCACCTGCAGAAGCGGCTGCGCGATGGAAGCGGACCAATACGGGATGGCACGGAGGCACCCAACCCCGGGCCTCGCGCCGTAGAAAGAGCTTGAAGGAGATTGGAGATGAGCGGCGCACCCGTTGGCGTGCTTGAGCAGTTAAACAAGGCCTCCTCCGCCGAGGACTTCTTCGCGCTGCTCGGCGTCGACTATGACCCCAAGCACGTCAACGTGGTGCGGCTGCACATTCTCAGGCGCATGGGGCAGTACCTTGTGAGCGAGGATTTCACAGGACAGCCCGATGCGGTCGTAGCGGAACGCTGCAAGGCGGTGCTTGAGCAGGCCTATGCCGATTTCCTCGCGTCATCGCCACTCGACCAGCGCGTGTTCAAGGTCTTGAAGGATGCGGTGGCGCCGCCGAAGCCTCCCGTGTTCGTACCCCTCACCACGCTCAAATAATCTCGCTTGCACGTTCGCGTTGGACCCCCGGTCTTGTTGCGCAAACCGAGCGGCGGCGAGTTCCTTGATATCCCGTCTCCCCTTGTTTGGTCGCATGGCGCTGTCGTGTTTGCGACGTGTCGGAATTGTCTTTGTCAGCGACAGCAGAATAATTTCCAGCCGGAAGCCGCTTGTTTCTTCAAGTCATTGTCCTAACGTCGATATTTCGTCACGACCGCGATTGGTACGGCACTTGCTATTCCCCTATTGGGGCCATCAGACAGGCCGGAGCAACCGCATGCACATCGTCGTCTGCATCAAGCAAGTTCCGGATTCAGCACAGATCCGGGTTCATCCCGTGACCAATACGATCATGCGCCAGGGGGTGCCGACCATCATCAACCCTTACGATCTGTTCGCGCTCGAAGCAGCGCTCGAACTGCGCGACAAGTTCGGCGGCGAGGTAACCGTGCTGACCATGGGACCGCCCTCGGCGGAGGACAGTCTGCGCAAGGCACTGACCTTCGGGGCCGATCGCGCCGTCCTGCTGACGGATCGTTTCTTCGCCGGCGCCGACACACTGGCGACGACCTATGCGCTCGCCACCGCCATCCGCAAGATCGGCGAGACCTATGGCGCACCGGACATCATCTTCACGGGCAAGCAGACGATCGACGGCGACACTGCGCAGGTCGGTCCTGGTATAGCCAAGCGCCTCGATCTTCTGCAACTCACCTACGTCGCCAGGATCGGCACGCTCGATCTTAACGCGCGCACCATTGAGGCCGAACGGCGGTCGGAGGGCGGCGTTCAGATCCTGCGCACCAGGCTGCCCTGCCTGATCACCATGCTGGAGGCGACCAACGAGATCCGGCGTGGCGCGATGGTCGACGCGCTGCGGGCCGCGCGCGCCACCATCGTCAAATGGAGCGCGCAGCAGGCGGGAGTCGAAGACATCGCGAAATGCGGGTTGCGAGGTTCGCCAACCATCGTCAAGAAGGTCTTCGCCCCGCCACCGCGCGCGGAGAAGGCGGCGCTGATCGACTACGGCAGCCGGCCGCCCGCCGAGGCGCTGATCGAAGATATTTTCAAGCGGCAGCCCAAGCTCGAAGCTGAGCTCATTGCGCTGGCGCGCGGATTCTAACGGATTGACACGGGAGCCGAGCTGATGAGCGAAGCCGCGAAAACACCTACCCCAGCAGGCCGTGCGGCGACCAAGAAGGAGCTGCCGGATCACTTCAAGGGTTACAAACACGTTTGGGTGTTTATCGAACAGGAACGCGGCCAGGTCCATCCGGTTTCGTGGGAATTGTTGGGCGCCGGGCGCCAGCTCGCCGACAAGCTGAAGGTCGATCTTGCCGCCGTGGTGATCGGACCCGAGGGCGAGGCGACACAGCAAGCTGCCGCCGAGGCCTTCTGCTACGGAGCCGATCTCGCTTATGTCGTCGCCGACAACCTGCTCACCGACTATCGCAACGAGTCCTATACCAAGGCCTTGACCGATGTCGTCAACACCTACAAGCCGGAGATCCTGCTGCTGGGCGCTACCACGCTCGGCCGCGACCTTGCCGGCTCGGTGGCAACAACGCTGCTGACCGGGTTGACCGCCGACTGCACGGCGCTCGACGTCGATACCGACGGCTCGCTCGCCGCGACCCGCCCGACCTTCGGCGGCTCGCTGATGTGCACGATCTACACGCTGAACTATCGGCCGCAGATGGCGACGGTGCGTCCGCGCGTGATGCCGATGCCGGAGCGCGTCGAGCGCGAGCCCGGCCGTATCGTCACCCATCCGCTTGGCCTCGTCGAGGACGATATCGTCACCAAGGTGCTCTCATTTCTGCCCGACCGTGAATCCGCGAAGTCGAATCTCGCCTATGCCGACGTCGTGGTGGCGGGCGGGCTAGGGCTCGGATCGCCGGAGAATTTCCAACTGGTGCGCCAGCTCGCTTCCGTGCTCGGCGCGGAATATGGCTGTTCGCGTCCGCTGGTGCAGAAGGGGTGGGTCACATCCGATCGGCAGATCGGCCAGACCGGCAAGACCATCCGACCCAGGTTGTACATAGCCGCCGGAATCTCGGGCGCGATCCAGCATCGGGTCGGGGTCGAAGGCGCCGATCTTATCGTCGCGATCAACACCGACAAGAACGCGCCGATTTTCGATTTCGCCCATATCGGAATCATCACCGATGCAATCCGGCTAATGCCGGCATTGACCGAAGCCTTCCGCGCGCGGTTATCGCCGCATGCGCGCGACCGGATCGCCAGCTAGAGGAGCGAGCCATGATCGAGGAAAGATTCGATGCGATCGTCGTCGGCGCCGGGATGGCGGGCAACGCCGCCGCGCTGACGCTGGCCCAACGCGGCCTGAAGGTGTTGCAGCTTGAACGCGGCGAATATTCGGGATCAAAGAACGTTCAGGGCGCGATCCTCTATGCCGATATGCTGGAGAAGTTGATCCCGGATTTTCGTGAAGACGCGCCGTTGGAACGTCATCTGGTAGAGCAGCGCTTCTGGATGATGGACGACCGCGCCCATGTCGGGCTGCACTATCGCTCCGACGACTTCAACGAGGAGCGTCCCAACCGCTACACCATCATCCGCGCGCAATTTGACAAGTGGTTCTCATCCAAGGTGCGAGAGGCGGGCGCAACGGTGCTGTGCGAGACGACCGTGACGGAGCTCGCGCAGGACGCCTACGGCCGGGTTATCGGCGTGCGTACCGACCGGCACGACGGCGAGGTGCACGCCGACGTGGTCGTGCTTGCCGAAGGCGTGAACGGATTGCTCGGCACGCGAGCCGATCTGCGCGCGAGACCGAAGCCCGATAATGTCGCGCTTGCCGTCAAGGAAATGCACTTCCTGCCGCGCGAGACCATCGAAGCCCGCTTTAATCTCAGGGGCGATGAAGGCACCGTGATCGAGGCGGCCGGCACCATCTCGCGCGGCATGACCGGCATGGGCTTCATCTATGCGAACAAGGAGTGTGTGTCGCTCGGCATCGGATGCCTCGTGGCTGACTTCCAGAAAACCGGAGAAACGCCCTACGGGCTGCTTGAGCGGTTCAAGCGTCATCCCTCGGTGGCGCCGCTGATCGAGGGCTCCGAGGTGAAGGAATATTCCGCCCATCTCATTCCCGAGGGCGGCTACAACGCGATCCCGCAGCTCTACGGCGAAGGCTGGGTCGTGGTAGGCGACGCCGCCCAGCTCAATAACGCCATTCATCGCGAGGGTTCGAACCTCGCCATGACTTCCGGACGCATTGCCGCGGAAGCGATCTTCCAGGTCAAGTCGCGCAAGGATCCAATGACGGCGGAGAACCTGTCGCTCTACAAGAAGATGCTGGATGACTCTTTCGTCATCAAGGATCTCAAGAAGTACAAGGATATGCCGCAGCTGATGCATATCCAGTCGCAGAATTTCTTCCTGACCTATCCGCAGCTTGTCTCCAAGGCGATGCAGAATTTCGTGCGTGTCGACGGGACACCCAAGATAGAGAAGGAGAAGACCACGCTGCGTTCATTTGTCAAAGCGCGGTCATGGACGGGCCTTTTCGGCGATGCGTATCGCTTCGCCCGGGCATGGCGCTAAACGGTAATGCGATGTTTCGAACGCGGTCCTAACGATGGAGATCGAACATGACGACTGAGCTCGCGGTGCGTGTCGAGGACAAGCTCTTCTACAACCGGTATCTGGTCGATGCCGGCCGCGCCCACATCAAGGTGCGGCCGCACACGGCGCCGTCGCCGGCGCTGCTCACCTTGCTCAAGGCCTGCCCGGCGCGATGCTACGAGCTCAACGACAAGGGGCAGGTGGAGATTACGGTCGACGGCTGTGTCGAGTGCGGCACCTGTCGCGTCATCGGAGAGCCGGGTGGCGACATCGAATGGAGCTATCCGCGCGGCGGCTACGGCGTGCTGTTCAAGTTCGGTTGATCGACGTCGTGGCGTTCCATGGCAATGTTGCCAGGCTGAGGGGAGAGCGGACATGATTGATCTTTCTGTGGCGCTGCAATCGGCGAGTATCCTGCTGCGCGAAGGCGTTGAGGCGATGTTGGTGGTCGCCGCGCTGGCGGCCTTCCTCCGCCGTTCCGGAGCAACGGCCGAATTGAAGGCGATTTATCTCGGCGCCACAATCGCGATCCTTGCCAGCGTGCTGGCAGCTGTTGTGTTCGATGCCTTCCTCGGCGGCGCCCATGATGACCGGCTCGAAGCCGTTGTGATGCTGCTGGTCTCGGTGCTGATGCTCTATATGAGCGGCTGGCTGTTCTTGCGCCAAAATCCCGGCGCCTGGAACGCGACCCTGCATCGTTCGGCGGAGCGCGCGATATCATCGGGCACTTCGCTGTCGCTTGCTTCAATTGCGTTCCTCGCGGTGTTCCGGGAAGGTGGCGAAACCGTTCTGTTTCTGCACGCGCTCGCCCGATCGAGCGGTGGCTGGAACGCAGGCCTCAATGTCGGCTTGCTTGCGGCGCTGTTCGGCCTGTTCGCGTTGTATGGGGCGATGCAGTGGCTCGCGTTCCGCCTGCCGCTACGGCCGGTATTTTTGCTCACATCGGCGTTCCTTTTCCTGATGGGGCTCCGTTTCATCGGCGGCGCCGTTCAGGAATTGCAAGAGCAGGCGATTATTTCCTATGACGCCTTGGCAGCGCCGGACTGGTTGATCGGCCTTGGAATCAATCCGACCTGGGAGGCCGTCGCTGCGCAGTTAGCCGTTGCGGTCATTGCTGCCGCAAGCACCCTGGCGATGTACAGTCGACGTCCGGTCGCAACAACCGCTGTTACTCAGCCGCGCCTGCGAGCTCGATAGCGCCGGCCTCGATTGCGATCGCGACCGATTGAATGATGGCGGCGAAGCGGACCGCCGCCTGGATTGACGCGGACGCAACGCCGGCTTCATTCAGCGCCTTCTCGTGGGCGTCGATGCAGGTTCCGCAACCATTGATCGCGGATACCGCAAGCGACCACAGTTCGAAGTCGGCTTTGCCGACGCCGGGATTGGCGATGACGTTCATGCGCAACCGCGCCGGCATCGTCGCGTATTCCTTGTTCGACGCGAGGTGGACGAAGCGGTAGTAGATGTTGTTCATCGCCATCACCGTGGCGGCCGATTTGGCTGCCGCGATTGCCCCAGGCGTAAGCTTGCCGGCCGCTACCGCTTCCATCGCTGATATCACGGTGGGATTGCGGGTCACGATCGCGCAGGCGAGGAAGAGTCCGTATTTTGTCTGCGTGTCCAGCGTTTCATCTGACGCCATCGACGTCAGGTTGAGCCGGACGTCCTTGGCGAAGTCCGGAATGCTGTCTTTCAATTCGTCGATCGACATCGGCGCCTCACGCCACCTTGAGGGTTGCGCCGCCGACTTCGCGGTTGCAGGGGCACAATTCGTCGGTCTGTAACGCGTCGAGCACGCGGAGCGTATCCTTCGGGCTGCGGCCGACGTTGAGGTTGGTCGCATAGACGTGCTGGATCACGTTGTCAGGATCGACAATGAAGGTGTAGCGATAGGCGACGCCATCGGGAGAGCGCACACCGAGGCCGTCCACCAGCGTGCCCTTGCTGTCGGCGAATTGCCAGATCGGCAAGTGGTGCAGGTCCTTGTGCTCGCGGCGCCAGGCGAGCTTGCAGAATTCGTTGTCGGTCGAGCCGCCGAGCACGATGGCGTCGCGGTCGGCAAAATCGTTCGACAATCGCGCGAACTCGGCGATCTCGGTTGGGCATACGAAGGTGAAGTCCTTCGGATAGAAGAAGATGATCTTCCACTTTCCGGGGAAGCTGTCTTCCGTCAGTGGCTCGAAGGCGCTTTGTCCCTTTTCTTCCTGCAAATGAAAGCCGGGCTTTACGCCGACCATGGTGAATGAGGGCAGCTTGTCTCCAATTCCGAGCATCTTCGAACTCCAGGGGATTTGATTTGGTGGGATTTTGATTTTGGCAGCGCCATGGTTTTCGACGAAGCAAGCGATGTGCCATCAAGGACCTTGGCGGGCATCGCGGGATTGTCGGATGCACGACAATCGTTTGCGCGAGTGAACGCAGCGGCATGCCGTTTAAAGTGGCTTGGATCGACGGGCCGTTCGCCATAAAATAAATGCACAAGATGACAGCAACGGCGATCGGGAAACAAGGAACGCAAAAATGAAGCTCAGCGCGCGCAATATTCTTCCCGGCAAGGTCGTGGCGGTGACGAAGGGATCGACCACGGCGCATGTCAAGGTCGAACTCGCCTCAGGGCTGACGGTCACGTCGTCGATTACCAACGAGGCGGTGGATGAGCTCGCGCTGAGGGTCGGCGACAGCGTTTCGGCGGTGATCAAGTCATCGGATGTGATGATCGGGAAATAGGCGCCAAATACGCCGTTCCGGCGGCTTGGATCGCCGCTCGCGCGCCGGCCCTTCGCAGGGAAACCTCGCGCCACCATTCATCGACGACGTGCCGTGCGCAGAGCAGGGTGGTGCCGCGATCGCCGGTAAAATCCTTCCAGGCATTGAGGCATTTTTCCGGCACCGCGGTCAGCACCGGCCCGCCGGCGACGATCGCCTCGGCGAGTTCGCTGCGTAGGCCGTGTCCGGCAGCTTCCTGTTTCGAGAACTTGTTGACGATGATGAGTTCGACATCCTCGGCGATGGCGCGCGACACGGCAAGCGATGCTTCGGAAAGCCCGGCAGGATCCAGCTTGCACGCCGTGGCGCCGCGCCCGAGCGGCTGGCATATCGAGATCTTCTGGCCGGTCAAGAGATCGATGACATGCATGCCGTTCGGCCGGCCGGCTTCATCCTTGAAGTTCCGCTGCACGACCCCGCCGATGCGGTCACCCTCGCGCAACCGAGCGCTGGCGAAGTCGGCGAGCAACGCGTCAACGTCGTCTTCGGGTCGATAGAGGATTGCGGCCAGATGGTTCGGATTGATGTCGTGAAAGTCTGTCGTCATGGCGGCTCTCATTGAAGGTTCACTAAAAATCTCCGGGCAGATTGTTCCAGCAATCCGCGTGCCGACATCAGGGATTACGACACTCTCGAAGGGCTTTTCTGGGACGATCATGTCCGCCCCTGCGCCCTGGTCGCCAGCTCCGTCTGCTCCGGACACCAGCGAAACACCTTTGACTTGCGCAAAAACGCTCATTGCCTCGGCAAGTTCAAGTTGGTCCCAGGATCGAAGCGTGATCCGCGCCAGTAACCGCGTTCCACGGCCGTCGGTGCCTAGGGCGAGGACGACGATGACTTCGCCATGACCAAGCAATGACTTCGAAACGATGCGTGCCGGCAAGACATTGAGGATCGAGCTGGCGCCAGGCGCCGCGCGGACAATGGAGACGTCGCTTGCGGCGATCCGAAGCCGTTGCCGCTTGCCGGCGGCGAGCGCCGGCGCCGGCACCAACAAGCGCCCGCCGGCGACGCGCAGCGTCAGCAATCCATAGGGGCTGTCATGGGATTCGACGGTTGCGTCTAGGCTGACCGCGGCTTCGCGGGCGCCCGCGAGCGGCAGCGACGGGTCGGCTTGCAGGGCTTGGAGTGGCCCGGCAGCGTCGACCTTGCCGCGATCCATGAGAATCAGGTGATCGGCGAGCCGTTCGATTTCCGACATGTCGTGACTGATGTAGATGACTGGAAGCGAAAGCCGCTCATGCAGCCGCTCGAGGAAGGGCAGGATTTCGCTTTTGGTCAGGCGGTCCAGCGCCGACAGCGGCTCGTCCATCAGCAGCAGTTTGGGCTGCGACAGCAGGGCGCGGCCGATCGCGACGCGCTGCCGTTCCCCACCGGAGAGATTTTGCGGCGACCGGTCCAGCAGCTTTGCCAAGCCGAGCAGCTCGACCACCTCTTCGAAGCCGATGCCGTCGGCCCGCGACGCCTTTGCGCCGCGCGGTGCGCCGTAGAGCAAATTGCGTTTGATCGAGAGATGCGAAAACAGGCTCGCTTCCTGGAACACGTAGCCGACCGGTCGCTGGTGAGCCTTTCGAAAGCTCGATTGGTCCTGCCAGATATCGCCGTCGATCGCGCAGAAGCTTCCGGACAGGTAATGCAGGCCGGCCAGACAGCGCGCCACGGTGGTCTTGCCGCAGCCGGAAGGACCAAATATCGCCGTGACGCCCGTCGCCGGCACGGCGAAACTGGCGTCCAACGAAAATCGCCCGAGGCTGCCGCGGAACGCAGCCTTAATTCGACCGGGATTGTTCTCGGGCTCTTTCGCAGTCATGGGCGGACCCCCGCGCTGCGCTTTTCGATCAGCGTCATCGTCAGGATCACCGCGAAGGCGAAGATCACCATGCTACCGGCCAGGATGTTGGCCTCACGCCACCGCGATGCCTCGACATAGTCGAAGATCGCGACCGACAGCACCTTGGTGCGGCCGGGGATATTGCCGCCGATCATCAGCACCAGACCGAATTCCCCGACGGTGTGGGCGAAGCCGAGCACGGCACCGGTCAAAAAGCCGGGCCGCGCCTGTGGCACCGCCACCGTCCAGAATGCACGTCGCGGCGAGGCGCGCAGCGTTGCTGCGACCTCCAGCGGCCGGTCGCCGATCGCTGCGAACGCGTTGCGGATCGGCTGTACCACAAATGGCAAGGAGTAGAGCACCGATCCGACCACCAGGCCTTCGAAGGTGAAGGCAAGCGTGCGTCCACCCCAGAGACTGGCGATCCATCCGCCCGGCCCATTGGGGCCGA
This sequence comes from uncultured Alphaproteobacteria bacterium, assembly GCA_963753875.1. GTDB lineage: Bacteria > Pseudomonadota > Alphaproteobacteria > Rhizobiales > Xanthobacteraceae > Bradyrhizobium. The sequence continues at coordinate 15,394 of CAVWDY010000002.1, read as the reverse complement.
GCGTGACCAGCAGGTAGAAGCCGAGAACCGTCGGCGGCAGCACCAGCGGCAGCGCGATCACCGTCGCGACCCCTTCCGTCCACCAGGCCTGCGAGCGCGCCAGCCACCATGCGAGCGGTGTGCCGACCACCAGCAGGATGACGGTCGTGATCGCGGCCAGCTCGATGGTGAGCCAGACCGATTGCCAGAGGTCGGATGGCAGGCCGCCCATGCCGTTCAGCTTTGTCCGTCGACGACGTGGCCATATTTTTCGATGATGGCACGTGCTTCCGGAGTTCTGAGGAAGGCGATGAACCCGGTCGCGGCCTCGTTCGCAGCTCCGCTCTTCAGCAGTACGGCATCCTGGCGGATCGGCGAATAGAGTTCCTGCGGGACCAGCCAGCGCGACCCGGTCTCGGGTCCCGTAAGCTGCGACAGCGCGACGAATCCAAGTTCGGCATTACCCGTTTCGACGAACTGGTAGGCCTGGGTAATGGTGGCGCCCTCGACGAGTTTTGGTCGCAGCGTTTCAAGGATCTTGAGCGATTTCATCGTTTCAACCGCTGCCGCGCCATAGGGCGCCGCGACCGGGTTGCAGATCGATAATTTTGCGAATGAATCAGCCTTGAGGGTCTCTTCGCCCTTCACGAGGTCAGGCGCCTTGCTCCACAGCACAAGCTTGCCGATCGCATAGGTGAAGTTGCTGCCCGGCACCGCTAGTCCGTCATCGACCAGTTTCTTCGGACGAGCGTCGTCGGCCGAGAGAAGAACCTGGAACGGCGCGCCTTGCGTAATCTGGGTGTAGAACTGACCGCTGGCGCCAAAGCTCAGCACCGCCTCGTGACCGGTCTTCGCCTTGAATGCGGCGGCGATCTCCTTGGCCGCTTCGGTGAAATTAGCGGCGACGGCCACATTGGTCTGCGCCGCGGGCAGGTTGGTGGATGTGAGAACCCAAGTCGCGATACCGACGGCGAGTTCGAATTGATTTGGCAAATCTCATCGTGAACTCCTCGTTCCGCTTCGGCGGACCAGTGGGTCCGCCGCGATGCAATCATCTCAGCAAGCCGCATGCCGCAATGAGTTTGGTCCGGGGATTGCTTTTCAGCTATGCATCCGGGTGTTTTCGTTGCCTGCCCGGTTGATCCCGCATGTCGTTGTCGCAGTTCAGACAATGATGTCTTCAATCGGACAAGACACATGAGCAGCCCTGCGAAATTACGCCCAGCCCTGCCGCCAGCAGCAGTCATTCCGTCAACGGCACATTCATCAAGATCGGCAACCGCGGACTGGCCCATGCGAACCATCGCGTCGCGTGCCGAACTAGAAGAATTTCTCGCGGATGATGTTCCTTATGGCGATCTGACGACGGATGCGCTCGGCATTGGTGCCGCCTCCGGCTCGATGCAATTCACCGCCCGCGACACGATGGTGCTCGCGCTTGCCGAGGATGCGGCTGCGATCATTGAACTTGCCGGCTGCCGGGTGGAGCTATTCGCATCCTCAGGCACCGTGCTTGAGCAGGGATCGCCAATCCTGACCGCGCGGGGCCCGGCGTCGGCGTTGCTGCGGAGCTGGAAGGTGGCGCAGACATTGATCGAAATCTGGTCCGGCGTCGCGACGGATGCCCGCGCGATCGTCGCCGCGGCAACCGCTGTCGCGCCCCACATCGCGGTTGCTTGCACCCGCAAAAATGTTCCCGGCACGAAGCGCTTTGCGGTCGCGGCGGTAAAGGCAGGTGGCGCGGTGATGCATCGCCTCGGGCTGTCGGAGACGATACTGGTTTTTCCGGAGCACCGGGCATTTCTCGGCGAAGAGCCCTTCGTAGGATTGGTCGAGCGACTGAGGCGTGCTGCGCCGGAAAAGAGACTGGTTATCGAAGTGACTACGCTCGAGGCGGCGATCGTTGCGGCTGGGGTTGGTTTCGATGTCATTCAGGCGGAGAAATTTACGCCGGCCGGAATTGCTTCTCTTGTTGCACAAATGGCTATCGCGTCCCCGCGATCGCGGCCCGTCGTCGCCGCCGCCGGTGGCATTCATGCCGGAAATGTCGCAGCATACGCACAGGCGGGGGCCGACATCGTGGTCACTTCTTCGCCGTATCTGGCGCGACCCCGCGATGTCCAGGTGCGGATCGGGCCAGCGACCCCGTGACCCGACATCCCTCGTCGGGCGCGTGCGTGCTCACATACTCAATGCGGCAGCCAGTTCGGCCAATGGATACTGAGCTGCACGTCCTGGACGCGGATGGCATCTTCTTTTGCGGAGGCCAGACGATCGAGACGGAGCAAGGCAAGGCCCTGTGTGCCGGAGGCCGCGATCAGTGGTCCAAGCTCGGTTCCATCGGCAGTCACGGGTGTACCGGCTCTTGGCAGAGGTGCCGAGCCGCTGACCGGCAAGATTTGCTTGCGCAATTCGCCCTTGAGCTTCATGCGCGCGGTCAGCTCCTGGCCGACATAACAGCCCTTCTTGAAATCGACCCCATGAAGCATTTCGAAATTGGCTTCGAGTGGATAGCAGACCTCGCCCCCGATCTCGGCTGTATCGGCAATACCGAGCGCCAGTCTATGCGCGGCATAGTCCGCCGCCGTGACGCTGGCGAAGCCAATCCGGGCTAAATTAGCCTCGATGGGAAAGTCCGCCGAATAAACAAGCCGCGCCCCCAAAGCCGCGATCCGCGGGTCGACGAACGCGTATTGGGCCTCGGCAACCGCGCTGTTGCCCACCACGCCCTCCGCTGAGTCGAGCTTCAGTCGCGCGGTCGCTCCCGTCCCCCACACAGCCGCCACGGCAAGAGCGGGCGCCGTCTCGCCGATCTCCACCGCCGCGCGTAACTTGAAGGCGCTCAGGCGCTTGACGAAATCCTCGACAACGGTGGTGGCGATGTCGATGAGAATGCGGTCCCCATCCTGCAAAACGAAGGCGTCACACAGCAGCTTACCCTGACCTGTTAGAAACCCCGCATAAAGTGCCCTGTCCGGGGCAAGCCGGCGAATATCGTTGGTCATCAGACCTTGCAGAAACTTGACGCGGTCGGTCCCGCGGACGGCCACGATTTTGCGATCAAGCAAGACGACAGCCTTCCAGGATTCGGTCATGGTCGCCTCGTCATAGTCGCGCGCAACGTCGTTGTGTATTGGGAGGCATTCAGTTCGTGCAGATCGGTGCCGGTGCGGCGCAAGCTGATCGTGAGGGACGCTAACTCCGCCGTGCCAGAGATCGCAGAAATCCCCGATATTCTTCGGTCAATTCCATATCCACCGCGGGGGCCAGATTCAGAAGCGCATTCGCGATGAAGGGTTGATCGTTGCGGGGGTCGTCCAGAACCTCGCGCAAGACCGGAACATTGTCTTCGATGTGTTGGAGGAAGGCGACACCCTTCTCCAAGGTCTCGGTCCAGCGCGTCCGGGTCCAATTTGCCAAAGGATACATGATCTCGTGGACGAAATTGGATTTGCGCGCCTTCTCGAAGAAGCGCAAACCGGTGTTCCAGTTTTCCTTTGCGCGCAGCGGCGGCGGGGGAATGTCGCCCAGCAGCATTTTCTTGCCGGCCTGACCCACGAAGTCTTCCAGCGTGACCGGCGCGTCGATCTGGGCGTGAAAATGCCACAAGCCGAACGATCCGGGGAATTCCTTCCCCATGCTCTCCACCAAAGCGGCTTCCACCTCGTCTACCGCCGCCTTGTCCGCCTTCATCGCTGCCGTCATGCAGAAGGCAAAGATCGCGTCGTTGCCGACATCATGCACGCCGCCTTTTCGCAATTGCTGCGGCGACAGCTTTGGTGTCGCCCCGCCGGCAGGGACCTGGGCTTCACCGGCCTGCTGCGCCGTGATGAAGGCGGTGATTTCCAGCCAGCCAATGAAATTCGCAATAAAGGCATCGGGGTCCACATGCACGATCGCCAAATTGAGCGGCACCTTTCTCTTTTTAAGTTCCGCTATATCCGTCATGACTTACTCTGCTGATCGGCCTTCTTGTCCTTGTCGGGTTTCGCGCAAACCGTGACGCAACTCCGACACGACAAAATGCAGGAGAAGGGTTTGCCGTCACCTCAGCAAAACGAATGCCAAGCCGGTGGTAGCTTAAAGGTGATCCAGTCGAGCCCTTAGGTCTCTTGCCGCGCCCCATGCGCAACCGCTCGTTCTCCCGCTGCAAGCGGCCGCTCGAAGCTACGAGATCAACCGCTTGCCGCTTGTAGTCGTTCGTAAACGACCGACGTTGACGTCCTTCCATCCGACACCTCCTGGCTCTCCGAGCCTACCACAGGTGTCCATCAATTCGGAGGAGGTTCAGTCTGAACGCGAAGCGTGGCGGGTGGGGAAGGCCTATCCCCTCGACCAGCGTGTTTTACGGAAGCACCCCCACCCCAACCTCGAGAGCGAGCTTCGCTCGCCTCGGACCCCCGCAAGCGGGAGAGGGAGCGCACTTCCGTCGCCGCTGCAAACTCGATCTAATCTCATCTTGCTCTGGCAAGCGAAGTGAACTCGACCCGCCGGCCGGGACGATTGCTGGGCTTGCTGCGGTTTTCGTATGGCTATCGAACCGGACGCGCTTGAGGCAGAAAGCCTAGGCGGGGCGCGGCACCGAGGTATCTGAAGAAATGCTTACCGGAGATTGGCTACCGTTCTGTGCTTTGTGGAGAGAGGACGGAGCAATCCCGAAGTAATTCCTGAACACTCGACTGAAATGGGATGAGCTTGAAAAGCCCCACGAAAATGCGACATCCGTGATCGTCTTGCCGCCCTGGGTCTCGAGTTCCTGACGGCAATTCAGCAGCCTTGCTCGCCAAATATAGTCGCTGACCGTCATACCCCTGTCGCTGAACAACATATGCAGGTAGCGTTTGGTGCAGCCCAGCGCCTTGGAAATCTGGTCGATGCTGAGATCGGGGTCGCGCAAATGATCGTGGATGAAGGCTTGAGCCCGCTCATAAAGCGCCACTGGACCACCGCGATCAAACGCCGTACCGGCTTCGCGAAGCGGCAGTAGCAAGAGGTCGATCAGCGTGTCGGCGACGCCGAGTGCCGTGTGCGGCGACAGTTTCGGAGCTTCGCCAAAAGCGGCGTGCATGAAATCATGCGCGATCCGGCCGGTCCCCGTACGTGCCGAAACCTTGCAGGCTGGCAGCTTCGCCAAGTGGAAACCGCGTTCTTGCAGTAATTCAGTGGGTACGATGACTACTTCGTGCCGCGTCAGCGAGGGACTGATGATGGTATGCGGACAGGATACATCATAGGCGAGACAATCTCCGGGCATCAGTTCGATGCGGTGGCCGTTCTGCTCGAAATGAGAAACGCCGTACGTCTGGAATAGGATTTTGACGTAGGGGTGCTCGCCTGCCTTCGCCCGCGAAACCGGGTGGGCGATACGGTGTTGGCTCACTTCGATCTGACAGAGCTTCAGTCGGGAGACAGTCGTATAGTTGACGCGTCCTTCGAGCGATGAAGCCTCGAGCGGATCCACATCGAATTGACCGCAAAGTTCGGTCAGCGCATCGGTCCAGCACTGGATCTGGTTCTTGGGCGTCAGTCCGGAAGTGCTGAGGGAATGCACGGAATTAGGCATGACCCAACCACATGAGTGAATCGAGATCGAAATATGACGGCCTGTGAGGCAGTCAGTTACCGTAAGGCGGTATTTAGCTCATTCAGAACGATCGTTGGCGCCGGATGGTTGCAATCCTCGGACTTAGTTCAGACGTCGTCAAGGGGAACCTGTCCCTGGCTCGGGGCAACCGTCCCGGACCCGCCAGTCTCGGTGGCTTGTCCGTCAAGGTTTGGTTGCGCTCCGGCAGCGCTGCGGGGAGGGGCTGGGGCCAGCGCTCCCGCAAATCACTGGCTGAAAACGAAAAAGTTCGTCGTGTTTCGCTTTCGAGCAAACCAGCTTCCCTCTTGGGCAAGTTTCCTGCCGCCGAACCGGGTAGGGACATCTACGGAAAATAGAACAGGGCAGCGGATCGTCTTTGGGACCGAAATCCGAGGCTCGCACTAGAAACTGAACATGGGAGGTTTTGTTATGCGCAAGGTGCTTGTTGCAACCTGTCTTGTCGCGGTAACGGCATTTGGCGCCGGGATCGCCAATGCCAATGACGAACTGAACAAGATGTCGCAGAATCCGAAGGATTGGGTGATGCCGACAGGCGACTATGCCAATCATCGCTACTCGAAGCTCAATCAGATCACGGCGGCCAATGTGGGCAAGCTGCAGGTGGCCTGGACGTTTTCGACCGGCGTGCTGCGCGGCCATGAGGGTGGCCCGCTGATCGTCGGCGACATGATGTATGTGCATGCGCCGTTCCCCAACACGGTCTATGCGCTCGACCTTGCCCATGACAACAAGATCGTCTGGAAGTATGAGCCCAAGCAGGATCCCAACGTCATTCCGGTGATGTGCTGCGATACGGTCAACCGCGGCGTCGCCTATGGCGATGGCAAGATCTTCCTGCATCAGGCCGACACCACGCTGGTGGCGCTCGACGCCAAGACCGGCAAGGTGGTGTGGACGGCCAAGAACGGCGATCCCAGCAAGGGCGCCACCGGCACCTCGGCGCCGATGGTGATCAAGGACAAGGTGCTGGTCGGGATTTCCGGCGGTGAGTTTGGCGTCCAGGCTCATATGACGGCCTATGACATCAAGACCGGCAAGCAGGTCTGGCGGGCGTTCTCGGAAGGGCCGGACGACCAGATCCTGGTCGATCCGGCGAAGACCACCGAACTCGGCAAGCCGGTTGGCAAGGATTCCAGCCTCAAGACCTGGGAAGGCGAGCAGTGGAAGATCGGCGGCGGCGCCACGTGGGGCTGGATCTCCTACGACCCGCAGCTCAACCTGATCTACTACGGCTCGGGCAATCCCTCGACCTGGAACCCGAAGCAGCGTCCGGGCGACAACAAGTGGTCGATGACGATCTGGGCGCGCGATCCGGATACCGGCCTGGCCAAGTGGGTCTACCAGATGACGCCGCATGACGAATGGGATTACGACGGCATCAACGAGATGATCCTGTCCGACCAGCAGGTCGGCGGCACCGCTCGCAAGCTGCTGACCCATTTCGACCGCAACGGGCTCGGCTACACGCTGGACCGTGCCACCGGGGAATTGCTGGTCGCCGAAAAGTACGATCCGAAGGTCAACTGGACCTCAGGCGTCGACATGAACAAGAGCTCGCCGACCTATGGCCGGCCCAAGGTGCTCGACCAGTACTCGACCGACAAGCAGGGCGAGGACCACAACGTCAAAGGCATCTGCCCGGCGGCGCTGGGCAGCAAGGACGAGCAGCCGGCGGCGTACTCGCCGGACACCCAGCTGTTCTACGTGCCGACCAACCATGTCTGCATGGATTACGAGCCGTTCAAGGTGAGCTACACGGCGGGCCAGCCCTATGTCGGGGCGACGCTGTCGATGTATCCGCCTCCCGGTGAAACCAATATGGGCAACTTCATCGCCTGGGACGGCAAGACCGGCAAGATCGCGTGGTCGAACAAGGAGCAGTTCTCGGTGTGGTCGGGTGCGCTGGCGACCGCGGGCGGGGTGGTGTTCTACGGCACGCTGGAAGGCTACCTGAAGGCGGTCGATGCCAAGACGGGCAAGGAACTCTACAAGTTCAAGACCCCGTCGGGGATCATCGGCAACGTCACGACCTACGAGCATGGCGGCCGGCAGTTTATCGCGGTGCTGTCCGGGGTCGGCGGCTGGGCGGGCATCGGGCTTGCGGCGGGCCTGACCGATCCGACCGCGGGTCTGGGCGCGGTGGGCGGCTATGCGGCGCTGAGCAATTATACCGCGCTCGGCGGCACGCTGACGGTGTTCGCACTGCCGCAGTGAGGCAACCAATCGTCCCGGCGCGATTGCCGCGCCGGGACGTCTCAGTCATCGAATGCCGAGGACAAGCGTTTGCGCAAGATATGGTTTGGAGTTGCCGTGATCGCCGTCGCGGCATCGGGAGGCATCGCTGTCGCTGAAACGGTCGTCGATCCGGCAGCGGTCAAATCCGAGAACGGCAAATATCTGGACAAGGAGGGCAACCCGACCTTCAAAGTCGGCTCCGATGGCGCCGTCGACTGGTACACTTATTCCGGGTTCCGCCGCTATCACTCGGAATGTCACGTCTGCCATGGCCCCGACGGCATGGGTTCCACCTACGCACCGGCACTGAAGGATTCACTGAAGACCATGAGCTACGCAGACTTCCTCGGGGTGGTCGCCACCGGCCGCAAGAATGTCTCTTCATCGCAGGAAAACGTCATGCCGGCGTTCGGCGATAACCAAAACGTCGTCTGCTATCTCGACGACATCTACGTCTATCTGCGGGCCCGCGCCAACGACGCGGTCCCCCGCGGACGCCCCGCAAAGCATGAAGACAAACCACCCGCCGCACAAAAAGCCGAAGATGCATGCATGGCACAGAAATGAATATCCGGAAGATTTGCGAGACCGCTCGCCGTACCAAAAAACGTGAGGATGTCTTGAAGTGCGAAAGTGGAGTTTAAAATGAAAACCCGTGCCGCTGTCGCGTTCGAAGCAAAAAAACCTCTTGAAATCATCGAGCTTGATCTGGAGGCTCCGAAAGCCGGCGAGGTCCTTGTCGAAATCAAGGCGACCGGCATCTGTCATACCGATGCCTACACGCTGGACGGTTTTGACAGCGAAGGAATCTTTCCTTCGATCCTCGGCCACGAAGGTGCCGGGATCGTTCGCGAGGTGGGAGCAGGCGTCACTTCCGTGAAGCCCGGCGATCATGTGATCCCGCTTTACACACCTGAATGCCGCCAATGCAAAAGCTGCCTGAGCGGCAAGACCAATCTCTGCACCGCCATCCGTGCAACGCAGGGCAAGGGGCTGATGCCCGACGGCACAAGCCGCTTCAGCTACAAGGGCAAGCCCATCTTCCATTACATGGGCTGTTCGACTTTTTCGAATTTTACCGTACTGCCGGAAATCGCCGTCGCCAAGATTTGCGCCGACGCCCCCTTCGACAAGAGCTGCTACATCGGCTGCGGCGTGACGACCGGCGTCGGCGCAGTGGTGAACACCGCCAAGGTCACTCCGGGCGCCAACGTCGTGGTCTTCGGGCTCGGCGGTATCGGGCTCAACGTCATCCAGGGCGCGAAGATGGTAGGCGCCGACAAGATCGTCGGTGTTGACGTCAACGACAGCAAGGAGGAATGGGGCCGCCGCTTTGGCATGACGCATTTCGTCAACCCGTCCAAGATCGGTGGCGATATCGTCCAGCACCTAGTCACGCTGACCGACGGCGGAGCCGACTTCACCTTCGACTGCACCGGCAACACCACCGTGATGCGACAGGCGCTCGAGGCCTGTCACCGCGGCTGGGGCGTGTCGGTCATCATCGGGGTGGCGGAAGCGGGAAAGGAAATTTCAACCCGGCCGTTCCAGCTCGTTACCGGCAGGGTCTGGAAGGGCACGGCGTTCGGCGGCGCACGCGGCCGAACCGACGTGCCCAAAATCGTCGACTGGTACATGAACGGAAAGATCCAGATCGACCCGATGATCACCCATGTCCTCAAGCTTGAGGAGATCAACAAGGGGTTCGATCTGATGCACCAAGGCAAGTCGATCCGTTCGGTCGTCGTGTTTTAAATCCAAAAACGTCCAACAGGAGGATAGGCCCATGACAGTTCATATCCACCCATCGGTTGACAGCGGGGTAAAGAAGGGCTCAGGCAATTTCGCCGGCGGAACCCTGGTCTGCAAATGCAAGGATCGGCCGGTCAAGGTCAGTGTCAAGGGCGACGTCGCCCACAACCACGCCTGCGGCTGCACCAAATGCTGGAAGCCGGCGGGAGCCACCTTTTCGGTGGTCGCGGTGGTACCGCGCGAAAACGTCACCGTTATCGAGAACGGCGACAAGCTGCACATCATCGACACCTCGGCCACGATCCAGCGGCATGCCTGCAAGGTCTGCGGCACGCATATGTACGGCCGGATCGAGAACAAGGCGCATCCGTTCTACGGTCTGGACTTCATTCATCCGGAGCTCTTTACGGAGACCGGTTCGGCCGCTCCGCAATTTGCGGCGTTCGTGTCCTCAGTGATCGAGTCCGGCGTCGATCCGGCCCAGATGCCGGGCATTCGGTCGCGCCTCAAGGAACTCGGACTGGAGCCTTATGACTGCCTGTCCCCGGCGCTGATGGATGTGATCGCCACCCACGTGGCGAAATCTAAGAAGGCCGCGTGACCCTATGAAATTTGGTGGCGGCATCTCCGCCACCAAATCGATGTGACACGGCTTCGAAAAGCGGTGAACCGAGATGACGTAGGGGTACTTGTGATACGCCGCCGTTAGGGCTCGCGCCGGTGCCGGACACGTAGTTATACGTGTGCCGGCGGCTGCCGGTGATCGGCACGAACATTGCTTTCCCCATCTTGCCGGAAGATGCGGGAGAGCGAGACGGATGAGGCGTGTCATCCTTTACCTCGGTATTTTCAGTTGCCTGGCTGCCGATGCGAACGCCCGTGATCTCGGGCAATGGGAGGCCGTAGATCCGCAAATCCGGCAATGGTACCAAGCGCTCATGCAGCCGGACGTGCCAAATGCCTCGTGTTGCGGGGAGGCGGATGCCTATTGGACTGATGAAATTCACGTCAGAGATGGCAAAACCTACGCAATCATCACCGATGACCGGCCCGACGAACCGCGCGGCCGGCCTCATGTCGACATCGGAACGGAAATAGAAATCCCGAACCACAAACTCAAATGGGACAGATCGAATCCCACCGGCCACGGCATCGTATTCCTGAGTCGCACCGGTTACGTATTTTGTTACGTTCAGCCTGGTGGGGTCTGATCACATTCGCCGCACGCGCCGCACGGCGCGTCCCATGCCCTGGTGACAGGCCTGGTTTCCCGCCGCGGGCATGGTCAAGAATGTGATGGTGGCTGGCGCGAACGTCAGGGCGCCCGCATCCGTCGGCACGCCCGCGGTGCGCGGCAAATCATCCTGCGGGCCCAGTCGAAGCGGAAGGCCATTCAGCCGCACCGTGGTGTCCTGCAAGCTTGCCGTATCCAGCGCATAGCGCTCGGAGGCCACGGGTAACGTCAGCGTGTGGGGCGCGCTGCGGTCGACGTTCAGGATCAGAAGGCTTACACCACCGGGTGTTCCGCGCTGGCAATGGCCATAGACATGGAGCCCCGCTTGCGCCGGCACGCCCGGGTCGAGGACGACGCTTCCCATCAACAGTCGCCATAGCAACGCGCCCCAGTAGCTTGGTGTGGGTGCCAGCGTTCTCTCGTTGAGCAGCCCGTAGTTGCTTGCCGCGAGCGTATTATGCATCACCACCTGAACGCCGGCCTTCGCGAGGCGGCCGAGTTGATCGAGGTATCTGAACGTATCCAGGAAGGACGCGTCCCACCGGTTTCCGCCGCACGCCGCTTCCGCGGTTTCGGTCAGCCAGATCGGCTTGCCGGGCTCGAACCTGTCCCGGAGCGACCGGTAAAAGGCGAGTGTCCGATCCGTCCGGGCAAGCCATTCTTCGGAAAGGGCTTCCTCGGGGGTGCTCGTACCGCTGCATCGCTCCGACAGCGTTCCATAGTGATGATACGAGATCCCATCCAGGCTGCCGGGGCCGGATGCTGCGAGCATGTCCGAAGCGGAGGCCGCCTCACCGACCGTGCCAGGACCGAGGAGGAGTATTTCCGGAAAATTTTCTTTCACAAGCAAGCGGAATGCCCTGAAATCGCGTGCATAGGCCGCCGCGTTGTCTCCGGCCGGCGCACCTCCGGTCACGGAAAGGTTCGGCTCGTTGATGAATTCTGCCGCGGCAATGCGTCCTCCGGCCGAGTAGGTGTAGGCGAGAAAGCGGCGAGCCTGGTCCGGCAACCAAACGCCGGCCGCATCGCGGGTGCCCGGACTGACGGCGAATGAAGTCACGATCTGCGCCCCGACCGCTTGCGAGAAATCGACGACCCCCCGCCATTGCTGACGGCTCAGGACGCCGTTGAATCCGGCCGGCGGCGCGGACGGCGCCGAATCCGAATCGGCAAAATAGGTGGCATTGGCCCAGCTTCCGCTGACACGCAGGTATGCCGGCGCGAGTGCAGCAGCCAGCTTTCGCAGCCGCGGGTTGGTCAGATCGATCGGCGGGCGGTATGCGTAGAGTTCCGAATGTCCGGCCGACCTGTCGGATCCATACGGCTTCCAGAATGCTCCGCCGGTCACTTCGACCATTTCGACGTTATAGGATTGGAAACGTTCGTCGACCGTGCCGATACGAGCCATGCTCGCAGGCGTGACGGATGGGCCTCCCGCGAGCTCTGCGGGGCAGGGGAGCGCGATGAGCAATGCCGCTATCAGCCAGGACCGGCATTTGGGACAGACCCCGCTGATATCGCACATGCAATTCTCCGCATCCTGTCGGCACCATGCGTTTCGCCGGAGCGTCTTCAGTCCAATTTAGCTGGCCGGGGCGTTGCGACAGGTGCTGGGTCGGGGTTTGGTTCCGCGTTTATCAATTGGCACATCGCAGTTGTCGATCCGCTGCTCATCCATCCATTTCCTGCCGAGCCGCTCTTTACCGGTCAGTACCGCCGCCGAATTTGAGGGCCGGGTTGCGGCGCCCGATGCCGCCAACTCGCGCGGCGTGTGTTGGGCAGACGCCGGCAAGGCGGGCGAGATCGCGAGCAGGAGAACCAGATGTCTATGCAAGGGCGCCATGGGCCACATGAACTTCCCGGCTTAAGCTGTGAATGCTTGCGTTATGTCCGAGCTGGTTTTACTTTGAGGGGCGCGCGACTGACGCGTCAACACCATCCTTGGGAGGCTTGAATGACCTGGAAAACTCCGAAGATTGTCGAAGTGCCGGTGGGCATGGAAATCAACATGTACGCCTGCGCAGCGCGCAAATAGGCCGCATTGGGACGATCTGCCCGGCTCGAAAGGGATATTGCGATCGAGCCGCGGCAGGCGCCCGGGACACAGGCCTGTGTTCCGAGCCAATGTTCCGAGCTTGAATCGTAACGCTTTGCTCTTGTCGAGCCCCTCCGCGGGGCTTCAGTCGTATTTGAATCAGGCGAATTTGAAACAGAGTTCGGCACCACCGACCGCCAAATTGGCGAGATCCGCCGCACCGGCGTGCCCTTGGGGTGACACCAGCCCGGCTTCTCCGTTTCTCTTCGCCATTTGATCTCTACAAACGATTATCGCTAGTGGACTGAACCAGCAACCAGATCCGACGTGGGACCCGGTTAATCAGCTTTTGCCGCGCATGGAATATTTCTGCGCCTCGCCATCGATCTTTGCATCGTGTTAGGATTTCCTCTCGGTCAGTGATGCTGTCGTTTTTCATTCCTCAGCGGCTTTCGGATTGTGGATGTCTTTTGGCGCTGCAGCGTTTCGGACTGCGATCCTGTGTTTCTCGACGCTTGTGCCGGCCTGCGTGCATGCCGAAGAAATCGATACCGAGCATCTGTTCGGCTTCACCATCGGCACCGATGTCGGCAGCGTCGGCGAGCGCGAGTTCCAGAGCCAGACGACCGGACGATTTTCAAAGACGGCAGGCAACTACGGGGCGGTCAACCAGGAACTCGAATTGGAATTCGTGCCTATCAATAACTTCAGGATCGAGGTGGGTGGCTCCTTTGCGTCTTACGACATCAACGGCGTCCCTGGATTTGAGGATCGCAGTCAATTGGATTGGCAGGGTGCGTCCGTCGATTTGCGCTACAAGTTGTTCGACCGGAAATCAGCGCCGTTTGGTCTGACATTCGCGCTGGAGACCCACGCCGACCGGTTCGATGACATCACCGCGGCACCTGCGCGGAAATACGGCACCGAGTTGACCATGGCACTCGATCGGGAATTGATCCCGAACCGCGTCGTGGCAGCGTTCAATCTGTTGTACGAGCCGGAATGGACCCATCTCTTCGGAACGGCAGTGGCCGAACAGGAATCGACGGCCGGGGTCGCGGTCGCTGTGATGGCGCAAATCCGCGCCGGTTTCCTGATCGGAGGTGAGGTGCGCTATCTCAGGAAATACGGCGGCATCGGTTTCGACGATTTTGCCGGGCAGGCGCTGTTCGCCGGGCCGACGGCATATTGGCAATTGTCCGAGCGCTCGAGGCTCACGGTCGCTTGGAGCCCCCAGCTTTGGGGACGTCCAGCCGGTTCCATCGCAACGTTGGAACTCGTCAATTTCGAACGCCACCAGGCGCGGGTGATATTCGGGGTTAACTTCTGATTTCCTGCGCTGGCGGTATCATGAGCCGGAATCTCTCAGAGATTTGAAACTTCGTCCCGGCACGGCCGTGTCTATCTGTGGTTAAATGGGTGTCGCTGCGAAGCAAAGGATGTTCGGCATGAATGCAATCGATCTGATTGTGACGGTCTGCGCGGTGTTGTCGCCGGCGACTTGCGAAGAAACTCATCTGATGTTTTCTGGAACCGCTTCACTGCGGCAGTGCGCCATGGGCGCGCCGCCCTACATCGCCCAGTGGGTTGGCGAGCACCCGAAATGGAACGCCGTGAGCTGGCGCTGCGAATATCCTCATACCAGAGACAAGGCCGACGCGGCGGGCGCGACCTCCGCCGGATGACCTCGTAACGCATACCGGTCCTGGTGAGCCTCACTTGCGGCAGTCCGTCAAATCCTTGTCGGCGATCGAGAACACCGAATCAGCCTTGATCTCGATATTCCGCGCCATGCATTGCCGCTTGTCGCGATAGCTGACCCTTGCATCATAGTGCCCCGGCTCAACGCCGGTAATGCGCAGTCGTTCGTCGTGATCGACTTCCCCGTCCTTGTCGTTCAGGGTCTGGTTCGGTCCCCAGCTGTCCTTGCCGGCCGGGGAGAGCTGCAGGCTTGAGACGGTCGCCGTGGTCAGATTCCAGAACCTGATACCCTTGCCCTGAGCCGCGAGTTGGCCGGCGCTCGCCAGCGAAAGCGCGGCGGCCGCCAGCATCCATCGTATCATTGTCAATCCTCCCGTGCTGCGCTTGACCGTCAGTCCCGGATCAGACGATCGAGATTTTTCGCCTTGTCGAAATTCCTCGCCTGGTCCAGGCCGATTGGGGCGATCAATTTCGCCGATGCGAGATCCGCGCCTTCAAAATCGGCCCGGACCAACGTGGCGCCGGTCAAGTCGGCTCCCCCGAGTTGGGCGCCTTTGAGCGAAGCGCCGGTCAGATCGGCGCCCTTCAGCGAAGCAAATTCGAGATCGACACGCGACAGATCGGCGCCGCGTGCGTTCAAGCGTTCCAGATTCGCGGATTTGAGCACCGCGCGCATGAGGCCCATCGACTGGTTGCGCATGTCGGCGCCCAACCGCGCGTCTGCGATCGAGGCTCCGACAAGGCTCGCGCCGGTAAGGTCGGCGGCAACACGCGCCTTCGAGAGGTCCGCGCCGTCAAGATGTGCGCGGGCCATCTGCGCGGCGAATATGTTTGCACCTTTCAGGTTGGCGTT
>CAVWDY010000001.1:0-73264 GCA_963753875.1 uncultured Alphaproteobacteria bacterium | reverse complement strand
GGGGTGAGGGGCTGCCTCAGCGAATTGCGAACATGAGATGCACGCGGTGAGTTCCCCTCACCCGAAATTCGCTGTCGCGAATTTCGACCTCTCCCCGCAAGCGGGGCGAGGTTAAGCCGCACTCATGCACTGACTGAACTCATCACTCCTGCCATCACACCTTCGCCGCGGCGACATCCTCGAGCCCGCGATTGCGCGGCTCGACGCCCCAGGCCCACACCACCACGATCTGAACGACCACAAGGCCGATCATCAGCCAGACCACGCCTGGCAGCTGGTAGGATGCCATCAGGGAACCAACGATGAACGGCGAGACCACGGTGGCGGCGCGTCCGAACGTGTTGCAGATGCCATTGGCGCGCAACCTGATCTCGGTCGGGAACAGTTCCGGCGTATAGACGCCGAGCAGGATCGCGGTCTGCACATAGATCGCGACGATCAGCACGAATCCGATCGAGAGCACGATCGCCGGATCGGACGCCGCGTCGAAGCGGGCATAGACGTAGCCGGAGACGATGGTGACGACCGACGCACCGATGATGCTCCAGCGCCGTCCGATCGCGTCGGACAAATAGGCGCCGAGCGCACAGCCGACCAGCGATCCGGCCGACAGCACCATGGTATAGGCCAGCGAATTGGTGATGGTCAGTCCCTGGCGCAGGAAGAACTGCGGCAGGAAGATCACGAAGCCGAAGATCAACGTATTGATCGTGATCAGCACCCAAGAGCCCACGAACAAGCGTTGCAGCAGCGGCGGCTTCAGCATGTCGGAGGCGGTAACCTGGGTGACCGGAGCCGGCACCACCACCGGCGGCAGCGTCCCGCCGCCGGCGGATTCCTTTTCTATACCCTGCATCAGGGATTCGGCTTCCGCGGCGCGGCCCTGAGATTCAAGCCAGCGCGGCGATTCCGGAAGATTCTTGCGCAGGTACCAGACGATCAGCGAGCCGACGCCGGCGATGACGAACATCGGGCGCCATCCGAAGGCCGGGATGATCAGATAGCCGAGCAGGGCGGTCGCCGGAAAGCCTGCCACCACCACGAACGCCATCATCGACAGCCAGCGCCCGCGCGTGTTCGGTGGAACGAATTCGGTCAGCGTCGAATAGCCGACCACGATTTCGGCACCGAGGCCAAGACCTTGCAGGAAGCGGCAGGCGATGAGCTGATTCATGTCCTGCGCGAAGGCCGCCGCCAGCGACGCCAGCCCGAAAATCAAAAGATTGATCTGGTAGGTGAACCGCCGCCCGTATTTGTCGCCGACAAACCCGGTGATCAGCGCGCCCAGCGTCATGCCGACAAAGGTCAGCGAGATGAATTGCAGATTTTGCGGAACGGTCGAGAATTTGGTCTGTATCGCCGACGCCAGCACGCCACCGGCGACGTAGAGATCGTATCCGTCGAAAAACATGCCGGCGCCGACCAGCCAGAAAATCCGGTAGTGAAACGATGAGATCGGCAGCCGGTCGAGACGTGCGCCGGCGTTTACTGCGAGAGCCATGTGAAATTTCCCCCTCTTTAAATTCAAATCCGGCGCCGGCCTTCTCTGGACGCGGTGGTGCCGCTTGCTATTTTGTTCAGTTCAACCGTCGCTGGGTCGCCGTGTCGCGGTACCAGTCGAACGGCTGGTTGTGGGTCGCGATCATCACGCTCTTGGTATTGAAGTGGTCGTCGAAGCTTTCGGTGCCGAATTCGCGCCCGACGCCGGAGTCATCGACGCCGCCCCACGGCGAGGCCGGGTCGAGACGGTGATGGTCGTTGACCCAGACGATGCCGGCCTTGACGCCTGC
This sequence comes from uncultured Alphaproteobacteria bacterium, assembly GCA_963753875.1. Taxonomy (GTDB): domain Bacteria; phylum Pseudomonadota; class Alphaproteobacteria; order Rhizobiales; family Xanthobacteraceae; genus Bradyrhizobium. The sequence goes on along the minus strand of CAVWDY010000001.1, from coordinate 71,474 downwards.
GGCGACGCGATGGGCGCGCGCGACGTCGCGGGTGCGGATCGCGGCCGCAAGCCCGAACGGTGAATCATTGGCGAGCCGCAACGCGTCCGCCTCGTCCTTGAAGGGCGTGATCGAGGTGAAGGGCCCGAACACTTCTTCCTGGAAGATGCGCATGTCGGATTTCACATCCGCAAACACCGTCGGCTGCACGAAGTAACCGTTCTCGTGGCCCGGCACCTTGGCGGCCGCGCCGCCGGTCAAGAGCCGCGCGCCGTCGTCGCGGCCAAACTGGCAGTAGGACAACACGCGGTCGCGCTGCCGCGCCGAGATCACCGGCCCGAGCTGGGTTTGCGGATCGAAGGGATCGCCGATGCGGATACTTTGTGTTTTGGCCCTCAGCTTCTCGACGAACTCGTCATAGATCGATGCCTGCACGATATGGCGCGAGGCGCAGACGCAGGTCTGGCCGGCGCCGATGAAGGCGCCGAACGCCGCGTAATTCACGGCCTGGTCGACGTCGAAATCGTCGAACACCATCACCGGCGTCTTGCCGCCGAGTTCCATGGTCTGATGCGCGAACACTTTCGCCGCCGCACTTCCGGCGATGCGGCCGGCCTCGGTGCCACCGGTCAAGACCAATTTGTTGATATCGCCGTGTTCGGCAAGCATCTTGCCCGTGGTCTGGCCGAGGCCGAGCACGACGTTGAACACGCCGGGCGGCAGACCTGCCTCGGTGAAGATTTGCGCCAGCCGCAGCGTCGTCAGCGGGGTATATTCCGACGGTTTTACGACCGTGACGCATCCGCTTGCCAAGACCGCCGCGAGCGATTTGCACATGATCATCAAGGGGTGATTGAACGGCGTGCAGTTGGCGACGATGCCGATCGGCGTGCGCAACGTGTAGTTCAGATAGGAGCCTTCGACGGGAATGACCGCGTCGCGCCGCGCCAGCGCGAGCCCTGCGAAGTAGCGGAAGAAATCCGGCAGCCGCGACAGTTGCGCGCGCGTCTCGTTCAGCGGACGGCCGTTGTTCAGCGTCTCCAGCCGGTACAGTTGCTCCAGATTGGCCTCGAAGGCGTCCGCGAGGCGGTTGACCAGCCGGGCGCGGGCACGAATGTCCATGCCGCCCCAGGTGCGGCCTTCGAAGGCGGCGCGCGCGCTTTTCATGGCGCGGTCGATGTCGCTAGCGGTCGAGTTCGGAATCCGCGCGATCACGTCGCCGGTCGCGGGATTGCGGACGTCCAGCATCTCACTGGTGCCCGCTTCGATCTCGCGGCCGTCGACGAAGTTGCCGTGGATCTCGACGGTGGTCACGGCTGATTTTGCCGGAATGTTCATGCGTCCCTCGCTTCAATAATCACAGCGTTGCGCTTGAGCGCCGGCAGCACACGCTTTTCGGTCTGTACGATATGGGCCTTGATGATGCGCGCGGCGCGCCTCCCATCGCGCCGCTGCATTGCCTCGATCAGGCTAATGTGCTCGGCCACCAATTGGGTCGGATCGTGATCCCTGATGTTGGCGACGCTGACGCGCACCAGGCGATCGGCCTGTCCGATCAGGTCGCACAGCGCCTGCGCCATGCGGCGGTTGCCCGAGGCATGCGCCAGCGCGGAGTGAAAGGCGCGGTTATAGGCGATGAAATCCTCGTGGCCGCCCGCGAAGCGCCGGTAATCGTCGAGCGCCGCAAGGACGCCGTCCGAGGCGTTCTCGATCGCCTCGGCGACGCAGGCCGGTTCCAGCGCGAGGCGGAAGCGCAAGAGGTCGCGCGCATCCGAAAGCGAGATCGGATTGACCCGGTAACCCTGGCGCGGCTGCACGGTGACGAGGTGTTCGCGCTCCAGTCTCAGGAGCGCCTCGCGCACCGGCTGGCGGCTGACGGCATAGCGCTCGGCGAGCTCCTGCTCGCGCATATCATCGCCGGGCGCCAATCGGCAGGTTAGAATATCAGCCCGCAGGCTTTCATAGACATTATCGCGCAAAAGCATCGTCATTTTCCCGGAATTCATCCTCACTCTTGCAGTCGTGAAATATCACGTCAAGCGACCAAGGCTTGAAATCATCGGATTTTGATTTATCAATCGGTCCGCATCACCGGACCTGTGACGGGGCCGCTTCCAACCTTGAAAGAGAGACAGGCATGGACCGACTTTTCGCCAACGGCACGGTCAACGCGGCGCAGTCAGGCCAAGGATCCGACCAAGGATCGGGCAAAGCGCCGGCGCTGTTCCTGTTTCACTCGCTGTTGTCGGACCGCGCGAGTTTCGACGCCATTGTTCCGCAGCTCGCGCAGTCGTTCCGGGTAATCGTCCCCGAATTGCCCGGCTTCGGCGCCTCCAGGGCCGTCGGCGGCGGCCTCGCCGCCGTCGCCGACCGAATGGCCGAGGCGGTGAGGGAGGCGGCCTCCGGGGCCGAGACCATCGTGCTCGGCAACGGCTATGGCGGGTTCGTGGCGCTGCAAATGGCGGTCCGCCATCCCGCCATCGCAACCAGGCTCATCCTCGCCGATTGCGGGGCGGCGTTTTCCGAACCAGGGCGCGAAGCCTTCCGCAACATGGCGGCGGCGTCCAAAGCCAAGGGGTTGGCTGCGATCACGGACGTCGCGATGCGCCGGCTGTTTGCGCCGGAGTTTCAGGCGCAGCATCCCGATCTGATGCGCGATCGCCGCGAGGCATTCCTGAAAACCGACCCGGAAGTGATTCAGGCCGCCTGCGCGCAGCTTGCCGAACTCGACCTGCGGGGCGAGCTTGCGCGGGTCAAGGTGCCGGTGCTGGTGCTGGTCGGCGAGCATGATGAGGCGACGCCACCGCCGATGTCGCGCGAACTGGCAGCCAGCCTTCCGAACGCGCGCCTGAAGATCCTTGCGGGGTGCGCGCACGTCCCCCAATTGCAATCGCCCGAGATGTTTCTGGACGCGATCGGCGATTTCCTGCCGCAACCGTCCGCGATAACGTGACTCCCGCCACAGGTCTGGAAGCGGACACAATCCAAGTTTGTAAATGTGCCAAACTCTTTCTAACCTGTCTGCGGACAGGGCTCGGCCAAGGGGGAGGACCGCATCATGCTGGATTTCTTTCGCGCGCACCGGGCGGTCGGAATGGCCGTGCCCAGCTATTTCATCGAAAGCACGGCGCCCGAGAACGTCGATGACAGGGCTGTCGTGCCGACGCCGTTACCGCCCGAGTTGGAAGAGGTCGACCCCGACGCGGCGGTGAAGCAGATTGCCGCGGCTTTGGCGAGTGGGACTGTCCCCAATCTGGTGGTGATGGTTCACGGCTTCAACAATCCGGAGCCAGCCGTGCTGCGGATGTATGCGGCCGCCGCGCAAGCCATCGAGCGCGACAGCGCGATCCGTTCCCGGCAGGGCCTCGTCTGTGTCGGCTACCGGTGGCCGTCCGAGCCGATGGGCAAGCCATGGCGCGGAAGCTGGAACGCGCTGCCGACGCTGCCGACGTGGATCCTGTATTTTGGGGCGGCGGTGTTCCTGCTGTCGTTTCCGCTGTTCTATCTGGTGTCGGAAACCAGACAGTGGTGGTTCGATCAGCTTCACTACATCTGGAATTCGGGCAGCGTCCATATCATCACGCTGCTCGGCTGGACGGTGGCCGGCCTGGTGTTGACGGCCGTTCTGTTGCGCGCCATCGTTTACTTCCGCGACAATTACCGGGCGACGAATTACGGCGTACCCGATCTCATTCAGATCATCCGCGCCGTCGATGGCGAAATCCTCAAGCTGCGTCGCGAGCGCGGCGAAGCCGATCGGCGCGACGTCCAGCTCTCCTTCATCGGCCACAGCATGGGCGGCTTCGTGGTGACCAATACCATCCGCACGCTGTCGGACGTGTTCACCGTGCCGGTTGAGACCCTCAGCGACTACGGTGCGCGTGCGCGGCCCGGTGTCACGCAGGATTCGCCTCCCTTGGACGAGATCGGCAACGTTTTCAGGCTGAAACGCTTCGTGCTGGCCTCGCCGGACATCCCGGCTGAGACCCTGCTGTCGAGCCGCAGCAATTTTTTGGCCTCCGCGCTGTCGCGTTTCGAGGAGGCTTATCTGTTCAGCAACGAAGGCGACGAGGTGCTGCGGCAGATTTCCACGCTGGCGAATTATTTCGTGTTTCCGACCAAGAGCCGGAATCATGGTTTTCGGCTCGGCAACGTCGAGATCCTGTCGAGCAATTTCGGTTTGATCGATGTGAGGGAAGACGACTTTCTCCGCGTCCTGCGCATCGGAAATCTGACGCTTCAGGATTTGTATGCTGCGCTCGAAGGCGCCAGCGCCAGCCGCAATCCGAACGCGTCGGTTCCATCGCCCGCGCAGGCGCCGCTGCCCAGGGTATTTACCTATTTCGATTGCACCGACTACGTCGATCGAGAGAAACCGGACCAGCCGGCGCGGCCGCTCTTGACCTTCGCGAAATGGCGCAAACGAAATGACCCCAACGCAAAGCTGCGCTGGTATTCGCACCTGTATCTGCTCTTTGCATATGTCGCCTACGGCCAAAAACCCAACGTGCACGGAGGCTATTTCGAGGGCATGCTCTCGCAGCAGTTGATCTATCGGCTGGCTTGCCTCGGCTATGAGGATACGGTTGCGGCCTATGGTAGCGAACGTGCGCTCTCGCAGATTTGCAGGCAGAAGCAGGTTCGCGGACTGCTGTCGCCGCTGCTGGCCTTGCGCAGGAACCTGCGGTCGATGGCGAACACTCCGGCTTCGCAGGCTCCGGCACCCGAAATCCCCGGCGCCGACCTCTGAATCCGTCGCGGATCGTCGCCTGGAGCATGATCGGTTCCGATTGAATCGGAACCGACACTCTGGTTTCTTGTTTTGACGCGTTTTCTTTACGCGAACCGGCGCTCGCCCCCCGGAGCCAGTCCGAGGGCATGCTTTGTTCGAAAACGCTCTACAACGATTTGATGGCCAGCCAAACGGCCGCCCACACAGCCAGCGAAAGAAGCACGGCGATGACGACGAAGACCGCCAGTACCCGCAGCAGCCTGCCGGAATCGGCGGTGACCGACGATTTGTTTGGACCGCCGTGGAAATCATCGTTTGAGGGGATATGGCCGCGGATCCCAAAAATCCAGAAAATAGCGTCCAGGACGAACAGGCTCATGGCCTCGGCTCCTATTTGTCGCTCGATAGGCCAACATTGCCCGGAAATTCGCGCCGCTCTTTGAGCGAGCGCAAAGCCGCTTCCCCTTCCCTGGGCTATTAAATTGCAAAAGCCGGGGCGGACGAGGTTCCATTGACGCTATTTATTCGAAAAGACGGTACGAAATGAGGCCTGATCTTGCTGCTTGCTACGGACAGGAGCGATTGCCGAGATACACGAGCTATCCGACCGCCCCACATTTCTCAGGCACCATCGGCCCCGAAACCTACGCCGAATGGCTGAAGGCGATACCGCGGCACGCCAGCGCCTCCCTCTACCTGCACGTCCCGTTCTGCCGGTCGATGTGCTGGTATTGCGGTTGTCACACCACGATCGCCCGCCGCGACGAGCCCATTACGGTCTATGCCGCGGCGCTACGCGGCGAACTCAATCTGGTATCAAGGCGGATCGGGCGGCGCATGAAGGTCGATCATATCCACTTTGGCGGCGGGACGCCGACGATCATGGCGCCCGAACTCTTCGTGGATCTGATGGGGGCGATCGGGCAATCCTTTTTTGTGCTTCCCTCGGCCGAGATCGCCGTCGAGATCGATCCGCGCACGCTGACGGGCCGGATGGTCGATACGCTTGGGCTTGCCGGCGTTAACCGGGCAAGCCTTGGCGTGCAGAGCTTCGATCCCGTTGTCCAGCGCGCCATCAACCGGGTGCAGAGCTTTGAGGAGACGGCGGAGGCGACGACAAGCCTGCGGCGAGCCGGTATCGCCGGCATCAACTTCGATCTGATCTATGGACTGCCCTATCAGACGGTCGCCTCCTGCCTCGATACCGTCAGGCGGTGCGTGGAGCTTCGTCCCGATCGCTTTTCCGTTTTTGGCTACGCCCACGTCCCGACATTCAAGAAATATCAGCGCAAGATCGCGGAAGCGTGGCTGCCCGACAGTCTGCAGCGGCTCGACCAGTCCTATGCGATCGCCAACGCGCTGAAGGAAGCCGGATATCTGCAGATCGGGCTCGATCACTTCGCGCTGCCCGGCGATGCGATGGCCGCGGCCCAGCGGGACGGCAGGCTTCGCCGGAATTTTCAGGGCTACACCACCGACACCAGCAACATCCTGTTGGGTTTCGGCGCCAGCGCCATCGGGCATTTGCCGCAGGGTTACGTGCAGAACGAAGTCAACATCCGCGCCTATTCCGGGACCATCGCCAGCGGCAAACTGGCGACATTCAAAGGCTACGCCCTGACCGCCGACGACCGGCTGCGTGCCGAGATCATCGAGCGCATCATGTGCGACTTCGGCGTCGACCTCGACCCGATCTGCGCGCGGTACGGATCTGCCCCGCAAGAAATGCTGAAATCGTCGCCCCGCCTGAAGGATCTGATTTCCTCTGGCGTGGTCGAACTCGATGGCGCCACGCTGGCTGTGAAGGAGGACTCGCGGTTTCTGGTCCGCAGCGTCGCGGCCGCCTTCGACGCGCATCTCGACGGATCGAAGCAGCTTCATAGCCGCGCGGTCTAATCTACCCTGACGTTTGGCGGCCTTGATGATCGGCCATCATTTGGCGATCGCCGGGAGAGGCTATCTGGCGGAGATCAGCGTCAGCAGCTCGCTTCGCACCCGATCAAGGACCGCCGCGTAGTCACGGGTTGCGGTCTGCCGGAAGAGACGCACCGTCGGATACCAAGGGCTGTCCTCGCGATCGAGCAGCCAGCGAAAGTCGGGCGTCCAAGGCAGCAGAATCCAGGTTGGACGACCAAGGGCGCCAGCGAGATGGGCAACGCTGGTGTCCACCGTGATCACAAGATCAAGGCAGCTGACCAGGGCCGCCGTCTCGGCGAGGTCAACGAGGTGCGTGGTCAGCTCGACGATGTCGGTCTGCTCGAGCAGCGCCTTGTCATCGGGTCTCGGGTCCTTCTGCAGGCTAATGAAGGCCGCATCGACGTCGAGAATGCGAGCCAACAACCGGAAAGGTATTGATCGATTCACATCGTTCGTGTGGCTTGGACTGCCTGACCAAACCAGGCCGACCCGCAACTTGGTATGAGGGCCGAGGCGATCTTGCCACGCTTGCACATGGCTTCTTGCGGGGGAAGGTAGATACGATGTCGCCGACGGGATCGTATCGAGACGCGTACCGAAGGCCAGCGGTAGGCTGGATACCGGGCAGTGCAACTCGAAAGCCGGCAACGTGCTCACAGCCGACATCGGAACGCACTGCGAGACGCTGCTCAGACCCGATAGCAGACGTTGCAGCGGTTCCTGAACGGCAAGAAAGACGCGTGCCGCGCGTTCGGCCAGCATCGGCACGTAGCGGACGAACTGAATTGTATCTCCCAATCCCTCGTCCGCGCAGATGAGGACAGTCTTGCCCTCGATTTCTTCCTCGCCGAGCCACCTTTGTTGGGGAAATTTCGGATAGAACGCCGAAGGCAACCTCAACCGTGCTTCGTGTCCGGGCCAGCCGGCCTCGAAATTGCCCGTCAAGAGATGGGCAAGGGACACATTCCACAGGGTCGTCGAGGTATTCAGCCCGAGGGACTTCATGCGATCGGAGAGCACGAAAACCTCGTCGAAGCGGTGAAGGGAAAACAGCGAGATTATCTTGTTGTCGAGGGTCGCCACCGAGTCCGGTCGAATCTCGAGAGCTTTGTCGAACCATCCCAACGCCTCTTCATCCCGACCGAGCAACCGCAACGCAGCGCCGATATTGTTGCAAGTGTCGGCGTTGTCGGGATCGAGCTGGTGCGCCCGTCTGCCTTCGGCCAGAGATTCCTCCAGCCTTTTCAGGTTGTAGAGCGTCCGTGCGCGAGCCTGCAGCGTCGGGGCGTGGTTCGGCAGCACTTCGGCGCTAAGATCGAGATGGGCGATAGCCTCCTCGTACCGCCCGAACTGGTTGAGGAGAGCCCCGCTCTTGTACAGGGCGTCCTGATGATGTGGATCGAGCTTGAGCACGTGCTGAAAGCTCAGGAGCGCCTGATCGAAGCGCTTAAGCTGCACGAGAATGTCGCCCAGGTGTCTCCATAATTCGGCGTCGTCGGGACTGAGCTGTACCGCCTTGTCGAGGGCCTTGAGCGCTTCCTCGTATCGTCCCTGCTGCTGCAGCGTTGTTCCGAGACTCGCGAGATATTCCGGCTTGGGATCTTGCCGGATCGCGCGGGCGATCCACTCCATGGCGTGATCGCGCTGGTTGGCGTGGAGAGACAAAAGGCCCATCAAGTGCAGTGTGTCTGCGTGATTGGCATCCGCTTTAAGCGCTTGCTGGCAGCAGAGTTGAGCATCGAGGTGTCGTCCGGCATGCATATGGGCAAGACCGGCCTCGTAGAGCGCGGCAGGGTCGCTTACGCTCGGTTCGTTCGCGGTTTGGGAGTTACTGGCGGTCGAACCTTCGCCAATTGATGCTTTTTGAAATCTTCGGGCGGCTGCCCGACGTTCGCGACGATTCATTGGCGCATTTCAAAATGGCTGGCGCGCAACCCATAGATGATTCGACGCTGTCAAAAAAGATGTTTGGCGCCAAGTTTGCGCCGGAACAAAGAGATTCCGGACGAGCCGCGTTACCGTTCATTCCAGAACGGAGGCGCGCATGCCCATTCGGTTTGACGATTTGGTCGACGATGTCATGAGCAGATCGCCGCAGACGATCAGGGTGTTTCTTCAATTCAAGATGCGCTGCGTCGGCTGTCCGATCGCCTGCTTCCATACCGTGGATGACGCGTGCCGCGAACACGGCGTCGACCGCGACGCTTTTCTCAAGGCGCTGCGCGCCTGTGCTTCATTTGCCGACCTTCCGAAACAGTTTCGCTGACATCACGGCCGGACCGGCGGTTCGCTTTCGCCCGGATTTTCCTCGGCCAGCATGAACAGCTTGTGAGGCTCACGCAGCACGATGCGCTGCCGTCCGCTCTCGACCAGCCCGCGGCTCTCCCAGCCACTCAGGATCCGGCTGACCGTGTGGAGCGTGGTCCCGGTCATTTGCGCGATGTCCTGGCGGCTGATCGGAAAGTCGATCTCGATGCCGTGTTCGACCTTGTGTCCGGATTGCCTGGCAAGCCGGAGCAGCGCGTGGGCGACGCGTTGCTCGACCTGTTGGGTCGACATCTCGACCACGCGGGTATGGGTTTCCTGCAACCGGCTGCCGACGGCCTGCAGCGTGTTGGTGGCGAGAGCCGGAAATCGCGACACCAGGCGCGGCCATGCCGCCGACGGCCATGCCAGCGCGACACTGTCATCGACGGCCGTGGCGGTCGCCGGATAGCGCTGCAGCCCGATCGCCATCGCGACGCCGAAGGTTTCGCCAGGCGTGACATAGCGCACCACAACCTGTTCGCCCATCGGCGTGGTCTTGCTGGCGCGCACATGGCCATGCAGCAGCACGAAGAATGAATGCGCGTCTTCGCCCTGCTCGAAGACATTGTGGTTCTTGGCAAACCGCAGCGAGCGGGCTTCGCGCAGGATCTCGTCGAGCTCCTCGGTGCCAAAACCTGCGAACAGCGGCAGGTTGGCAACCAGCGAACGATCGACCGTGGCCATGTTTCCCCGCTGCGTTTCACGAATTTCAACCGAATCTAGACTGCGATTGGGGCTCCCGATCAAGCGGAAGTTTGTGCTGGCGCAACAATGATCCGGCGAATTGCTCCCAAAATCACAAAAACCCCGATCGGGAAGCAACAGCCATGACCGCAACTCTGCACAGGCGAACCTACGACGGACTGCCCCTGTTCTCGTATGGCTTTCGGCCGTTCTTCCTGCTGGGGTCCATTTATGCGGGGCTCGCAATTCTGGTCTGGCTGCCGGTGTTCCATGGCGAGATCACGCTGACCTCGACCTTTGCGCCGCGCGACTGGCACGTGCACGAGATGCTTTTTGGCTATCTGCCGGCGGTGATTACCGGGTTCCTGTTCACGGCCATCCCGAACTGGACCGGACGGTTGCCCATACAGGGCAGGCCGCTGATGGGGCTGGTCGCGGTCTGGCTGGCGGGGCGTATTTGCGTAACGTTCTCGGCGCACACCGGCTGGCTGGTCGCGATGCTGGTTGATGCGAGCTTTCTGCTGCTGGTGGCTGCGGCTGCTGCCCGCGAAATCCTCGCGGGCCGCAACTGGCGAAATCTCAATGTGGTGATCCTGCTGTTGCTTCTGCTCGCGGGCAATATCGCTTTCCATCTCGAGGCGCATCTGCACGGCGCGGCTGAAATCGGCATTCGCATCGGCATCGCGGTGGTCGTATTGCTGATCTCGCTGATCGGCGGGCGCATCGTTCCGAGCTTCACCCGCAACTGGCTGGTGCGCGAAAATCCCGGCCGGCTGCCGGTGCCGTTCGGCCGCTTCGACATCGTCGTCGTTGCCGTCGGCGCGCTGGCGTTAGCGTCGTGGGTGGTCGGTCCGACCGGCGATCTCACAGGCGCCGCACTCGCATTGGCCGGATTGCTGCATCTGGTGCGGCTCGCACGCTGGGCGGGGGACCGCACGGTGCGCGAGCGGCTGCTCTTGATCCTGCACGTCGGCTATGCCTTCATACCGTTCGGCTTTCTGCTGAATGCGGCGTCGGCTTTCGCCGTTGTTCCGACAGGCGCCGGCATTCACGCCTGGATGGCGGGGGCCGCGGGTATCATGACGCTCGCGGTGATGAGCCGTGCGACGCTTGGGCACACCGGCCAGCCACTCACCGCATCCCGCACCACGCAAGCGATCTATGCCGCGGTCATCGTCGCGGCTCTGTCGCGTGTTTGCGCGGTAGTCGAGCCCGTTTACGGCGAGCCGTTGCTGCATCTGGCCGCGTTTGCCTGGGCGGCCGCCTTCTTCGGATTCGCCATAGCGTTCGGACCGCTGCTCGTGGGCCATGATCGGCGCGCGAAATCAGCGCAGAAGGCGGCGGCGCAGGCCTGAAACGGGCGGTGAAGCTAAACGACTTGATGGCGGGGAAAGGCTCTTATTGTCTGGTAATGAGGCGCAAGCGGTTTTATCGGTTCGGGCAGCATTGCGGACGAAGGAGCCGTTCATGAGTGGTGTCAGCAGAAAATCCCATTGGGAGAACGTCTACGCCAGCAAAGGCGAAAGAGAAGTTAGCTGGTTTCAGGAAAATCCCGCGCCATCGCTTGAGCTGATCGCTCTGGCCGGTCTTTCCGAAGGCGCCTCCATCATCGATATCGGAGGCGGCGCGTCACGATTAGTCGATGCCCTTGTCGAGCGGAATTTCGGGCAGATCACGGTTTTGGATCTTTCCGTCGCCGCGCTCGATGCGGCGAAGGAACGTCTTGGCGGCAAGGCCGCCGCAGTCCAATGGGTGGCTGCCGATATCACTACCTGGGAGCCAACCCAAACCTACGATCTGTGGCACGACCGTGCGGCATTTCATTTCCTGACCGATCCGGCCGATCGATCCGCTTATGTCGAGCGGCTGAAAAAGGCCGTCAAGCGCGGCGGGCATGTCGTGATCGGCACCTTCGCTTTGGACGGTCCGGAGAGGTGCAGCGGATTGCAAATCGTCCGATACGATGCAGCCGCTCTGTCCGCGATTCTGGGGACCGATTTCAAACTGATCGACGCGCGGCGGCACGATCACGCCACGCCCTGGGGCGCGCTGCAGCGATTTCAGTTCAGCACATTTCGCCGGAACTGAAGCTGTGCCGCCTTAGCGCACCACCCATCCGGATGGTAAACGGTTGGCGGAGCGATTATGAACCGGGCGGCACGCAAGTGTCTTTGGTTGCTAAGGTTTCTTGCGTCATCGGCCTTTTCCGGGTTTTCGCCGCCACGGCGGCGTTGCCTGTTCGAGAGGCTTTCAATTTCGACGTATTTGTGGGATTTTGGGGCGTGAACCGCCAGATCACCATCCGCCGCCTGCTCGCGATCTCTGTGATCGCTGGCTTGGTTTTGGCTCCGTTGGCCCGGCCCGCCATGGCCGGCCCGATGTCGGACGCATCGATGTCGGATGCGTCGATGTCGGCGATGATGGAGGATATGTCCGCGTCGGCAACAGCCGATGCGACGATGGATGATATGCCGTGCTGTCCGTCGAAGGCCCCGACGCCCATCGGCTGCGACAAGTGCGTCTTGATGGCCGTCTGCATGGACAAATGCTTCACCGGCTTGTCGGCAGCCTTATTCTGTCAGGCCTTTGTTGCTTCGGTGCAAAGGATGCCGCCGCAAAACGATTTCCGGCCCGACGGCCTGGGACACCCACCTCCCGAGCATCCTCCTCGAACTCTGGTTTGATCGGCGTCGACGCGCCGGTTTGCTGCTGCGTGGCCTGAAGCCGCGCGGATCAGTGCATGCCGCTTGGCGGTAAACCAAAGACAATTGAGGACTTAACATGAAAGCGTCTCGCTATTTGCGCGCCTTTCAGGCCGCATCGATCGTCATTGCCATGACTGGCCCGATCACGGTTGCCCGTGCCGACATCAAGGATTACGAATTCCAACTGGTCGACCAGACCGTTCAGGCCGGCCGGGACAAGGTCATCACCGTAAGGCTGATGAACGCCAAGACCGGCAAGCCGGTCCAGGACGCCGTCATCTTCGCGATCCGTCTCGATATGGCGCCCGACGGCATGCCGGAGATGGCCACCAAGATCGCGCTCGTGCCGGGTGGAGAATCCGGGACCTACAAGTTCAAGGCGACCTTCGGCATGGCCGGCCGCTGGCAGCTCTCGCTCGGCGCGAAGGTGCAGGGCGAGACCGGCACAGTCGAAAGCAAGCTCGTTATCACGGCGCAGAAATGAAGCGCGCCATCATCGCGGGTGCCGTCGTCGCCGCCATGATAGCGGCGGCGGGTGGCGGATTCATCGGTGTCGGGGGACACCTTCATTTAGCGGGCCCATCAAACGTGGCGCTCGTTTCACCGGCGGCTGCGCAGGGAAGCCGCGAGCCGATCTATTATCAAGATCCCGACGGGCGTCCGTTCTACTCGCTAACGCCCAAGAAGACGCAGGACGGGCGGGACTACCGGGCTGTGCCAGCCGGCGCTGACCTGAGCTTCGATGACGAACCTGCCGCGGCGGCCGGGCCGGCAACCACGGCTGAGCGCAAAATAAAATACTACCGCAATCCAATGGGGCTCGCCGACACTTCGCCCATTCCGAAGAAAGATTCGATGGGAATGGATTACATCCCCGTCTACGAGGGCGAGGACAGCGACGATGGAGCGGTCAAGCTGTCGCCCGGAAAGATCCAGCGAACCGGCGTGAAATCCGAACCCGCGGCGCTGCGGGTGATTCGGACGGCGATCCGGGCCCCCGGCACCATTCAACTCGACGAACGCCGCATATCGGTCATCTCGATGAGATCGGAAAGCTGGGTTCAGAAGGTCGCAAACGTCACGACTGGCGTGAGGGTCGTGAAAGGCCAGCCGCTGATGGAAATATATAGCCCGTCCATTTCGTCGGCCGCGGCGGAGTACATAGCCACGATCAACTCAAAGACCACGGGTGTCACGGCAGGGTATGGGCGCGGCTCGCGACAGCGGCTGATGAACCTCGACGTACCGGATGAGGTGATCGTGGCGATGGAAAAGAGCGGATCGGTTCCGATCGCGATCGAATGGTCGGCGTCGCGCGATGGCGTCGTTCTCGAACGCAATGCCGTCGAGGGAATGCGGGCGCAGCCCGGCGACGTGTTGTTTCGCGTTGCCGACACCGCCGTCGTGTGGGCGATGATCGACGTCGCGGAGCGCGATCTCGGCGCGCTGAATGTCGGTCTGCCGGTCATTGTGCGGGCCCGCGGCTATCCGGGCCGCGAGTTCGCCGGGAAGATCGGCGTGATCTATCCGCAAGTGAACCGGGAGACGAGGACCGCCCGCGTGAGGATCGAACTCGCAAACCCTGATGCAGCGCTGCTTCCCGATATGTATGTGGACGCGGCGATCGAAACCGGCAGCCAACAGCCGGTGTTGTCCGTTCCGGATAGCGCAATCCTCGACACCGGCAGCCGGCAAGCAGTGTTCGTCGAAAAAGGACAGGGACGTTTCGAGCCACGCGACGTCAAGCTTGGGCATCGGGGCGGCGGTTACGTCGAAGTCCGCGATGGTCTTTCCGAAGGCGAGCCCGTCGTCGTTTCGGCCAACTTCCTGATCGATGCCGAAAGCAACCTGCGGGCGGCTCTCAAGGGCTTCTCGGACGCGGGAGCCCCGCAATGATCGCCCGCCTCATCGCCTGGTCGGCGCGCAACCTGCTGCTGGTTCTGTTCGGCGCCGGCTTCGCCGCCGCTGCCGGCGTCTACGCCCTCGTTCACCTGCCGTTGGACGCGATCCCGGATCTCTCCGACACCCAGGTGATCGTCTATACGGAGTACCCGGGCCAGGCCCCGCAGGTCATCGAGGACCAGGTCACCTACCCCTTAACGACGGCGATGTTGACCGTGCCGCGGTCAAAGGTCGTGCGCGGCTTTTCGTTTTTCGGGGTCTCCTTCGTCTACGTCATCTTCGAAGATGGCACCGACATCTACTGGGCGCGCTCGCGCGTGCTCGAATTCCTCAACGGCGCGGCCTCGCGGCTACCCGCCGGCGTGACGCCCACCATCGGCCCGGACGCCACCGGCGTCGGCTGGGTGTACCAATACGCGGTCATGTCGAAGGAACTTGATCTTTCCGACACGCGCACCATCCAGGACTGGAACCTGAAGTTCGCATTGGCGAAGGCCGAAGGCGTCGCCGAAGTGGCGAGCGTCGGTGGCTTCGTCAAGCAGTACAACGTCGTCCTCGATCCGCAGCGCATGCGCGATCTCGGCATCACCATGCAGAAAATGCGCGACGCGATCCGCGCCAGCAATGCCGACGTCGGCGGTCGCACGATCGAACTTTCGGAGTTTGAATACGTCATCCGCGGCAGGGGCTACCTGAAGAACGTCAACGATCTCGGGAACATCGTGCTGAAGACGAATAACGGCACCCCGGTTCTGCTGCGTGAGGTCGCCCGCGTCGAACTCGGTCCGGACGAAAGGCGCGGCATCACGGAGCTCAATGGCGAGGGAGAAGTCGCGAGCGGCATCGTGCTGCAGCGATTCGGCGTCAACGCGCTCGATGTGATCGAGAATGTGAAAAGGCGCTTCAAGGAAATCGCCAGCAGCCTGCCGGATTCGGTCGAGATCGTGCCGGTCTACGACCGCTCTGGTCTCATCAACGCCGCCATCGACACGCTCAAGCACACTCTTTTTGAAGAGAGCATTGTCGTCGCCCTGGTCTGCATCGTGTTTTTGCTGCATGTTCGCAGCGCCCTGGTGGCGATCCTGATGCTGCCGGTGGGCGTGCTGATGGCCTTCGGCGCCACGAAACTGCTGGGGCTCGGTTCCAACATCATGAGCCTCGGGGGCATCGCGATTGCGATCGGCGCCATGGTGGATGCCGCCATCGTCATGATCGAGAACGCCCACAAGCATCTGGAACGCGCCGAGCCCGGCGGTTCGCGGGTCGATATCCTGATCGCAGCGGCGTCGGAAGTCGGGCCTGCGCTGTTCTTCAGTCTGCTGATCATTACCGTCTCGTTCATGCCGATCTTCACGCTGGAGTCGCAGGAGGGGCGGCTGTTCACCCCACTGGCGTTCACGAAGACCTTCTCCATGGCCGCGGCCGCGGTGCTGTCGGTAACGCTGGTGCCGGCGCTGATGGTGATCTTCGTGCGCGGCCGGATCGTCCCTGAGCGGAAGAATCCCATCAACAGGTTTTTGATCTGGGTCTACCGGCCTGTAATCAAGGCCGTCATGCGCGCCAAGACATTGGTGGTCCTGCTTTCGCTCGCGGCACTTGCGGCGACGGTCTGGCCCGCGCGCCAGCTTGGCACCGAGTTCATGCCCAACCTGAACGAGGGCACGCTGCTCTACATGCCGACGACATTGCCGGGCATATCCGTGACCAAGGCTGGCGAACTGATGCAGACCCAGAACAAGATCATCCGGTCGTTTCCCGAGGTGGCCTCCGTCTACGGCAAGGCCGGCCGCGCGGCGACCGCGACCGATCCGGCCCCGTCCGAGATGTTCGAGACGATCGTCAACCTGAAGCCGAAAGAGGAATGGCGTCCGGGGGTGACGGTCGACGGGCTAATCGCGGAGATGGACAAGGCGCTTCAGTTTCCCGGCGTCTCCAACGCCTGGACCATGCCGATCAAGGCGCGCATCGATATGCTCTCGACCGGAATCCGGACGCCGATCGGCGTGAAGGTGATCGGTACCGATCTGGTCGAGATCGACAGGCTCGCCAAGCAGATCGAGCAAGTCCTGAAGACCGTGCCGGGAACATCATCCGCCTATGCCGAGCGCGGGATCGGCGGTTACTATCTCGACGTGACGCCTGACCGGGCGGCTTTGGCGCGCTATGGCATCATGGTTCAGGACGTTCAGGACGTCATCGGCACGGCGCTTGGCGGTCAGACCGTGACCACGACAGTCGAGGGCCGGCAGCGATTTGCCGTCAACATGCGTTATCCCCGGGACCTGCGCGATAATCCCCAGGCCATCGCCAATGACGTTCTGGTGCCGATGCCGGGGGGTGGTGCGGTGCCGCTCGGGGAGGTCGCGAAAGTGGCGCCGGCGCGCGGACCAACATCGATCCGGACCGAAAACGGACAGTTGGCCACGTACATCTATGTCGATATCCGCGACCGCGATCTCGGCGGCTATATCGCGGAGGCGCGGCGAGCGGTGCAAGCCAGTATTCAATTCCCGCCCGGCTACTACGTGATGTGGAGCGGCCAGTACGAATATCTCGAACGCGCAACGGCCCGTCTGAAGATCGTCGTGCCGGTGACGCTGGCGATCATCTTCTTGCTGCTTTACCTCAATTTCCGCTCTCTGACCGAAACCCTGATCGTGATGCTGTCGCTTCCCTTCGCGCTCGTCGGCGGCATCTGGCTCATGTGGTGGCTCGGATTCAATCTCTCGGTAGCGGTGGCGGTTGGCTTCATTGCCTTGGCGGGTGTAGCCGCGGAAACCGGCGTCGTCATGATAATCTACCTCGATCAGGCATTGGCGCAGACTAGGGCGCGGCGCGAATTGGAAGGCGGGTCGCTGACGCGCGGCGACCTCTACGATTCGATCATGGAAGGCGCGGTGGAACGGGTACGGCCGAAGATGATGACGGTGGTCGCCATCATGGCGGGACTGCTGCCGATCATGTGGAGTACCGGCACTGGCTCCGAAATCATGCAGCGCATCGCGGTGCCGATGATCGGCGGCATGGTGTCATCGACCTTGCTGACGCTGATCGTGATCCCTGCGATCTATGGTTTGGTGAAGCAGGTATCCCTGAGCACGGCGGGCCATAAGCTGGATGCTGTCGCCATCTGACGCTCGTCGCAAGATCAGTTGCGTAGCAGTCAAGCGCGCTCTACGCCTTGGCCATCGCCTGCGAAAATACCACTTCGATCAGCGTGCCGGAACGCGCACCCGTCCTGATATGGAATTGCGCGCGATTGGCCTCGACCAGCGCTTTGGTCAGCGAAAGGCTGACGCCGGAACCGTCCGGCGCCTGATCCGAGGGGGCTTGGGTCCGGAACGGCTCCATCGCGGCGGCCACTTCATTGTCGTTGAGCCCATGGCCGGTATCGCGGACCCGCAGGACCGCCTCGCCGAAATCCGTCAGCGCGGTGGAGACGATGACCTGGCCGCCGGCATTGGCGAGGTGGATCGAATTGCTGATCAGGTTCAGCGTGATCTGACGCAACGCGCGCGCATCCGCGACGACCTGCGGCAGCATATGCGCCAGCGAGGTGCGGATGATGATGCGTTCGCGGTTGGCCTGCGGCTGCATCGCCGCGACGCAACTTTCAACGAGGTCATTGAGGTTCTGGTTGGCGAAGGTGAGGTCGAGCCTGCCGGTCTCGATACGGCTGAGATCGGTGAGGTCGTCGATGATGGCGACCACGCGTTCGCCGGAAGCGCGAATGTCCTTCATGTATTCGACGTAACGCTCGTTGCCGAGCGCGCCGAACCGCTCGCCGGTCATCACTTCGGCAAATCCGATGATGGCGTTGAGCGGCGTGCGGACCTCATGGCTGATGCGGGCGAGCAGATCGGCCTTGGCGCTCGCCGCGCGATCGGCCAGCCGCCGTGCCTCGCGCAGCTCGCTTTCGCTCTTCTTGGTCTGGGAGAGATCCCGGAACACGGCGAAGAAATTCGGACCATGGGCCTGCGTCCGTCCCATGGTCATCGACAGCGGGATCAGGCCGCCGCCGCGCACGCGGCCCAGCACCTCGCGGCCGTGGTCCAGCAGGCTGGCGACGCCGGTGCCCTTGATGCTGCCGAGATAGTCCAGAACCGCGGGCTGGCTCTCCGGCGCGAACAGCTCGGCGAGATTGCGCCGCACCAGCTCCTCGCCGTCATAGCCGAACAGCGCTTCGGCGCTGCGGTTGCACGAATGGATCGCGCCCCCGGCATCGAACATCACGATGCCTTCGGCCGTCGTGTCGAGGATGGCGCCGAGTTCCTCGGCATTGGCGTGACCGACGGCGGATGGTTCCGGCGCGCCGGCCGCGCGGCCGATCGCGGCGGCGACGGCTGCGCTTTCCAAACCAGGACTTGCCAAACCTGCACTTTCCGAGCCTGCACTTTCCGAGCCTGCGCCCGAGAAGATCAAGGCCAGCGCGGAGTCGTCGTCCCAGCTGATCGTGTAGAGGCGGGCGTCGATCGCCGCCGCCGGCATGTGTTCGCTCGAGCCTTGCGGCGCGGAAATCGTCACCGGCGTGCCGGTGTCCGATGTGCTGCTGGCATTGGAGACGCCGGGTTCGACATAGAGCGCGTCGAGACCGCCGGCCTGCTCCAGGGCATGAAGGCCCGGATAGCCCATGCGCTCAAGAAACGCCGGGTTGGCAAACAGCAGCCGGTCAAGCCGATAGATCAGGACGCCCACCGGCAGAAGATCGAGCAGCATTCTGTCGCGCCGGGCCTCCCCGCGCGCCGGCGGCTCGGGGCTCGTCAGCCAGTTCGGCGGTCCGACGATCTTTTCGGGAGTTTCCGGTAGCGCAGGCGGCTCGACAACCGCGGCGGGCGCGCCGTTCTCCTTCTCGAGCCGCGCCGACAATTGCCGGGCCAGCTCGTTGAAGGCGCCATTTTCCATCGGCGTCAGCACCAGCGCTCTTGGTTCGCCGATCGGCCGAAACGGAACGACGTTCTTCAGCGCTTCGTCGGGTGTTTCCACAGGTGTTTCCAAATCGGTTTGTTTTGAAGTCTCGAGGCTGGCTGGCGCCGACGATTGACGGCGAGCGGCGGACGCAGCCGCATCGCCCGCCGCGGGCGGCTCCGCGGCAGGCCCAGGCTGGGCGGGGTCGGTGGCAACGGCAGGGCGCGAAATGGCATCTTGCGCCGTCGTGTCATCGAAGAATTCATCGCGGCGCAACGCGTCCAGCCGCGCCAGGGCCTCAAGATCGCGGCAGACGCCAAAACCCCGATAGCCGGCAAAATTTCGCGCGCGGTCATAGATCGGCAATCCGGACAGTTCCACCGGCAGGCGGTTGCCGCCATCGACGGGCCACGGCAAGGTGATGCCGCTCCAGGTGTTGCGCGTCGCGATCGCCTTGACGACGCGGCCGTCCGGATCGAGCCCGAAGGTCTCGGCGATTTCGCCCCATGGCCGTCCGAAGCCAGCGGCGGTGCGCACGCCGATCAGGTGGGTGAACTCGTCGTGGCTGATGGAGAAGCGGCCATCGGCATCCATCTGCCACATGAAGCGAAGCGGATACCGGCGCGGGTGCGGCGAGGGCTCGTTGACCCACGGCAGCGCTTTGACCGATTCCGCCGCGATGGACGGCGCCCCGGAAGTTTCACCCGCGGCGGATGGCGCCGCGGCGGGAGGCGGCGTCGGCTGATCGGCTGCGGCTTCGACTTCAGGCGACGGTTCGTCGTGGTGAACCTCCATCGCTGAGGCAACAATGTCCGCCGGGGCTTCGCCGTGTGAAGCATCGGTAGGGTGCATGTCGGGGCTTAACGCCGATGGCTGCTCCGGCTCGGACGGTTGTTCGGAGGCGACAGGTTCGACGACGGGCTCATTGGGCGTTTCGGCGGGCATTTCGGCGAATTCGTCGATCAGCGCGAATTCGGCCGGGGCTTCGCCCGACAGCGCGGGTCGTTCGTATTCGGCGGTTGGCAGATCGCCTGGCGGAGCGACGGGCTGCGTCGTCGTCGTGGCGGCCACGTCTGCCGGCGAAGGCTGTGCGATATGCCTGACATGGGCGGCCTGCGTTGCGCCCGGCGCGATCATCGCGATGAGGCCGATATCGGCGCCGGTACCGACGCGCTGCAACACCATGTGGCCGATGCCAACCGGCATTTCGGCGCGGCCCTGCTTCAGCGCGTCGTGGCGGGCTTCTTCAAGTCCGGCTTCGGAAAGATAGCGAAACCCGAGCAGCGATCGCGCGGTGTCGCTGGCGCCGACGAACATGCCGTCGCGCGCGAAGGCGGCGATGGGCGCGTCGATGCCTTCGACCAGGCGTTGCAGCCGCTCGACCAGCGGCATCGCGCGGCCGACCGGTTGGGCGGCCACGATCAGAATGCCGTGGCTGCCATCGGCAAATTCGAGCCGCGCGCAGCCGCAGGTGATGAGCGTTCCGAGCGCCGCGCCGAAGCCGCGCAGACGCTCCAGCCGCGTCGCTCCGGTTGGCGGCAGCCGGTGGGCGAGTTGCACCACCTGCCGCCGGTGCTGGTCCGCCGGGCCGAAGGTTTTTTTGCAAAGACTCGCGCCATTGGCCGCGCCGAACAGCCGGGCGCCGACGGGATTGGCCCACAATACCCGCGTGCCGTCGGTCGACCAGAGCCATGCGGGGAGGGGGCTCGTTGCATGCACCGCCAGTCGCGGATCGCCGATGCCTTGCAACTGGAATTCCGCGTTGTTCATCGTGGCGACATCACCGGCAGGTTGGCTGTTACTTCAGGACGGGCGTCAGGTATCGGCGGCCAAACCATGACAGCCTTAACGGATCGTTAGTATCGCCCGCGAGCGACGGCAGGTCCACGGCCTGGCCGCAAGAGGGGCTTGCAAAGCCGCGATAACCTTAACCGGCATGGACCTTGCCGCCGGGTCCGGCGTTGGTGTTGCAAAGGGCTGTCAAATCTCCGCGATGAGGGCGCCGCGTCATCCCGGCGAAGCGTTTTGGCGATAGGCTGGGCGAGCCGGGGACCGGGGCTGTGGATGGCCCTCGAGCGCAACGGGAGTTGGACCATGAGCGAAGAAGGACGTGATCGTTTCGAGATTCCGAAGGAAATGCGATCGATGGCCGAGGCCAGTTTCGACCAGGCCCGCAAGGCTTTCGAGAAATTCCTCGCCAGCGCACAGGCAACCGCGGGCTCGCTCGAGGAGCGCAGCGCGACGGTTCGCGCCGGCGCCAAGGACATCGGCGCCAAGGCGATATCCTATGCCGAAAAGAACGTGCAGGCCTCGCTGGACTACGCGCAATCGCTGCTGCACGCCAAGGATCTGACCGAGGTGATGCGGTTGCACAGCGAATATGTGCAGGTCCAGATGCGCTCGCTGGCGGAGCAGGCGAGTGAAATGGGCCAGATTGTCAGCCGTGCGGCGCTGGATGCCGCCAAGCCAAAAAGCTGAAGTTTCTCAGGGCGAAGGCTGGCAAGGAGACCAACCGTCCTTCCCCAAAGGGGAAGGACCCCGGCAAGCTTGAGCCTGCCCGGAAGGACGTCGCTGGCCGGCCCAATAATGTCGCATCGCACCTAATTTCGTTGCATTGCACAAAATTGCCATGATAAGGGTCTATATGTGACAGGCCCGACGAAGGGCATTTCCGCTCACGTGATCCAAGTCGACGTTCCCGAGCGTTTCCGGGCGCGCCACACCATCTTCACCCCGTTGCAAAGGATGCATGCCATGGCTAACCCCACCGATCCTTTCTCCGCTTCCGTCATACCGTTCGAGGTCCCCGAGCAGATGCGTGCGTTCGCCGAGAAGGGCGTTTCGCAGGCGCGCGACAGCTATGCCAAGTTCAAGGACGTCGCCGAGAGCCACAACAGCGCGATCGAGGCGGTGTTCGCAAGCGCCAGCAAGGGCGCCAGCGAATACTCCGCCAAGCTGATGGAAATGATGAAGGCCAACACGTCAGCGACGCTCGACTTCGCGCAGGAACTGATCGGCGTCAAAACCCCTTCCGAAGCGATGGAGCTGTGGACCTCTCACGCCAAGAAGCAGTACGAGGCCTTCACCGCCTGCGGCAAGGAACTCGCCGAACTGTCGCAGAGGGTCGCGACCGAGACCGTCGAGCCGATCAAAGCCAACGCGTCGAAGCTGTTCAAGCCGGCGGCGTGAGCCTCCTGGTTTCGCGCGGTTTCTGATCGCAAAACCGGTATCCATCCTCGGATCAAGTCCGAGGAGATGCTTTTGCGGAATAGGCGCTGCTTTTCCTCCAAAAAAGCCCGGGCGTTGAGCCTGGGCTTTTGATTGGCCGGGATGCTCGACAAGAAATCCGCGTCGTCCCTGCGAACGCAGCGACCGGTAACCACCTGTTGTCGCGGCCAAGAGAAATCTCGCCCGGGGCGGGCTACTCAATATGGCTTCGGCACCGCGTAGGGGTGCCTGCATTCGCTGGCGCGACGCCGATGTTTTGGCAGCTTCCGGGCCTTGCCCGGCCTTGCCAAAGCGCGGCGTTGCACCTAGTTTCCGCCCCGTTCGCGACCCCTTTTCGGGGCCGGCCGAGGATGCAGTTGTAGCTCAGTTGGTTAGAGCGCCTGTCTGTGGAACAGGAGGT
Organism: uncultured Alphaproteobacteria bacterium; assembly: GCA_963753875.1. Classification (GTDB taxonomy): domain Bacteria; phylum Pseudomonadota; class Alphaproteobacteria; order Rhizobiales; family Xanthobacteraceae; genus Bradyrhizobium. Next base: position 48,715 of record CAVWDY010000001.1, on the reverse strand, counting down.
CGGTGGTTCGAGCCCACCCAACTGTACCACCTGTTCTTCTCCCTTTAAATGCAACGCTTGGACGCCGTTTGGACGCCGTGTGGCTGGCCATTCGGTCGGGCTGCTTGCCGAGCTTTGGCAGCATGGGTGCGATTGGCGAAAGCGACGGTTCGCCCATTTCGAAGTTTATGAGCGATTTCGTGCCTTTCACTATTGTCCTTGAATACGACGGCACAAAGTATGAGAGGCGGTTTTCGAGGGAAGAGGTTTTAAGGCAGGTTTCGACGTTCGAGCGAAGCCTTAATCCTCAAAGTTCACCCCACGTAACCCGAAAACTCGATGCTAAGCCACCTCCGCCATTTCCTTTACAATTGTTGATACCGCCGGACACGCCGAAAGCTCCTCCTAGCCTTGCTAGCCCGATCCCGCCGGGGACTCTACCGAAGCCACCAGCGAACTAAATCCAATGCGGCAAATGCCTTACGCGTGGAGCTGCGCTTTCCGTCCAACGCTCGCTCGATTCCGACGGGACAGCTTTGATGGCTCGACCGCAGTTCGATGCGTGAATCAAAGCGCGGAGTAATGTGCCATGTCCGCCCCGTGGCTACTGGTTGGTGTACGCAGTTTGCCGCATCGTACCATCATGCACACATCCCAAATTTCTCACAAAATTTACTGAGCCTCTTGCGCCGACTTCGATCGTCGAATTTTGGCCGCCGCGGTCCTGCTGGCGAATAATGAAACCATCCGAATTCTTGCACGGTGCAAAGCTCGTTCATGGCCGCACCGCTTGACGCTTGTGCTTCTGCTTTATGTCAGCGATGTCGTTAGCCATTTTCTCAAAGGCCTCGACCACCTTACTCTCGTCCGGCGCAAGGCTTTCGCGATCGGGCAAATGCCTCAGTAGCACAACGACGGCATCAGTTATTTGCCCAAGCTGTCGACCATACGTGCCGACCCGGTCGAGGATTTCAGCCTCGGTCTCAGGTGAGCTTGAATCTCCGAGATATACGTTGGTGGAAATCTGATTGCCGCTCAGAAACCAGGTAACTGGATTGATCCACTGAACAACGTCGCCTGAAAGCGGGAGTTTGAAAAGCGCCATTGAAATCTCCGAAGACAAAGTGAATGCAGTCGCTGGCTAAACGCGCGAAACCGGAGTTTGTGGTCATCATACGCATATCCAGAATTTCTGCATCGGTCTGTGAGCACTACTGCGCGTGATCGAGCCGAAGAGTTTTGGCCCCGGAGGGCCTATCAGCGTCGAAATGAAAGCATGCTTTTGCAGCAGCATTCCACCATTGCGTCTTCACGTCGATGTCCTCGATCTGGACGGTCCGGGTGAAGTGATCCGGCCGCACCAGGCTCATACCCGGGTGTGACGTGTGAAAAATTGCCTCTCGCGTGCTGGTTGTCGAAGCGAATCCGCTGTTTCCGCTACAGGCTGACGCACCCCTGCTTCTTGCCATCCCCCCTTCATTCACCCACAATTCGCGAATTAATGCTTCGGGGATTCTTGGGGGAATCATGTTCGCCTTTGCCGCCCGGTCCGGGGATTTTCGGTTCAGTCTGCTGCTGGCGATTGCGCTTTCATTTTCGATGTGGCCCGCGGCGAGCCGGGCCTACACCGCCGAGGAGGAGCAGGCCTGCAGCGGCGATGCGTTCCGGCTATGCAGCGCGGAGATTCCGGATGTCGACCGCGTCACGGCCTGCATGGTCAGCAAGCAAACCGAGCTCAGCCCCGGCTGCCGGGTGTACTTCAGGCCCGATCCCCCGGAGACGCCGGTCGCCGCGGGAAAACCGCTCAGCATCAAGCCGGCCCATATGCGAAAACCGCGCAAGCCCAAAAAGCCGGCTTAGAGAAGCCCACCCAAGACAGCCAGCCTGCCGCAGTACCGCCGGGACTGCGGCGTTCGCGTGCGTTTGCTGCCTGGACTCGGTTTGTTCGCGCTACCCACCGGCTGTCTTCGCAAAAAACCCGGACGCGGCGAACGTCCGGATCGATCAATCGCCGTCGAATTTGCCGGAATCTGCCGGAAAATGACCACGCGTTCCCCTCGAATACCGCGCAATTCAATTTTGGGTCGTGCAGAGGGGTCGGTGTGACTCAAAATCCAACCTCGCTGATAAATCAGCGGCTTCGGCACAATTAATTGTAGATTTTTCTTCCACGAATCAGCGCGCTGATTCATTTTCGCTTTCTGGGGTTAATCTGGAGGCGAAAGTATGAACGTCATTGTTTTCGCATCGCGTAAAGGCGGCTCGGGAAAGAGTACCCTGGCTGCCCATCTCGCTGCGCATGTCCATAAAACGACGAAACCATGTCTGCTTGTCGATGCCGACCCGCAGGGGTCGCTTACGCTCTGGCACAAGCTGCGCGGTACCAACGAGCCGCCGATCAAGACGGCGGTCAATTCCGTCAGTGGAATCGTAGCCGCGGCCAAGCGCGACGGCTTCGAATGGGTGTTCATCGACACGCCGCCGAATTTGTCAGCGGTGGTGGACGATGCCATCAAGAACGCCACCATGGTGGTTATTCCGGCTCGGCCGGGGGTCTTCGACGTCAACGCCGTGCAGGAAACGATTCAAATCTGCCGCGCCGCGCGCAAGCCCTATGCGGTCGTGCTCAACGGCGCCCCGGCACGGCGCGATGATGCGGAGAGCCGCATCGTCAGCATCGCGCGGGAAGCGCTGGCCAAGTTCCGCGCACCGGTGTGGGGCGGCCAGATCACCAACCGCGCCGATCTGTTGATGGCGCTCGGCAAGGGTGAAGGCGCCCGCGAATATTTTGCCGAAGGCCGCGCGGCGGAGGAAATCGGCCGGTTATGGGCTGCGATCGAACGCTCGGTGAGGGCGATCCGCGGCACGGTGTCGGCGACCGGAGCGATGCACAAGCAGGCGGCATAGTTTGCCGCACCGCCAGCTGGAAAGAGAACGCGCGCGTGTCCCGCGCGTTGTTCGTTTCCATGCAGCGTCATCCCGCGTGAGCGTCATTGCTCACACGGGATGACGTTTTTATGCGGCGAAGGGCCGCTCAATTCACCATCAGCACATAGAACAAGACGACCGGCGACAGGCTCAGGATGACCGACCAGATGCCGACCGCCCAAAGAATGTCCTGGATGCTGAAGCCCCGATCTTTGGAAAATCCACTGTTCTGAGTGTTCACGACGCCCCCGCGTTTTCTTGATTTGTGGCGACATTGATACGCGACGAATTCTAAAAAGCCCTCCGCAATATCGCTGGCATTTTGGACACAGGTGCTACCGCGGATTAACCACAGCGATAGCGTTTTCGAGCGAAGTGGACACCGGTTCGCGTCAGGAAAACGCGTCAAAAAAATAACAGAGCGTTTTCGAGCGAAGCATGCCCTCGGACTTGATCCGTGGGTGTTCCTTCTCAGCTTCCCATCAGGAGACGGAAGGCCAGTACCGGCGACAGGCCGAGCACCGCCGCCCACAGCCCGAACGACGACACCAGAAGAAGATCCTGCATCCTCTCGGTCCATTGCGAATTCAGATATCGTTTGTTCTGGATGATTTGAGTGGTCATTGTTTCCCCCGTCCCTGTCGTTGGGGAAACCGATAGGCCACAACCTCTAAAGATACGGACCGGCGCACGGTTCGGATTTTAAATGCCGGTTTCACCGCGCATTAACCGAGCCAGATTTCGCCTGCTTCGTGTCCCGGACGCGGCGCCGCGCATCTTTAGCGGTGCACCGCGGAGCCGGGACCCACGAAGCCGTGACGAAAAAGGTGGACCCCGGATCGGCAGCGCACACGCCGCAAGCCATAGCGCGTCGAAGACGCGCGTGAACGCGCTGATGGCGCTGCGCAGCATCCGGGGAATGTGAGCCGGATTATCGGTCGGCGCGGCCGACCACGTCCATCAGTTCGGCGATCTTGCGGCGCTGATCGGCCTTGTCGCCCGAATTGATCGCATGCTCGACGCAATGGGCGATGTGGTCGCGCAGGATTTCCTCCTCGACCCGGCGCAGCGCCGCCTTCGCCGCCGCGATCTGAGTGACCACGTCGATGCAATAGCGGTCGTCCTCGACCATCCCCTGGAGACCGCGGATTTGGCCCTCAATTCGCTTCAGCCTTTTCAGGCAGGACGTCTTGATCTCGTTGCGCATATGCTGCATATACCCCCATAGGGTATATTGTTCAAGAGGCCGGGAGAGACGGAATGGCGTCAGCGAAGCACGCACACGGCACGGGCGCAGCGCACGCCGGCCATCGTCAGGGGGCCGAGGCTCCCTCCTGTTGCGGCGGCCAGCATGGCGGCGGCGATAAGGAGCCAAGCGCTGAAGAGACAAGCGTCGCGATCGATCCGGTGTGCGGCATGAGCGTCAAGCGGGAAACCGCGAAGCACCGTCTCGAATATGGCGGGCAGGAATATTTCTTCTGCGGCGCGCGTTGCCGCGAGCGCTTCGCGGCCGACCCGGAAAAATTCCTTAAAGCCAGGGAGCCCGAGCCTGCCGCGCCGGCCGGCGCCATCTACACCTGTCCGATGCATCCGGAGGTGCGGCAGGCCGGTCCGGGCAGCTGCCCGATCTGCGGCATGGCGCTCGAGCCCGAGCAGGTCTCGCTCGACGCTGCGCCCGATCCGGAATTGATCGACATGACCAGGCGATTTTGGATCGCGCTGGTGCTGACCCTTCCGGTGTTCGCGATCGAAATGGGCGGCCATCTCGGCCTGATGAACCTCGTGCCGCCTTTATGGTCGAACTGGATTTCCTTCGCGCTGTCGACGCCGGTGGTGCTGTGGGCGGGCGCGCCGTTCTTCGTGCGCGGCTGGCGCTCGCTGGTGACGCGCAATCTCAACATGTTCACGCTGATCGCGATGGGCACCGGCGTCGCCTGGCTCTACAGCGTGGTGGGCACGCTGGCGCCGCGGCTGTTTCCGCCCGACTTCCGCGACATGCACGGCGCGGTCGCGGTGTATTTCGAGGCGGCGGCCGTGATCACGGTGCTGGTGCTGCTGGGACAGGTGCTGGAATTGCGGGCGCGCGAACGAACTTCCGGCGCGATCCGCGCGCTCTTGGGGCTCGCGCCAAAAACCGCGCGGCGCATCACCGATCACGGCGACGAAGACGTCGCGATCGATACCATCGCGGTCGGCGATCTGTTGCGGGTCCGCCCGGGCGAGAAGATTCCGGTCGATGGTCTCGTCACCGAGGGTCATTCTGCCGTCGATGAATCCATGGTGACCGGCGAGTCGATGCCGGTGTCGAAGGCCGAAGGCGCGCGCGTCATCGGCGGCACCGTCAACCAAAGCGGCGGGCTGGTGCTGCGTGCCGACAAGGTCGGCCGCGACACCATGCTGGCGCGGATCGTCGACATGGTGGCGCGGGCGCAGCGCTCGCGCGCGCCGATCCAGCGTCTCGCCGACCAGGTCGCCGGCTGGTTCGTGCCGGCGGTGATCGCCTCCGCGCTGATCGCGTTCGCGGCCTGGATGGCGTTCGGGCCGGAGCCGCGCTTCACCTTCGGCCTGGTCGCGGCGGTGACGGTCCTGATCATCGCCTGTCCCTGCGCGCTTGGGCTGGCCACGCCGATGTCGATCATGGTTGGCGTCGGACGTGGCGCGCATTCGGGCATCCTGATCCGCGACGCGCAGGCGCTGGAGCAGTTCGAGCGCATCGATACCATCGTCATCGACAAGACCGGCACCCTCACCGAGGGCAAACCAAAACTGGTGTCGATCGTGACCACGCCCGGTCATTGACGAGAGCGCATTGCTGCGGCTCGCCGCCAGCGTGGAGCGCGGCAGCGAGCATCCGCTGGCGCAGGCGATCCTCAATGCGGCGAACGAGCGCGCCCTCGCGCTCGGCGAGGTCTCCGGCTTCGCGTCGCCTTCCGGCAAGGGCGCGAGCGGAACCGTCGACGGCAGGAGAATCGCGCTTGGCAATGCCATGCTGATGGGCGAGCTGAATATTGCAACGAATGACCTCGATGCCGCCGCCGAGACCGCGCGCGGCAATGGCGCCACCGTGATCTTTGCGGCGATCGACGGCCGCGCCGCCGGCATCATCGCGATCGCCGATCCCGTCAAGCCGTCGGCGAAAGCCGCACTCCAAGCGTTGCGCGCAGGGGGGCTGCGCCTCGTGATGCTGACCGGCGACAATGTGACGACCGCGCGCGCGGTGGCCTCACAGCTTGGTATCGACGAGATCGAGGCAGGTGTGTTGCCGGAGCGCAAGAGCGATGTGGTGCAGCGGCTGCGCCAGCAGGGCCGCCGCGTCGCCATGGTCGGCGATGGCGTCAATGACGCGCCGGCGCTGGCCGCCGCCGACGTCGGCGTTGCCATGGGCAGCGGCACGGATGTTGCGATCGAAAGCGCGGGCGTCACGCTGCTGACCGGCGATCTCATGGGTCTGGTGCGGGCACGGCGATTATCGGTCGCGACCATGCGCAATATCCGGCAGAACCTCGCGTTTGCGTTCCTGTACAATTCCGCCGGCGTGCCGATCGCGGCCGGCGTGCTCTATCCCGTGTTCGGCATCCTGCTGTCGCCGATGATCGGGGCCGCCGCGATGGCGCTGTCCTCGGTCAGCGTGATCGGCAACGCGCTGCGGCTGGCGCGGACCAGGCTGGACTAGGGCTCCGATTCCGAAGTTCGCAAACATTCGCGGCGACCACTGATGCGAACTTCGGAATCATAAGGAGCACTAGTAACCTAATGTTTTCTAGTGCGGTTTTTGAATTTGAAGTTCCTATGACGAGGTTGCATCAAAACTGATAGGAACTTCAAATTCACCGCACTAGGGCGTGAGCCTAAAATCGAGAGGTGTCGGCGGACGTCCGTATGATGCGCGCATGACAACTGCGTCAGGCTCTTGACCGTTCAATATTGCTCACTCCCGCGCGCTCGATCTCCGCATCGAGCCGGGCCGCGAGTTCCGCGCTCACCTCCACCATCGGCAGGCGGACTTCGGCGCTGTCGATCAGGCCCGTGCGCGATAGCCAATACTTCGCCGCGGCCGGGCTTGGCTCTGCGAACAACAGCCGCGTCAGATCGGATACGCTCTCCCAGCGCGCATGCGCGGCATCGCGATTGCCTTCCTTCAGGAGCGCGCGCACGGCGGCGAAAGTCTCGGTCTCGATGTGGGCCGATAGCAGGATGGCCCCATCGGCGCCGTCGGTGAGTGCCTCGTAATATTGTGCGTCCTCGCCGGTCAGGACCCGAAAGCCGGGCGGCCGCCGGCGCAGGAGATCGATCGACTGCGCGCGGTCGGCGCAGCAATCCTTCAGGCCGACAATGTTCGGATGTTCGGCGAGTTGCAGCAGCGTCTCGTTCGCAAGATTGACCGCTGTGCGGTAGGGAATGTTGTAGAGCACGATCGGCCAGGAAGCGTGATCGGCGAGCGCGCTGAAATGTTGCTCCAGGCCGCGCTGCGATGGCCGCGAGTAATAGGGGCTTGCGATCAGATAGCCGTCGATCGGCCAGGCCGCCGTCTCATCCAGCGTGTGGCACATCTTCCTTGTATGGCTGCCGGATAGTCCGAGGCAGATCGGCATGTAACGCTTGCCTTCGGCCATCTCGGCCCGCGTCAGCGCAACGATCCATTCAAGTTCGGCCATGCCGAGCGTCAGGCCTTCGCCCGAGGTGGCGGCGAGGATCAATCCGTCGATCGGTTGGGCCGCGTAGTGCCGCACCAGCCGCCGCAGCGAGATCTCATCGAGGATACCGTCGCGAAACGGCGTGATCAGCGGCAGCCAGAGGCCGTGCAGCAGAGATCGAAGGCCGTAAGATCCGAGGTCAGTCATTGGTCCATCTCCTCAAAGTTTGAGCCGGAGACGGGACAATAAAAAGCCCCGCTCGCGGCGGGGTTTTGCAGATCGGGTCGGGCGAGAAGTCTATCGCGCGCGTCGATCCGAAGCCCCCGGAAGGGGAGCTTTTTTCGACAGCGTAGCGGCGCACGGAATCGTGATCATTGGCGAATGATGATGGGCGACGCTGATCCTGTCAACGGATGGAACCGAGAGCCCGGAGGAGTAGATCACATGAAAAAAAGCCGGGCTCGTGAGAGCCCGGCTTCAAGGTATTGGCCACGTGAGGCCGACACAATCACCTTCCAAGAGGGATAACTGAACGCTCGCGCCACTGGAGGAGGGGGACTATGTGCAACGCGAATGCTCAGCGTACGAACAGTATGGTCCGCGTCTGTGCCATACAGCAACCGTCCACGCCGCATGTCAGTCATGCGGAGTCCGGGGGTTATCGACCGATAATTAGGAGGGCCAGCGCTGCGCCTTGCTTACCACGAAGTCGCGGAACACCTGGACCCGCGCCACCGTCTTCAATTCTTCGGGATAAACGAAGTAGGTATCGAGCTGAATAGAATCCGATTCTCCGAACAGCTGCACCAGGCGGTTATTTTCCTCGACCAGGTAGTCCGGCAGCGCGGCGATACCCAACCCCTGCTGGCACGCGCGCACCAGGCCAAGGATGTTGTTGACCTTGAAATAGGCCTCGCGCGGACCCGAGCCGTTGCGGCCGGCCTCGATCAGCCAGTTGCGGTTCTGCAGATGCGGCGCGACCTGCCCATCGGCGAGCGTGATGATGCGGTGCGCGTCGAGTTCATCGAGCGTGCGCGGCGTGCCGAAGCGCTTGATGTATTCCGGCGAGCAATAGGCGTGGAATCCCATCGCGAACAGCTTGCGCTGGATCAGGTCGGGCTGCGTCGGCTTGCGGGTGCGGATCGCGACGTCGGCCTCGCGCATCGAGAGGTCGAGTTCCTCGTCGGTGACGATCAGGGAAATCCTGATTTCCGGATAAAGCGCGGTGAATTCGCCGAGCCGCGGAATCAGCCAGTTGATGCCGACGCCGGGCGTGGTGGTGATCTTGAGGTCGCCGCTCGGCCGCTCGCGGCTGTCGGTGAGTTTCGCGCGCGCCGCCTGCAGCTGCATGAACACGTCATGCGCCGTGCGGAACAACAGATCGCCCTGTTCGGTCAAAATGAGACCGCGCGCGTGGCGATGAAACAGCGATACCGAGAGTTCCTGCTCCAGCGCGCTGACCTGCCGCGAAACGGCCGATTGCGAAAGGCCGAGCTGCTCGCCCGCATGCGTGAAGCTTCCCGCTTCAGCCGCCGCGTGAAACACCTTCAGCTTATCCCAGTCCATATCCGTGAATCCGTCGCGGGTTCGAGCCATGATTATTCCGCCGCTGCGCGGTCGCTCGCACGAAGCGCGAGAAAGCGTTCGGCTTCGAGCGCGGCCATGCAGCCAAGGCCCGCGGCCGTGACGGCCTGCCGGTAGATTTCGTCGGCGACGTCGCCGGCGGCGAACACGCCGGGCACCGAGGTCGCGGTCGAGTTTGGCGCCACCTCGACATAGCCCGACGGTTTCAGCTTGATCTGGCCGGCGACGAGGTCGGTCGCGGGCGCATGACCGATCGCGATGAAGACGCCATCGGCCGGCACGTCGCTCAAGCTTCCGGTCTTGACGTTCTTCAGCCTGACATGGGTGACCTTGCCCGGATTCCCGGTGCCGCAGATTTCATCGATCGCGCTGTCCCAGACGATCTTGATCTTGGGATGCTTGAACAGACGCTCCTGCAGGATGCGTTCGGCGCGGAAATGATCGCGACGGTGCACGATGGTCACTTGCGAGGCGAAATTGGTGAGGAACAGCGCTTCCTCGACCGCGGTGTTGCCGCCACCGACCACGATGACTTCCTTGCCGCGATAGAAGAATCCATCGCAGGTCGCGCAGGCCGAGACGCCAAAGCCCTTGAATTTCTCTTCCGACGGCATGCCGAGCCAGCGCGCCTGCGCGCCGGTGGCGAGGATGACGGTTTCGGCGAGATAGACATCGCCGCTGTCGCAGGTCAGCCGGAACGGCCGCTCGGCGAGCTCGAGTTTGGTGACCAGATCGGTGACGATCTGGGTGCCGACATGGGCGGCCTGCTTCTCCATCTGCTCCATCAGCCACGGGCCCTGGATGACGTCGGCGAAGCCCGGATAGTTCTCCACGTCGGTGGTGATCGTGAGCTGGCCGCCGGGCTGAATCCCCTGAATCAGCACCGGCTCAAGCATCGCGCGGGCGGCGTAGATCGCGGCGGTGTAACCGGCCGGGCCGGAACCGATGATGACGACCTTCGCATGGATGGGGGCAGGCATGGGCGGATCCCTCTCTTAAGGGAATTTGGTCAGGGTTTGAGCGGAGGGCGCCCGGAAAGGCATCGCGACGGCGCCGAAAGTGTCAAATCCAAGTCTAGGATATCTGGCGAGCTATGCAAGAATTGCAATCCAAATCAGCAAAATTTCCCGTGAGTAGGGGACGAGGCGGAGAAATGGCGCAGCGCACGCGCAATAAAATTGCGTCCATGACGGGAGCTGCGCTAAGAGTGTTGCCGTTACAACCAGAAAGCCTTCTTAAGCCAGGACCGGGACCCGCGTGTCGAAGAATCTTGACGAGATCGACCTTAAAATCCTCAGCGAAATTCAGGCCGATGGCCGAATCACCAACGTCGAACTGGCCAAACGCGTCGGCATTTCCCCGCCGCCCTGCCTGCGCCGGGTACGAACGCTGGAGGAGGAAGGCTATATCCAGGGTTATCGCGGGCTATTGGATCCGCGCCGGCTCGGCTTCGACGTCACGGTGTTCGCTTCCGTGCATCTGTCCAGCCAGGCCGAGGCCGATTTGCGCGCGTTCGAGGATTTCGTGCGCGCGGAGCCACTGGTGCGGGAATGCTGGATGCTGTCGGGCGAAGTCGACTTCATCCTGAAATGCGTGGCGCCCGACATGGCGACGTTCCAGGATTTCGTCACCCACCTGACGGCGGCGCCGCATGTGCGCAACGTCAGAACATCGCTGGTGCTGCACAATTCGAAATACGAAGCCGCGGTGCCGCTTGATCTGAAAGCGCCGGGTTGACGTGGCCGCGTCGCCGTCATTGCGAGGAGCGTTAGCGACGAAGCAATCCATTCTTCCTTTGTAGCCCGATGGATTGCTTCGCGGAGCCTGTCATCGGGCCGGCCAGAGGCCGGACCCGTTGGCATCGCCCTCAGCGACAAGCGCTCTGCGCTTGCGCGGGGAATGACGGCTGGCGCCGTCAGCTCTTCTTGCCCCTCATCGCGTCCAGGCTGTACGCTCCGCCACCCGCCGTCGCGAGATAAAGGCAGGCGAAGCAGAACAGGATCGCCGCGGTCCCGCCATTGAAGAGCGGATGGAATACCGGCGAATCAACGCCGCCCTTGAACATATGGCCCAAGAAATATGCGAACGCCATTTCGCCGGCCAGGATGAATGCCACCGGACGCGTGAACAGCCCGAGCAGGAGCAACCCGCCGAAGACCAGCTCCAGCGCGCCTGCGGTCATGATCAAGGGCGGAGGGTTTGCGAAATTGGGTAGCGCCGGAAATTTGAAGAGTTTGGCGACGCCATACTGAAACAGCAGCAAGCCGGTAATAAAGCGAAACAGGCTGAGAGCCATCGGTTGAAATCTGGAAAGCATTTGGTCCATGTCATATCCCCTGTTTGACACGAGTCTGGAGTTTTGCAGTGCAGGCGACCCCATCGCCATCCTGCAATGAAAACACTCTTACATGAAAACTATTCCGGCGGGAAACCGCGTGCGCTTCAATGCCGTATCGTCCAATTCAATTGCGCCGCAATCAGCGCCATTCGACCTTGGTGATCTCGTAGGCCTTGGCCCCGCCGGGGGCCACGACTTCCACGGAAGCGCCCTTCTTCTTGCCGATCAGCGCCCGCGCCAGCGGCGAGGTGATGGAGATGCGGCCCTTCTTGGCATCGGCTTCCGGTTCGCCGACGATCTGCCACACCGTTTTCTTGTCGGTGTCCTCGTCGACCAGCGTCACGGTGGCGCCGAATTTGATGGTGTCGCCGGAGAGCTTGCTGATGTCGATAATGTCGGCCCGCGCCAGCTTGTCTTCCAGCTCGGCGATACGGCCTTCATTATGCGACTGCTCTTCCTTCGCGGCGTGATATTCCGCGTTCTCCGAAAGGTCGCCATGCGAGCGCGCCTCGGCGATATGCTCGATGATGCGCGGACGCTCCACCGATTGGCGCTGCTTCAACTCGACCTCGAGGGCGGCATAGCCGCCGGCGGTCATCGGAACCTTTTCCATCATCTGTCTTCGTCCTTCAACTTCATGCGGACCAATCCGCGGCACGCACAAACGCCGAAACGGAACACCCTCATGACGGACGGGTTCCGGTCACGAGGGCTTCATTGCCGATCGATTGCCGGACGCGAAGTCCCGGCCCAGGGATCAGGTTTCGGAAAAATAACTCTGCAGCGTGCGGACCTCAAGGTCCCCGCCCAGATAGGCGCGGATACCTTGGGCAGCTGCCACGGCACCTGAAAGAGTGGTGTAATATGGCACTTTATGCAAGAGGGCAGCGCGCCGTAATGAGCGGCTGTCGGCCATCGCCTGCGGTCCTTCCGTGGTGTTGAAAACCAGCTGGATATCGCCATTCATGATGGCGTCGACGATATGCGGCCGCCCCTCCAGCACTTTGTTGACTTTTTCGGTCGGCACCCCGCTGTCGGCGAGGAAACGCTGCGTGCCCGACGTCGCCATCACCTTGAAACCAAGCGAGAATAGCAGCCGCACCGCGTCGACGATGCGGGTCTTGTCGGTGTCGCGGACGGAAACGAACACGGTGCCCTTGCGGGGTACGCGGGTGCCGCCGCCGAGCTGGCTCTTGGCGAACGCCACTTCGAAGGAGCGGTCGATGCCCATCACCTCGCCGGTCGATCGCATCTCCGGGCCGAGCACGGTGTCGACGCCGGGGAAGCGGGCGAACGGGAATACCGATTCCTTGACGCCGACATGGCCGAGCTTGCGCTTCTTCAGATCGAAATCCCTGAGCTTCTCGCCGGCCATCAGCCGCGCTGCGATTTTCGCCACCGGCGTGCCGACCACCTTGGCGACGAACGGCACCGTGCGCGACGCGCGCGGGTTGACTTCGAGCACGTAGATCTCGCCGTCCTTGATGGCGTATTGCACGTTCATCAGGCCGACCACGTCGAGCCCGAGCGCCAGCTCGCGGGTTTGCCGCTCGAGTTCGGCGATCATCTGGGCGTCGAGCGAATGCGGCGGCAGCGAGCAGGCGCTGTCGCCGGAGTGAATGCCGGCCTCCTCGATATGCTCCATGATCCCGACGATGAAGGTGTCCTTGCCGTCGCAGAGGCAGTCGACGTCGATCTCGATGGCATCCGACAGATAGCGGTCGAACAGCAGCGGATTGGTGCCGAGCACGGTGTTGATCTGCCCGGTCTTGTCGTTGGGATAGCGGGCCTTGACGTCGCCCGGCACCAGCTCCGGCAAGGTGCCGAGCAGGTAGTCGCCGAGCTGGTTGTCCTCGCGGATGATCTGCATCGCGCGGCCGCCAAGCACATAGGACGGACGCACCACCAGCGGCAGCCCGAGGTCGGCGGCCACCAGCCGCGCCTGCTCGACCGAATAGGCGATGCCGTTCTTCGGCTGCTTCAGGCGCAGCTTGTCGAGCACGCGCTTGAAGCGGTCGCGGTCTTCGGCGAGATCGATGGCATCGGGCGAGGTGCCGAGGATCGGCACGTTGGCCGCCTCCAGCGCGTGGGCGAGCTTGAGCGGGGTCTGGCCGCCGAACTGCACGATCACGCCGTGCAGCGTGCCGTTCTGCCGTTCGGTCGCGATGATCTCGAGCACGTCCTCTGATGTCAGCGGCTCGAAGTACAATCTGTCGGCGGTGTCGTAGTCCGTCGATACCGTCTCCGGATTGCAGTTGATCATGATGGTTTCGTAGCCGACGTCGTGCAATGCGAAGCAGGCGTGGCAGCAGCAATAATCGAACTCGATGCCCTGGCCGATCCGGTTCGGTCCGCCGCCGAGAATGATGACCTTGTTCTTGTTCGAAGGCGCGCTCTCGTCTGCGAGTTGCCCTGCGAACGGCGATTCATAGGTCGAGTACATGTAGGCGGTGGGGGAAGCGAATTCGGCGGCACAGGTGTCGATGCGTTTGAAGACCGGGCGAACGGCGAGCGCATGGCGGCGCGCCTTTGCCTCGGCCTCCGTCGTCTCGGCGAGCACGGCGAGCCGCGCGTCGGAAAAGCCCATCGCTTTGAGAGTACGCATGCCGAACGCATTCGCCGGCAGGCCGTTCTTCCTGACCTTGCCCTCCATCTCGACGATGCCGCGCAACTCGCCAAGGAACCAGGGATCGATCTTGCAGGAGGTGAAGATCTCCTCGTTGCTCCAGCCGAGCCGCATCGCCTGCGCCACCTGCAACAGGCGGTTCGGGGTCGGCGTGCCGAGCGCAGCCCGGATCGCGTTCTTGTCGTCGCCGCGGCCAAGCCCCTCGATCTCGATCTCATCGAGGCCGGTGAGGCCGGTTTCGAGACCGCGTAGCGCCTTTTGCAGGCTCTCCTGGAAGGTGCGGCCGATCGCCATCACTTCGCCGACCGATTTCATCGAGGTAGTCAGCGTGGTGGCGGCGCCGGGAAACTTCTCGAACGCGAAGCGCGGAATCTTGGTGACGACATAGTCGATGGTCGGCTCGAACGAGGCCGGGGTCGCGCCGCCGGTGATGTCGTTGGCGATCTCGTCGAGCGTATAGCCGACGGCCAATTTCGCCGCGACCTTGGCGATCGGAAAGCCGGTGGCCTTCGAGGCCAGCGCCGAGGAGCGCGACACCCGCGGATTCATCTCGATCACGACCATGCGCCCGTCGGCCGGGTTGACGCCGAACTGCACGTTGGAGCCGCCGGTCTCGACGCCTATTTCGCGCAGCACCGCCAGCGAGGCGTCGCGCATGATCTGGTACTCCTTGTCGGTGAGCGTCAGCGCCGGCGCCACCGTGATCGAATCGCCGGTATGCACGCCCATCGGGTCGAGGTTCTCGATCGAGCAGATGATGATGCAATTGTCTTTCCTGTCGCGCACCACCTCCATCTCGAACTCTTTCCATCCCAGCACCGATTCCTCGATCAGGACCTCGTCGGTGGGGGAGGCGTCGATGCCGCGCTCGACGATCTCGATGAACTCCGCCTTGGTGTAGGCGATGCCGCCGCCGGTGCCGCCCATGGTGAAGGAGGGGCGGATGATGGCGGGCAGGCCGATTTCATCGAGCGCGCGCAACGCGTCGGGCAGCGTCTTGGTCTGCATCGAACGCGGGGTTTCCAGACCGATGCGGGTCATGGCCTCGCGGAAACGGCCGCGATCCTCGGCCTTGTCGATGGCATCCGCGGTCGCGCCGATCATCTCGACGTCGAACTTTGCCAGCGTGCCCTGCCGGCGCAGCGATAGCGCGCAGTTCAGCGCGGTCTGTCCGCCCATGGTCGGCAGCAAGGCGAATCCGCCGGGAATGACGTGGCGTTCCTTCTCGATGATCTTGGCGACGATCTCCGGCGTGATCGGCTCGATGTAGGTCGCATCCGCCAGTTCCGGATCGGTCATGATGGTCGCCGGATTGGAATTGACGAGGACGATGCGGTAGCCCTCGTCCTTCAGCGTCTTCACCGCCTGGGTGCCCGAATAGTCGAATTCGCAGGCCTGACCGATCACTATGGGACCGGCGCCGATGATCAGGATGGTGGAGATGTCGGTTCTTTTGGGCATCAAGTCTCGCGGGAACAGGAAAATGGGCACAAAAAAAGGGCGCGCCTACCGCGCGTCCCCTAAACCCGGCGCTTGGGATCAACCTCGCGCGCGGGTGGTCTTTAGACCAGATTCCGCAACCGCGAAAGGGCTTTAGACACCCCATCAACCGGCATTTTCCCGCCTTCGCTTTGAGCTACGGCGTGGCAAGGGCTCGTCTGGTCTGAAAGCCTTCGTTTGGGCAGGCCTGCCGAGCCGAAGCTTGCGGAGCAAGCGAAGGCTGGAGGCCCGGCCTGGATTTGAACCAGGATAAAGAGCGATGCACTGCTCTCGCGTCGACGCTTTCCGCCACCGGGCCGGTTCCATCATGGTCGATCGTCTCGCCAAGGGCCACCTTTTGCCGCGATTAACCCTAACTAACCGGCTGGCGAAAAAGCATGCCGCGCGACAAACGTCATCCGCCACGGATTGTGCCCGATATTGAAATGCGCGCGCGAGGCGGTAAATCCGCCAGCGGTAAGTTTCGCGATCATGTCGGCTTCGCTGTAACGCTGCAGGCCGACGCGCGAGCGCAATTGCCGGTAGTCCGACAACGCGGTCGAGACCAGCCCGATCAGCGCGTCCCTCAGAAAGCCGTGGGTGAGAGCGAAGCGCAACAGCGCGATGACGTCCCTGGCCATGCCGACTTCGGGGCGCAGGACGTCGCCCAAAATCAGGCGGCCGCCGGGCTTTAAGAGCCGCCGGATCGTCGCGAAGGCGGTATCCAGCTCGGTCGGCGACATATACTGGGCGACCGAATTCATGATCACCAGATCGACCGATTTTTCAGCCATTTTCCGCAAATCGTCCAGCGAACGCACCCTGATCTTCGTGTTCGGGGCAAAGCGCGCGATCAGCCGGCCGCGCACGCCCGGCGCGGGCTCCGCCAGGTACAGCTTGCCACAGGCGTCCGCGACCGCCGCTGCGGACAGCGCTTCGCCGCAGGCATAGTCCAGTACCACCGCATCGGGCGAGGAAATGTAGCCGATAATGTCCTTGGCAATCAGCTGGAAATGCACGTCGCGATGCAGCTTGCTCGCATAAATTGTATGCGTGGAATTGTAATAATCGATCCAGTCGTCCATGACTTCAGGCGTCCGGCAAAAGGGGGTTCCGGTCGATGGAACCGGGGCGCGCACGATCCGTTAGATGGTCCGGCGGCTTGTGTCTATTGCCACCGTGTTCGGTTCCTAACAGGAAGGTCCATCGTGAGCAAAGCCAAGCCCGACGACAGGTCCGACAAAGTCTCTCCTGTCTGACCATTCAACCGAGGTCAGCGGCTCACATCCCCTTCGGTGTATCCGTGGGAAGCTCGAAAACCAGGCAGGTCGTGGTGGCATGCGCCAGCAGGCGGCCCTTGGCGTCGGTGATGCGCGCCTCGGCGGTCGCGGCGCGGCGGCCGATATTGAGCGTGCGGCCCTCGGATCGCACCGGGCCTGTATCCTTGGTCATGCCGCGGATGAAACTGATCTTGAATTCGAGCGTGGTGTAGCCGGTCCCCGGCGGCAGCATCGAATGCACGGCGAGGCCCATCGCGGAATCCAATAGCGTCGCGGCGTAGCCGCCGTGCACGGAGCCGATCGGGTTGTAATGCCGGAAGGCAGGCGTGCTGTGGAACGCGACCACGCCCGGCTCGGCCGTGAAATCGAAGGGCTCGACGGTCTGCATGATCGGCGGCGCCGGCAGTTTGCCTTCGAAAATGGCGCGGACGAAATCGATGCCGGCCATCGACGCCATGACTTCGGTTGATGTCACGCCGTATTCAACCTTGGGGGCGGTTCGGTCGTGCATGGGGATCCTGCGGAGTACGATGATAGTCATCATATAAAATGGAGTGACGCTCCGCAATATCGAGCGTATCCCGGACGCGGCGCAGCGCCTTTTTGGCGGTGCGCCGCAGAGCCGGGACCCATGGCTGAGGTGTCCTGAGTGTGGACCCCGGATCAGCCGCGCACCACGCCGCAAAGCATGGCGCGTCAAAGACGCGCGTAAACGCGCTAAAGGCGCTGCGCAGCATCCGGGGCAGGGCAGTGCGTTACGCGCGCTTCTTCTCGCGCATCAGATCCGCGAACCGCTGGAACAGATAATGCGAGTCGCGCGGGCCGGGGGAGGCTTCCGGGTGATACTGCACCGAGAACACCGGCTTGTCGTCGAGCCGGATGCCGCAATTGGAGCCGTCGAACAGCGAGATATGGGTCTGGGTCGCGCCCTTTGGCAGGGTCGCCTGATCCACCGCGAAACCGTGGTTCATCGAGGTGATTTCCACCTTGCCGGTGGTTTCGTCCTTGACCGGGTGATTGGCGCCGTGATGGCCCTGATGCATCTTCCTGGTCTTGGCGCCGACCGCCAGCCCCAGCATCTGATGGCCGAGGCAAATTCCGAAGATCGGTGTCCCCGACTTGATGACCTTCTGAATCACCGGCACCGCGTATTTGCCGGTCTCGGCGGGATCGCCGGGGCCGTTCGACAAAAATACGCCGTCGGGCTTCATCGCCAGGATGTCTTCCGCCGAGGTGGTCGCCGGCACCACCGTGATCTTGCAGCCGACGCCGGCGAGCAGCCGCAGAATGTTGCGCTTGATGCCGTAGTCGACGGCGACGACGTTGAACTCGGGCTCGGTCTGGCGGCCGAACCCTTTTTCCCAGACCCACGGCGTTTCGTCCCAGGTGAAGCGCTGGCCCGATGTCACCAGCGGCACCAGGTCCATGCCCTCGAGCCCGGGCCATTCGCGCGCCTCTTCCTTCAACCCGTGCAGATCGAACTCGCCGTCTTCGGCGTGCGCGATCACGGCATTGGGCATGCCCTTCTCACGGATCAGCGCGGTCAGCGCGCGGGTGTCGATGCCGGAAAGGCCGATGATGCCGCGCGCCTTCAGCCATTGGTCGAAATGGCGCGTGGCGCGGTAGTTCGAGGGGTCGGTGATGCCCGCGCGCAGGATCACCCCGCGCGCGCCCGGCGTCGCCGCCATGTTCACCGTCTCGATGTCTTCGTCGTTGGTGCCGACGTTACCGATATGGGGAAAGGTGAAGGTGATGAGCTGTCCGGCATAGGAGGGATCGGTGAGAATCTCCTCATAACCGGTCATCGCGGTGTTGAAGCACACTTCGCCGACCGCATGGCCCTCGGCGCCGAGGCCAAAGCCTTCCAGCACGGTGCCATCGGCGAGCACGAGGAGCGCGGTCGGCTTGTGGTCCGGCCATGCTGAAGCGTTTTCGGCTTGTGTCATGAGCGCATTACATAGTCTTCGCCTGTGGCGGCGTCAAAGCCGCAAGTCGCGGATTCACATGCAAAAAGCGCATATTTCCCGCGATCCTCATGCCGGGGGGCGCCGTCAGGCGCGTCTCGAAGCATCTGGCTGGCAAGAACGGCGACTTTCGTTCATCCTTCGAGACGCGCGCAAGGGCGCGCACCTCTGGATGAGGTTGGCGCCTGAGGGGGTACGATGCAGCGAAGAGTCGGAGTTTGCGATGACTGATACCATGCCGATTCTGCTGGTTCCGGGCCTTGCCTGCTCGCCGCGGATCTACGCGCCGGTCGTGCCGGCGTTGTGGCGGTTCGGCCCGGTGACGGTTGCCAACCATATCCGCGACGACAACATGGGCGCCATCGCGCGGCGAATTCTGGCCGAGGCCCCGCCGCGCTTTGCGCTGGCCGGGCATTCCATGGGGGGCTCGATTGCCCTCGAGATCATGCGGCAGGCGCCCGACCGGGTCGCCAGACTGGCGCTGCTCAATGCCCGCGCGCGGCCCGATACGCCGGAGGCGATCGGCCGCCGGCGCGGCCAAATGGCGCGGGCGCAGAACGGCGAATACCATGCCGTGCTGGACGAACTCTTTGCCATCTTCGTGCATCCGTCGCGGCGCGACGATGCCGCGTTGTACAGGCTGGTGCGCGACATGGGCGACGATGTCGGCGCCGACGCCTTCGTGCGGCAGCAGACCGCGATCATGGGTCGGCCGGACTCGCGGCCGATGCTGGCCTCGATCGCATGCCCGACCCTGGTGCTGTCGAGCGATCACGACGACACCGTGCCGAATTCGCAGTCGAAGGAAATCGCCGACGGCATTCACGGGGCGAATTTCGTCGTCCTGACCGACTGCGGGCACCTGTCGCAGCTTGAGCAGCCGGAAGCCACCGCCAGCGCCATGGTCGAATGGATGCGGAACTAGAGTTGTTTCCCTGCCGCGAACCGCCTAGATCAGGGCTTGAAGAATTGACGAGGACCAGACCATGCTGCGCGACGACATCAACAACGCGGTCAAGGACGCGATGCGGGCCAAGGACGAGCGCAAGCTCTCCACGCTGCGGATGGTCAATTCGACCATCAAGAATGCCGACATCGAAGCTCGCGGGCAGGGCAAGCCGCCGCTCAGCGACGCGGACCTTCTGAGCGTGTTCCAGAAAATGATAAAACAGCGCCAGGAGTTGGTCGAGCTCTATGACAAAGGTGGCCGCGCGGAGCTCGCAGCCCAGGAGCGCGAGGAAATCGCGATCATCTCCGCCTATTTGCCCAAGCAAATGTCGGAGGCCGACGTCAAGGCGGCGATCGCGGCCGCCATCGCCGAGACGGGCGCTGTGGGAATGAAGGACATGGGCAAGGTGATCGGAGTGCTGAAGACGAAATATGCCGGGCAGATGGATTTCGGCAAGGCCAGCGGCATGGTGAAGGCGGCGCTGACTTCTTAACCTCTCCCCGCTTGCGGGGAGAGGTCGAAGCCGGAGCGAAGCGTAGGCTTCGGGTGAGGGGGATTCTCCGCGATCACGGTGTCTGTGGTGACAGCCCCTCACCCGCTCGCTCAGGCGCGCAAGTGCGCTGCCGAGTTCGCGACCTCTCCCCGTGAAGAACGGGGCGAAGTGAAGAAAGGAAGAGCCACGCCTCATGCTCACCGAGACCACCGACTACGCAAAGCTCACCCGCGATTTCCGCTGGGACATCCCGGCGCGGTTCAACATTGCGAGTGCCTGCTGCGACCGCCATGCCGACGGCACCAACCGCCTGGCGCTGATCTATGTCGACGAGGACGGCGGCGCGCGGCGCACCTCGTTCGACGAGATGAGCGCGATGTCGCGTCGTTTCGCCAATGTGCTGAAGGCCGATGGCCTTACGCGCGGCGATCGGGTCGCGGTGTTTCTGTCGCAATCGCTGGAATTGCCGATCGTGCATCTGGCGGCGTTTCGTTCCGGCCTGGTGTCGATCCCGCTGTTCGCGCTGTTCGGCGAGGACGCGCTGGAATTCCGCCTGTCGAATTCCGGCGCGAAGGCCATCGTCACTGACGAGGCGGGTTGGGAGAAGCTGAAAAAGATTCGCGAGCGGCTTCCGGACCTCGCGAACGTCTATCTCATCGGTCATGACGGACACGCAGGCACAAAATCGTTCTGGTCGCAGCTCAAGGCGGCGTCGGCGGATTTTTTGACCGTCGATACCGCGGCCGACGATCCGGCCATCATCATCTACACCTCGGGCACGACAGGGAATCCGAAGGGCGCGCTGCATGCCCATCGGGTGCTGCTCGGCCATCTGCCGAATGTCGAGATGGTGCATGATTTCATGCCCAAGCCCGGCGACGTGATGTGGACGCCGGCCGACTGGGCCTGGATCGGCGGATTGTTCGATGCGCTGTTTCCGGCCTGGTACCACGGCGTGCCCGTGGTCGGGCACCGCGCCCGGAAATTCGATCCGCGGGTGGCGATGCAACTGATGGCGGATCACGCCGTGCGCAACGTGTTCCTGCCGCCGACCGCGCTGAAGCTGATGCGGCAGGCCGAGGTCAAACATTCAGGCGTGAGGCTGCGCAGCATCTTCACCGGCGGGGAGTCGCTCGGCGTCGAGCTCCTGGACTGGGTGCGTGCGACCTTCGGCATCGAAGCCCATGAGGTCTTCGGCCAGACCGAATGCAACCTCGTGGTCGGCAACAACGCAAAGCTGTTCCCGATCCGGCCCGGTTCGATGGGCAAGGCGACGCCGGGCTTCGACGTGCGTATCGTCGACGACAAGGGCAGGGAATTGCCGCGCGGGAATCGCGGCATCATCGGCGTGCGCCAGCCGAACCCCGTCACCATGATCGAATACTGGCGCAATCCGGAAGCGACCGTTAAGAAATTCGCCGGCGAATTCCTGCTCACCGGCGATCTCGGCCGGCAGGATGAGGACGGCTACTTCTGGTATGTCAGCCGCGAGGACGACGTGATCACCAGCGCCGGCTATCGTATCGGTCCTTCCGAGATCGAAGATACCTTGCTGAAACATCCGGCGGTGGCGATGTCGGCGGTGGTCGGAATTCCCGATCCGGTTCGCACCGAATCGATCAAGGCGTGGATCGTGCTGCGTCCGGGCTTTGCGCCAAGTGACGCGCTGGCGCGCGAGATCCAGGATTTTGTGAAAGTGCAGCTGGCCGCGCACGAATATCCGCGTTTCGTGCAATTCACCGACAGCCTGCCGATGACCGCCACCGGCAAGGTGCTGCGGCGGGAGCTGAGGGCGCTGGGGTAGGCGCCTTCCTGACCTCGCCCCGCTTGCGGGGAGAGGTCGCCGCGCACTTGCGCGGCGGGTGAGGGGGAGTCTCCGCGTGCACTTCTTTCTCGGAATTTGCGGAGAGAGGCCCCTTACCCCAACCCTCTCCCCGCAAGTGCGGGGCGAGGGAGCGCAGCTGGCCTGCGGCGGGAATAGCGAAAGCTGTGGTTCCTGCGCTCGCCGGGATAAAAATCTTGACTCAAATCAACACGCCCGCGCACGCTGCCCTGCGTGAATGAACGCAAACAATTCGGAGGAAATCGATGACATCCATCTCCGGCAAGGTTGATCCGGTGGTGCGCCGCGTTGCGGCCGCTGAAATCGCCGAGGCGCTGGGGCAGGGGCTGCGCGATTTCCAGGCCGTGCCGCTTTACGGTCTGGCGTTCGGCGCGCTCTACGCCGGCGGCGGCATCGTCATCCTGCTCAGCCTGACCGCGTTTGGCATGGTCTATCTGGCCTATCCGTTGGCGGCCGGATTTGCGCTGATCGGTCCGTTTGTCGCCATCGGCCTCTACGAGGTCAGCCGCCGGCGCGAGGCCGGGCAGCCCATCTCGATTTCCGGCATCTGGTCGACCGTGACCTCGCGCGGCGAAATCGGCTGGATGGCCTTTGTCACGCTGTTCATCTTCGTGATCTGGATGTACCAGGTCCGCCTCCTGATCGCGCTGTTGATCGGGCTCAATGTCTCGTTTTCCAGCCTGCGCGAATTCGTCGCGGTGGTGCTGACCACCAATGAAGGACTGTTGTTCCTCGCCGTCGGCAACCTTGTCGGCGCGGCGTTGTCGCTGGTTCTTTTTTCACTGACGGTGGTGTCGTTCCCGCTCTTGCTCGATCGCGACGTCGATTTCATCACCGCGATGGTCACGAGCGTACGCGCGGTTGTTATGAGCCCGGTGCCGATGATCGGGTGGGCCGCGGTCATCGTCGTGCTCTTGATCGTCTCGGCGCTACCCTATTTCCTCGGCCTCCTGGTGACGCTGCCGGTGCTCGGTCACGCGACCTGGCACCTGTATCGCCGCATCGTGGCGCCGGTGGCTTCTTGACCTCGCCCCGCTTGCGGGGAGAGGTCGGATTGCCTCGGCGATGCGAAGCATCGTCCGGTGCAATCCGGGTGAGGGGGTACCGCACGCAACCCGCGTTCAATATCCGCGGATGGAAAGCGCCCCTCACCCCTACCCTCTCCCCGCAAGAGCGGGGGCGAGGGAGCGCATCGTACATGCAGCTCGCTTAACCCTTGCGATAGCTGCGAATGATCGTGCGGCGATACTCTTCCGCCGTGAGTCCCTTGGCACGCGCGTCGCCGGCGCGCTTTTTCATCGCGGCAGTCATCCGGATCCCTTCGACTGCGCTTATCTTGCCAAACCCGGCACTTCCGATCACGAATCGGCCGGTCTTGGCATTCTTTGCGATAGTTTTCTTTTGCTTGGCCATAAGCTCAAGATGGCACGAATCAGGTCTCTTGTTGAATGTCCCGCCGTTCGGCTTGAAAAGTCCCTTTCGCGGGGACGACGAGCGGTTACTACGGCGCCGATTTTCAAATCGACTTCGACCGCATTGCCGAAAAAATATTTTCGGTTGAACTCCGCGCTTGTCGGCTTGAAATGATCGATGTTCATCACATCCTCAGCTATCGAGTTTCAGCGCGGCGTATGGGATCTCAAGCGGCTGCCCGGTTTCAAGTATGCTCTTGAGGCTGGACAGGATGGCGGGCCACCCCTTGGAGATGCCTTCCAGAAACTTGCTGCCCTCGGCGAAGCCTTCATGCGTCAGCGTCAGCTTGACGAGCTTGCCATATGGCTCGAGTACGAACGTCGCGAGCGCGGGGAATTCGTTTCGATACCTGTCCGATTGATTCACGAACGTATAGGCCAGCCGCCGCGGCGGGTCGCATTCGACGACCTTGCCGGCATCGGAGACGGTGCCATCGCTTCGCACCATCTCGAATGAGGAGCCCACCTTCCAGTCCGACCTGAGCCGGGCGCCGAACCAGTAGCGCTCGGTGAAGTCGCCGTCGGTCAAGGCATGCCAGAGTTTCTCGGCCGAGGTCTCGATATAGGTGGTGTAGACGAATTCCGGTTTACTCATCGCGCTTCTCCAGTTGCCGTTTCAATTCGCCGAGCGCGGTGAGCTTGCCGCGCTCGAACTTCTTGATCCACCGCTCGCCGATCTGATGGATAGGCACCGGGTTGAGGTAGTGCAGCTTCTCGCGGCCGTGCCTGAAGGTGGTGACGAGGTTGGCGGCCTCGAGAATCGCAAGATGCTTGGTCACGGCCTGCCGCGTCATGGCGAGGCCGTCGCAGAGTTCGTTCAGGGTCTGTCCGTTTTTGGCGTGAAGCCTGTCGAGCAACGACCGTCTCGATGCATCGGCCAGCGCTTTGAAAACGTCATCCATGGGGTTAGCGCCGCTTTTCGATTTGAAGTCCCTGCGGTGCAAGCGGCAATTCGAACCAGGGACTTCAAATCGAAAAGCGGCGCTAAAATTACCTGTTTTGCTAGTGCCCATGATCTTTCCGAAGTTCGCGTAAGTGGGTGCAGAGGCGGATCGCGAACTTCGGAAAGTGGGCATTATAAAAAGCAACCAAATGGTTGCATGTCAAGAGGGTGTTTTGGCGAGCGCGCTTCGCTGTGCTAGCGTTCGCGGGATCAGCCAACGAAGATTGGTTTCGACAGCCTGGGTGGAAAAAAACATGAACCGTTACGTCAAATCGGCAACTTGTCTTTCGATCTTCTTCATGCTCTGCGGCGGCACCTCTGCCCAACAACAGGTGATCGGGGCTCCGCCCGAAGCCTCCAACATGAAATTGGTCGGATACAACGACCTGCAGGCCCGCAGCGCCTATCAGCCGACCATCCATCATCAGGGCGACCGCTGGATCGCCTATATCGGGCATCACGGCGGGACCGACGAGATTCCCGATCCGGTCAATCCGATGACCGGCAAGGCCGAGCCGAACGGCACCTCGATCATCGACGTCACCGATCCCGCGCATCCGAAATATCTGCGTCACATTCCCGGACAGGAAGGAAAATACGAAGGCGGCGGCGCGCAGATGGTGCGCGTCTGCGACGGCAAGTCGCTGCCCAAGGGCGATCCCAATGCGGTCTACATGCTTCGCACCTTCGGCGGCGAGGCGCATGAAATCTGGAATGTCGCCGACCCCGCCAATCCAACTCTGATCACGCGGATCGCTGGATTGAAGGACACGCACAAGAACTGGTGGGAATGCCAGACCGGCATCGCCTTTCTGGTGTCGGGCGCGCCCGACTGGCGTACGCGCCGCATGACGCAGATTTACGACCTCAGCGATCCCGCGCACCCGGTGAAGATCCGGGATTTCGGCCTTCCCGGTCAGGAGCCGGGCGCAACCGGCGCGGTGCCGACCGAAGTGCACGGCCCGATTTCGGCCGGTCCTGAAGGCAACCGCGTCTATTTCGGATACGGCACCGACAAGGGCGGCTTCCTGCAGATCGTCGATCGCGACAAGCTGCTCCACGGGCCGAAGGAGCCGACGCCGGAAAACCTTCGCTATCCGGAAATCTCGCGGCTGGCGATGTCGGCCTTCAATGGCGCCCACACCACATTTCCGATGCTGAAGATGCCGATCGCCGAATTCGCTCACGACAAGGACGGCAAGAGCCGCGACATCGTCATGATCGTCGATGAGGAGATCCTGAATGAATGCGCCGAGCCCCGGCAGATGGTCTGGTTCGCCGACGTCACGATCGAAAATCGCCCGATGATGATTTCGAGCTACACCGTGAAGGAGGCCAGCGGTTCGTTCTGCGAGCGGGGAGGGCGGTTCGGTTCGCATTCCTCCAACGAAAGCATGGCGCCGGTCTACTACAAGAAGATGGCGTTCATCTCATTCTTCAATGCCGGCGTGCGCGCGCTTGATATCCGCGATCCCTACCACCCGACCGAAGTGGGCTATTTCATCCCCTCGATCACGGCGGCGACCGACAAGCGCTGCGTCAAGATCGACGGCAAGGATCGCTGCAAGGTCGCGATCCAGACCAACAATGTCGAGACCGATGAGCGCGGCTATATCTACATCGTCGATCGCGCCAACACCGGCCTTCATATCCTGGAACTGACCGGTGCGGCGCGCGCCGTGGCCGGTCTGCCATAAGGCGGTGAGATGAAGATGCGTGGACTGCTGATATCGGCGTTTGCCGTGGCGATTTGCGCCGCGTCCGGCGTCGCCGGTTATCAGCATGTCCGCGTCGAGCGCGCGGGCTGGCGCGAAATCGCCTGGCCGTTTCCGCGCGATGGATGGCCCGCGGGGCGCGCTTTCCGTTGCGAAACCGAGGCGTGCGGCGGCGAGGTCGAAGTCTATGTGCGGCCCAAGATCGGCTTCTGCAATTGCGACACGGGAGTGGCCGACGACGACGAAGTCGACCGCGTCGCCGATCTCGATTTGATGAGCGAGCGCTTCGTTCCGCTTGAAGCCGGAAAAGCGATCCGGATCGCTGACATGGAAGGACGCATCCGCGCCTATGATCTGCATATGGCCGACGGCGCGCGACACACCGCGATCGGCATCGCGGTGTCGCGGCGCTGCGACCTCCTGGTCGCGGTGGCGCAGGGTACGGGCGCTGCATCGGATGTTCAGCGTGTGGCGCTGGATTTTCTGGCGTCGGACCAGATGACGCGCTGGATGACAGCGGCGATGGATGGCGGGTGAGGCGCGCCTCTTTATTTCCTATCGCCGCCCGTCGCGATGGCTGATTTAATCATATCGCGGTTTTCTGCTGGGCGGAGGTGCTTCACACCTGCTTGGTATCTTCTTTTCTTGACTTCAGCCAGTTAAATGTATATACAATTAAATATGGATATTGAGTTCGACGCGAAAAAGGACGCGTCGAATCTGGCTAAACACGGTATCCGCCTGGCACGCGCTTCCGAGTTTTTCCCGGTCGCAATCCTGGAGGATACGCGCAAAAACTACGGCGAGACGAGATACCGCGCTTTCGGCTTCATCGGCAGCAAAGCTCATGCGCTTGCTTTCACCGTGACCGAAGACAGAAAGTCAGGCAGCAAGAGAGTTCGAGCAATCAGCCTCCGACCTGCCACCGAACAGGAGATCAAGAACTATGGCCT
Organism: uncultured Alphaproteobacteria bacterium; assembly: GCA_963753875.1. Lineage (GTDB taxonomy): Bacteria > Pseudomonadota > Alphaproteobacteria > Rhizobiales > Xanthobacteraceae > Bradyrhizobium. The sequence continues at coordinate 21,535 of CAVWDY010000001.1, read as the reverse complement.
CTCGAAAAAAAGCCGACGCTGATAACCCCGAATGGACACGGGATGACTTCGCGAAAGCAAAGACGCCTGGAGACGTTTTGCCGGCGGATGTTCTCTCGAAATTCGGCAAGCACCGCGGCCCGCAAAAGGCGCCCAAGAAAGTGCCGGTATCGATCCGGTTGAGCCCGATCGTCGTTACTCACTTCAGAAACCAGGGGCCAGGCTGGCAGGCTCGGATTGATGCCGTTCTGACCAGGATTGTGAAGAAAGAGAAACGGCCGGATTCCACTCGGATTCGCAGGGCTGGCTAACAGCCGAAAACAGAAGCGCTCGCTTTCGGGAACGTCCGTCATGTCCCTTCAACTTTACTTCGCCTTCGTCGCCGCCTGCATCGCGCTGGCGCTGTTGCCGGGACCGATCGTGACGCTGGTCATCGCCAATGGCCTGCGGCATGGCACCCGCGCCGCGCTGACCAATATTGCCGGCGTCCAGGCCGGCCTTGCCATCGTGATCGGTATCGTCGCGATCGGGCTGACCTCGCTGATGGCGACCATGGGCTACTGGTTCGACTGGGTGCGCTTTGCCGGCGCCGCCTACCTGGTCTGGCTCGGCATCAAGCTGATCCGCGCGCCCGTCGCAGGCGTCAAGGCCGAGGCGCCGCCGCCGCCGCGCGGCGGGTTTTTACTGCAGGGATTTTTGGTGGCGCTCAGCAATCCCAAAGTGCTGGTGTTCTTCGGCGCGTTCATCCCGCAGTTTATGGACATGAGCCAGGACCATGTCTCGCAAGTGGCGCTGCTCGGCGTCACCTTCATGGCGACGGCTGCAATGACGGATGCGACCTACGCGCTGCTCGCCGGCCGCGCGCGATTGTTCTTCTCGACGCGGCGGACGCGGCTTCTGTCCCGCGTATCCGGCGGCTTCATGATCGGCGGCGGCATCTGGCTGGCGTTGACGCGGGCGCGGTGAGTGCGGGCGTTATTGAGTAGCGATATCTCGCGACGCATGCGGTGAACTCCCCCCTTGCGGGGGAGGGTTGGGGAGAGGGGTATCGCGAGTCCGGTGTTTGCGGCTACCCCTCCCTAGCCCTCCTCCGCAAGGGGGGAGGGAACGATAAGGCCTTGCGCGCGCAGCTCCGTTTCGACCTCGCCGAAGATATTCGCCAGCCGATCCGCCCATTGCTTCTCGCCGGCCTGATCCGCGATCAGGTCCTGGCGGATTTCGATTCCCGCATTCATCAACCCGCGCGCCTCGCCGTGAACCGGAATGGTGTAGTCGGTCTCGTCGCTTACCGCATAGGGCTCGTTGTCGCCGACCACGAGATCGCCTGCCGCGCGCAAGCCCTTGAGCAACAGCGGCGGCAGGCGGCTGTCGCGCTGATAGAGCGTGCCGACATGCCAGGGCCGCGCGATCCCGGCATAGACCGGGGTGAAGGAGTGCAGCGACACCAGCACGGTCGCTATATTGTTACGAAGGCGGTGGTCGATCACCTCGCGAATGCGGCGATGGTAGGGATCGAAGATTTGTCGGCGCCGCGCTTCGGCCGCGTCCCGGGTGAGGCCTTCATTGCCGGGGATGATCGTGGCCTCGCTGATGCGCGGGATCGAGCTTGGCGCGTCCGGTGGGCGGTTGCAGTCGATCACCAGCCGCGAATAGCGCTGCGCGATCAGATGCGCGCCGAGATGTTTCGACAGCGCATGGGCGACGCCGGCAATGCCGATGTCCCAGGCGATATGCCGCGTCATCTCGCTCTCCGGCAGGCCGAGATCGCCGAGCCCGCGCGGGATGGTCCGGCCGTAATGATCCGAGGTCAGCAGGAACGGCGAGCTCCCTTCGGCGTTTTCCTCCAGGACCGGCGGAACATCCTCCTTGCCAAGGAGTAATGATGTGTCGCCGGCGCCGCCCAAAACCATTGTTAGTTGCCTGTTTTGCCTATTGAAGGAGCATGCCGGTTTAGAAATATGCAGGGATCGGTGTAGATTACATCGCACAAAGTCATAATTATTGCATCAACGATGCCGCTCCTGACGATCCATCACAAGACCGAATATCGCTACGCGCACCCCGTCGCGTTTGGCGAGCACCGGATCATGCTGCGCCCGCGCCAGGCCATTCCGCTGCACGGCACTTATCTCGGCTCGGCCGACGCCTTTGTCGGCATGAAGGTCAGCATCGACGTCGTCTCTGCCGGTCAAGCAGTGGAGGCCTGATCATGCAAATCAAGGTCGGCTTCGAGATCGCCTACGCCGCGGTGGCGCCGACGCCGATGGTGATCATGCTCTCTATTCACCCCTCGCGCCGCCACGACATCGTCGGCACCGAGAGCATCGTCGCCGAACCCGGCGTGCCCATCGGATTTTACCGCGACAGTTTCGGCAATATCTGCGGCCGGCTGGTGGCGCCCGCCGGCGGCGTGAGCTTGCGCGGCCATGCGCTGGTGCGCGATTCCGGATTGGCCGACGTCGTGGCGCCATCAGCGCAGCAACTGCCGATCGATCGGCTGCCCGACGACGTGCTGATGTATCTGATGGCGAGCCGCTATTGCGAAACCGACAAGCTGACCGACATCGCCTGGTCGCTGTTCGGCACCACCAGGCTGGGCTGGGAGCGGGTGGCCGCGATCTGCGACTTCGTGCACGATCACGTCACCTTCGGCTACAAGCACGCGCACCATATGAAATCCGCGCTCGACGTCTATCAGCAGCGCGCCGGCGTGTGCCGCGACTTCGCCCACCTCGCGCTGACCTTCTGCCGCTGCATGGGCATTCCGGCGCGCTATTGCACCGGCTACATGGGCGATATCGGCATTCCGCCCGAGCCCGAGCCGATGGATTTTTCCGGCTGGTTCGAGGCCTATCTGTCCGGCCAGTGGTACACCTTCGACGCCCGCCATGTGGTGCCGCGGATCGGCCGTATCCTGATGGGCACCGGCCGCGACGCCGCCGACGTCGCGCTGACCACGAGTTTTGGCCGGATGGACCTGAAAAAGTTCGTCGTCATCAGCGATGAAGTGGTGGCGGCGTAGGCTTTGTCTTACCTTGTCGTCATTGCGAGCGAAGCGAAGCAATCCATTCTTCCTTGCGGCTCGATGGATTCGTCGCTTCGCTCCTCGCAATGACGGTTATAGATAGCCCATGAATGACCACCTCTTCGTCTACGGCACGCTGATGCGCGGCTTCGATCATCCGATGGCGCAGCTATTGTCGCGCGGCGCGGACTTTATCGGCGAGGCGCGCTGCCGGGGCCGGCTCTATCGCGTCAAGCATTATCCGGGGCTGGTGTTGTCGGATAACGCCGACGACATCGTGTTCGGCGAACTGTTTCGGCTGCGCCAGCCGGAGGAATTGCTGCGCGAGTTCGACATGTATGAAGCCTGCGGCGAGGGTTTTGCCGAGCCGACCGAATATGTCCGGCGGATGCTGCAGGTCGCGCGGGACAATGGTGCAGCGGGCGAGGCCTGGACCTATATCTACAACTGGCCCGTCACCGGCCTGCCGCGCATCGCCTCGGGAAGGTTTCTGGAAGGGTAGGGCCGGCCAACCTCACATCCACCTCGCCCCGCTTGCGGGGAGAGGTCGGCGCGTAGCGCCGGGTGAGGGGGGCCGCCGCGAGCTGAGCAAGTGGAGGCAGCCCCTCACCGGTATTTCTCGCTACGCTCGAAATCCGGCCTCTCCCCGCAAGCGGGGCGAGGCGCTTAGCCCCTGTGTATAGCGGGTGAAAGCGATCAATCTTGAAGATGTGAGCTTTCCTTCACTATATCGATGGTCGGTTAGCCCCGACTCACCGCAAACTCGTGAACAAATGCGCTTTACGCCCCAATTCCTCGATGAGCTGCGCGCCCGGATTCCGGTTTCGGAAGTCGTGGGCCGGCGCGTCAAGTTGAAGAAGGCGGGGCGCGAGTGGAAAGGCCTGTCGCCGTTCCAGCAGGAAAAATCGCCGTCGTTCACCGTCAACGACCAGAAGGGATTTTACCACGACTTCTCCTCCGGCAAGCACGGCGACATCATCTCCTTTCTGATGGAGACCGAGGGCGTCGGTTTCACCGAAGCGGTGGAACGTCTGGCCGCGATGGCGGGCCTGCCGCTGCCGGCGGTGACGCCCGATGCCGCGCGGCACGAGCAGCGCCGCAAGACGCTGTACGATGTCATGGAACTCGCCGCGAAATTCTTCGCCGACACCCTGGCCTCGCGCAATGGCGCCAAGGCGCGCGGCTATCTCGCCGACCGCGCGATTTCGCCCGCCACCCAATTGCAGTTCCGGATCGGCTACGCGCCGGGCGAACGGTTTGCGCTGAAGGAATATCTCGGCGCGCAGGGCATTCCGGTCGAGGACATGGTGGAAGCCGGGCTATTGATCGCCGGCGACGATATTCCGGTGCCCTACGATCGCTTTCGCGACCGCGTGATGTTTCCGATCGCCGACATCCGCGGCCGCGTGATCGCGTTCGGCGGCCGCGCGCTGGAGAAGGACGTCGCGGCGAAATATCTGAACTCGCCGGAAACGCCGCTGTTTCACAAGGGCGACAATCTCTACAACCTCGCCGCCGCCCGGCTTGCCACCCATAACGGTGCATCGCTCGTGGTGGTGGAAGGCTATGTCGACGTCATCGCCATGGTGGGTGCGGGTTTTCCCGCAAGCGTGGCTCCGCTCGGCACGGCGCTGACCGAAAACCAGCTCGCGCTGTTATGGAAGATGGCGGACGAGCCGATCTTGTGTTTCGACGGCGACCGCGCGGGACAAAAGGCGGCGTGGCGCGCCGCCGATCTGGCACTGCCGCATCTTTTGCCGGCCAAAAGTCTTCGTTTTGCGCTGCTGCCGGAGGGGCAGGACCCCGACGATCTCGCGCGTTCCGGCGGGCGCGCCGCGATCGAGGAAGTGATCGGCGCCGCGCGCGGCCTCGCCGACGTGATCTGGTCGCGCGAAATCGAAGGCGGCACGTTTACAACCCCCGAGCGGCGCGCGGCGCTGGAAAAGCGGATCGGCGAGCTGACCAACAGCATCCGCGACGAGGTGGTGCGGCGTTATTATCGCCAGGATCTCGGCGAACGGCTGCAGCGGACCTTTGCGCCGGAAACGGGGCGCGGCGGCTATGGCCGGGGCGGAAATCGCGGCGGCATCGGCGGCAACTACGGCGGCGAATCAGGCCGGCGCTTTGGCTCCCGCGGCCCCTTTACGCCGGGGGCGGCGGGCCGCTTCGCTTTCCCCGGCGGCCGGGCGGCGGCGTCAGCCGGCAGCCAGACCATCAACCGCGGACCCTATCAGGCGGCCAGCGCCCAGCTCGCGGCCAGTCCGATCATGCGCGGCCAGCGCAGCGCGATGTCGCGCCGGGAGGCGCTGATTCTGAAATGCCTGATCCACCACCCTTGGCTGCTGCACGACCATCTGGAAGAGGTGGCCGCGCTGGAGTTGGCCCACCCCGAGGGGCACAAACTGCGCGCCGGCATCATCGCGGCCTTCGCCAACGACCATCACCACTCACCGGAGCCATCCGAACAGAGCGAGAAGATGCGCGCCGACCTCGAAGCGGGCGGATTTTCGCAAGCACTTCAAAGGGTTGAGGGGGCCATCACGACCCAGGCGGTGTGGGGCGCGCAACCAGGTGCGGCGCGCGAGGACGTTCTTTCCACCTGGCACCAGCTCGTCTCCTTGCATCGCCAATGGCACTCATTACTTAGGGAATTGAAGGATGCCGAGCTGGCCTTGGGTGAAGAGGCAAGCGAGGCAAATTTGGCGTGGCTGCGGGACGTCAAGGCCCGGATGGCGGAAGTGGACGGCATCGAGGCCCTGATCGAGGGATTCGGCGAGTCCTCAGGCCGGTTCCAGCGCAGCGTCTAGGACACCGGATTAAAAAATGATGCGGACGGCTCCGGCCGGAACCGCGAAAAAACTCGCCAAATCCACGGTTTGGCGGCAAAAACAGGGTTAATCGAAGCTTAATAAGTCCATAGCATTTTGAGGCGAAGTGGAGGCCGGTTCGCGGTTCAGAAAATGCGTCAGAAATAAACTGGCGCGTATTCCGATCGCAAAACCGGGAGGCCGCTTTTTCGGAATACGCGCTGGGCTAAGAGTTCGAAATCGTTGAGCGCAATTTGGGGTGGCGATGGTCTGCGCCGCCCTTTCCGCGTCGTAAGACATCTAGTGATTCAAGCAGGCGCGGCGACGCCTCCTGATTGAAGCGCGTTTAGGAGCATTGAATGGCCAGCAAGGCAAAGACGCTGCAGGTTAAAGACAAGGAAAAAGACGACAAGGCAGCGGACGCCCCTGAGAAGGATACGGCCGAAGCGCCGTCGCCGTTGCTCGACCTGTCGGATGCCGCCGTCAAGAAGATGATCAAGCAGGCCAAGAAGCGCGGCTTCGTGACCTTCGATCAGCTCAACGAAGTGCTGCCCTCCGACACCACCTCGCCCGAGCAGATCGAGGACATCATGTCGATGCTCTCCGACATGGGCATCAACGTCACCGAGGCTGACGACGCCGATGCTGAGGAAGAGAAACAGGAAGAGGCCGAGGACGAGACCGACAACGAACTGGTCGAGGTCACGCAGAAGGCCGTCACCGAAGTCAAGAAGTCCGAGCCCGGCGAGCGCACCGACGATCCCGTCCGCATGTATCTGCGCGAGATGGGCACGGTCGAATTGCTGTCGCGCGAGGGCGAAATCGCGATCGCCAAACGCATCGAGGCCGGCCGCGAGGCGATGATCGCAGGGCTCTGCGAAAGCCCGCTGACCTTCCAGGCCATCATCATCTGGCGCGACGAACTCAACGAGGGAAAGATCTTCCTTCGCGACATCATCGATCTCGAAGCGACTTATGCCGGCCCCGACGCCAAGAACAGCATGAACCCGCTGCTCGCGGCGCCGGTCGGCCCCGACGGCCAGCCGCTCGCCGATCCCCCCAACGGCAATGGCGCGGCGATGCCGGCCGCTGCCGCGCCGCCGGCGGCGCCGCCGTCGCCGACCCCGTTCCGTCCGGCAGCGGCACCGGCCGCGGCCGCCGAGGGTGAAAGCACCTCCGAAGCGTCAGCCGAATCCGATCTCGATGACGACGAGTTCGAAAACCAGATGTCGCTGGCGGCGATCGAGGCCGAGCTGAAGCCGAAGGTGGTCGAGACCTTCGACAAGATCGCCGACAACTACAAGAAGCTGCGCCGCCTGCAGGAGCAGGACATCTCCAACCAGCTGCAGAACGAGACGCTGTCGCCGGCGCAGGAGCGCAAATACAAGAAGCTGAAGGACGAGATCATCGTCGAGGTGAAGTCGCTGCGGCTCAACCAGGCCCGTATCGATTCGCTGGTCGAGCAGCTCTACGACATCAACAAGAAGCTGGTGTCGTTCGAGGGCCGCCTGCTTCGCCTGGGCGACAGCCACGGCGTCGCGCGCGAAGACTTCCTCAGGAATTATCAGGGCTCGGAGCTCGATCCGCGCTGGCTCAACCGCGTCTCCAAACTGTCGGCCAAGGGCTGGAAGAATTTCGTCCATCACGAGAAGGACCGCATCAAGGAGCTGCGCGGCGAGATCCAGCATCTGGCCGCGCTGACCGGGCTCGAGATCGGCGAGTTCCGCAAGATCGTGCACGGCGTGCAGAAGGGCGAGCGCGAGGCGCGCCAGGCCAAGAAGGAAATGGTCGAGGCCAATCTTCGCCTCGTGATCTCGATCGCCAAGAAATACACCAACCGCGGCCTGCAATTCCTCGATCTGATCCAGGAAGGCAATATCGGCCTGATGAAGGCGGTCGACAAATTCGAATACCGCCGGGGTTACAAGTTCTCGACTTATGCGACGTGGTGGATCCGGCAGGCGATCACGCGATCGATCGCGGACCAGGCGCGCACCATCCGCATTCCCGTGCACATGATCGAGACCATCAACAAGATCGTGCGCACCTCGCGCCAGATGTTGAACGAAATCGGCCGCGAGCCGACGCCGGAAGAACTCGCCGAAAAGCTCGGCATGCCCTTGGAGAAGGTGCGCAAGGTTCTCAAGATCGCCAAGGAGCCGCTGTCGCTCGAGACGCCGGTCGGCGACGAGGAAGACTCCCATCTCGGCGATTTCATCGAGGACAAGAACGCGATCCTCCCGATCGATGCGGCGATCCAGTCCAACCTGCGCGAGACCACGACGCGCGTGTTGGCCTCGCTCACCCCGCGCGAGGAACGCGTGCTGCGCATGCGCTTCGGCATCGGCATGAACACCGACCACACGCTGGAAGAAGTCGGCCAGCAGTTCTCGGTGACCAGAGAGCGTATCCGCCAGATCGAGGCCAAGGCGCTGCGGAAGTTGAAGCATCCGTCGAGGTCGAGGAAGCTGCGGAGCTTTTTGGATAATTGAGTGTCCCGTCACCCTGAGGAGCGCCCGAGAGGGCGCGTCTCGAAGGGCGACGGCCAATTGTTGCTCATCCTTCGAGGCTTGCTACGCTCGCACCTCAGGATGACGCTCAAGTCGGTCTAATATCGTCATGTCCGGGCTTGACCCGGGATCGATCGAACGGTGAACGGTGGGCCAGGGCCTGCCGTCATTTTTTTATTGGTTCGTATTTCCTCGAAGAAAGGCGCATCGTCTTTCTCGCCCCGTTGAGATGGCAAAAAAATTGAGGAGGGTGAAAGCTGCCTACCAGTTCGCGGATACGCTTGAGCGGCAAGGCCTGCTTCATTTCCATCACATCAGTAAGCATTAGTGCATGCGCCACCTCGCACGCCTCAAAGTAGACGTCGAACTCATCTTTCGAGATTCCTGTCAGACTGCCAAAATTCTTCCAAATACGTGAAGGCGGACCAGTCTGAATTTGCAACAGATTTGCGTACCCTTTTATCGCCGCAGTCGGGGAAGTGGCATAAATCCAAATCCGTGTTCCATGCCTAACGTTTGGACGGCGCTTTCGAAGTTCAACTGTTTTCTTGCCTTCGAAGACGTGTACTGCATGCTTTGGCTTTAGTGAGATTAGAATCTCGTCATTATCAATCATCAGCGCAGCCTGCTTCCACGATAGCGGTCAGATGCATGGCGGAGATAGGTGTCGCGGATACAAAGTTTGCCTTCGTAACGCAGCCAATCTCCCGAAGCTTTTTCAAAATTACTGGCTTCTTAAGCACAATAAGATTGTCGAACGTGGTCGCGAGAACCCTCGTAGACCTGGTTAGAGTTGCAAGATTATCAACAACAGCACCGCGCCGGAGTGTTTCAGGAGCGTTATTTACGGGGATTGAAGTCACGTCGACTATTCGACCAATTGCGACGATCCCGCCTCGACCCTTGCCTCGCGATGATTCGTAAAACGCGATTGCCGCTCCGCGAATCATACTATGAGTTGCTCTTGTTGTGTTGAGGTATGTGCGGCGGCTTAAAAAATGTGCTTCAGGCACTTCAAGAAAAGAATGCTGAAGATCGGTTCCTAACAAATCTGCCGCAAACGACCGGGTGATAGGAACAATAACTGCATGGCGCTTCGGCAGAGAAAATAGTGTTGGTGAAAGTAGCGTCTCCAGCTCGAAAAGCCCAATTTCGGTTTTCTCACCGGTTGGTATCGTAATTCGAACTGTGGGTCTTTCGTATGTCGGACATTTTGCTTGAAGTTTGAGCCCGGCCAAACGTTCGATCGATAGTCTGGCTTTATCCCACGTTTTCTCCGTAACTGGCTGTCCAAGAGCAATTTTTTCCAGTGATGCAGCATTCCCGGCCCGCTGTTGAAAGCCTTGGCTAAGAGCGACTCTGCGCGTTATTGGATGCGATGGAACATCCATCATCGATAGATGGCAGGCGCTATTGCGTGAGCAATAGCGAACTTGTTCGGAAAGAAGGAAGTCCGCGACTGTGGATGAAAAAGGATGGTCTTGGCGTACGCACACAATTGAGCGAGACGGTTGGTCGAGTGACGACGCGGGCATTAGTAAACTCACCCCAATGATTCCGTCATTATCACTTATAGACAGTCGTTCGCAGTTGGTCGTTTTGGCTCCGCTAAGAAATGACGCCGTCGTTAGCTTCTCGCCATCAATGAACGCTATCGCTTCTTCAGCGGATGGTATTCGAATTCGAAAATTCTTCGTTTCTTTCGTAAACGTCACTGACTCATCCGAACTCGGAAGATCAAGCAAATCCACAAATTCTGACAGCCCGATGACGTCTAACTTGAACTCAGTCATCAGTGCATCTCGGGCCCCCAGTACCTTAGAGTCGCTGGTGATATAGCCCGATACACCGGCGGCTACCGCGTGAGCTAAATGCAATACGTCGGATTTATCAGTCGATTTTAGGCGTCCACTAACGGTGCGCTCAGGAAAGACTAAGCTCGCAATGATCGGCTTGATCGTTTCAATCGTTGATTTGTCTTGCGGGGGGAGATTCGGTATCCGTTTTGCCAACGTAAGTACTGGATCATTGCCTGGGTTATGGGACGTCCTTTGCAATTCTACGATAAATTCTTGGCTGACTGCTATTCTGATCTGATGGCTAAGTGCCGCCTCAAAGACTGCGCCGGCATCGTCGGACCGAGCACGATTTCGTACCGCGTCGTAGAATACGTTCAAATCAATTGCGTAAATGGGAATGTCTGGTGATCGCTTTTTAGGTTGGAGTATTTCAATTGTCTTTGGAGGGTGGGGTCCGACCATAAGCGATATCAAGCTTGGCGTTTGGAGTTGGAGGATACGGACATTAATCGTTCTATTTCGGGTCTTCCCGCCAGCTTTAAGTCGCACTGAGAGGAAGCCATTTTTTTCATAGAACGAATTCGCTCCTAGCAGATCTGTTGCCACGTTCGCGATAACACTGAGATAGCCCTCCTTCTCGCCTTGTGCGATCAGAGCTCGAAGCAGAGTGGTCGCTTGCCCTTTTTGTCTGGATTTCGCTCTTACCGCGATTTGTCGGACGCGCAGAACGGGAAATATTCCTCCGAAGAGAAGATGTCCCGCGTACGAACTTTGGGTGCCCTCTTGCGAGATTAAGAGAATCAATTTGCGTTGGCGCGCAGCTTCAGCGTAGGCGGATTCTGGAAGAAATCCCAGCGCGTCGCGTTCGCTGTCGGCTTGCGCTCGAATGGCATCTAGAAATGGAGAAATGTCGGCGAAGTCGCGTCGAATAAGATAACGCTCAACCATATGTACTACCCGGCGTTGAGTAGTTATCGGCCCTCTTGAGCGATATTGCAAGTGATTGGTCGCCTCTCGAAAGACTAAGGAGACCTGCAACGATAAGTGAATCGTGCGACCTCGTTTTGTCTGGCAGATTTACAGCCCATTACGAAGGAAGCGACGCCCTTATTCCTGCGAGTCTCCTAAGTTGATTCCCACTGCTCAGCGAAGTGCAGGAGGATATGGGCGTGCTCGCCTTCGGCCGACGCTAGCGACCCCTCCGCCCTATCTCCTGCGCCACCAGCCGCCTTCCCCCGCGCGGCTCGTCATCATCCGCCTCACGCTGTCCCATTGCCATGATGGCACTCCCCATCGCGGTTGAGCCGAAGGTGACGATGAAGCCGAACAGCAAAAGCCCGAGCGCGACGCCGGGCGAGCGGTCGGTGAAGATCAGATGGCGCAAGCCGCCGGGATTGAGCCAGAGCAGCCCGCCGACCAGAAAGACCGCCAGCGCCGTTCCGATTCCGAGGTTGATCGCGAGCAGCCGGAACAGCGGCGTTCGCAGGAGTTTTGGTCGGCGTGGTTTTATGCGTTGCATGTGCTGACTCACGGATTGTCTGTGCTGGCTCTTGATCGGGGAATCTAGCATCGGCGCGCGGTCGCTCAAGGTCTGCCGCCTTCGATCTGGGGATCACCTCGCCCCGCTTGCGGGGAGAGGTCGGAGCCGAAGGCTTCGGGTGAGGGGGACTATCCGCAGGCTAGAATGTGTGGAGAGTCCCCCCTCACCCCAACCCTCTCCCCGCAAGCGGGGCGAGGGAGCGCACTTCCGCCGTCGTCACAAGCTCGGTCTAATCTCACTACGCTCTAGCTCAAATGATTAACCGCTACGCCGCCGCGCTGCTCGCGGCCGGCTGCTGCTTGGCGATCACGTTCTGCCAGAGCGCGGCGATGCTCGCCTGGGTTTCCGGCGCGATCAGGCAATGGCCTTCATTGTCGAAACCGCAGAACCGCGCCGACGAATCGCGGCGCACTTGCGAGAGCGCCTGGTTGATCAGGTCGAGACAGGCCATCACCTGCCCGATATTCGAAAGCCGCGTGTGATGCAGAATATCGATCAGCCGGAACGCCATCACGGCGGGCTGGCCGAAGGAAATACCGGGCCGGCCGAATTCGAAGAACACGTTGACCGCGGCCATCATGCCCTGGATCTGCGACAGCACAGCGGCGGCCTCTTCCGCGCTCAAGGCGACGAGGTGGGCGGTCTGCGTCGGCAAGGCGGCGGCCGGCGGCGCGTCGGCGGCGATCCCTAAGGACGCGATCACCTCATGCTCGATCCAGCGCCGCACTTCAGCGGGCGCGTTGCGAATCTGGTCCGTGGTCAGGGTAATTCCGATCATGTGGGCTCTCCTTTGGTCCCCATCCTTACGAAAGCGCGGCTTAGGGATGTTGATACGGATCAAGGCGTCGGGAAACGATGATCACTACCGGCAACGGAAGTGCGCTCCCTCTCCCCTTGTGGGAGAGGGTTGGGGTGAGGGGTTCAGGTCTATCGATGGAGAGAAACCCCTCACCCGGATCGCATCTGTCGATGCGATCCGACCTCTCCCACAAGGGGAGAGGTGAACTGCCAACGGATCGATTCCCTAGCCCAAAATGCCGTTCATTTTTGACGCGCCGGTTTTTCCCGTGCCATGATCCTCGGTGACTCGAAGGGAATCCACCATGCTCAACCCCCGCTTGGCCGTCTTCTCTTGTTTGGTTGTTTCCCTGGGCGCCTTTCTCGCCTCCGGCTCCGCCCACGCCGCCCGCTGCGGCGGCGATTTCAACAGCTTCGTCCAAAACATCTCGGCGGAGGCGGCGGCCGCCGGCATTTCCCAAGGCGTGATCTCTCAGGCGCTCGGCGGCGTGCAGCAGGACATGGCGGTGCTCAATTTCGACCGGCGCCAGCGCGGCACCTTCACCAAGACGTTTGAGCAATATGTCTCGACCCGCGTCGGTCCGGGCCGCATCAATGGCGGCCGCGCCATGTTGCAACGCTATTCAGGTTTGTTGTCGAGCATCGAGGCCAAGTTCGGCGTGCCCCGCCAGATTTTGGTGGCGATCTGGGGGCTGGAGACCGATTTCGGCAAGGGCGACATGGGCAAACTGCCGGTGTTTCGCGTGCTCGCGACCATGGCGCATGATTGCCGCCGCACTGAATTATTCCAGGGCGAGTTGCTCGCCGCCTTGAAGATCGTGCAGCGCGGCGACCTTCCGCTCAGCCAGATGATCGGCGCCTATGCCGGCGAAATCGGGCAGACGCAATTTTTGCCGTCGTCCTACATCAAATACGGCGTCGATTTCGACGGCGACGGCCGCGTCGATCTCCGCCACAGCGTCGCCGACGTGCTCGCCTCCACCGCCAACCTTTTGCACACCAACGGCTTCAAGATGGGCGCGCCTTACGGCGAGGGCAGTGCGAATTTCGAGGCGATGCGCGAATGGAACCACGCCACGATCTATCGCAAGACGATCGGGTATTTCGCGGATCAACTGGTGGGGCGGTGACAATAACCGCCTCTTGTCATCATCCGCGAAAGCGGACGATTCAGTATTCCAGAGCCGTTCGTGATACCCTCCAGGGAGGGGTCGAGACGAGCAAAGCTCGCTCTCTGGGTCGACGCGAATGAAATGAGCGGCGGGGTGGGGTGACGGTCTCTCTTAACGACCGGTGCCCGAGTTGAGAGATCACCCCACCCCGACTCACATTTCGCTGTGCTCAATGTGAGTCGACCCTCCCCCTCCAGGGGAGGGTATGATGGCTCCTCGCCGAGCGAAACCGTGCGCCAACACCCCGCCCAATTTCCGATTTTCCGAAATTCGCTTGACGCCGGGGTAGAAACAGCAATAGAGACGAATCATCCCGTCTCTCAGGAGGGGCGTTTCGCGATCGTCACGGACGTAAGACGGGATGCGGTGGACGCGGGCGGCGCTTTGACGAATGCGCCGGGCCTGCGGACGGCGAAGTCGTGTGGTCCTGACGCCTCGACGCTGGCGTCAAGCTTGCAGGTAGTGACCTGCAGGTGACGGTGACAAACAAGCCCGATCACCGGGGAGAGCATGAAGGAAACCGTTAAAACCATTGCGCGGGGAATGCCGGGTGTTTCGGTGTGACCGTGGTGACTAACGCGCGTGCTTTCTACACTACACGCGCGGCTGCGGGCGCATCGGGTGCCCGGCATTCCCTGCGCCCTCTGATGTTGGGCGCGAAGTGCAAGCACAACTCGGGCGCATCGCGCCGCGAGAACGCGAAGTTGTATCTGCAAGGATGCTGCTGTTTGAAATTCGAATCTGACGATTCGCGTATGCGAACGCGCCAAGTCGCGTGTCGTCCCTGCGAACGCAGGGACCCTAGCGCTGACGCGCGATTGCGTTGCATCAGAACGCGCGGCTGCGCTTCGCACGCGGAACCGCACGTGCCGCGACGATGACGATGGCTACGGGTCCCCGCGTTCGCGGGGACGACGTGCGACGTACTGCGACGACTCGCTTCCTTCTTCCCCGCCTTCGCCGCCTTCGCGATCCGGCGCGCCATCACGTTCCAGTAGGTGCCGGGCCGAAAGCGCTGCAACAGGTCCATGAAGCGGGCGTCGCCGCCGATCAGGATGCGCGGCTGGTTCTTCTCGATGCCCTTGATGATCCGCAGCGCGGCGTCTCTGCGGCGTGGTCCTGGCGATCGCGTCGAACCGCTCGATCGTTTGCGCGCGGCGCTCATTGTCGGTGACGCCGATGCCGGCGCGGGAGTTGCGCACGATGTTGGTCAGCACGCCGCCGGGATGCACCACCGAAAGCCGAACCGGGCTTGCCGCCATCTGCAGCTCGTGGCGCAGCGATTTCGGAAAAGCCGCGCACCGCGAATTTCGCCGCGGCGTAGGCGGTCTGTCCCGGCGGCGCGACGATGCCGAAGATGCTCGAGAGGTTGACGATATGGGCCTCGCGCCGGGTCGCCAGATGCGGCAGGAACGCGCGCGTCGCATGCACCACGCCCCAGAAATTGATGTTCATCAGCCAGTCCATCTGCGCCTGGTCGATCTCGTGGAACTGGCCGAGCAGCGCCACGCCGGCATTGTTGACGAGGATGTTGAGGCCGGGATGGGCCGCGATCGCGGCGCTGCGCGAAGTCCGCGATCTGGCCGGGCTCGCTGACATCGACGCGGTGAACGCTGACCTTTTGCGAATGGGCCTTGGCGATCTCGGCGGCCACCGCCTGCAGCCCGGCCTCGTCGCGATCGGCCAGCGCCAGATCGCAGCCGCGCGCGGCAAGCTCGATCGCCAGCGCCCGGCCGATGCCGCTGGCGGCGCCGGTCACGGCTGCGGCGGCTCCACGGATCGCGGTCATTGAAGGTCACTCCGGATGGCGGGGAATTTGGAATTCCGCTTTCCGCGGGTGCGTCCGCACGGACCAGACGGCTCAGAGCGCGTTGCGGCATGCGGAGAATCGTCGCATTCCAGCGATGTGCAATTGCACATCGTCGCGTCGACGCTTCGCGATGCCCCGGAATGACCGCGGGCGATTGCTTCGTCGCTATCGCTCCCTTGCGCGAACGCTTCGCGTTTGTCGCAGGCAGTGACGACGAGGACGCCACCCCAAAAATCAAAAGGCGGGCTCGAGGCCCGCCGTTTTGCTAAAATATTTCCGCCCGCACTGGGTGCCCGGGCGGAGCGAGGCTCCACCCGGGCTTGAAGGTTACTTCTTCTTCGACTTCTTGGCCTTCTTCGCCTTCTTCGCCTTCTTCGCTTTCTTAGCCATAGCATCCTCATCTGGGTTAATGGATGGAAACGCGACACGAGGCATGCTCGGCGGAGGGCCAGCCTCGCAACATCCTCGAATGTAATCCCAACAGATTCGCAGGCTGCTGCCCCGCGCTGTCACGCAGGTGTCATCACGTTATCCACAGCTGTTATGCGTTTTGACGTGTTTTCGGCGCGGCGATCGGCTCGCGCCGGCGAATCTCGCGCGCGGAAGTCGAACGATCGCGCCGCCGACGCCGGCCCGTCAGGGTTAACGATGCGCCAACGCGGCGACGCATTCTGTCTCGATCGAGGACGGCCGCGCGCCATCTTCATCATTTCAAAACCACGGCTTGGATTGCACCGCCGCGGGTGAGAGTCCGTTAAGCGGCGCTGCTGCATGTTGCCCGCAAGACTACGGGGATAGTCATGGGTGGGCTGTTCGATAACTGGGGAGACAGGGCCATGCGCGTTCTGGTTTCGCGATGCTGAACGTTCCGACGCTGTGGACGGCGTTCGTCATCAATTTTCTCGCGCTGGGCCTGATCTGGGCCTACGTCATGCGCAGCTACCCCGCATTCGAGGCGGCGCGGTTCTGGACCGGCTCGGCCTTCGCCGCCGCCATCGGCGCGGCGATCGCGATGCTGATCATGGTCGTGGACTCGCTGATCCCGCTATTGGCCGGCGGCACGGTCGTGATTTTCTCCACCTGCCTGGCCGCGATGGGCATCAAGCGGTTTTACGACCAGCCGGTCGACGTGGCGCGGCACCGCGCTGATCACCGGATTGACCTTCGCCGGCCTGGCGTTTTTCATCTTCGGCTACGACAGCTCGACGATGCGGATCCTGATCTATTCGGTCGCCCAGGCGCTGCCGCTGGCGCTGACGCTCAAGTTGCTGATGTCGCCGCAGGATGGCCGCGTCAATCCCGGTGCCCGGCTCGCGGGCATCATCACCATGCTCACCATCGGCATCTACGCCTTCCGCGCCGTGGGCAAGATCCTCCAGATCGGCGGCGACTTCTCGTTCGTGCAATTCAACGCGCCGCAGTCGATCGTGATCCTGGCGCTGATGTTCCTGTCGATGGCCGTGAATTTCGGCTTCCTGCTGATGGCGATCGACCGGCTGCGCAACGAGGTCGCCGATCTCGCGCTGATGGACGATCTCACCGGCGTCGGCAACCGGCGGCATCTGCTGCAGCGTCTGACCGAGGAATGCGCGAGGTCGGAACGCAGCAACGCAGCCGTTCGCGCTGCTGGTGATCGATCTCGACGGCTTCAAGGCGATCAACGACACCCACGGCCACGCCGCGGGCGACGCCTGCCTGCAGCACTTCACGCTGATGGCGCAGACGAGGCTGCGGCCCGGCGACATGCTGGCGCGCACCGGCGGCGACGAGTTCTGCGTCGTGCTGCCGGCCTCGACGCTGCGCGAGGGCGCGATGATCGCGCGCCGGATCATCGACGTCTGCCGCGACGACGCCGCCGCCTGCGTGGGGACGGATATCCCGATCGCGGTCTCGATCGGCGTCGCGCAATGGACCCGCGAGATCGGCGCATTCCCGGACCGGCTGATCGCCGCCGCCGACCACGCGCTCTACGTCGCCAAGAAGGAGGGCAAGAACCGCCACGCGGTGTACGAGCTCTCGCCGCCGCTGGTGCCCGAGCCCGAGGCGGTGCCGGAACTGGCCCTGCGCAGGCACGCCTGAAGCGTCGCTACCGGCTGATCGTGCAGGCAGCTCACCGGGCCTTCGATCCATGAAGTTTCGTCTGCTGGTGATGGCGCTCTGGCGCCGTCGCCATGCTCTGTCCCGGCCGCCGCGCAATCGCCGGACCTCGAGGCGATCGCGCGCGACGTCCGGCACGCCGGAGATTCCCGGGCCTGAAGATGGTCTGGCTCGCGCCCTGGGGCGATGTCGCAAAAGCCCATCCCTGGCGCAACATCATCGTGCACCAGACCGAGGGGCCGGCCGGCTCGGCGCGCGGCGGCGCGCTGGCGCAGTCGAAGAACCCGACGCGGCGCGGCGTCACGGTCTGGGTGGAAACCGACGGCACGGTGTACTGGGCGGTGCCGGAGACATCTGGTTCCGACCCATGGCGACGGCGCCAACCGCAACGACAACAAATACATCGACAACGGCCCGACCTATCACCAGGTGATCGGCGACACTTCGATCGGGGTGGAATTCGCCGGCAATTATCCCGACGTGACGCGCGGCGCCACCGAGGCGCAGATCGCGGCGTGGCGGATCCTGGTCAAGGTGCTGCGCGCGCGCTACGGCATTCCGCTCGAGTCGCGTCTATGCGCATAACTGGATCGACTTCAAGGACGCGCGCTATTGCGAAGGCTGCGCGCTGGCGACGCTGGCGAGGCAGTGGGGAGAGTAGGGCCAGTCGTCGTCCGGATGCCGACTTGAGTTCGACACGATCATGGCCACTGTCGCAGCGTCATGGCCGGCCAGCGGGCGGCGAGCTTAAGGCAGAGGCACTCGCAATGCGATCGATCATACGCGCCGGTGCGGCGGGCCGTCGGCATCATCTCGGTTCGCATGGCCTCGCGCCTGATTCCGGCCGTTGTGCTGTTGCTCACGCTGCGGTTCTGGCCGCCTCGGATGAGCCGAGCAAGCCGTTCCTGGAAAAGAACAGCTTTTATCTGTCGTCGGCCGGTTTTCGTATCCAGGTCGCCAACGATCCGGCGGGCAAAAAGCGCTGCGCATGCTGCCGGCGCATCGCTTCGTCGTGAACGGCGTTGGCGACGCCGTGCGTTATTTGTATGCCGAACCGCAGCATTGCGTCTGCATCTTCGTCGGCACCCAACAGGCCTATGACCGCTACCGCAATCTTCTCAGCGAGCCGCTGAAGCCGACCGACCATGTGCCGCCCGATTACAAGACCCAGGCCGGCGTGCTGTTGAGCGGCCAGCCGCTGCGGCAGAGCACGTTTGGCGATCGCCACCACGCTGTCGGACTATCTCAGCACCCTGCGTTGAGGGGTGCCGGCGATCGGCACCGCCAACAAAAAAGCCGGCGTTGCCGCCGGCTTTCGTGTCTTGCTCGTCGATCCGCCTCGATAATCAGTGCGCGGCTTCCAGCGCGGCCGCTTCCTGCCTGGCGATCGTGCCCTTGACGGCCGACTGCACCTTCTCGAAGGCGCGGACCTCGATCTGCCGCACGCGTTCGCGCGACACGCCGAATTCGGCGGCGAGGTCTTCCAGCGTCATCGGATCTTCCGCCAGACGCCGCGCCTCGAAGATGCGGCGTTCCCGCGGGTTGAGCACGCTGATGGCGCCGTTCAGCGCCTCGCGGCGATGATCGAACTCCTCGTGCTCGGCCATCAGGGCTTCCTGGTTGGGCGAGGTATCGACCAGCCAGTCCTGCCATTCGCCGGCCTCGCCGTCGTCGCGGATCGGCGCGTTGAGCGAGGCATCGCCGCCGAGACGGCGGTTCATGTCGACAACGTCCTGATCCGTCACGCCGAGGCGCTTGGCGATCAGCTTCACCTGGTCGGGGTGCAGATCACCCTCGTCCAGCGCGGAGATCTTGCTCTTCGCCTTGCGCAGGTTGAAGAACAGCTTCTTCTGGTTCGCGGTGGTGCCCATCTTCACGAGCGACCAGGAACGCAGGATGTACTCTTGTATTGACGCCTTGATCCACCACATGGCGTAGGTGGCGAGTCGGAAGCCCTTCTCGGGCTCGAACCGCTTCACCGCCTGCATCAGGCCGACATTGCCTTCCGAGACGACCTCGGAAATCGGCAAGCCGTAGCCGCGATAGCCCATGGCGATCTTGGCCACGAGCCGGAGATGGCTGGTGACAAGGTGATGTGCCGCGTCGCGATCGTCATGCTCGCGCCAGCGCTTGGCGAGCATGTATTCCTGCTGGGGTTCCAGCATCGGAAACTTGCGGATCTCGGCGAGGTATCGGGAAAGGCCGGATTCTCCGTTGAGAACCGGCAGGGTAGCTGTACGGGCCATTTAGCGCCCTCCAGTGGTTCAGGCCCCCGATAGCGGCGGGCCAGGCAGACGGCCGCTGTGTTAAAGCCAGTCGCGCTGCGATGTTCCGCGTTGGATATTCAACGCAGGTGCAACATACACCAAATCGGAGGGCATTTGGAAGGATAGCCGCCGTCACGTCCCCGTGTGGCTGCTATAACCTATTGTCATAACTTAGCTTTTCCGAACGGCCTGCGTCATAGCGCCGCTCGCAGGCAATCCCGCAGGTGGGCGAGATCCTCGGGCAAATCCGAGATCCACTCCAGAATTGCCCCGGTTTTGGGGTGTTCCAGGGCCAGGAGGTATGCGTGTAGCGCTTGGCGATCGAGGGCGGCCAGGGCCGCCTGGCTCTGGGGGCCGAGATGGCTGGCCTTGGTCTTGAAGTGCGGGCCATAGACGGCATCGCCCATCAGGGGGTGGCCGATATGGGCCAGATGCACCCGGATCTGATGGGTGCGCCCGGTCTCGAGCTGGCAGGCGAGCAGCGCGGCGACCGGCTTGCCGTCGCGCCCGCTGAAGGCTTTCCTGGACCTCCCAATGGGTGACGGCCTCGCGGCCGCCCTCGCGCACCGCCATCTTTTCGCGGGCATAGGGATGCCGGTCGATCGGCGCGTCGACGGTGCCGCGCTGCCGGTTCGGCACGCCCCAGACGAAGGCCATGTAGCCGCGCCGCATCGCGCCGGTGCGGCCGTGGTCGGCAAATTGCGCGGTCAGCGATTGGTGGGCGCGGTCGTTCTTCGCCGCCACCATCAGCCCGGTGGTGTCCTTGTCGAGCCGGTGCACGATGCCCGGGCGCCTGACGCCGCCGATCCCGGACAGGCTCGCGCCGCAATGGGCGATCAGCGCGTTGACCAGCGTGCCGGTCTCGTGGCCCGCGGCCGGATGCACCACCAGCCCCCTCGGCTTGTCGATGACGATGATGTCGTCATCCTCGTAGACGATATCGAGCGCGATATCCTCGCCCTTGGGCTCGGCGGTCGATCGCTTCCGGCACGTCGATTGTGATCGTATCGCCGGCGGCGACATGATAAGCGGGGTCGCGAATGGGGGCGCTTCTTGACGGTGACCTGGCCGGCGAGGATCAGCGCCTTCAGCCGCGATCGCGACAGCTCGGCAAGGCGCACCGCGAGCACGCGGTCGAGCCGGGTCGATCCCTCGTCGCCGGCGACGATGACCTCCAGCCTTTGACCGCTATTCGAGCCTTGTTCCAAAGAAGAGCCGATCCCTTGAAAGAGTTCTGCATGACCGAAACTGTTGCGCCCGAACCGACCCCCGAGCAGGCCGCGCTGTTTGCGCGGGTGCGGCGGATGATGCTGATTGCGGGCCTTACCACGGCGCTGGCGGTATCGGCCGTTCTGATCGCCATCGGCTACCGTCTTTTCCGCACCGAGGGAAGCACTGTCGCCACCGACATCACGGCAACGCTGCCGAAGGGCGCCCGGATCGTCTCCACCGGCGGTCGCCGGCGATCGCCTGGTGGTGACGCTGGATGTCGGCGGGGCCACCGAAATCCGCACCTTTGACGCGCATACGCTGAAAGCCACCGGCCGGCTGAAATTTGTCAGCGAGCCGTGACGGCAGAATCTCGCCAAAGCGCGGGCGGTTCGGCGGTAATCATGCGCGCCGAAAAGGCCGAGACCCGCCTTGCGGCGGGCCGATTTCGAGGCTATTCCCTCAACCCATACGCTCCCTTCGTCTAGCGGTTAGGACGCGGCCCTCTCAAGGCTGAAACAG